>NZ_JACHCV010000001.1:0-2063778 GCF_014200785.1 Mucilaginibacter sp. AK015
TGACACGCCTTAATCTTTTCTCTTTACCCTTTTCTTCTGCAATAAAATTATTCTTATTCTCCTTGTAAACAACTCCTATACAAACATAGGATGACGCGTTGGGATGAGGATCTACATCCTCACCTTAATATCATTCTCTTTTAAAACGGCTTTTAAATCGGGTATCAATATCTCGCCGTAATGAAATACCGAAGCGGCCAGCGCGGCATCAACATTGCTTTTTTGGAACACATCTACAAAGTGCTGTACCGACCCGGCGCCGCCCGATGCTATCACCGGGATGCTAACCGTATCGTTAACCAATTTAAGTAATCCGTTGTCGAAACCTGCCTTTGTGCCATCGTGGTCCATCGAGGTAAGCAGTATTTCGCCTGCGCCGCGGTTTTGTGCCTCTACAATCCAGTTTAATGTTTCCTTGTCGGTTGGTAAACGCCCGCCATTCAGGTGGACGATGTTTTTATCACCCATAACCCTGGTATCAACCGCTATCACTACAAACTGCACACCGAATGCTTTGGCCAGCTCATCAATCAAAGCCGGGTTACGCACCGCGGCCGAATTGATGGAGATCTTATCAGCGCCTGCGTTAAGCAGTGCATCAGCATCAGCAATTTCGTTGATACCGCCGCCGATGGTGAATGGTATATTGATCTGCCGTGCAACTGACTTCACCAGCTCGACCATGGTTTTGCGGCGCTCTACCGTGGCTGTAATGTCCAGGAAAACCAACTCGTCGGCGCCCTGCTGCGAGTAGTTCCAGGCAAGTTCAACCGGGTCGCCGGCATCGCGCAGGTCAACAAAGTTAACACCTTTTACGGTGCGGCCGTCTTTAACGTCAAGGCAGGGGATGATTCGTTTAGCAAGCATAGGGGTTAGTAGAGCGTCATTGCGAGGTACGAAGCAATCTCTTCACATGCTAAGTGACGATGCAAAATTTGGAGATTGCTTCGTACCTCGCAATGACGGGTTGGGTATGCGCCCTTCGGGCGCGATTAAATTGACATCAGTGATTCCAAATTCCAGTTTTTTACTTCTTCTATGCTGATATGGTTTTCGTAGATGGCTTTGCCAACAACGCAGGCTTCAACCTTTATTTTACTTAACTCCTCGATGTCGGCCATAGAGCTTACCCCGCCCGAAGCGATGAGTTTGATAAACGGCGAATGATCGAGCAGTTTGCTGTATAGCTCCACACCGGCGCCGCCAAGTTTACCGTCTTTGTTGATATCGGTACACAAAAAGCGGAAGAAACCAAGCGCCAGGCATTTGTCAACATAGTCCATCAGTTTAATGGGCGAGCTTTCCATCCAGCCCGAGTATTTGATCACCTCGTCCAGTACATCTATAGCTATAACTACCTGGTTGCTGCATTTGTCGCGGCCGCAAATGGCCTTGCTCAGGTCTTCCAGAAAACTTGGGTTGGTAATGGCCTGTGTGCCTACAATAACGCGGTGCACTCCGGCATCTATCAGTTGTTTTACCTGGTCGATACTACGGATGCCACCGCCGTATTGTACCTGCATATCCGTTTTATGTATAACATCAAACAGGTATTGCTGATTGCTAAAGTCGCCTTTAGCGCCGTTAAGGTCTATGATGTGGATGAAGTTTGTACCATTGCTCTGGTATCGTTCAATCATTTCTTCGAGTGTAACATCATATTCTGTTACCTGCTCGTAATCGCCCTCGCGAAGGCGAACAACCTTTTTATTTAAAATATCAATGGCAGGAATAATATACATGTTTTAAATTTTAGAGAAATTTCTTAATAATGTTTCGCCATACGCGCCCGACTTTTCGGGGTGAAACTGCACGCCGTAGAAGTTGTTATACCAAATTGATGCCGAAAATTTGTTTATGTAACTGGTTGACGATAAAGTGTATAGTTTGTTATACTCAATAAAGTATGAATGTACAAAGTAAAAGTGTGAACCGGTGGGTATATTTTCAAATAGTGGGCTTTCTTTTTCAACGTCAACCTGGTTCCAACCCGTGTGGGGCACTTTAAACACACCCGTATCAGGAAATTTAAGCGTTTTGATCGGGAACAGGTCTAATAAATTGCTGTCGCCCTCTTCGCTGTACGACGTTAATAGCTGCATGCCCACACAAATGCCCAAAGTTGGTTTTTTTAATGCCTTTATGGCAGGTACCAGGCCGGTTTGTTCCAGCTTGCGCATAGCCGCGCCCGCATGCCCAACCCCCGGGATAATATAACGGTCGTATAGTTCCAGGTCGGCCTCGGTGTTCACCATGCCATAGGCAATGCCCAGCCGCTCTAAAGCAGCTGTAAGCGAGAAGATGTTGCCGGCGCCGTAGCGGATAATGCCTATCATATGTTTTTAATTGAATCAAGAAGTTAAGACCTAAGAATCAAGAGCATTTTTGTCCTGATTCCTGCTTCCTGATGTCTTGCTTCTCTACAAAAGTCCCTTTGTACTTGGTAAAACCATTTTATTAACGTCGCGCTTTACGGCCATTTTTATGGCTTTTGCAAAGGCTTTAAAAATAGCTTCTATTTTATGGTGTTCGTTTTGTCCCTCAGCCTTAATGTTCAGGTTGCATTTTGCAGCATCACTAAACGATTTAAAAAAATGATAGAACATTTCGGTTGGTACATCGCCCACCTTTTCGCGTTTAAAATCAGCGTCCCAAACAATCCAGTTACGTCCGCCGAAATCAATTGCCGCCTGTGCAAGGCAATCGTCCATCGGCAGGCAAAAACCATAACGCTCAATACCCATTTTATTGCCTAAAGCGGCAGCAAAAACTTCGCCCAGGGCAATGCCGGTATCTTCAATAGTATGGTGTTCGTCAATATGCAGGTCGCCTTTGGCAGTTACTTCCAGGTCGATACCACCGTGGCGGGCTATCTGGTCAAGCATGTGGTCGAAAAAGTGCAGCCCGGTTGAAACTTTTGCTTCGCCTGTTCCATCCAGGTTAAGCTTGATGCGGATATCGGTTTCTTTCGTAACCCTACTATGCTCTACAACGCGCTGGCCCAATTTCAAAAACTCATAGATATCTTTCCATTCAGTGGTTTGCAGCGCTAATACGTTTGCGATATCAGCATCTGCCTCCGCCTTAAATTCGGCATCGCCCAAACCGCTGTGGTTGTTTATCCAGATGCCTTTTGCACCCAAATTTTTGGCCAACAGAATGTCGTTTTTACGGTCGCCTATAGTGAAGGAATTTTTCAGGTCGTATTTTGTAGTGTCGAGATATTTTGTCAGCAAGCCGGTAGCCGGTTTGCGGGTAGGGGCGTTATCGGTAGGCCAGGTGCGGTCAATAGCTTGTTCCGAAAAATGCACCCCTTCGTTCTCGAATGTTTTGATGATGAAGTTATGCACCGGGTAAAATGTATCTTCCGGATATGACGCCGTGCCTAAACCGTCCTGGTTGGTTACCATAACCAGCTCGTAATCCAGTTCGGCAGCTATTTTTGGCAGGTATTGCAAAGCGCCGGGGTAGAACGTAAGCTTGGCGAACGAATCTATCTGCTCATCTGGTGTTTCGTTGATGATCGTCCCGTCGCGGTCAATAAAAAGTACTTTTTGCAGCTTGCTCATTATTATTTGTATTGCTGTAAGGTTTGTATCAATGTTTTGTTTTCATCGGGCGTACCAACCGTAATGCGCAGGCAACCTTCGCAAAGCTCTACTTTGGAGCGATCGCGGATGATGATGCCATGCTGCACCAAATAATCATATATGCCTTTTGCGTTTGTAGTTTTTACCAAAATAAAGTTGGCATCAGAGGGATAAATGTCTACAACAAAATCAAGATCTTTTAATGACAGCACCAGTTTATCGCGCTGCTCTAAGGTTTCCTTTATCCACGCGTTTACCTGCGCTACATTACCAAGGGCCTCAAGGGCCAAAAGCTGCGATGCCTGGTTGATATTATAAGGCGGCTTTACCTTGTTCATCACTTCGATGATCTCTTCGCTGGCAAAGGCCATGCCTACCCGTAAGCCTGCCAGTCCCCATGCTTTTGATAGGGTTTGCAGCACAACCAGGTTGGCATATTCGGTAAGTTCCTGTATAAAAGTTTTTTGGCGACTGTAATTGATATACGCCTCGTCTATCACTACAATGCCGTTGAAATTGGCCAGCAGCGTTTCAATATCGTCGCGGTTAATGGAGTTGCCGGTTGGGTTATTTGGCGAGCAGACAAATATCAGTTTTGTGTTTTTGTCGATGGCCTCGGCAATGCCCTCCAGATCAAGCTGATAATCTTCAGTTAACAGCACCTTGCGGGCTTCTACATCATTAATGTTGGCCGATACCTGGTACATGCCGTAGGTAGGGGGTACAATGATCACGTTATCAACCCCCGGGTTACAAAAGCTGCGAAACAGGATATCGATAGCTTCATCGCTGCCGTTGCCCAAAAATATGTTGCGTACCGGCACACCTTTTATCTGGCTAAGGCGCAGCTTTACCTGGTGCTGCAATGGGTCGGGGTAGCGGTTATACGCATTACTTAGCGGCGAGCCGAAAGCATTCTCGTTCGCATCCAAAAACACGCTCGCCTCGCCGGTGTACTCATCCCGCGCGGATGAGTAGGGGGTTAGGTTTTTGATGTTTTGGCGTAGTATATTATTTATGTCGAACATTGTAATCATTAATTTTCTCCGTCATTGCGAGGTACGAAGCAATCTTCAACATGCTTGTAGCCTGCTTTTCTACCGAAGATTGCTTCGTATCTCGCAATGACGTTTTTTTGTTACTTATTCACCCTTACACTCACCGCGTTCCGGTGTGCGTGCAGGCCTTCCATTTCCGCCAGTATCTCTACTGATGGCCCTATATTTTGTATGCCTTCTTCAGTTAAATACTGGAAAGTTATCTTCTTTACAAACGAATCTACCGATACGCCCGAGTAAGCCCTCGCGTAGCTGCTGGTGGGCAGCGTATGGTTGGTGCCGGAAGCATAGTCGCCCGCGCTTTCAGGCGTTAAGTTACCCAGGAATACCGAACCTGCGTTTTTTATGCCTGCGGTTAGCTGTTTCCAGCTTGCAGTAGCCAGTATCAAGTGTTCGGGGGCGTATTGGTTACTGAAATCCATCGCTTCACCAAGATCATCGGTGATAATGATATAAGAATTATCAAGTGCCTGTTTAGCGATCTCCGCACGCGGTAAAACGGCCAATTGCTTTTCAACTTCGGCAAATGTTTGCTTAGCGATGCTTTCTGAGGTACATACCAATATCGATTGGCTGTCAATACCATGCTCAGCCTGTGCCAGCAGGTCAGCGGCTACATAAGCGGGGTTTGCTGTTTCATCCGCAATTACCAACACCTCTGATGGGCCGGCAGGCATATCAATGGCTGTTGTGGTAGTGCTTTGTATAATGGTTTTTGCTTTGGTTACAAACTGGTTGCCCGGCCCAAATATCTTATCCACCCTAGCGATAGTTTCGGTGCCGTAAGCCATAGCGGCTATAGCCTGCGACCCGCCAGCCAGGTACACCCTGTAAATGCCCAGCATTAAGGCTACATAAGCTATAAAAGCATTTACTTTGCCGTTTTTTTGCGGTGGCGAGCAAACCACAATTTCGCTGCAGCCCGCAATGCGCGCGGGGATGCCCAGCATCAAAAATGTTGATGGCAGCACCGCGGTACCGCCGGGGATATACAAGCCAACTTTTTCGATGGCTCTTACTTCGCGCCAGCAGGTTACGCCGGGCATAGTTTCTACCGTTTCTTCGGTTTTTAGCTGCGACTGATGAAATTTATAGATGTTGTTATAAGCGGTTTGCAACGCCTGCTGCTGATCTTCCGACACGGCCGATGCCAGTTCTTCCAGTTCAGCTTTATCCAGGTAAAGCTGGGTTAACTCAACCTTATCAAACTTATCGGCGTAATCATACAAGGCGCGGTCGCCGTGTTGTTTTACATGGTCAATTATGTCTTCAACCAAAGCGCGTATCTCGTTTGCCGGATCAACATTGCGCTGCACCAGGCGGTAGATATCTGCAGATGAAAGGTCGGAGTATTTGAATGTTTTCATATTAGTTTGCAGTACGCAGTTTGCAGCTTGCAGCAAACTGCAAACCGGTAACTGCCAGCTATAATATTATTTTTTCTATCGGCATTACTACAATGCCTTGTGCGCCGGCCTGCTTTAGCTGGCTTATCCTGTCCCAAAAATCCCGTTCAGGTATTACGGTGTGTACCGCCACCCATTCGCTCTCGGCCAATGGCACCACCGAAGGGCTTTTAACCCCCGGCAGCAAAGTTAATACTGCCGGCAGGTTTTTACGCTCTACATTCAGCACCACGTACTTAGTTTCCTTAGCCCGCAGTACCGACTGGATACGCTGTATCAGTTCCTGCACCAAATGGTCGTCTTCGCTGCCTTTGCGGCCAATTAAAACGGCTTCACTGCTCATTACATCCGCAAAAGGCATCAAGCCATTGCTTTTCAGTGTGCCGCCTGTAGATACCAGGTCGCAAATGGCATCGCTTAAACCCAAACCCGGCGAAATTTCTACCGAGCCGGATATGGTGCGGATATCCGACGTAATGCCTTTTTCTTTTAAATATTTGCCGAGTATTACCGGGTAGGTGGTAGCAATAGCCTTGCCATTAAGTTGCTCGAGGCTGTTTATGGTGTTATTGTTCGGCACGGCTATCTTTAACGAGCATTTGCCAAAGCCGAGTTTTTGCAGGTAGCTTACCTCAACTTCGGTTTCCTGTATCACGTTTTCGCCAACTATACCCAGGTCGGCAATGCCATCCTGTACGTATTCGGGAATATCGTCATCGCGCAAAAAAAGTATCTCTAACGGGAAGTTTGATACCGGCGATATCAGTGAACTTTTATAGTTTTCAAAATTAAGGCCGCAATTTTTTAGCAATTCAACGGATTTTTCGTTGAGCCGACCCGATTTCTGGATCGCTATTTTTAGTGTTTTCACAAGTTGATATTAAGGTACTATAATTAAAAAAACGGAGGTTGTTATTTCGCGTAGAAACATACATTATCTATTCATCACCGGGTGGTGATGGTGCAGATGCGGATGATGTAGTTTAAACCTTTCCATTTTGTATAGTAATACTATAGATGAGCGATGCAAATATAGGTATCGATTTATTAAATCAAAATTTAATGTGAAATTGATTGCTAAAAATTCAAATTTCCCACCGCTTTTTTATAAGAATGACAATATGTATAAGCACTTATGTAATTAGTGGATCCCTTATTTAGCCGTTGGTATTTCTCCCTCATACTCATATATCGCGCCTTCGTCAAACTGCTTGATCACCTTTAGTTTTTTTACTTTTTGGATGTCTTTGATATTGATCAGTTCGGAGTTTTCGAGGTTATTGAACCAGATGAGATAGAAGCGTTTGATCTGGTAAAACCTGGCCACATCCTTTTTAAAGAACTTGTGCGGTACAAGGTATGATGACAGGCCCGAGAAAAAGTAGACAGCCTCGTGCGCGTCCGAATAGATGGTCACTTTCGGGTCGAAAATGCGCTTATCAATATGCTTCAGGTAATTGGCAAATTCCGATTCCATCCACTCGTTATCTGTATAACCCGGGTTGCCGTATTCGTCGGCTATTTGCTCGTCGTAGCGTTTTTTGTCTATCAGGTAAATCTTAGTGATATAACCCATCATCATTACTATGAATAAAGCCGCCACTGCCATTCGCACGCGTTTAACCGAAATCCGTTTCAAAAGCAGCAAGCCCCAACTGGTGTAACCCCATAAAGCCGGGATGTACATAGGCGATAACAAACGCGGGTTGATACGCTCGTACCGCGAAAATGTTGATGAGAGCACAATAAACAACCCGTAAACCAGCGCGAAGGTGATGGCCAAATTCTCGAAGCTATCCAGCCGGCGGCGTGTATAGTTAAAAACCAGGGCTACTATAAAGCCTGCGAGTATGATTATAGCGAGCGGCAGTGCAAACGAGGTGTACATGTTGGGCGTCATGCCCATCCACTCGCAGAACACCGAACCAAAATAAAACAGGTTTTTACCAAATGAGGTGATCGATGGTTCGCGCGGACCAGTAACCGTACCGGTGTGCAGGGCATTAAACGTGAGGTTAGCAACCAGCAGTGAGATGCAGATAAACCCATATAATAATATATGACCGATTTTTTTCCGGATAGGCAGGGTACGGTCAAGCAGTAATAGTAAGCCGCCCGTACCCACAATGGTTACTGCCGCGTACCTGGTTATACAGGCCACGGCCGCAATTAACGCTGCAAATACCAGCCACTTACCCGCGTGGGTTAACAGGTATTTCCTGAAAACAACCATGAAGAACAGCACCTCGAGGATGAATAGTGTTTCGGACCACAGGTAGGAGTAAACCTGCAGTAAGCCGGGATTTAGGATGATAGCTGCCAGTACCAGCCACTTGTATATGCGTGATGAAGGTACAAACCGCGACATGATCCACCCACTGGTGTATATAAGCGCGGCAAATAATACCATGTTAAGCACTGCACCAAAAACAACAGGATCTGTACGGGTTATAAAACTTATGACGCCTAAAAATAGCGGGTAAAATACCGGGAAATCAACAATTGGGATATGATTGAAGGTAAGCAGCGTACCATTGGCTACAAAACTGCGGGCAGCGCTGGTGTACATGATCGAATCGGGCGATATACCGATGCCGCTATAGCTGCAAAACAAGTACACAGCAAGTGCAGCAATTGCCGAAAAAAGCAGCGTGTCGTAGTTTTTTAATTTTTCAGATATCTGCATTTAAATCGTTTACTGTTTTACAGCGGGATCAAAGCCGTACATCCACTTATTTATGGCTCCCCCCGAACTTTCAAGACCTACATCATCCATTAATTCTTCAAAATAATTACAGATGCGTGTCCTGTCCTCGGTATCAAGGTTCTCATAATATGGGTTAAAACGGGATAACCCTATTGCTATAACTTCTTGAAACCTCTTATCCGTTGCCCCATCATTTAGTATCCTAAGAAAGTCATCAGCTGCAACATTTAATAAGCTGTTTAGTTTGGGCTGCAGTTCCGGTTTTGATAATCCCCGAAAATTGACCTCGCCGCTTTCGGGCTTTAATTTGTCCTTTAGTTTAAAGCTGTGAAGCTGCTGTCTGGCCTGGTAATTCTCGTCCTGGGCAATTGTTTTCGTACCAATCCCTGCTGCTAAAACCAACAGGAGCACCAATAATTTTTTCATAGTTAATCTATCAGATCCAATATGGTACTAATGGGCTGGTCGCTGTTAATCAAAATTCCTTTTACACCGGCAGCGACACCCGCCTCAACATCGCGCTCGCGGTCGCCTATAAAGTATGACCTGGATGGATCGATATTATATTTTTCGATGCCCTGTAAAAGCAATCCCGGTTTTGGCTTGCGGCAATCGCAATCGCCCGTAAAGTTGGGGTGGTGAGGGCAATAGAAAAAATCGGTTATCTCAACCCCATGTTCATAGTAAACCTGTTTTAAATGAGCGTGCATTTTTGTAAGCTCAGCCTCATCATACCAGCCTTTGGCCAGGCCGCCCTGGTTGGTGGCTACCAAAAGCATATAGCCGCGGTCTTGCAATTCTTTAAGGGCATCAAAATTGTCCAGCACGTGAAAGTCCTCAAAACGGCACACGTAATCGCCCATTTCCTGGTTTAAAACCCCATCGCGATCTAAAAATACTGCTTTAATTTTTTCGGGCATATATTATATGGTATAAGTCAATTTTGGCAAAATTAGGTTAATCGGTGCATTTACTATGTGTGCATATTAAATTAACATTTAGAATTATCATTTTCGTATATTAAGCACACTATTTTTGTCGACTTAATAATTATATCATAAAAAATATACAGTGTTTTAATGATTTTTGAAAAATTAATGTCCATTTTATAAAAATATGGAAATTTAATAATTTCGTTATTACCCGCGTCACAAAAAAGCGGATAATAAGAATGGATCAAACAGATGGCAACCAGCAGGGCCTATACAGGTCGGAATTTGAGCATGATTCCTGCGGAACAGGGTTTATAACCAATATAAACGGTCATAAATCTAACCATATTATTGATGATGCATTAACCATGCTGGAGAACATGGAGCACCGCGGCGCGTGCGGCTGTGACCCTGAGACCGGTGATGGTGCAGGTATCCTGATTCAGCTTCCACACGAATTTTTAATGGAAGAATGCTCCGACCTGGAGATAAGCCTGCCCGAGCCCGGCGAGTACGGTGTAGGGATGATATTTTTCCCGAAAGAGTCGGCATTAAAAAAGGCGAGCCGCAACATTATTGCTGCAGCAGTAGAAAAACTTGGACTGAAAATATTAGGCTACCGTAAATTAACGGTAGATTCAACAGCAATTGGCGAAACCGCCCGCCAGGCGGAACCGGATTGCGAGCAACTGTTTATTGCCAGGCCGCATACCATTACCAATACCGATGATTTTGAGCGTAAACTTTATATTTTGCGCCGTTATATCAATAAAACCATTACCGAAGCCATCCCCGCCGCTGCGGAGTATTTTTACTTTACATCGCTAAGCTGCCGTACCATAATTTACAAAGGGCAGGTTACCACTTACCAGCTGCGTAAGTACTTTACCGACCTGGCCGACCCGCGTATGGCATCGGGTTTCGCGGTGATACACTCGCGTTTTTCAACCAATACCTTTCCATCGTGGAAACTGGCTCAACCATTCCGCTTAATTGCCCACAACGGCGAAATAAATACCCTGACAGGGAACCTTAACTGGTTCTATTCGGGCTTAAAATCTTTTGCATCAGCCTACTTTACCAACGAAGAGATGGAGATGCTGTTGCCGGTTATTGATAACAACCAGTCCGACTCGGCATGTCTGGATAATATTATCGAGATTTTGCTGCATACAGGCCGTTCGTTACCGCATGTTATGATGATGCTGATCCCCGAGGCCTGGGATGGCAACGAGCAGATGGACCCGATAAAAAAGGCGTTCTACGAGTACCACGCTACCATAATGGAGCCTTGGGACGGCCCCGCCGCAATATCATTCACCGATGGTAAAATGGTTGGAGCCCTGCTTGACCGTAACGGCCTGCGCCCGCTGCGTTATGTGATCACTAATGATGGCCGCGTTATAGCGGCGTCAGAAGCCGGGACTCTGGTTATCGACGAAAGCACCGTGGTTAGAAAAGGGCGCTTGCAGCCGGGCAAAATGCTGCTGATAGATACTGAAAAAGGACGTATCATCACAGATGATGAAATAAAAAAGGAAATAAGCGGCCAGCAGCCGTACGGCACCTGGCTGGATAACTATAAGATCCGTTTGGGTGAACTGGCCGAGCCGCGTTTATCATTCGCCAGCCTTAGCGCCGATGCAGTCTACCGCTATCAGCAGGTTTTTGGTTACAGCCGCGAAGATATAGATACTATTATAAAGCCAATGGCTTTGGATGGTAAGGAACCGATAGGTTCAATGGGTACGGATGTGCCTTTGGCAATCCTGTCAGATAAGCCGCAACACCTTTCCAGCTATTTTAAACAGTTTTTTGCCCAGGTTACCAACCCGCCGATAGACCCTATCCGCGAGCGTTTGGTAATGAGTTTGGCCACCTTCATCGGTAACAACGGCAATTTATTGGACGAGGATAAAATGCACTGCCATTGCGTTGTGCTTAACCACCCGATATTAAAGAACCACCAGCTGGAAAAGCTGCGCTCGATAGATACCGGTTTATTCCACGCTAAAACACTGCAAACTTATTACAACGCCGACGGCAACCCCGGCTCGTTAGAAAAAGGGATTGCAAGGCTTTGCCGTTATGCCGAGGATGCGGTTGACGATGGCTTTGAAGTATTGATATTAAGCGACCGTGCCATCGATTCGGAACATGCGCCTATACCCATGCTGTTGGCGGTATCTGCAGTGCACCACCATTTAATTAAAAAAGGCCGCCGTGGCGCGGTAGGTATTGTTGCTGAAACGGGCGACGTTTGGGAAGTACACCACTTTGCTACCTTGTTAGCGTTTGGTGCTACCGCCATAAACCCTTACCTGGCGCTATCTACTATCGAAACATTAAAAAACAATGGCCAGTTAGAGACCAACCTTGACCTTAAATCGCTTTACAAGAACTATGTTAAGTCGGTTAACGACGGCTTGCTGAAGATCTTCTCAAAAATGGGGATCTCTACATTGCAATCATACCACGGGTCGCAGGTGTTTGAAATACTTGGATTGAACAAAACTGTGGTTGACAAATACTTTAGCGGCGCGGTTACCCGCATAGGGGGCTTAGGCCTTGACGAAATAGCGCGCGAATCGCTTTGTAAGCATAAAATAGGTTTTAACAGCCCCAAAACAGAGAACCATTTGTTGCCCGAAGGTGGTATTTACCAGTGGAAGCGCCGCGGCGAAGCCCATTTGTTTAACCCAACTACCGTACACTTGCTGCAACATGCTACCCGCAGCAACAGCTACCAGGTATATAAAAATTATGCTAACGCGATAAACGAGCAAACCGAAAAGCATTTCACCATCCGTGGACTGCTCGATTTTGCCCATCACCGCGAAGCCATCAGTATTGATGAGGTTGAGCCGATAGAGAACATCATGACCCGCTTTGCAACAGGCGCCATGTCGTTCGGTTCAATTTCGCACGAGGCGCATAGCACTATGGCTATTGCCATGAACCGTATAGGTGGTAAAAGCAACACCGGCGAAGGCGGCGAGGATGAGATGCGTTACGACAAATTGCCAAACGGCGATTCGATGCGCTCTGCCATCAAACAGGTTGCATCGGCTCGTTTTGGGGTAACCTCCAATTACCTTACCAATGCCGATGAACTGCAGATAAAGATGGCGCAGGGCGCAAAGCCTGGCGAAGGCGGGCAGTTGCCGGGCCATAAGGTTGACGAATGGATCGCTAAAACCCGCCACTCTACACCTGGCGTTGGCCTGATTTCGCCGCCACCGCACCACGATATTTACTCGATCGAGGATCTGGCGCAGCTTATCTTTGATTTAAAGAACGCCAACCGTGCCGCACGTATCAATGTTAAATTGGTATCAAAAGCGGGGGTAGGCACCATAGCTGCGGGTGTTGCCAAAGCGCACGCCGATGTTATCCTTATCGCCGGTTATGATGGCGGCACAGGCGCATCGCCCATAAGTTCTATAAAACACGCGGGCCTGCCATGGGAACTTGGCCTTGCTGAAGCGCATCAGACACTGGTGCGCAACAAACTGCGTAGTCGCGTAGTGCTGCAAACAGACGGGCAGCTAAAAACCGGCCGCGATTTAGCCATTGCCACCCTGATGGGTGCCGAAGAATGGGGCGTTGCAACTGCGGCCCTTGTTGCAGGCGGCTGTATTATGATGCGGAAATGCCACTTAAATACCTGCCCGGTAGGCGTGGCTACGCAAGACCCTGAACTGAGGAAGTTATTCAGCGGCAGCCCGGACCATATCGTTAACCTGTTCCGCTTTATGGCCGAGGAGCTGCGCGAGATCATGGCCGAGTTGGGTTTCCGTACCATAAACGAAATGGTTGGGCGCGTACAGTTCCTGAAGGTTAAAGACGGCCTGAAGAGCTGGAAAGCCAATAAAATTGACCTGAGCGGAATGCTGCACCCGGTTACCTTTACCAAAGGCACCACGCTTTATAACAGCGAAAAGCAAGACCATGGGATGGATGCCATCATCGATTGGGAACTGTTGAAACAGGCTAAGCCTGCCCTGGAAGATAAAACGCCAGTATTTGCTACGTTTGACGTGAAGAACGTTGACCGTACCATAGGCACGCTGCTATCAAACGAGATATCTAAAAAGTATGGTTCGGCAGGATTGCCCGATAATACTATCAACTATAAATTCAGGGGGTCGGCAGGTCAAAGCTTTGGCGCGTTCACTACAAAGGGTATCTCTTTTGAGCTGGAAGGCGAAGCAAATGATTACGTAGGCAAAGGCCTTTCAGGTGCGCAACTGGCAATTTATCCGGCAGCAAACGCCACCTTTAAACCCGAGGACAATATTATCATTGGTAACGTAGCCTTATACGGCGCTACCAGCGGCGAGCTGTTTGTACGAGGTATGGCAGGCGAACGTTTCGCGGTGCGTAACTCGGGTGCTACAACGGTTGTTGAAGGTATAGGCGACCACGGCTGCGAGTACATGACCGGCGGGCGGGCACTAATACTTGGTGAAACCGGAAGAAACTTTGCCGCAGGTATGAGCGGAGGTATCGCCTGGATCTATGATCCGAAGGGGACCTTTGCCGACAACTGCAATACCGAAATGGTAGACCTTGACCCGCTATCATTAAAAGACGAAGAGCAGATAACCGTATTGCTGAAAAAGCATATCAATTTAACCGGCAGTAAGGTGGCGCAAAACATCCTTAAGGACTGGGGCAGGGCTTCGTCGCAATTTGTAAAAGTATTCCCTAAGGAGTACAAAAAAGTGTTAGAAAAATCACAATATCAAACCGTAAGCTAAATATAGTATGGGAAAAGTTACAGGATTTCAGGAATTTACGAGGGAACTTCCCGCTAAAGCACCTGTTGCCGAAAGGATAAAAAACTATAACGAGTTTGTTGGTTTGTATTCTGACGAAAAGCTAAACCAGCAATCGGCTCGGTGCATGAACTGCGGTATTCCATTTTGCCACTCGGGTTGCCCGCTTGGTAATGTGATACCAGAGTTTAACGACGCGGTTTACCGTAAAAATTGGGACGAAGCCTACCAGATTCTTTCGTCTACAAATAACTTCCCCGAGTTTACCGGCCGTATTTGCCCTGCTCCATGCGAGTCGGCATGTGTGTTAGGCATCAACAAGCCGCCTGTTGCTATCGAGGAAATTGAGAAACATATCATTGAAGTAGCCTATTCAAAAAACATGGTTAAACCGGTTGCCCCGCTGATCAAATCGGGCAAAAAGGTGGCTGTGATAGGTTCAGGCCCTGCGGGGCTGGCTGCGGCCGCGCAATTGAGCAAAGCAGGCCATAGCGTTACCGTTTTCGAACGCGACGACCGCCCCGGCGGCCTGCTGCGGTACGGCATCCCCGATTTTAAGCTGGAAAAATGGGTGATTGATCGCCGCATCCAGATCATGGAAGAAGATGGTATAGAATTTAGATGTAACGCCGAAGTGGGTAAGAATGTAGCTGCCGATGAGGTGGTGCGTAACCACGACGCGGTGGTGCTGGCCGGTGGATCAACTATCCCGCGTAATTTACCTATACCGGGCCGCGAGCTTAAGGGCATTTACTTTGCTATGGACTTTTTGAAACAGCAAAACAAACGCGTTAGCAGCATTGCTGTTGAGGGCGAAGATATATTAGCTACAGATAAAGATGTGGTAGTAATAGGCGGTGGCGACACCGGCAGCGACTGTGTAGGCACATCAAACCGCCAGGGCGCACGGTCTGTAAAGCAGTTTGAGGTAATGGTGCAGCCGCCTGAGCAGCGCACGCCGCATATGCCGTGGCCGACTTACCCAATGGTGCTGAAGACCACCAGCTCGCACGAGGAAGGTGTTGAGCGTTTTTGGGGTATCAACACTAAAGAGTTTATTGGCGACGAGAACGGCGAGCTTAAAGCCCTTAAAGTGACTGATGTTAGCTGGGAGATAGATGTAATGGGCAGGCCCATTAAATTTAACGAGGTGGAAGGCAGCGAGCGCGAGATACCTTGCCAGCGTGTTTTCCTGGCTATGGGTTTTGTAAACCCACAGTTTGAAGGCACCTTAGAGCAGTTGGGCGTTGAGCTTGACGAGCGCAGGAACGTGAAGGCCAAAGAAGGCATTTACCGCACCAACGTAAGCAAAGTGTTTGCAGCAGGCGATATGCGCCGCGGCCAGTCGCTTGTGGTTTGGGCCATATCCGAAGGCCGTGAGACCGCCCGCAAGGTCGATGAGTTTTTAATGGGACACTCTAACCTGGAAAGCAAAGACGCCGTTAACCAATTTGAACAAGTGTTTTATTAGTTTTAGTTAATCAGTTATAGACCGAACCCTTGTCAGTTAATTCTGCAAGGGTTTTTTTATGGGAGAAAAAGTTCCGTTTGTATATGTATCTATGCTCTTGGAAATTGGCGGTATACCGATGAATCACTTAAAAATTCTTGAAAAAATTAAAGTTTTTTAAGGGTTTTTCGGGCGGATATCTATCGCTTTCTGGTTTATATCGATTTGTAAAGACACCCTATTTATCGGACGGATTTTTCTTGCCGGCCAATAACATTTCAACCATTTTCGATATGCGGTTGGCCCGGGTTTGTTCCTGTTTTGCACTCAATATCCAAACCACGTATTCCTTACGGTGCGACCAGGCCAGCTTTTCGTAGGCAGCCATGGCTGCGGGCTCGGCGGCCAGTGCTTGCTGCAGGTAGGGAGGCAGGGTTATCTGTTTTTTATCCGGGTCGATATAAGCGGAATATTCATTTTGTTTCGCGATAGACTCTTTGCTGCTGTCGGAGTGTTTTACCAGGTGTTCGGGACGGAAGCGCAAGGTGGTCCATACGTTATTGATCGCCGCGGACGCCACCGGTCTTAGTCCGTAAGGCTTAGTAACCTCCCATCCGCTCATCATCTCCAGATCTGTATCAATACCCGAGTTTTTTTTTGGATAGATGACCCACAAAACCGTTTCGTTTGTTAAAAGCGGTTTTAACAGCGCCATCGTCGCCGCTAATTCGGTGCTGTTTTTTACAAAGGCCTGTATGCCGTTGAAAGTACCCGCCGGATCGAAAGATAATTGTACATCATCCGGCAGTGGCTCAAGGGCGGCCAGGTAATCCTCGGGGGCATTCATTATCAGCCAGCGCTGACCTGCCTTTATAAGCAGTTTTTTAGCAAGGGGACTCATCAGTTAATTGTGTTGTTTTTAAGTAACTCTGCATTTTGCTTTTTTAATTCAGGGATCATTTTTTTTGCTTGCAATTGCCAGTTCGCCTTCTTTTCTTCCCAATCGCTATAGGCATGGTAACCGCTAAAATCTAATTTAGTGGTGCCCGGCTTATAAGGCCCGCAAATTGCAATACGCTGCTGCTTTTGTGTATCGTATTCCGTATCAAACTTAAACACATAATACGTACTGCCTTTTTCTGTTAAAGTGCCCACAAGAGATACATGCTCAATATTGCCTTCATCCTGATCTGTTAGATACTTATAAAGCGATGCTTCCGCAAATGCTACCGGTCTGCGATATTTTTGCGGTGCTTTAGCAAGTTGGCCGCTTTTATTTAACGCTTCTAAAACATCGTAGCGCAACGCTAAGCTATCTAACAATTTATTAATTATCAACTGGTTGGTAGGTAAGTGGTTTGCGAAGCGGGCAAGCACAGCCTCGCTTTTAAAACCCGAGTAGGTATCGCGCTTTATTAACCTGTTTGTAAAGTTTTCAGTTAATGGTTCATTCTTTATTTTGGTCATCAACTGCAGGTAGTTATATATAGGATAGCCCCATTTATTTTGTGTGGTATCATTGATCAGGTAATTTTCCAGGTCGTCGTTTGCGTAAGCCGTAAGCTCCTTAAAATGGCTTTTTATCAACGCCGTGTACTTGTTTTGAGATAACATTGAAATGGTAACGGATAATATTGGGCTACGATAATGCGGATATTTTAATAAAGGTATTATCCGGCTATAATTTGCAGCTGTATATTCCAGCGAATCGTACATCGAACTAAACATCATGTAAGCATTATCAGTTTTTATATCCCCGATATTGCTTATTAAGTTAAAATACGTTTCAAGTCCTTTACCCTTATCTATATTGGCAATTACATTAAGTATGGCCACCTTGGTTTTAGTATCTGTACCAGCTGCATTAAATACCCCAACTAACTTATTTACCGAGCTTTCGTCTTTTACTTTTGCAATCGCCCGTATCAGTTTTGGTTTTGTAGCATTTTCAGCGGTATCGTTACCATAACTTTTATTTAGTGCGCTATACAGATATGGAAGTTCGGTTTTGTCGAACTGGTAGTAGGAGAGTGCGCCTAAAGCGTAATTAAAAGTGGTAGTATCTTTGCTTAAAAGATCTGTTGTAATTATTGGGGCTTTTGATGCGCTTAAATCGATTGATGGTGTTGGCGATGTTTTTACTAAGGAGTTGTAAATCATATTGGCGCCGTTGCTGAACAGATCTTCGTCGGCAGTATGGCTTACCAGATAAAATACATTACCGTTATCAATCAGAACCCGGCTTCGGGCTTTTGATTGTGTTGTTTTATTTTGAGTGATATACTCCCGGCCGCGCATGCCATTAACATAAATAGTATCGTTTTTTAGTAAGGTGTCGGTATACGATACGATGTCGTTTTGCACTAGCTTAAATAAGCTATCGATGTTCTGAGCCCTGTAATACTTGTTGATATTGGCATGTTCAAAGCCGAACACCCCTCCGGTTGCAGGGTTTGTAGAAAAAACGGTTTTTGTGGTATGTAAATATGATGTATAAGTTTTGGAGGAATCTGCAGAGACCTTGGATTTTTCGAATACACCTGCCCTGTAGTTATCATTTATAACAAAGGGTGATAAAGTTGATGCCTGGTAGGGTTCAAATTTAAATGTTTTAAAAAAGTCTACCCCGTCGTTTATAACGCCACCCTGCAGATTTTGTTTAAGCAACATGTATGACCGGTTTCCGCGCAAAAATAACTGGGCTTTACAAGTATAACCCTGTATCTCGAAAGTTATCTCGCGCCCCTCATAGCCATCTTTAAATATGGTTGTAACTTTCACGATTTTCACCCCTTTACGTTTGATTTCTTTTGCTATAGCCTCTAAACCTGCTTTTTTATCACCCAGGTACATCCCTGCGGGATAGTCGTTATACCTTACCAGGTAATTAATTAGTTTAACGCTATCGGTAGCTACATACATGTGCAAATCAAATTTAGCTTTCGGATCTTGCGGGCTTGGTATTTGCTGCTTTACAATAATTGGTTTCATGGGTAAAGCAATGCTAAACGCTGCTGTATCATTTTTATAATTTATCCAATTTTTATTAGCGATAACGGCTGGTTCAAAACTTTTAAACGAATTAAAAAACCGGTTTGCATAGGGCTGACTTATGCCGGGAAGATCATTACCCGCATAGATACAGTACAGGTAGTTATTGGCCATTAAAAATCTGTAACGCATGGTAGACCGTTTGTTGCGCTTTACCACTAACTCTGTTGTTTTTAACCCATTAACATAAATTATTTTATTGCTTAAAATTTTACCATCCTTGCTTTTTAAATTGTTGATTATTCTTTTCATAGCTGCATCGGCAGCTCCGGCTCTTGAACTTGCCCCTGTTAGTGTAGCGTATGTGCCAAAAAACATATCGTTGGCCATATCTGAATATATTACCGCCTCAACATTGTCACTTATCGGGGTTTTTACAGGGTCAAAGGGGAAATCTATCGAATAACCTTGTTGCTGATCTGTATAGGTTACCCATTTAAGTTTTGTATAGTCGGTATTAAATTTAGCGGCTACATTTGTAAAATTAGCGGTAACAGGCGTTACAGTATAGCCCTCGTTCTTTAACAGCTCAATAAGTCCGTTCTCACCGGGCAGGTGGGCAACACCAACCGCTGAAAATATGGGCTGGGTAGCCATATGCATTATGATGCTTTTGGCCATTACTTTGTTTCGGCCTATCAATACAGAATCTGCCAGTTTCTCATCGCCTAAATAATCATAAATCTGTTTAAGAACGCCGGTACTGTAAATAGTTATCATCTGTTCGGTTTCTTCCAGGTCTTCCTCCTCATCCGATTCCAGCATCTCCTGCAGCCTGCTTTTTATTTCACTGCTGTCGCTATAACTTTTTAGTTGGTCGGTGGTGTTTTCTAAGCCGTAAATGTTTTTATTAAGGCCCCTGGCTACGCCATATAGATAAGCGTCCACAAACGTTTTTTTATCATCCGGCTTGTCTTTAACGGGCCGCATCATTGATTCTGCTTGTATAGGGTTAATATCGCCTAACGGATAACCATTCTTTGTTTCAAAACGTTTTGATAGTTCGTCGTACTCGCCTTTACTTAGCAATTTGCGCAGGCTGTTGCTGTCGTTGCTGTGCAGCGTAGCAAACATTTGTTTGATAAGGGTATCGGGATGTACTTCAAGCGCGAAAGAAGGACAACTTTGAATAGCGAGCATAACCGAGTCGCTAAAGTTAAAAACGCGTTTATCCTTAACGTGCATAGTGCCAAAAATATAGGATGGCCGGCTTAGCCCTTTACCGCTTATTTTCCAAAGTAGCGTATACGAGGGTTTTTGTTGCTGCGCGTAGGCGCCCAACACCGTAATGGATAATGATATGATTAACGGGAGTTTTTTTGCAGATAAAAAAAAGGCAGTAATACGTTGTAGTTTAGATAAGTTAGGTTTAGTCATTGATTTTTATAAGGGATAGTCTTGATAAAAATATGACAAATAATCGGGAATTATGTGGTCATCTTCGCAAAAAAGTCCCACAGCACGATGCCCGCCGATACCACGATGTTAAACGAGTGCTTGGTACCAAACTGAGGTATCTCAATGCAGGCATCGATGTGCCGCATCACCTCATCGCTCACGCCGTTAACTTCGTTGCCGAATATCAGCGCGTACTTTTCGTTGGGTGCGGGGGTAAAGGTGTTCAGCATCGCACTGTTTTCGGCTTGCTCAATGGCTATTATCTTGTAGCCATTAGCGCGTAACCGTTCAACAGCCTGCATGGGGGTTTCAAAGTAGGCCCAGTTTACCGATTGTGTTGCGCCCAGGGCAGTTTTCTCTATTTCGCGGTGCGGGGGCTGGGCGGTTATACCGCAAAGGCAAACCTGCTCTACCGCGAAGCCATCAGCAGTGCGGAATATAGAACCAATATTGTGCATGCTGCGTACATTATCAAGCACTACGGCTACCGGCAGCTTATCCTGCGCCTTAAATTCATCAATAGTGGCACGGTTCAGTTCGTCAAGCTTTAGTTTGCGCATTTTGTGGGCGTATGAGTTTTTAGTAGCAAATAAGCAGCAAATATAACAATGGTATCATCATCCGCTGCCCGGCCCTCACTATTTGCTGCCTACTACCTCATTCAGTATACCTACGCCATCGCCTATTAAAGACGCATAAACAGATGGCGCGTAGCCTACCTTATCGCTGTAATAAGCGGTTACCTCTTCGCTGAACTTATCAAAAGCATCCCTCTTGACCAACGCTATGGCGCAGCCGCCGAAGCCTGCCCCCGTCATGCGCGCGCCTGCAACATCCGGGTTTGTTTTACAGTAGTCTACAACCGTGTCCAGCTCAAGGCCGCTCACTTCATAAAGATCGCGCAGCGACTGGTGCGAGGCATACATCAGGCGGCCAAACTCGGCCAGGTTATTATTGCTAAGGGCTTTCGCGGCAAGCTTAACCCGGTCGTTTTCTTCTACTACGTGTTTGGCGCGGCCCTGCACAACCAAGTCGGTTATCAGGTGCTTATGTTTGTCGAAAGTGTCAGCATCTATATCACACAGGTAATTGATATCCAGCTGCTGCTTTAGGGCGGCAAGGGCGGTTTGGCACTCCTGCACGCGTTCGTTATATTTTGATTCGGCCAGCTTGCGGGGTTTGTTGGTATTGATAATGGCCAGCAGGTAGTCGCCCAGGTTACTGTCAACCGCCTGGTAATCCAGCGTGTCGCAGTTCAGCATCAGTGCCTTATTCTTTTCGCCAAACGCTACGGCAAACTGGTCCATAATGCCGCAGTTTACCCCAATAAATTTGTTCTCGACGGATTGCGATAGCTTTACCAGGTCGAGCCTGCTGTAATCTGCCGTGAACACATCGTTTAACGCAAAAGCGGTCACCACTTCGATAGATGCCGACGAGGACAAGCCTGAACCAATAGGGATATCGCCATAAAACAGCATATCAAGCCCCTGAAGTTCCTTGCCATCTTTTAAAAAATGAGCGATTACGCCAACGGGGTAGTTATACCAAACCTCGCCGGTTTTTTGATGCTCGCCGTATAGGGGCACCTCGGCCTGCTCAGCAAAGTTGAGGCTTTTAAACCTGAAAATATTATCTGTATTGGGCGATACGAGTAAGTACGAACCAAAGGTGATGGCACATGGCATAACCAGGCCGCCGTTATAGTCGATATGCTCGCCTATAAGGTTTACCCTTCCGGGCGAAAAATAAGTTTCAGTAGCTTCTTTACCGTATTGCTTAATAAATTCCTTTTTCAGATCGGTTGTCATAAATGGTTTTGTAATTGGAAAACAAATATTGTAAAATATACAGTTATTCCTGTAACCGCGCATTATTTTTTTTTACAACCATAATTTGCATGCTAAACAGAACTTGCTGATAATTGTTAATCATCAAACAAATAACCCTCCGAAAGCATGAACCAGTATCTTGTAACCGCTTATGATTATACCGACGAAGGTGCCCTTGAGCGCCGTATGAGTGTACGCCCGCACCACCTTGATGCGGCCAAAACTTTAAAAGAGAATGGCAACTATGTGTTGGGCGGCGCAATTTTAAATGATAAGGGAGAAATGGCAGGATCGGTAATGGTGCTGCAGTTTGACACCGAAGAAGAACTTGCGGCATGGCAGCAAAGCGAGCCTTATATCACCCAAAAAATTTGGGAAACAGTAGATATTAAACCGTTTAAAGTAGCAAACGTGCGTTAGGTGAAAAGTGGAAAGTCAAAAGTGAAAAGTCAAAAGTGAAAAGTAGAAAGTTAAAAGTAGCTTACTATTAGCCTGACTTCGGCGGGAGCACGAACACAGGATTTACTTGATTTTTTACTTTCAACTTTTAATTTATCGCTTCCCCGCATATTCCCATTGGCCTGCGGCGTTCCTGTTGTACCGCACGGTGTGGTTTTCTCCTTCGGCCTTAAAGCTAAATTCAAAAGTAAGCTGATTGGGGTCATCCGGAAGGAACTGTTCAATAATGCTATCGGCCATAAGCCTTATGGTGTCTTGTTTCGGCTGCTGGTCCTTTTTAGCCTGCAGGGTGGCTTTATAATCTGCAAAGGTGGCAAATGCAGGCTGATCGCCGTTAAGCTCGCGGGCGGCGTTAAACGCGGCTTCTTCGGCTTGCAGCCGGTATTCGTCCATGGCCTGTGATAACCCGTCGGCAGTTATTTCGGGCATGCCATCGGCGCCTTGTGTATAATAGCTATTCAGTATTTCTTCTTTACTTTTCATTTGCTGTAAAAGTACAAAAGCAAAAAAGATGCAGGTTACCCGGCATCTTTTTTTTAATATTTGATGATCTGTTTATCCAACCGGTGGCGATATGCTATCCAGTTCGTTCATATCTTCCGCGTCGAGCGCTACATTGGCTGTTTTCATATTCTCTTCCAAATGCGCTACGCTTGATGTGCCGGGTATCAGTAATATGTTTTTGGAATGGTTTAATAGCCAGCTTAAAGCAACCTGGTGAACGGTTGCGCCGTGTTTTTCTGCCACCTGCTGCAGCTTTTCCTGGGCCGAAACATTGCCCGCGTTAAGCGGGAACCAGGGGATGAACGCTATGTCGTTATCCTCGCAATAATTTAACACACCTTCCCATTTACGGTTATCTACGCTGTACATATTTTGTACCGATACCACTTCAAAGTAATCCTGCGCTTTTTTGATATCGTCTATATCCACCTCGGAGAGGCCGATATGGCGTACCTTGCCATCGGCTTGCGCTTGTTTTAAAAACTCAAAGGTTTGTTCGGCTGGTACATTGGGGTCTATGCGGTGAAGTTGGTACAGGTCTATCTGATCAAGCTTCAAGCGTTTCAGGCTGCCTTCTAAAGCTTCTTTTAAATGCGCCGGACTGGAATTTATGGGCCATTGGTCGGGCCCGGTGCGCAGTAAGCCTCCCTTGGTACCTATTACCAGATCCGGCGGATAAGGGTACAGTGCTTCGGCTATCAACTCTTCAGAAATATGCGGGCCATAGCTATCGGCGGTATCAATAAAGTTTACGCCCAGTTCTATCGCACGCTTTAAAACACGTATAGCTTCGTCTTTATCTTTTGGCGGACCCCAAATGCCCTTGCCGGTGATACGCATGGCGCCGTAACCTATGCGGTTAACGGGCAGGTCGCCGCCAATGCTGAATGTTTTTGGGTATGTTGCTGCGTTGTTCATATATAATGTATAAAATGATTTAACGCTAACCGGGCTTTATTGTTCGGTAAGATGATTCATGCAAATGTCATATCAC
Organism: Mucilaginibacter sp. AK015; assembly: GCF_014200785.1. Taxonomy (NCBI): domain Bacteria; kingdom Pseudomonadati; phylum Bacteroidota; class Sphingobacteriia; order Sphingobacteriales; family Sphingobacteriaceae; genus Mucilaginibacter; species Mucilaginibacter sp. AK015. Next base: position 24,163 of record NZ_JACHCV010000001.1, read on the forward strand.
CCAATTAAGCGGTAATTAAGTTTCAACAAATATGATAATTACGCGCCTTTATCGCCAGATACCAATGATGGCACCCATGATGGTTAGCGACACCACGCTGTAGCCACCGTTAATAAAGATATAACGCCAGCTTTTCAACTCGAACAGGCTATGTATGGCAATGGCGCCGAATGTCCACACCCCAGCCAGAAAACCAGCCGTAGCGCCCCACGACACATCGGTTTTTGGAGCCGCCAGAAAGGCTGCAAGATTGGCCGCCATGATCAGCGAAAACAGCAGCGTAAAGCCGAATATTTTTGCCTTGTTACCTTTTTGCACCTGTTGGGTAGTAAGGTTGCTATCCGTCATCCAGGCGTTGCCAAATACAGGCGGGGCATACCAGATGCCGCCAACTATAAACCCCGAAAGGGCGGCCACTATAACGGCCGGCCAGTTAATTAATGATGTATCCATACGTTTAGGTTTTATTGTACCTAAATGTAAAAATTAGAATACAAATATACAAGCCTAAGCGCCTGTGTTACTTCACCGTATAGCGAAACACCTGCCTTCCCAGGTTACCGTCCGCATCTATACCTTCAATAGTGGCGCGGTAGGTTCCTTTTCCGTCTGAATTAAAATAATCGAACGAAGCGACACCCGTTTTATCAGTTTTTATGTTAGGGCTCCAGAAAATGGTGCTGCGCAGGTCGCCCCCCAAAGCGCCGCCCTGTTTTAAAGCGTCGTATTTTGGCGAGTAAAACTCGCGCGCTACGGTGTACCCCTGGGCGTTAAAGGTAAGCAGGTTGCCTTTTGGCAGCATTTCCTGTAACTGGGCAAATGTTATTTTGGTTGTCTGTATTTTACGGGTAATAATGGATAGGATACCATCCGACTGGTAGTTTTGATTAATGTTACTTAGTCCGTCGTTTTTAAAAACCTCTATCGTCTCTACATCAGTGCCCGATAAGCTGCTCAGGTAACTGTAATCAACCGGTTTGCCGTTCACAAAAACCTGTATGGGCAGGCGGTTGTTATTAGACAGGTTTTTTGTAAAAAACAGGTTGTTATCATCTACGCTAACACCCAGCAACATTGACGGAAGGCATTGATACAGGTTGGTGCAACCTTTAAACCGCTCGCCGGTAATGGTTTGGTCGGCTATTACGGGCAAAGCCGATAAGGTGCCGTAATCACTATGGCTGGCCTTTTTAACCAGCGATGTAGATTTGATGACAACCTCTTTAAGAATGTGCAGGTTATCGTACTGGCGTTTGCTGTTTAGCAGCAGCGTTTTTAACGAGCTGTCGATATTGGGCACCTCATCCAAAGCGTTTATGTTTTTTGTAGCGGGCTGATAGCTGTCGCCGTTTACGCCTATCATTAAAGCCTTGCTGTTTACGTTGTTTCGCGCGCTGATCACTACCTGCGATGAATCAGGGAAGTTGAGCCCCGAAAACTTAAAATTACCCGTCATATCCGTTACGGTTTGCGTATATATTTTTTTCGACGGTATCTGCAGGGTTAAATTGCCTTTAGCTATTGGCATACCCGTATTGTTGCGTAGTATACCACTAATTTCAAGGCCATGCTGCTCGGGGTATAAATATATCTGCGGATACCTGGCGGTTAAAATGTTGCGGTAAGATATGCGGCGGTAACCTTGCGTAAGCATCAAAATATCCAGGTTGGCATCGGCGTTAACATCCCTACTTATGAAGTAATAATTAGGCTTTTCGATATACCCCTTAATGTCTGAAGTAAGCAGCAGGTTTGTCATGATGGTTGTTTCGGCGTTCTCGTCATAAGGCACCTTAGATTCATCGATAACAGATACCGAGAATTCGCCGGCAACCGGCAGCGCGTTGTTTTTTGCCGACACCGCGAACTTAACCTTCTGCCTTGTTGTAAAAGTCTTGCGGTCGGGGGTAAGTGTAAGGGTAAGCATATCGGCAGCGCGCTTAATAAAAACGATCCGCTCACTTAGGGCTATACCGCGTTCGCTAAAAAGGGTTAACTGTATAACACCCGCAGGGAATTTGCTTTTGGGGATGCTGGCGCTATAACTTTGTTCCTGCAGCGTAGTTTGCGCTGCAAAATATATAATACCTGCGTTTTGGGCAATAATATAAAAGGCCCTGCCTTGGTTAGCCTTAAAATAAGGATCGTTTGCCGATAGCTTTACGTTGATGTTCTCAGGGTCGTTATTGTACACTGCCAGGGTAATGCCCGCGGGTTTTACCCGTGGCATATCGTAGGTTGTTTTAATGCCATCGGCAAAAGTGATGTTGGCTTTATAAGTTTTGCCATCCTCCGGCATCATGGCAAACACACCCATCCCCAGGTGCTGCGACTCCAGGTTAGCCACTACCGCACCTGTATTATCGGTAACGGTGCCTTTAATATCCATACCAAGCCCGTTGGTGTTTACGGCTTTAAAAGCCACTTTAGAGCGTATGCCCATGGTAAGTTCGCCACCTTCCGGAAAAAACTGTACATCGCGCTCGGCAATGGCGTTGGTTAGGGGGAATTTGTTTAACGATTCTTTATGGTTACCCAGGTCAATAGAGGTGGTTAAGGTGGCATTTTTTAAGGACGTGGCGGAGTTTTCGTTTAAAACTACACTAAGCACACCGTTTTGATCGGTAGTGCCTTTGCCTTTGCTTAGCTCATCGCCGGTTGCATTGGTTATGCTCCAGTTCACTTTTTTGCCTGCCAGCACTTCGCCGGGTTGTTTGTAAGTTATTGCCGCGCTTACCTTAGGCTGGCCGGGTGTGGTGTTAAAAGTAATATCGGTGTTAACGGCGCCTTGTATGGCGTTGCCTATGGTTACATTTTTATTGTAAAAATAATCAGCATCAAAATTGCGCATCCAGGCGGTGTATGCCCTTAAATGGTAGTTGCCCTGCTTAAAGCTCCCCGGATCGAGTATGATATTGCCGTGGGCAACACCGTTTACAACCGGCAGTTCAAGAAATCGTACCATCGAATCGGGGCTGGCAATATCTACATAAACAATATTGCTTAGCGTAGTAGGCAGGTGTTTATCAATGGTTACATAGGCCTTAAACCAGATGGTGTCGCCGGCGCTGTAGTAAGGTTTATCTAAATGCAGGTAAACTTTTTCTACAGGGAAGCTAAGCGCGTATTTAGCGGTTTTGGCAATAATGGTATTTAAGCTAACAGTGTCCCTTTGAGCAAATGCCGGGGCAGCTAAACAAGATATAAGGGCTATAACCAACGCGAATTTTTTCAGGCTCATAAGATAATTAAGTAGGGTGGCTAATATAAACATTTAGCCTTACCGCATGTTGAAAGGCTGTGGTTTTAACATATCGTTAACTTGTACCGCGTGCAAAACCACTTTTAAATGTACCCAATAAACGATTTTTTAAAAATAGTATTTTGTAAATTACATGCTACAAAACAAAAGTAAATGCCAACCGAAATAGAAAGAAAGTTTTTATTTGATCACGAAAAATGGGCAGCAGTTGCCAAACCCGCCGGTAAAGATTACAAACAAGGTTATATTTTAAGCGAGGAAAAACGTACCGTTAGGATACGCGTTACCGGCGATGCCGCTTTCCTTACACTTAAAGGCCCGTCTGCCGGCATAACCCGCAGCGAGTATGAATACCAGATACCGGTAGCCGAGGGGGCCGAAATACTGGCCAGCTTTGCCGTGTCGGGCATTCAAAAAACAAGATATAATGTGGAAGTTGCCGGGCATACCTGGGAAGTAGATGTTTTCGCCGGAGAAAACAACGGGCTAATTGTTGCCGAGATAGAGTTACAGCACGAAGATGAGACCTTTGAAAAGCCCGACTGGATAGGGCGGGAGGTTAGCACCGATACACGTTACACCAACGCCGCCCTTTCGGTTTATCCTTATAATACATGGAAGTAAGATAAACACGCCAAACAAAAAAGACCCGCCCCAAAAAAAGGCAGGTCTTTTTTGTTTGTTCGGTATTAATATTTTTTACCAGCCAGAACCTTTTTTTGCATTACCATTTTTAATATGCTCTTCTGCGGTAGCTTTGCCCATGATGGCAGCCATTTTGTTACCATCTGCATCTTTGCCTGTTGCAATGTACCTTCCAGATTTAATGTCGATAACCGGATCGATCATTGGAACATTTTTAGTTTTTGTTTTTACTGAATACGCGGTGATTCCTGAAGCTGCCATGTTAATTTTTTTTAGTTTTTAATTGTAACTCGATTAATTAAGTATTGTTTTATTACCTGTTAGTTAGTTTTGGCCCTAATAGGTAATATTTTGTAATAATGAAGGCAATATATGTATTTATACTTAACTAACAAATTATCCATAAGGTCATTTTTTTGCACATATTAACGAATAAACGGCCGAATCGAGAAATTTACCATCGGAATAGAGGTTCTCTTTAAAGTATCCCTCGCGCACAAAACCTGTTTTTTCGAGCACTTTTATGGAAGCCAGGTTAGCCGGGCTGGTGTTCGCTTCTATCGAGTGCAGCTTTATTACCTTAAACCCGTACTGTATCACCGCGGTCAGCGCTTCAGTCATTAGTCCTTTGCGATGGTATAACGGCGAAAGTATATATCCAATTTCGGCACGGTAATTCTCCGGCTGTATTTGCCAGTAGCATATTGTACCTATCAGGCTATCTGACCCGCGCAGGGTTATAGCCCACAGGATGGATTGGTTTTTCATCTGTGCCTCGTTTACCGCTTTAATCCAGCCTTCAACTTCGGATACAGATGCGGGGCGGGGTATACCCGTATATCTTCTAACTTCTTCAGTACTTCGCAGCTGAAAAAGATCTTCGGCATCGGCGGGTGTAACAGCCCTTAATTTAAGCCGATCTGTTAATAACGCGGGAGAGGGGTGCAGGTTTAATGTAAGCATGTTTATGTTTTTAAATATAGGTGTAAAACGGCTAATAAATAAGGCGCCGAACTTTTTATGTATTTGTACGTTTATCTTTCAACCAAAACTATTCAACATGAAACCATACACCGTAATTGGCCTATGCGCGCTGGCACTTGCATCGTGCACGGGCAGTGGAAATAAAAATGCCGATACTACTGCAGCGATATCAAAAGATACTACGCAGGCGGGCCAACTGGACGCACCGGCCCAAAATATGGAATACTGCTTTTTACGCACCGAGGGTACAAGCAACCAGGATACTACTGCTGTTCATTTATCAACGAAAGGTGAAAAGGTTACCGGCGAGATGCAATGGATACCGAAAGAAAAAGATGCACGTAAAGGAATGCTGAACGGCACTATATCAGGTAACGAAATAAAAGCCGTATGGACTTTTATGCAGGAAGGTATGAAAGATTCAATTGCGGTTGATTTTGAACTATCGGCCCAGCAACTGTTACAAAAACCCTTTAAGGTAACTGCCGACGGACGGCAGGTGACAGACGAAGCTGCGGCCTATTCAATAACCTATCAGATCGACAATTGTGCTAAGTTTAAATCTGCCGCAAAACCGGCATTATAAAGATTATATAGTAATAGTACTACGTGCCTCGCTAAGATTTAGCGGGGCATTTTTTTTAACTAAGGCTGTGCAGATTATTAATCGGCTGTTCCGATATCTGCCTTTGGAGCCGATGATGGTGTAGCAACGCTTATTGCGGAACTATCCGTGTTTACTTGGGTGCTTTCGGTTTTGTTATCGGCTTTGGTAGTAAGCGAAAATGCGGTAACTGCTGAGGTTAATACTAATGCTGCTGCTATAATTATTTTTTTCATGATCGTTATCTAATAGATGGTGTTGCGTGTTTGTTAATTGCTGTGTGTTTGCCAATTAGTCGGCCGTACCTACGTCTTTTTTGTTATCTGCCGTACCCACATCTTTTTTGTTATCCGCAGTGCCTACGTCCTTTTTGTTGTCGGCAGTGCCTACGTCTTTTTTGTTGTCAGCGGTGCCCACATCTTTTTTGTTCGAGAAAGTAGCGTGATTAACCGGTAAAGTTGCTGCTGACAATGCGCCTGTGCTTAATACTAATGCTGCTGCTATAATTAATTTTTTCATGATTGCTGTTTAATGGAGTTTTATATGTTGTTAATTGGTAATTGCTGTATAATTAATCGGCGGTGCCCACATCTTTTTTATTGTCTGCAGTGCCTACATCTTTCTTGTTATCGGCGGTGCCTACATCTTTTTTATTATCTGCGGTGCCTACATCTTTTTTGTTATCGGCGGTGCCTACATCTTTTTTGTTTGAAGTAACGGTGTTATGGTTAACGGTAACCGTTGCTGCTGATAATGCGCCTGTGCTTAATACTAATGCTGCTGCTATAATTAATTTTTTCATGATTGCTATTTAATGGAGTTTTATATGTTGTTAATTGGTAATTGTTGTATAATTAATCGGCGGTGCCCACATCTTTTTTATTATCTGCGGTGCCTACATCTTTCTTGTTATCGGCAGTGCCTACATCTTTCTTGTTATCTGCGGTACCTACGTCTTTTTTGTTATCGGCGGTACCTACGTCTTTTTTGTTTGAAGTAACGGTGTTATGGTTAACGGTTAACGCTGTGGCTGATAATGCGCCTGTGCTTAATACTAATGCTGCTGCTACGATGAATTTTTTCATGACTGTTATTTGGGAAGTGTTGTTATCTATTGTTGATTAATTTTCTATGATTGATTAGTCGGCGGTGCCCACGTCTTTTTTGTTGGCTGTAGTGCTTTTTTCAAAAGTTGCGGTAGGTTTTACCGATGGCTCTTTAGTGCATGATGGTAAGATGCCTGCGCTTAATATGAGTAATGCTGCTGCGATTATCGATTTTTTCATATCCGTAATATATCAGGGTTATACTTTTACTTTTTTGATGGGTTAATTAGTCGGCGGTGCCGATGTCTTTTTTAAATGCGATGTTGCTTTGTTCAACAATGGCGGCAGGTTTAACATTTGCCTGTTTGGTGTACGATGGTAAAATGCCGGTTGTTAAAATTAGTGCCGCTGCGATAATTAACTTTTTCATTGTGTTTTTTTATTAAGTTCTTTTTTCCTTTTTGTTATCAGTCTGCTGTTCCAATATCTTTCCTGGTGCCCGTGGTTGCTTTTAAAAACATATCCATTGTCACGCGTATATTTTTTTGTTTAACGCACGAGGATAAAAGCAACCCAATTAATACAACCACACAGGCCAACAGATTTATTCTTATATTTTTCACTAATCAATTTCTCATTTTTAGTTAGCCTTTAAGCAACTTTTAATTATTCACCTATTTTTGGTAGTTTAACAATTATTTAGTAACTATTAGTTAATAAAAATCGTATATTTTACCGTTTATTGTTTGATACAATAATATGTTAATAACCGTGTAACTTATTAACAATCAGTAAATTAACAAGACAAATATAATTATGTTTTTTAATTATCAGGCAATAATGAAAAAAAAATTTTCTTGCTGTTTTTTATTAAATTTAACCCGGTAACCATTGTTTATAATAATTTTATAACTTTCACCATAATATAACGTATCAGAGCCGTAATGAATAAAATTTTTACTCTTCTTGTTTTTTTGCTTGGTACAACTATATACGCGAAGGGTATTGACGGTGTTGCGGCACAGGATAGTAATGAAGTAATTAAACTGAATAAACAAGCATACGATAACCGCTTAACCAGCCCCGACCAAACCGTTAGCTATGCTAACAAGGCCCTTGAACTTGCAGAGAAGGCCGGCTATGATAAAGGCATAGGCGAAGCTTACCGGGTTAGGGGTATTGGTAATTACTATTTAAACCAGGCCAGCGCCGCTATTCATGATTATTTGCTGGCGCTATCCACTTTCTCGAAAATTAAAGACCTGCGAAGCGAGGCGAAAGTTTATAATAATATAGGGAACTTATACCTGGATAATAACTACGCCAGTTCATTAGAGTATTTGAACAAGTCTTTAGAGATTGCCCTTAAGCTGGCCGATAAGCAGCTAACCGGCTCGTTATACTTAAATATTGGCAATGTTTACTACCGTAAAAAAAGCTTTAACCAGGCTTTAAATTATTACAACAAGGCAAATGATATTTTTGTTGCTATTAAAGATTCGGTAAACCTTATACAGGCGCTGCAAAACAGGGGGGTAATTTACTTTAACCTTAACCAATATGATATTGCTGAAAAGCTGCTGCTTGCAGCCAATAAAGCCGCAAAAGAACGCGACCTGAATAAGCCTGTTGCCAGTACGAACCTTACGCTGGCATCTTTATATATCGCGCAAAAGCGGTTTAACGATGCCGAAAAAATTGTGCAGGAAGGGCAGGCATATTCGCAAGCGGTGAAGGATGAGAAACTGGAATCGGACTATATTTACACCACTTACCAATTAGAGGCCAAGCGCAAAAACTACGAACGTGCTTTGTATTACCTGCAGCAGATATTCAGGCAGGATAGTACCATTTATGCGTCAAACGAGTCCAATCAAATAAATATGCTGCAGGTGCAGTTTAAGCAGCAGGCAAAGCAGCGCGAAAACGAACTGACCATTCAACGCCAGCAAAACGACCGGATAAAATTTTGGGCGGTTACCGTTGTAGCAGGCTTGTTGTTAGTGGTAATAGCTTTGCTGGTTAGCAATGTTAAGCGCAAAGCGGCAACCAATACAAAACTTACCGAGCTTAACGGCGAAGTATTGCGCCAAAAGGATAACCTGGACCGCGTAAACCATCACCTTGAAGAAATTATTGACGAGCGTACCAAAGACCTGCAAATAAAGAATAAAAAGCTATCCGAGTATTCGTCATACTTATCGCACCAGATACGCGGCCCCATAGCTACCCTTCGTGGTTTAATGAACCTGGAAAAGGAAAAGCTTGTTGACGAAAAAGAATGTATTGTAATGATGGACAAGTGCGTATCTGATATCGATCAGAAAATTATCGAGATGAGCGAAATGCTTAACGATACCAGCAGGGCGCCCGTTTAACCGCTTGTTATTAACCCGGGTAAGTGCTGTGTATCTGCGCCTCAAATAACCCCAGATAAACACAGTACCGTGATATCATTTGCAGTATAAGTAACTGCCTGTGCCTTTTATAACCTTCTGTTTCAAAGGCCAGCGTTTCGTTGCCGGCTGTTACAAAAAACCTTACCTCACCTTCACGCGGTTTCAGGTGCGACCTGAAAAAACCGGATGCTTTTACTTTCAATTTGCTACGCCTGTCATGAATGGTCCCATCCTTTGGCAGGTCGTCGTTCGCAATCGAGATCATGTAATTTGACATAGCTATTTTTTTATACCTATGTTGTACAATTATAAAACCAAAGGACTGTTCCGGGTTATTTAAAAAAGCAAAAAAACAGCAAAGCGGCAATAAAACGCCTTTTATTTTCACGAGATGCAAATAATTAAGATTAACTTAAATAAATTACATATAGTGAAACAAAAAAAGCGAATGATTACCGCCTAAACAGTACTGTTTGTTGTTTATATTGAACACTTAAGCGAACACCCTTACAGCGCTACCTGGTTTTTGCTCAGCAATTCTTCGTACAGTAAAATAACTTTACGCTGTAAATTGGTTATCTCGGTCTCCCTGTCAATTAGTTTTTTCTGGACTATGCTAAGGCTCACGTCCTGGGTGCTGGGTTCTTCTACATACTCAAGCGAAAGAAGATTAACAACACTTACTTCAAAAATATTGGCAATTTGTTCAAGCCGGGATAAGTTAATATCGGTGACCCCTGTTTCGATCTTCGAAAAGGCAGGGATAGAAATACCCAACCGGTTTGCAACATCTTCCTGGCTCCAGCCACGCTCGTGGCGAAGTGTACGGATGTTTTTACCAGCTGATTTGTTGGTCTTCTTTTTTATGGTCTCGCTCATCATGTACATAATAATAGTTAATTAAGGGAAAAGGGTATTAACTATTATCCAAACCAAGTGCCACTTATTAAATACGGCTTAATTAAGCGTAATTAACAAATAGTTAATGTGTGTTTTTATAAGTGTGGAATTTGTTCTACATATAGTGGGAATAAAATTTTACTCTACCCCACTTACTATACTTAGTTTCGCGAATTTCAACAGTAGTTGTTTCTGGCCTATTTCTTTAAAAAATATAGTGGCTTTAACGTCAGGTTTGTTACCTTCAAGGGTCAGCACTTTTCCAAAACCAAAACGCTCATGCTCAACCTGCATACCCACCTGCAGGTTTGATGTATCTGACGGTTTAAAGCCCGGCGACGGTACATGTGCTTTTGCCAGTATTGACGTTGTTTTAACCGGCGGCGCGCTCGCTGCCTTAGGTTTCGAAAAAGTATCGGCACGGCGGCTCCAGGCACTGCGCTCGTCGTCAAACGAACCTGCGGAGGCGGCTGGTTTAGCTGTAAAATCAAGCTCCAGATACTTGGCATCAATTTCATCTAAAAACCTGCTGGGCTCGCAGCTTATCAGCGTGCCAAACTTAAAACGCGATGTCGCGTAGCTGATAGTAAGCTTATATTCGGCGCGGGTAATGGCCACATAAAACAGCCTGCGCTCTTCTTCCAGGTCGCTGCGCGAGTTAAGCGACATCTGCGACGGGAACAGGTTTTCTTCGAGCCCGACGATGTGTACCTGCGGGAATTCCAGGCCTTTTGAGGAGTGGATGGTCATTAACGATACGGTATCAGCATTTTTATCCTTGTCGTTATCGTCGTTGGTTAATAAGGCTACGTCCTGCATAAAAACATCCAGGCCCTTTTCCTCAATATCTTCCCGTTCCGAAAATTCTTTGATACCGTTCAGCAACTCCTGTATATTTTCGTAACGGTTAAGTCCTTCAACAGATTTATCTTCGTACAGGTCTTTAAGCAAACCGGAATGCTGCGCAATGTGCAGCGCCGCTTCGTAAGCACTCTGGTTTTTGGTGATTACCTGGAAGCTTTGTATCATAGCCGCGAAGGCGTTTAACGATGCGGGTACTTTATCAATATACCGGTTAGCCTGCAAGATCACCTCGAAAGGGGTGATGTTGTTTTTGTCGGCAGCTACAATTATCCGGTCAACAGTGGTGTCGCCAATGCCACGTTTTGGGTAATTGATAACACGTTTAAGCGCTTCCTCGTCGTTAGGGTTAAATGTAAGCCTGAAGTACGCTATAAGGTCCTTGATCTCTTTACGCTGATAGAACGATAAACCGCCGTATATTTTGTAAGGGATGCCGTTTTTGCGCAGGGCCTCTTCCATGGAGCGCGATTGCGCGTTGGTGCGGTAAAGGATGGCAAAATCGTGCCATTTAAGGCCGTTTGAGGTTCGCTGGTACATAATGGCATCAGCAACCAGTTTGCCTTCTTCATTGTCGCTAAACGCGCGCATCACCTTTATTTTGTCGCCGCTTTCCTTCTCCGAAAAAACATGCTTTTTAAGCTGCTCTTTGTTATTGGCGATTACGCTGTTGGCAACATTTACAATATTTTGGGTCGACCGGTAATTCTGTTCCAGTTTAAACACTTTCAGGTCGGGGTAATCCTTTTCAAAGTTCAGGATATTCTGGATATTGGCACCCCGGAAGGCGTATATACTCTGCGCATCGTCGCCTACCACGCAAATATTTTCGTTTACGGCGGCAAGGCGTTTTACAATAAGGTACTGCGAAAAGTTGGTATCCTGGTACTCGTCCACCATCAGGTACTTAAACTTCTGCTGGTATTTGTTCAGTACGTCGGGGTGGTTCTTTAAAAGTTCGTTAGTTTTAAAAAGCAGGTCGTCAAAGTCCATTGCACCGGCGCGGTAACAGCGTTGTGCATAGGTTTCGTATATTTTACCCAGCATACCGCGCCCGCTGCTAAAATCATCGGCCTGTATCTGGTCGTTATTTTGATACTCCTGCCAGCCAACCAGGTTGTTTTTTGCCGCGCTTATGCGGTTGTATACAAAATTCTGGTTATACAGCTTATCATCCAGCTGCATCTCTTTTAATATGGCGCGGATAACGCTTTTGCTGTCGTCGGTATCGTAAATGGTAAAGTTGTTGGGGTAGCCAATTTTATCAGCCTCGACCCTTAAAAGCTTCGCAAAAACCGAGTGGAAGGTACCCATCCAGATGTTTTTGGCCTCGGGGCCGCAAATGTGATTAATACGCTCGCGCATTTCGCGGGCAGCCTTATTGGTAAAGGTAAGTACCAGTATGTTAAAGCTATCCACACCGCTGCGTATAAGGTGTGCAACGCGGTATGTGATCACACGTGTTTTACCCGAACCCGCGCCGGCAATGATCATTACCGGGCCTTTTATTTGTAGTACGGCGGCTTTTTGTTCGGGGTTTAACCCTGCTAAATAATCCAAATCCAGTTCCTCTTTTCTTGTACCGCGAAATTAGTGTTTTGCTCGGGAAAGCTAAATAAATTGGCAACTGAAATTTTCCACGGCGCCTAATCTTATCAACGTTGAGCATTCGCCGGGTAAAGCTACGTTTCTTTATAGTTGAAATTACGCTGAAATATGAGCACCATTAAACGGCCTTTTTAAGGACAAAAACGACCTTGAAACGGCCTTCATGCGTTTAACTCGTATTCGTTTTAGCCCGTTTTTGCCAAAAAAAAATGGCAGCCAGGCTTGAGTTATTCCGATGGGTTTATAGCTTTTTTTTCACAGCCTGATATATTATCCAGCCAAAGGGCAGCAGCCATATCAAGTCGTTCCAAACGTTTACCCAAAAAAAGGAGGGTGCCAGTTTGCCCAGCCAGATGTAATATACCGAGCCGATTGGCCCCAGCAGTTTGCCGATAAAGCCTACCAATACCAGGGGCCAGTAAGCAACCGGGTCTTTAGATGCAAAGTAATAAGCGATGCCGTAAACGCCAACCAGCATCCCTACACAACGCAGAATGATAAGCAGGAAATCGGTAGGCGGGTTGCCGAAAAGTATGATCTGCGGATAAGCCGATATAACGATTCCCCAAAAAATATTATAGACAGCGGCCAGCAACATGATAGTTTTGGCGGCTTTGAGTTTGGTGGTATCAGACATGTTTAGTTTTGTGAATATAGCAAATTATCGGTCGACTCACCCCGCGGCACTACGTGCGCGACCCTCTCTGCTGCGCAAAGAGGGTGAGGAATTTTGTATTTCCGTCTTTCCGCATAAGCGAAGAAAAAGGTGTCGGGCCAGCAAGGACCAGGTGAGTAAAATGATCTGCCGGAGCTGGACTCCCCCGTGGCACTACGTGCGCGACCCTCTCTGCTGCGCAAAGAGGGTGAGGAGAAGATTTTTCGACCCTCTTTGCGCGCAGCGGAGAGAGGGTGGTCGGGCGAAGCAATGACCGGGTGAGTAAAGAAGGGTAACAATGACGCACTGCAATTTGCACATCCTCAAAACAATTAACAATTTAGCCAATTATCTAAGTACAACATCCACCCTATGAACAAGCTTGCCAACTCCACATCGCCATATTTACTGCAGCATGCCAATAACCCGGTCAACTGGTATCCCTGGGGTACCGAAGCGCTGCAAAAAGCAAAGGACGAGAATAAACTGATATTGGTGAGCATTGGCTACTCGGCTTGCCACTGGTGCCACGTTATGGAGCATGAGAGCTTTGAGGACGAAAGTGTGGCCGCCGTAATGAACGAATATTTTGTGTGCATTAAAGTGGATAGGGAAGAGCGCCCGGATGTAGACCAGATCTACATGAGCGCCATACAATTGATGAGCGGCCGCGGCGGCTGGCCCCTAAACTGCATTTGCCTGCCCGACCAGCGGCCAATATACGGCGGTACCTATTTCCGCAAGAACGACTGGGCATCGCTGCTGTTAAACCTGGCCGATTTTTACAAGACCAAACCCGAAGAAGCCGAAGAATACGCTGTGCGACTGACCGAAGGCATTAAACAATACGAATCGGTGGCTTTTGTTGCCGAACAGCCGAAATATACCAGGGCCGACCTGGAAACGATAATGGCTACGTGGCGCCGGTACATTGACCCGGTTGAAGGTGGTTTTGGCGGGGCGCCAAAATTCCCGATGCCGGCTAACGTGCAATTTCTGATGCGTTATGCCTACCTGATGAAGGATGAAGGAGTTGCCCAGAATGTAAGGCTAACCTTAAAAAAAATGGCCTTTGGCGGTATTTACGACCATATTGGCGGCGGCTTTGCCCGTTACGCGGTCGACGGGGTTTGGCATGTGCCCCACTTCGAAAAAATGCTTTATGATAATGGCCAGTTACTTAATCTATACGCCGAAGCCCACACCTGGAAACCCAACCCGCTGTACCAAACCATTGCCGACGAGATCATCGCATTTGTAAGCCGTGAGCTAACATCGCCCGAAAATGGTTTTTACTCGGCGCTGGATGCCGATAGCGAAGGCAAGGAGGGTAAGTATTACATTTTTACCAAAGCTGAAATAGAAGAGATTTTAGGCAATGATGCCGACCTGTTCAATATCTACTACCATGTTACCGAAGATGGTAACTGGGAAGAAGAGGCATCAAACGTTTTCCTCCGCCGCGAGGAGGATGCAGAACTGGCTGAAAAGCTGGGCCTGGCCGTTGAGGAACTGACGAGCCGGATTAACACTGCCCGGCAAAAAGTTTTAGAAGCACGCAGTAAACGCGTGCGCCCGGGGCTTGATAATAAGATATTAGCGTCATGGAACGGTCTGATGCTGAAAGGCCTTTGCGAAGCTTATCGTGCTTTTAATAAACCCGAATATTTAACGCTGGCGTTGAAGAACGCGGAGTTTATAAATGATAATATGCTAAATGGTGCCAAACTTTCAAGGGTATATAAAAGGGACGGCAAGGATAATGCGGCCACTTTTCTTGACGATTACGCCAACGTCATCGACGCGTTTATAGCCCTGTACGAAGTTACCTTTAACGAGGACTGGCTGATACAGGCCCAGAAGCTGACCGACTATACCCTTGCACATTATTACAATGCAGACGGCGGCATATTTTACTACACAGCCGATAACGACGAGCAACTCATCGCCCGTAAATCTGAAATTATGGATGGAGTGATACCGGCATCGAACTCGGTTATGGCGCGTAACCTTAAAAAACTGGGGCTGTTTTTTGATAACCAGGGTTACCTGGAGGTATCGGCACAATTACTGCGAAATATTGTGCCCCACCTGGCAAAATACAGTACGGCTTATGCAAACTGGACCATGCTGCTGCTCGACGAAGTTTTTGGCACCTATGAGGTGGCCATCACCGGTAACAATGCCGAAGCGAAGCGTGTTGAAATGGAACAAAATTACATCCCTAATAAAATAATGTTGGGAGGTAAGGATGGAAGTTTACCTTTGCTGGCTGAAAGGTTTAACAGTGATACCCGGATATTTGTATGCAGGGATAAAACCTGCGGCCTGCCGGTGTATAATATCACCGACGCGTTAAAACAAATAAATAATTAATTCCTTATACAAATAAACAGGTATTGTGATAACCCCGGCTAACGCCAGGGATGGAGTTCCAAGCCTTTAAAACAACTATGAAATGAAAATTCAACCACAACACGTAGTATCATTAACATACGACCTGTATGTAAAAAAAGAGGACGGGACCGAAGGGTTACAGGAAAGCGCGACGCAGGAGCAGCCATTAACTTTTTTGTTTGGCGCCGGGCAAATGATACCAAAATTTGAAGAAGAATTAAGTACCCTGTCAACCGGGGATACTTACGATTTCCGCATATCAGCGGCCGAAGGTTATGGCGAGTTTGATGAAGAAGCCGTAGCTAACCTGCCAAAAGAGATGTTTCAGGGGCAGGACCTACCGCAAATAGGCGAGGTTTTACCTTTGCAGGACAACAATGGCAACCGTTTTCAGGGCCAGGTTGTTTCGGTTACCGAGGATTCAGTAATTGTGGACCTTAACCATCCTATGGCAGGCCAGGAACTGCACTTCAAAGGCGAGATCCTAAATGTGCGCCCTGCAACGCTCGAAGAGTTATCGCACGGCCACGCGCACGGCCCGGATGGTCATCATGCACATTAATAGCAGCAGCATATAAACAGCAAGAGACGCGAAGCTTCGCGTCTCTTGCTGTTTATGGCTATCAAATCCTTATTCAAAATCAAGATGGCCTGCACCGTTCACCACGCATCTTATTTTTATGGTAGATGCTATAGGTTCGTCATTTAACCGGGCGGGTATAAACATCAGGTAGGCAGGGTCGGGCAGTTTTAGGTTCATGTTGATGGTTCTGAAAGGTATAGCCGAAATATCACCTATGTAAAAGTTTACTTTATAGTCGGCAAGGCGTCCCCCCGGGCTTACCAGCAATTCTACAACAGCAGTAAGCTGGTTCCGGTAAAAATCAAGATCTTTAGGCAGTTTAAACAATGTTAAATAGGGCAGATAACCATAAAATGTGCCGCCTATCTTTATAGGTTTTATAACTCTGTCGCCGGCTTTAAGTTCCTTATCTACCAGGTAAGAAAGATGTGATGTACTGTCTTCAGGCGCTTCGTAAAATAAGCGGCTATGGCTATAATCATAGGTTTGCAGCACCACACCTTTGGGGTTGTAAAACCGCCATAAACCAACACGTTTATCGTTGCCATACGTGCCGCTGGCAACCGGCACCTTGTTTTTATAAAGGGCGCTGAACGATCCATGCCTTATATTAACATTGCTTTTTAATACCGTGAACACTTCGGTTACCTGGTTAGACAATTTCCGTTTTACCTGGATGGTGTCCTGCCCTAAACACTGGTTAATAAAAAAAACGGTCGCGAATAATAATATGTAGCGTTTTAGCATTTGTAAGTAAGAGGTTTTAGCTTGCGTTATGGGTATATTCAATTGCCGGGTTTAGCGCTTGTAATTGTGCAATAAAATCGTCGGCATTTACCGGCGAAATCACCACAGAGTCGTATTTATTATAAAATACTTCCAGCCTGTCGAATGAAAGGGCGGGCGCGCTTAATATAGTTTTGCAAGGCGTTATCTTTTTAATATCGGCAACCGGTATGGTCAGGTTAACAAAAAAACCACAGCGAACTTTTAAATTACCGGTGCCGGTAATAGTATAATTGGTATTAAATACTATCGGCAAAATAATTATACCTGTTGCCGCAAAACAAAGTATTGCCGGCAGGTAAAGCTTGTGAAAGCAGTAGCTTACCAGCATTATGGAAATCAGCCCCAAAACGCAGTAAATGACAAAACCTTTTTTTGATGTATAGATCTGATCTGTGGTTTCCATGCCCTAAATATAAGTAAAGCTAACCAACCATGGCATCAACGCTGCCGGTATTATAACGTTACAGTTGTATATATGACAATGAAGGCAGCAATAAGTTTAACCCCGTTAGTATTGTATTATGCTAAGTACCAGACATTACACTGACAAATTAATTATACTTTAATTTTTTTAACGATTTTTAAAAAACTTTGACTATCTTTATTCCGTAAATTTCCCCTATAAACTTAAAGATTAAAAATAAAATCCGCTGCTAATGGCATTTATACACGATGTGCTACAAGAACCCTCATATGGTTGGAAAGATGCCGATGGTAACCTGTCTAAGCCCACTCCAAAACAAATATTCTCTGAATTTTTCTCACGACTAAATATATTTAAAGACAAAAAAAACTGGCTTTCGTTTACAAGCTGGGCGATGGTGTTTTGTTTGGCGCCATTCCTGTTCCTTTTTGCTTTTAAATATTTCACTATAACAGGCTTAATTATAGCCTTTGTTTACAGCATGATGGTAATGGGTACGCATGGCACCATTTGGTATCACAGGTACTGCACGCATGGCGCTTTCAAATTCAGGAATAACTTTTGGCGGTTTATTACGCAAAACCTTACCCTTAAAATCATCCCCGAGGAGATATACGCCATATCGCACCACGTACACCACGCCTTATCAGATACCCCGGGCGACCCTTATAATGCGCAGGGCGGATTCCTGTATTGCTTTTTGGCAGATGCAAATCACCAGCCCGTTAACCGTAACCTTGACGAAAAAGGGTACAATCGCTGCCTTACTTTAATGAAACACACAGGCGTTACCTGTAATACTTATGCCCAATATAAAAAATGGGGCTCGGTGGCAAACCCGTTCCACATGATATTGGGTGTTATTGCCAACTGGGCATTTTGGTTTACGGTATTTTACCTGCTTGGCGGTATGGGCCTTGCTTGTGCCATATTTGGCGCGGCCGGTTTTTGGGCCGTTGGCGTGCGCACTTTTAACTACGAAGGCCACGGTAAGGGGCAGGACAAACGCCGCGAGGGGATAGATCATAACCGCAAGGATATGTCGGTTAACCAGCTTTGGCCGGGTATTGTGGCCGGCGAGTGGCATAACAACCACCACCTGTTTCCTAAAAGCGCGCGTTCGGGCTTTAAACCTTACCAGGTTGACAGCGCGTGGTACTACATTAAATTTATGCACATGATTGGCGCTATCAGCCATTATCACGATTCAAAGAAGCAATTTTATAAGGAATATATTAAACCAGGTGTTAAGCTGATTGCCGAACCCGTGTTTTGCCCTACAACCGGCAAGCAAATATTTGCAACTGAAGTTATTTAACAAATGATGATACTTTTTTAACCCTATGTTTAAGGGATGAGAGACAGGGGCACGCAAGTGCCCCTTTTTTTGTCTAAAAACCACGCCTAAACTGTGATTTTTACAAATGAATATATAACTTAGGCAAACCAATTATACTAATCCCTAAAAAGCCAATGCTTAAAAAAACCACTTGTGTATTTGCCGGCTTGCTGGCAGGTGTAATATTTGTTACGGCAGCATTCGCGCAAAATAAGCCGATAGGCATATTTGATGGCAATGGCGATATAGGTGCTGTAAAAAATAAGGGAAGTGTTATCTACAATGCCGCCGCTCAGCAATACACGGTTGCAGGTTCAGGTACCAATATCTGGTTTAATAAGGATGAATTCCATTTTGTATGGAAGCGCATGAAAGGTGATTTTATATTGCGTACCAATGCCGCCTTTATTGGCAAAGGTACCGAAGCTCACCGCAAATTCGGCTTAATGGTGCGCAAATCATTGGCAGGTAACTCGGCGCATGTTAACGCGGTTGTGCATGGCGATGGGCTTACATCATTGCAATACCGCGCCGCCGATGGCGACAGCACCAAAGAACAAAAATCTGCCATTACTGCCGCGGGGGTTATTCAGTTAGAACGAAAGGGCAAAACCTACACCATGTCGGCAGCCCGCAAAGGCGATGTATTCGGCCCCGAAGAAAGGGTTGATATCGATCTGGGCGATGAAGTTTATGTAGGCATATTTGTGTGCTCGCATAATCCTAACGTGGTAGAAAAGACCGTTTTTAATAACGTTCGGATAGTGGTACCTGCACCTGCAAGCCTGGTAGCCTATAAACAATACCTTGGCAGCAACATAGAGGTGCTGGATATGCAAACGCAAAACAGCCGTATCATTTATCAATCTCCAAAATCGTTGCAGGCGCCAAACTGGATGGTCGATGGCAAGTCGCTTATATATAACAGCGAGGGCTTATTGTATAAATATAACCTGGCTACCAACGCGCCCGCCGTGTTAAACACCGGCTCGGCTAAAGGCAATAACAACGACCATGTATTATCATTTGACGGCAAATGGTTAACTATCAGTAACAACGATAACGGTGCACCTTCGGTAGGTTACGTGGTACCGGTTACCGGCGGCGAGCCACGCAGGGTTACCGAAACAGGCAAAGGCGCATCTTATATGCACGGCTGGTCGCCGGATGGTAAATACCTGGTATTTTGCGGCGAGCGCAATAAAGAATATGACGTTTACCGCGTGCCGGTTGCCGGCGGCCACGAAGAAAGGCTTACTAACACCCCCGGCCTTGATGACGGGCCCGAATACACGCCCGACGGCCAATACATTTACTTCAATTCGGTACGTACAGGCCTGATGCAGGTTTGGCGCATGAAAGCCGACGGTACCGAACAAACACAAATAACAAACGACGATTATAATAACTGGTTCCCGCATGTATCGCCCGATGGCAAATGGATAGTGTACATCACCTTCCTTAAAAATGAAGTGGCTCCGGGCGATCATCCCTTTTATAAACACGTTTATATACGTGTAATGCCGGTTGGCGGCGGCCCGTCAAAAGTCGTTGCCTATTTATATGGTGGCCAGGGTACTATCAATACGCCGTCGTGGTCGCCTGATAGTAAGCACATTGCCTTTGTAAGCAATACCAATTTATTATTTCCGGCGTTTCCTATAAGTAAACACTAACATCAACTAAATCTCAAAATAAAATGACATCATCCCGCAGAACCTTTTTAAAAAACAGCGCTATTGCAGCCACTGCAGCAGCTTTAATGCCGGGCGACCTGTTTGCAGCGCCGGGCCGCATTCAAAGAGTTGGCTTACAACTTTATTCCGTACGCGATGCCATGATGAAGGATCCCGCCGGCTCGTTAAAAAAACTGTCGGATATGGGCTACCAGCACGTAGAGCATGCTAACTATGTTAACCGCAAATTTTACGGCTGGACAGCGAAAGAGTTTAAGAAAGTGCTGGACGACCTGGGGCTGCAAATGCCAAGCGGCCACACCGTAATGACCCCGCAGCACTGGGATGCCGCAAAAAACGATTTTACAGATGTATGGAAATATACGGTGGAAGACGCGGCCTATATGGGCCAGAAATTTGTGATAAGCCCCTGGATGGACGAAAAGGTACGCCATGATACCGACTTGCTGAAACGCACACTTGAGCAGTTTAACAAAAGCGGCGAGCTTTGCCAGCAGCACAACATGAAGTTTGGCTACCATAACCACGATTTTGAATTTACCACAATGGTAGGCGATATGCGCCTGTTCGATTACATCCTTCAAAACACCGACCCTGATAAGGTTTCGCAGCAGCTGGATATTGGTAACATGTTCGGCCGCGAGAATAACGCCATTTCGCTGATCGAGAAATACCCGGGCCGGTTTGTATCCATGCACGTAAAAGACGAGGTAAAAAGTGCCACCAATACCGAAGGCACCGGTTACGAGAGCACCATTTTAGGCAAGGGCGTGTTACCGGTTAAGGATGTGTTAAAGGCAGCCAAAAAAACAGGCGGAACCGTTTACCTGATTATCGAGCAGGAATCGTACCAGGGAGTAGATCCGTTCGATTGTGTAAAAATTGATTTACAAACCATGAAAAAGTGGGGATATTAATAGTTAAAAACTACCTTACACCCAGTAACTGTATTTTCAACACTTACTAATTTTAAAGATATTGGATAATAAGATAAACCGGCGGATAGCGATAAGGAATATGGCCCTCATATTAGGCAGTGCGGCCATACTGCCGTCGTGCCTTAACGACAAGGGCAAGCCCACCGTGCAGCTGAAACACCTTAAGCTTAATGCCGACCAGGAAACGCTGGTAACAGAACTTACCGAAACTATTTTGCCCAAAACGGCTACACCAGGCGCAAAAGACCTTGGCCTGCATTTATTTGTTTTTAAAATGATAGACGACTGCTACGATAAAGAACATCAGGACGATTTTATTGCCGGCCTTGATGATTTTGAGAGCGCGGTAAAAAAACAGCACGGGCAGCCTTTTAGCAAATGTTCGGTAAAAGACCGTACCGCCTTTGTGAGCGGTATTGAACAGCACAGCAATGATAAAAATTATAAGGATAATGCAAAGCTGATGGCATTTTACAGGATGGTAAAAGAACAAACGGTATTTGGGTACACAACCTCTAAATACTTTATGACAAAGCAAATAGTTTATGAACTGGTACCGGGAAGATATAATGCTTACTACCCGGTTAAAAAGCTCGCAGCGGTATAATTATGGCCAATTTAAATATAGATAGTGTTAAAGATCGTACGTTTGATGCCATAGTTATCGGATCGGGCATGAGCGGGGGCTGGGCAGCCAAGGAATTTACAGACAAAGGCCTTAAGACGCTTGTGCTTGAACGCGGCCGCGATGTTAAGCATATAAAAGATTATCCCACAACAAACTTATATCCCTGGGAGTTCCCGCATCATGGCGTGTTGCCCGATGATGTGCAAAAGGCAAACCCCATTGTAAACCGTTGCTACGCCTTTGGCGAAGATGCGGCACATTTTTTTGTTAAGGATGCCGAACACCCGTACGTGCAGGAAAAGCCGTTCGATTGGATTCGCGGTTACCAAACAGGCGGTAAATCGTTGCTTTGGGCGCGCCAAACCCAGCGATGGAGCGACTTTGATTTTGAAGGCCCTGCCCGCGATGGTTTTGCGGTTGACTGGCCCATCCGTTATAAGGATATCGCACCATGGTATAGCTATGTAGAAAAATTCGCGGGTATATCCGGCAACCGCGATGGCATCCCCGAATTGCCCGACGGTGAGTTTTTACCGGCTTTCCCCCTAAATGCGGTAGAGACCTATTTTAGCAACCACGTAAAAAAAACGTATAAGAACAGGCACGTAATAAGCGCGCGCTGCGCCCACTTATCAAAACCCACCCAAATACATCTGGACCAGGGCCGGGCGCAATGCCAGGAACGTACCCTGTGCCAGCGCGGCTGCCCGTTTGGCGGCTATTTCAGCGCGAATGCATCTACTATACCGTGGGCTTTAAAATCTGGTCATTGCACCTTAAGGCCGCATTCGGTTGTCGAGTCAATCATCTACGATGAAAAGAAAGGCAAGGCATCGGGGGTAAGGGTTATTGACGCCAACACCAAAGAAGCTATTGAATACTATGCTGATGTTATTTTTGTAAACGCAGCGGCATTAAACAGTAACCTGATATTGCTTAATTCAACATCAAACCGTTTCCCTAACGGGTTAGGTAACGATAGCGGTACATTGGGTAAATACGTAGCCTTTCATAATTATTCGGCACACATAAATGCCGAGTACGACGGCGCTAAGGAATGGACAACCGATGGCCGAAACCCTGCGGGCGGTGGTTACATTCCCCGTTTCAGGAACGTTTACAAGCAAGAAACCGATTTCTTACGCGGGTATGCCTGCGGTTTCAGCGCTTACCGCTGGCAACAGAACAGCAGCGAGGGCATTGGCCAAACCCTGAAAGACAACCTGGTTAAAAAAGACCTGAGTGGCTGGCACGTAGGCTCGCACATGATGGGCGAAACCATCCCCAAAGAAACAAATTACGTTACGTTAGATAAATCATTGAAAGACCCGTGGGGCATTCCACAGCTAAGAATTTCTGTTGATTACGACGATAACGACGAGAAAATGAAAAAGGATTACGTGGAGCAGATGACAGAGATGTTCACCTCGGCGGGTTTCACCAATATCCAGGCATCTACAGATCACCGGGCGCCCGGGCTTGATATTCACGAAATGGGTGGTGTACGCATGGGTAATGATCCAAAAACATCGATGCTTGATAAATGGCACCGACTGCACGCATGTAAAAACGTTTACGTTACAGACGGGGCCAGCATGACATCAACCAGTTGTCAAAATCCATCGCTTACCTATATGGCCTTTACCGCCCGCGCGGTTGACCACGCCGTAAGCGAAATGAAAAAGGGGAACGTGTAAGCGAGTTTGCAGTAAGCAGTTTGCAGTAAACACTGTCAACTGCCTGCAAGAAACTGCCAACTGATGCATTGTGTAAAAAAAACACAATGTAATATTTGTAAAATAATTTTTATTCATACATTAGACGAGACATCCAATTACTAAACAAATATATTTAACGCTATACTTTTATGTCTACAAACACTTATGACGCGATAGTCATTGGTTCAGGTATCTCAGGCGGCTGGGCTGCAAAAGAACTGACCGAGAAAGGCTTAAAAACCATCATGTTAGAGCGCGGTAAAAATATCGAGCACATTAAAGATTATGTGAACGCTAATAAAGGCCCGTGGGAATTTGAACACAGAGGTGGCCGAACGCAAAAAATGATAGAGGATTACCCGGTTTTAAAGCGTGATTACCCTTTAAATGAAACCAACCTTGACTATTGGACCAACGAAAAGGAAAGCCCGTACACCGAAATTAAGCGTTTCGACTGGTTTAGGGGTTACCATGTTGGTGGTCGTTCGTTAATGTGGGGCAGACAATCGTACCGCTGGCACGATACCGATTTTGAAGCGAACTTAAAAGATGGTATAGGTACCGACTGGCCTATCCGTTACAAGGACCTTGCGCCATGGTACAGCTATGCAGAAAAATTTGCGGGTATCTCTGGTAACCGCGATGGCGTTCCAATCCTTCCGGATGGCGATTTTATGCCGCCGATGGAAATGAATGTTGTAGAAAAGGATATTAAAAAACGTTACGACGAATTTTACAAACAAGCAAGGCATTTTATAATTGGCCGTACTGCTAACATCACCGTACCGCACAATAACCGTACAAACTGCCAGTACCGTAATAAATGCTGGTTAGGCTGTCCGTTTGGCGCTTATTTCAGCACGCAGTCGGCTACTTTGCCGGCAGCTATGGCAACAGGTAACTTAACCGTTCGCCCATGGTCTATCGTAACCAGGATACTTTACGATAAAGACACCAAAAAAGCAAAAGGCGTTGAAGTATTGGATGCAGAAACCAACAAGACTTATGAGTTTTATGCTAAAATAGTTTTTGTTAACGCATCGGCACTAAATAGTGCCTGGGTGTTAATGAATTCGGCTACCGACGTATGGGAAGGCGGCTTAGGCAGCAGCAGCGGCCAGCTTGGCCACAACGTTATGGACCACCACCTTGGTGTTGGCGCAGGCGGCCGCATAGAAGGCTTTGAGGATAAATATTATTTTGGTCGCCGTGCAAACGGTATATACATACCACGTTACCGCAACCTGAATGGCGAAAAACGCGATTACATCCGCGGCTTTGGTTACCAGGGCGGGGGCAGCCGCAGCGGCTGGAGCCGTGATATTGCAGAGATGAATATCGGTGGTGACTTTAAAGATGCGTTATCAGAACCGGGTTCATGGAGCTTTGGTATGGGTGGCTTCGGCGAAACCCTGCCATATCACGAAAACCGTGTTTACCTGGATAAAACCAGAAAAGATAAATGGGGCCTGCCAATACTGGCTATTGACGCGGAGTGTAAGGATAACGAGCGCAAAATGCGTATAGATATGATGAACGACGCAAAGGAAATGCTGGAGAACGCAGGCGTTAAAGACGTGCAAACCTATACATCCGAGCCGGTATTAGGCCGCGGTATCCACGAGATGGGGACAGCACGCATGGGCCGCGATCCAAAATCATCGGTATTAAACGCTTACAACCAGGTTTGGGATGCTAAAAACGTATTTGTTACAGATGGCGCGGCAATGGCCTCGGCGGCTTGTCAAAACCCATCGTTAACTTACATGGCGCTTACAGCACGTGCGGCAAACTTTGCCGTTGATGAATTGAAAAAAGGTAATATTTAAACAGAATTGAAATTCGACTAACAATGACTGAAGAAAAAGAAACCACAGGCTCAAATCCGTCAAGGCGGAATTTTATAAAGTCGGGCGCGCTGGCGGCCGCAGGATTCATGATAGTACCGCGCTTTGTATTGGGCGGTAACGGTTATACAGCGCCAAGCGATATGCTGAATGTTGCAGGCGTTGGCGCCGGCGGTAAAGGCGAAAGCGACATTGCCAATTTTGCAAAAAGCGGCAAGGCAAACATAGCTTTCCTGTGCGATGTTGACGACCGTCGCGCGGCAAAGTCAAGGGCATCGTTCCCTAAAGCCAAGTATTATAAAGACTGGCGCGAGATGTACGATAAGGAGCACAAGCACTTTGATGCGGTATCGGTATCAACTCCTGACCATAACCACGCTATAATAGCTTATAACGCTATGCAGATGGGTAAGCACGTATACGTGCAAAAACCGCTTACCCATGATATCTGGGAGGCGCGCTTACTAACCGACGCTGCAAAAAAATTCAAAGTAGTTACACAGATGGGTAACCAGGGTGCATCAAATGATGGTACCCGCTTAATGTCAGAATGGTATGATGCCGACCTGATAGGCGATGTGCATACCGTTTACTGCTGGACAAACCGCCCTGTATGGCCGCAAGGTATACAGTGGCCCACCACCAAGGCCGAGATCCCGAAAGAGCTTGACTGGGACCTTTGGCTGGGTACAGCGCCTAAAAAAGATTACGTAGATAAATTAGTGCCATTTAACTGGCGCGGATGGTGGGATTACGGTACCGGCGCCCTTGGCGATATGGGCTGCCACCTGGTTGAAGCGCCGTTCCGCGTATTGGGCATACAGTATGTTAAAGATGTACAGGCCAGTGTAGGCAGTGTTTATGTAGATGAGTTTAAAAAAGGCGTTTTCCCTGAAAGCTGCCCTCCGTCAAGCCACATTACATTAACCTTCCCTAAAACCAACAAAACCAAAGGTGATGTAACCCTTCACTGGATGGATGGGGGTATACAGCCCGAAAGACCTGATGAGCTTGGCCCTAACGAAAAATGGGGCGGCGAAGAAGGTAACGGTACCCTATTTATTGGTACAAAAGGTAAAATGTACGCCAGCACCTACTCTGATGCGGCTACCCTGCTGCCAAAATCGCGCACGCAGGAAGCTAACGCGCCGCAAAAATACAAGCGTGTACCGGGCGGTGCCAACGGCCACTACGCGCAATGGGTTGAGGCTTGCCTTGCCGGTTACGGAAAAATGGAAGTAAGCTCTCCGTTTGAAGTTGCGGGTCCGTTAACCGAGGCTTTGCTGATGGCAAACCTTGCAGTGCGCGGCCACGACCTTAAAGGTGGTACCATTAAATACACATGGGATAACCAGGCCATGAAGGTTACTAACTTTGACGCTGTTAACCAGTACGTTAAACGCCAGTACCCTGCAGGTTTCGAGTTGAAAGCTTAATCATTAAATCATAGTTCACTAATTCAATCAATAATAAAATGAATAGAAGAGACGCGATAAGCAGAGTGGGTTTGATAATAGGAGGAACGGTAATTGGTGCCGAACTTTTTATATCAGGCTGCAAATCGGGCAGTAAAGTAAATACTGACGACTTGTTTGCA
The DNA here is from genome assembly GCF_014200785.1 of Mucilaginibacter sp. AK015. Lineage (NCBI taxonomy): Bacteria > Pseudomonadati > Bacteroidota > Sphingobacteriia > Sphingobacteriales > Sphingobacteriaceae > Mucilaginibacter > Mucilaginibacter sp. AK015. Next base: position 51,084 of record NZ_JACHCV010000001.1, read on the forward strand.
AAAGATACTACCGCCTTTTTAAACGAAGTAGGCGAAACCATTTTACCCGAAACATCAACGCCCGGTGCAAAAGCGGCAAATGTTGGTGGCTTTATGGCCATAATGGTTAGGGATTGCTACACGGAAGACGACCAAAAGGTTTTCAAAAAAGGTCTGTCTCAACTGGAAGATGCCAGCAACAAAAAATTCAAAAAATCCTTTATGGAAGCCGATGCCAAACAACGCACAGAGTTGCTGACCGAACTGGATAAAGAGGCGAAAGAATACTCAAAAACCAAAAAGCCCGAAGATCCTAACCACTATTTCTCGATGATAAAACAGCTGACATTGCTTGGTTTCTTCACATCAGAAGTCGGTGCTACAAAGGCATTGCGTTATGTGCCGGTACCGGGTAAGTACATAGGCGACTACCCTTACAAAAAGGGCGACAAGGCCTGGGCGCTTTCGTAAATATTAACAAGCCCTTACGCTTACGGCGGAGGGGTTTTACTTTTAAATCTAATTTTATACTCTTAAAAACCACCCGGCTTAAGCAGCGGAGTGGTTTTTAAAAGTTTATCTACACTATATGAGTAACAGAAAATTGCGCATGGGCATGATAGGCGGCGGAAAGGATGCCTTTATAGGGGCTATCCACCGTATTGCAGCCAACATGGACGGGCAGATAGAGCTGGTTTGCGGCGCTTTGAGCATGCACGCGGATATAGCCCAGGAAAGCGGGCGTATCCTATTCCTTGACCAGGACAGAGTTTACAACACTTACGATGAAATGTTTAAGGCCGAAGCACAACGCCCGGCCGACGAACGTATGGACTTTGTAACGATAGTTACACCAAACTTTGCCCACTTTGCCCCGGCAATGCAGGCTTTGGAAAACGGTTTTAATGTGGTTATAGAAAAACCGATAACTTTTACCCTTGAGGAAGCACAGCAACTAAAAGCAAAAGTTGAGGAAACAGGATTGATGCTATTGCTTACCCACACCTATGCCGGTTACCCGATGGTAAAAGAGGCGCGCGAGCTTATCAAAAGCGGCGCATTAGGTAAAGTAAGAAAAATATATGTTGAGTATCTGCAAGGCTGGTTAAGCCGCCTTTCAGAACGTGAGGGTAACGCGCAAGCCTCATGGCGTACCGATCCGTCTAAATCCGGTAAAGCGGGTGCTATGGGTGATATTGGTACACACGCTGCTCATCTGGCAGAATATATCTCAGGTCAAAAGATCTCGGAATTGAGCGCTTCGTTAAACATTGTAGTTGATGGGCGTATGCTTGATGATGACGGGGCAGTTTTGCTTCGTTTTGATGGCGGGGCTACCGGAACGCTTATCGCTTCCCAGGTGGCTGCCGGCTCAGAAAATGCTTTAACTATCCGTGTTTTCGGTGAGAATGGCGGGCTTGAGTGGCACCAGATGGAACCTAATACGCTCATTGTAAGATGGCTCGACAAACCTGCCGAGATCTTACGTGCAGGCACTGCTAACTTATCAAGTGCAGCATCATCAAACTGCCGTACACCGGGCGGGCACCCTGAGGGTTACCTGGAAGCATTCGGTAATTTGTACCGCAACTTCGCGTTGGCACTTAGCGCAAAAATCGAGGGCCGCGAAATACCCGAGTGGATAGATTTCCCGTCGGTTGATGATGGTATACGCGGAATGGCATTTATAAATAACGTTGTTGCATCAAACGCAAGCGACGAAAAATGGACAAAATATACTATCTAACGTATGACTACCATAAAAGGACCGGCCATATTTTTAGCACAGTTTATTGGTGATACAGCGCCTTTTAACGACCTCAGATCTATCTGCCAATGGGCAGCCGGTTTGGGTTACAAAGGGGTGCAGCTGCCTACAAACGACCTGCGTTTTATTGATCTGCAAAAAGCTGCCGACAGTAAAACCTACGCCGACGAAATAAACGGCATCGTGAACGAGGCCGGCTTACAAATAACCGAGCTTTCTACACACTTACAGGGGCAATTGGTAGCGGTAAATCCTGCTTACGATAGCCTTTTTGACGCCTTTGCGCCCGATGCTTATAAAAACAACCCCGCCGCAAGGCAAAAATGGGCGGTATCGCAATTGCATGCGGCTGCCAAGGCATCAAAAAATCTTGGGCTTAATGCGCACGTTACCTTTAGCGGCGCTTTGATATGGCATATGGTATACCCCTGGCCGCAGCGCCCCGCAGGCCTGGTTGACGCGGCTTTTGATGAGCTTGCCAAACGCTGGGAACCCATCCTGAATGTTTTTGATGAGAATGGCATAGATCTTTGCTACGAGATCCATCCCGGCGAAGACCTGCACGATGGCGTTAGCTACGAAAGATTTTTGAGCAAGGTAAACAACCATAAGCGCGCTTGTTTGTTATATGATCCGTCGCACTTTGTGTTGCAGGCAATGGATTACCTGGAATACATTGATATTTACCACGAACGTATAAAAATGTTCCATGTAAAGGATGCCGAATTTAACCCTACCGGCAGGCAGGGCGTATACGGGGGGTATTCAGACTGGATTGACCGCGCGGGCCGTTTCCGTTCGTTAGGCGATGGGCAGGTTGATTTCAAGGCGATATTCAGCAAGCTTACCCAGTACGATTATAAAGGCTGGGCGGTACTTGAGTGGGAATGCGCGCTTAAGCACCCCGAAGATGGCGCACGCGAAGGCGCTCAATTTATAAAAGACCACATTATCAGGGTTACCGAACGGGCCTTTGATGATTTTGCAGCATCGGGCAGCGACGATGCATTTAACAGATCGCTGATAGGATTATAAAAAAACACATCAATCTACTAATAAAACTAAAACACACATGAAAAAGATATTTGTAATATTAGGATTAAGTTTGGCTTTGGCAGCTTGCGGCGGCGGCGATAAATCAAAACCTCCCGGTGGCAGTGAGGCCGATAGCGCGCAAGCGACAGACCAGGCGGCGGTAGCGCATAACTCTGATGCAGCTAATGATACCGCAGCAAATAACATCGGTACAACCAAAGCGGCCGGTACGCCTGATAACAAAGGCGAGGCGTTGATGGCAAACAACGATTGTAATACCTGCCATAATACCAATAGTAAGGTAATAGGGCCCGCGCTGGTTGATATAGCCAAGAAATATACCGAATCGGATATTGATAAACTTGCTGATAAGGTGATTAAAGGTGGCAGCGGTAACTGGGGTACGGTACCTATGACCGCGCACCCGGACCTGGCTGTAAACGACGCGAAAGAAATGGTGAAATATATTTTATCAGTAAAAGAATAAACCAAGCAACCCTAAACCAATTTAAACTTAAAAAATTATGACCGCAACAACACGCGTTAAGTTATCCACCATGATGTTCCTGGAGTTTTTTATCTGGGGTGCATGGTTTGTAACTATGGGGACGTATCTAACCAAAACATTAAGTGCAACGGGTGTACAAAATGGTAACGCTTATGCAACCCAATCGTGGGGTGCCATCATCGCGCCTTTTATTATCGGATTAATCGCCGACAGGTTTTTCTCGGCCCAGAAGGTTTTGGGAATTTTACACTTAACAGGCGCGGCGTTGTTGTACTACATAACAACCATACCTAATTTCGAGGGTTTTTTCCCGGTTATTTTGGCTTACATGATCATCTACATGCCTACGCTGGCATTGGTAAACTCGGTATCGTTTAAGCAAATGTTAAATCCAAGCAAGGAGTTTCCACCAATACGTATTTTCGGAACAGCAGGCTGGATCATCGCCGGTTTAACAATCGGATGGCTCGGCTGGGAGCAAAGCAATTCGCTTGTATTAACCTTTAAAATGGCTGCTATCGCCTCGTTAATATTAGGTTTATTAAGTTTCACATTGCCTGCAACCCCGCCGGCAAAAAAAGGTCAGAAAACATCGCTAAGCGATATCATGGGATTGGATTCTATCGGTTTGTTAAAAAACAGGTCATATTTAATATTCTTCCTGGCATCCGTTGCTATATGCGTGCCGCTGGCTTTTTATTACAATTTTACAAACCCCTTTCTTAACGAGGTTGGTATGAAAGCTGCAGCCGGCAAACAATCGATGGGGCAAATATCCGAGCTGGTATTTATGGCCCTGATGCCGTTGTTTTTTGTGCGCCTTGGTGTTAAAAAAATGCTTGCGGTTGGTATGCTGGCGTGGGTGTTGCGTTATATATTCTTTGCCTACGGCGATACCGGTTCAAACTACTGGATGCTTATAGCAGGTATAGTAATGCATGGTATCTGCTACGATTTTTTCTTTGTAACCGGGCAAATTTATACCGATAACCTTGCAGGCGAACGCTTTAAAAGTGCTGCGCAGGGTTTTATTACCCTTGCAACTTATGGGGTGGGTATGCTTATCGGATCATACATATCAGGCCCTGTTGTCGACCATTGGAAAACATCTGATACTTCGCATAACTGGACAACCATTTGGTTAATACCGGCGGGTATAGCCGCGTTCGTGTTCCTGGTGTTTGTTATTTTCTTTAAAGATACCAACCAGATACAGGCAAAACCGGGTTTAGATATCGAAGAACCAAACGCAGGCAGGGTAGAAGTATAATCATGGCAGGTACAAACAGGAGGTCGGCTATAAAGAATTTGCTTGCGGGTACCGCGGCAATAGGCGCATCGGGTATGCTGTCGTCTTTCAAGCCGGAAGGGAACGAATTAATGGCCGATAAACTGAAAGGTAATATAAACCATGCGGTATGCCGCTGGTGCTATGGCGATATTAGTGTTGAGCAGCTTTGCGCTGCGGCTAAGGATATAGGCATAAAGGGTATCGATCTGGTTGGCCCGGACGACTGGCCTACGCTAAAAAAATACGGGCTGTTTTCGTCCATGTGCAATGGCGCCGAAATAAACCTTACCGATGGGTTCGGGGATACGCAGTTTCACGCGCAACTGCATAAAAACTATACGGCCATGATACCCAAAGTGGCGGCAGCGGGTTATAAAAACCTGATCTGCTTTAGCGGCAGTCGCCGGGGTAAAACCGATGAAGAAGGATGGAAGAACTGTGTTGAAGGCCTGAAACCAATGGTTAAGCTGGCCGAGCAGCACAACATTGTTTTGGTAATGGAGTTGCTTAACAGCAAAATTGACCATAAGGATTACCAATGCGACCACACCGCCTGGGGCGCCGAACTTTGTAAAAGGCTGGGGTCTGAAAATTTTAAGCTGCTATATGATATCTATCATATGCAGATAGACGAGGGCGACGTAATCCGCAACATTCGCGATCATCACCAGTACATTGCCCACTACCACACCGGCGGTGTACCTGGCCGTAACGAGATCGACGAGACGCAGGAATTATTTTATCCGGCAATTATGCGAGCCGTTTTAGAAGTAGGCCATAAGGGTTTTGTTGCGCAGGAGTTTATCCCTAAGCAAAAAGACAAGCTGTTATCCCTGGGTAAGGCAGTACATATCTGCGACGTTTAAACCATAAGGCGGGCATTACGTCTATACAATACAATTACATCAACCAATTAAATAAATGATAAACAGAAGAAAATTTTTAACACAGGCGGGCTTAGCCTCGGCAGGTATGGTGCTTGCACCAAATTTGTTATCGGCTAAAACCCCCAATGGTGTTGGCCTGCAGCTGTATAGCCTGCGCGATCAGTTGCCTAAAGATGTAAAGGGCGTTATTGCCAAAGTTGCAAAGGCCGGCTACAGCGAGGTGGAAACCTTTGGTTACTCTGCCCAGAATGGTTTCTGGGGACTTAAGGCAAAAGAGTTTAGCGCATTGTTAAAGGCAAATGGTTTAAAAACCCCAAGCGGCCACTACGGTTTGGATGAGTTTTTTGGCACCGGTAAAATGGATATCTTTAACAGCTACATTGATGCTGCATTAGCCACCGGCCAAACTTATATAGTTATACCAAGCTTAGACCACAACTTTATAAAAACCGCCTCCGATTTCAACAAGATAGCCGACAAGATGAATAAAGCGGCCGCTATTTGCAAATCGCATGGGTTAAAACTGGGTTACCATAACCATAACTTTGAATGGGAAAAGGTAGAAGGCACTACTTTTTACGATACCATTTTAGCTAAAACAGACCCATCGCTGGTAAGCATGGAAATGGATATTTACTGGGTGGTACGTGCCGGGCACGATCCTGTTAAGATATTTCAGCAGCACCCGGGGCGTTTTGCTATGGTGCATGTGAAGGATATGGATAAAGGTAACCACGAACTGAACACCGAAATTGGCAGCGGAACCATCGATTTTAAAACTATACTGGGTAAGGCCAAACTTGCAGGCATTAAGCACTTTATTGTGGAGCAGGAAAATTACACCAATATAGATCCGTACAAGAGCCTTGCGCAGAGCAGCGCTTACATGAAAAATTCATTGCACATATAAATCAGCAAATAACAAACTATAAACAAATGAAATACAAGGTAATATTAACAGCTTTGCTTACAGGAGGATTCTATATGGCAAATGCACAAACCGGTAAACCGGAAGATACCGAAGTATGGGAACCCGTACCAAACGTAGTAACAGCAGGTAAAACCGTGGGCGAAGCCCCGTCAGACGCGATAATTTTGTTTGACGGCAAATCGGGCCTTAGCCAATGGAAAGATGTTGCCAGCGGCGGCGATGCCAAATGGGACGTAAAAGGCGACGTGTTGACGGTGAATAAATCATCAGGTAATATCGAAACCAAAAAAAGTTTTGGTAGCTACCAGTTACACATTGAGTGGAAGGTGCCCGCAAACATTACAGGAACAGGCCAGGGCCGCGGTAACAGCGGTGTTTTTTTAGCCTCTATTGGCAAAGGCGATGCCGGGTACGAACTGCAGGTTTTAGATTCGTACAATAACAAAACTTATGTTAACGGCATGGCGGGCAGTATTTATAAACAATTCATCCCCTTAGCAAACCCTACAAAGCCACCAGGCGTTTGGAACACCTACGATGTGATCTGGACCGCCCCAACATTTGATGGCGATAAGGTTAAAACACCGGCCCGCGTAACCGTTTTATTTAACGGCGTACTGGTTGAGAACAATGTTGAACTTTTAGGCCCTACACAATATATCGGCAAGCCGGGTTACAGGCAGGCACATGGCCCCGCACCTATAAAATTACAGGCGCACGGCGATAAAAGCGAGCCGCTTAGCTTCCGTAACATATGGGTTAGGGAACTTTAAGCACCTAATTAAAACTTTATAAAAAGCTTACCATCCCGGTAAGCTTTTTTTGTTTTTGTATCTTATTTATCTTAAACTTATTGTAGGGTTTGCCGTATAACCACTGTAAGCCAATTAGTCGTGCTGTTTTCACTGCTGCACAACCTGAATTAATGTATAAACATCTTATTTTTTTCATTTTATTGCTTTGCACTTTAAGTGGCTTTGGTCAAAATCAAAGCTTAAAGTTCGAGCATATTGGTACAGGTGAGGGATTGTCGCAAATAAACGTAGCCTCAATTATACAGGATAGCCGCGGCTTTATGTGGATAGGCACCCGCGACGGGCTCAATAAGTACGACGGTTACACGTTTACCACCTACAGGCATGATGCTCAGAGCCCGCAATCATTATCAAGCAGTATGGTGGCCGATATAGCCGAAGATAAGGAGGGCAATATATGGGTTGCTACCATCATAGGCCTAAATAAGCTGGAGCGCAAAAGCGGCCGCATCATTCAATACAAACACGACGATAAAAACAGCAATACCCTCGCTAATAACATTTTAAATAAGCTGGTTGTTGACGAAAAAAACAACATCTGGATAGCGGGCCAGGGTGGGCTTGACTACTTGGATACCCGCGCCAACACCGTAAAACACTATAAGCATATTGATAACGACCCCGGCAGCCTTAGTGATAACAAGGTGAGCTTTGTGTACCAAGATGCCGCGTTGAATATTTGGGCAGGCACTTTTGCAGGCGGCCTGCACCTGCTAAATAAAAAAACGGGCACGTTCAAAAAGTTTCAGTACGATCTGCAAAGCCCCAAAAGCATCTCGAGCAATAATATCAGCTGTATTTTTGAAGATAAAAAACAGCGTTTATGGGTAGGCACGCAAAACGCCGGCCTCAACATGTATGATGCAAAGAGCAATACTTTTGTTCGGTATCAGCATACAGAGAACGTTAAAAACACCATATCCAGCAACAATATCTATTGCTTAAATTCCGACGAGAATGGTAACTTATGGATAGGTAGTGATAACGGCGGCCTTTGCATTTTAAACCCCGAAACAGGCGTTATCAGCTATTACCAACATGATGATATTGATAAGAACAGCATTAACGGTAATACGCTTTACAGCATTTGTAAAGACAGGTTGGGCAACATGTGGCTTGGCGCATACAGCGGGGGCATTAATGTTTTTAAGCGCAGCACCGAAAGCTTTGCACATTACAGGCACAGTTCGTTAAGCAACAGCCTGTCAAACGATTTCGTGCTGGCACTGTATGAAGATAATGAACGGAATTTATGGGTAGGTACCGATGGCGGTGGCCTTAATAAATTTGATAATAAAAACGGCACTATCATCCACTACAAAAAAAATAACACCAGCAACAGCATTGCCGGCAATTATGTACTTACGGTTAACCAGGATTTTGAAGGCGACTTTTGGATAGGCACCTGGGCAGACGGCCTCAGTATTTTTAATCCGAAAACAAATGTTTTTACAAACCTTAAAAATAACCCCAATAACCCTAACAGCTTAAGCGGCAATAATATTTACGCGCTTATACAATCAAAAGACCACACCGCCTGGATAGGCACTTATAATACGGGCTTAAGTCATTACAATAAAAAAACAGGAAGGTTTATTAATTATAAAAATGATCGGAATGACCCTCACAGCTTAAGCAGCGACAGGGTTTATTCGCTGCTGGAAGACAGCAATGACAACCTTTGGGTGGGTACCTTTGATGGCGGCCTCAATCTGCTGGACAGGAAGACAGGTAAATTTACAAGATTTGTTTTTGACAGTAAAAAAAACAGCATAAGCAATGATAACATCCCTGATATCTTCGAGGATAGCAAGGGTAACCTGTGGCTTAGTACATTTTCGGGCCTTAACCTGTTTAACCCAGTTACCAAACACTTTACTGTTTTTACAAAAAAGGATGGTTTGCCCAGTGATATCATTTACGCGGCAAGGGAAGATGACGAGGGGAAGTTATGGATCAGTACCAACAACGGGCTGTCGTCATTTGACCCGGTAAGGCGCATTTTTAAAAATTATACCATTGAGGATGGCCTGCAGGACAACGAGTTTAAATCGCACTCGGCGTTTAAAGGGAAGGACGACAGATTGTATTTTGGCGGTATAAATGGCTTTAACGCGTTTACACCCGGCCAAATACTAAAACCGCAGGGCTTTGCCCCGCTGGTGATAACAGCATTCAGGCTGTTCAATAAAAACGTGGCGCCCGCCAAAGATGCAAAAGACCCCTCGCCGCTTAAGCAGGATATATCCGATACCAGGTCGATAACGCTTAATCATAAGCAGTCGGTTATATCACTTGAATTTGCCGCGCTCGATTTTACATCTACCGATAAAAAACGATACGCCTACATACTTGAGGGCTTTGATAAGGAATGGAACTTTGTAGGCGCGCGCAATACGGCAACTTATACCAATTTGCCCGCGGGCACGTATGTTTTCAAACTAAAATATCAAAACACCACCGGCGCATGGTCGCCCGTTACCACCGGGCTCGAAATTATTAGCAAACCACCGTTCTGGCTAACCTGGTGGTTTAAAACGCTCGCGCTGCTATTTGTCGGATTGCTTATATACGCCATATTTATTATTCGCTTACGGGCCATTAAAGCGCAAAAGGCCATCCTGGAGAAACAGGTAGAAGAACGCACCGTGCGGCTTGCCCAAATGACGAACGACGAACGTGTTTTGCGCGAGGATGCCGAAAAGGCCCGCGAAGATGCCGAAAAGGCCAATAAAGCGAAAAGTATATTCCTGGCCACCATGAGCCACGAGATACGCACCCCTATGAATGGTGTTATGGGTATGGCCACGTTATTGGCCAACACACCACTGAGCAGCGAGCAGCAGGAGTACACCGAAACTATAAAAACCTGCGGCGACACTTTGCTGAACGTTATAAACGATATACTTGATTTTTCGAAGATCGAATCGGGCAATATGGAGCTGGACGAACAGGACTTTGACCTGCGCGATTGTATTGAGGCCGTACTTGATGTATTTGCCGAAAAGGCCGCCCGCGCAAACCTCGACCTGGTTTACCAGGTAGAGCATAATGTGCCATCGCAGATCATTGCAGATGCCTTTCGCCTGAGGCAGGTATTGATCAACCTGGTTGGTAACGCCATTAAATTTACATCTAAAGGGGAGGTTTTTATTTGCGTAAAGTTAAAAGGCAATCAGGATAAACACTTTGATCTGCTTTTCGAGATACGCGATACGGGCATAGGTATCCCGCCGAATAAGATCGGTAAGCTGTTTAAGGCGTTTTCGCAGGTCGACTCCAGTACTACCCGTAAGTATGGCGGCACGGGGCTGGGGCTTGCTATCAGTGAGAAACTGGTTAACCTGATGGGCGGAGATATCAGCGTAAAAAGCCAGGTGGGTAAGGGTACAACCTTTTCGTTCAATATAGCGGCTAAAGCGGGTGTAAAAGCACAGCGCAACTATGTACACCTTAATGCCGCCGAAGTGCAAAATAAGCGTATACTGGTTGTTGACGATAACAGTACCAATCGTGATATCCTTGAGGAGCAGCTGAAGCAATGGAATTTTATCCCCGTAATGGCATCATCGGGTATGGATGCTTTACAACAACTGGAAAACAACAAACCTGTTCACCTGGTGATATCAGATATGAATATGCCCGGTATAGATGGCGTGGAACTTGCGCGTAAAATACGCGAACAAAGCCAGGTGCCAATAATCCTGCTTACCTCAATGGGTAACGAGCAGAGCCGCAAAAACGCGCACCTGTTTAACGTAGCCTTAACAAAACCTACCAAGCATCAGGCGCTGTACAAGCATATTATAGAACAATTAAAATTAAACAGCAATGTAAACACAGAAGTACAGGCAATTAAAACGCCGTTTTCTGAAGATTTTGCCAAACATCACCCCATGAGCATATTGATAGCGGAGGATAACGCTATCAATCAAAAGCTGGCAAAATATATACTGAATAAAATGGGTTATAAGCCCGATATTGTTGAGAACGGGCACGAGGCCATAAACGCAATGATAAGCAAGAAGTATAACCTGGTATTGATGGATGTACAAATGCCCGAAATGGATGGCCTGGAGGCAACCCGTTTTGTCCGCCAGAACATGGAGCACCAGCCCGCGATAATAGCCATGACAGCTAATGCCATGACAGAAGATAAGGAAGTGTGCCTGAAAGCTGGTATGAACGGATACCTCAGCAAACCGCTTAAGCTACAGGAACTGATGGACACCCTTGCCGGTTGGGATGCAAACAAAGGTGTTTAACGGTATGTTAGCTATGTATTATTTGATATATTAGCCATCACAAATAAAATCTGCCATGTTATTATATAAAAAGCATTTGCACCGCGCGGCAGTGGCGCTAACACTTCTTTTTATTCCGGCGGTGTTAAGCGCCGGCCCCTCGCCATCCGGGTATTATTACCAGATAAAAATATATCACTTTAAAACCCCGGAGCAGGAAAGTATATTGGATAGCTACTTAAAAACCAGTTATTTGCCTATGCTTCATCAAAAGGGATTTAGCAATGTCGGGGTATTTAAGCCCATTGAAACGGATACCGCAGACCGAAAAATATATCTCTTTATCCCTTTTAAGAACTGGAAAAGCATCGAAACTTTTAACGCGGAGGCGCCCAACACAATGGCGGTTAACCATCAGGGTTATACCAATGCGGCGTACAATAAACCAGCTTACAGCCGCATCGAAACCATTATCCTCAGCGCTTTTGTTACACGCCCCCGGCCGCTGGCTATAAAACTAACGGGCGACAGGGCTAAGCGTGTTTATGAATTGCGCAGTTACGAAAGCCCTACCGAAGCGCTTCATAACAATAAAGTCCGGATGTTTAACAGCGGCGAAACTGATCTTTTCGATAGGCTTGGCTTTAACCCCGTATTTTATGGCAGCGTAATTGCCGGTAGCCATATGCCTAACCTGATGTATTTGACCACTTTCAATGATAGGGCCGACAGGGATAAACATTGGGACGCTTTTGGAAAAGATGCGCAATGGCAAGATCTGTCGGGGCGGAAAGAATTTCAGAACAATGTGTCTAAAGCAGACATAATCTTTTTATACCCAACACCTTATTCGGATTTTTAAAATGCCATAATGCCCCGCGAGAAAAGAGATTTTGATGCTATCGTAGTTGGTTCGGGTCCAAACGGGCTGGCGGCAGCTATATTAATGCAGCAAAACGGTCTTTCGGTTTTGTTAATAGAAGGTAAAAGCCAAATAGGAGGAGGTCTGCGTACGGCCGAACTGACGCTGCCTGGCTTTAAGCATGATATATGCTCGGCTATCCACCCGCTTGCGGCAGCTTCCCCTTTTTTTAAAACACTCCCGCTGGCCGCACATGGCCTTAACTACATATACCCCGAAGTTGATGCCGCTCATCCGCTTGAGCACGGCAATCCGGCTGTTTTATGCCGCAGTATTGATGCGACAGCGCACCAGCTTGGCGCAGATGAAGAAGCGTATAAAAGCCTCATGCTCTCGGTAACCAAAAACTGGTCGTTGATTGATACTGATGTATTAGGCCCGCTGCATTTTCCGAAACACCCGCTGGCTATGGCAAGCTTTGGTTTTAACGCGATTAAGCCGGCAACATTAATGGCCAATAAATTTAAAACCAAACAGGCAAAAGCGTTACTGGCAGGTATGGCAGCACACAGCATGCAGCCTTTAACCAATATAGCAACATCGGCTATCGCGCTGGTATTACTGGCCGCCGGGCACCTGCAGGGTTGGCCCGTTCCGCAAGGCGGCTCAAACAGCATTGCAAATGCGCTGGCGGCTCATTTCACATCATTGGGCGGCCATATACAAACGGATACCTATATCAAGTCGTTAGATCAGCTGCCATCTGCCCATGCTGTTTTGTTTGATATCACCCCAAAGCAATTACTGCAAATAGCGGGTCACAAATTTTCGGCCCTCTATAAATGGCAGCTGGAGCGCTACCGCTATGGTGTAGGCGTTTACAAAGTTGACTGGGCCCTTAGCGACCCTATACCTTTTAGTTCTGAAACCTGCAGAAAAGCGGGCACGGTACATATTGGTAATACGCTGAATGAGATACGTGATGCCGAAAAACAAACCTGGTCGGGCAAACACCCGGATAAGCCATTTGTGTTGCTGGCACAGCAAAGTTTGTTTGATGATACGCGGGCTCCACAAGGAAAGCACACCGCATGGGCGTATTGCCATGTGCCCGGCGGGTCGACCAAAGATATGACTGCTGCGATCGAAAAACAGGTTGAGCGCTATGCGCCCGGCTTCAGGGATATTATTTTAGCTAAACACACCATGGATACCGTGCAGATGGAGGAATACAACCCCAATTATATTGGCGGCGACATTAATGGCGGGGTAATAGATATCGGACAGCTTTTTACCCGCCCGGCCTTACGTTATTCACCTTATCAAACATCGCAAAAGGGGCTTTATATTTGTTCGGCTTCAACGCCCCCGGGTGGCGGGGTGCATGGCATGTGCGGATACTATGCCGCCAAAAAGGCTTTAAAAGATATATTTGATATTAATGTGCCTGGTTTATAGCCTTTAACCGAACCTAAGATAAATGAAACTTAAAAACCTTGCCTTTGCAGCCGCTTGTTTGCTTTTTTGCCTGCCGGGTGTAGCCCAGCAACAAAATAAATTTACACCACAGCCCGCTGTGTTGGCAATTATTAAAAAGGACTTAGCTGATGCCGATGCCCAATATAAAGTGCTGGCCGGCAAGTTAAATGCAGAGGAGTTCCCCAAAACCTATCACCCGGAAACGGGTAAACAGGAAAACAGCGGTTCGGGGTGGTGGTGCAGCGGTTTTTATCCCGGCACACTTTTAAACCTCTACGAAGAGATACCCGACAAGTTTCTTATAGACGAGGCAGACCGCATGCTGGCACTATTGGCAAAAGAGCAATATAACACCCACACGCACGACCTGGGTTTTATGATGTATTGCAGCTTTGGTACGGCAAATAGGTTAAATCCAACGCCGCAGTATAAACAGAAATTGATAAATAGCGCCAAATCCCTGTCAACCCGCTTTAACCCTAAGGTGGGGGCCATTAAATCGTGGGATAGCAAGCCGTCTGATTTTTTGGTGATCATAGATAATATGATGAACCTCGAACTGTTGTTTTGGGCTACCAGGGTAACCGGCGATTCCAGCTATTACAAAATTGCGGTAACGCATGCCAATACCACCATCAAAAACCATTATCGGCCGGATTACAGCTCGTACCACGTGATCAATTACAACCCCGAAACAGGCGCCGTGCAGGAAAAGAAAACCGCACAGGGCTTTGCAAACGAATCGGCATGGGCAAGGGGGCAGGTGTGGGGCTTGTATGGCTTTACCGTAATGTACCGCGAAACCGGCGACAAAAAGTACCTTAACCAAGCTAATAACATTGCCAAATTTATACTGGATAACCCTAACCTCCCTGCAGATAAAATTCCGTACTGGGATTTTAACGCGCCCAATATCCCAAATGCGCTGCGTGATGCATCTGCTGGGGCAATTATGGCTTCGGCTTTGTTAGAGCTTTGCAAATACGCCAATAAAGCCGATGGGCGGCGATATTTTAATACGGCGGAATCGGTTATTAAAACGTTATCATCATCGCACTACCGCGCCGCTATTGGCACCAACGGCGGCTTTATATTAAAGCATAGCGTTGGGCATTTCCCGGCCAGTACAGAAATAGATGTACCGCTCACTTATGCCGATTACTATTTTGTAGAAGCCATGAAAAGGTATAAGGCATTTGCCCGGAAATAATTATCTTCAGTTATAACTAAACTTAAATAGCAATATGGGTAAAGGGCGTTTAGAAGCATTTAGCGACGGGGTTTTGGCAATTATAATCACCATAATGGTATTGGAGCTTAAAGTGCCCCATGAAGCCAGCTGGGAGGCCTTAAGTCACCTTGCCCCGGTTTTTTTGAGTTACGTGCTCAGCTTTGTTTATGTTGGCATTTACTGGAATAACCACCATCATATGCTGCACGCTGCTAAATCTGTTAATGGCGCGGTGTTATGGGCTAATATGTTTCTGCTGTTCTGGTTGTCGTTAATACCGTTTGTAACCGCATGGATGGGCGAAAACCATTTTGCTCAGGTGCCGGTTATTTGTTACGGGGTGGTGCTGGTGATGAATTCAATAGCATATTTGATATTGATGAAATTGCTGATAAAACTTCACGGAGAAAACTCAGTATTGGCCCGGGCTGTAGGCAGCGATACCAAGGGGAAAATTTCAACCGGAATATATGCAGCAGCCATAGTTGTTTCATTCATCCACTCGTGGATAGCGTTTGGCATGTACTTTATCGTCGCCCTAATCTGGCTTATTCCGGATACGCGCATCGAGCGTAGATTAGCAGAAGGTAGCGGCGATCAACAAGTTAACTAAGCTCTTTCATCAGCTTATCAAAGGCTTCTTTCAGTTCGGCCAGTTCGGTTTCTACCTTCGCCAGTCGTCCTTCAAGCTCTGATGTTGATGCCCGGCGCGATGGCTCGTCAGGTGTATCATCCTCAATAACAGTACCGCCCAGCAGGTGACGATAGCGCGCTTCTTTTTGACCCGGGCGCTTTGGTAACTGCAACACATACGGCATATCGCCGCCGGCAAGTTTATCTAACATAGCGGTTACTTCGTCAAGGTCCTCAAACTCGTACAGCCTGCCCGAGTTGGTATTGATCTCGCCCGGGGTTTGCGGTCCGCGCAGTATCAGCAGGCATATTACCGCCACTTCTGAAGGCACTACCGGGAAAACGATGCCGAAGTTATGCTTATACTTGGTAGCCCTGCTGCTGCCGCCGGTAGCGGTTGATATCAGCCCCTTGCGTTTTAAGGTATCCAGCGCCAGCATTACGGTGTTCTCGTCATAATCAACCACAGGTTTGCGGGCGGTTTTTTGGTTGCAGGCGGCGGTTAGGCCATTAAGCGTCATGGGGTAATAATCGGGCGTGGTTTTGCTTTTTTCCATCAGCGACCCAAGCACCCTCAATTCAATATCGTTTAAAACAGGCAAAGTTTGCGGCGTATCCATGCACAAATATAACAAGTGGTTTTAAACTGTGGGTATAGTGTTTATCTTCGCCGTAGTATGACAATTAGCATTTTAGGTTGCGGATGGTATGGTATGGCGCTGGCAAAATCGCTTGTGGCCAAAGGCGTTGCAGTTAATGGCTCTACCACATCGTCTGGTAAACTGGCAACGCTAAAAGCCGAAGGCATTATGCCATTTATTATCGATCTGTCGGCAGATAATACGAGCTTCAACCCTGAATTTTTTAACTGTGATGTTTTGATCATCGCTATCCCGCCAAAAAGCCGTTCGGGCGAAGGGGCGGAGTACATACCTAAATTACAGCGTGTTATTAATGCTATTCATCAAAATCAAGTTAAAAAGGTGATACTTATCAGCTCAACAGGGATGTATTCCGAGCAAAATACAGAACTGGATGAATCTGCCGATCCCAAGCCCAACACGCCGTCGGCGAAGATACTTTTTGATGCAGAGGAGCTTTTCAGGCACCAAACGGCCTTTAAAACCACCATCATCCGTTTTGGCGGACTTGTTGGACCCGGCCGCGACCCGGGCAGGTTCTTCGCGGGGAAAAAGGATATCCCCAACGGACTGGCACCCGTAAACATGATACACCAGGACGATTGCGTGGGGCTAACGCTTGCGGTTATTGATAAGGATGCGTTTGGGTACACGCTAAATGGCTGTACACCGCACCATCCGCCAAAATTCGCTTTTTATACGCAAGCGGCTGCTAAATCGGGGTTGGAACAGCCCGTATTTGTACCCGAGCTGAAAGAGTGGAAGATCATTAAAGGGTCAAATACAAGCAAGATACTGGAATATAATTTTGAGATAAAAAACTGGTTCGACTGGCTGGCTTAACCGTTAAAATACTTACATATTTTATATTTTAGCGGTACCATGTCACAATACAGCATCCCACTAAAATACCGCAGGATGGAGAACCTGCACATTGTCTTCTGGCTTTTTAAAGATATAGGCTGGTGCCTTATCTGGAAACCGCTGGGCATCGTGATGATATTCCCTACGTTGATCATCTCCATCGTCATTGCCTATCGAACCAAAGAAATGGTGTCTGAACTATGCCACAACCTGGCCATTACTTTTTGGATAAGCGCCAATTCTTACTGGATGATCAGCGAGTTTATGAAGTTTGATGCCATGCAGGTTTACGACTGGGTAACCTATAAGCATCTGGCTTTGATACCTTTTTTAATGGGTGTGCTTTGCCTGGCCTATTATTACGCTATTTGGCACCCAAGGCATCCTAATGAACTAGAGACGATGTAGTTTTGGTTTATGAGGATAATATAGCCTCGTGATATCGTAAGGTGAGTTTTGGGCGTGGTGACGCAGTTTTGTCACCTAAATAATCAAACACCTGATTATCAAGTGTTCACGTGTGTTCACGGTGTTCACGTGCGCCGAACGTGAACACTTCCCTCACTTGAGAGATTTTGGATGTCCGCCTGTTAAAGAATATTCAGCGGATTTTTTTTGGCGTAATCTATTTTAAACTCAAACATTTCGGCCATTTTGCCGGCGCGCCATTTTGCTTCCTCCGCCTTTTCACCGGTAAACAGTTCGTCAACAGTGTTTGAGAACAGTGCCAGCCAATGAGCAAAGTGCTGATGATCTACCGGTAATTTTGCATGAGGCGGAAAAGGGCTCCCAAAATAAGTGTGCTCGCCCAATAATACAGTTTGCCAAAAGCGGTACATTTTTTCGAGGTGTTCAGGCCATCTGCCTTCAATACGCTCGTTAAATATTGGCCCTATCAAATCATCTGCCTGTACGCGTTGATAAAAGGTATCAACAAGCAGCTTAATGTCGTCGATGGTCAATATTTCTGTTTGGGCTTGCATAATGTAAAGTTAAGTAATAACTTAAAGCGCTGCGTGGCCAAAAAGTCCGGAAAAAGTAAAGTTTACTATCCTATGCAGTCGCTCGGCTTCAGCCGAGTGACCCTTATTATAAGGCCTCCGGCCGCATAAAGTTATGATCGGCGGCAAGATGCCGCCAAATATTCGTCACTCGGCCGGAGCCGAGCGACTGCGGTGAACGGCAAAATATCTACAGCTTCTTTATCTCCACATTCCTGAACCACACATCGGCGCCATGGTCCTGTAAAGCTATACGGCCTTTTTTGTAAGTGCCAAAGCCGGGCCATTCTTTAAATTTGCTGCCGGCCACCAGTTTTTTCCAGTTATCATCCCATAGGGTGGTCGAAAGTACTTTTTCATCGTTCACCAGGATATCCAGTTTACCGTTGTTAGCGATCACCTCGGTTTTATTCCACTCGCCGGCTGGTTTAACCACATCTTTTGATATTGATATCAGGTCGTACAGGTCGCCTGCGCGATGTTTGATCAGTTTGCCGTCTTCGTTTTCCTTGTTATCGGCAATCTGGGTTTCGGGGCCGGTTTGCCACGGGTACTGGTATTTGGCGGTATCTTCATGCACATAGAACATAATGCCGCTATTGCCCGCGCGCGATATCTTCCACTCCACCTTCAGGTCAAAGTTTTCGTACTCTTCGTTAGTCACAATGTCGCCGCCATCGGCGCTTTGCCAGTCGGCTTTTTTAGACGCATCAAGGTGCAACACGCCGTCCTTTAATTTCCATGCCTTACCTACGGTAGTCTTCCCGTAAGCATGCCAGTTGCTCATAGTCGAATCCTGCAGCAAGGAGGTGTTATCGGTTGCAGTGCTGTCGTTGCGTATGGTGGCGGTATCGGCAGCGTTATCGGCCTTTTTCACCGATGAATTACAGGCGGCTATGGTTACAGCGCCGGCAAGCAGCAAAATGCTTATTTTTTTCATATATAAGTTGATATCGATTATAAATTTCCTTGTTTTATTTCGTTCGCGGCAAAAGTTGCAGCCCTGGCAGTTAGCGCCATGTACAATATCGATGGGCTTTGGTTGCCGGTGCTGGTCATGCAGGCGCCATCGGTAACAAATACATTTTTACAGGCATGCAATTGATTGTTGGCGTTTAACATGGACGTTTTTGGATCCTTACCCATGCGTACGCCCCCCATCTCGTGTATGTCAAGTCCCGGTGCTTGTTTGTTGTTATATTTGCTGATGTTTTTAACGCCCGCTTTTTCCAGCATTTCGGCGGTTTGCGTTAAAAAGTCTTCTATCATCAACTCGTCGTTAGGGTGATATTCTACCGAAGTAACCAGCAACGGTATACCCCATTGGTCTTTTTCTGTTTCGCTAAGGCGCACGTGGTTGCTTTCAACCGGTACGGTTTCCCCCTGCAGGTAAGCAAATACGTGCCAGCCGCCCGGTTCGCACAGGTCGTCTTTATATTGGCCCCCTACCTGTCCTGCATCGGTATCGTTAGGGTGTTGATCGCGGTAGGCGTTCATGAATGTAGTGTAACCGCCATAAAAGTTGGTATCGCGTTTATGCAAATTGCGGAAATTAACCAGTATCAGGTCGGTGGGGTTACGGCCATAGTAATATTTATCCAGGTACCCATCTAAAGTGCCCGAAACTGATGCCCGGTAATTGTGAAATGCGATGTATTTACCAAGCACGCCGCTATCGTTACCCAACCCATTAGGGAAACGCTTTGATTTTGAGTTGAGCAGTATCAGGTTGGTATTTAAGGCTGATGCATTCAGGAAGATAACTTTTGCGTGAAAATCGATGGTTTCCTTGGTATTGGCATCGATGATGCGCACGCCGGTGGCCTTCCCAAGTTTTTCATCATAAATAACCGAGTGCACTACCGAGTGCGGCCGGATGGTGAGGTTCCCGGTTTTTTCGGCCCAGGGCAGGGTAGACGAGTTGGAACTGAAATACCCACCGAACGGGCAACCCCGCATACACATATTACGCGCCTGGCATTTGCCCCGGCCCTGGTCAAGGTGTACTTGCTTAGGGTCGGTTAAGTGCGCCCAGCGGGCATGTACCAGGTGGCGGTCGGTGTAGTTATCTTTCAGGGTTTGTTTAATGTGCTGTAGCGGTACGTTCATTTCAAACGGCGTTTGAAACTCGCCATCGGGCATAGCCTCCAGGCCATCTTTGTTACCGCAAATGCCGATAAATTTTTCGACGTGCGAATACCAGGGCGCAACATCTTTATAGCCAATGGGCCAGCCGATGCCATAACCAAAACGCTCTGGAGCTGTAAATTCAAATTCGCTCCAGCGCTGTGTGGCACGCCCCCAGGTAAGCGATTTGCCCCCAACCTGGTAGCCGCGGATCCAGTCGAAAGGTTTTTCCTGCACGTATGGGTGGTCCGCATCCTTTACAAAAAAGTGGTCGCAATCGTCGCCGTAGCCCGCTGCCTTGGTGATGAGCGGATTTTCTTTGTATTGTTTAAGGTTGACACGCCCCCGGTAGGGGAACCCCCAGGGCGGGGTAGTGGCGGTAGGGTAATCTTTAAGGTGTTTTACATCGCGGCCACGCTCTAAAACAAGGGTTTTCATCCCCTGCTCGCAAAGCTCTTTGGCAGCCCAGCCGCCGCTGATACCCGAACCAATAACAATAGCATCAAAAGTGTTCGCGGCAGTATTGCCCGGATTAGAATTTTCAGAATTTACCGACATGAAGTTTATAATAATTGGTAGCTTAAAGATGCGAAAATTATTGGGGAAAGAAAAGCTTTCCATTGTTGGTGTTGGAGTTGTTACAAACAACGGCGAAATAAAAAAGTGTTGTGCGATCCCTCCCAACGGGAGGGTGCATGGAGGGGTTTAATAAAGCGTACTAAACCCCTCCATGCCACTACACCGCCAGCCGCACCCCTCCCCAGGGAGGGATTTGTTTTTTTGCCGTCCCTTTTTTGCCCTTGTGGGTGTTGTCACCAACAAAGCGCCAGCATCCGATATCTATCATTAACTGTTCTGATTGTCGTTGGCGACAACACCCAACAACGGCGGGGTAGAATTAGGCTATTGCGCAGAAAAATAATTGGTTAAAGCCGCTATCCCCGGACTGTCGCCAGTGTTCATGTAAATGTTTGAGGTAGCATTGGCCAGTATCAGGCATTCACCGGTAGCTAAGCCAAGTAACTTACCCATGCAATACCCGGCGTTAAAGTTATCCCCCGCGCCGGTAGATATTTTTGGATCAGCTATAAAAGCAGGCTCACTTACATGTGTGCCATTGCTATCCCAGGCTATAGAAATTTTGGCGTTATGAATGATGAGCGTATCGATAGCAAGCGTCGTAAAAAGCTTATTGCCAATGGCCTGCAGGTCGGCAGGAGGGGTATCGGTTATCAGCGTTTTATAAAGGATATTTGCTTCGTTGCGGTTTAAGCTTAGTGTAGCTTTACCGTATGTGCCAAATTGTTCGATGAGTTTTATGGCCGATAATATAGCCTCGTGGCTTCGTTTGGAGCAATCTGAAAGATCAAAAAAGAATTGTTTCTGACCGGATAATATGCCCGGTAAAATATCCGTAAGCAGACCCTGCCACATACTGTTGCTGTGGTCCAACTCGCTCCAGTTAACCAGGCAAACAAGATCAGCAGTGCCGAATATCGCCTTAAGGTTTGCCAGCCCAATAGTTTGTTTAATGATAAGCCAATCGGCGTGGTTCAGGTCGGTCATTTGCGCCAGCATGATCTTGCCGTCGGCAAATTCCATAGCTGTAGTAAAACCAGGATTGGTATAGCTATATAACATGCAATTACCATGCATGCCTGCAAAGGCTGGCGCCACATGCGGCACGCCAAAGGCGCCTACACAATTTACACTTGTCCCCATACCAGCCATGGCATTGGCCATAATAGGCATATTGCCGCCCAGTTTTTGCACCAGTTCCTCGCTTTCCAGGCTAAAGCCCGAACCGCTTTTACTGCTTATGTAACTACCAAACTCGCCAATTGTGCGAAAAAATACGGTGCCGGCACTCTCGGTTTTATAATTAACCACCTTGACGATCGAATCTACAAAGCCATCAAAGCCTGCGGCTACCTTTTTGCCGGCCAGTAATTCGGGTGCATTTTGCAGCGCCTCTTGTATTTGCCTTACCTTTTCACTCATACTACTACGCGTGTTCCAGTCGGGATGCAGCATCTTTATCAAGCAGCACTATGGCATTGGGCAGTTTTTGCAGGATAGATGCCGGTACTTCAGTGCTTACGGTTCCCTGCAAGCTTTCGGCAATAATGCCAGCCTTTTTCGCGCCCGATGCGATCAGTACCGCCTTGCCTGCTTCTGCTAAATGTTTTAAACCCAGCGTTATCCCTTCGGTCAACACTGTTTCTTTATCAAAATACTTTTGTCCAACTTGCACGGTTACCGGATCAAGTACCGAGCGGTGGGCATACAAGTCAAAGGGGGTGCCGGGCTCGTTCAAACCTAAATGGCCGTTCATGCCAATGCCTACCATCATAATATCCAGCCCGCCCTTGTTGCTGATGAAATTGTTGATGCGCTCGCATTCGCCATCCAGGTCAGCCGCCCTGGCATCAAACAAAGTAACATTGGTTAGTTTGGTATTCAGCTTATCAAAAAAGTTTGTTTTAAGGTAGTATTTACAGCTGCCCTGATCGTTCTCGTCCATCCCAACCCACTCGTCAAGCCCTATGAAAAAGCATTGGCTCAGATCTATTTTACCTTCGTTAGCCCATTCAACCAGATATTTTAACGTACCGGTAGGCGAATCGCCCGAAGGGAAGCACAATACGGATGCAGGTTTTTCTGCTAATTGCTGCGCAACCAGTTCGGCTGCTGCTCTCGACATGTCGTCGTAAGTCTCGTATACTGAAATTTTCATATTATTCTTGTTGGGTATTAAGCCAAAGGTCAATAGGGCGGTCAACTTTTGGGGTAAAAGGCAGGCTTATCTTTTTGCCCTGTCCGGCAGATGCATAAGCGGCATATAGTATCTCTAACACTGCACGGCCATCCTCGCCGGTTACCAGCGGGGTTTTATCTTCGCGTACACATTCTATAAAGTGTTTCAATTCGTGCGGGTAGCCCTGGTTATAAACTTCCTCAAAAATAGTAAAGCTCCACCCGGCAGAAGTATCGGCTTTTTCCATCGCGTAGCCATAACCTTCGCGACTATAAGTAAGCGCGGAATTGCCCATAAACAGGTCGGCATAAATAACACCGCCCTTACCGTATATCTCGCAGCGGTCGTCCATGCCGCCATGTTTTGCCCAGCTATCCTCGGCAACGCAGGTAACGCCGTTCTCAAATTCTACTATCACCACCGCGTTATCTTCGCCTTTGGTGCGGCCGGTATGGTAAACGGTGTTCATGGTTGCATAAACGTCTTTCACTTTTGCGTTGCCAAGCATCCAGCGAAACCAGCCCATAGCGTGGCAGCCCATATCCATCAGCACGCCGCCACCCGCCAGGTTTATATCGTAAAACCAATCGGTATGCGGGCCCGAGTGTTTTTCGGCTTGCTTAAGCATGTATACTTCGCCAACGGCGCCTTCCTTAACTACCTGACGGGCGCGCTCGTATTTTGGCGCGAAGCAAAGCTCTTCGGCATACATCAGTTTTACGTTATTGGCTTTGCAGGCGGCTATCATTTCGTCGGCCTCTTCTAAAGTAACGGCCAGCGGCTTTTCAATAATAACGTGCTTGCCCGCGTTAGCGGCTTTAATGGTGTTAACGGCATGAAGGTAATTAGGTACGCAAATATCTACCACCTGGCAATCTGTTTCAGCAAGCAGTTTATCCACATCATCAAAATATGCGGGGATGTGGTGTTTTTCGGCAAATACCTTTGCCTTATCAAGGTTACGGGCATATACAGCCACGATCTCGGCCTCGGGTATAAAACGATGATACGATTCTACGTGGATGTCTGATATAAATCCGGCACCCAGGATGGCCACTTTAGTTTTGGTCATGGTTTATAATGATATTTAGTTGGTCAGCTGAAAAGATTTTTCTAATTTGATATTGTTTGATGCCGCGCCTATCATCAGTTTAAACTCGCCCGGCTGGGTGATACGTTCCAGGTTGTTGTTGTAAAAGGCCAGTTTTTCTTTGTTGATAGTAAAGCTGATATGTTTTGTTTCGCCGGGGGCAAGCATCACTTTTTTAAAACCCTTTAACTCTTTTACCGGCCTTAAAGGGCGGGCCACCATATCGCGTATATAAAGCTGCGCTATCTCTTCGCCGGCCACCGTACCGGTGTTTTGCAAATCAAACGATACTGTCAGGCTTTCGTTTTTTTTGATGGCGGTTTTGCTGATGCTGATATTACTGTATGCGAAGGTAGTATAGCTTAAGCCGTAACCAAAAGCATATTGCGGCGTGTTAGGCAGATCGATATACGACGAGCGATAGAACCTATCGTTATCGCCCTGCGCTGGCCTGCCGGTATTAAGATGGTTATAATAAATAGGGATCTGGCCCTCGCTGCGCGGAAAGGTGATAGGCAGCTTGCCTGCCGGGTTGTAGTTGCCAAACAGCACATCGGCTACCGCGTTACCCATCTGGCTGCCCAGCCACCAGGTATAAACAATGGCGGGGGCGTGGTCGGCCGTCCAGTTAAATATCATGGGCCTGCCTGCCATTAACAGCACCACAACAGGTTTGCCGGTAGCCACCACGGCCTTTATCAAATCTTCCTGCACCCCCGGGATGTGGATATCAGCCTTGCTGCGCGCCTCGCCGGTCATAAAAATATCTTCGCCCACGGCCATCACTACCACATCTGCTTTTTTGGCGGCTTCAACAGCCTCTTTAAAATCGGTAGCTATGCTATCCTTTATCTTGCAGCCTTCGGCGTAATAAATTTTGGCACCGGGTGCTTGTTTTTGGATGCCCTCGTATATGCTAACCACGTTGTCGTTAGGGTCAACATCGGTAGACCACGCGCCTTTCAGGTACCATTTCTCTTTAACCAGGGGGCCTATCAGGGCAATGCTCTGTATGTTTTTAGATAGTGGTAAGATGTTTTTTTCGTTCTTTAACAGGACGATACTTTTGCGTCCCATATCCCTTGCAGCTTCGATGTTTTCCGGCCGGTTCATGGTAGCCTTTTCGCGGGTCGGGTTAATATATTTATACGGATCATCAAACAAACCCATCTCAAACTTTGTGGTAAGGATGCGCTTAACGGCCTCGTTAACCAGGCTGATGCTCACCCTGCCATCCCTAACCAGCTTGGCCAGGTTGCCAATGTAAGCCCGGCTTTCCATATCCATATCGTTGCCTGCCTTTATGGCTACCTCGGCGGCCTCGTAATTATCCTTTACAAAGCCATGCGGTATCATCTCGCCAACTGAGTTCCAATCGCTTACTACAAAGCCCTTAAAGCCCCATTTGCCTTTTAGTATATCGCGCTGAAGGTAGCTGCTGCCGGTGGCGGGTGTGCCGTTCAGGTCGTTAAACGAGTTCATGAAAGTAGCGGCACCCGCATCTAAAGCCGCTTTAAACGGGGGCAGGTAAGTTTCCCAAAGCGTGCGCCTGCTCATGTCAACGCTGTTATAATCCCTGCCGCCAATGGCAGCGCCATACGCCGCGAAGTGTTTTACGCAAGCCATCACGGCATCAATATTACCCAATCCTTTTCCCTGGAATCCTTTTACACGTGCCTTTGCTATCAGCGACCCTAAGTAGGTATCCTCGCCGGCGCCTTCCATTACACGGCCCCACCGCGGGTCGCGGGCAATATCCACCATAGGCGCAAACGTCCAGTGGATGCCTGCCGCGGCGGCTTCTGTAGCGGCAACACGCGCCGAGCGCTCCATGGCGGCCAGATCCCAGCTCGCTGCTTCGGCCAGCGGGATAGGGAAGGTAATGCTGTACCCATGGATCACATCCTGGCCAAAAAGCAACGGTATTTTAAGCCTCGACTGCATAGCCGCTTCCTGGAAAGCGCGGGTATGGTTGGTGCCCATAATATTAAGTACCGAGCCTACTTTACCCTGTTTTATCTCTTCTAACTTGTTGCCCACATCTTTGGTGATCGGCCCTGTTGCTTCCCAGTCGCCATTTAGCTGGTTCATCTGGCCAACTTTTTCCTCAAGGGTCATTTTGGCCAGCAATGCCTCAACCTTTGCGGCAATTGTTTTTTGCTGCGCGAAGCAAGGCACGATGCTGAAAAGCACAACAAAACCAATAGAAAATGCTTTAAATTTCTTCATATTTTTAAAGATATTTCATCTTTTTGAGGTATGCCACCCAAACCACGTAAGCCTCGGGTTTAAGGTGCAGTCCTTCAAAGGTGTATTTGGCATCCAGCCGGTTTTGCGCATCTGTAAACAGCGGCTGCAAATTAATATAAGTATATCCCAAACTTGCCGCTTGTGCCTTAAGCATGGCATTTACCCGCGGGATGTGCTCGCCCTTATCGTAATGCTGCGGGAAGTTTTTAATGGTAGGGTTTATAGGTAAAATGCTTTGCACATATATTTGGGTAACCGGGCTTTTAGCCTTCACCTGTTTTATGATCTTAAAATAGTTATAGGCGATAACCGAATCGGGGATATCTTTACCAATATCATTTATACCCAAAAGGATGAACAGCTTTTTGGGCTGGCGCGCAATAATATCGTCCAGGCGTTTAAGTACCCCGTAGGTGATATCGCCGCCAATACCGCGGTTTAGTATAGTGGTATCGTTAAGCAGCTTTGCCCAGTTACCCATTTCGGTAATACTGTTGCCCAAAAATATGGTGCCGCCCTTTGTGATTGGTTGTTTTTTAAAAAACTCCAGCCGCTCGGTGGTATGGTCGGGGATAAATGGAATAGTATCAAACAAGTTTTGGTTTGATGGCCGGATCTGCGCGTGGGCAAAGGCGGGCAGCAATAAAAGCAGCAATAGGTACTTCTTCATTAGTTTATGTTGGCGGTTAAAAATACAATAATTGTGTGAACCTGGGCAAAACGGATTGACGCGATTAATAAGATTTTTTAACTGTGGCACGCGCTTCAATATTCACAAATCCTCAAATCTGTCAATCCGGGTAAAAACACAATCCAATTGCTAAATGTTATTCGTTTAACAGCACTAATATGGAACCAATAACCGTAATTGTAGAAACGCCTAAGGGCAGCGGCCTTAAATATGATTATGAGCCGAAGTTAAAAGCCTTTAAGCTAAAAAAGGTGTTGCCGGCAGGTATGGTATTCCCTTTTGACTTTGGGTTTATCCCGGATACCACGGGGGACGATGGCGATCCGCTGGATGTGGTGGTTATAGCTGAGCAGGGTACATTTACCGGTTGTTATGTAGACTGTCGCATTATTGGCGCTATAAAAGCCAGCCAAACTGAACGTGATGGCAGCACTATGCGTAACGACCGCTACCTGGCCGTGCCGGAGGTATCAAACCTGTTTAAGGATGTTAGCTCGATGATACTATTGCCTGATGCTATTCTAAAGCAGCTGGAAAGCTTCTTCGCAAACTATAATGAACTGGCTGGCAAAAAGTTTGAAGTGATAGAAAGGGTGGGGGCAGAGGAAGCTTATCAAACGATAAAGGGCTAAACTCTTTACAAATAATAAACAATCTTAAATACAATAATGTTGCATTTGTGATTATATTTGCAGCATGATATCACGGTTAAAAGCAATAAAGCTGGATAATGTTGGCATGACGGCCTCTACGCTTTGTGCTATACATTGCGCGGCGGTGCCTGTATTTTTTACCAGCCTGCCTTTAATTGGCCTGGGGTTTTTAGCCAACGCATGGGTGGAGTGGATCATGATAATTATTGCTTTGGTGGTAGGTATATCATCCATTGGTACATCTTATTTTAAAGAGCATCACCGCGTTTTGCCGCTGTTGCTCATGCTTGCGGGTTTTGTCACCATTATTATCGGCCATTTGTTTATCACCGGCTGGGTAGAGGCTATTGTGGTTCCGGCGGGCGGATTTACCATAGCGGCGGCGCATTTTGTCAATTACAAATACGCGGGCACCTGCAATGCCGGCGATAGCTTTTTCCACCTGAAGCACGGTCACGATCATGGCAAAAACAAAACTGTTTAGTGGTTTTTTATAAATTTGAAACAAAATGGCACAAGTAAAAAATAATTACCAGTTTGAGGATATGCTGCAAAAGCATAACCTAAAAAAAACCGCGCCAAGGTTAAGGGTGTTGTCTATGATGTATTCAAAAAATACGGCCACCTCGCAGCCTGATCTGGAAAGCGTGATGAACGATATTGACCGCGTAACGCTTTACCGTATATTAAACGTGTTTGAAGAAAAGGGCATTATTCATAAAGTGTTCGATCTGAACGGAACGGCAAACTATGCTGTGTGCCACTCAGATTGCCAGGAGAACCACCACCATGACGAGCACCTGCACTTTAATTGTACCCTATGCAAAAATGTGTACTGTATAAACGAGCTGAACATGCCGCATTTAACCCTGCCTGCGGGTTTTCAGGCGCAGGGCTTTACCCTTTATGCATCGGGGCTATGCCCTAAGTGCAGTAAAAAGGGCGCGGTTAAAATAAATTAACTTATTGCAACTATATTGCTTTTTTGCTGCTCCACCAAGCGGCTTTTTTAATCCGATATTCTATGGAAACCCGCGAAATAATTACCATCACCATTGTATTAGCCGCCTTATTTGCCTACATCAATCACCGATTTATTAAGTGGCCCCCTACCATTGGAATAATGGCCTTATCGCTTATATCATCGGTATTACTTGTTTTATTAGGAAATTCCAGGTCCCTGCTTTCAGAAAAAGCAATACAATTGGCCAACTCGGTAGATTTTCAGGATGTACTGATGAACTTTATGCTGAGCTTTTTACTTTTTGCGGGAGCTATTCATATAGATGCCGGTAAGTTGAAAAAAGAACGCTGGCCGGTACTGCTGCTGGCAACCATCGGGATTTTGATATCGACTGCCTTAGTAGGCGTGATGACATGGGGCTTGTTTCAGCTGTTTGCCCTGCCCATTCCGTTTATTTATTGCCTGCTGTTTGGCGCTTTAATATCTCCAACCGACCCGATAGCCGTAATGGGGATATTGAAGCAAGCCAGGATACCATCCTCATTGGAAATAAAGATAGCCGGAGAATCGCTTTTTAACGATGGGGTTGCCGTAGTGATCTTTATCAGCATTGCGCAAATAGCCCGCTCTGTGGGCGGTGATTTTTCAGCGGCCGACGTTGGCAAACTTTTTTTACAGGAGGCTGTTGGTGGATTAGCGTTTGGCGCATTGCTCGGTTATCTGGGTTTTTTGGCGCTACGGTCTATTGATGATTATAAAGTAGAGGTGTTGCTTACGCTCGCCCTTGTTATGGGCGGATATACCCTGGCGTCTCACCTGCATGTTTCAGGGCCATTGGCGATGGTAGTAGCAGGTATTATTACGGGTAACAAAGCAAAAGAGGAAGGCATGTCTGATGAAACGCGTGATTACCTCGATAAATTTTGGCACATGATAGATGAAATATTAAATGCGGTGCTGTTTCTGTTTATCGGCCTGGAAATGCTTATCATAAAGATCAATTCAACAGTGATGATCATCGGGGGGATCACCATTTTGATCGTGCTGTTAGCACGCTGGCTTTCGGTTGTTTTCCCGGTAATGCTGCTTCGGTATAAGATCAAATTCGAGAATAACGCCATCGCTATTTTAACATGGGGCGGCTTAAGGGGCGGTATTTCCGTTGCGCTGGCGCTCTCTCTCGGCAGTAACATGTACCGAGACGAATTTGTACTTATAACCTATATTATTGTAGTGTTTTCGATATTGGTTCAAGGGCTAACAATAGGCAAGCTGGCACAAAAGCTACAGGCTAAAAGCGTGAAATAATTATGAGTGATTTTTTACACCGCATCAGATATTTTCTTACCCATAGGTTTAACCTGCAGGAGGATAAGGCTGAGGAGCAGGATATTATTTCATCTATACGTAAGAATATAGATTTTCGCGGTGCAAACCTTTGGGCGTTGATCTTTGCCATATTTATCGCTTCTATAGGGCTAAATGTAAATTCTACCGCTGTCATTATTGGCGCCATGTTAATTTCGCCCATAATGGGGCCGGTAATGGCCATTGGCCTGGGTGTGGGTATCAATGATCTTGAAATGGTTAAAAAGGGCGGGAAAAACCTGTTGGTAGCAACCGTCATCAGTATTATTACTTCCACTATTTACTTTTCTATAACCCCGCTTCACGACGCGCAATCTGAATTGCTTGCCCGCACCTCGCCGTCTATTTGGGACGTATTTATCGCACTATTTGGTGGTATGGCCGGAATGGTAGCTGCTTCAAGGAAAGAAAAAAACAACGTTATACCAGGTGTTGCAATTGCTACAGCCTTAATGCCACCTTTATGTACAGCAGGATTTGGGCTTGCCATGGGCAACTGGTATTTCTTTCTGGGGGCTATCTATCTTTACTTTATTAACAGCGTGTTTATCGCTATTGCCACTTTTTTAATGACCAGGTATCTAAAAATGCGCAAAAAAGCGTTTGACGACCCCGGGGCGGAAAAGAGGGTAACAAGATACGTTGTGATAATAGTTTTGGTAACGTTATTACCGAGTATTTATATGGCTTACCGCATTGTGAATAAGAGCATATTTGAAAATAACGCGCGCACATTTGTAGAGCAGGCGTTTAATTTCAAAAATACCCAGGTGGTTTCTAAGTCATTTACCTATACAGCCAAGCAACAAAAAATCGACCTGCTGCTGATAGGTGCCGTGCTTAAAAAACCTGTTACAGATTCTCTGAGGCACCTGATGAAAAAGTATCGCCTGCAAAATGTGCAGTTAAATATCAGGCAGGGGCTAAATGCAAAACAGGAGCTTGATCTTTCGCAGATCAAAGCAAGCATACTTGAAGATGTTTACAGTACAAAGTTAACAACCGATACTGTTAAAGTACCACAAAGAAAAATCAATTTAGATAGTTCGGTACTTACAGAAATAAAAGCGCTTTACCCGGCGGTACTATCTTTTGGCGTAAGTAAAATTGCTGTATTACGCCCGGATACAACATTGGTAGATACGCAGAAGGTTGCCCTGGTGCGTTTTGCAAAACCGCTAAACAAACCGGATGTAGTGAAGTTGCAAACGTGGTTGCAAAAGCGTTACCAGTCGCCACAACTAAAACTAATTTCGCAATAGCGCGGTTATGGGGGTAACTTTGCTTACTGTTAAGAAAATAAAATATTGTTGCTGTTAAGCTTTAGTGAGATATTTTAGTCACTATAAAGTATTAGCTTATTATTTTTGCAGGCTAATACGTAGGTAGTTAAATTAGCGTTCCCTGATTATATAAATGAATAAAAAATATTTCGGCCCGGTATTTATTGTTGGCATTTTAGGTTTCTATATGCTGCTTTGTTCGTTTACGCCTGCGGCAGACACTCTGAAAAGTAGCGGCTTTAAGCTAAAAAAAATAATTATTGACGCCGGCCACGGCGGCAAAGATGCCGGTGCAAAGGGGTTGTCATCGTTAGAAAAAAACGTAGCCCTGGCCATCGCCAGGAAACTACAAGCGGCTATACAGGCGCAAATACCCGATGTAGCTACAGTAATGACACGTTCTGACGATACTTTTATCGAGTTAAGGCGCCGCTCGGATATCGCCAACAAATCGCAGGGCAATTTATTCATATCAATTCACTGTAACTCATCTGCCGAAGGCACGGCTTACCGCGCGCGTAAACAAAGCGGTGTAATGTTATTGGTTTATGGTTTAAAGCGCGCCGGCGAGCAGTTGGAGGCGATGCGCGAGAACGCGTCTATCCTGATAGAGCAGGACCAGCAGAAATATGAGGCGCTTGACGCCACCGACCCTGCTAACGCTATTATCCTGGATGCCTTTACCAAAAAATACCGCAAACAAAGTATCCACTTCGGCGAATTTTTAAATCAGGAGTTTACCGAAACAGACGGCCGCCCTTCAATAGGTGTGCGCGAGCAAAGCCTTTACGTGCTGGCCAACAGCGCTATGCCCGCCGTACTTATTGAAACCGGTTTTATCAATAACCCTGAAGAAGAAACGTACTTGAATTCGGAAGAAGGGCAGCAACAGATCGTGCAAAGCATTATCCGCGCTATAATGGCCTATCGTGCCGCACTTACCATTCAATAAAGGTTGTTAACATAAACTTTATGCCGTTTAGTAAATAAATAAGCATAAAAGGCATATATTAGTTAACGGCCGGCTTGCCGGCTTTATAAACCGTATATACCTGCTAATGCCTTACTATCAGCACTATTCATTTGATCTTTGGTTAACACTTATCAAATCAAACCCGCAGTTTAAGATACAACGCGCGCATTTTTTTCATCAAAACTTTAATAATACCGGTAAGTCTGTTGACGATATCGCCCTGATCTTTCGGCAGGTTGACCTGATGTGCAATGCCGTGAACGAGAAAACCGGCAAGAACATTGATGCCGACGAAATGTACCTGATGGTGATCAGCCTTATCAATGGCAATCGGTTAAATATTGATGATATCGACTATGCACAGCTGCACCTGCAAATGGAAGAATTGCTGTTTGCCTACCCGCCGCAGCTCTACTCGGATGTAACAATTGAGGTGTTGCAGCATCTAAAACAAAAAAGCGGGGCAACTTTTAGTTTGTTGAGCAATACAGGATACATCACCGGGAAAACTTTACGAAAGGTATTAGCACTTTACGGGCTTGATAACTATTTCGATTTTCAGCTTTATTCTGATGAGGCTGGCATGTCAAAACCCAATTACGATTTTTTTAAGCTGATGCTAAATAATATTGATATATGTAATGCCGGCAAAAATATCCCCTTAACCAATATTATTCATATAGGCGATAATGCTAAAAATGATGTAAAACCTGCTCAGGAAATAGGAATAAGCTCAATGCTTGTTAATGTAAACAGCGCCACTATTTTAAGCCTTATAAGCTAATGACTACTAATACATACTCTTTACATCACATACACCACGACACTACTTTTGGCTTTAATGCCGACGATTATAGTCGCTTTAAATTTGGCGACGGCGCAGTATCAAAAGATTTTGGTACCGCACTGGCCGAGGGGTTTATCAACGATTACCTTGCTGATAACCCGATATCGCAGCAGGTAGTGGTGATTTCAAGCCCCTATTCGTTTATCCCGACGGCGACCTTTGCCATGAAGGATTGGTTTGTTTACAGCCTTAACCACTGGCTGGCCGGGCAGGGCCTGCCCGTTGTGCAGGAAACCAAGGTGCATCGTACCATTACTTATAAAGAAGACTATGGCGAACTGAATGCCGAGCAAAGGATGAACCTGATAGGTAATGATCAGTTTCATATCGATAAAGATTTTTTACAAGGTAAAACGCTGATATTTTTGGATGATATACGCATTACCGGCAGCCACGAGCGCATGATTATGAAAATGGCTAAGGCTTATGGTTTGGATAATGATATCCATATGCTGTACTTTGCTGAACTGATTAATACGGATATTCACCCCAATGTAGAGAACTACCTGAACTACCACCAGGTGAAAACGATTTTTGACCTGGAAGGGATTATTAAAAGCAGCGATTTCCGGATCAACACCCGTATAGTAAAGTATATATTGAACTATAGTTTTGATAGCTTTTGCGTGTTTATCCAAAACCAGTCGGTGCAGTTTACAGAGCAACTTTACAATATGGCACTCGGCAACGGTTACCATACCATTGAAGCCTATGAGCACAACCTTAATTTTATTAAAAAACTTTTACTTTTAGATAATTATAAACTAATACAATATGGCAATTAATCTTCAAAAGGGGCAGCGCGAAGCTATCGACGCTCCTAAATTTACAATAGGTTTAGGCTGGGATACCAACACATCATCAACCGGGGCGAGCTTTGACCTGGACGCATCAGTTTTTGTGATGGGCGATAATAAAAAGATATTGAGCGACGAGCATTTTGTGTTTTATAACAATTTGAAATCGCCTGATGGAGCGGTTGAACATACCGGCGATAATCTTACCGGCGCTGGCGACGGCGATGATGAGCAGATCAAGATAGACCTGACCAAAATTGACCCGCGCGTAACCGAAATATGCGTGGTAGTAACCATACACGAAGCCGAAAGCCGCCGCCAAAACTTTGGCCAGGTACGCAACTCGTTTGTGCGCATATTTGATGCCGCTACCAATACCGATATCCTAAAGTATGAGTTGGAGGAAGATTTTTCGATTGAGACTGCCGTTGAGTTTGGTCGCATTTACAAACGCGATAACAAATGGAAGTTTGAAGCGGTGGGCGTGGGCATGAAAGGCGGCCTGCAGGATTATTTAAATAAATACAATTAAGCAGAAAGGCTAAAGCAGAAAGCTAAAAACGGAAGGAACAAAAAGGGCTTTTAGCTTTAGACTTTCTGCTTTCAGCTCTTAACTAAATTAAAAAGGAATGGCAATAAATCTTCAAAAGGGGCAACGCATAAGCCTCGAAAAAAGTAACGGTAGCAAGCTGCAAAACGTTTGTGTAGGTATAAACTGGGGCGCTATCGAAAAGAAAGGTCTGTTTGGTTTCGGCGGCTCAAAAGAAGCGGTTGACCTTGATGCCAGCTGCGCTTTGTTCGACGAGAACAAGAAACTGATAGATGTGGTTTATTTTGGTAACCTTAAATCAAAGGATCAGGCAGTACGCCACAGCGGCGATGACCTTACCGGCGATATGGGCGGCGACGACGGCCTGGACAACGAGGTGATCACACTCGACTTTGCGCAGCTAAACCCTGCGGTAAAACATGTAGCTTTTGTGCTGAACAGTTTCAGGGGGCAGGATTTTGGTACTATCCCTTTTGCATCTATCCGTATTTATGAGGGCACGCCAAAGCGGGTGAACGAGATATTTGCCACCTATGATATCGCTAACGGATCGAATTTCAGAGGCCACGTATCAATGGTGATGGGAATATTTTACGTAAAAAACGACGAATGGAAATTTAACGCCATTGGCGAACCCACCAAAGACCGCAAACTGGAAGAAACCGTGAACACGGTGATGAGGAATTATTTATAGACGTAGAGACGCGATACTTCGCGTCTCTGATGAATGTGCTTTAATGAACGGTTTATTACCGTCCTAATGGAGACGCGAGGTATCGCGTCTCTACATAAAATAAAAAAATAAAAAACAATGGAAACCAACCTAACCAACGAGGGTGCAGGTCTGCCTGATTTTACGCCGCCTGCAGCAGCGCCAAACGCTAACGCCCCGGTTAAACTTGATAAAGAAGGCAATGTTGATTTAACCAACATTACCCCTGCCGAGGTACAGAAATACAGCGAAAAAGCTAAAGACCTGAACCCGGCCGATGTAAACTCCATACTAAACTATGGCGCCGACCTGCAGCAGGGGATGGAGCGTTACAGTAACACCTTCCTGTCATCCGTACGTACGTTTGATGCGGGCGAGGTGGGTACCCTGATAACCGACCTGCTGCACGAGTTGAACTACATTGATGTAGATGAACTGGAGCAAAACGCCTTTATGAGGGTGTTATCGCGTATCCCGATTATCCGCAGCCTGGTAATGGATACTAAAAAAATGTTTGCCAAGTACGACCTGGTGGTGAGCAATGTAGATAAGATAGTAAACAAAATAAAGGCCGGCCGCGTAAACTCCATCAAGGATAATGCATCGCTGCAAACCATGTTCGACAGCAATGTGGACTTTATCCACCAGATGGAAGAACTGATCATAGCGGGTCAGTTAAAATATAAAGAGTTGAACGAGCAGTTGGCCGTTATGGACGGCAACCCATCAGCCTACCAGGATTACGAAATTGCCGACTTGCGCGACTACGTTAACCGCCTGGATAAACGCCTTGCCGACCTGAAAGTGGTACGCTTCATTATGCTGCAATCGCTGGCACAGATCCGCGTAGTGCAAAACAACAACACCACCATTGCCGAAAAGGCACAGTCGATAGTATCAACCACCATCCCGGTTTGGAAAAACCAATTGACCATTGCCGTGGCACTGAACAGGCAAAAGGCCAATGTGGAGATGCAGAAGAAGATATCGGACACTACCAACACCATACTGCAAAAAAATGCCGAGTTGCTTAAGCAAAACAGTATTGATGTAGCCCGCGAGAATGAAAAAACTGTGGTATCTTTGGACACTTTAAAACGTACCACACAATCGTTAATTGAAACCTTAACCGAAGTTAAGCGGATACACGACGAGGGCACACAAAACAGGAAAACGCTTAATACGGAGTTGCAAACTTTAGAGACCGAACTCAAAAAGAATGTAACCAATACACGTTAACCGGCATATGGATGAAAACAGGTTAAACATATTAAATGCATCAACACGGGTTATCAGCAAATTGCAGCTGTTATCGGTGTTTTTTAATAACGATGTAATTTATAAGATTTACCTGCGCACCCAAGTGCTGCACCAGCTTTTTCAAACCAATCCCGAGCTTGATATTAACCAACTGGAGATGTTTCATCTCCAGTTTACACAAACCCTTATCGATCTGCTCAAAAAGATCAAGAAGAACAACGAGGCCCAGGCCGACCTGCTGCTCGACGAGGTTGCGTTGAACAATCAGCTGATAGACCAAATGGACGATCCGGTTTACACCGAGCAAAATTTTGAGAACGATAAGCAGCGGCAGGCGCTTAAAATGAGCCAGTCGTTACGTAAGCTGTTCCAGGTACTGTCAGATAATTCGGCAGATTACCCGTTTGTGGGCAATATCAACAAGTTCAGCTCGCATTTTTCGGGCGATTACTTTTTTAGTATCTCCACCGAACTGGTTTACGATCTGCTGCAGTACAGCCCGGCCGATGTTTATACAAACGAGTATGCCACTATACAGCGCAAGCTGATGGGCAGCCTTTGTAAATATGATTTTAAGATAGATTTTTACTGCGGTGTACGTGCCAACGATATTGTGCTTGAAGTTTACCGGTTTAAGGATGTAAATAAATACTTCCTGTTTTCGCCGCTTAACAACGTGCTCTTATTTTGCGATGTAGCCAAACTGGGCGATCTTGACCTCAAAAATACCGTTAGCAAACGCGAGCGCATGATGCGGGAATTGCGCGATAAGAATGTGCAGTTAACCGGCAAGGCCGGTTTATTAAAAACCCATCTGCCCGAAAATATTATGGCCCTGCTGGCCGAAGACTATAAGAAAATAGCAGATGTGAACTTTTTAGCGCATATGAATGCGTTTGACGTGCAGGCGAATATTTTAAAAACCATGTTAAATACAGATATAATTTAAACACTGATTACAAATGGACCTATTACATACACTGCTTGGTGAAGATATAAAGGCCGGCCTGTTGGTTGTGCTCAACCTTATTGTTATTGAAAGCCTTTTATCGGTTGATAATGCAGCTGTACTGGCTACTATGGTGCTCGATCTGCCAAAGCATCAGCGCAGCCGCGCGTTACGTTACGGTATAATAGGCGCATATGTTTTGCGTGGCGTATGCTTGTTTTTGGCGGCGTGGCTGGTAAAAATATGGTGGCTGAAACCATTGGGCGGTTTGTACCTGCTATACCTCGCTTTCGATTATTTTAAAAAGAAATTAGCGGCTAAAAATGATGACAACGGAGAAGAAAGCGTTGATAAAAGCAAAAACTGGCTATATAAATCAACCGTTGGGCTTATAGGTACCTTTTGGGCAACTGTAGCCCTGGTTGAGCTGATGGACCTTGCCTTTTCCATAGATAACGTATTTGCTGCCGTGGCCTTTACCGATCATGTGTTCCTGATCTATACCGGGGTGTTTATCGGTATATTGGCTATGCGCTTTGTGGCGCAGGCGTTTGTTAAGCTAATGGAGAAATTCACCTTTTTGGAAACCGTTGCCTTTTTGGTGATCGGCGTTTTGGGTGTTAAGCTGACAGCATCCTTATACGTGCATTTCTTCCCGGAAGCAGGTTTCTCCAAATTTATGGAAGGCGAAACCGCGGATATAGCTGTATCGGTATTTACCGTTGCGGTATTTATTGTCCCGGTGCTTACCTCTATCTTTTTTAACTTCCCTAAAAAGAATATCATCAAACCCGAGGTAGCAGAAGATGCCGAAGGCGTACTGGATAAAAGCTAACTAATGTGCAAATTTCGGATGTGCAGATCACTAATTCAAATCAATAATTAATTGAAACTTATCGCATCAATTTTCGGGATAGGGTATGTAAAGGGGGGCGGCACGCTGGCCGCTATTGTTACCTGTCCGTTTATTTGGCTTTTATGGCAGCAGCGGGGTTTACAAAGCCCCTGGTACCTGGCGGCGATAACCGTAATGATAACCTTGTTAGGCATTTATGTGGGCGATAAGGTTGAGCCTTTTTGGGGAAAAGACAGCTATCGCGTGGTGATAGACGAAGTTGCCGGCATGCTGGTAACCATGCTTTTTATACCGCCTAATTTATATTATCTGCTTATGGGCCTGGTATTGTTCCGCTTTTTTGATATTGTAAAGCCGCTCGGCATCCGCAAAATGGAAGCCCTGCCCGGCGGCACCGGCGTAATGATGGACGACGTACTGGCAGGCGTGTATGGCAATATTGTGCTGCAGATAATAGCGCATTTTATTAAGTTTTAAGCGCTTTACAACTACTTATTAAGTATAATTATTACCTTAGTTTAAACTTAAAACTTTTATCAGGGTATGCATTTTTTTACCTATCTCGCGCTCTTCTTGCTTGCAATGCGCCTGCGCAAGTCAATAAAGTTAACCCCAGCCGCTGCAAAATGGAACATGCCGTTATATGGTGTGGCTTTGGGTACTGTAGGCTTGTTCTTTTTACTTGACGACTTTATACCAAGCGATGAAGTTAACGGAATTGTAATTGCCCTTGTATTGTTAGGGGTAGTGCAGTTCCTGAAACGGGAACCGGATTTTGAGCGCTTCAGGGTTTTAATAAATGCACACTACCCTTTAATTGTAGTAGCCGTTGTAGCCAATGCAGTTGAACTGGCAACCCAAAATTTTGAGTTTTCGCATACCTACGATAACTATTGGCAAACCGCGCAATTAGTCGCTTTCGGATGGATATTTCTGCGTGTCGCAACGTCCAAAAAGCAACAAAGCGAGCTCAAGCGCATCAGCGAGCGTAAAGATGAGCTGGAGATACTGGTAGCCGCACGCACCGCAGAGATAACGCAGCAGCGTAACGAACTGCAGGAAACCGTTAAAGAATTACAGGCTACGCAGGCCCAGCTGATACAACAGGAAAAGCTGGCATCATTAGGGGAGCTTACCGCCGGTATAGCCCACGAGATACAGAACCCGTTGAACTTTGTAAACAATTTTTCGGAGGTGAGTATGGAGCTGATAGAGGAGATGGAAGAAGAAATGGCAAAAGGCGATATAGAAGAGGCCAATGCCATCGCGGCTGATATTAAGCAAAACCTCGAAAAGATCCGTCATCACGGCAAGCGTGCCGACGGTATTGTTAAAGGCATGTTGCAGCACAGCCGCGCCAGCAGCAACGTGAAAGAGCCAACCAACCTGAATACCATAGCCGACGAATATTTCCGCCTGGCCTATCATGGCTTGCGTGCCAAAGATAAATCGTTTAATGCCGAGCTTGTATCAAATCTGGACCCCAATTTGCCATCTATTAATATGGTATCGCAGGATGTGGGCCGTGTGCTGCTGAATATGTTCACCAACGCGTTTTATGCCGTGCATCAAAAACAAAAAATCATTGGCGGCGATTTTAAACCACGCGTAGAGGTTTCAACCCGTACCATAGTAACCCCTAAAGGGCAGGAGGCCGAGATCATGATAAAAGATAACGGCAGCGGTATCCCCGATGCCATTAAAGACAAAATCATGCAGCCATTCTTTACCACCAAACCGGCGGGCGAGGGTACAGGGCTTGGCCTTTCTTTGAGCTATGATATCATCGTAAAGGCGCATAAAGGTCATATCAACATTAATAGCAAAGTAGGCGAAGGGTCGGAGTTTATTATAACTTTGCCTATTGCCTGATGAATATGTAAATAAATAAATCACAATCCTGATAGCTATCGGGACACTAAATCAATAACTATTTTCGCATGAAAATATTAGTCGTAGACGACGAAGCAGACGTTCAGCCGCTTTTTTTACAGCGTTTTCGGAAAGAGATCAAAAACCACGAGGTGGAGTTTGACTTTGCGCAATCGGGCGAGGAAGCGCTTGATTACCTTAAAGATAAACACTCCGAAGTAGTGCTCATCCTGTCGGATATTAATATGCCGGGCATGAGCGGTATCGAACTGCTTACACACATTCGCGAGGATTTCCCAACGCCGCCGCCGCCCGTGGTGATGATGATAACCGCCTATGGCGACGAGGAAAATTACAAACAGGCGATGGATAAAGGGGCGGATGACTTTTTGACCAAGCCTTTGGACTTTAATCTATTAAAGGAAAAATTAAAAACGTTATAGTGTTGCAGATTTAAATTGCTGAACAATAAATCAATTAACTGACAAATAAAAATGGCTAAGATACTGGTTGTGGATGACGAGGCTGACCTGGAGATACTGGTAAAACAAAAGTTTCGCCGTAAGATCAGGGAGGGCGAATATGAATTTATCTTCGCGCAAAACGGCGAAGAAGCTTTAGCGCGTGTTAAGGAAAACCCCGATCTGGATATCATCCTGTCTGATATAAACATGCCGGTGATGGACGGCCTTACGCTGCTCACTCATCTCCCCGAAGCCAACCCTACACTTAAAGCCGTTGTTGTATCGGCCTACGGCGATATGCAAAACATCCGCACCGCCATGAACCGCGGGGCTTTCGACTTTATCATGAAGCCGGTGGATTTTGACGACCTTGATGTTACCATGCAAAAAACCATATCGTATGTAAGGCAACTTCAGGAAACCTTAAGGGCGATTAAGGAAAACAACATCCTGAAGATGTATGTGGACGAGAACGTGCTGAATTTTATGACGCATAAGGAGTTTGAAGGCAGCCTGATGAAGAACGAATTGCTGGAAGCCACCGTTATGTTTGTGGATGTTTGCGGTTTTACGGCCATTACCGAGCATGTTGCGGCTAATACTGTTGTTACCCTGCTTAATGGCTTGTTTGATAGGATAGTTAAAGAAATTATAACACAGGGGGGCCATGTTGATAAATTTATGGGCGATGCTATTATGGCTGTATTCCGCGGCCAGTTTCACCTTGACAGGGCCATTGATGCCGCCCTTTCTATTAAGGCGCAGCTATCAAACGAACCTGAAATCGACGCCGGCAACGGCAAAAAGTTCAAGCCCCAGATATCTGTGGGTATCAATAGTGGCGAAATGGTGTCCGGCAATATCGGCTCAG
Organism: Mucilaginibacter sp. AK015; assembly: GCF_014200785.1. NCBI lineage: Bacteria > Pseudomonadati > Bacteroidota > Sphingobacteriia > Sphingobacteriales > Sphingobacteriaceae > Mucilaginibacter > Mucilaginibacter sp. AK015. The sequence goes on from NZ_JACHCV010000001.1 coordinate 92,588, forward strand.
CATCGTTAAAACGATTAGACTACACCGTCATAGGCGATTCTGTTAACCTGGCGCAACGCTTGCAAGGCATCGCAAAAGCCGGACAGATCATCATCACCGAGGAGGTTTACCATAAAACCAAAGAGTCGTTCAAATGCCGCGAAAACGGCGAGTTTACCCTAAAAAACAAGCTAAAGCCGGTTATTACTTACGAGGTGATTGAATAGTATTGAGTCTTAAGTCGAAAGTCTTAAGTCGGAAGTGAAAAGACTCAAGGCTACCCACTTTTAACTTAAGACTTATCTTAGTGCCTTGCCCTGCGTTTTAGAACCCCGCCGGCGGCTTCTTTAATAATGCTGGTAAAGATGAAAGCCTTCGGGTCTATTTCGTGTACCATGTTTCTCAATCGCCTAAGCTCTAAGCGGGTAACCACGGTAAATACTATATCCACAGGGTGGCTTACGTCAAAACTTTCTTTCAGAAAACCGCGTTCGCCTTTATAAACGGTAATGCCTCGACTAAGCTGTTTCACCAGCATCTCTTTAATTGCTGCATTTTGGCCGGATATGATAGTTACACCGGTGTACTCTTCTAAACCTTCTATTACAAAATTAATAGTGCGCGAGGCGGTATAATAGGTTATAATAGAATATAACGACGTAGGTAACCCTACTTTTACAGCTGCTATCAGGAAAATAACGATGTTGATACCCAGGATGATCTCGCTGATGGTGAAGCTGATGCGTTTGCCGGTGTAAAGGGCCAGTACTTCGATGCCGTCAAGCGCGCAGCCGCCACGTATGGCCAGGCCTATGCCCGTGCCCATGAACACGCCGCCGAATATGGATACCAGCAATTTATCAGATGTTATTTTTTCGGGATAAGGGATATAAAGCAGGCACAGCGCCACACCCACTATAGCCAGGAAAGTTTTTACCGCGAAGGATTTATTCACCTGGAAAGCCCCCATGATAATAAAGGGGATATTCGCCAGGATAATAACGTATGCAATGTTTATGTGATAAAGCTCATGTATCAGCAGTGAGATGCCGGTTACCCCGCCATCAAAAAAAGCGTTTGGTACCAAAAAGCTTTTTAAAGCAAACCCACAAAACAAAATGCCCGCAAGGGTATAAACGGTATCTAAAAGGCTTATTTTTATAGCGTTGTTACTGGTCATTAAGGTTGAAGTTTTGTTTTGCAAAGTTCGTAAATTTTCGCGTTTTTTTGGTTCCCGGTTATTCACAGATGTACTGGTGAAGTAGTGGTGACCTTGCAGGAACCTTACCTGCATTTTATCCCACTCTTCCGCGGTGTTTATGATGCCGAACGCCTGCATTTCGCTAAACAACCTGCTGCCGGTTGAAATAAAGTCTTCCCTTCCCAGGTAATCCAGATCGGCGTCGCAAATGATCTTTTCCAGCAGGGTGGTTGGTTGCTGGGGTAACTGCGTAGCCATAATCAGCGTACATATCTTTTCTATATCACCCGCGTTGTAACCAAATTGGGGCAGCGCCTGGCGTGCAATGTTACACGATGCCTGTTCATGCTCATGTATTTGCTGCAGGTAGCCGCAATCGTGGTAAAGCGCAGAGATTAGTAGTATTTTGGTGTCAGCTTCGCCGATACCTTCCTGAGCGGCAATAGCGTTTGCCGAGTGGTAAACATCAAGGGTGTGATAGGTATTGTGATAGCTGAACTGCACAGGCAATTCGCGCTGCAACCTCTCTAATATGTATTTGCCTTCGGGGCTGTCAAGCATAATAAACGCTGAGTTTGGTACCGCTAAGATATCAATTTGAAGAGAATAGTGGTATTAACCCCTCTTAGCAATTTTACTCACCCCGACCTCGCTTACGCTTGTCGACCCTCTCTGCTGCGCAAAGAGGGTAGGAGGAAAAAGGAAAACCCTCTTTCCGCCGCAGGCGAAGAGAGAGGGTCGCGCACGAAGGGCCGCAGGTGAGTAACTCACCGCTTTGTAACCTATTGTTCCTCGCCATCACAGAAGGGACTTAGTGAAGCCTTTTGTCACCATTCTCTGATTAATGTACCCGCCGCGTCATATAACAAGCACGTTGGCGTAATCGACGTTATTTAGCATTAATTTTGATTGAAAGCTTTGAAAAAGCGGATTGTTATAATTGGATTAAGAATTATGAGCGCAAGTAAATTATCATCTATAAAATATTCTGTGTTAGACCTGGCCACCGTTGTAGCAGGCAGCACCCCGGCCGACAGTTTTAAAAAAAGTATGGAGGTGGCCCAGCTTGCCGAAAAAGTAGGCTACACCCGCTATTGGTTTGCTGAGCATCACAACATGATGAACGTGGCCAGCTCTGCCACTGCTATACTGATAGGCCATATAGCAGGCGGGACCTCAAAAATTAGGGTGGGGTCGGGCGGTATCATGCTGCCAAACCATTCGCCGCTCATAGTGGCCGAACAATTTGGTACGCTGGAGTCTCTTTATCCGGGCAGGATCGATCTTGGCCTTGGCCGCGCCCCCGGTACCGACCAGACAACCGCCTTAGCCATCCGTGGCGAAAATTTTAACGCTGCACATAATTTTCCGAGGGATATTGTGAAGCTTCAAACCTATTTCTCTGCCGACAACGTTAATAGTAAAGTGAGGGCCATCCCCGGCGAAGGATTGGATATACCTATATGGGTATTAGGCTCCAGTACTGATAGCGCCAGGGTGGCGGCGGCTATGGGCTTGCCTTATGCTTTTGCAAGCCATTTTGCGCCGACCTACTTTTTAGAGGCCATCAAAATTTACCGCGACAATTTTAAACCCTCGCAACATTTGCAAAAGCCCTATGTAATGGCCTGCGTTAATGTGGTTGCCGCCGACACTGATGGCGAGGCCGAATACCTTGCAACATCTGTGAAGCAATTTTTTATGGGGGTGGTAACGGGCAAAAGGCAATTGTTGCCCCCGCCTGTAAAAAGTATGGATGCGGTTTGGAATGTATTTGAAGAAGAGGCCGTAATGCAAATGCTTGCCTATTCGTTTATTGGCGGCCCCGACAAGATCAGGGCCGAACTAAGCGCCTTTACAGAGCAAACGGAAATTGACGAAGTAATGGCTACAACGCATATCTTTGATCATCAATCCAGGATGTACTCATACAAGGTTTTTGCCGATGTGATACGCACATCCGCATATGCTCCCTTATCTTAACAGGCTTATATATATAAGGCCCGCTTTCCATCCCCGGTATAGCGGGCTTTTTTGTGGATTATTGTTATTATTCTTATAATACCTACAACAAACAGGCGTATTAAATGTAATTTAGTCTGTAATATATGATTTTCGGCACAATATCTACAAATGAGTAAAGTATTTACAATAACAGAGGGACTGGAAAACTTAGGAGCCATGAGCACTGGCGGCCAGGGTTCGGTATATAAAGGCCGGCGTATGGGGCCTGTTTACACGGCCATAAAGCTGCTGCCGACACCTATCCACACCGAAAGCGAAGACGATAGAAATTTCCGCAGTTTCCGTAACGAGGTAAGTAAGCTGCAAAAGGTTAACGAGCAGCCTAACCCCAATGTTGTGAAGATATTAAGCTCGGGCATTACCGATAGCGGATCGTTCCCTTATATCGAAATGGAATATATTGAAGGGCCTGATCTTTGCGAGCTGCTGAAAGCCCCGCACGATAAGATATTTATGCTTAAAGAGGCTATCCGTGTGGCCGACCAATTGGCAAGTGCGCTGGCTCATTGCCATAAGGTAGGCGTAAAGCATGGTGATATCAAAAGTAATAACGTAAAGTATAACATTCATACAGGTAATTATGTACTGCTGGATTTTGGCCTCGCTATCCTGACGGACGAACAGCGCCGCACCAGCATACGCCATGCCGGGGCAATTGAATTTATGGCCCCTGAACAGCACGAAGGGAAAATGCTGCCGCAGACCGATATTTACAGTTACGGCATTATTTTATACGAACTGCTTACCGGCAGCGTCCCATTCCCGCTGCGGGGCGGTGGCGATGCAGGTCGTAACGCGGTGATGCTGGCGCATATTGAATCGCCGGTGCCCGATCTGCTTGATGCCAGGCGGGCCGCTTTGCCCGATAACTGGAATGACGAGAAAAAAGCCCGCGAGATGCAAGTGCCTCAGTGGTTGCTAAAACTGATAGAGAAATGTTTGGAAAAAGACCCTGAAAAGAGGTTTACCGACGGTACCAAACTGCACGAGGCTATTGTAACAGGCAGTTTGATAGGAAGCGACAGTTTTGATATTGCAGGCGGCTTAAGCAATGCCGCATTGCGCAGCGAGAATGAACGCCTGCATAATCAACTGATGCAATACCAGCAGGCCGGCCCGCCACCTGTGCCGGCAGAGCCAATAGAAGACAGATCGCGGGTTTCTTTATCAAAGCCGTATTACTATACAATAATGATATTGCTTGTAGTATTTATGGGTTTTTCGGTTTACGCCACTTTTTTAAAGCGGCAAAGTAATCCTACCGGCCAGGTTAAACAAGATTCCACCGAAACAAAGCCGGATACAAGCTCCGGTGCGCCAGATTACGGTTCAAGGTTCCCCGCTGACAACGCTGCTGAGCAGGATACAACGCCTGTAAAGCGCGATTCGGTAGTTAAAAAACCGGTAGTAACCCCGCCCAACCCGGCACCCGACAGCAGCGGCGCCAGCGAAGCGGATACCGTGTTAAAATCTGACCAGTACACTAATTATCCCCAGCAGGATACGGATCAATAATATCAAACATCTGCAATAAAATTGTGTTCACTTATACATAATTGTGGCAGCTTTAGAAAAAATTAAATGGCATCAACACCAAATTTTTGGCAGCGCATTGGCATACAAGACTGGTTTTTAACCAACGAAAGCACCGAGAAGGCAAAAGCCAAAGCACTTACGCCCGATACAGTTTACAGTTACATCGTAGAAAAATTTAAAGATTCGATAAAAGACCTTTCCTTTGCGGACAGGGTAGTGTTTTATCACGAGTTTATCATCAGCTTTAATGCCGACGATTACAAAGAGTTTGTTGCAGATAAGCAAGGGATCTTCGGGCTGATAGTACAGGAAACGGTAGCCAAGTTTTACGAGATACTAAAGGAATACCGTGCATCGGGCAAAACGGTAAAGCCGTCCGGTTCAAAGTGGGTGTTTCGCCTGGTATCGCACCCTGACTATGCCAGAGGCGATAAGGGCTTTATTGGCAAATTACTGCCGGATAATAATCAAAAAGAACAAAATCTGCGGGTAACCTTTATCCCACGGCAAACCGGCATTGCCCAAACCTTTGATGTAAGCCAGGAGGCCTTAAAGGGCTTTACTTATTACAGCGAAGGTTATTTTGAGATACCATACGAGGAAGAACTGGAGCCCGAAGAACAAAAGGCAGCCAAAGCCCAAAGTGTTATTGCCCGCCTGGAAACCATCATCCCCGACCAGCAGTTTGCGGGTAAAAAGGTAGAATACCTGATGAAGGACGACGATATCATTGTATCGGGCAGTGAGGAAACGCGCGAGGCTTCAAACATATTCACCATTCCGAGCGACTGGGTGAACGCGCCGCATCTGCAAATACGCTACAACAAAGCAGATGGTAAGTTTTACCTGGCATCCTTTGGCGAAATAACCACACTAAATGAAGTAACCATTCAGCGCAGTGATGTAAACTCGCCCCAGTGGGTAGAGTTGCCGGTAAATTCGCGCATGCTGCTCAATGGTATCATCGGGTTAAACCTGTTTAAAGCATAGCTATTCATGTCACAAATATTATCCATAAGCTTATTAGTAATTGGGTTCTGCCTGCTGGCAACCCATTTTATTGATATTAAAAATTCAGGTAAACGCAATGGCTGAAAACTATTTTGGATTAACCGATACCGGTAAGGTGCGCAGCAATAACGAGGATGCTTTTATTGCCCAGCCAGTTATGGGTAACCGCATGGTGCTTGTTGCCGTAATTGATGGTGTTGGCGGCTATAACGGGGGCGAAGTGGCTGCCGCTATAGCCAAAGAGGTGTTTATTGACCGTTTGAACGGATTGCAGGGAGAGATAATCCCCGCCATGATTGACGCTTTTAAGCTGGCCAGCCAGCAAATAGCTGATAAAAAGCTACAGGATAAAGACTTGGAGAGCATGGCCTGTGTAGCCACTATGGCTTTGGTGGATATAGAGAACAACCAGTTTTTTTATGCCCACGTAGGTGATACCCGCTTGTATTTGCTGCGCGATAACTCATTGGTTAAAATATCTAAAGACCACTCCTTTGTAGGTTTTCTGGAAGATAGCGGCCGGCTTACCGAAACGGCTGCCATGAACCATCCCAAACGCAACGAAATAAATAAGGCCCTGGGCTTTACCAACCAGATAGATACCGACGAAAGTTTTATAGAGACTGGACAATCGCCTTTTTTACCCGGCGATATGCTGCTGCTTTGCAGTGATGGCCTTACAGATATGGTAGATAAGGCCGGCATATTAAATATCATCACTCAAAGTGCATCATTACAGCACAAAGCCACCGAATTAATAGCCGCTGCCAATGCCAACGGAGGCAACGATAACGTGACCGTGGCGCTGGCGCTAAATGATAAGCCGCAGCAACGCGCGCAGGCCACTATGCCTGCACCATCGCAAGTAAAACAGGCAGATGACGGTACAGATGGTATTAAACCAACCCCGCAACGGCAATATATAGAAGAAGGAATATCAACTAAACAAAAAATGGGCCCTAATAAAAATACAGGCTTAATTTTAATATTGAGCTTTTTGTGTCTGCTTTTTCTGGCGTCAACCATTTGGCTATACTTAACCAAACAACGACAGACAACCCCGCTTGAAAGCGCAGCCCCGGCTGCCCAAAAGATGCGCAATGCTGATGAAATTAAACTCCAGGATGCCATTGACGCCTTTAAAGGTGATACCCTGGTACTTTCTGACACCTCATTTAAACAACCCATTGTTATAACTGATACGTTGCATATCGATCAGGATACGCTATACATTAAGGTAAAAGGTAATATTACCCTGCAGCGCGATACTGCATTTAACGGGCCTGCTTTGTCTATATCAACGGATAACAAAGTTGTGATGCTCGAAAACCTGAAATTTAAGGATTTCAATATCGGGGCCGAGTTGGGCAATAGCGACCTGATGCTTAAAAATGTGCAGTTTATTAATTGCAAGCTGCATATTCAGCGTAAATATAAACTAATGGATAGTAAGCCGGTTACGGCAAATTTCCCGGATACCAAACTAACCCCGGAAACTACTAAAACCCAAACCACTGCCAAGCCTAATGGAACCCGATAAAATACAAACTGCCGGCAGGTGGAAAGAACGCATATTTTTGCTGTTGATAAGCGTGCTGTTCCTGTTCCTTTTTTTCAGGCTGTATACGGTGCTGCAGCTGCGTTTTGCCGATGTGGATACCCGCCTGCAGGACGGCACCATGATAAACCTGAACGCTAAAGACCCTGCCGGGCAGCTAAAAAAATTACTTACCAAAGGCTATTATTTTGAGGATAAGCGGGATATAGACCTGATAACAGCCACCGTTGCCAATAACATAGGTACCGGCCAAAAAATTGATAATATAGGCGAACTGAATAAACGTAAGTACTTTATTATAGCCGATGATGCTTTTGAAAAAGGGGGCGAATCATTTAAAAGCAGGGTAAATGCTTCCAGGGCCTTGTTGGGTTATACCGGTGATGATTCGGTAACATTTGTACAGGAAAGAAAGGGCCCGATGCAAGTGCCCTCGTCTACAGATATAGGTATGGGTGGGTATAGCATTGCCGGTGCTATAACCGATAAAAAACAGCCCGTGGCAGGCGTATTGATACGGCTGGAGATGGTATTGCCGCAGGATAGTATCTTTAACGACGAAGAGGTTGAGGATGTTAAACTTGTAAGGCAAAACGGTAAAGGCTTTAAAGCGGTCTATCTGCCCGATAGTGCTGGGAAACGACATTTGCAGGAATTAACCGCTTATGCCCGCACCAATCAGCAGGGGATAGCCGAATTTAAAAACCTGCCCGCAGGAAAAGCTTTTAAGCTGTTGCCATTGCAGCCCGGTTACCAGTTTGGCAGATCGCAGGGGGTGCAGAATTTAGATGAGGATGTAAGCCTGACGTTTAGCCGCCAACCGCATACCATCAGACTGTTTTCTACCAGGGATTTCAATATTCTGAAAAAGGAAAGATCGTTGATCGTTAGAACGCCGGTAGAATTTAACCAATGGTTCCTGATCATAGCAGGAAGCTTTATAGGTGCATTTTTATTCGTGCATTTGCTGCTATCGTGGAAGTACCGGGCGACAGACCAATTGATACTGCCGGTGGTAATGATACTTGCCGGACTTTCGTTCCTGACGCTATTGAGCCTGCAGGACCCTTTACGGGACAGGTTTTTAGCAAAGGACATGCTGGTTTACCTGGGCATTGGCCTGGTAGCCATGCTGGTGATGCTGCAATTTAAGATGCGCCGCTTTACGCCCGACTCGTGGATATACCGTATGCTGGTGTTTAAACATAACCGCAACGCGGCAAACGGCTGGCCCTGGGTAGTGTTGGCGGCTACACTGCTGGCCATGACCATAAAGTTTGGTACCGGCCCCGAAGGCAGCGGCGTAAAGGTAAATTTGTTCGGTTTTCAGCCCAGCGAAATTGTAAAATACCTTATTATTCTTTTCCTGGCGGGATTTTTTGCCGCCAACGAAAAGTTGATCAGCGAATACAGCAGCTGGAGCAAACGCTGGCAATTCTTCTCCTTCGCGCTGATAGCCATATTGGTAACCTTGCTGCTGTTCCTGCTGCTGGGGGATTTGGGCCCCGCTATGGTAGTGTGCTTCACCTTTATTGTGCTGTTCTCGTTCTCGCGGGGCGATTTTATGTTCATGGCGGGCGCGGTAGTACTATATGTCATCGTATCGTGGGTGGTAAAAAACGTTTGGTTATCCGCATTGATAACTGCCGGTATAACCGCCCTGTTCATGTTGCTCAAACGCCGGTCGTTAAGCGAGTCGGCTATCATGGTGCTGGTTATCATGGCAGCCTTTTTAACTATCGACCAGATACCCTATTTAGGAAAGCTGTTTCCCGGTCCCGTGCAACGATTGGTAGACCGTAAGGCTATTTGGCAGGATGCCTGGAACAACGAGGTTTACGGCGGCGATCAGGTAGCTAACGGCCTTTGGGCCATGAGCAGCGGAGGCGTAAGCGGCCAGGGAGTAGGCGAGGGCTTTGCGAAAACCATTCCCGAAGCACATACCGATATGATATTGCCCTCAATGGGAGAGGAGTTTGGATGGACGGGCATCGTCTGTATTTTCCTGCTTTTTTTGGTGTACCTGCACCGCGCCATCATTATAGGCCGGCGAACGGGGACGCCCTTTCTGTTCTACCTTTGCGCGGGGATAGGCATATCAACATTCGTTCAATTCATGCTGATAGCCGGCGGCTCTACGGGGGCGTTGCCACTGTCGGGAGTATCGCTGCCGTTTCAGAGTTATGGCGGGTCGTCGCTGGTGGCCAATTTGCTTGCATCTGGTTTTTTGCTTTCCGCATCGCTGGTACAAGGTACGCCTGTGCAAATGAGTTACATATCGCGCCAGCAGGATAAGAACCTGGTGCCCGCGCTTATTGCAGCCTGCGTGGCTATCGCCCTGTTAACGGTTAATGTATCGCGCTATCTTTTCAACAATAAAAAATGGGTAGTGCAACCAGCGCTGGTGGCCGATAAAAGCGGTATGCGCATGTTTAGTTATAACCCACGTATTGCCATATTGATGAACCGGCTGCAAGCAGGTAATCTTTACGACAGGGAGGGCGTAGTGCTGGCAACCAGCAAGCCCGAACTTATTAAAAAGCAACACCGTGAACTGGTAAAGGCGGGCGCTATTGGTTACAACATCGATTCGGCTATGCATAAGCGACTTGACAGGTATTACCCTTTTGACGAGCAAATGTTTTTTTGGACGGGCGATGCCAATACAGGCGTGTTTAACGGCAGCCCCAACGGGTACTTTGCGGAATATGAACACGCTGCCGAACTGCGCGGCTTTAAAATGCCGACCGAAAAATTCAACGTTACGGCCAACCGCTACCAGGAAGACCGCTTTTTGGCCCGTGGTGTAAAGGAAATGACGGTGGTTAAGAAAGATTACAGCGCTATAGCGCCGCTGCTTATCGCCGGCATAAACAGTAAGGAGGTGGAAGCTTTTAAGAACCGTAACCGGGATGTTAAGCTAACCATGGACGCAGGCTTGCAAACCAGTATCCAAAACTCTATAGCCCAGGATACATCGCTGCTGGATAACCGGGTATCGGTAGTGGTGATGGAGTCTAATACCGGGGATGTGCTCAGTTCGGCGGTTTACCCCTTACCCCCGGTACACGATTGGGAAAAGCTGACCATGAGCTACTACGACCAGAACCAGTTAGCCGGGTGGACAACCACGCAGGACCTTGGCTTTACCCTGGCTACCCAGCCAGGCTCAACAGCAAAGTTGGCTACCTCCATAGCGTCGTTCAATAAATTGGGTTTGGCCGCCGCTAATAAAAAATACAATGTAGCCAGTTATGAACGCATCCGTACCAAAGGTTTGGAACCCGATGAAACGGGCCTGATAACCTTGGAACGTGCTGTAGCAAAATCAAACAACGTTTATTTTATAAAGCTGGCCAACCAGGAGCATTTGCAGGAAGATATGGCTACCGTTTACCTTAAAACCGGTATGTTTTTACATGGTGTGGGCGGTTACTATTACGGTCGCGATAAACAGAACGCCGCCCAGGAGGAAAAATGGCGTGAGCTTTGGCGCAAAACCGAGTTTAATACCAGGCCGCGTTACGATCCTAACAATATCCGAAAAACACGGGCCAAGGGCATTTCGGGTATGGCATGGGGGCAGGGCGAGCTGATCGCTACGCCTGCATCGGTTGCGCGGATGGTTGCGGGTATAGCCAATCACGGTGTTATTTTGCAAAACCGTTACGTGCTTAAGGTAGCCGATTCGGCAATATCCGTAAAGCCAGGCGTTAAACTAACCAACGACCCTAAGTATGCTGCACTGCTGCGCCAGTATATGATAGAGCAAAGCGCGCCAAAGGAATGGACGCTTGGTATTGCCGTTGCCGGAAAAACCGGTACGCCGGAGCGTATCTGGAAAAAACAACAGATAAACGACGGCTGGTACGTTTTCTTTGCACCAAAGGCTAATGGTGTAGGCAATATGGTGGTTTGTATCCGTATAGAATCTACAAAGGGATCGTCGGACGCGGTAAAACTGGCGGGGAAGCATGTAATCCCCTTCCTGCGCGAAAAAGGCTACATTAAAAGCATTAAAGAGCAAACAAGTGAATAAGGCTGTGGTTAGCATAATATAAAACTAAATTTTTGTTGAATAAATAAAGTACGAAGCATCAGTATGTTCAATTTGTTTAAAAGTGATAAGGAAAATAAACCGGCGGACGTAAAAAGTATCCGCTACGAATTGCTTCAGTTTATTAAGCATGAATTGCAAAAGGCCGAGGGCGGCGAGGGCGGAAATATTAAAGGGCTTAATCTTTACATTTGCTGCCCGGCATCAGAATGCGCGGTTTACGAGGCCGCTGTTTACGCTGAAACCCCCGAGGTTTTTAAAGACGAAATACAGCGCATTGCTGATGATTACGCCGTTAACCTGCCCGAAAGCTGGCAAATGGATGTGATATTGAACGAAGGCTTTCCGCCTGAGGCTGTACGCGCCACGAAGTTGGATGCCGCCTTTTTTATTAAAACAAGCAAGAACTTTATTAAACAAAGCGCGGTGGCTTATGTAAGGGCTTTGAGCGGCGAAACAGATAAGCCTGAGTACAGTATCACTTCGGAAGATGAGAAAATAAACATTGGCAGGGATAAAAAAGCGCAGGCCGATGATGGTTTTTTCCGTACTAACCACATCGCTTTCCCCAGCGACAGTGCTAACGAAAGCAACAAGTATGTAAGCCGGCAGCATGCTCATATCGAGTGGAATAATGACGCCGGCAGGTTTATGATATTTGCCGACGAGGGCGGTGTGCCACCACGTAATAAAATTAAGATCCGTTCGGAAAAAAGCGAGGACGTAATAAAGCTAAGCTCGACCCACATTGGGCACCAATTGCTTGAAGGCGACCAGATCATCCTGGGCGAATCGGCAGTTTTAGAGTTTAGTTATCAACCGGCAACGAATGAGTAAAGTTTTTACCATAACAGATGGACTTGAGAACCTTGGAGCCCTGCGAACGGGTGGACAGGGATCGGTGTATAAAGGCCGCCGTATGGGGCCTGTGCTTACCGCTATTAAATTGCTGCCTACACCCATACACTCCGAGAGCGACGACGACCGCAATTTTCGCAACTTTAGTAACGAAGTGGCCAAGCTGCAAAAGGTCAACGAAGAGCCCAACCCAAACGTAGTAAAAATATTAAGCTCGGGCATTACCGATAGCGGCTCGCTGCCGTTTATCGAGATGGAATACATTGAGGGGCCGGACCTGTGCGAACTGCTGCAGCCGCCCCATCCAAAGGTATTCATGCTTAAAGAGGTTATCCGCGTGGCCGATCAACTTGCGAATGCGCTTGCCCACTGTCATAGTGTAGGTGTAAAGCACGGCGATGTAAAAAGTAATAATGTAAAATATAATGTACATACCGGCAATTACGTTTTGCTTGATTTTGGCCTTGCGGTAATGACCGAGGAAGAGCGCCGCAGCAGTATACGCCATGCCGGCGCCATAGAGTTTATGGCACCCGAACAGCATGACGGTTCGATGCTATTGCAAACAGATGTATACAGCTATGGTATTATACTTTACGAGTTACTTACCGGGCAGGTGCCGTTTCCGCTTAAGGGTAACGGTGAAACCGGCCGCAACGCTATTATGCTGGCGCATATAGAAGCCCCCGTACCTGATCTTCTTGAATTGCGGAGGAAAAACCTTCCTGACGATTGGAGCACGCTGAAGCAAACGCAGGAAATGCAAGTACCGCGATGGCTTTTAGACGTGATCAGTAAATGCCTGCAAAAACAACCCGAAGCGCGATATGCAAGCGGGGTAGAACTGCACGAGGCAATTATAAATGGCAGCCTTTCGGCGGATGGTAAGCTGAGCACAAATGCCATACAAGCCGAAAACGACCGGTTGCAGCACCTTATCGCGCATTATCAGCAAACCGAGGCCGAAAAGGATAAACAGTTGGAATCGTTAAAAACATTGGCAGCACAATCCGGAGCACGCTTTAATAATCAAAAGGGTGTTTTTGAGCGCAATAAGGCGCTGATATTGGTTTCTAAACCGGCGTTAGCAGGATTAGTGACACTGGCAATTATACTTTCGGCTGCTTTCTGCTATTCCTTTTTCAAAAAAGACAACGCTAAAGAGGTGGTGTATATCGAGAAAACCGATTACCTTAAACCCCCGTTTGTTACCCGATATTATAATCAGGATAGCGTTATGAAAGCCGCTGCAGCAAAAGCTGCCGCCGTCAAAAAGGCCGCTTTAAAAGCTAAGAAGCCGACGATAGTTACGCCGCCTGTGACACAGGAAAAAAAGAAAAAACGCAAGAAATTTCTCGGAATATTTTAATTTCTACAACGTATTCCTAACTATTTTTGGCAGAGGCGTAGCCTGGGAGACGAGCTCCTTTATGAGGGCCTTGATAAAACAGCTCCTTGCTGCTGCATCTTTAAAACGTTATAAGTGAATAGGGCGTAAACATAACATAACATATGAAAAGAATCCTGCTGTTGATGATGGTTGTGTGCATCAGCCTTGCCGTTAGCGCGCAATCCCATAAACCTTTTAAAGTACTGGCGTTGTATGAAAATGGCGGACACCATATAGAATACTCCCGCCGCGCAAAACTTTGGCTGGACAAACTTGCTGCACAAAAGGGTTTTACCATTGATTACATTCAAAACACTGACAAAATTGACAGTGCTTTTTTGAAACAATACCAGCTTTTTATACAATTAGATTATGCACCCTACGCCTGGAAGGATAAGGCTGCAAAAGCTTTCGAAAAGTATATAAACGAGGGTAGGGGAGGCTGGATAGGCTTTCATCATGCTACGCTTTTGGGCGAATTTGATGGTTACCCGATGTGGAATTGGTTCTCGGCATTTATGGGTGGCATCAGGTGGAAGGATTATATAGCCGCTTTTGCAAACGGTAAGGTAAATGTTGAAGACAAGCTGCACCCGGTAATGAAAGGCGTGCCCGCATCATTCATTATAAAGCAGGAAGAATGGTACACCTGGGATAAAAGCCCGCGGCCCAATGTACATGTGCTGGCGAGTGTTGACGAGTCGACATACGATCCACGGCAGCCGAAAGTAAAAATGGGAGACCACCCTGTAGTGTGGTCAAACCCTAATTACCGGGCGCGTAACGTTTACATATTTATGGGGCACTCCCCAAACCTGTTTGATAATACGGCTTATACAAGGTTATTTAGCAACGCCATTTTTTGGGCCGCAGAAAAACAGCCTTATTCGCCTCCTCCCCGGAAATAACGGGTAAAATGGCTATTCTTCGGCAGCGTTTATGTTCAGGCTCCTGAACAGATCGGCATCCGGCTGCTGGTCGGTATTGTGGTATTTTCCGTTTAGCAGGCTTTGTCCCGTCACACCCGGATTATTGCCGTAGCCAAGCGGCCAGCTTGCCTTGGTATTTGATATGTTCAAGCCCGCCAATGAAGCAGCCTGCAGGCAAAAATCGGTACAATTGTTATTGCTAAGGTGATATTCCAGATCGTTGTATTTTTTGGTGAGCGAAAGTATTTTTTCAAAGCTCTTCTTTGAGATAAACTTACCCACTACCTCATCCCATTGGTGGCCGGCATCAGTTTTAAATTGCGATTCGGACGAAGGGTCCCATGGGGTGGCAAATAGTATTTTTTCCTTTTTTGGATAGAACCCGAACGAACACGACACGTATGTAGAGTCGGCATTGTATTTAATAAGCGTAATAAAGGTGTGGCCGGTATTGCTAAAAACAAACACTTTGGGTTTACCCGATACCGGCTGTTTTACATGAAACAACAGGGCGTAAGCAACCGTAGGCTTATGATCGTTAAAGGTAGCGGCTATACGCCTGTAATTGGTGTATTTACTTTTCTGGTTTTTAGCAACCTGCCGGGCCTGCAGGTTAAGCAACGAATCGTCTTTAGCGTTGATAGGCAAGGCCTCCGGTGTATAATCATCTGCCTCTGCAGCTTCGCCACTTTGTTTAGCTTTCTTATTGGCCCTGTCAATGGATTTAAAAAAGCACTTCATTGCCAGCGGATACAGTTTTAACCTCGCAAAAAGGTTAGCAAAACGGTACAGGGCTTTGCTGTTTTTCTCGTTTTCGGCTATAGTATTGTTAAGCTCGAGCTGTTTAAGGTAGCTCATCAATTGTTTACGCTCCTGGGACTTGCTTAAATTGAGGGCTATTGTTTTTTGTAGCGAATTATCGTCGTCGTCTTCAAAGATGCTGCTTACCGGTGGCACTGCATAATCAACGGCTTCTTTAATATCATTAAGTATAAGGGAGGTGTCGGATCTTTCGGGCCTGAACGGCATTGATGCAGACAATTGTGCATGGGCGGAAAGCGCGCCATGAATTAACAGCACTAATAATATCGGCTTTAAAAAAACAGATCGATTAGGGTTTTTCATTTTAACATTGTGAATTGATAAGGCAACGCGTTAAGACGGGGGGACTCCTATCAGCAACAATAATATGAACGTTTAATGCCTAAAACATTAAAGATTTATGCATATCCGCTAAATATAGTAACTAATATATACCATGCAAAGCATGCACAAGGTTTTTACATTAAAAAGCATAAACCAGCCAGTTTTTTTGTTTGCAAAGTAAGTTTTATAGCTATTAATTAAATGCTTATTTTTTAAGCAGCATTGTTGTGATGTGTATTGCTTAGTGTAATTAATACATTATAACTCATCGCTGTTTGTAGAAGATATATTGCTTATAAACTCCATTTATACCCATTTTGGATAGATATAAACATTTTATAACTTAGGTCGTTTTATAAGCAAAGTGTATTTAAACGGTTGTTGGATAACAAGTTTAGCAAGTATTTAATTTAAAAAAACCGTGAAGTACGTTGCCAGTACTTTCAAATTTACATAATGGACGCTAAAACATTTGATCTTCACAATCAGCACATAAAAGTTTCAGGGCGCTTTAAGCGGTGTATTTTAAATTCCTCAATATTATAGCAGGGCATGGCATCAATCTCACCGTTCTGTGCCATCAGGCCAAACCCGTTTTACGCCGACCAACTGGTTTTTCCCGGCGCCGACCCCATAGTTGTACTCGACCACGGCAAGCCCGAGGAAAAGCTGCTGCCCCTGAAGCAAACACTGGAAGCCGGCGCCCGTGTGAGGCCCGAGATACCTGGGAACCAGCAAAAAGCCTTCGAAAACATCAGGTTTAACCTGCAGCAGCTGCTGTCTCAAGGAAAACTCTGGCAGGAGCAGCAGCCTGCCATATACGTTTATGAGGTTATCACAAAAAGTTACCGTCAAACAGGTATATGGGCTTTAACCCATCTTGATGATTACCGCAACAAACACATACTTACACATGAGCACACCTTTAATGACAATGTAAGACGGCAAAAAATTTACCGGGGCGATACCGGTATTGAGGGCAGCCCCGTATTACTTACTTATACGCCCAACCGTGTTATAAATCGCATGATTGCCGATGTTCGAAAGCGGGATCATGATATATTAATGGGCGATAAGGATTGGCTGCACAAGTTATGGAAAATTGAGGACGAGACGTTGATAGCGCAGCTAACAGCAGCGTTTACGCAGATCTCACCGGTTTATCTTTCCGATGGTCATCATCGCCTGGAGTCTGCCTTGCAATTGGCCGATGAGCAAAGGGAACAGGGTGTAAAACCCTTCGACTGTATCTCATCGCTTTATATGTGCACCGACCAGTTGAGAATAGAGGAGTATAACCGCGTCGTGATTCCGGACGAACGTATGCATACCGGCGAACTTTTGAAAAAGATAGAAGCAGATTTTTATATTAGTGAGTCGCCGGAAAATGCGCCCGTAAAACCAAAGGATAAACATTCCGTAGGGATGCTGGTGAGCGGGCGCTGGTTTCTTTTACAGGCCAGGGCGCATACCTATCAGCATGTAACCGGTGCAAACGCGCTTGACGCCGCTATTTTACAGCGCGTTGTATTTAAACCCATATTTGGGATTATAGACCCTAAAACAGACAGCCGGTTAAAGTGCGCTGGTGGCGAGGGATCGATAAAGGATATATTGACTATAGTGCAGCACTATCCGCATGCCATAGCCTTTATGCTTGGTCCGCTCAGCGTAACCGAACTGATGGATGTCGCTGATGCCCGGGAGGTATTGCCGCCCAAATCTACCTGGATAGTGCCCAAAGTGCCTTATGGATTGTTGATAAACCGCCATATCGGTTAAAAGTATTATTTACCGGTTTCCATGTGCGGCGCGTCAACAGGTTTTGATTCCGACGAGCCCTTCTGCCTCAGGAAGATGGTCAACACCACGATAGATAACACCGATAAAAACTCGCTTTGCCAGTTTTGGAACGTTTCGAACCAAAAACGTGGCCCGGCTATGTATTGGGTAATTATTTGAAAAGCTTTGCCTTTTACGGCCTGCTCGGCATTGTTGTCCATCCAACTGCCGTAAAGATGCATTCCCCAGCTAAAAAAGAAAAGCGTAAAAAATGCGATGGATAGCGAATGGCTGTATAGCTTAAGCCAGATACCGCCTCTGCGCACCGGCCACGGCGCATCCTTTTTATTGGGGTTGGGTTCGCGGTCAACCTCTTCCTTTTTATCAAGGCTCTTAGACTCTGCCGAACCTTGCTGACGCAGCCCGACCGTCATTACCACGTAAAGCGCCATTTGCAAAAACTCGCTTTGAAAGTTTTCAAAAGTTGACGATACAAAGTGCCCGGTATGCAGGTAGGTTAAAAAGGGTATCTCGCTAGCATGATCGTCGGCAAGTTCCTGGTTATGTTCCTTCCAGCCAGTGAGCGCCTGTGCGCATAGTGTAACTATAAACAATGTTAAAAAAACAATGCTGAGGCTGTTACGATAAAGGAAACTTTTATTCTTCATTTAATTTATTATCAGATGTTTACATTGACTTATTGGCAAAATTTTAGTGTGCCTTAATTTAATTACAAGGCACAGGTAAGTAATTAACTCTGATGTAATTAATACCCTTATAACGCAAAATTTGTTTTACTTTATACCACTTTCCGGAATAAGCGGATTTTTGAAACCAGGTGCCTAAAACAGGTACGGATGATATGCTGCATATGCATAGCAGTCCTGAACTTCGAAAAGGATTACGACGAACAGCGAGGGTTGGCAACGGGCTCGGGCTTGCACAGTAATCGTATAAGTTATTTAGCGGGCAGTTAAATATTAACTCGGTGCCGGGCCAGGTGCCGTAGTAAAACATCGATCCTAAACCTATACCGTAGTTGCGTGTTGAATATTATTGTTTAGATAAGGCTATAAACTTTTAAATTAACCTGATGATAGATATTATACTGGCGGAAGATCACAACATAGTGCGGAACGGCGTTATATCGTTATTAGAAAAAGAGCCCGACATTCATGTGGCGGGCTCGGCTACCAATGGCAACGAAGTTTTATCGCTGCTTGAAAATGGCGTACACGCCGACGCGATACTTGCAGATATGAACATGCCCCATATGGGTGGGATAGAACTTGTTGAAAATGTAAAAAAGCTTTATCCCCAGTGTAAAGTAATTATTTTGAGTGCGCTGGATAACGAGAAAGATGTAATAAAGGCTTTCCAGGCAGGGGCGAGTGGTTATTTATTAAAAAGCGTAAATCCTGCCGAACTGGTGTTTGCGATAAAGCATACACAACTCAATAATCTGTATATCTGTTCTGACCTCAGTTCAAAGTTTTTAAAACGACTGCTGACCATTCCCGATCCGTCTGTCCTGCCAAAATTGCGGGATGTAGAATTTTCTGCAAAAGAAGTAGAGGTATTAGGCCTCATTACCGAAGGATATACCAACCAGGAGATAGCCGATAAGCTGTTTACCAGTAAGCGAACCGTAGAAAGCCAAAGGCAAGCCCTTATTGATAAAACGGCCTCGCGAAATACCGCAGCTTTAGTACGCTTTGCCATAATAAACGGTATTGTAAGTTAATCTACGCTTTAAGGTAAGCGTTTTAATTATTAAATATATTAATAATTAAATACCGTATTTATTTATCACTATAAGTTGTATAAATACGGAACTGTAAAAAATCATAGCCGGTACATTTGTTTTAAATACTGCCGTTATGAAAGTTCCCGCTATACCCGCCGTTCTGAAACTGGTGATTTCAAAAGGCTTCAGATATTGCTACTCACGTACAACCTGCATTGATTCGGCAGAAGCCGACGTATGTATAACGCTAACCCCGATAGCAAAATCTCCCCGCATCCGCAGGCTGCCAAAAGCCTATTATACTTTTTTTAATATGCTTAAAGAACCTGTGCAAATGGCCGCAGGGGTATACAGGACCCTTACTTTGATCTGGATAAAAAGCATTATAACCACATAACAACATGAAAAAGAAGAAAGTGCTTGTAATTGATGATGATGCCGACGTTTTGGATATTATGGAAGAGGCATTAAAGTACGAAGGTTTTTCTGTAATGACATCCAATACTGCCGATGATTTGGTGACTCTTATTAATAATTATAAACCTGATATTTTATTGATAGATTATTTACTTAAGGGCATAAATGGGGGCGATATATGTCACCAGGTGAAAGTAACCCCCCAAACAAGTCAGCTGCCTGTAATTATATTTTCGGCATACCCAAGGGTGCTTTTATCCCTTGGTAATTATGGGTGCGATAAATTTATACCCAAGCCTTTTGACCTAACCGATCTGGTTGGAAATATTAAAACTATACTATCCGCCGGATTCAGATCTACTAAGCCGGCCATTTATTAATAGCAACTTGCTCAACTATAATGTTTCAAAATTCAGGAATTAACAAAGTCATTCTGCTCGGTGTAATCGCTAATAAACCAGCATGGAGAATAATGGAAAAACAAAAATGGCTGTGCTTTCAGCTTGTAACTGACGAAGTATTTTACCGGCAAAACATAAGTCAGCAGCATGCCGAATATCACAGCATCCGCGTGGTCGAAAGTTTGGCAGGTATCGAGATAGATAATTTAAAAGAAGGAGCCGAAGTTTACCTGGAGGGGAAAGTGACCACCCAGGCAAGCATCGATCAATTAGGTATAAAACGCTACGATACTTTTATTGTAGCCGGCCGGCTTAATATAATGAAGCTCCCCGAAAAAGGTGAAATGCCGCAACACAGCTACAGGTCCGAGTTTTATTAAGCAATACTGATAAGGCCATCTGCCATCATTTAAGCTATCGCCACCGACTTTTCAGAAGCGGATATTGCCATTATGTTTTAATTGACTATTTTTAAGCGGCAACAGCTTTTATAATGACCTTTAACCTACTTCAAAGAAACAAGCAGAGCATAATTTACGGCGTATCGTTAGCCGGTCTGTTGTTATTGCTTAAATGGCTGGAGTGGCATTTTGTTATTATCAATAACGCGGTTGAACTGTATACCGGGGGGATAGCTATAGTTTTTACGGCTTTGGGTATCTGGCTTGCGACCAAACTTACGGGGCCAAAGCTAAAAACCGTGGTGGTTGAAAAAGAAGTTTTTGCCGATCCGAATTTTACATTTAACCGCGATGTAGCCGATAAGCTTCGCCTAAGTAACCGCGAACTGGAGGTGTTGCAATTAATAGCGAACGGGTTAAGTAACCGGCAAATTGCCGATCGCCTGTTTGTATCGTTAAACACTATTAAAACCCATACATCAAACCTGTTTTTAAAACTTGAAGTTGAACGCCGTACCCAGGCTATTGAAAAGGCAAAGCGGTTGCACCTGATACCCTGAACCTGCAGGATATACCCTTTTTTTAAAAAATCACCCAAAAGTATGACCTTGAAAACAAACTGTTAACCCACTTTTGAACCAAACTTAAAACTTTAAAAAAATGAAAAGGATAATTTTGATCTGTGGTTTAATTGGCGGTTTAATAAGCGTTGGCTGGTTTCTGCTTAGCGAGCAATTGCTTACGCTTAATATAAGCATGAACGCCCGGATGTTTTTTGGGTATGCAACCATGATAGTGGGTTTATCGGTGATTTTTGCTGGCATCAAAAACTACCGCGATAATTATAACAACGGCGTTATCAGCTTTGGCAGGGGATTAAAGATAGGGCTGTTGATAACATTAGTTGCCTCAACAATATATGTTATTGTATGGATGATAGATTACACATTTTTTGTGCCCGACTTTTTTGAAAAATACAAAGCGCTGATGCTGGCGGATATGAAAGCGCAGGGAGCGGGCGCCGCCGAGATACAAGCTAAGATGGCTGAAACTGACAATTATATAGAAATGTATCGCAACCCGCTTGTTAATATAATGTTTACCTACATGGAAATAGTGCCGGTGGGTTTGGTGATCTCGATAATTGCCTCGCTGATCCTGAAAAGAAAGCAAAAACCGGTTGAAGCTGCCTGACCAGGCAAATAATTAAAATAAATAAGCCTTCAGAAACTCCCGAAGGCTTATTTGTTTGGCGGAGAGGGAGGGATTCAAACCCCCGGTACCTGTTACAGTACACCTGATTTCGAATCAGGCACATTCGATCACTCTGACACCTCTCCGGATGCATTACCTGAACAAAAAGTTCGGTCGTTGCGGGATAAATATACCCGGTAAAGGCTTGCGGCGGCAAATATAAAAAGTTATAAGAATATAGGGCAAGTGTTATCAATTTAAATTATTGATGGTTTTGTGGCCGGTGTGCGCAAACCTCAGCCGGTAACAAATGTTACTTTGTAAAACATTTATGCCCGGTTCCAAAACTCCTATCTATACCGCCCTGGCCGCAAACCTGTTAATAGCTGCTACAAAGCTGACAGCTGCATTTGTCACCGGCAGCTCGGCCATGGCATCCGAAGGCATTCACTCGTTGGTTGATACCAGCAACGAGGTACTGCTGCTGCTGGGCTTGCGCAAAAGCCAGCGCCCGCCTGATGAAAAGCGCCCTTTTGGATATGGAAAAGAACTTTATTTTTGGGCGTTTGTGGTATCCTTGCTGTTTTTTGCATTAGGAGGCGGGTTCTCAATTTACGAGGGTATCCATCATTTGCTGCACCCCGAACCAATTAATAACCCAATATGGAACTATATTGTGCTCGGCATCGCCTTTGTTTTTGACGGCATTTCGCTTATTACCGCCCTGCGCGAATTTAACCGGCAACGGGGCGAAACCCCTTTTTGGAAAGCGGTAAAACAAAGTAAAGACCCATCTACATTTGTTGTGCTTTTTGAAGATTCGGCAGATGTAATAGGTATCCTTTTGGCATTTACGGGTATTGTTTTAAGCCAGGTATTAAACAATCCGTACCTGGATGGTGTGGCCTCTATCCTGATCGGTTTGCTGCTTACAATGGTAGCGGTGTTCCTGGTGCGCGAGAGCCGGAGCCTTTTGATGGGCGAGAGTGCCGGTAAAGCTGAAATTAGCGAAATGATCATGATCATCGAATCGGACGATGCCACCCTCAGCGTAGTGAGCAACCAATCCATGTACCTGGCGCCCGAAGAGGTGATCGTTCAGTTACGGGTTAAGTTTAAACCGGATGTACCCAGCCAGCAAATGGTGATCGTTATAGACCGGTTGCGAACTGAAATTCAGCAGCGTTATCCTCATTTCAGGCACTTGTTGGTAGAACCGGTGTAATTCCTTTTTACGCTGCTTTTCCCGGCCTTATTTTTGCCGCCAACTCTTTTATCTTATTGCTTTTAGATATTTAATTTTTAGTTAATTATCATTTAGTTCCGAGTAGTTATCATAAGCACAATGTGGCCGGTAACCGCTTCCATAAATTGTAGCGTTGGGGGAAGAATCGCTTCCCCGTATTTTAATGTTTAGCGATAAAAATAAGGTTACGGATTCCGAAAGCAAAGATAAACACAGGTAACCGTAAGTAATACTTAGCGGTTAATGGCTGCAAGCCATATAACAGGTTACAAAAGAACCAGATAATTATGGTTTAGTGTGCTTAACCGGATTAATAAATGATTTACTGGTAAAATGGTAACTGCCCGAACCGATGTGTTCTGTTTTAAAACCTTCTTTTTCGTTGTAATCGGGCACATAGACGGTAGCAGTGGTATTGGCCGGTATTTCAACATCAAGGTTAAACGTATCGCCCTCTATTTTCCAGTTAGATATTAGTTTGCCATAAGGTGTTTGGTAACTTGCATTAGCGTAGGTTAATTTACCGCCAACGGTTGGCTTGACAATTATCTTTTTATAGCCGGGGGCATATGGGTCCGTATCAATGCCCGATGTAACCCGGTACATCCAATCGCCAATGGCGCCATAAGCGTAATGATTGTAGGAATTCATGGTTGGGGTTTCGAAACTACCATCAGGTTTTATGCCGTCCCATCTTTCCCAAATAGTAGTAGCGCCCATTTTTATAGGGTATAACCACGATGGGTAAGTATCCTGCAGCAATAGTTTATAAGCAACATCGACATAGCCAAAGCGGCTTAAGGCGTGGCATAGATAGGGGGTACCCAAAAAGCCGGTGGTTAAATGGTTATCATACCGGGCAATGTTAGCCGCCAGCCTTCCGGCGGCCTGCTCACGTAATTTATCGGGCAGCATATCAAACGCTAAGGCGAGCGTATAAGCGGTTTGCGTATCCGAGGAGATAAGGCCATTTGGCGTTACGTACTCGTTTAAATACGCTGCTTTTATTTGTTGTAATAAAAGGGTGTAGTGGTCTGCATCCGCTTTATTGCCTAATGCAGTGGCCGCATTTATAAGTAACTGGGTTGAGTATGCGTAAAAGCACTGTGCTATTAAATACTTGCTGGTTATGGCCGACATGCCATCAAGATCATTCTCTACGCTATAAAACAGCCAGTCGCCAAAGTGCCAGCCAGTGTTCCAAAGGTTGTTTTTCGAATGTTTCTGCATGTAATCAACCCATGCTTTCATGTTTGGGTATTGGTTTTGTAATAACTCTTTATCCCCATAAGCCAGGTACATGTTCCATGGCACAACTGTTGCAACATCGCTCCAGCCCGTAGCACCTCCGTTTTGGCCATCAAATACATCAGGAATAATATGCGGCACACTGCCATCGCTGTTTTGGTCGGCAGCTACATCTTTTAACCATTTAGTAAAAAAGTTGTGCACGTTCATGTTAAACGATGCCGTGCGCGAAAATACCTGCGCGTCGCCTGTCCAGCCCAGGCGTTCGTCACGTTGCGGGCAATCTGTAGGCACATCCAGGAAATTCCCCTTTTGCCCCCATTGTATATTGTGCTGCAACTGGTTCAGCATCGGGTTTGATGTGGTAAACACCCCTGTAGGTTCCATATCCGAATAAACGGCAACAGCGGTAAAGTTATCAAGGTTTAAATCGCCCGTAACGCCTTCAACCTTAATGTACCTGAATCCCTGCCAGGTAAACTGAGGTTCAAAATATTCATTGCCGCCGCCTTTAAGGATATATACGTTTTGCGCTTTTGCGCCTCTGAGATTTTCCGTGTAGAAGTTCCCCGCCTTATCCAACACTTCCGTGTGGGATATTTTTATCGAATCGCCGGTTTTGCCGTTAGCTTTTAACTGTACCCACCCCACCAGGTTTTGCCCAAAGTCTATAACTTTTTCTCCTTTGGGGGTTGTTATTACTTTAAGGGCTCTGAAAGTTTCGTGTTTTTTTACCGGCTCGTTATAAGTTGCTATCAAGTTCTCTTTACCATAATCCTGCACCTTTACGGCAGTCCACCTGCTGTCATTAAAACCGGGCTTTGCCCAATCTTTTTGTTCCATGCGGGCATCTATTGTGGCGCCGTTATATATCTCGGCGTACCTGAGCTCGCCCGTTGCAGATTTCCAGCTCCCGTCAGATACGATAGTTTCATGTGTGCCGTCGGCATAGGCGACTTCCAGTTGGAACAACAAGCCCACATCTTTCCCGTAGTGGTTTGAGCTTGATACCAGTGTGCTCCGGTACCAACCACTGCCTACCTTTGCACCAATGGCATTTTGACCTTTGACCAGCATTTTTGTAACATCATAAACCTGATATTGCAGGCGTTTGTGATAGCTTGTCCAGCCGGGGGTTAAGTAGGCATCGCCAATTTTGGCGCCGTTTATTTGCGCTTCGTATAAGCCGTGGGCGGTTATATATGCAAAAGCGCTCTTTACAGTTTTTTTAAGGGTGATGCCTTTGCGAAACATGGGGCTGGGTTTATTTACCATATCGCCTGCATAACCGGGACCTATCCACATTGCTTTCCAATCGGCAGGAGATAACATTCCCATGCGCCACGTAGCTTTTTTGCTCCAGGGCGAAGCATGACCTTTATTATCCCAGATCATAACCTGCCATACATAAGCTGTTCGCGATGCTAACGCAGGGCCTTTATACGGCACGTATATCGATTGACTATCAGCAACCTTATTGCTATTCCAGATCAGTTTATAATCATCCGCTGTATACACCCTGATCTGATAAGCAGATTGCAATACATTTTTTGTATTCCCTGCCTCCATTTGCCAACTAAAGCGCGGTGTTTTAGCATCAATGCTGATTGGATCGGCCTGGTTTTCGGTAAGCAGCCGCTCCGCGCTTAATTGCGCAAAACACTTTGATCCTAAAACAAGGCATAGCGATAAAGTAAGTAGGTTTCTGATCATTTTAAATTAATCTAAGGGTGAACTGATTAAAAATATAGGCTGCAAAACAAGCCAACATTCATATACTAATGGTTTGACTGGAAGAATAATATTTCAATTGGATAATATCGTTCGGTATAGGTTTCCGGTTCCATTCTTTATGAATAGCCAATGCCGCGCCTACTGCAGTAGCTTGCGCCATAGAGGCCGAGAATACTTCAATTGCCGGGAAAGCTGAAGCAAGCAAATGCATAAACACACTGTTTTTGCTAAAGCCGCCGTCAACAAATATGCGTTTTACCGGGGTGCCTTTTAATACCAGTTGCGTGGCGTAAACCTGTTGGTCTATAAGGTCGAGCACAAGTTGATGATAAGCTTCTATATCATTATGAAATTCAGAAAGGTCCCTTTTCTCAAACGCGAATGTTTTGGCATTGGCATTTTGTGTAACCGAATTTTTTTTGGCTTTCAGGTGACTGATAACTTCCGGCTCAAATATAACGTTCCGGTATTTGATAATATCGGTATTGAAATGTGCTGCAATTTTTTTAACCTGCTGCTCGTGCTCGTACCCCGAAAACAACCTTGATGCCTTTACCGGCTGGCCCTGGTATTGCAGGTAGCTCAAACAGTCGTCTTTCAATTCATTGGCTGTTAAGGGCTGCTGGTTAAAAGGATTTAAGCTGATGCACCAAGTACCGGTACTAATGAGTATAAACGGCTCATGAAAATTAACCAGGTACGGGATAAGCGCCGCGGAACTATCATGCAGGCCTATTCCCACCTTGTAGTTATTGCCGGGGAATAACGCAGGCATCACCTTGTTAGCAGGTAATATAGGGGGCAACTTTAGTGCGATGCCCTCATGTTGAGTCCATTCATGATAGCGGTTTTGTTCGAAATCCCAAAGGCATGTGTGGCAGCCAATACTGGTGAGGTCAGAACAAGCTTTTCCGGTAAGCAAATAGCTCAGATATTGGGGTAAATGCAGTGCGTATTTTATCTTTTTAAAAACCTCAGGTTGTTCGCACTTCAGACGGTATAGCTGCAGCCCGGAATTTAAGCTGCCCAGCACCGGCGATGCGGTTTGCACGCTTACTTTGTCTTTACCGCCATATTTTGCATAAAATTGCTCGCTCAATTCCTCCGGGTAACTTTTTAGATAGTTGTACAGGGGCGTAAGTGGTTTGCCATCCTCGCCAACATAAATAAAGCTTGCACCATAGGCCGAAAAATTCACTGCCTTTACCTTAAACTCATTCATGCGGAAAACCTCGCTCAGCGAATCGAACACCGAAAGCCTTAAGCTCTCAGTATTTTCGCATGGGTAGCCATCCTCATCCACTGTCTCTAAAAAGCGGGCTGTTTTTTCAAAAACTATCTGGTAGTTCTCATCAAACAGAAACAGCTTTTTATTCGTCTTCCCAACATCAAATATGGCTATAACGGGTATCGCACTCATATCGCGTCGTTTATAAACCGGTGGCTATTGTTTTTAAGCCGCGTTCTTTTATTAAGTTATTCCTCACCTCAAGTTTCCGGTAAGCACCGATGGGGTCCAGCGAGCCGCCTGCCTGCAGGCCGGCTTCGGCTATCAGCGGCCGTACATCTGTACGATAGGCCTGTTGCAAAATCTCCTGGGCAAGCGTTACGTCGTTATCTTGCTGCGCGGCCTTTAAAGCCTTTGTGTCTATCAGTAAAGCCTGCGCGTAAGCTATTTTAAGAGCCTGTACAGATTGTAAAAGATCTTCCATAGGGTCTTTAACATTGTGCGATGCATCTATCATCCACCCAATAGCTGTAGCGTGAGCCATGCCGCGGGCGTCCATACCTTCTACCAGTTCATTAAATATTAAAAACAACTGGTAGGGGTTAATACTGCCAACGGTAAGGTCGTCATCGCCATATTTAGAGTCGTTAAAATGGAACCCTGCAAGTTTACCTTCCATCAATAACAGGGAAACTATTTGCTCGATGTTGGTGCCTTGTAAATGGTGACCAAGATCAACCAGGGTAGCAGCTTTATCACCAAGTTTGTTAGCCAGCAGCAGGGATTGCCCCCAATCGCCGATTGTGGTAGAATAAAAATTAGGTTCGAATGGCTTATATTCTATCCACAGCTTCCAGTCGTTTGGCAGCGCGTTGTATATTTCCTGTAAGCTCTCATGCGTCCGTTGAAATGCCTGCCTGAAATTCAATTGACCAGGAAAGTTTGAGCCGTCAGATAACCAAACCGATAACGCCTTCGAACCAAGTTCCTTACCATAATCGATCACCTGGATATTATGCTCAATGGCTTGTG
Organism: Mucilaginibacter sp. AK015; assembly: GCF_014200785.1. NCBI lineage: Bacteria > Pseudomonadati > Bacteroidota > Sphingobacteriia > Sphingobacteriales > Sphingobacteriaceae > Mucilaginibacter > Mucilaginibacter sp. AK015. Next base: position 120,708 of record NZ_JACHCV010000001.1, read on the forward strand.
ATCTCACGAGCTTATCCACATGGTGCAGCGAGCCGTATTTATAGCTATGCGCTGCGTTGGCCTGGTCCTGAAAGGTGTTTGAATTTACCGCATCAAAGTGCAGGCCTAATTGCGAAGCCAGTTGTTTTATAGATGTGGCATTGTCAGGGATATCCCACGGAATATGTAACGAGATGGAATTGCTTGATCTGTTCAGTGCATGGATAATGCCAACATCTTCAATTTTTTCTTCCAGGCTGCGTGGCTCGCCGCCACCGCTAAACCTGCCGAAACGTGTACCGCCGGTGCCTAAAGCCCAGCTCGGGATGGCCACATTAAAAGCGACAAGTTTTTTTAAAATACTGTCGAGATTATTTATGTCCGCAGCTATGTGCTCAAAATTGCGTTGATGTTTTTTGGCTAACGGATGGTTATACTCATCAATTAAATGTTTCTCTATCTGCATCTTTCTCTGGTTTATTGAGGTGTAAAGTCCCCCGGCCATTGGTTTGCCGGGGAACTGATATACTATTACTTATCGTACAAATGCTGTGGCAACGCCGCCATCAACATTAAGCACATTACCGGTTGATTTGTTAAGCAAACCACCCGCAAATGCAAAGCACGCGTTGGCTATATCATCAGGTAAAATGGTTTCGTTCAGCAAAGTACGCCTGGCGTAGTAGGCGGGTAACTCCTCAACAGTAATACCGTAAGCTTTGGCGCGGCCTTCGGCCCAGCCGCCCGCCCAAATATTACTATCGCTTATAACGGCATCCGGGTTTACTACGTTCACCCTTATTTTATCGCTACCCAACTCGGCCGCATTTAGCCTGCTCAGGTGTAATTGCGCTGCTTTCGCGCTACCATAACCGGCGTTATTAGGGCCGCTTACCAGCGCGTTCTTGCTCACAATATTAATCACATCGCCACCAATATCCTGTTTTTTCATAACAGATACTGCTGCCTGAGTAACAAAAAACTGACCTTTTACTAAAACATCATACAGCAAGTCCCAATCTTTCGCTGTCGTATCGCCAATAGTTTTAGAGATAGATAACCCCGCGTTATTTACTATCAGGTCAACACCTCCAAATTGCAGTGCCGCAATATCCATCGTAGCCTGGATCTGGTCGGTATTAGTAACGTCCATTACTGCTAAATCGTAGGCATCCTTACCAAAAAGGCCTTTAAATTCTTCTCCCGCACCGGCTAAGCGCTCTGCGTTCATATCGTTTAAAACAACAACTGCACCTTCCTGCGCAAATTTTTTGGCAATAGCTTTACCAATACCGCCCGCACTGCCTGTTACCAAAGCAACACGGCCCGAAAGCGCCTTAGGTTTTGGCATGCGTTGCAGTTTAGCTTCTTCCAGTAACCAATACTCAATATTAAAAGCTTCCTGTCGCGGTAGGGAAGTGTATTCAGATATGGCTTCGGCGCCTTTCATTACGTTGATGGCGTTGGTATAAAACTCGGCGGCAACGCGTGCGGTTTGTTTATCCTTAGCAAAGGTGAACATACCCACACCGGGGTAAAGTGTCACTACGGGGTTCGCATCGCGTACAGCAGGGCTGTTAGGGTGTTTACAGGTGTTGTAATAATCAGTATACATTTGGCGATAGGCCTCAAATGCAGGAGTTAGTTTCTCTTTTAAAGCGGCTAAATCGCTCAGGTCATCGGCAGCGTTCAAGTTTAATACCAGCGGGCTGATCTTTGTACGTAAAAAATGGTCGGGGCAACTGGTGCCTAACGGGGCCAGCCTGTCCAGGTCGTTTGAGTTGATAAATTCCAGTACACGGGCATCATCCGTAAAATGGCCTATCATCCTGGTTTTTGACGAGCAGAAACCACGCAGAACAGGTGCAAGCGCCGCGGCTTGCCTTTTTCGATCCTCCGCTGGCAGGCTTTCGAGCTTTTGGCCCCCAAATACAGGGCCTTTTTTACCGTAGTTTTCTTCCAGGTATTCAGCGCATTTTTCAATTACTTCCAGGGTGTTTATGTAGCTTTCGTAAGCGGTATCACCCCAGGTAAACAACCCGTGCGAACCTAACATAATGCCACGGATGCCAGGGTTATTATCCAGGCACTCTTTTAATTGCAGACCGAGGTCAAAACCGGGGCGCTGCCAGCCCACCCAGCCAATGGTACCTCCAAACAATTCCTGTGTAATCTTTTCACCCTCTTTTGCTGCGGCTATGGCAATTGCAGCATCGGGGTGCAGGTGGTCGATGTGTTTAAAAGGTAAAAAGCCGTGCAGCGGTGTATCAATAGATGGCGCTTTTGAATTAAGGTCGAAGATACTATGGTTAAACAGCTCCACCATTTCGTCCTCATGCTCTATACCGCGATAAACGTTTTTCAGGCTTCTCAGTCTGTCAACGTATAAAGCCGCCAGGCCGCTCTTTTTAAGCGTGCCGATATCGCCTCCGGACCCTTTTATCCACATTACTTCTACCTCTTTCCCCGTCAAAGGGTCTTTATCAGTTACCTTGCATGAAGTGTTGCCCCCGCCGTAGTTGGTAAGGCGCAGATCGGCGCCAAGCAGGTTTGAACGGTATATCAGTAATGCTACCTCGTCTCCCGCCAGGGCCGCAGCCTTAGCATCGTCCCATAAGTAACTTACATGTTTAAATTGAGTTGTAGCAGACATATGTTAATCGTTGATTTGTATGATTGTTGAATTTATTTAATGCTTTATTCAGGGTTTTATTGAATTACCATAACCAACCACCAATACCGATGCGATAATGGTAGCGATGCCGGCTACAACGGTGTATATTGCTTTTTTACTAACCCCTTTCCATTCCTTTAATAATAGCCCCCAGGCATTTGCTATCAGGATGATGAATGCCATGTGCAGGATCCACGAGCTTGCACCGTTGCCCAACTTACTTTCGCCCATGCCGTAAAAAAAGAACTGCAGGAACCAGGTGGTGCCTGCAAGAGCCGAAAAAATGTAGTTTTTTAATAGTGGTTTTTTCCCGTCGGTATAATTACTGAAAGTCTTATTCCTCGCATTCAAAATCATACACCAGACAAAGTTGGTGGTAAGGCCGCCCCATAATATCACTATATAAATAACATTGTTTTGAAACAGAAAATTACCTGCGTTAGGGTGTAATGACTTCCAGGCCACATTAGCCGCATCGGCCATTGATTTGCCCGCCTCGATTCCGAAATTAAAACAGGCGCTTAGCACCCCCGACACAATGGCTACAAAAATACCAAGGCCAAATCGGTACTCTTTATTTTCTTCGGCTACGGTTTGGTTTTTGGCTAACTCGTTTTCTTTTAATGTACCTGCTTTACCGCAGATGATAATACCAATTGCACAGATAACAATACCCAGCAAAACCATTTGCCCCCATTGGCTGTGCAGCATCATGCTAAAACTGTCTTTGCCTTCTTTAGGGAAAAAGTTATAGTAAACCGACGGTATGATGGAGCCAAACACTGCACATAGGCCCAATATAATGGTGCTGCCTAATGATACCCCAAGGTACCGTACGCCAAGCCCGTAGGTTAAGCCGCCGATACCCCAAAGTAAACCAAAAAAATAGGTAAGCAGCAATATCTGGCCGTTAGTTTGGCTGATGATATCCATAAAGTTTGGTATGGTTAACCAGGCAGCCAGGGGAGGGATGATAAGCCAGGAGAAGATGCCGCCCACTATCCAGAAACTTTCCCAGGCCCAGCCCTTTACTTTTTTATAGGGGATGTAAAAGCTACCGGAGGCAAAGCCACCGATAAAGTGAAAGATGACACCAAAGATTGCTTGCATAATTCAGGATTTGGGTTTATTATAAATGGTTAAGGCAATAATAAAGGTAACAGTTTGTTTAACCATCCCTATCTGTTACCTTCCGGAATTTTAAAGGCCGTAATCAGTGATGGTATAGCTGGGTATAGTTAAATTGATAATTTAAGATACTTTCGAAAACGCTTAACCTTTAAGCCCATTAACCAACTGAACCACGAATGTTTATTATTAAAAAGCTACGCCCTGCGTTTATTTACATATCGCTTGCCAGTTTATTTTTATATGCCTGCAGCACAAAAAAGCAAATAGCACAGGTAAATAAAATTAAGCCGATGGCCCAGCTTGAAACGGGCTTTATAACCGCTCCAGATTCTATCCAAACCAGTGTTTATTGGTACTGGATATCGGATAATATATCTAAAGAAGGTGTGATCCACGATCTGGAATCGATGAAGAAAGTGGGCATTAACCGTGCTTTTATAGGTAATATATGGCAAGACGACGTGCCTGCCGGCAAAGTGAAAATATTTACCAGTGAGTGGTGGGATATTTTGCATGCCGCGCTAAAAAGGGCTACCGAGCTAAATATTGAGATAGGGATATTTAACAGCCCGGGTTGGAGCCAATCCGGCGGGCCATGGGTTAAGCCGGAGCAGGCAATGCGCTATTTAACATCATCTCAAATAGCGGTAAAGGGGCCTTATAAATTTAACACCAAACTGGAAAAGCCGCGGAAGAATTTCCAGGATGTTAAGGTGCTGGCTTATCCTGTTAACGCAGACTATGGAATAGATATCAGAGATCTGAAACCCGTTTTAAGTTCAGCCCCATTTATTAACGACCTTGCTAAGATCACAGATCATAGCGACTCCACAGCCGTAGATTTTGAAGCGAATAAGCCTTATACAATAAATATCACCATTAAAAAGGTATATACCGCACGCAGCCTGGTTATAGTCCCCGCCCGCAGGCGTATGACGATGGAAGGGGATATACAAGTTAAAAAGAATGGTGCCTACATAACCGTAAAGCATTTTATGATAGACCGCAGTAACGACGCTACTAACGTTGGCTTTGATCCTTACGGGCCGGCTGCAATCTCCATTCCTGCTACCACATCTAATAATTTTCGGTTACTGTTTACAAAGACCGATAATGGCGGTATCGCAGAAATAAAACTGTCATCAACCCCGGTGTTGGAAAATTATGTAGAAAAAACGCTTGCCAAGATGTGGCAAACACCCTTTCCGTACTGGAATGCTTACCAATGGACGGCGCAGCCTGTTATTGACGACAGCAAATACATAATAGACCCCGCAAAAGTGATTGATATATCAAAATTCATGATGGCCGATGGCGCACTAACATGGCAAGTGCCGGCCGGAAACTGGATCATTGAACGTACCGGGATGTCGCCCACTAATGTGACCAATGGGCCGGCCTCGGCCCAGGGCACCGGCCTGGAAACCGATAAAATGAGCAAAGAGCATATCGCCGCGCATTTTGATGCTTATTTAGGAGAAATTATTAAACGCATCCCCGCTGCCGACCGTAGAACCTGGAAGGTAACCGTAGCAGACAGCTATGAAACCGGTGGCCAAAACTGGACAGATGGCATGATACAAAAGTTTGAAAGCATTTACGGTTATAACCCAACGCCATATATCCCGGCTTTACAGGGAAAAGTAGTGGGAAGTGAGGATCAATCAGACCGTTTCCTTTGGGACTTACGCCGTTTTGTTGCCGATAGGATAGCTTATGATTATGTTGGCGGCTTGCGCGATATCAGCCACCAGCATGGGCTTACCACCTGGCTGGAAAACTATGGGCACTGGGGCTTCCCGGGCGAGTTTTTGCAGTATGGCGGCCAGTCGGATGAGGTAGGTGGTGAATTTTGGAACGAAGGCATGCTGGGCGATATTGAGAACCGGGCAGCCTCATCGGCAGCGCATATTTACGGGAAAACCAAGGTGTCGGCCGAGTCATTTACATGCGCTGGGGGCCCGTATGCACGCTATCCCGCATTGCTGAAGCAACGCGCAGATCGCTTTTTTACAGAAGGTATTAACAATACGCTGATGCACGTATACATCAGCCAGCCTTACGAAGATAAAGCACCCGGCATCAGCGCGTTTTTTGGTACCGAATTTAACCGGTTAAACACCTGGTTTTATGATATGGATATCTTCCTGAAATATATCAAGCGTTGTAACATGATGCTGCAGCAAGGTAAATATGTTGCAGATGTAGCTTACTTTATAAGCGAGGACGCGCCAAAAATGACCGGCACTCAAGATCCTGAACTACCACAGGGGTATTCGTTTGATTATATTAACGGTGAGGTGATAAAAACCAGGTTAAGTGTAAAAAACGGTAAATTGGTTTTGCCGGATGGTATGCAATATAGCATCCTGGTATTGCCGCAGTTAACCACTATGCGCCCCGAATTGCTTTTAAAAATAAAAGAACTGGTGCGGCAAGGCGCAGTTGTTTTGGGCCCTAAGCCTGTAACCTCGCCAAGTTTGCAGAATTATCCGGCGGCTGATGCGCAGCTTAGCAAACTGGCTAACGAATTATGGGGCAATATTAACGGCACATCTATTAAAACAAACAGGGTAGGCAAGGGTATGGTAATCAGCAACATGCAGCTGCAGGAAGCGCTGGACCTAATCAAAGTTATTCCGGATGCCAGGATCACGGAAAATAAATCCACGTTGTTTATTCACCGCAAAGTAGTTGATGGCTCGATCTATTTCATATCTAACCAGGAAAACAAAACGGTTAAAATAGCGCCGCAGTTCCGCGTCACCGGTAAACGCCCCGAGCTATGGGATGCCGTTAGCGGAAGCGTACGTGAATTGCCGCAGTACACACAAACAGCCGGTGTTACTACCGTTCCGCTTGAACTTGCCCCGTCGGAAAGCGCCTTTATTATTTTCAGGCAGGATGCGCAAACTTCAGTCTCGACCACGCCAAATTACCCTGTACCTGTGCAAATAAAAGCTATCAATAAACCATGGGCGGTAAAGTTCGACAGTAAAATGCGCGGCCCCGTCAACCCCGTTATATCCAATACGCTGAGTGATTGGTCGGTTAACCCTAATGATAGCATCCGATATTATTCGGGTACGGCATTTTATAATAATACATTTACATTGACTGCTATAAAAAAAGACCAAAAGGTATTTATAGACCTGGGAGTGGCAAAGGCGATTGCCAAAGTAAAGGTAAACGGCGTTACCGTTGGCGGCGCCTGGACAGCCCCCTACAAAGTTGATGTAACTGCCGCCGTAAAGTCCGGCGAAAATAAGCTGGAGATTAAAGTGGTAAATACGTGGGTAAACCGTTTGATAGGTGATAGTAAACTACCAGCATCTGCGCGAAAAACATGGTTGAGTAATCAACGGTTTCACCCAACGGATAAGTTAGAATCGTCGGGTTTATTAGGGCCGGTGCGTGTTGAGGTTGTAAACCAAAAATAAGGTAACGTGGTGTGAACAGCCGCCGGGTAATTGTCATGGGTTGGAGCCTGGCGACTACGTAGCGGTGTTATTTACAGCGAATTCCTGATAACTGTATTAAACGGCACTTTTAAATGTTGTGTCGAGTTATCCAACACCAACCCGGCAGCTTTTTCTCCCATATATCTAAAATCGGTTGATATGGTAGTGATGCCATTTAGCATCAGTCTTTTTAATGCCGTTTCATTATACGAAATGATGCCCACGTCCTCCCCAACTGTGTACCCAAGGCTAAGTGTATTGTCTATCAGTTGCACCAGGTCGTCTTCTGTGAGGGTAATGTACAGGGTGTTTTTAAGTATGGTCTCGGTTTTCAGGTCGGATATGATATCGTAGTAGCAGTTGTAGGTTTTGCAAAAGTTAAGAAACCCGATCAATATATCGGTAGAGAAATAGCTTTGCTTAGGAAAAATGATTGTTAGCGTGGTGTACTGGCGAATCTTTTCGATCAGACCGGTAAGGGCGTTAAAAATATCATTCTCAAAATCTTCGTAAACCGCTCCGAATTCGCCCGTAACGCCATCTACCAGTTTCCCCAGCAAAATCAGTTTATTCTTTGGTACCTTGTTTATTACTTCAAATGCATTATCGGCTTTGTCCCTAAAATGCGGCACAATAACCACCTTATCGTATTTATCTACTTTTTCAAGCAAAAGCTTTTTAAAGAAATTAAAATTGCTGTTATAAATATAAAAATCGATAGATGCTTTTTGGGCGAGCGCTTCGGCAAAGGCATCATACAGTAATTTTTTGTGACTGCTTAGCTTATTGAACAACAGTAGTACCTTAACCGACTGATCTACGCGCGTATTGGATATAAAATAGCCCTTACCAGGAATAGAGCTGATAACGCCGATCTTTTTAAGATCATTATAAGCTCGGGTGATGGTGTTTCTTGAAATATCAAGCGCTATGCTCAAGTCGTTTATGGAAGGCAGGATATCATCTTTATCGATAACCCTTTCTTCAATAGCCCGCAAAATGGAATTATAAATCTGCGCGTAATACGGCGTTATAGAATATTCGTCTATCCTTAATATTTTTAAGTAATTTTTCATCAACAAGGTAAATATACCAGTAGTTTTGGCTTTTGAACGCTATATAACCCTAATGCCCTTTTACATAATTTGTAGGAGGGATGCCGGTTTTTTCTTTAAACATTTTGAAAAATGAAAGTAGCTGTCGAACCTTAAATCGTAGGCGATTCAACCGCATCTTGCTTAAAAATAAAATTGAAATTCCCATCAAGTGCATAATTCGCGGTAAACAAGGCTAAATTAAATAGTAAAAAATAAAATATCAGGAAGCGAATTATTTGCCCATAGGTAATATTGGGGTAACGACGAGGCTGAAATTTAATTGTTTACCACTTTCGGGTAACAGAGAACCCGCTTGTAGTTTACCGAATAACAATTGCGGGTTTTGATGCCCGCCATTATCATAAGTAAACCCATAGCTGCCTGTGTTTGTGGCCGAAGACAGCACAATGCAATAAGCCGTACCCTTTGTTACGTTAGTAGCCGGATGAATAACCTGCCGCTTAACCGACCAGCCTATTGCATTTGCCGGAATAGCTTTACTTACCAGTGCTTTGCCCACCGGGTTGCCCTGCGCACCGGCATGGTAAACATCTATTTGCAGGTCTGCATCAGGCGTGCCGGTTTTATATGCAGGTAAGTAAATCGTTTTTAAAACACCGCTTCGTTCTGCAAAAAAAGTTTGCGATCGTTTTGTGTCCCTGGCTATATCAGCTACGCCTTTAACACTGCTTTTTTTGCTATCCGCAGCAGGTATTATTAATACTTTGCTACCTGTAACTTTAAAAGGCTGGTTGCAGGTAAGGGGAATGATGGAGCCATCGGGATTAAAGGTAAGCGGGGCCCAGTAATAATTTGCCAGGGCTTCGTTTTTGGCGGCGTTGTTCCACAGGTCGCTGCCAAAAAGGTAAACATTTCCAGAACCAAGTTTTATAGTTGATACAAATGATGGCTGCCCGCCGCATGAATTATCACTGATCTTTTTCCCCGCAGACCACGGCCCCAACGGCGATTTGGCTGTTTTATAGGACGTCCCGGTACCCGAACAGTAACCGCAATTAGGGTCGGAGTAAACAATGTAGTAAATGCCGTTCCTTTTAAACATGCCCGGCGCCTCGGTTTGCCCATCGGTAACTGATTTCACAGCCTCGCCCGTTCCGGTTAAGTAGTCGCTGCTTAGTTTTTCAATCACAATAGTTCCATTTGTGCGCCAGTCGGTATAAGCAAGGTAGGCGGTGCCATCGTCATCAATAAAAGTATCATGATCGCCGTTATTTAAACCTGCGGCAGGCATGTGGGCATTTACAGCCAGCTTCGGTTCGGCAACTTCTGTGAAAGGGCCAACAGGTGTTTTACCTGTAAAAACCCGGTAGCCGGATACATTGTCGTAGACATTAATCCATAATACATACAATTTGGTTTTGCTGTTAAAAACCACATGCGGGCGAAAGCATCCATAAGTATTACCATTGCATCGGGTTTGCCAAACATCTGTTTTTGCATCAAACAGAAAGCCCCTGTCTGTCCAGTTTAGCATATCTTTTGAAGAGTAAACTTTAAAGCCACAAAACGGCGCGTTTTTGTTGCCCCACTCAAAACCGCAATCGTAGCTGGTGCCGTACAGGTAATAAATATTGTTAAATAAAGCTATTTCGCCATCGTGGGCATCAATGGCATCGCCCACATTACTGTAGCGGATGATCTGATTACCCTGCTTATCAAAATTGGTAATAACCAGGTCGGAAGATTGGTGTTTGCGCTGTCCAAATGCCGTACATGGGATAAATCCGTGCATCAGAAGGAATATTAGACACACCAATATCGGGAACAAATTTGTCCGGTTCACTTTCATCGCTTAAAGTTTAATATGGCAGGGCGTTGCGTTTGTAAATGGTTTTTGTTCCTGCTAATCTCGGCAAGTTATTAATTCCTTTTTACATCGTTGATAAAAGTGGTGCGTTTTCTGACATCTTGCGCGCTCATCAAAAAAATCCTTAACATATCGGTGCTTTTCAAAAAATCTTCGGGGGTGTTGCATTACATGAAAAATAAATTCATTTTATGCTAAATCAATTTAGCTTTTTATAACTTTGGCGTATGAAACTAAGGTTACTTGCTTTTTTATTTATACAGTTTTTAACAACGCATCTTCATGCACAAAACATTAGGCCTTTTAAACCGGGCGATAGGGTGGTGTTTACAGGAAACAGCATTACAGATGGCGGACATTATCATTCCTATATATGGCTATATTATTTAACGCATTTTCCAAATAGCCGTATCAAAATTTTTAACGCGGGCATTGGAGGCGACATCGCCCAACAGATGTACGAAAGGCTGGATACCGACGTATTTTCCAAAAAACCCACGGTGGTGACACTCACCTTCGGTATGAATGATACCGGTTACCAGCGTTTAAAAGCTGAGGAGGCAGATTCTGTATATGGTGAGAAAGTAGCAGCTTCGGTAAAAAGTTTTAAATTGATAGCCGAAAAGCTAAAGCAGCATCCGGGTGTGAGGATGGTTATGATCGGCTCGTCGCCATATGATGAAAGTTCGAAAAATAAATTTATAAAACTGATTAATAAAAATGCCGCTATGCGGCAGATCGCAGCCGAGCAGCAACGGGTTGCTCAAGCCAACGGCTGGGGATATATAGATTTTGGCGCACCCATGACCGCCATTAACCTGCGTGAACAGCAACGCGACTCGGTTTTTACCCTTGAGGGCAGTGATCGCATACACCCCACAAATGATGCGCAAATGATAATGGCCTGGATTTTTCTTAAAGCGCAAGGCCTCGCCGGAAGGAAAATCGCGGATATTGCGGTAAACGCCCAAAGTAAGAAGATAGACCTGGCCGGGAATTGCACCATCACCAACCCCGTTATATCAGCCAATAAAATTAGTTTTACTTACCTCGCTAAATCACTGCCATATCCAATGGATACTATCCCAAGTGGTTTTGGCCGTCCGCAAAAGGCACAGGCCGCCAGCTTAAAGCTGATTCCGTTTAACGAGGAATTTAATCAGGAACTGCTGCAGGTAAAAGGCTTAAAGGCAAAGCAACTATTATTAAAGATAGATGGAAAGGCGATTGGAACCTATAGCGCCCAGGAATACGCGCATGGGATAAACCTGGCAGCAATTACTACAACGCCTCAGTATCAGCAGGCCCTGGCAGTAATGCATTTAAATGAAGAACGCTGGGCAGTAGAACGCCGCCTGCGCGAATATTACTGGATCCATTACTCCATACTTAAGCCAAAAGGTTTGTTGTTTAATGATGGCGATGCCACGGTGGATTCTCTGCAAAAATATGGTAAGAAAGATTTCTTCGTTGCGGCTACTTTCCCCACTTATCAAAAGGCCCGCTTTAAAGCTGTACGTGATGCCTGGCAAAAGGAGATCGACCTGTTAACAGATCAGCTTTACACCATTAATAAACCTGTTCCGCACCGTTTCGATATCACTTTAGTTAACTGATGCTGATGAAGTTCAAATTATACAAAAGGCTTTTTACCGCCTTGCTGTTTACTGTTGCTTTCGGGGGGTATGCATCTGCCCAAACTGCCTATTATATTGATGGTTATCACGGCGGTATCTGGGGCCATTACCCGGATTGGAACACCCGCTTTATGGCAGACATGCTTAAGAAAAATCCCACGTGGAAGATAAATTTGGAGTTGGAGCCCGAAACCTGGGATAGGGCAATGAACGTAGACCCTGCCGCATATGCCGATTTTAAGGCGTTGTTTGCAGATCAGTCGTTAAACGGTCGTATAGAGTATGTAAACCCGCAATACGCACAGAGTTATAACTATAATATCTCCGGCGAAAGCATTATCCGGCAATTTAGTTATGGAATAAAAATGGTCCGGGCGCACTTCCCCGAAGCTGTTTTTACAAGCTATTCTTCCGAAGAACCGTGTTTTACAACCGCGCTGCCCCAAATACTCAAATCATTCGGCTATAAGTATGCATCGCTTAAAAACCCCAATACCTGCTGGGGTGGATATACCCGCAGCCATGCCGGCGAACTGGTTAACTGGATTGGCCCCGATGGCACGGCCATTACAACTTCGCCGCGATACGCAGGAGAAAAATTAGCCCCAAATTCGACCTGGCAAACTATAGCGTGGAATAATTCCCGCGGCTACATCAATGCTGCTTTTGCTGCGGGTATGCCACATCCCGTGGGCATGACCTTACAGGACGCGGGTTGGAAAAACGGCCCGTTTATAGGCACCGGGGTAAAAAATGGTATAAAGAGCGTTTACACCACCTGGCGTAATTATTTTGGCAACATAGCAAAAAATGATGCGCGGCAAAATTGGAAAGTATCGCAGGAAGATATGCTGGTGAGCCTGGTTTGGGGTTCGCAGGTTATGCAGCGGATAGCACAGAAGGTACGTGTGTCAGAAAATAAGCTGGTAATGGCCGAAAAAATGGCCGCTATGGCCAAAATTTATTCGGGCATCAAATGGCCAGGGGCCCAATTGGATTCGGCGTGGCGAACGCTGCTTTTATCACAGCATCACGATTGCTGGATAGTACCTTACAATGGTAAAAAAGGTGATACCTGGGCAGATAAAGTAAGCCGGTGGACAACAAACACTAATTTAATTTGCGATAGCATTATTAGCGCGTCGCAAAGCAGCTTAAATAATACTGCCGGTACCGGCAATTACATAGGCGTTTACAATACCGCAGGGAGCGACCGTGAAGAAATTGTGAGCGTAAAGGCGCCGACAGGTGTTGATATAGGTCATTTTGTGGTTTTAAATAATAAAGGAGTACAGGTGCCCGCACAACTAACTTCTGATAAAACACATGTCCTTTTCAGGGCTCAGGTACCATCAATGGGATACGCCGGTTATCAGATAAAAACAAATGAGGCCGGTGTAATAAAAGGTGCTACAATAGCGGTTTTGGCAAACGGGACTTATTTGTTAGAAACAGACCTGTATAAAATAATTATTGACGCGGCACACGGTGGTATTATTAAAAGCATCATTGCCAAAACTTTAAACAATAAACAATTCGTCGACCAAAGGGATGCACGTGGCTTTAACGAATTACGCGGCAATTTTTATAACGATGGTGGCTTTAAATCCACCGCTGATAACTCCGCGGTCATAGAGGTGTTAGAGAAAGGCCCGCTGCAAATTAAGCTGGCTATAAAGGGCACTATAAACGGCAGCGATTATACGCAAACCCTGACAGTAGCACAAGGGCAGCCGCTCATCGGCCTGCAGTTAACTATAAACTGGAATGGCAACCCCGGCATAGGCAGTGCTACCCCGCCAAACACCTATAAACTTAATGAACCCCGGAAAGCTTTTTATAATGACAGGGAAAAATTATTGGCTTACTTTCCGCTTAACCTTACACAGCAACGGGTTTACAAAAACGCCCCGTTTGATGTTACTGAGAGTAAATTAACCAATACTTTTTTTACGCGCTGGGACAGCATCAAAAACAACGTACTGTTAAACTGGGTAGATGTAACCGATAAGGATAACCGGTACGGCATGGCACTTTTTACAGACCATACAACCAATTATACTCATGGGCAGCAATTTCCGTTAGGGCTGGATATTCAATATTCAGGACTGGGCTTATGGGGGCGTGATCATAAAATAACCGCGCCTACTACGATAAACTATGCGCTTGTGCCACACGCCGGCAAATGGGATAAGGCGCGCATTCAACAATTAAGCGACAACTGGAACGAACCGCTTATAGTAATGGCAGCTACAGCGCGGCAGTTAAAGGGCAAATCGCTCATCAGCGTACCAGAAGGCTACGAGATATCTTCGGTTACTTTTGAAGGCAACGATATGCTGGTACGCCTGTTTAACACCGGGGCAGGTAATGTTAAAAGCAAAGTTATATTTAACTGTACTGCCGCTAAAGTTAGTTTATGTGAGTTGGACGGCAGGTTTAAAGAAAGGCTTCCATCAGCAAAACTAAAAAACGGGTTGTTGGTAACCAACGTTTCCATGCCAAAATTCGGTATCCGTACAATCAGGCTGGTTAATGCAAAAGGGATTTAAAATATTTTTTTTAAAATTTGCTAAATCGTTTTTTCTTATATAATTTGGCCGTTAATACCAATTAATAAAAATCGCCGCCCGGATTTAAGGTAAACTATAACTTCAGTAATGTTTATACGCACTGATAACCGGCACAGTAATTATTGCTCATATCAATGTTATATCGTTTCAAAAAACGTGTTGCTGCCGCAGCCTGTGTTTGTTTTGTTACAGCGCAAACGTTGCACGCGCAAGCCCCGGCTTCGTATGTTAACCCATTTATTGGTGCAAGCACAAGTACTGCCGATGCAGGTGTTTATCATGGGCTCGGTAAAACATTTCCGGGTGCAACAACGCCTTATGGCATGGTGCAGGTAAGTCCAAACACTATTACCGGCGGTGATAACGGTTCGGGTTATAGTTATGAACAAACCAGCATAGAGGGTTTTGCCTTTACGCAAATGAGCGGCATAGGCTGGTATGGCGATCTTGGCAATTTTTTAGTGATGCCAACTACAGGTAAGCTAAAAACAAAAGCCGGTACTATAGCGCAGCCCCAGGGCGGCTATCGTTCGCTTTATTCCAAGCAAAGCGAAAAAGCATCCGCCGGATATTACAGCACCTTATTAACAGACTATAATGTAAAGGCTGAGATGACCGCGGCTCCGCACAGTGGCATACTGCGTTTTACCTTTCCCCAAAACAAATTATCGCGTATACAAATAGATCTCGCCCGCAGGGTGGGTGGCACGTCAACGCTGCAATATGTAAAAGTAGTTGATAACTACACTATCGAGGGCTGGATGAAGTGCACACCGGATGGCGGCGGTTGGG
Organism: Mucilaginibacter sp. AK015; assembly: GCF_014200785.1. Lineage (NCBI taxonomy): Bacteria > Pseudomonadati > Bacteroidota > Sphingobacteriia > Sphingobacteriales > Sphingobacteriaceae > Mucilaginibacter > Mucilaginibacter sp. AK015. The sequence continues at coordinate 135,880 of NZ_JACHCV010000001.1, forward strand.
GCAATGGCGATGGACATGCTGATTATACAGTTTATTTTTATGCAAAATTTAGTAAACCGTTAAAAAACTTTGGTGTTTGGAGTGCTGATATTCCTGACGGCTGGGTGCGCAAGCGCGAAGAAGTAGAAAGTGCTAAATACCAGGAGCGAATATCGAACGCGACTATCTTAAAAGGGGTGAGGGAAAAACAGGGTAAACACCTGGGTTTTTACACCGAATTTGCCACTAACACCAATGAGCAGGTGCTGATGAAAGCGGGCCTTTCTTTTGTTAGCATAGGCGGGGCGAAAAACAACCTGCTAACAGAAATAAAGGATTGGGATTTCGATACCGCGCTTCATCGTGCGGTTGCCCTTTGGAATAAGGCTTTATCTAAAATAAATATTCAGGGGGGTACCGCCGATCAAAAAAAAGTTTTTTATACCGCGCTTTATCATACCATGATAGATCCGCGCATCATCAGCGATGTTGACGGTAGATACCCCGGCGGCGATGGTGCTGCACATCAAAACGAGGGGTTTAAAAAGCGCACTATTTTTAGCGGATGGGATGTTTTCCGCAGCCAGATGCCTTTGCAAACTATTATTAACCCCTCGCTGGTTAACGACCTGGTGAACTCTATGGTAACGCTGGCCGGCCAAAAAAATAAGGATTATTTTGAGCGCTGGGAGCTATTAAACGCTTATACAGGCTGTATGCTGGGCAACCCCATGACGTCTATTTTGGCCGATGCTTACGCCAAGGGCATCCGAAACTACGATATAAACAAGGCCTATGCGTTATCGGTAGGGTCTGTAGAGAAGTTTGGTAACGGCGATAAAGGTTATGCTCCGGGCTCAATAGGTATTGCCCAAACACTGGAGTACGCTTACAACGAATGGTGCGTAGCGCAATTGGCAGGCTGGTTGAACCACCCGGTGGATGAGCATAAGTACGCAGCCCGCAGCATGTCGTACAAAAATATTTATGACAACGAGAAGGGATGGTTTCGCCCGAAAGACGATAGTGGCAACTGGGTGGCATGGCCTGATTCGGGCAGAATGACGCAGTGGTACGGCACTTTTGAGACCAACCCTTACCAACAGGGGTGGTTTGTACCGCATGACGTGGGTGGCATGGTGCAGTTGATGGGCGGTAAACAGAAAGTACTTGCCGACCTTGATAATCTTTTTGCCAAAACACCGGAAAATATGATGTGGAACGATTATTATAACCACGCTAACGAGCCGGTGCACCATGTGCCGTTTCTGTATAACCGCTTAGGGCAGCCATGGCTCACGCAAAAGTGGACGCGTGAGATTTGCCGGCGGGCTTATAAAAATTCAGTAGAAGGCCTTGTCGGAAACGAGGACGTTGGCCAAATGTCTGCATGGTATGTATTGGCTGCTACGGGCTTACATCCGGTTTGCCCCGGTGATACCCGCCAGGAAATAACCAGCCCGGTATTTGACAAAGTAACCTTTAAACTCGACCCCAGGTATGCAAAAGGCAAAGCCTTCACCATAGTAGCTAAAAACAATTCGCCTGCTAATATCTATATACAAAGCGCCAAGTTAAACGGCCGCAAGTACAATAAATGTTACCTCGACTATAAAGATATAGCCACCGGCGGGATGCTGGAACTTACTATGGGCGCCCAGCCTAACAAAAATTGGGGAATAAATTAAAAAACATGAAGAAACTCTATTCATTACTCATTGCTATAAGTTTGTGTGCGGGTGCCAGGGCCCAACAGGTGGCGCCGTTTAAAACCGGCGACAGGGTGGTTTTTGTAGGTAACAGCATAACCGATGGCGGCCATTACCATTCTTATATATGGCTTTATTACATGACGCATTTTCCCGACAGGCGTATCACCTGTTATAATGCAGGTATAGGCGGTGATGTTATTGGGCAAATAGCCACGCGTTTTGATGCCGATGTGCTTGCTAAAAAGCCAACTGTATTAACCTTAACCTGGGGAATGAATGATACAGGGTATTTTGAGTGGTACCAAAAAGATGCGCAGGATTTTATTGATAAACGATTGCAAGGTAGTTTTGCAACATACGCAACCGTTGTAGATAAACTAAAAAAGCGCCCGGATATCCGTACTATACTTATAGGCAGTTCGCCATATGATGAAACAACCAAATTCACTACAAAAAATATCTATCCCCACAAAAGCGAAGCGCTTGAAAAAGTGATAAACTACCAAAAACAGTCGGCGAAGGATAATCACTGGGGCTTTGTAGATTTTTATCACCCGATGGATGCTATTAATAAACATATGCAGCTCACCGACAGCGCTTTTAGCTTAACGCCAAACGACCGTATACATCCCGATAACGACGGGCATTTGGTGATGGCCTATCTGTTTTTGAAAGCACAGGGGTTAAATAACCTGCCGGTAGCAGATGTAAGCATTAACGCCGCCGGTAAAAAATTAGTAAAAGCTGTGAATTGCTCAGTATTAAATTTATCATCCACAGCTAAATCTTTATCATTTAATTATTTAGCCAAGTCGTTGCCATATCCGCTCGATACCATTTCACGCGCATGGGGCAATCATATGAAGCAGTCGGATGCATTAAAGGTGGTTCCATTTAACGATGAGTTTAACCAGGAAGTATTAACTGTTAAAAACCTTAAAAAAGGCAGCTACCACCTGTTGATTGATGGCGAAAAAATGGGTACATGGGAAGCGTCAGCATTTGACAAAGGGGTTAATCTTGCAGAAATTACTACCACGCCACAGTATCAGCAAGCTATACAAATACGCGAGTTGAATGAAGAGCGCTGGGACATTGAACGCCGCCTGCGTAATTACATGTGGATGGAGTATGATTTTTTGAAAGATAAAGGTATGCTGTATAACGACAGTAATGCCGCTATGGATAGCGTTAAAAAAGCAGCTGTGAAAAATATTTTTGTGAATGGCAATAAAGATAACTACTCGCGTGCCCGTTATAAAAGCGTGCGCGATGCCTGGCAAAAAGAAATAGATGTATTGATCAATCAGATATACGCTATTAATAAACCTACAACCCATCACATACAAATCATCGCTACCAAATAATACCACCTTATTATATGAATACCAAAAAAACCATTGCGCTATTGCTGCTTTGTGCAACGACGTTTGTGCTTAAAGCAAACGCAGCAACAATTGATACGGCGCTTACCCACAGTGCCGCCATGAATAAGGACCTGAAAGCAGTAGTTATAAAGCCGGCAGATTATTCGGCAGAAAAAAAATATCCTGTTTTGTACCTGCTGCATGGCTTTAGCGGCAAGTATAGCGATTGGATAAAAAAGGTGCCCACTATTTCACAACTGGCCGATAACTATCATATGCTGATAGTTTGCCCCGACGGCAACTTTGCAGGGTGGTATTTTGATAGCCCGATGAATAAGGAATGGATGTATGAAACTTACATAGCCAATGAGTTGGTAAGCTATATTGATAAACACTATGCCACTATAACCAATCGTAAGGGGAGGGCTATTACCGGTTTAAGTATGGGGGGGCATGGTGCTTTTTTTTTGGCATTTAAACATCAGGATATATTTGGGGCAGCAGGCAGTATGAGTGGGGTAGTAGATATACGCCAGTTTGCTGATAGCTATGGTATAGAGCAGGTGTTAGGGAAATATAGCGAGCACCCCGATGTATGGGAACAACATTGTGTGGTTAGTTTGATTTATTTATTAAAACCTGATTCGCTGGCCTTAACCTTTGATTGCGGTTACGACGATGGTATGTATAGCGGCAACCAGGAGTTGCACGAAAAACTTTTGGAACGGAAAATACCCCACGACTATACCGTGCGGCCGGGAGGGCACTCATGGGAGTATTGGGCCAACGCTGTAAACTACCAGGCGCTATTTTTTAGCAGGTATTTTAATAATAAAAGGTAAAACTCGCTACTATCTTTTGAAAACATTTGTTGTTTTAACTGTAAAACTTATTAAAATGCTAAATATAGCTGTTGCTAAATCTCAAATTATCAAAAGTAAAAAATTGTTAAAAAAACTTTGCTAAATCGTTTTTACAATATATATTAGCACATAATTATAAACCAATTATTTAATTTAAGAAGTACCTATATCGTGCAATCCTGTACAGCTTGCTAAAACGATTTTTTATACTTCAGCATACAAAACGCCCGGAATTAATAGCTTTATTATTATAATTCTAAAATATGAGAAAAATTTACTTTAAGCTGGTTGCTTATTCCCTTTTTTTGGCGCTGTTTCTTTTTGCATCGTGTAAAAAAGACGGTTTCCTGGGGCAAACTACCACATCTAACTTAACAGAAGAAACCGTGTTTAAAGATAGTGCTAATACAGTGCGCTTCTTAGCCGGTATCTACGAAAATGTTGGGTTCAGCGCTTCGGCAAAGCGGTTCACTTATGGGCCTTCTCCCTTTAATCAAACACCCAATGGAGGCTTAGATGCGTCGTCTGACGAGGCTGAAGTTTACAACTCTGGCGGTTCTACTGCGCTGGCGTGGGAAACAGGTACCATTAATGCCGCTGTGGTTACCGATGACGCGTACAGAATATCATATACCAATATCAGGTCGGTTAATCAGTTGCTGAAAAACCTGCCCAATGTGCCTATTAATGCTTTTGCGAAGGCGCAAATGAAAGCCGAAGCCCGGTTTTTACGCGCCTGGTATTATGCTATTTTGCTTAAACATTATGGCGGTATACATTTACTGGGCGATAGTATTTATACCTATACGGATAAAATCCCCGCAGGCCGCAACACTTACGAGGAGTGTGTGAACTATATTGTGGCCGAGTGTGATGCTGCCGCAACTGACCTGCCAAATACGCAAACAGGTTTAAATTATGGCAGGGCTTCAAAAGGGGCTTGCCTTGCGCTTAAAGCCAGGGTGCTGTTGTATGCAGCAAGTCCGCTGTTTAATGGGCAATCGCTCACAGGCACAAAAAACGACGCGGTTTTAGGATATCCGGGTTTTGATAAGGAGAGGTGGAGAATAGCGCGGGATGCGGCGGCAGCTGTTATTGGCCTCGGTGTATATCAATTAAATGTAGATAACTCCAAGCCGGGTATAGGATTTCAAAATTTGTTTACCCAGCGGTATAATACCGAATATATATTTGAGCTGATGCGCCCTTCAGATAACTCGGATCTGGAAGAACTGTTTCAGCCGCCATCGCGTACAGGAAAAAATGGTGCATTCCCCTTACAGGGACTGGTTGATGCATTTCCGATGGCAAATGGTAAGGCAATTACAGATCCTACATCAGGTTATGATCCGCAGGACCCTTTTAATGGCCGCGACCCGCGTTTAGATTTTACCGTTATCCGCGACCAAACATTGTTGCAGAACAGGCTTGTTCCTGGCTTCACACCGGTTAATATTTTCCAGGGTAATTACAAGGGAATATCTACTGGCCCGGATGCCGTGCATGTAGGAACATCGACAGGTTATTATACCAACAAAATGCTTTCGCCTAATGCGGTATCACAAGATTTTATGCATAATACCGAAAGGGTACTCCCTTTGATGCGTTATGCCGAGGTTTTGCTTAACTATGCCGAAGCGGCCAACGAATACGAAGGGCCGACAACGCAAGTGTATGCTGCTGTTGAGGCTATAAGGCAGAGGGCGGGTTTAATGCCGTATCAGTTACCGGCAGGCCTTGACCAGGCAGGCATGCGTTTGGCAATCCAAAACGAGCGACGTATAGAACTTGCTTTTGAAGCTCACCGTTTCTGGGATGTGCGCCGCTGGAAGATTGCGGAACAAACCGATAACATTCAAACAAAAGGGCTCGAGATCAATCGAAATGGTAATGCCGCTACCTATACTATTTTTAATGTACGTAAGCGTAATTTCCGCCCGGCAATGTACCTATGGCCACTACCTCAAACCGAGGTTGCTAAATCGCCTGAACTGTTCCAAAACCCAGGATATTAACATTGAAAAATTATTAAATGAAAAAGTTTTACAATATAAAAGGCATGATGTTATTGCTGTTGGTGACGCTGATGGCCGCAGCATGCAAAACAGAAAAAGTACTGCCTAAACAGGAAGCATTGAAAGATATAAGCGGAAGCTGGCAGGTAATAAAAGCAACCCGTAACGGCACCGATTTAGCAGGCCTTGTAGATTTTGGCCAGTTTAGGATAAACTTTGACGGGAGCGGTTACAAACTTACCAACAGGTTGCCCTTTATTGTTAACCAGGATGGCATGTTCGCGCTTGACGACCCAGAGTATCCGTATAAAATAACGTTTACAGCGGCTGGCGGCACACCGGTTTCTACTGCATTTACCTATCCAATAGTAAATGGTAAACGCCAGCTTAGCCTCACTTTTAGTCCGGGCTGCGCTAACAATTCTTACGTGTACGTACTGCAAAAGGTTAACTAAGGCCACAAAACAAAAACAGATTATGAGATCATATTTACATATAAAAGGTAAAATTTTATGGCGGGCGTGCACATGCATAATACTAGGTATAGTATTGGCTTGCTGTGGCGAAGTAATTACCGGAGTAGACCAACCAGCCACAGCAACAGTAGGGGCAACTGTGCCTATCACCGTACATATTTCAATCCCTACTGTAGGCGACGGTGGTCCTGACTACCTGATTTTTGGCTTTTTGGTGCCGAAAGGATGGAAAGCTGCTCAAAACACTAAAGTAACCTATAACAGCCCTGCATTGGGCGGCGGCACCATGACGCTGCTTACCGATGCTACGTTGCCTAAAAATGGCGGGGGTTTAACCTGGCCGGCATACATGAAAAAAACATTTGGGATAGGTGGTAACCTTATTGATGATATGGAGTGGGTGGCCTATCAATCAGATAAATCCTTCACTCACAACGGCAACACTTTTACGGGTGATATATCAATAAATATAAAAGTTGGCGCCGATAATAACAACACGCTTGTAAAGCTGGGCTATGTGATTACCGATAGCGGCAACGGTTTCACCAGTGATGGTAACGGCACCTATTATAGTGAAGTGGTAACCCCTTGCTTTGAGCTAACCGGGGGTACCGGCGATGTAGTAGATTTTTGTAACCCACAGCTTACCATTGTAGATCCGCCTAAATCACTGGACAATGATTTTGTTACCCTGACTTTTGATGGTACCGTGGTAGCAACTCCGCTTAGCGGCGAGAACGAATTATATTTATGTGCAACCGCGTATACCAACGATGGTAAAACCATACAGGTGTGCGAACAGACGGATAAAACACGGATGGTGCAAACAACGGCAACCAGCAAAAGGTATCGCGTAACTTTTTGGCCCAGGGCGTTTTTTAATATAACCGATGCGCAAACCATCACAAAGATGGAGTACTTCGTAACCAACAAAGCGGGAACAACTAAAGTGGGTTACGGTAACACACTCGAACCGTTTGTTTACACCTTTAAGTGCGAATAATAAGCTTTTATATAACAGTGGCATATGCAATAACCTATGCTTGCCCTGCTAAAACGATATTTTAATTTTTGCCAACAATTTAAACTTTATACAATGGCTAAATGCTACTTAAATAAATATTTTACGGCTTTGGTTATACTGATGCTGGCGCTGTGCACAACAGGCCGCGCTATGCAGCAGGATACCACCGCGAAAGTTAATGCCCGCCCCGGCATGGCCGTTGGTGTTGTGCTTGATGAATACGGCAATCCTTTAAAAGGGGTTAAGGTAAGTGTTAAGGGCAAAGCAGATACGGTGAGCACTGATAAAAATGGCAGTTTTGAAATTAATGCTGCTAACAATACAACCCTGGTATTTATACACCCTAATTACAATGTACGCCAGGCCACCGTAAAAGATAACCGGGCAATAACCGTCAGGTTGATTGATACCTACATTAAAACGCCTGCAAAAATCGACGTGCTGTACGGCAAAGCCGATGCAGATAAATACCTGGGTGCTATATCAACGGTATACACCAACCAGCTTACAACTACACCTGCAACGCTTTACACTTATGCGTTACCGGGCCAGCTTTCGGGTTTATATACGCAACAGTACAGCGGCTTTGCAACCCCCCAAACTACCCCGCAAACTCAGGGCGATTTTATTGGTAATGTAGTGTTGCACAACAACTACTCGGCTAATGACAATACCGAGTTTAACCTATACCTGCGTGGCCAGGTGCCGATAACTATTATTGATGGTGTACAACGGGAGATAGCTTCGCTTGACCCGGAAAGCATTGAATCAGTTTCGGTTTTAAAGGACGGATTTTCTAATATATTATTAGGTATAAACGGTTCAAGGGGCGTTCTGCTTATTACCACCAAGCGTGCACAGGCCGGCCCGCCGCGCATATCGTTTACGGCGCAAACAGGTTTACAATCCCCGCTGGGTTTGCCTACACCGTTACCTGCTTATCAGTATGCTTACCTGTATAACGAGGCATTACAGAATGACGGCAAACTACCTATTTACAGCAGTGCCGATTTTAACGCTTACCGCGACCACAGCGACCCGGTGCGGCATCCTGATGTGAACTGGTATAATCTGCTACTACGCGATAATTCGGCTATTACCAGTTATAAACTTAATGTAAATGGTGGCTCGGCAATAGCAAGGTACAGTGTATCATTAAACTACCTTAACCAGGATGGCATGTTTAAAACAGCATCTTCGGTACCATACAATACCAATAATAACCTAAGCCGTTACATCATCAACTCAGACCTGACGGTTAACGTAACTAAAAAATTTGTTGTCGATTTGCAGTTGTTTGGCCGTATCCAGTCGGGCACGCAGCCAGGTGCGGGTTATAACAACATTCTTAGCGGTTTATATTCCACACCAAATAACGCTTACCCGGCTACCAACCCGGATGGCTCTTTTGGCGGGACCACCACATTTACCAACAACCTTTTGTCGCAATCGCAATTTTCTGGTTACCAGCGTACAAACAGTAACGATGTACTGGCCAATTTAGATCTTACCTATGATATGAGCAGCGTTACCAAGGGCTTGTCTGCAAAAGCTAAAGGTAACCTGGCGCTGTCATCACAGGGATTGCTTAACAGGTCGTTGCAAAACAATACCTTTTTAATAAAGCCCGACGACACCTACGCCGGGGTAGGCAGCCCTGTTGCGCAAGTAAATAATTTTACCAGCATATCCAGCGCCCGCTATGCATTTGCGCAGGTGGCACTGGATTACGACAGGCAATTTGGCAAGCACAATGTTACAGGTATGCTGCTATATGATACCCGCTCAGTTAACCTTAATTTCGATTTAACAAGCACAACCACCAACGAGGCTTTTAAAGCCGGTTATAATTACGATGGAAAATACTTTATAGAAGGCGCTGTAAACCGCAGCGGCTACAGCAGGTACCCTCCTGGCAAACAGTTTGGTATATTTTACGCCGGCGGTGTAGGCTGGCAAATGGCTAAAGAAGATTTTATTAAGGATAACCTAAACTTTATAACTTCATGGAAATGGCGCGCCACCTATGGCCGTACCGGTAATGCCAACGTAGATAATTTTGGATACTATAACTTTATTCAAACTTACGGTTCGCCTAATGGCTACCAATACAGCACAGGTACAAGCCGCAGCGATGTACAGGGTATTTTCCAAAACCAGTTAGCCAACCCCTACATCAGTTGGGAAAAAGCTGATAAGATTGATATTGGCGCAGACATTGCCTTGTTCAACAATCATTTCAAAATAACCGCCGATTATTATCATGACAGGTACAAAGACCTGTTGCAGATACGCGGGCGCAATAGTCTGTTATTGGGTACCCCTTACTCAGCAGAAAATATTGGAGTAGTGCTTAACCAGGGAGAAGAGCTTACCTTAACCTATCAAAACAACATTGGCAATTTCAATTACTTTATATCAGGTAACGCCTCTTTACAATACTCAAAAAATGTATTCAGCGATGAAACACCTTCGCCGTACCCGTGGCTGCGCCACACGGGCCAGTCTACACGCGCTGTTTACGCTTACACAGCGTTAGGTTTCTTTAAAGATGACCAGGAGGCTGCAAACAGTGCTACAACTACCGGTTATACCGCGCAAGCGGGTGACGTAAAATATGCGGACCTGAATAACGACGGTGTGATCAATCAGTTTGACATTTCGGCAATCGCCAACAAAAAACCATTGTTGTTCTACGGCACGTCGTTAGGGTTCAATTATAAAGGGTTTAGCTTCAGCATGATCATACAAGGCGTTAAAAACAACGAGTTTATGTTTAACAAAGCAATGGTAAACAGCTTTGCAGGGGTGGGCTTTTTGGGCCTTACCTACGCAGGCCAGGGTTACGATAACCTAACCGGCAGGTGGACGCCCGAAACCGCGTCTACGGCAACGCTTCCCCGCCTTTCGCTTGGTAATGCTAACAACACAGCCAATTCAACCCTGTATGTTCGCTCCGGCGATTATCTAAGGTTAAAAAATGCAGAGATAGGCTACAATCTACCTTATCAGTGGATACATAAATTCAAGTTATCGGGCATGAGGTTATTTGCTAATGGCGAAAACCTGGTAACCCTTTATGGTTATAAAGGTATCGACCCTGAAGTTAGCAACGGTGCATACCCCATACAACGGGTAGTAAATGTTGGTGTAACCGTTAAACTTTAAATTTTGGCCATTATAAAAAATACGATCATGAAAAATCACAAAAAAATTATAGCAGCCATAGCACTGATACTGGCAATAGCAGGTTGCAAAAAATACGAACAGACACCCGTAGACAAGGTGGATATCACGCACATTTTCGACCCGCGGGACTCGGCTGGTACAAACGCGCAGCATTACCTTTACGGTGTATACTCCGTTTTGCGTAACGGCCATAACCGGGTTGGCGGCGATTACCTTGATGCCGCATCAGATGACGCTATTTCTTCGGCATCCGGCCCTTCAAACGTTGTTACTATATTATCTACGGGGTCTTATAACTCCTATACGCTGCCCGCCGATGAAAATTTGTGGGGCACCTATTATGCCGGCATACGCCAGGCTAACGAGTTTGTGAATAACATTGATGTGGTACCGGTATTGGCCAAATACAACGGTTTTTCGATGAAGTATGTTTGGAAAAGTGAAGCCAGGTTTTTAAGGGCAATGTTTTACTTTGAACTGGTAAAGCGTTATGGCGGCGTACCTTTAATGGGCAACCACGTATATACTATATCTGACGATATATCGCTCCCGCGTAACTCTTTTGATGAGTGTATAAAGTACATCGTCAGCGAATGCGACGCTATAAAGGATTCGTTGCTGGTATACCCTATAAGCGACCCGAATGCGGATAGCCATCGCCCAACCAAAGGATCGGCGCTGGCGTTAAAGGCAAGGGTGCTATTGTATGCGGCAAGCCCGCTGTTTAATGGCGGAAATATTGATCCTGCAAATAATTTAACAGGTTATACCAGTTATGATGCCGGCAGGTGGACAGCTGCTGCCACCGCAGCAAAAGATGTGATTGATTTAGGTACCTACTCGCTGCTGCCAAATTTTAAGGATGTGTTTTTAACTCAAAACAATCCCGAAATTTTATTTATGCGCCAGGGCGGCAATAATACTAATGTAGAAACCAGCAACGGCCCTATAGGTTTTACCGCTGCTACCGGTAAAGGCCAAACCAGCCCCACACAGGGCCTGGTTGATGCCTTTCCTATGGCAAATGGTTTGCCTATAGACGACCCGGCTTCGCAATACGACATCAATAACCCGTATAACAACCGCGACCCGCGGTTAACTTATACCATACTTTATAACGGGGCGCAGTGGCTAAACACACCAATACAAACGTTTGAAGGCGGGCAAAGTAAACCTAACGGTTCGTTACAGCAAACTAAAACGGGCTATTACATGCGTAAGTTCATGGGCAACTTTGAGAACACCAACTCATACAGTGCGCATAATACCGATTGGTTGATAATGCGTTATGCCGACCTTTTATTAGGTTATGCCGAAGCCCTGAATGAATCTGCGGGGCCAACTACCGATGTTTATAACACTGTTATAAGTATACGCAAACGCGCAGGCATTGCAGCAGGCGCCGACAATCTGTATGGCTTAAAGACCGGCATGACCAAAGACGAAATGCGTACAATAGTGCAAAATGAACGCCGTATTGAACTTGCTTTTGAAGAGAGCCGTTACTGGGACATACGCCGGTGGAAGCTGGCTGAAAACACCATGAACCAGCCCCGCGAAGGCGTTAGTATTGTGCGTGTGGGTAATACGCTTAACTATAACCCTATTGATGTGCTTACAACCAGGTTTAATGCGCCAAAAATGTATTTATACCCTATACCATACGATGAGGTGCAAAAAAACCCGAATATGAAACAAAACCCCGGATGGTAATTACCCTAACGATCAATTAAACTAAATTAATTAAGCAATTATGAGAAAAATAATACTTTTCTTTCAAATAATATTTACGTTGCTGCCGATGGCTTTGTATGCGCAAAATACAACAGTTACGGGCAAGGTGCGCGATATAGCAGGGGTTTTGCCGGGGGTATCGGTTGTAGAAAAAGGTATACCTACCAACGGCACGATAACCGATGTGAACGGCCGTTTTACGCTTACCTTAAAAGGGCAAACCAATACCATTATAGTGCGATTTATTGGCTACATAAACCGGGAACTAAAGGTAGAGGCCAACAAACCACTTGACATTATTTTGCAAACAAGTACAAACGGCCTTGACGAGGTATCGGTAGTGGCGTACGGAACGCGCAAGCGTATTACCAATACAGGTGCGGTAAGCTCTATATCTGCCGGCGATATACGTACCGTGCCCACAGCCAATGTGCAAAACGCGCTGACAGGTAAGCTGCCCGGGTTTTTCTCGCAGCAGGGATCGGGCCAGCCGGGTAAAGATGCGTCAGACTTCTTTATCCGCGGGATAAGCTCGTTAAACCCTGCGGGCAACCAACCGCTTATTATTGTAGATGATATTGAGTACAGTTACGACCAGTTGCAACAAATAAACGTAAACGAAATTGAAAGCATCTCTATCTTAAAAGATGCATCTACAACCGCTGTATATGGTATAAAGGGCGCAAACGGCGTGTTGGTGGTAACTACACGGCGTGGTAAAAGCGGTACCCCAAAAGTGAATTTAAGGGTAGAGGGCGGCGTGCAGCAGCCAACTAAAACGCCAAAGTTTTTGGATTCTTACAATTCGGCTTTGCTGATAAACGAAGCGCAATTGAACGATGGCCTCCCGCAAAGCTTCACACCGGAAGATCTTGCTCATTTTAAAAATAACGACGACCCATACGGCCACCCGAATGTAAACTGGTACGATAAGATATTTAAAAAACAAAGTTATCAGGCTAATACTAATTTAGATATTTCGGGCGGTACACAAGCGCTTAAATACTTTATATCCGGCGGGGCATTAAACCAAAACGGTTTGGTACGCGATTTTGCCGATCCGCAAAGTTTGGTGAACACTAACTATTACTTCCGCAGATATAACTTCCGTTCAAACCTTGATCTGAAGGTTAATAAAACCCTCGATCTGCGTTTAGATGTAACAACACGTTTTTCTGATCTTAACCAGCCCTACAATCAAAACGCGGTAGGCGAGGTTTACAACTTTACCAAAGAAACGCCCTTTACATCGCCTTATTTAAACCCTAACGGTTCCTATAGCTATGCTTATTCAAACTTTAACCCCGACCACCTGCCTACACTAAACGCAAGGTTGGCAACCGGGGGATATCAGCACTCGCGCAGAACCGATTTTAACTTCCTGTTTGGGGCCACACAAAAGCTGGATGCCATTACGGATGGGTTATCATTGTCGGGCCGTGTTGCTTACTCCAGTGTAGAGCAGTATACCAAGCAGATATTTAACGAGGGGATTCCGTCATACCATTACAATCCTGTTATGGACCAATACTCCCTTCGCCCCGGCGGAACGTATGTTTATCAAAACTATGGCTTAACAGGTAATACAGATATTAATACCAACAATTATAACCTGCAGCTATTTCTTAATTACGACCGTACGTTTAGCAACACCCACCATTTTTCGGGCCTGGTGCTTTTTAATCAACGGTCAAATACACTATTTGCCCAAAATCTTTTATCAGGAGATTTAGTAGGTGTACCGCAAAAGTTCAGGGGGGTGTCGGGCAAAGTATCGTATGATTATAAACAGAAATATCTGATAGACTTTGACCTGGCATATAACGGTACCGACCGTTTTGCCGCCAACCATCGCTTTGGTTTATTCCCCGCGGTTAGTGTTGGTTACAATATCATAAAAGAGGATTTCTTTTCTGAGGCACTGCCTGTCTTCAGCCTGTTTAAATTACGCGCCAGTTACGGTTTGGTAGGCTCTGATGCCGCGCCCGGTAACCGGTATGTGTACAACCAGGTTTATAACAACGGGGGCGGGTATAACTTTGGCCAATCGCAGCAAAACTATGTTACCATTTACGAGGGCGCGTTGGGCAACCCAACAGTAGTTTGGGAACGTGCCCGCAAACTGGATATAGGTGTGGATATGAACCTGTTTCGTGATAAAATATCGGTAACCTTTGATTATTTTCATGATATACGCGACGACCAGTTGATTACACCGGGAAGTGTGCCTTTAATATTGGGTGTAGGCTTGCCTGCTGTTAATATAGGTAAAACCCAAAATCAGGGTTTCGATGGGCAGATAAGCTATCATGGCAATATTGGTCAGTTCCAGTACAACACCGGTTTTGTTTTTTCGTATGCTAAAAATAAAATACTATTTCAAGACGAGGCCGCACCTGCTTACCCCTGGTTGGCACAAACAGGTTACTCTATTGGCCAGCAATATGGTTATCATTACCTGGGGTATTACACGGCTGATGATATTGCGGCCATCACCACTTATAAAAACGCCCACCAGGGCTCAAATGCGGGTAATCCTATCGCCTTGCCAGATAATGGCATAGCACTGCAACCCGGCGATCTGCGCTACCAGGACTTAAATGGCGATGGTGTTATAAACGTATTTGATAAACGGGCCATTGGTAACCCAAACCTGCCTAATACAACCCTGGGCCTTTCGCTGCAGGCGGCTTACAAAGGTTTTAGTGTAAGTGTATTGTTCCAGGGTTCCTTTAATTATAGCTTCGCTGTAATCGGCACCGGTATCGAGCCATTCCAGAGCCAGTTTCAACCTATACATCAGGAACGGTGGACGCCAGAAACAGCCTCTACAGCAAACTTCCCAAGGCTGGGCTTAAACCCTACATCGGTAAACAGCCCCACTTCGTATTTTAGCGACTACTGGCTTATCAACGCTTACTACATCCGTTTAAAAACTATTGATATTGGCTACCAGTTGCCAAACAAATTGTTACCATTCAAGATCAATAACGCGAGGGTATACATGAGTGCATATAACCTGTTTACGTGGGATAACTATAACAAATATCAGCAGGACCCGGAGATATCAACCAACACCGCCGGCGATGCTTATATTAACCAGCGTGTAATTAACCTGGGTGTACAGTTGGGTTTTTAAGTAATAAATAAACGGGCAGGGGTCATCACACGAAAGTGGTTGATCCCTGTTTGCTTTTACACCATTGGTCATATACAGTTGGGCACAGGGAATTTAACGGTATTTTTTACATTAGCGATATGTTTCCAACTATAGGCCACCTCTTTGAATACGTGTTTAATACCCGGCTCTCGTTCCCTATACAAACGCTGGGGTTTTTTGTAGCCTTGTCGTTCTTATTGGCCTATGTAGTATTTACATCCGAATTTAAAAGATACGAGGCTAACGGTAAGATACACGCCTTTAAACGCACGGTTGTAGTTGGCAAGCCCGCCTCTGTGTTAGATCTGCTGGTAAATTTTTTATTGGGATTTATTTTAGGATTTAAATTTTTAGGGGCGATTTTTTATTACCAAAGCTTTGTAGCAGATCCGCGTAGATACCTACTTTCAATACATGGCAGCACATTAGCGGGCCTATTGGCCGGAACCGCATTTGCGGTGTGGGTTTACCTTGATAAAAAGCGCGATCAATTACAAAAACCAACGATGATCGAGGAAACGCGGCACCCTTACCAGTTAATGGGGCTTATTGTTTTCAGTGTCGGCTTTTTCGGGTTTATTGGGGCCAAGCTGTTTGATGCAGCGGAGCATATTGCTCAGTTTAGGTATAACCCCTTGGCGGTGTTGTTCTCATCAAACGGTTTTGCTTATTATGGCGGTTTGATATTTGGCGCGCTCACGTACCTGTATATCGGGTATCGGCATGGTATGAAACAGGTACACCTGGCAGATATAGGCTCGCCCGGTATGATGCTGGCTTACGGTATTGGCCGTATTGGCTGCCAATTGGCCGGCGACGGCGATTGGGGGATAATAAATATGCATGTTAAGCCGCAATGGCTTAATTGGCTGCCCAATTGGATGTGGAGTTTCAAGTATCCGCACAATGCCATTAACGCGGGCATACCTATACCCGGCTGCAACGGTAATTATTGTAACCAGCTTGTAAAAGGTGTTTACCCAACGCCGTTTTATGAGGCCGCTTTATGTATAGGAATGTTTTTGCTGATGTGGGCATTCCGAAAAAAAATAAAAGTACCCGGGCTAATGTTTTGTATTTACCTTATACTTAACGGCGGCGAGCGTTTTTTAATTGAACACATCCGCATAAATTTTAATTACAGTTATTTAGGTATTACCTTTACACAAGCAGAATTGATTGGTAGCCTGATGTTGCTTGGCGGGGTTGTGGGCTTAGCCATAATTGCTTATAAACGCTTTAGGCCGTATCGCCAACCTGTATAAACCTATAATTTAAATTGATTGAACCCATGAGAAGGATTACGTTGGTTTGTATATATATCTGCACGGCCTTGCTGCAAGCCCATGCGCAAACTAAATCTGTAGATCTTACCCACCTGCAATTCACTGTGGAAGAAGCCCCCGAGTGGTCGGCTTTATTAAAGCGCAATACAGGTTGGTTTGGCGGCGATGGTATCTATACCATACCGCTAAACGGCGTAGAAAACAGGCATGCCGGGTTAAACGGTAAAACGCTTTTCATATTTAGCGATAGCATGATCGGCGAAATCCGGGATAACGCTATGGTGCCGGGTTATAAAATGATTCATAATTCGGCGGCGATACTGGAGGGCGACAAGCCGGTTAAAGATAAAATGAAGTTTTACTGGGGCACCGATGCAGATGGCAAGCCCGAATCATTGTTTATACCGGCAACACCTCAAACAGCCCC
Organism: Mucilaginibacter sp. AK015; assembly: GCF_014200785.1. Classification (NCBI taxonomy): domain Bacteria; kingdom Pseudomonadati; phylum Bacteroidota; class Sphingobacteriia; order Sphingobacteriales; family Sphingobacteriaceae; genus Mucilaginibacter; species Mucilaginibacter sp. AK015. Next base: position 153,112 of record NZ_JACHCV010000001.1, read on the forward strand.
TTCTGATTATTACTGGCTTGGAGATGGCTTTGTAAACCAGGTAAATAATGTAACCTATATTTTTGGCTACCGCGTTAGGAATGTAAGCACAGGGGCCTTTGGCTTTAGGGAAGTAGGTAATACACTTATTAAAATACAGGGAGGGGCACCGCTGTCTTTTAAGGAAGTTAAACAAATGGATACCCCTTTTTATTTAACTGATGGAAAAGATGATATAGGCTCATTTGGTGCGGGCGTTTATGTAAACACCAAAGCCGCAGGCGCACCAAAGCCCGATGGTTATATTTACATATACGGCGTACGGGGTATGGCCAAAAACCTGCTCGTAGCCCGCGTACTCCCCGCTAATTTTGAGGACTTTAAAAAGTGGGATTACTGGGATGGCACTGCCTGGGTTGGTGATATTGATAAAGCCGCACCTGTTACCAACAGCGTATCCAACGAGCTTAGTGTTTCTGCTTTGCCCGATGGACGGTACGCGCTGGTTTTTCAGCATGGCGGCATGAGCACTACGGTTGGGATGCGAATAGGGGCAAGCCCCGTTGGCCCGTTTGGCCCGGTTATAAAATTGTGGGATTGTAAACCCGATCTGGCGCAAAAAACTTATGTAGTTTATAATGCCAAGGCACATCCTACTTTATCTAAGCCCGGCGAGCTGCTTATAAGCTATAACATCAACTCGGTTGAGTTTATAAAAGACCTTGAAGCCGATCCCAATCTATACCGGCCGCGTTTTATCAGGGTTAAATTCCGCTAATTTTGTAAAGTATAATTTGCTGCTGTTAAAAATGTTGTTTACATTAGCTAAATCAATTTAGCAAAACCGTTTAGCTCCCTTATGAAAAAATGTTTAATGCTTGCCATAGTAGTTGTTATGTGCAGTTTTCAGCCGGTAAAGCCTGTTAAGATAGTGTTCTTTGGCGATTCTATTACCGAATACGGCGTAAAGCCCGATGGCTTTATCACCCTTTTTCAGCAAATGCTGAAGGATAATAAGCAGGATGGCAACTATGAAACAGCCGGAGCAGGAATAGGCGGTAACAAGATATACGACCTTTACCTGCGTTACGAAGATGATGTATTGACCAAAAACCCCGATATGGTAGTAATTTGGGTAGGCGTTAATGATGTTTGGCACAAACGGTTGTTTGGTACCGGCACCGATTGGGACAAATTTGCCAGGTTTTATACAGCGCTAATAAAAAAAATACAGGCCAAAGGCATTAAGGTTACCATTTGCACACCCGCCAGCATCGGCGAAAAAACGGATTATAGCAATGAACTGGATGGAGACCTGAACAGGTATTCGCAGATCATCCGCGACGTTGCTGCACAAAATAATTGCGGCCTTGTTGATTTTAGGAAGCTGTTTCATGAATATGCAGTAAAAAATAATCCGCAGAATAAGGATAGAGATATTCTTACAGTTGATGGGGTGCACCTTAACGCTACAGGTAATAAGCTTGTAGCCGATGTGCTTTATAAAACGCTTATTAAATAGCATAATTTTAGTTGGTTTTATATTTTGATTAAAGGGGGTGGGAGCGCCCCCTTTTTTGGAATATAGCTAACCGCATTGTATTTATTTTTATACTTAATGAAAAAGCCTTTTATTTTTTGCGCTGCATTATTTATGGTAAGCGCCTTACAGGCGCAGCAAGCTAACCTGGTTAAATATGTAAACACGCGGCAGGGTACCAATACTAAATACGAGTTCTCGTACGGTAACACCTATCCGGCTACCTCGCTGCCTTTTGGCATGAACACCTGGACACCACAAACAGGAAAAAATGGCGATGGCTGGAAATATCAATATTTCGAAAAAACGATCAGAGGTTTTCAGCAGTCGCATCAGTGCAGCTCGTGGGTAAACGATTACGCTGTATTTTCGTTAATGGCCGTAACAGGTAAACTGGTTGTGAACGAGGATGAACGAGCGGCATCGTTCAGTCATGATAACGAGACGGCCCAGCCAAGCTATTACAGTGTTAAACTGGACAACGGTATCACCACAGAAATGACCCCGACCGAGCGTGGCGCCCACCTGCGGTTTACTTTCCCGAAAGGTAAAGGCTCTTACCTGGTTTTAGATGGCTATACAAAAATGAGCATGGTAAGTATAGACCCGGTTAGGCGTACCATAACCGGCTACGTAAACAATTGCCGCTGGGCACCGCAAAATTTCAAAAATTATTTTGTTATTACTTTTGATAAGCCATTCACCGGTTATGGCACCTGGGAGAATAAAAAAAATACTTTAAAAGCTAAAAATAAAGAAGCCGAAGGTGAAGGTGCGGGGGCATACATTAAATTTAAGGATGGGGAAAAAGTGGAGGCTAAGGTAGCCTCGTCATACATCAGTCCGGAACAGGCTGAGCTTACGCTGCAAACCGAACTGGGTAAATACCATTCGTTTAATGATACCCGCAAAGCGGCCGATAAGGTTTGGAATACCCTGCTGGGCCGTATGGCGGTGGAAGGCGGAACCGAAAAAGAAAAGGCCACATTTTACTCATGCCTTTATCACGCCAATCTTTTCTCGCACCGGTTTTTTGAGTATGGTAAAGATGGTAAACCGTATTACTACAGCCCGTATGATGGTAAGCTGCATGATGGTTATATGTACACCGATAACGGTTTTTGGGATACTTTCAGGGCGCAGTTCCCGCTAAATACCATTATGCATCCCAAAATGGAGGGCCAACTGGTACAGGCGCTGCTGGATGCGCAAAAACAGTGCGGCTGGCTGCCTGCGTGGTCGTTCCCGGCCGAAACCGGGGGCATGCTGGGCAACCATTCGATATCGCTGCTGGCAGATGCATGGATTAAAGGTATCCACACCTTTGACCCCAAACAGGCGCTGGAAGCCTATTATCACGAAGCTACAAACAAAGGCCCCTGGGGCAGCGCCAACGGTCGCCCCGGCTGGAAGGAATACTTTATCGATGGTTATGTGCCGTATACTAACCAAACAGAAGGTGCAACCGCATGGACCTTAGAATTTGCTTACGACGATTTTTGCGCCTACCAGTTGGCAAAAGCAACCGGCAATAAATATTACGAAGACGTGTTTGCCCGACAAATGTATAATTATAAGAATCTGTTTGACCCCAAAACGCGGTTTATGCGCGCTAAAGACGCCAAGGGGAATTGGATAGAACCTTTTGACCCGATGGACTGGGGCGGGCCGTATACCGAAGGTAATGCCTGGCATTGGACATGGTCAGTTTTTCAGGATACGCAGGGGCTTATCAACTTGATGGGAGGCGATAAAAACTTCACAGCTAAAATGGATTCGTTATTTACTGAGCCTGGAACTATAAAAGTGGGCGGCTACGGCACGGTTATACATGAGATGACGGAAATGGCAGCCTTTAAAATGGGCCAGTTCGCCCAGGGTAACGAACCTATTCACCACATGCTTTATATGTATAACTATGCGGGCCAGCCCTGGAAAGCCCAGCAGCACCTGCGCGAGGTAATGGACAAAATGTATAACGCCACCGAGAACGGGTACCCAGGTGATGAAGATGAGGGCCAGATGTCATCATGGTTTGTGTTGAGTGCCGCCGGGTTTTACAGTGTTTGCCCCGGTACCGACCAATATGTGATAGGCAGCCCGCTATTTAATAAGATGACCATCACGCTCGAAAATGGTAATAAATTCATTGTCGAGGCCAATAATAACAGCAAGCAAAATGTTTATATCCAGTCGGCCACGCTCAACGGTAAACCGTACACACACAATTGGATAAGCCATGCCGATATCATGAACGGCGGCACGCTGCATTTAGAAATGGGTGATAAACCTAACCTTACGCGCGGCCTGGCAATTGAGGATAAACCATTTTCGCTATCAAAGGCTAACGGGCAATATTAAGTAAAAGCTTTCGAATCAAAAGTTAACAATAAGCTTTTGGTAGTGTGAATATTTGAGTTAATTTACGGCACCAATTACCGAAACTATGGATACCAAACCAAAGTTTACCGAACGCAAATATCTGTTAGTGCTCATATTTGTAACCTCGTTGTTTTTAATGTGGGGCATATCCATGACGCTTGGTGATGTATTGAACAGGCATTTTCAAAATGTGCTGAATATAAGCAAAGCCCGTTCGGCTTATGTACAGTTCTCTATATTCGGCGCCTACTTTGTTATGGGGATACCGGCCGGCCTTTTCATGAAAAGATTTGGGTATAAAAGCGGTGTTTTACTTGGGCTGCTGCTTTATTCTGCGGGTGCATTTTTATTTATACCTGCTGCCAATGCCGAGTCGTTCACTTTTTTCAGGATAGCATTATTTATACTGGCCTGCGGTATGGCAACATTAGAAACTGTAGCGCATCCTTTTGTAGCCTCTCTGGGCGACCAGCGCACCAGCGACCAGCGTATTAATTTTTCGCAGGCGTTTAACGGCGTCGGCGGCATTATCGGCCCAATAATAGGCAGCTATTTTATTTTCGGCCAGGAGCAGGACCTCGTTTCGGTAAAACATCTTTACATTGTTATTGGCGCGGTTATAGCCGTAATAGCAGTGGCGTTTTCCTTTGTGAAAGTACCTTCCCTGGTAGACCCACATAGTATCTCAACAGATTCTTATTCGCCAACAGAAGTGCCCCATGCCAATAAAAAACTTTTCCAACATAAGCATTTTGTTTTTGCCGTAATAGCGCAGTTGTTTAATGTAGCGGCGCAAGGCGGTACCTGGGCCTTCTTTATCAATTACGGTCACGATATTATGCACTTCAGCGATAGCAAGGCGGGATACTTTTTTTCGCTTAGTATGATCATGATGATGATAGGGCGTTTCGCCGGCACTTTGCTAATGCGTTACATAGCCCCCAGCAAACTATTAGCGTCATTTGCTTTATGTAATATTCTGATGTGCCTTATTGTAGCACAGGGTTTTGGCTGGCCCTCGTTTATTGCGTTGTTATTTATCAATTTCTTTTTCAGCATCATGTTCCCAACAATATTTAGCCTTGGCTTAAAAAATATGGGCAGGCAAACACAACAGGCCTCATCATTTATAGTGATGGGGGTGGTAGGCGGCGGGCTGTTTCCGTTACTAATGGGGCAGATAGCTAACCATAATGTAGCTACTGCCTACTACCTGCCAATAGTTTGTTATGCTGTTATCTTCTTGTTTGGATTTAGTTATAAGCGCCTTAACAAAAACAGTGTTTAAGGCATGCTGATATATTAAACCGCTCACGCTGATTTAGCCGAAGTAGCAATAAATCGATTTAATGATATATAAATGCTATTTTTATCTATAATTATATTTTGATCTTACTGATATAGCCGTGAAAAAACTCTCCATAGTCGATATTGCCAACCACTTAAACGTATCAAAAACTACCATTTCGTTTATTTTGAATGGCCGTGCACAAGAGAAAAGGATTGGAAAGGAACTGGTTGAGCGTGTACAAAAATTTGTTGATGAAGTAGGCTATAAGCCAAACTCGTTGGCTAAAAGCCTGCGTACCGGTAAATCAAACATTATAGGGCTAATGGTCGAAGATATTTCCAATCCTTTTTTTGCATCTATAGCCCGCTTAATTGAGGACCGTGCGTACAAAAATGGCTACAAGATTATTTACTGCAGTACCGATAATGATACCGAAAAAACGCGCGAACTGATCAACATGTTTCGCGACAGGCACGTAGACGGTTATATTATTGCCCCACCCGAAGGTATTGAGGATGATATTAGCTCGCTAATTAAAGACGGGATGCCGGTAGTACTGTTTGACAGGCATTTGCCAAAGGTAAATACCGATTTTGTGGAGATAGATAACCTTTTTAGCGCCTATAATGCTACGATGCATTTGATACAGCAAGGCTACAAAAATATTGGATATATCACATTTGCGTCAAACCAAACGCAAATGCAGGCCCGTTTAAAGGGTTATAAAGATGCATTAGAAGAGAATAACTTAAAACCCTTTATAAAGGAAATTGTATTTAGCCGGGATGAAGAACTTATTATGGGTCCGCTAAATACTTTCCTGAAAAAACACAAAAACCTCGACGCCGTATTTTTTGGTACCAACCACGTAGGTACCTGCGGCTTAAAGGTAATTAACAGCCTGGGCTTAAATGTACCGGATGATCTGGCGGTTGTTTCTTTTGACGACTATGACGTTTTTAAACTTTTTTCGCCCCCTGTTAGTGCCATAGCCCAGCCTATTGAAGCGATAGCAGATAGTGTAATAACCGTTTTGCTCAATAAATTAAATACATTATCTCAGCACATCAGCTCTCAATCTATTATTCTGAAAACGGATTTTCATATCCGGGGGTCGTCAAAAAAAGCGGAGAAGCCGGTAGCTGTAACTCAATAATTTCCTGATTAATTGTTGTATGCCTTTATTTGCAGGTTGTATCCCTGCGTAAGCAGTTTGGGGTCTATTTCTACTTCAAGCGTTTTTGCCTCTCCCTGCATCAACGAGAAGTAGCCATCATTATACAAGGCGGGCAAAAGCTGTTTGCCCGCCTTATCAACCAATTGCGCCCTGATACCGAACGCCGCCGTGTTTTTTGAAGTATTAATTATGCGGTACGTAAGCAACCTGTTAATGCCATTTTTTGCCGTGGATACTTTAACCTTGCTGTGCAATAAGCTTGGGCCCACCCGAGGCATTTTATTTAAGGCAGTATAATCAAGATAAGCGTTACCTATCCAGTAAAAGTTTTCGGACACAAGCTTTCCTGCTTTATTGGTAAGCCTGAGCTTTAAAAAATGTACAGCAGATAATGCCGGGCTGCTACCGGCATTACTAAATGCCACAAATGCCTCTGTGGCCGATGCCGGTGCTACATTTAAACTTTTGGTTATGGTATAAGCAGGCACAATCTTGCCATTCATATCGTAAACAAACGCGGCTGCCCGCAATCCTTCTATGCTGTAAGCTTTATTGTTAATTACCTTAACAGAATTAGTGGCCGCGTTCCATTGAATGTGTACAGGTTCGCATGCTTTTTTTGCGCCGAAGTAAGCCCCGGTAAGGTCGTAGTAATAGTCGTAGGTTTGCCATATCATAGATGGATAAGCAGACTGGCTCATCCATATCAGCATCCCCGTAGCGTCCTTCCACATATGATCGTTCCATGATTCATACATGGCCTTCATGGTTTCTACGTTCAGCATCTGGGCTTTTTTGCAAAAATCCTCTAAAGACGTCGCCTTGCCATAACTGTTATTTATAGTGTTAATATATTTAACCGGATCGGCCCCACCGCCAAGGCTGCCGTCGGTGCTGAAGTAATGCCTGGCCCACATATTGGTTTTGCTATCAACTGCTTTTGGGGTAGGGGCAACCCAATATTCTTGAGGCATAAATTTTTTAAAGCTTTCTACATTCACAAACGTGGCGGTGCCCAGTTCGCTCCGCATACCATAAGAGTCCTTTGAAAAAAGGTAGCCGTTATGAGGGTCGGTAAAGTAAGTTTTGGGGTCGGTATTGCTCCAAAGCCCGCTGCCTGACAGTATGCGGCTGCCACCATGAATGGAAAAATTAGGGTTTGTTTCACCCGCATTTGAACGGGCAAGGTAAATCCTGTCGTCGCTGTCGTTGTTTTTAATGGCTGCTTTAATGGTATTATTTAACGGGCCGTTAGGATCGCCACCGGGTACGCCCTCGTTAGCGCCGCACCAAATTACAATTGATGGGTGGTGCCTTAACTTTTTAACTTTTTCGATGGCGTTGGTTTTAAAAATGCCCAGGCTGTCAATCTGGCCAAAGTTGTTCAGCCAAAAATCATCCCATACCATTATGCCGTATTTATCACAATAATTATAAAAAGCTTCGTCTGTAACTTCACCCGTCCAGTTGCGGATGATATTGAAATTCATATCCTGATGAAACCGTATCCGTGTTTCGTAATCCTTGCCACGTGCCTTAAGCATATAATCACTCATTCCCCAATTACCACCTTTTAAAAGTACAGGCACGTTGTTGATGTAAACCCGTAACGGGCCGTTTACCGAAGTGGTGTCTGCGCTTATTTTTCTTATCCCGAAGGTTTTAACCACCCTGTCTGATACCCCTGCGCCATCAACTTCAAAGCTAACACTGCAGGTATAAAGATGCTGTGTCCCATCTGCGTTACCTCCGTAGCCATTTGGCCACCATAATTTTGGCGATTTAATATGCAGCTGCGCAAACTGCCCTTCGTTATAGGTCACATTTTCGAAGCTGTTTGGCCTTAATTTTATTTGGGGGCCGTTAACGGTAATATTGCCCGGATTGATAACAAACTTCAACGTACCGCTTACAGCCCGCGACGATGTATTTTGGAGATTTGCCCCCACCGTCACATCAGCGGCGTTTAGATCCTTTAATTGGGTATGCACCCATGGGTCGGTCACGGCCACAGGCCCGGTAGTTGTTAAGCTAACCGTATCGGTAATACCGCTGTTTAAGCCCGGCACTTCGGGCATCCAGTCCCAGCTACCACTACTAATGTAAGTTGGGCTTTCCCAGTTGGCAAGTGGATGATTGTGTTCCGGGTCATTTCGAGGCGGCACGGTTAAAACCAAAATAACGTTTGGCGCTTTAGTGTTAAGTATATTGGTAATGTTATACCTTCCCCTTTCTACAAGCCCTTTTATGCTGCCTATGTGCTGCCCGTTTACATAGATCTCGCCGCGTTTGTGTATACCATTAAAATTGAGCCAAACGGTTTTGCCAGGTTTAAAGGCTGACGACAAAAACTCAGAACGATACCAAAAAGGCCTGTTATATTTCGATTTATCAACCTGGTAAATATTATCCGCATAATCCGGATCTTTCTCCTTGCCGGCTTTAACATAAGCGTAAAATACAGTTCCTGGCACAACACCATCTATCCAGTTATTTGTATAGAAACCCGGCACCGAAATTTGTTCCAGCGTATACAACCTGTCGTCCTGCGGGAACAGTTTCCAGTTTAATTTAACAGATTGGGCCTGTGTTGTGGCCTGCAGCAACAGTAAAAAGAGAGTGTTTAAAGTAAACTTTAAAATATATCGCATAGAGCTAATTATTATCGGCACGCAATTTATGAAAAATTTGCTAAATCGATTTAATAACTATTTTATTATATTGCCGCCTAATTTTAAAGAACAGCCATGAAATGCTTTTTTACCGTACTGCTTCTACTTTTAAGTTTGGTTGACTATACCGATGCCCAAACTGCCGATACGAAAATTGCCAAAAGCGGCTGGAATGCCCAATGGATAGGTGCACAGGGAGATAATGGCAGCAGCTATGGCGTTTTCTACTTTCGTAAAAGTTTTAGTGTAGGGGTTAAGCCTTCGTCGTTCATTGTTCATGTATCGGCAGATAACCGCTATAAATTATATGTTAATGGTACGTTGGTATCGTTAGGACCTGCACGGGGCGATACCTATTACTGGAACTATGAAACGGTTGATATTGCACCCTATCTCTCTGCCGGAAAAAATATAGTAGCAGCACTGGTTTGGAACGAAGCCCAATATAGCCCTGCCGCGCAGATAAGCGTACGTACCGGGTTTATTTTACAGGGAAATACTTCAGCCGAAGAGATATTAAATACCAATAACACCTGGAAGGGCATTCGCGATATAGGCCATCAGCCTGTGCCGGTTTATTTTTTTGCGGCCAGCAAAGGCGAAATGGTTGATATGAACGAAGCTGTTAAAGGCGACTGGACAGCTATCGATTATAATGACAAACCCTGGCCAGAGGCGGCCAAACTGGCTGATGGAAAATTAAAAGGTATGGCCTGGGGTATAAATTGGGCTTTGGTACCTTCTACATTGCCTGCAAGGGAAATGACCTATCAGCGCCTGCTTAAATTGCGCCGTGCTTCCGGCGTAAGCATTCCTGCGGGGTTTCCTGAGCGTAAGGCGCCTGTAACTGTGCCCGCCAATACAACCGCTGTCATATTGCTCGATCAAACCTTTGAAACAAATGCCTATGTAACGCTAAATTTTAGCGGCGGTAAAAATGCGGGGCTATCAATTGGGTACGCGGAATCGCTTTACAAAAAAGGCAGTAAGGGCGTTATAAAAGGTAACCGTGATGAAGTAGAAGGAAAGGAGTTTGTAGGAAGAATAGACAGCCTGATAGCTGATGGCAGCGACGGGCAATCGTTCACCACATTAAACTTTCGTACCTACCGTTATTTAAGGCTTATAGTACAAACCAAAGATGAGCCGCTAACTATTAATGATTTGTATGGTACTTTCACGGGTTACCCATTTAAGCGAACGGCAGTACTTAACACGGATAATGCCGAAATAAAACAAATGCTTGACATTGGTTGGCGTACCGTAAGGCTTAACGCCTGGGAAACGTATATGGACTGCCCATATTACGAGCAGTTGCAATACATTGGCGATACCCGCATACAGGCCATGATATCATACTATAATACCAATGATGACCGGCTGGCGCGTAACGCCCTTACTCAGATCGACCATTCGCGTTTGCCCGAAGGCGTAACCAGCAGCTGTTATCCTTCCAAAGGCACACAGGTTATATCAACATTCTCGTTATGGTATATTGGCATGCTGCATGATTACTGGATGTACCGTGGCGATAATGCATTTGTTAAAGACAAGCTACTGGGGGAAAGGGGCGTGCTGGATTTTTTTAGTAAATACCAACAGGCTGATGGCTCATTAAAAGATACGCCGTACTGGGCGTTTGTTGACTGGGAAGGTAATATGTGGGGTGAGGTTAAGGGTAAAGACGGCAGCGCCGCTATTTACGACCTGCAGTTACTTATGGCTTACCAATGGGCGGCTGATATGGAAGGGAAAATTGGCCTGCACGATTATGCCGTGATTTATGCCGCTAAAGCAGCGCAATTAAAGGCTACCATAAAGCGAAAGTACTGGGACCGGGTTAAAAAATTATACGCCGATACTAAAGAAAAGAACGGTTACTCGCAGCATACTAACGCACTGGCCATACTGTCTGGTGTGGTAAGCAAGGCGGATATGGCGGCTGTAGCTAACAGGATGCTTAGCGATACAAGCTTAACCCAATGCTCAATTTACTTTAAATATTATTTGAACCAGGCACTTGTAAAAGCGGGTTTGGGAAATGATTATATGAACTGGTTAGATATTTACCGTAAAAATATAGCAATGGGCCTTACTACATGGGCCGAATATTCGGATGTTAACACCTCCCGGTCTGATTGCCATGCCTGGGGCGCGAGTCCTAACATTGAGTTTTTTAGAACTGTTTTAGGAATAAACAGCAATGCACCGGGATTCGGCAAGGTAGAAATTGAACCCCACTTGGGGAAACTCACAACCATTAGTGGCGAAATACCCCATCCAAACGGGAAAATTACTGCTGCTTATACCTTCAATAAGGGTAAGTGGAAAATAAATATCAATCTTCCTCGGCAAACTACAGGTGTATTAATTTGGAAAGCCAGGCAATATCCACTAAAAGCAGGGAGCAATTCTTTTTTAATTTAAGCTGTAAATAAAAATTGCTGTTAAAGGAGTTGATACCGGCCGACGCTATAAGTGCAATTTAATGCGGGTAATTGTCTGTAGCCTTCCTTTTAAGCAATATTCGCGTACAGCATAGCCTGCAGACGAAAGACGCAACAGCGTTTTGCGATAAGATGCGAGTTTTGGCAAGCAATGACAAAGAAAAAGCCCTTTAATTGATAGATTAAAGGGCTTTTACACTTTTAAATGTTTTGGCGGAGAGTTAGGGATTCGAACCCCAGGACCTGTTACAGTCAACAGTTTTCAAGACTGCCGCAATCGACCACTCTGCCAACTCTCCGGGGACAAAAGTACAAATCCGGGCCGAATTGCCAAACCTCATTTATACTTTTTTTAAAGTATTTATAAAAGGTTGGCAATCATTGCATTACTTACCGTCTTCGCTCGGTTTTTTGGTACGGAAGGTGTTATAGCGCGGTTTTGCAATGCGTACAGTACGCTTGGAAAGGTCTACACTCGCGTTTAGTTCAAACCCGATAAGCAGTATCATGGAGTTTAAATACATGTAAACCATTACCACTATCAGCGTACCTATTGCACCGTACACCGTATTGTACGATGAGAAGTTGTTGGTGTAATAAGTAAAACCTACCGATGTTACAATGGCAAGCGATGTTGCCAGTATAGAGCCCGGGTTAATAAACTTCCATTTACGCTTATTTGACGGGCCGTAGCGGTACAATATGCAAATGCTGGTGAAGAATATCACCAAAATGATCAACCAGCGCGAGAATGCTATTAACCAGAACCAAACCTCGGCCTGGCTATGCAGCTTGTGTTGTATAAAATGTATAACCGCTTGTCCGGCTATCATAATAATAATAGCTATAAGTAAAGCGATGCTTATCACTACAGTAAGCACAAGGGCGATAAGCCGCCTTTTTAGCCAGGTACGGGTTTCCAGTATCAGGGATGATTTGTTAAAGGCCTGCATTAAATTGCTAACGCCGTTTGTGGCAAAATATAAAGCGGTTATAAAGCCTACCGAAAGTAATTTACCGTTTTGCCGCGCAATAATATCAAATATGGTATCGTGAAACGCCGTATAAGCGTTGGCAGGCATTATCATTGCAAAAAGGCTTAACAGATCTGACTGAAAGCCTTTAACGGGTATGTAGGCAATTAACGTAAATAAAAATATAATGGCCGGGAAAAGCGCCAGCATAAAGTTGTAGGCCAGCGCGGCGGCGCGGTTAGCCAGCGATGTTTTATAGATCTCCTGAATAAAAAAAACAACAACGGTATAAAGGGGCAGGGGCCTGAAACCAGGTATGTAAACCGTTTTTGTCCAATCGGTAATGTATTGGTAAAACTTAAAGTTCAATAAAAATCTGTGCACCCATCTCATCGCAGTTAAAATTACTCAAAAAACGGCTTTAATTTTTCAATAAAATCGGCAGGTGGCAGGCAGGGGCGGTTGGTTTTCATGTTAATAAAAGCCAGCAGCGTTTCGCCAATGTGTATCAGTTCGTTTTTTTCGTTAAACAACTCGTACCTGAAATGGATCTTCACGCCCGGCATCTTATCCATAATTACGTTTATGGTAATTTCCTCGTCGTAGCGCGCGGGTTTAAGGTATTTGCATTTTAGCTCCAGCACGGGCATCATAACACCCGATGCTTCCATGCCGCTGTAAGTAAGGCCCAGGCTGCGCAGCATTTCTACACGGCCCACCTCAAAAAACTCGGCGTAGTTGCCGTAGTACATATAACCCATCTGGTCGGTTTCGCCGTACCTAACCCTCAGTTTTGTAGCGTTCTCAAACATCAGCGTTTTATATTCCTGTCGTTAAGCGCCTGCTGAAATTTGCGGGCATTTACACGGTGCTCGGCTTCGTTATCCGCAAAATTATGATAACCGCTAAAATCTTCTTTGGCGCACATGTACAGGTAATCGCTCTTTTTATAATTCAGCACAGCGTTAATAGCATTTACCGAGGGCATCATGATAGGCCCCGGGGGTAAACCGGTATGCAGATAGGTGTTATAAGGCGAGTTGGTAACCAGGTAGCGGTTAAGTACACGTTTTATGGTAAAATCATTCACCGCGAAAATAACGGTAGGGTCGGCCTGCAGTTTCATGCCTTTTTTTAGGCGGTTCAGGTAAAGGCCTGCAATGGCCGGCATCTCATCGTCGTGCAAGGCTTCGGCATCCACAATTGACGCTAATACAGATACTTCCTGCGGCGTTAAGTTAATGGCCGCAGCTTTTTGCCTGCGCTCGGGCGTCCAGAATTTTTCGTAGTTGGCATACATGCGCTTAAAAAATTTCTCGGCGGATGTGTTCCAGTACACCTGGTACGAGTTGGGGATAAAAACCGTATAAATATTATCGGTAGTAAAACCATATTGTTCGGCAAATTTAGCCGAGTCGAGCAATCGTAGAATCGAAACCGAATCAGCCTCGATCTTTTTCGATATAAACCCTGCAAACTGATCTTTGAGGCGTATATTGTGGAAGGCAAGGTTCACCGGCTCCTGGTTGCCCGCTTTAAGCATATTTATAAGGCTGCGATTGCTCATGCCCGCTTTTAAACGGTATTTGCCCGGCTTAACTTTCATGTATTTCATGCTATGGGCGGCCTGTAAAAACGAAGTAGTATCTTTTACTATGCCTTGTTGTGTAATAGATTGATATACATCGTCAAGGTTTGAACCGGTTTTAATATAAAGGTATTCTTGCTTATCAGTAACGTTTGGCCCAAAAAAGCGCAGGTAGTAAAATATGCCTGTACCGGCCAGTGATATGATGATGACAACCACCAGCGCTATCCAAAATTTTTTCATATATATATAACGGAAAGATTGTTATTGTTTACTGTTATGTTTTTGCAGCGCTTTAAGGCCACCCGTAAGGTTTAGCACATTGGTAAACCCGCTTTCGGCCAGTAGTGCCTGCGCCGCCGCGCTCCTGATACCGGCACTGCAAATAACGATTATCTCGTCGGTTTTGTTGTATTTAATGTTGCTAAAGTTGTGTATAAGCTTACCTGCCGGAATATTTTGCCCGCCAATATTAAAGGTATGATATTCAATAACTTCCCTTACATCGAGCAGGTTTAGCGGTTCGCGTTTTTGTATGCGCCGGCTTAATGCTTCGGCATCAATTTGCTGGTGCATCGCTTATCGGCTTGCTTTGTGATACCGTTAAATTAACACGTGTACCTATGCTGGTTTTGCTCAACGAATCGGTACGTGCAGGTATTTGCGATACCACCACAACGTTTGTAGAATCGGTGATAGTACCCTGGTAAGTAATAGTGCCCATGGTTAATCCGGCCCCCTTAACAGCAAATCTGGCGGCATCAAGGTCAAGGTTCACCAGGTCGGGGATATCTACTTCGCTTGCGCCAGCGCCATTGCCCAGCACCAGGTCAAGCTTTGAGCCTTTCGGTATCTTTGTGCCGGGCTTTATTACCAGCCCGCCAAATCGCACTTCCAGCACGCGGTCGCGCGCAATGTCCGACCGGTATGTGGTGTCGCCAACTTTAAGGCCATAATTTGATAAAGTAGCCACAGCTTCGCGGTAAATGCTTTGCTCGGTGATCAGGTCGGGCAGCGATACCGGCGGCGCCTGCTGCGTAACCATGGTAAGGTATATGGTGCGGTTTTCTTTTACGTTGGTACCGGCGTCAGGGTCCTGCTCTACAATGGTCCCGGGGGCCTGGTCGGGTACATAAACCGAATCTATCTTGAAGTTAAACCCTTGTTCTTTAAGGCGGTCCATTGCCCTGTCAACATTAAGGCCCTTAAGCGACGGCACGGGTATGCCCTGCCCGTGGCGTGTGTACGAGCTAAGGCTAAAAAACGCTATTAAAACAATGCTGATAACCGTGGCTATAACCAATAAAACAGTGTTGCGGAATTGCCTGGTTTTTAAATAAGCCCAAAAATTACTCATGCGTTTTTGTTGGAAATTAAGTTCAAACATAGTGAATTGATTTCGGATTTCGGATTTTCAATTTCGGATTTTGGCTTGAGCAGGCTGGGGTAGTTCTGTTATATCATTGCCGGCCAGCGTTGTACCAACAAGTGTGCGGATAAGCGATCTTGTCACTTTGGTTTTCGGTTGGAATACCAGTGAGTAGACCCGTGGCAATGAGCGGGCTATCATTATGAAGGCACAGCACTTATCTCTTCTACGTTAGGAATGGCAGTGTTAATATGACCGTCAGTGGATGTACTTTTTCTTTTCTCTCAAAAGAAAAAGTACCAAAAAGAAAAGTCGCGGCTGCGTCCTGTTCTGTCAAAGGGTTTGCTAAGGAAATGCCTGTGCTATCCGAACAGGCCAATGCCGCATTGTGAGGTTGCGTTAAGGCAGTGGGTGACCTATCGAGGATTGCCACGCTATCGCTCGCAATGACGTGTCGGTGGGGAGTTGTGATTATGCGTCAGCAAAACAGCTTCGGGCCTATCGCTCGAGGATTGCCACGCTACGCTCGCAAGGACGTGTCGGTGAGGAGTTGTGATGATGCGTCAGCAAAACAGCTTCGGGCGAAAGCGGGCAGAACGATGATGGCCTTAAGCGCGGCAGGGGCATAGCAATACTTGCCTGAAGCGTGAGGATGAGCGAATGAAGTGGGGGCAAGATTTTGCAGCCCGTGGTTCTGTCCGGTTTGCGGGGCAAAGGCCGTGTGCGCAAAGAAGCCTCTTTGCTGACTTGATCTTTTGCTTCTTTTGTATCAAGACAAAAGAAGTAGCCCTCCGCGGCAATGAGCGGACTACCGTTCATGAAAGCACGACACTTTATCTATCTTCGTTAGGAATGGCAGTGTTACAACGGGTCCTTAGTGGATGTACTTTTTCTTTTCTCTCAAAAGAAAAAGTACCAAAAAGAAAAGTCGCGGCTGCGTCCTGTTCTGTGAAAGTTAGTGCTTTATCAATGCCTGCACTACCCGAACAGCCAATGCCGCATTTTGCGGTGACGTTAGGGTAGTGCTTTCCTGGCGGCTGACGTTTCTATCGAAGATTGCCACGCTATCGCTCGCAATGACGGTTTATTTTTTCGTTCGTCAGCAAAGCAGCTTCGGACGAAAGCGGGCAGAACGATGTGGGCTGCGGGCGGCAGGGCATAGCAATACTTGCCCGAAGCGCAGGGGCGAGGTGCGAACGAAGTTGGGGCAAGATTTTGCAGCCCGTGGTTCTGCCTGCTTTGCGGGGTAAAGGCCTTGTGCGCAAAGAAGCCTTTTTGCTGACTTGATTTTTGGTTACTTTGTATCAAGACAAAGTAACAGCCTTCCGCGGCAATTGAGCGGACTAACGTTCGTTGAAGCACAACCATCACAGGATTGCTTAGCCACGCAGACATCCGCCCGGCTCTGGCCCACAATGCCATTTTAAATAAATTGCTGTTTTACAAATCCCACTCAACAAAACCAAAAAAAACTATCTTTGGCTATCATGAAAACCTTAAACGTGGCCCTTTTAGCCGGTGGCTTTACCGGCGAGTATGAAGTATCTATCAACAGCGCTAAAAATATTGCAGCCAGTTTGGATGCATCAAAATATACGGTTTATACCATACTGATAAACCGCGATAATTGGGTTTACGAAACCGGTCAGGGGAGTATCGATATAGATAAAAACGACTTCAGCCTAACCCTGAACGGCGAAAAGATAAAATTTGAATTTGCGTTCATCACCGTACACGGCACCCCCGGCGAAGATGGTAAACTGCAGGGTTACCTGGATATGATAGGCATCCCGTATAACACCTGCGATTCTACCACATCTGCCATTACCATGAACAAGGCTTACACCAAGGCTATTGTACAGGGCATACATGGGTTGCATACCGCCCGGTCCATTCAGTTGCACCAACATGACGAACATGACATCGCTACTATCTCATCAACGCTAAAGTTCCCGCTGTTCATCAAACCAAACAATGGCGGCAGCAGCGTAGGCATGAGCAAGGTTTATAACGTTAGCGGCTTGCATGAGGCCATTGAAAAAGCCTTTAAAGAAGATACCCAGGTACTGATAGAAGAGTTTATAGAGGGCCGCGAGTTTAGTATTGGCATAGCCCGCCTTAACGGTAAGGTGACGGTACTGCCTGCCACCGAGATCATCAGCTCGAAGGACTTTTTCGACTATGAGGCGAAGTACACTCCCGGCGTTTCTAAAGAAATTACGCCGGCCGACTTGCCGGAAGCAAAAAATCGCGAAATAGCTGATATTGTTACCCAAATTTACCTGCGACTGAATTGCCGGGGTATGGTGCGTATCGACTTTATTTTATTGGAGGGCAGCCAGGAGTTTTACTTTATAGAAGTGAACACCACCCCGGGGCAATCGG
Source organism: Mucilaginibacter sp. AK015 (assembly GCF_014200785.1). Classification (NCBI taxonomy): domain Bacteria; kingdom Pseudomonadati; phylum Bacteroidota; class Sphingobacteriia; order Sphingobacteriales; family Sphingobacteriaceae; genus Mucilaginibacter; species Mucilaginibacter sp. AK015. Next base: position 170,916 of record NZ_JACHCV010000001.1, read on the forward strand.
CCAATAGCCTGATCCCCCAGCAGGTGAGGGCGGCTGGTATGAGCGTTACCGATTTTTACGGTCAGCTTATAGAAGGAGCCATGTAACTGACCGCAATTTTTCTGGAATTTTACCAAATTTTCTCGGTTTTTTTCGAAAATTTTAATGGCGTATGTTTGAATTACGTAACTTTGCCTTATGGCAGTTACCGAAACGATAGAAGATTTTTATAAACAGAAGTTTAACTGGTTACCCGATAACCTGAGCCAGGATATTGGTCACTTCAACGTTTTCAGGTTAGAGGATTGCTACCGCCCGGAAGCAAAACCAATAGTTTACGCGCGCCGCGACTTTTACAAGATCAGCATGGTACGTGGCAAAAACATCGTCCATTATGCTGATAAAAGCATTGAAATAGAAGGCTGCACGCTTGTTTTTTTTAACCCAACGGTTCCGTATACCTTTGAGCACCACGATAACATACGCTCGGGTGCGTTCTGCATCTTCAGGGAGTCTTTCTTTACTGAAATGCTGCGCCGCAACATGCACGATCTGCCTATGTTTATGCCCAACGGCACCTTCACCTACAGCTTAAATGCCCAACAGGAAGCAGATGTAGCCCAGGTTTTTGATAAAATGCTTGGTGAAATAAATTCGGAGTACCGTTTCAAGTACGACCTGCTGCGCAACTACCTTACCGAGCTTATCCACTACGCGTTAAAGATCCAGCCGCAGGAAGTGCTGTATCAGCACCCCGACGCTAATTCGCGCATCACTGCCATATTTACCGAACTGCTGGAGAGGCAGTTCCCTATTGAAACGCCGTCGCAGCGGTTTAACCTGCGCTCGGCCAAGGATTTTGCCGATAAGCTGTCGGTGCATGTTAACCACCTGAACAGGGCTATCCGTCAAACCACGGGTAAAACAACCACGCACCATATTTCGCAGCGCTTAGCCAGCGAAGCAAAGGCCCTCCTAAAACACACCACCTGGAATGTATCGGAAATAAGCTACTGCCTTGGTTTTGAAGAGCCGGCTCATTTTAATAATTTCTTCAAAAAATTAACTAACGCAACACCTTCTTCTTACCGTACTGTTTGAATTTTGTAATTATTGGTTTGAAAGATGTAAACTGTCAGGCGTTTTGCCGCCTTAATTTTGTATCATGCAAAACAATAATACAGAAAACACAAAAACATGGTTTATCACAGGGGCGTCTAAAGGTTTGGGCCTTAGCCTGGTAAAACAGTTACTTGCATCGGGGCAAAATGTAGCGGCAACATCACGCAATCTTGCTCAACTTGTGATAGCCGTAGGATCAACCGCAGACAATTTCTTACCTATTGAAGTTGATCTGGCAAATGAAGATAGTGTTGGCTGCGCGCTTCATCAAACAAAAAAAGCCTTTGGCCGCATAGATGTTGTAATTAACAATGCCGGTTATGGAATTGGTGGTAGCATTGAGGAATTAACCGACAAAGAGAGCCGGGATAGTTTTGACGTAAACGTGTTCGGCACCTTAAATGTTATACGCATGGTAATGCCTTATATGCGCTACCAGAAATCTGGCCATATTATCAATATTTCCTCAATAGCGGGTTTTGCGCCCGGGGTGGGCTGGTCGGTTTACGCGGCTACAAAATTTGCCGTTGAGGGCCTTTCAACAGTGCTGGCCGAAGATGTTCGTGAGTTTGGAGTTAAAGTAACGGTGGTTGCGCCTGGGGCTTTCCGGACAAGCTTTTTAACGCCCGAGTCTATAGTGATAGCCAAAAGCCGTATTGATGATTATCAAGCGGTGGGGGCCTCGTTAGAAAGATATCTTGGCTACCACGGTCAGCAGGCCGGCGATCCGGAAAAAGCTGCAGCAGCCATAATCAACGTTGCTTACCAGGACAACCCGCCCTTACATTTATTACTCGGTGCAGATGCCTACGATCGTGCTATGGCGCAGTTAGAAAAACTGGACAAGGAGTTTCGCTTTAACGAAGAGTTAAGCAAATCGATGGCTTACAGCGCTTAATGTTGTTTAACAGAAATAGCTGAACAACCCGCCAGGTTTTCTGTTGCTGTGATATGGACTTTACAATTGAACTGGAAGATATCATCAGCATGGTGATGTCGGTAATATGCGGGGGGATTATAGGTTTCGAGCGGGAGTATAAAAACAAATCGACGGGCTTTAGAACAATTGTTTTGATCACCCTTGGCTCAACCATATTCACTATCGTATCAAGGCACGGGGCGGGTACCGACGACCGGATAGCTGCCAACATCATTACCGGTATAGGCTTTATCGGGGCTGGGGTGATCTTTAAGGACAGGATGTCGGTAATGGGGTTAACTACCGCAGCGGTAATATGGACCGCCGCAGCAATAGGGATGACCACCGGAATTGGCTATCACTCCCTGGCGTTTGTTTTCACGATTATCACCATGATCATATTGGTATTGGTAGATAAAGTGGAGTTGCTGATAGGAAACATGAATAAGAATAAAGTGTTTAATATCAGCTTTAGCAGTGCTGATATTGCTGATTTACAAGTGCTTGAAGAAGTGATAAAAAAGCACCGGCTAAAAAGCAAACGCATAGAAGTGTTTAAAAACGAAGAGGTGCTTTGCGCGGTAATGCACGTAACAGGCATTAAAAAGAATGTTGACCTTTTAAGCGAAGAAATGGTTAATATGCCTGCAATAAAAAACTTCCATTAATATTGATGATATTACAGCGATGCTACAAGATTAGTTAGATAGCTGCTGATATTTGAAAATCGAAAACTAAACAACAAAATAAAAAAAATATGATACCAGTAAAAGGATATGCGGCACAACACCCGCAAACCGACCTTGCCCCTTGGAGTTTTGAACGCCGCGAAGTGGGCCCGCACGATGTGCAATTTGATATATTATTTTGCGGCGTTTGCCACTCGGACCTGCACCAGATCAAAAACGACTGGTTCCCGGGGATCTTCCCGATGGTGCCGGGGCACGAAATTGTCGGCCGCGTAGTAAAGGTGGGCGATCACGTAAAAAACTTTAAAGTAGGCGACCTTGCCGGAACCGGCTGTATGGTAGACTCATGCCAGGTGTGCGAAAACTGCCAACAGGACCTGGAGCAATATTGCCTGGAAGGCAGCACCCAAACCTATAACAGCTACGAGCGCGACGGTAAAACGCCAACTTACGGAGGTTACAGTAACAGTATAGTGGTTAGGGAAGAGTTTGTATTACGAATTTCAGATAAGCTGGACCTTGCCGCCACCGCACCGCTGTTGTGCGCGGGCATTACCACTTATTCGCCGCTTAGGCACTGGAAGGTTGGCAAGGGGCACAAACTGGCTGTACTGGGCCTTGGCGGCCTGGGCCACATGGCGGTTAAGTTTGGTGTTGCCTTTGGTGCCGATGTTACCGTATTAAGCACCTCGCCCGGTAAAGAGGCGGACGCCAAAAAATTAGGCGCGCACCACTTTGTGGTAACTACCGATCCTGAACAGGTTAAGGCAGCTACAGGTACATTCGATTTTATATTGGATACGGTATCCGCCGAACACGATTTTAATATGTACCTAAGCCTGCTACGCACTGATGGCACCATGATATGCGTGGGCGTACCGTCGAAACCGGCAGAAGTTGCCGCTTTTAGTTTGTTGGGCGGCCGTAAAAGCCTTGCCGGGTCAGGCATTGGCGGCATAAAGGAAACTCAGGAAATGCTTGACTTTTGCGCCGAGCACGGCATTGTTTCAGAGATAGAGATGATCGATATCAAAGATATTACCAAATCGTACGATCGTATGCTTAAAGGCGATGTGCGTTACCGGTTTGTGATAGATATAGCAACCCTGTAGGTATTTCTGTAATTGATAAAAGGCGGCTAACCTACAGGTTAGCCGCCTTTTATCATGAAAGCAGCGGATATCCACCAGGGCTATCCGCTTTAATCTACACGCGTAGGGAGTGAATTCTCCATTTACGGCAGTGTCGTAAAATCGTAAAAGGGTAGTGCTTCGTAATCGTCAATAAAAGCCATATGGTCTTTTAGTACTTCAAAAGCATTGGGGTATTTCTTATCGTCGATGGTAACAATCACTAAGCCATCCATAGTATATTTACCATATTTGGCTTTAGCAACATCCAGGTCCGGAAACTCTACCGCCGCCATCCAATGCGGGTCGAGGTATTTGATGGCACTTAAGGTATCCATCTGAAACTCCTTATCGTTTGAGACGATGATCCAATAAGGCGACTTACCATCAGCTGCCGGTTTTGCCAACTCAAGTGTAGGTTGGTTATCGGCACTAACCATTGCCCAGGCCCGCTTTTGCGCCAGGCCGGTAAAAGGTGTGCTTAACAAAGCAAATATCGCGAGTATTAATGTATTCTTTTTCATAGTGTTACGTTGCAAGTGTATTAGCTAATACAAATTATACGCCAATAGTTCTGATACAACGGTGCCTTATAGTAAATAGTGCCCCGGGATAACGTTAAGCCACATTTATTACATTTAAATGTTGTATTGCTAACAGTACGCATTTTGCCCGCTACCTGTTACATTATCTGGCAGGTATTGTTTAATATGTATTAATAGTCACAAATCTGTTACACTGTTACTAAATATGCCTTATGATATTTAACTCAAAGGTTATTTTCTTAATATTATATTTTGCTGGGGTATTTAATATCAGCTATCGTGAATAACTATTGACAAACATTAACAAAATGAACAAGACTTTTAAATGTGCATTATTAGCGCAATCTGTGCTGGTAATGGCCCTTACGGCTAACGCGCAAACGGCTGCGCAGCCTAAACTGGTTGAGAAGGTAACCAGGAAGGGTACCGAGCTGGTTATACCTTACGAGAAGTATGTGCTTCCGAACGGGTTAACAGTAATTTTGGCCGAAGACCACTCAGATCCCCTTGTACATGTTGATGTAACTTACCATGTGGGGTCGGCCCGCGAGGAGATCGGTAAATCGGGCTTCGCCCACTTTTTTGAACACATGATGTTCCAGGGAAGCGACCATGTTGCAAATGGCGACCACTTTAAGATCATCACCGAATCCGGTGGTACGCTTAACGGGTCGACCAACCGCGATCGTACCAACTACTACGAAACTGTACCGGCAAATCAGCTGGAAAAAATGCTTTGGCTGGAAAGCGACCGTATGGGCTTTTTGCTTGATGCCGTTACCCAGCAAAAATTTGAAGTGCAGCGCGCTACGGTAAAGAACGAGCGCGGCCAGAACTATGATAACCGCCCTTATGGCCTTGCCGGCGAGTATACATCAAAAAACTTGTATCCTTATGGTCATCCGTACTCGTGGTTAACCATTGGCTATATCGAAGAACTAAACAAAGTAGGGGTAAACGATCTGAAGAATTTCTTTTTAAGATGGTATGGCCCCAATAACGCCACCATTACCATTGGCGGCGACCTTAACCCCAAACAAACCCTTGCGTGGGTAAGCAAATATTTTGGCAGCATCCCCCGGGGCCCAATGGTAAAGAATGCATCATTCCCAACGCCGGTTTTAACTGCCGACAGGTATGTATCGTACACCGATAACTACGCAAAGCTTCCGCTACTATCTATTACTTACCCCGGTGTTAAGATATACGACAAGGATATGTCGGCTTTAGATGCTTTGTCAGAGATCATTGGTCAGGGTCGTAACTCTATTTTTTACAAAAACTTTGTAAAAACCCGCAAGGCGGCGCAGGCATCAATGAACTCATCGAACACCGAACTGGCCGGCGAAATAAGCATGCGCGTTATCCCATTCCCGGGGCAAACTTTAGCTGATGCTAAGAAACTGGTAGACGAATCGTTAATTGAATTTGAAAAAACCGGCGTAACCGATGATGCACTTGTGCGCTTTAAGGCAAGCGCCGAAGCAAACGCCATCAACGGTTTATCAAGTGTTGCCGGAAAAGTATCAGAGCTGGCGCAGGCACAGTATTTAACAGGCAACCCTAACCAGATAGGCCGCGAACTGGCGGATATACAGGCCGTAACCAAAGAAGATGTAATGCGGGTTTACAACAAGTATATTAAAGGTAAACCTGCGGTTATTTTGAGCGTATTGCCAAAAGGAGGCACTGTTGCCCCAGTAGCACCCGATAATTATACCGTAAGCACGGCAGGCTACAAGGCGCCCGATTACGGCTATAATGGCCTAACCTACAAAAAGCCTGCTGATAACTTTGACCGCGCCGCTAAACCGGGCATTGGGCCAAATCCGGCTATTAAAGTTCCGGCTATTTGGATGGCTACCACCCCAAACGGTATTAAAATGATCGGCACTCAAAATAAAGAGATACCAACCGTTTCCATATCTATGTCTATTAAGGGTGGTGGTTTGTATGCTATAAACAATCCCGAAAAGGCAGGTTTGGCAGGTATTGTAGCCCGTATGATGAACGAGGAAACAAAAAATTACACCGCCGAACAATTCAATTCGGAATTAGATAAGCTGGGCAGCAACATCAGCGTGTTTGCAGGCAGCGAAGCCATGTATATTAACGTTTCTTCGCTGACAAAAAATTTGCCTAAAACAATGACCCTGCTGCAGGAGAGATTGTTTAACCCTAAATTTACACAAGACGCCTTAGACCGGATTAAAAAGCAAACCATTGAAGGGCTTAAACAAGCCAAAACACAACCTGCTGGTGTGGCATCAACTGTTTATAGTAAAATACTTTACGGAACAGATAATGTACGCACCTACTCAACAACCGGTAACGAAGAAACAGTGGCGGGTATTACCCTGCAGGATGTTCAGGATTATTACGATAAGTATTTCACGCCCTCGCAAACAGAAATTGTTGTTGTGGGCGATGTTAACCAGGGCACCGCAAGGGGTAACCTTGCCTTCCTGAACGCATGGGCAGATAAGAAAGTAACGATACCTACCCCGGCCGAAGGAAAATCGTTTGATAAAACAACGCTTTACCTGGTTGATATACCGGGCGCGGCGCAATCAGAGATCCGGATTGGTTACCTTGACAAGCTGAACTATGACGCTACCGGCGATTATTATAAATTGGGGATAGCTAACTATATTTTAGGCGGCGCGTTCAACAGCCACATTAACCTTAACCTGCGCGAGAAAAAAGGCTGGACCTACGGCGCCCGTTCGGGCTTTAGCTCCGGCAGGTACGGCGGCGATTTCACTGCTTCGGCAGGTGTATTGGCAACCGCCACCGATAGTTCGGTATATGAATTTATCAAAGAGATACGCGACTATCAAAAAACAGGTATCACACCTGATGAGTTGAAATTTACGCAAACATCAATAGGCCAGAGTGACGCACGTAAATACGAGACCAACGGACAAAAAGCGGCGTTCCTTTCGCGCATACAGGAGTACGACCTGAAGCCTACTTATGTTGATGAGCAAAATAAAATATTATCAACCATTACCCCGGCCGAGCTTAACGCGTTATCGGCTAAATACCTGAATACCGATAACATGGTTATTTTGGTTGTAGGCGATAAAGCGAGAATATTGCCGGGATTACAAAAACTAGGCTATCCAATTGTTGAACTGGACAGCGACGGTAAACCGAAAATGTAATTGTATAACATCATAGAATTAAAAAGCCCTCTCAAATTAAATGAGAGGGCTTTTTACTTTTTACTGTATTGAATCTTGTTTAGTAATTTTTAATGAACGGTACATGCGCGTTTTTATACGCAGGTTTATTTAGCTGGAGTTTTAATTTTTTAAAGCTTTGCGTTGGCCCTTCGGATGCAAACATATTTACCAACCATGCAGGGATGCTTCCGCCTGGATCGAGCTGGATGGTGTATTCTACTTTTACCTCGTTCTTATTCAACGGAAAGATCAGCCATTTACTTATCGAGCTTTTTACCCGTACTATGCCATCTTTTACGGGCAACATGGCCGGTTCAACAGGGCCATCCATGGTTACTACTTTTGTGTCGGGGTTTTGGGTGGTGATGAGGTGCGCAATAAAATCGCGGTTTTGAGCAGGCCACGGCAAGCTTATTTCCGAGTAATAATACAGATCGGCAGGCGATACCTGTTTAACCAGGTGGATTGATTTAGTATGATACACCCATTCTGTGCGCGTCTTCAAGTCCAGCAAGGCAGCCACCATTTGCATCAAGGTAGATTGAAAGTTACATTCTATCCGCAATGCCTTTATCTTAGAGTTTGGAACCGGGCTTGTATATATCTTGATGCCATCATTTTCGCTTTTAAGCGTCCAGTTGGATTGGGCAAAAGATCCGGCGAACGCGAAGCACAGCAGCAGTACAATAAACAATAACCGTTTCAGCATAAAAATCGGGGAATTTACCCGCCAAAAATAATAAGCAGATAAATATTATGTGTCATACATTCAACACAAAACTAAATTATGCGCTGGCTACCAGTTTGCTAAGGCTACGGTAAACATATTCATTATAAATATGCCGGCGTGCAAACCTCCCCGGCGAGTCGGCATTTACAAGTTTAATATAAACGGCGCGCGGCACGTCAAAATATTCATAAGCGTTGCCGTCTGCAAACTCTACCCGTAACACCTGCGCTTTGTACTCAAAATCGGTAATGGCCGATGTAGTGGTAGTAAGCGTATATTCGGCGAACGATTGGTTGCGGGTTTCGGGGGCTATGCTTACCAAAAAATGATAAGCTTCAATAATGGTCTTGCTTTTTTCTTCGGCGTTAAGTTTGCTTTCTTCGCTATCCTGAAATTTATCAGGGTGCCATGATTTCATCAGGCTTCGGTAAGTACTTTTTAATTCCTGCAACTCGGCAGCTTCGGTAACACCTAAAAGTTTTCGGTAATCGACAATTTTTTTCATTCTGTTTATCCTGTTGTTATTGTCTCAGAAAACCTGTTCAAAGAAAATAATTTTGCAAAGGTAAGTTTAATTACCAACGTGTGTACCCATTATGATAAATAAAACGCTATATCGGCGACATTGGCCGCTGTAAAGCTGCAGTTATCCACCGTCAAACACGGCGGTTAACCGGGCAAATGTGGATTATATATAGCCGGTTAGCTATCGATCCGGTTAACATCGTGTGCTTTAAAATCCTGTGCATGAATGCTTAGTTATCAGCCAACAGGGAGCGTAAACCAAAAAGTACTACCCTTGCCTGATTCGCTGTTAACGCCAATTTTACCATTGTGACGTTCTATTATTTCGGCAGATATGTACAGCCCCAGGCCCAGCCCGGAGTATTGCAGCCCGGTAGAGTCTACCCGGTAATAGCGCTCAAACAGGTGCGGGATTTTATCATAGGCGATACCTTCACCAAAATCCTGCACGGATATCTTGACCGACCGGCGTTGCCTTCTTACATCGATAATTATTTTGTAGGAAAGGGGTGCATACTTAATGGCGTTGTTCACCAGGTTAATAACAACCTGCTCTATTTTGCTCCTGTCGGCAAAAAGCTCAACGTTAGTATCGCCCGTCAGCTCAAGCGAATGGTCGCCGTTTAAGAGTATGTGGTCGCAGCTTTCGCTGATCATTTCATCTGCTTTAAAGTGTGTTTTGTTAAGCGCCAGCTGGCCCGCTGTTATTTTTGATACATTCAGCAGGCTTTCTATAAGATGGTGCATCTTTGTTAAACTGGTGTTGGCCTTTTCGATAAACACCGACACTTTTTCGGGGTTGCTGTTGTTTTTTATAAGCTTATCCAGTATCTGTATAGATGCCTTTAACGATGTCATGGGGGTTTTAAGTTCGTGGCTCGCCACACTTATAAAATCGTCTTTTTGTTGCTGCAGGCGTTTAAATTCAGTAATATCCAGTACCGTGCCCAGCATGCGTTTGGGTTTATCTTCGTTATCGTAATAAACCTTGGCTTGCGATCGTATCCAGTGCACCGAGTCGTCAGGATGTATAACTCTTGCTTCATAAAACAGGTAGCCGCTTTTCAGCGCTGCCTCATGGGCCCGTATACGCAGGTCCTGGTCGTCAACATGAAAAGTGGCGGCCAGCTTTTTTCTTGATACAGCGGTGGTAAATCCAAATATGCTGTTAAACCTGTCTGACGTTACCAGTGTATCGGTATTCATATCCAGGTCAAAGGTGCCAATTTCGGCAGCCTCAATAGCCAGCCTGCCACGTTCTTCAACATCTTCAATGTTTCGGCGTGCCACTACCTTATCGGTAACCTCAATAGCAATAATCATAATGGTATTTATAGTGCCGTCGAAGTGCAGTACGGGCTCGTAAACAAAATCGATAAATACTATTTCCGGCTCACCGTTGCGTATCAGGAACACCTCATGCTCCCGTGCCGAAAACGCCACGCCCGAACTAATAACATTGTTCATGATAGGGGCATACAACTGGGCGGCTTCGGGTATGGCTTCCCAAATAGAGTGGTTCTCCATGTCTTTCCGGCGTTTACCCACCAGTTTCAGGTACGAATCGTTCACCACCTCTATCATTAAATCTTCAGCCCGGATAATGCATATCCCAACGGGTGCCTGCCTTACCAGGTTATAAAGGGTCATTTCGCTTTCTTCCACAGCTTGCCTGGCCCGCTCTAATTCCGTAACATCTGTGTTAAAGGCTGCAACACCATAAACCTTGCCCTCGGCATCAAACATGGGCTGGTAGGTAAACTTATAGTAAAAGGTTTGCATCTTGCCGCCTACTAAAAGATCTGCCCGTTCAGCATCGCTATGAAACGGTTTACCGGCACGGTACACACCTTGCAGGTAACCCAAAAATGGTTGGTCTTCCAGTTCGGGCAACGCTTCAAAAAAAGGTTTCCCAATTACCGAGGCATCCCTGTCCCACGCCTTTAAAGTTGCATTGTTAGCTACCGAGATGATCATGTTGTTACCCGTGCACACATATACCGGAAAGGGTGATATTTCAACAATGTCTCTAAATAGGCTTTCTGTTGGCTCCAAGTGATTAAAGTGTTGTACTAATTAAATAATTTACCTTCGTCAAAAATAAAAAACTTTACCACAGGTAAACTATAACAGGTGCGTTAAAATTCTTCTATTTATTAGATATTAGATTTATTGTTTAAGGCAGCGCAGAAACATAAATAATATTATTTTTTAAAACATTTTTCAGCGAAACGCTTTATAGTTAAATGTTATTTTACAGCACTTGCTGACGATAACTAAAACCTTTATCAAAGCATAATACATTGAAATTTTTGCCGCGCCTTTTTATAGTAGTATTTTTAATGTTTTGGTTTGCGGCTCCTGCCAGCCTGTTTGCCCAAACCGCCCAGGATGCCGAGAGGCTAATTGTGGATACCGTGCCCAAGCCTAAGCCCAGGCGGTCAAAAGTGCCTTTTTTTGGTACTGTGCCACCAGAGACCAAACGCTTTGGGCGCGCAGCGGCCGAGTGGGGCCTGGCACAGGCAATCCCTTTTAGTTATGGTAAGTTTATAGCCCACGCCCCATACTCAAATGTTACCGGCGCAACTATTTGGCGCAACTTAAACCCCGGCAGCTGGCAATGGGATAAGGATATATTTCGTACTAACCAGTTTGGGCATCCGTACCAGGGCAGTTTATATTTCAGCGCGTTTCGCAGTAACGGGTATAGCTTCTGGCAATCGGCCCCGGCTGCTGTCGCGGGCAGTTACTTTTGGGAAACCTTTGGCGAGAATGAACACCCGTCGCCTAACGATTTTGTAAATACCAGCTTTGGCGGAATTGTGCTGGGCGAGATGAGTTACCGCCTCTCTAATAAAATAGTGAACAACCGCCACCGCGGTTTTGGACGCCAAATGGAAGAGATAGCAGCGTTTTTAACCAACCCTATGAACGGCCTTAACCGCTTGCTTGACGGTAAATGGGGCAAGGTTTACGGTAACCCGCGCGATAGGGATTCGACGCAGGTGTCAGGGGAGTTTGATCTGGGCGCACGTACGTTTAACAGCATTACCGGTACCGTTGGCGGCCATGCTAAGATCGGTATATTCGGCCGGGCTAAATTGATATATGGTAACCGTTATAAAGATTACAGCACCCCGTTCAGTAATATCTATATCAATATTGAAGCGGGTAAAGATGATAGTTCGGTGGTGAACCTGGTTAGTGTGTACGGATCTTTGGCGGGTTGGGAAATACGATCTAACCGCGATCTTAAACATTTAGCGATACTAAGTGCCAACTATGATTACATCAGTAACGAAGCTTTTTTTTACGGCGCGCAGAGCGTAAAGCTAAACCTGTTTTCGCGCTACGACGCAGCAAAAAAAATAAAGTTTAACACCAATGTGGGCACAGGCCCGGTGTTATTGGCTGCTGTGCCTAACACCTACAACTCTAATGGCCGTAATTACGACTATACATCGGGCTTTAGCGTAAACGGCGGCGCGGGAATAAATGTAAATGAAAAGTTTTTTGCGGGTTTTGATTACCGCGGGGGGTGGCTTTTTACCGTTAATGGTAATAAATCGCACTATTTTCTGCATACCGCTACCACTGAGCTGCGCTATGCCTGGTCAAAAAAACTATCACTGGCGGCCGAGTCGGGGTATTTCTTCTTGCGGGGGAAATATGATGAACATCCTGATGTTAATAAACGATACCCTTATGTGCGGGTATCTACCCGGTACAGTGTAGATTTTTAACATATCGAAATATACTGCAAAACGAGGATGTTTAACTATTTTAGTTGTACTAACCAACCCCGCAATGAAAAAGCTACTCCTGCTTACCCTGCTATGCATTTTTGCCTTTGGCACAAAAGCCCAAAACACCCAATATAACAAAGCCCTGGCCGACTCGCTTGGCGCCGATGAGTACGGCATGAAAATGTATGTACTGGTGATATTGAAAACGGGCGAAAATAAAACCCCCGATAAAACCACTATTGATAGTTTATTTAAGGGGCATATGGCCAATATTGGCCGCCTGGCTGCAAATGGCAAATTGGTGGTTGCCGGGCCAATGGGCAAAAACGATAAGAACTACCGGGGCATATTTATTTTTAACGCCAAAACCGTTGAAGAAGCCAAACACCTGGTAGCGACAGATCCTGCCGTTAACAGCAAGCTACTTGATGCCGAATTTTATCCCTGGTATGGATCGGCAGCGTTACCGGTTTACCTGGAAACTCATAAAAGGATAGAGAAGAATAGTCATTAAGCCATATAGCGCGAGGCGGCGCGTTATATCGTGTAATGTTCAATAACATCCTCGGGCACTTTAACGCCACGGCCGGTGGCCATATCTATCATCACATAATCAAAATAACCATCGCAGCAAACCTTATTGGTGGCTTTGTTGGTTAGGGTGAAGGCAACCCGGCAGCCTTTGTCGTTTATCGTTTCGATGCCGGTTTTAACGATGAAGTGATCGCCCATGGTAAGTGCGCGTTTATAGTCGACGTGTGCGGTGCGCACCACCCAGCCAAAGCCGCGCTCCATAAATTTCTCCATAGCCATGCCGTAGCAACGTTCCATCTGGTCGTAACGGGCGGCAAGTACATAATCAAAATACTTGCTGTTATGCACATGCTGAAACATATCTATATCATCGGGGCGTACACGCAGTTCGGTCTCAAAGGTGGAGTAGGGCATGGTTCGAAGTTAGAAGTCAAAAGTAAAAAGTTAAAATGGGAATTGTTATTTTAATACTCTTTTTACAGTTGTAATGAGATGCCGAAACAAGTTCGGCATGACATGAGTTCATTTTATCTGCACATCTGCACATCTGCACATCTGCACATCTGCACATCTGCACATTCCTACACCATCGTTTTCTTCCATTTACCTTTCTTAAACAGTATATAGGCTGCTATAGTTAACCCGATCTCGGCAACCGGGATAGCAATAAATACACCGGTTGGCCCCATATCAAAATACTTAGCCAGCAAGTAAGCAAAAGGTATCTGGAACAGCCAAAACGTGAAGAAATTTATTTTGGTGGGTGTCCAGGTATCGCCGGCGCCGTTAAAAGCACTTGTTAATACCATGCCCATACCAAAAATGATGAAGCCGCCGCTTAAAATTTGCAGCGACCGGGTGGCTACTTTTTTTACCACATCGTCATTGGTGAAGAACGAAGAAAAGAATTGCCCGCATGTTAAAAACAACACACTAACTATTCCCAGAAAAACCACCGTGTATTTTATAGTTTGGAACACCGATTGTTCGGCCCTGTCTACCCGGCCTGCGCCAAGGTTTTGGCCAACCAGCGTGGCGGCCGCGTTGCTAAGGCCCCATGCTGGCAGCAAAAAGAACATCATTAACCGTAACGACGTTTGATAGCCCGCCGAGCCTTGGTCGCCGCCGGTGGTGGCAACCAGCTGCGCCAAAAATATCCAGCTGCAGCTCGCGATCACAAATTGCAAAATACCCGGGGCGGCCACTTTTACAATAGCTTTAATTTGGTGCCAGTCGGGGATAAAATAATTCAGGCGTACCCTTAAAGCGTTTTTATTATTGAACAAGTTATAAACCTGGTACAATACGCCCAGGCTGCGGCCAATAGTGGTTGCAATAGCCGCGCCGGTTAAGCCAAATGCGGGAATAGGACCAAGGCCCCTGATAAACACAGGGCACAATATGATGTTGGCTATATTGGCTATCCACAGGCTGCGCATGGCAATAGCCGCATTACCGGCGCCCCTGAAAATGCCGTTTATTAAAAATAATAATACGATAATGATACTGCCGGCCATCATGATACGCACGAACGGCGTGCCATGATCGGCTGTTTCGGCCGACGCGCCCATCAAAAGCAGCAGATCGCGGGCGTGTAACCATCCAAAAATGCTGATCAATAAATTTACAGCTACCGCTATAACAACGGTTTGCATCCCCGCTTTTGACGCCGCCTCAGGGTTTTTTTCGCCAATGCGGCGGGCTACAACAGCTGTGGCAGCCATGCTTAAACCTATGGCTAACGAGTATATCACGGTCAGCACAGATTCGGTTAACCCAACGGTTTGAATGGCGTGGCTACTGTTTTTAAGATGCCCCACAAAATATAGATCGACCAAAGCAAATACCGACTCCATAGCCATTTCAAGCATCATGGGTATGGCTAACAGCACTATGGCCCTTTTTATGCTGATGGCGGTAAGGTCAACCTGCTCGCCTTTTAATGATTGTTTTAAAACGCTTAAAAATGATATTACTTTGCCCCGGGGCTTTACGGTTTGCGACATACTATAGGTTAAATTAACTGGTGCTTTGCTAAATATACACTCTTTACGGTTTTATATGATAAAATGTAACTTTACAAATCTATACTGAAATATATTTGCCTGTGCTGTGCATAAATGACATAATGAGGGGTATATTGCGACAAATAATAGTTAAAGTTAAAAATCGGAAGTAGAAAGCGTTTGAAATCTTTGACCAAAGACTTTAAACTACCGACTTTAATACTTACCTTTGCACACAATTAATTAAGTATTCACGCTTTAGTATTATTCACGTAATGTATTTAAGTAAAGAAGCAAAGGCAGAGATCTTTGCAAAACACGGTAAAAGCGCAACCGACACAGGTTCGACCGAAGCACAGGTAGCATTATTTACCACACGTATCGCACACTTAACCGGGCACCTGAAAAAGAACAAACACGATTTTTCGACCCAGTTATCACTGCAAAAATTAGTAGGTAAACGCCGCGGATTGCTGGCATACCTATACAAAAAAGACATTGAAAGATATCGTGCTATTATCAAAGCTTTACAGCTTAGGGATATTATCAAATAACTTTTCTTATTTTTTTAAAAAAAGCCGTCCGCATATGCAGGGTGGCTTTTTTACTTTTGAAACAATATACACACACATAAAAAACCGGTGCGCTCCCAAAAGATGAAAAGCGCACTACAACACAAAAAAGATGAGTTTAAATGTAATTAAAAAGGTTATTGATTTAGGTGACGGCCGCACCATTGAGATCGAAACCGGTAAACTGGCCAAACAAGCCGATGGCTCGGTAGTAATTAAAATGGGCGACACCATGTTATTGGCTACAGTGGTGTCATCGCCCGAAGCAAAAGAGGGAGTTGATTTTTTACCACTTTCTGTTGACTATCAGGAAAAATATGCTGCTACCGGCCGTATCCCCGGTGGATTTTTACGTCGCGAGGCGCGTTTGTCAGACTACGAGGTATTGATCTCGCGTTTGGTTGACCGTGCACTGCGCCCGATGTTCCCTGAAGACTATCATGCTGATACACAAGTGATGATATCATTGATATCTGCTGATAAAGATATCATGCCTGATTGCCTTGCTGGTTTAGCTGCATCAGCGGCTTTATCGGTTTCTGATATCCCTTTTAACGGGCCGATATCTGAAGTACGAGTCGCTAAAATTGATGGACAGTTGGTTATCAACCCAACTTTAAGCCAATTGCAAAATGCAACCTTAGAATTTATTGTTGCCGGCAGCGAGCACGATATAAATATGGTTGAAGGCGAAAGCGCCGAGATACAGGAAGAAGAATTGGTTGAGGCTATAAAATTTGCCCACACTGCTATTAAAGTGCAATGTTTAATTCAGAAGGAATTAACGGTTGAAGTTGGCAAAACCCAAAAACGCGTTTACAACCACGAGCACAGCAACGAGGAGTTGAAAAAAGCCATCTACGCTGCTACTTACGATAAAGTTTACGCTACCGCGGCCGAAGCATCTGCAAAAGATGAGCGTGCTGCTAAATTCAAAGCCATCCGCGATGAGTATATCGAAACTTTAGGCGAGATTGACGACATCACCAAATCTCTTGCTAAAAAATACTACCACGATGTTGAGTACGACGCTATACGTAACCTGGTATTAGACGAAGGCAAACGTTTAGATGGCCGCACCACTACCCAGATACGCCCGATATGGAGCGAAATTGGCTACCTGCCATCTGCCCACGGTTCGGCTGTATTTACACGCGGCGAAACGCAATCGTTAACCACCGTAACACTAGGTGCTAAAGACGATGAGCAAATGATAGACGGCGCGTTCATCAATGGTTATCAAAAATTCTTATTACACTACAATTTCCCCGGTTTTTCAACCGGCGAAGTCCGTCCTAACAGGGGTGCAGGCCGTCGCGAGATCGGTCACGGTAACCTGGCAATGCGTTCTTTAAAACGTGTTTTACCAGCCGAAGATCAGAATCCTTACACTATCCGTGTCGTATCTGATATTTTAGAGTCAAACGGTTCATCATCAATGGCTACCGTTTGTGCGGGCACACTGGCTTTGATGGATGCCGGTGTTAAAATTACAGCGCCGGTATCTGGTATCGCGATGGGACTGATCACTAATGAAATGGGTACAAAATATGCTATCCTTTCTGATATTCTTGGTGATGAAGACCACTTGGGCGATATGGACTTTAAGGTAACCGGTACCTCAAAGGGTATTGTTGCGGTACAAATGGACCTGAAAATAAATGGTCTTTCATACGAGGTGTTAACCAACGCGTTAAACCAGGCTAAAGAAGGCAGGTTACACATCTTAGGCGAAATGGCTAAAACCATCAGCGCGCCGCGTGAGGATTACAAACCACATGCACCGCGTATCGTAATGATAAAAATTGATAAAGAATTTATTGGCGCCGTTATTGGGCCCGGCGGTAAAATCATCCAGGAAATGCAGCGCGAAACCGGTGCTACCATTTCTATCGAGGAAAAAGACAACCAAGGCTTTGTACAGGTATTTGCCGATAACAAAGCGGCTATTGATGCAGCCTTAAGCCGCATTCGCGCTATTGCTTCTAAACCTGAAGTTGGCGAGATATACGAAGGCAAAGTAAAATCAATTATGCCGTTTGGTGCATTTGTTGAAATTATGCCCGGTAAAGACGGTCTATTACACATATCTGAAATTGACCACCGCAGAATTGAGACCATGGACGGTATCTTTAATGTAGGCGACGAAGTGCGTGTTAAACTGCTTGATGTTGACAAACAAGGCAAATTGAAGCTGTCGCGTAAAGCTTTACTGCCCCGCCCCGAAAATAACAAGCCGGCCGAAAATAAATAACCGGCCTATCAAAGTAAAACCCTCTAAGTTAGAGGGTTTTACTTTTTAACAAAAAAAGTTTTTTTAATTAAAACCAAACGTAAGTCTTAGTTGTTAATTTTAGTTAAGTATAGTTATATCAGCGGACATTAAAGCCGATCCCTTTATTGCAAATGACATCTACTACTAACGATCCTTTAGACTTTCTCAATAATTCACCCGGGGTGCAAAGCGGTGCGCAAACCGATCTGATCCAGAAATTATTGTACGAAATTATAAGGGTAAAAGAGTTAATTACTTATTACGATTCCATCCCTAATGGTGCAGGGCAGCTCGGCTCGTCTATTTTAACAGAGCTTGTTACCGAAGCTTATAACTCTTTGGTTAACTACGATACCATTTTAATGAAAAAATACTACGATCTGCTGCTTAACTGTGATTGATACCTGAATTTTCAGTAGTGAAATCGCATAATACAATACCTTATTCCCAATGCAAAATAGGTCTGTGGGGTGATATTTACACTAAAACTTTCTCGCGCAGCTCCTGCGAAATTGCTTCCGTTACTTTGATAATATCAGCTGCTTCCTGTGTGTTATTGATAACGATCTTGTCGCACACATCCCGGTAGGGCAGCAAATACTCTTTATAAGCCGGTACCACGTGGTTTATCCATTTATAGTAGGCGTCTTCGTTAGAGTAGCCGCGTTCGTGCAGATCGCGCTTTAAGCGGCGCTGCAGGGCTACTTCTTCGTCGGCCTCAATAAATATGGTCATGTCAAGTATGTCCTTAATTCTGCCGAAGTGCATAATAAAAAGGCCCTCCACAATAATAATAGGTGCCGGCTTTATTTCAAGCATTTTAGGAATAACATCCGGGTTATTAAAGGTATATTCCTGTTTAATGAACGACTCGTTGTTCAACAACTTAAAAATGTCGCTCTCAAAATGGTCGTAGTCTATGGTAGAAGGGAGGTCAAAGTTATACTCTTTGTTCTCCTCCTTGGTCATGGTATGCCCCACCGGAAAGTAATAATCATCCTGCGATACCAAACACACTTCGTCATCTCTAAAGTGTTCCAAAAAGCATTTTAAAAAGAAAGTTTTGCCCGAGCCACTCCCTCCGGCAACACCAATAACATAAGGTTTATTCATTAGGTGTACCGTAGCTGATGTTTACTTGAAAACGTTTATCCAGTGCGCCCAATGCTTCGGCCACGTTTTTGGTCATTACAATGATAGCGTCGCGGGTCGACTGGCTGTCGGTAAACCGGCCAACAACCTTAGCAAAAGTAGTTCGGTTATTCATAGGGTTGGTAATGCGCATAACTGTGCCAATAGGGGCAGTACGGTGCAGTATCAGTTTCTTATTAGGATCAAGGCTGGTGTCATCTATCCAGGTAGCTACGCCTTTTTCATTTTTTTCGAACAGGCCATAACGGTTTGTAGGAATATGCCGGTCCAGGCTGTCGGGGGCAACATAGGTCGAATCGCGATTAGCCGTATCGGCATTTGCGTCTGCAGCCGGGGGCGGCGGGGTAGCGGCAACCCCGTTAGGTACCAATAAAACCTGGCCTGTAGCTAAGCTGTTTGATTTAAGCTTGTTTAAAGCGGTTAAGGCCTCAACCGTTGTGTTAAACCGTTTGGCAATAGCGTACAGCGTTTCGTGTGCCGAAACCTTATATTGCTGGGACGTTGCGCCGGCAGTATTATTTTTTTCGGTATCAGGCGCAGCTTTCTGATCTGCGCTTTGAGGCTGCTGCTGTTTGTTTGGTTGAGTTTTTACAGATGCCTGGTTATCGGGTTTAGCTGGCGTTACGGGCGGTTGAACCACGGGCGTAGGCTCTACAATCGATCTATCAGTAGGTACCTTTATAACATGGCCAATTTGTAAAGGGGCGTTGTTATTAAATTTTTGAATGATTTTTGGACTAACACCATAACGGCGACCTATAGAATAATAATTGTCTTTCGGGTCCAGTTTATGCAGTATCACTTTTTTGCCGTTAAGGTTTTCTACCCCAATAGAATCAGGAAGGGCAGTTGCATATAAAGCAGAAGTTAAGCCGAGCAAAATAGTAGATAACAGTAGTATTTTAAATTTCATAATAAATTCTTATTCAATAATTTATAGTTTTAAAACCTTTATTTCGGTACGGTTTTTAATATAAATTAAAGCGCTTTTATGTAATACAAACGCCTCTGGTTGTAATTTTTGTATACCCTGGTTCAATAAATCGTGGTAAACTATGTTACCGCCGTTCATGATATACAGATGCTGTTGCAGAGCGCCGTTTTTTAAAGTGTGCAAAGATACAATTCTGTAACTATTATGGTTTAGGAAATGCACCATGTTTCTGTAAGGTTCTTCGGGTAAAACATCTATAAGTACCTGGTCGGCGGGCACCATATCGGGTATGACGATAAAATTCTCAAAAGGTTTATCCAGGTTTGCATCATAAGTCCTAACGGTTTTACCCGTGGCCACATCAACCACAAATAATTTTTTTGGCTGAAGAGCGGTATTGTATACCCCCGGGCCATTTACCGTTAAATGGTCAAACGCGAGGCTGTAATTACTCCACACTTCTTTCGGGTCAGTTGCATCAACAGCAATAATGGCGCTATGCTCGGGGCTTGTTTCATGTTTATAGTAGTGCAGTAACATCACTCCCTTATAAAGGGCCTCGATGCCCGTTAACCACCGCTCGGGGAGCGTAAACGAATCAAAATATACCGCGCCTGTTAAAAGACTTATAGATGTAAAGCTGGTTTGCTTATTGTTGCTATTACGTACTTCAATGCCGATTATATCCGTTTCGCCGTCAATTTGCAGGCGCCACACGTTGCCGTCAACGGTATGGGATATGAAGGGTTGTAGCATTGTCATTTGAGTGTGCAAATATGGGTATTAATATTAAAAGTGCTTAAATTTGATAAACAAAGCCCGAGAGCGGCTGTTATCACCAAAAAAATCATATATCATGGACGCTGAAAAAATTAGCCTCGAAGAAAAGAAAGTAAAACCGGTTGTTGATCACCTGAACGATCTGCTGGCAAATTATCATATTCATTATCAAAAATTGCGCGGCTGCCACTGGAATGTTAAGGGCAAAAGCTTTTTTACGCTACACGTAAAGTTTGAGGAGCTGTATACCGAAGCCCTTACTACTATTGACGAGCTGGCCGAACGCATACTTACCCTGGGTAAACCACCATACAGTACGTTTAAGGACTATATTGGTACATCAACCTTAAAAGAAGTTAACACAATCGGTATGAAAGATACCGATATGGTTAAGGCTTTAATAGAAGATATGGCCACCCTGATAGAAATGGAGCGCCAGATACTGGATATAACCGCCGATGCCGGTGATGACGGCACCAACGACATGATCAATCGTTTTATGCAGTTTAAAGAAAAGAATACCTGGATGCTGCGGTCTTTTGTGAATGAAGATTGAGGGGATTGAACAGAGATTTGCGATTAGAGGTTAGGCCTTAGTTAAATCTAAAAACAAAAAAGCGATGAGTAGCCTCATCGCTTTTTTTATGATTGCAAACTGCAAACTTTTTACTGCAAACTTAGAACCGGTAACCAAGTGTTAAATATGCATTATCATTGCTGTTCTTCAACATGGCCGCCGGGCTTGCGCTGCCAATATCATAAGGGAATATATTTTGACTGCCGCTTGAGTGAGCATAGGTAGCATCTACATAATAGCTGCCAAAACGCAGGCCAACACCGCCGCTTACTGTTTTTATGTCGCTGCCGTTGTCTTTACGGGCATCGCCCTGAATGCCATAACCGCCGCGCAGCATAAAGAAGTTTGTAAGGCGCGCTTCGGCGCCAACATGCGCGTTAATGGCAGATTTGTACAGGCTTTTTATATCGCCGTTATCAATAAAATCTGCATTATAGTCAGAACTGCTGCTCAGGTGGGCGGCGCTGTAATCAACGTATTCCACATCGCCGGTAATAAAGCCAAAATGTTTTATAAATACTGCTGCGCCGCCTGCCAATCTTAGCGGGGTGCGCATGTTATAGTTTAGCGTGTAATCGCCGGATTGATTATTGTTTTGCGCGTTGTTGCCGATCTTGGAACTGAGCCCTTCGTAATAAACATCGTCAATATTGTAAAAAGTAGGAGAGGTGAACACCGCGCCTAAACGTACCGCTTCGGTAGGTTTGTAAATAACACCCAGCCTGGCGCTAAATCCGGTTCCTTTTGTAATTTGGTTTTGCGAGTAAGCCGAAGAAAAATCGCGGTTAACGGGCGCGCCGCTTTCAAGTACCGACACGGTACCGTCTTCATAAAAAGTACCGAACGATTTGTAGTTGACATCTGTAAAACTAAGGCCCAAACCCAAGTAAAATTTATTGCTGTAATTGGCGCCGAAGGAAAGGTCGACGCCCGATTGACCGCCGCTGCGATTAATGACGGCTTCCTGCGCGGTTGAGCCCACATTGTTAGCCCTGTACTCGGCGGTGGTTGGGGTTAAAGCGTACTGGTCTATTAACTGATGATCATACGCCCAGCCGGCCAATGTACCCTCACCGATGCCAAACTCGTTTGCCTGCGATGCAAAATAAGTGTTAATGGAGTTTGATCCGTTTGCGCCGCTGTAGTGGATATTTTGGTTAAAATCGTTGGTGCGATTAAAGGCCACGCCATAATTTACGCTTAACCAACCTTTATTTTTATCGGCGCCGGCAGGTTTGGTTAACTGGTTATAAATAACCAACCCGGCATGGTTTAAATTACCGGTGTTACGCGAAGCGGTACCCGTTTGCCCCAGGTAGGTGGAGTTTGATTTGGCTCCATCATACTCGGGCGTAATGCTAAACTCCGATCTGGTAAAAAAGCCTAAGCCGGCCGGGTTACCGGTTATGTTGCTCAGGTCGCCGCCAACTGCGGTACCGGCATTACCTACTGCTTTTATGCGCGAGGTAGATCCCGTTGTAGTTTGCGAGAACCGGATGGCATCCTGCGAGTACTGGGCAAAGCTATTTTGGGTAAGTGCTACTATAGCAATTACACTTAGTATATATTTTATTTTCATAAACTTTAGGTATTTTATAATTAGTTCCTTACCGGCCTGCCGCCGCCACCGCCACCGCCGCTGCTGCCCGAGCTGGAACCGCCACCACTGCTTCGGCCGCCACCACTACTATTGCTTGAAGGTGAAGAACGATCTACGCTTGGCTGATAAGTTGGCACATCATTACGTACGCCGCGGGTAGCACGTGTATCGCCATATACAGGCCTGCCGCTTGTTTGGCCACTGTTGCCCCCGCGCGAGCCCCTGTTTGGAATATAACCAATACCAGTGTTTCTATCGCCATAAGCGGTACGGTGTGTATTGCCGAATGAACTGCCCGGGCTGCCGTTGCCCCTATAAGGGCGCGCATTACCGCGGTTGTATGCCGAATATACGCCCCAATACCCTGAGCCGCCATAACCGGTCCCCCAGTATGAGTAAGGCGAGTAGCCGTAACCACCCCATGGATAACCATAGCCGTAACCACCCCATGGGGCGCCGTAACCAAAATTGCCGTAGCCATATCCCCAAGGATAGCCAAAACCGCCGCCTAAACCCCAGTATGAATACGGCGAGTAACCATAACCGAAGCCAAGGCCTATACCAAACCCGCCATAGCCGTAGCCATAAGGAGAATAGCCGTAATATAAATTATCATAATATCCGAAAGGAGAGTAATAGCTGAAACGGTTTATACGCGAAGCATAATCATCATAATAAAAATAATCATCCTCATCGCTGTACTGGTCGTCGGTGTCCTGGTTGTACTCTTCATTTCTGGTGATATAAACAGGTTCTTCGGCAGCCGAAGCATGCGAAAAATACACATCGTCGTCGTTCTTAGAGGTGAATGCGGTTTTGTTAACGGAGCAGGAACTCAGCGCTACCGCGCCAATCAAAATAATTCCTTTAATAAGGTTCCTTTTCATTTTGTTTTGTAAGGATGTAAAGTTCAAGGTCAAATAAACGTATAAATTTATAAATTTGGGCGCTATTTAATTTAATAACAAAGTCAATTTCTATTCCAAAGATCAATATATGAGCAAAGGTGTTATTAGTAAAGACGAAGATTATTCGCAATGGTTTAACGACTTAATAATTAAATCTGACATGGCCGAATATTCGCCTGTCAGGGGGTGTATGATCATTAAACCGTATGGGTACTCTATCTGGGAAAAAATACAGGCGGTGCTCGATAAAATGTTTAAAGAAACAGGGCACCAAAACGCTTACTTTCCGTTGCTTATACCAAAATCTTTTTTTTCTAAAGAAGCCAGTCATGTGGAGGGCTTTGCTAAAGAATGTGCCGTGGTTACCCACTACAGGCTAAAGAACGACGGCGATGGTAATATTGTTGTGGATGAAGACGCAAAATTAGAGGAAGAATTAATTATCCGCCCAACATCGGAAACCATCATCTGGAATACCTACCGGGGCTGGATACAAAGCTACCGCGACCTGCCCATACTGGTTAACCAATGGGCCAACGTGATGCGCTGGGAAATGCGAACCCGTTTGTTTTTACGCACCAGCGAATTTTTATGGCAGGAAGGACACACCGCTCACGCAACATCTGAAGAAGCTGTAGCCGAAACAGAACAGATGCTGGATGTTTATGCCGACTTTGCAGAAAACTGGATGGCATTGCCGGTGGTAAAAGGCCGTAAAACGCCAAACGAACGTTTTGCCGGCGCTTTGGATACTTATTGTATTGAAGCCCTGATGCAGGATGGCAAGGCCTTGCAGGCAGGAACATCGCATTTTTTAGGGCAAAATTTTGCCAAGGCATTTGATGTAAAGTTCACCACTAAAGATAACGTGCAGGATTTTGTGTGGGCAACCTCGTGGGGGGTATCAACCCGTTTAATAGGCGCGCTGATCATGGCCCACTCTGATGACGCGGGTTTGGTACTGCCGCCAAAATTGGCGCCTATACAGGTTGTTGTAGTTCCAATCTACAAGCACGCCGAAGAATTGGAAAATATCACTACATACGTGAACGCTTTAGCAAAAGAGCTTAGGGCTAAAGATATCAGCGTAAAATTTGATAAGCGCGATACCCATCGCCCGGGCGCAAAATTTGCCGAGTACGAATTGAAAGGTGTGCCTTTGCGCGTTGCTATTGGCAGCCGCGATATGCAGAACGGTACTGTTGAACTTGCCCGCCGGGATACCAAAACCAAGGAAACGGTAAACCAGGAGGGCCTTGCCGCGCACATTGAAGCGCTGCTGGAGGAGATACAGGCAAACATCTACAAAAAGGCGGCTGATTTCCGAGCGGAAAACACCACCGAGGTAGATAATTACGACGAGTTTAAGCGCATGCTTGACGAACAACCTGGCTTTATATCGGCCCATTGGGACGGCACCGCCGAAACGGAACAAAGAATAAAAGATGAAACTAAGGCAACAATTCGTTGTATACCTTTGAACAATAAGCAGGAACAGGGCAAATGCATCCTGACGGGTAAACCGTCGACACAGCGGGTGTTGTTTGCAAGGGCGTATTAATTTAGTGAGTGGTTGATTGAGTTGAATGGTGAGTGGTTAGCTGCACATGCTATTGATAAAAAACTAATAAACTAAATTAAACAAAGTGGCCTCATTTACTGAACTGGAAACTTGGAAGCAATCAAGGAAGATCAGAAATATAGTTTCTGATCTTGTTAAGAGATTCCCGGTTGACGAAAAGTTTAGGTTAGCAGACCAGATTATTCGTTCTTCACGTTCAATTGGGAATAATTTGGCAGAAGGGCATGGCCGGTTTCATTATCAGGATAATATCCGTTTTTGTATTATGGCAAGGGGGTCGCTAACGGAAACATTTGACCATTTAATCATCGCATTGGATGAGAAGATTATTACTGAGGAAACTTTGCAATCGTTTCAACCAGAGTATGAAAGTTGTTTGAAATTAATAAATGGATATATTCAATATTTAAAAAGTAAGAAAACGGGCGAGTAGTGCGATAGTATATTATTAGAGTGGTTGAATTGTGCCACTTGCCGATATACAACCACTCACCACTTAACCCAATCAACCACTCACCATCCTATGAAATTCGGAACCAAAGCAATACACGCAGGGCAGGAGCCCGACCCAACTACCGGCGCTATCATGACGCCGATATACCAAACCTCGACCTACTGGCAAAAAACGCCGGGCGATAATAAGGGGTATGAGTACTCGCGCGGTACAAACCCAACCCGTAAGGCGCTGGAGGATTGCCTGGCAGCTTTAGAGAACGCTAAGTACGGACTTGCTTTTTCGAGCGGTATGGGCGCTACGGATGCGGTAATGAAACTGCTTGCCCCCGGCGACGAGGTGATAACCGGCAACGATCTTTACGGAGGATCGTACCGTATTTTTACTAAGATCTACGCTAACTATGGTATTAAGTTCCATTTTTTGGATCTGAGCAACCCGGATATCATCAACCAATATGTTAATGATAAAACAAAGTTGATCTGGATTGAAACGCCAACCAATCCAACCATGCAGGTGGTAGATATCGAAGCGGTGGGCAAGATAGCGAAAGCAAATAATTTACTGTTTGTAGTAGACAATACTTTTGCCTCGCCATACCTGCAAAACCCTATCGACTTAGGTGCCGATGTGGTAATGCATTCGGTCACCAAATACATTGGCGGCCACAGCGACGTAGTGATGGGTGCCCTGATGCTGAACGACGAAGAGCTTTACAAGAGGCTTTGGTTTATTTACAACGCCTGCGGCGCTACACCCGGCCCTATGGATAGCTTTTTGGTGCTGCGCGGCATAAAAACGCTGCACCTGCGAATGAAAGCCCATTGCGAGAACGGCCGCCAGGTTGCCGAGTTTTTAAAAGACCACCCGCGGGTAGAGAAGATCTACTGGCCGGGCTTCCCCGATTCAAAGAACCACGACATCGCTAAAAAACAAATGCGCGATTTTGGCGGCATGATCTCGATCGTTTTAAAAGATGCCACGCTTGAGGATACCTACCGCATTGCCGGTTCTTTTAAAGTATTCTCTTTGGCCGAGTCGTTAGGCGGTGTAGAATCGCTGATCAACCACCCGGTAAGCATGACGCATGGCAGCATCCCCAAATCCGAACGCGAAAAGGCCGGAGTGGTAGATAACCTGCTGCGCCTAAGCGTAGGGGTAGAGGATATAGAAGATCTGCTGAAAGATTTGAAACAGGCGCTGGCTTAAAGCTGAACGCGTAAACATAACCGCGCGTCATTGGGAGGTACGAAGCAATCGTCGATGTTCAGGTAGCTAACTTGCGTGTCGAAGATTGCCACGCTATCGCTCGCAATGACGCTTTTTATTATGAACGATAACCTCAAAGCCTTCCTCGACCAAAAAGTTAGCCAATACAACCGCCCCGAGTTTATTGCTAATGACCCGGTGAGCATCCCGCACATGTTTACCAGGAAACAGGATATCGAGATCATGGGCTTTTGGGCAGCTACACTGGCATGGGGGCAACGGGTAACCATCATCAATAAATGTAAGGAATTGATAATCCTGATGGACGGCGCGCCATATGATTTTATCATCAACCACCAGGAACCCGACCTAAAGAAACTGCTGCACTTTAAACACCGAACCTTTAACGACATCGATACGCTATATTTTATAGCATTTTTTAGATGGCATTACACAAACCACCAGTCATTAGAGGATGCATTCATCCCCCCAAATAAATTTGTCATCCTGAACGATAATGAAGGATCTATCGGCGGTCAGATTCTTCGTGGTGCTCAGAATAACAAAATAGTAGAGGCAGCTCTCAATCACTTTCGCTCTTACTTTTTTTTGCTGCCCTATTTTCCGCATCGTACTAAAAAGCATGTATCGTCGCCCTCGCAAAAATCTACCTGCAAGCGATTAAATATGTTTTTACGGTGGATGGTACGGAAAGATAATAACGGCGTTGATTTCGGCATCTGGAACAAAATAAAACCAGCCGACCTGGTGTGCCCCTGCGATCTGCATGTAGACCGTGTTGCCCGCCATCTTAAACTCATCACCCGTAAACAAACCGACTGGCAAACCGCGGTTGAGCTTACCGAAAACCTGCGCGAACTTGACCCGATAGACCCTGTTAAATACGATTTCGCTTTGTTTGGGCTGGGTATAGAACAGCGCTGGGGGATAGAGGGAATACTGCCGGAGTTTTAGATTTATTTTACCGCTGTCTCATTTCGATAAGTCGGGCAAGTTTGTGGGATAGCGCGAAGAGAAATCTTATACGCCATACTTCGTTTAGAAATGTTCATTGCTTATTCTTGTATAAGATTTCTCCTCATACCTCGTTCGAAATGACAATTTTTACAGCTAAATTGCGGTTAATATGGCAGCCACAGAAGAATACCACCTATCCGATTTCTTGCATGGTAAAAGCGAACATACGCTTGCCCTGTTCAATCAATTTATCAACCAGTTTAACACTATCGGGCATGTTGAGGTAGTGCCGCTGAAAAGTATGATAGGGCTGGATAACGGTCATAAACGCATTGCTTACATCACCCAGTTGGGCAAAAACTTCATTCATGTGGTATTTCCGTTCAAACAGGAGTACCCCGATAACCTGTGCTTCCAGAAAATAGCGCAGGTACCCGGGCAGCAGCAGTTTAATCATCACTTTAGGATGCTGAACTTAGACGACGTGAACGAAGAGGTGCTTGGGTTTATGGAAATGGCTTTTGAGGGTGAGAATTAAATTTGTGCTTCAAATTTTTTCAATGTAATCCCCTCGTCTGTCGTCCATTCACCGGGCCCGGTTGCGGACCTTCCTAATATCATCGCTGCAGCGCGAGAAGAAGAATTAAAAGTGTACGGCTTTGTTGAAATCAATGTATCACCATTGTCCAACAAAATTCCATCAATAATCATTTTGGCCTTTTCGTTTCTTATACTTTCTGATAGCGAAGGTTGCCCATCTTTAATAAAAGTGCTATTGTCAAAAACTATAAATCCTTCAGTTGACGGACTACCATACGCCAATGCACCTGCATTATTCTTACATATAAAAGTAATTTCCGTGTGTTTATTGACTTCTAATGTCTCTTGTATATTTTCAAATATATTATGACCCAAAGTGGAAGTCAAAAGCTTAATATTAGATAAGAACTCTTCTAACTCAGCTTGCTCTGCTTCTGAAACGCCCGATAAAGTTGGGGTGTTAGTATTAAATATGTAAAATCTATTGGCAAGATTTCCAATACTATGCATCTTGTTCTCAAGAAATTTTATGCTAGCCTTATTTAAATATTTGTCTTTACTTACAAATATTATCACTTCATTCCAAAAATCCTTTTTTATAAGATGTTCCTTGATCCTATCAATAACAGGCTCACCCTCGCCAATATACGCAGCGCTTTCATTTTTTTCATTTTTACCGAAAAGGATGTAAACACCAGGACTCCTAAATTCTTCTCTTGAAGCATATTCTTTTACTTTTATACGCGGGATTTTAAAAGCTTTTCCTGTCCAGTTTGATAATTCCGCAGAAATAAGCCCATTTACATTACCCTCAACTAAAAAAAGACGTATAGTTTTACCAAATGAATTTGACATATAACGAATTTAGAAAATTTTATGCTTCTTCCTTAAAATAAACCTTATAGTAATTCATCGCTTTATCATCATCAAAACCTTTCTCGATCAGCTTATTATCACCATGAATATAGATATGGAAGTTCTTATCCAACTTTAAAACACTTTTGTAAACGCGGGCTTGCTTTTTTACGGCGTTGCCTGATATCTCGAAGCTATCCGCTATTTTGGTGTCAAACTCCTCCTCGTACTGGTTTTTAAAGTTTTTAAACGAGGTTATGGCTTCGGGGTTGCTGATCACTTCCTCGCTAAATTCATCAAGGTCAAAGGTTTCCTTCTCCTTAAAGTATTTCATTGAGCGGTTAAGCAGGTCTATTTTATCAGCCTTGCTCATTTCAAACTCATCATCAAGCTTTTGGGTAACAAAGTTTTTGTAGATGCCCAGCGTATTGCTGGTTTGGTTAAAGCTATCGTTGCGGATCTTGAGCTGTAAAAACTCATCCTTCCAGTAAACAGCGGCGTCCTGCCCGCCGCTAACTTTGTCAACCACTACCACTTTATAGCCGTTCTCTTTTTCGATATTGAATAGCAGCACACCTTTATCCAGTTTGTTTATGTTAATGGCATCCTGCTCGTAATCGACCGCAAAACCCCCGTTGTCGGGGTAAACTCTTATGTAGGTCTCCTTATTTTCTGATTTAAAAATGCCGATGGCATCCAGCAGATCACCTTCTATCTGCACATTGTTAAAATATACCACGTAAAGTTCACCGCCTTTAATGTTAGGGTGGGTACTAACCTTGTATAGGTGTTTGGCGATCTGTTCGCTCATTTCATGGAACTTTTCCTTGTCCTCAAATACTTTTGTAGCAAAATTATGCAACTCGTTCAGCGCCAGGTCGCCGCTACTGTGCATCAGGTGGTAAACCTCGTTAGCTTTTTCAAAGGGCTTTAAAAAATACTGCATGAGCAGGGTAGGGATGATCTCATCCTTTAACTCGAGCGGGTTTTCAGACAGGGCATACATTTCACTGGCCGACTGGTTACCGACGTGATGTACGGAAATAGTATTGAGCGAGGCTTCAAAAAAAGTTACCATAATGTGGCTAAATTAAGATTTTTAGTTCATGGTAATTTGCGACTTTTGTGTCAACCCGGATTTATTAAATTAAAGAGCCTGGAAAAGCAATTTTAGCGCTCAAAAAACCGCTAAAAAAGTCTAAAAAACTCAGGAAAATTTGGGGAAAATTAAGTTAGATAACGATCAAATGATCCAACAACAAGATACCATAGTAGCGTTGGCAACCCCGAATGGTGCAGGGGCAATAGGCGTGATCCGTCTTTCGGGGCCGGATGCCATCACCATCGCGCAAAAGGTTTGGAGGGGGAAAGACCTCACCCAACAAGCTTCGCATACGCTGCATTTCGGGCGTATTGTTGACGGCGATATGGAGCTTGATGAGGTTGTGGCTTCATTATTTGTTAGCCCGAGGTCTTACACGCGCGAGAATGTGGTAGAGATATCCTGTCACGGCTCTAATTACATCATCGAATCCATTATCAGGCTGCTGATAAAGAATGGTGCACGCGCCGCCAAGGCAGGTGAATTTACGCTGAGGGCATTCCTCAATGGTCAGCTCGACCTTTCGCAAGCCGAGGCCGTTGCCGATCTTATCGCATCAAACTCTAAAGCATCGCAACAGGTAGCCTTACAGCAGTTGCGCGGTGGCTTTAGCAACCAGCTACAGCAACTGCGCGATCAATTGGTGCAGTTTGCATCGCTGATAGAACTTGAACTTGACTTTGCCGAGGAGGACGTTGAATTTGCCAACCGCGACCAGCTGAAAAAGCTTACACATGATATTACCCGGATTATTGGCAGCCTGATAAAATCATTTGAGCTGGGCAATGCGATCAAGAACGGCGTAAATACAGTTATCGCGGGTAGGCCAAATGCAGGTAAGTCAACCTTGCTAAACGCTTTACTGAATGAGGAGCGTGCCATAGTAAGTCACATCCCGGGCACCACGCGCGACACCATTGAGGAGGTTTTGAATATCAAAGGCATAAACTTCCGCATGATAGATACCGCAGGCATCCGCGAAGCTACCGATACAATTGAGCAAATAGGCGTACAGCGCACCATGGAGAAAATAAGCCAGTCGGCTTTGTTATTGTACGTTTATGATGCCGGGGAGATAAGCCTTGCCGATCTGAACGCCGATATAGAAAGCCTGCAAAAGCCCGGTATTACCATGCTGATAGTAGCCAACAAAGCCGATCTGCTCAACGCCGAACAATTGTCGGTGCTGCCGCATACTGATAAGGCCATTATCATATCTGCCAAAGAAAAGCAGCACATTGATGAGTTGAAGCATAAGATATACAATGCCGCGGTAAAAGAACAATTGACGGGCCACGAAACACTGGTAACCAACATACGACACCTGGAAGCCCTGCAAAAAACAGAAGAAGCCTTATTGCGGGTACTTAACGGTATAGACAACGTTACCTCCGACTTCCTGTCGATGGATATCAAACAAGCCCTGCACTATCTCGGTGAAATAACGGGCGCTGTTACAACGGACGATTTATTGGAGAATATATTTAGTAAATTCTGTATCGGTAAATAGCCCCAACCATAACGGTGCTTTAATGACCATCATTCGCTTCGTAAACTTTTGGTTGGGTTGGCAAGCGCTGCTTTTATAGCTTGATAGCCTATTGTGACTAAGGCAATAAGCGTAGCTGTAATACCGGCAATAGCAAGCACCCACCACTGTATATGGATACGGAACGCAAAATCAAGCAGCCACCTGTTCATAGCGTACCAGGCTACAGGGAGCGCAATAACTGAAGCAATAATAACAAGCTTTAAAAAATCTTTAGAAAGCTCCACAACAATTTGCTGTATGCTGGCGCCTAATACTTTACGCACACCTATCTCTTTCACCCGCTGCGAAATGGTAAAGGCAGATAAGCCAAATAACCCCAGGCAAGCGATAAATATGGCTATACACGAGAAAATAGTAAACAATTTGCCCTGCTGCTGCTCGGCCGTGTACAGTTTTTGAAAGCGCTCATCCAGAAAGGTATAGTCAAAAGGGGTTTCCGGTTGATATTTTTTCCACGTTTGTTCAATGTTACTCAACGCTGCATTAATGTTACGGCCATCGATTTTAATGGCTACACGCCCGTAGTTGCTATTAGCGAAAGCGGGCATACGCATAATCATCGGCACAATGCTCTGGTGCAACGATTCGAAATGGAAATCGTTTACCACCCCGATAATTTTGCCTTTAACGCCGCCATAGCTAATGTCTTTGCCAATTGCGTTTTCAGCGCTTTTCCAACCAAGCGCACTCACCGCTGCCTGATTTAAAATATAGTTTGTAGTGTCAGTAGGATAGTCGCGGCTAAAGTTGCGGCCGGCTGCAATCTTGATACCGTAGGTAGGTATAAAGCCATAGTCGGTATTCACATATTTTACGTCGGCGTTCGTGCTTTTTTGGGTGTTATCGTCAAAAACAGAGATGCCCTGATCGTCAAGTAAGCGGCCGGAGGGGAGGCGCGACGAACGGCTGATAGAACTTATCAGAGGCGAGCGCATCAAATCTGCCTTAAAACTTTCAAATTGCTCTGCCGGTACACCACTCCCTAACGTTACTATATGATCTTTGTTTAATCCGAGCGATTTACCCTGCATAAATTGTAGCTGCTTAAATACAACAATAGTAGCTACAATAAGCACGATAGATATTGAAAATTGGGTAATTACCAGCACTTTACGGAATGACAAGCCGCCGTTTCCTACCTTCATGATCCCTTTAAGCACTTTTGACGGGTTGAACGACGACATAAAGATAGCGGGATAAATGCCGCTGAGTATCCCTATTATAAAAGGCACAATAAGCACCGGCGCCAATATAGCAGGCTGTAGGACGGTATGTATGGATAAACCTAATTCCGAAGCCTTGTTGATCGCTGGGATGGATAAGGCCGTGATAACGAACGCCAAAGTGAGCGATACATAAGTGATCAGGACCGATTCTCCTAAAAATTGACTGATTATTTGCTTTTGCTGTGCGCCAATTACTTTTCTGATACCAATTTCTTTCGCTCTTAAGGTTGAACGGGCGGTAGAAAGGTTCATGTAGTTAATGCAGGCTATCAGCAAAATAAACAAGGCAATGGCCGAAAATATATAGACACGCTTAATATCGCCGTTCTGATCTATCTCGCTATCCAGATGAGAATATAGGTGGATATCAGCCAGCCGCTGTAAAAACAACTTTGTACCTGCCGATGGTTTGTTGGTGCCATCGTGGGGCATGTATTTGTCTAAGAATGCAGGGAAGCGGGCCGTCATACCGGCTACATTGTATTTAGGGGGCAACAGCAGGTAAGTGTAAAAAGAGTTATTTCCCCAGTTGGTTTCCAACCCCTTTCGGCCGTACACAGCGGTGTCATTTAAAGTATTAAACGACATCAGCATTTTAGGGCGCAGGTGCGAATTAGCCGGAAATGCCTTGTAAACGCCCGTCACTTTAAAATTAAACTGGTTGGCAAACCTTATCTCTTTATTTATCGGGTTTTCGTTACCGAAATATTTATGCGCCAGTTCTTCGGTCAACATAACGCTGTAAGGCTCCGTAAGGGCCGTTTTCGGGTTGCCTGCAATGGTTTTAACCGTGAAAAAGTTAAAGAAGTTTTCATCGGCGAAAGCCGATTCCTTTTCGTTAAATAACTTGTCTTTATAGCGTAAGGTGACGCCGCTATTCGGGTAAACCCGGGTTACCTGCTTTATATCAGGGAATTCGTTTTTTAATAGCGGGCCAAAGGGCGGGGCCACCGCGCCCAGGTGCAAATTAACAACACCATCGGTATTGTTAAAGCTGCGGGTAACGCGGTAAATATCCGCTACGTTGGTATTGAACTTATCGTAGCTCAGCTCATTAATTATGTAGCAAAGTATCAGCAGGCAACAGGTTAACCCAATGGTTAAGCCCGAGATATTGATGAAGGCTATAAATTTATGCCTGCCGAAATTGCGAAAGGCGCTGCGCAGATAATTTTTGATCATGGCGGTAAGCGGTTTTAATATAATAAGTACTGTTAAAATGCATGCCTGTTATATAAATACCTGATTTTTAATAAATTAAAATAAAATCGCATCGCTTACACTGTTCGGTGACGAAACGGGAGTGTTCGGTAATGATACAGTTTTGAAGCACGATTATGCACATACGCTTTGATACCGTCAAGCGTGTAAACACCTGAAAATTTCCGAATTTTCTTGAAAAAATTATACTTTTTTCTGGCTGATTAATGAGTAAATTAGTACAACCAAACTTTAATCGCATGACTACTTCGCAAAAGGACGAACTGATCAGTGAACTGCTGGCAAACCGCATATCATTGCCAAACTTTATATCCCTGAGGGCGGAAGTTGATGAGCGCGACCTGTCAAATATCATACAGCGTATCTACGACCTTAATGACGAACAGGTAAAAAAAATTGCCGCTTTAGCCCCGCTAATGGCTAAAGTTGATGCCATTAAAAATCAACAGCGTAATGGCAAATTCATCGCGAAAATAAAAAACGGTTTTCGGGGGAAACCCGGAAATAAGGTTATCCTTGTTGAGGGCGATTCATGGTTCAATTATCCCATACTGCTCAGTGATGTGATAGACTGGATAGGGATGGAAAGCAACATGGCAGTTTACAGCCTGGCTTCGGGCGGCGACTGGCTGCTGAACATGCTTAGCGCCAGGAAATACGTAGAACAACTTTCGACCATGCATCCCGACGTATTTATCTTAAGCGGCGGCGGTAACGACCTTGTGGGCAGCAACCGCATAGCTGCAATGGTAGATCCATCGGGTAAAATGAATGAACTTAGCCATAGCGAGTGGGCGCAACGCCTGATGAAGCCCGGCGGCGCCCCGATTAATATGGACCGGTTTGAAAACGGGTTGGCCTACTTGTCGAAAGATTTTTTCGCCTTGCTAATGTTCTTTCAGCTGCAGTATTATAACATCTTCAACGGCATCCTTACTTCAGGGTCGGGCGATCCTAAGAAAGGGAAATTTCCTGGTATTAAAATAATTACCCAGGGTTATGACTATGCACAACCCAGCCGAAGGCGCGGCTTTGGTATAAAACCCTGGCGGTGGTATAAACCATTTGCGCGCATTTTTTTGGGGCACGGCAGTTGGCTAAAAACCCCGCTTGATCTGCGGGGCATAAGCGACGAAAACGTACAGCGCGATGTAGTTTACGCCATGATCTATCTTTTTAATGAAATGATGATAGAAACCGGACAACTTTTCAAAAATATCGCGGGCTATGATTGCGTGTTTCATATCGATTCGCGCGGGAGCGTAGGGGATGACGGCTGGACGGATGAACTGCACCCCTTGCCGGCGAAATTTCGTAACACGGGCAGGGCCTTTATTAATTGCATTAATGGTTTGCCGCCAACCAGCGGTTTGGTTTATAAAGTATAATCTTTAAGCGTATGAAACTCATTCTGTGGATAATATTTATCGCCCTGCTGGCTGTTACAGGGTATCAAAACTACCTGATCGGCGCCAGCGGTTACGATGTTTTCTCGCTCGAATTCGCGGGCAAAACGCATGGGTTGGTTATTATGGGCAATTGGCTCAATTGTTTTTATGGCGATAGCAACTTACTGGAAGTTGCCCGGCAAAATACGCATTGGGATTTCTTTTTTATTGCAAGCTACGTAACGCTGTTGATCACCCTGTCTAACTGGCAAATGCAGCGCGAGAACTGGCTGCCGCTTAACGAGTTGCTGAGGTTTAACTTCCTGCTTGTGGTAGCGGCGGGCGGTTTGGATGTTGTCGAAAACTTTAGGCTGTTGCACAACTTTCATCATGTTAATGATGCAGCATCCTATTGGGGTACCTGCTGGCTGACAGGTTTAAAGTTTATATTTATTGCGGTAGCGGTGCTCATATTTATGATATCATTTATAAAAAGCCTGATCATAAAATGGGCTTTTTGATACTTATTGGTGCTTTGCGGCCCAATCTTTCAGCTGTGTGATGGCGTCATACAATACGCCAGCCTCGCCCCTGAAATCACCGGAGCCTTTTGGTTGGCCGGTTTGCACATCGTACCATTCATAAAAGCCCTTATGCTGTATCGCGCGGTCTACCATCGGTTTCAGATCTTCATAAGCCTCGGGTGCCATATTGTACGGTAACAGCGCCGATGTGATGCGGCCGCCAAACCAGGTCCAGTCGCCGGCGTTTTGGTATAGATATGGCTTCATGTTCGGAAATTCTTTTTCGGGATAGGGCGGGTAAACCGTAATGCCTATGGTGGCAAACTTTTCTTTGGTCGCGGCCCCGCGCATTTGCCTGTTTATCGCTTTTACCTCGGCTGGCGTGTTGAACCCGGCCATAATAGCGCATATCGATCCGCCGGTATATAAAATGTTTTTTTCATCAAAACCCTTACTGAACGGGCTGCCGTTAAGATAAATGTGCGGAATATATTTTTGATCAGCCGCCGACCACAAATGTTTGCGCACATTTGTTTTTATCCTGCCGGCTATGCCTGCCCAGTCTGTAGCGGTTTTGTATTGCTTTGGCTTTATAGCTAAAAAATCGTGCAGGGCAATCACATACATGGCATTATCGTATATATCAATGGCCCATTTTGTTTTTTTGTTGATGGCCACACCCCAGCCTGTTTCGGGTTGCACGTCGCCCCAGTCAATAGTGGTCGCACCGGTAACCAGGCCATATTTTGCTGACCAGCGATCCTTTAATACATATTTCAGCGCATTTTCCATACGGGCAGTTACCGTTTTGCCATCTATTTTTTCCTGCAGGATGGATGTATCGCCGGTTACATCGATGTATTTACGTACAGCCTGGATCAGCGACGACTCCTGGTCTGTTTCCACAGTGTTTTTATGGCCCGCCCAGGTTGGCAGCAATTTAGAATACCTGTACGCGTAGCCACCGTGTGCTTTCGAGGTATCAACCAATCCGTCAACAATGTTACCGTCTGTGCCCTGTATCTTAAAAAATAGCAACAGCATTTGTTTTACGGTTGCTTTCGGATGCACTTTAAGCGAACCCTTTATAAAGGTGTTAAAATCGCGGATCCAAACCTCGTTATACGAGGTGCCCGCCGAAAAGCCATTCAGCAAAACAAGCGCACGGCTTTGTATTGTATCAAGCTTGCTGTTGCCAAGTATTTCGGCAGCAATTACTTTATTATTGGTTTGCTGTGCATACAAACTGCCGTAACCCCCTGACGTTAGCAAACAGAGGATTAGTAAATATCGTATCATATAAATATAATAACCGGTGATTGATTATGCCGAAATTACATTATATGTTGATATGTGCAAACATAATATAAACATTTATTTGCACCGATAGCTCAGGTATTTGCTGATCACTTAGCCCGAAATAGCCAGCAAATAATCTATATGCTGCTGCGATGCTGAAAGCGAGTGTTGGTTATTGTAGGGTTTACCTGCCAAACGTACTTGCTGGCTTTGCGATATTCCCTGCAAGCCCACGGTTTTATAGCCAAATGATGTGTCCTCTGGTTCTAAAAGCCGATAGGCGTCTTCAGAAATAAGCATGTCGTTATTAAGTTCTTTGGTTTTAGCTTGTAAACGGGCGGCGATATTAACGGGCAGGCCCATTACCGAGAGGGCGGCCGGCTTGTCAAGTCCAAATTCGCCGACAAACACTTTCCCCGTATGCAGGCCTACGCCTATTTCGAGCGGGCCGCCTTCAAAAGGGCCACCATGCGCCCTGTTAAAAAGGCTAACCGTTTCAAACATCATCCTGGCAGCATGGTACGCGTTGTTTGCCGCCTCGCGTATGTTAGTTTGCAGGCCAAAAACCGCGTACAGGTTATCACCCGCGATCTCCACAACCTTGCCCTGAAAATTTTTGATGATCTGGTTAAATGCAGTGAACAAGCGTCGCACCACTTGTATAACCGAGTGACCCGGCTGTGACTCCATCAGCCCGGTAAAATTGCGGATATCAAGAAATAAAATAGCCAGTTCTTTTTCGGTATCAGGTGGAGTATTTATAGAAAGGCAGTCGCCATTTATGGTTAAGTAGTCGTTTTTCATATGGTTATGTTGCTTATATACCTATGTAGACGCGAAGCTCACCAAAACATTTTAAATAAAATACGAATTATTGATTCGTGATGCGGGGGTGACGGGATTTAGAAACTTGGATGACATTAAGTGGATAACGTTAAGGCCATTTTTAAAACCGACTGTTTATTTGCGCGGCTTACGGGCAAAGCATGCTCCCGGATATGAACATGGCCGGAACTGATAGCAGTAATGTGCGCCACACCCGCCAGGTACGATTTATGTATCCTGATAAATTGTTGCGGCGGCAGGCTGCCCCAGATGGCTTTTAAACTGGAGTAAACGATGTATTTACCCGATGTAGTTACAATGGTAACATAGTTAAGCATAGCCTCGATGAACAGGATATCGCCTACCAGTATCTTTTGAAAGCGCTGGTTGCACTTTACGTACAAAAAACCGGGCCGTGTCTGAATTGACCGGATGGTGTCTGAGCCGCCAACCCTGTCAAATGCTTTTTCGCATGCTTTCAAAAAACGTTCGAAGGTTACGGGCTTCATCAGGTAATCGGTTACCTCCAGCTCAAAACCCTCAATGGCATACTCCGGGAAAGCGGTGATGAAAATGACCTGTTGAAAAACGTCATTATTTTTTAGGAAGTCGATACCGGTTATCCCCTGCATTTTAATATCAAGGAAGATAAGGTCTACGGGATCTGAGTGTAAAACCTGCATAGCAGCGGCGGTGTTTCGTACGCTGCCAACCAGTTTTAAAAAAGGTATGCGGCTTACATAGCTTTCAATTTGCCGGCGTGCAAGCGGCTCGTCATCCACTATTAAACAGTTAAGCATTACATTAATTTTAAGGTTAGTTTAACGGTGTAAACTCCGTTGGCAATTTCCTGCGTAAGCGAATGATTGTTGCCGTATATCAGTTGTAGCCGTTTGCGCACATTTATAAGGCCTATACCTTTGTT
Source organism: Mucilaginibacter sp. AK015 (assembly GCF_014200785.1). Taxonomy (NCBI): domain Bacteria; kingdom Pseudomonadati; phylum Bacteroidota; class Sphingobacteriia; order Sphingobacteriales; family Sphingobacteriaceae; genus Mucilaginibacter; species Mucilaginibacter sp. AK015. Next base: position 210,507 of record NZ_JACHCV010000001.1, read on the forward strand.
TGAACGGTCAGCCTCGCTTTGGCTTTCAACATTAAAGGTATTGCTGCACCAGAATAGCAGCTGTTTATTTTGCAGGCTGATATCCGCTTTGATAAAGTTATCCCGGCCATCATGGTCAGATACGTATTTAAAGGCGTTCTCTACAAATGGAATAAGCAGCAGAGGGGCTATCCGCAAGCCATCGTAATTGCCCGAAACGGAAAGGCGCGCACTGCAATTATCCTTGCGGATGCTTTGCAGGTTAAAATAGTTTTTCAGGTAGGCCAGTTCTTTATTCAGGGCTATGAGGTCGGCATTGCAATCGTAAAGCTGATAACGAAGAAGTTCTGACAGCGATACCAATGTGCTTTTAGCGTCAGCGGCATCAAGCTCTATCTGGGCGTGCAGGTTGTTTAACGAGTTAAAAAGGAAATGCGGGTTGATCTGCGCTTTCAGGTACGAGAGCTCTGCTATCGATTTTTCCTTTTCCATTAAAAACAGTCGCCTGCTTACGTCCTGACGGTCTTTTATGATCTTAACAGAACAACCGGCAAGCACGCCAACCAGGGCGATAAAGAAACGATTGTACTGCAGGTCTTCGTAGTTCCACGTAAAATCAAAATGGATGGGCACAAGCTGCTCGCGTAAAAACAACAGCATTATCAACGAGTAGATGCCTGACAACACGGCAATAAGCACAGCGGAAAACAATACCAGCTTAACCATGCTTTTGCGTCGTAAATAATCGGGCATAATATACAGGTAAACGATATAGAATGCCGAAGCCACCAGCGCCACATCTACTCCTGTAAAATACAACCTGTTCATCCGGTTATCCACGTAGAAATACATGATCCTGTTCCACATCAGGAAGAACACCGCCCAAAAGATAAGATGGAGCAACGTTTTGCGCATAAGGCAATTTATGCAAATCAAACGCAACCAAATAATTTTTATATCAACGGTTGTATTTGCCGGACGAACGACAGCCGGGTACCCGCTTATATAATATTTTGTGCACTTGTATAATAAAGATAGTGCAGTAGCGGTTTGTTGCCGATAATTGAACAAAAACCGCGATGAAAAAGTTAATAGTGCTTATACTTTCCCTGTCTGTGCTGACGGGCAACGCCCAGAACACTGATAGTACCGATAAACTTGCCGCCACGTACTTTAAAGAGGCCGAACGCGCCGCTTACCATCAACAGATATGGAAAGCTGATGTTTATGGCCCAACGATGTTCGTAGACCCGCAGTCGCGGATAACTTATGCAAATGAGCCCGATAGTGCAGGGATATTAAAACCACAGGACGATATTTTTAAAGGCGTTTTGCCAAAGGAGGTAATGATTGCCAATACATCCATCCACTGGCAGGGCAAAGATTGGTCGGTAATATTATGGCCGTTGCCCCACGGTCGCGATGAACGGGTAAACCTGGTGCTGCACGAGTCCTTTCATCGCATCCAAACCAAACTTGGATTTCCTGAACGCAGCCCAACGGTCAATCATCTTAGCAGCCTTAACGGCCGTATATATTTTTTGCTGGAACTGAATGCCTTAAAGGCGGCTTTAGGGAAGCCTGTAAGCCAACGCCGGGCCGACCTGGCCAACGCCCTGCTATTCAGGAAAAAGCGGCAGGAACTTTTCGCCGCTACCTTTGCAAACGAACGGATACTGGAGATGAGCGAGGGCCTTGCAGAATATACCGGGATGATATTGGGTCGGCAAAAAGATAGTATAATGCAGCATTTGTACCATCAGATTGATACGGCCGGTAACCGCAGGTCGTTGATACGGTCATCGGCATATATCACCGGTGCGGTATATGGTTACCTGTTGTATCAAAAGTATCCGCGCTGGACCATGCAAATCGATTCCGGTTCAGACTTCCCCGTGTTGCTGGCGAAGTATTATCACCTTAACTTGCCAAAGCAGGGGTGGCATGGGGGATTGGAAAGGCTGGGTGCGAAGTACAATGCCGCTGCTATTATCCGGTCAGAAAAATTGAAGGAAGATAAGCGCCTGCAAGATGTATCCCGTTATGTAGATATTTTTACGCGCCAACCCGTACTTACCATCAACCTTATGAAAATGAATATCGTTTTTAACCCAAACACGGTGTTCGACCTGGGCGATCATGGTACAGTTTATCCCACATCCGAAATTAATGATGTTTGGGGTAAGCTAACTGTAACAGCAGGAGGTATGCTGATGAAAAACTGGCAGGTAGTCACCCTTCCCGCAGGCGGCATCAGTATAAACGGCCAGGCCGTTGAAGGCAAAGGCTGGACCATTACGCTTAACCCGGGATGGAAGATACTTAAAACCGATGAGTTGCACTACCGGCTTACCCAATAGCTATTTAGCCGGGGTGATAATAATGTTGCGATAGTCGATAGGGCCGTGGTCGCCTTGTATCAATAGCGGCCCGGGCTCACCTTCCCTGCTGTCTATAGCGCCGCCGGTTATACCGGGTATTTCCTGCCTGCATATTACCATGGTGCCGTTTGCAACAATAGTTACCAGGCGGCCCACCAGGGTAATGTCGTACGATTGCCACTCGCCAGGGTTTTTTGCCATCATTTTATTTGGAGGGAGGAATCCATATACCGAACTGAACTGGTTGGCTATAGGCTCCGGTTCGCCGCTTTTAGTATCAATAACCTGAACCTCGTAACGGCCGCGCAGGTAAACGCCGCTGTTGCTGCCATGCTTGTAACGGAACTCGATATGCAGTTTAAAATCGCTGAATTTCCTATCGGTGATCAGGTTGGCGCCCGAGTGTGTGCTTCGTAAAATGCCATTCTCTACCGTCCATTGGTTTTTGCCGTCGGTATGCCAGCCTTTGGTGTCTTTGCCGTTAAATAACCTGATGGGTTTCCCCCAAACAGGCGCTTTAGCCCTGATCATCAATGGTGCGCGTACGCCTGTAAAGTTGTACGATTTTCCGTCGGTATAAACCATGGTGCCTTTCAGCGCATCGCCGCTTACCTCAAATTCAAAATCCATATTGCGGCTTCCTTCTTCCCATTGCGGTGGTATAGAAAAGCTGTATTTACCCGCGTTTGTCATTACCTGCGCAATAGGCCTTGCGCTGCCAAATGCATAAGTAAAGCGCCCGATCAGCGTATGCGTACCCGATTTTTGCACCTCTAACCACGATGGCAGGGTTTTGCCGTCTTTCTCTATCGTGATATCCCAGCGGCCAATAACGGCGGGATCTTTATCTATCGGCGCCGAAGCCTTAACCGCAGAAAAAATGATAAGTGCCATTATTATTTGCACGCCAAAAAAACGCAAGATGCGATTGTGATTTAAAACCGGTAAATTTTTCATATGCTGCTAATGAGATGCTAAATCTACAAACTAAATTAACAATACAAAAAACATAAACAACCATGCTTCTGAATGATCGGGGGTTTAAGCTTATAGCATTTGATAAATAATGCTATAATTGTGTTTTTTAGTGCGGCCTGTGCCGCGTTAAGATTATATATACTTTTATAGGGCGATTGCTTACCTTTGCTCGGTACGATGGAAAACATGGTTAAAATATTTGTTGGCGGTTTCCCGCTGGAAATGACGGAATTAGAACTCGTCCAGATGGTTGCGCCGTATGGCGATGTTTGCACCATCAAGATAGTGCGTGATAAAAAGACGAAAATATGCAAGGGGTACGCTTTTTTAGAAGTGGCAGACCGGCACGGGGCCGAACAAATAATAGCGGCGCTGAACGGCACTATGCTTGGCGGCCGGCAGTTGTCTATCAGTATTAAGGAAGATGAACCGGTTGTGGTAAAACCACGGGTTTATACCAGGCTAAGGCGCCCCGACGAACCGGTTAAGGCCAGGCGGCCCCGCCGTGTTTAACGCTTTGCTTTAACCGTACCTGGCAGCGAGCTATTTTACACTGTTGAGAACGATACTATTTATATGGTATAGATGCTTTACCGCGTTTTCGGCGCGGGCGCAAACCGTTTTGACAATTGATGAAAAGGGATTTAAGCCCGCCAGGTTTTTTGTATTAGCATTTTCGTTCTGTTTGTTGGGTTTACGTAAGGGCCGTTCAGCGCGCTTGCTGCTTATATTTTTTACCGGCTGCAGTAAGCAATTACAGTTTAAGTGTATGTTGCGTTATTGATAATGCCGAATGGCATTGTAGGCATATTTTCCCAACTATCCTCAGCGTTATTAGTCGATCACTATATTTCAGCATGACAATTTTACGACAAAGCATCTTGTTTTTCTATTCAAAAACGGGTTTTTTTACGAAAACGTTATCGTAACCAATTACCCCGTCTACTCAAACGTTTTCGTAGAAATATAGTCGCGGTTTACGTAAACTTAGGTCAATTACGTCGTATAATTGAGCTTAATGTACCTGGCCAACCAATTACAGGCACCAATTACCAATATAAACTAAGCCAATTATGAAAGTAATGCCCTTCAGCAGCTTGCTAAAAATCGTCTTTAATTTTTTTAAGAGGGAAGGGCCGGTATGTTCAAATTTCAACAGATCATCCATTAAAACTATACTAAGCGCGTTGACATTGCTGGTTGTGTTAAACGGCGGTGCTCAAATAATTACTAATTAACCAACTTAATTCCGGAGGAACTCACGATGAGATAATCGCTTTTATTGCAGACGTATTTGCATAAGCATTTGAGCAAACCAGGTTTGCATTTTGCGCGGATTCCGGCAGCCATGCTGCTTAATCAATTATTAACAATAATCATAAATTATGAAAAAAAGAATTACTCTAATTTTTGCTTTCCTTATAGCAATGCTAACCGTGTCCTTTGCTCAGGATATTACGGTGAAAGGCGTTGTTAAAGACAGCCAGGGATTGCCTTTGCCGGGTGTGACCGTACGAAACAAAACAACGGGTACCGGCACAATAACCGACGTCAACGGCAGCTACACTATCACCGCTGCCGGCAACGCAACGCTCACCTATAGTTTTATGGGCTACACCACCCAGGAGCAGCAGGTTGATGGCCGAGCCTTAATTAACATTACGCTGGCCGATAACAATAAACAGCTTGCCGAAGTTGTGGTTATAGGTTACGGTACACGCGCAGTTAAAGATGTTACCGGAGCCATTACCAGCGTTAAGGCAGATAAGTTTGAAAACGATAATCCTACCAGCGTAGCCGATGTATTGCGTGGCGCCGTACCGGGGATATCTGTAGCGCTTAACACATCTGCTAAAGGCGCGGGCGCCGGCGATTTTCAGGTGCGTGGTAAAGCCAGCTTATCCGGCAACGTAAGTCCGCTGATAGTATTAGATGGCGTTATTTACTTTGGCGACCTGGCCGACATCAACCCGAACGATATAGACAGGGTTGACGTATTGCGCGACCCAAGCGCTTTGGCTGTTTACGGTGCGCAGTCTGCGGGCGGTGTAGTTGCCATAACAACAAAAAAAGGTAAAAAGGGCGCTTCGGTAGTTACGCTGAACGCCAATGTGGGTGTTGCACAATTACTTCAAAACCAGCCATATCACCAGGGCGAGGATTTTCTTCACTGGCGATCAGACGTGCAGCGAAGCGCCAATACCTCTAAACCATATTACTATTACAGCGATCCGCGCGATTTGCCCGAAGGTGTTACATTAGACCAATTTTTGTCGGGTGCTACCGGCGACCCTGTTGACGTTTATTTACAGCGCCTGGGCCTGTTTGCCAATGAAATTGCCAATTACAAGGCCGGTAAGGTTACCGATTGGTCTAAACTGATCTTCAGAAACGGCTTAAGGCAGGATTATACCGCCAGCCTGTCGGGCCGGAGCGAAACGGTTAGCTATTATTTTTCGGGCAACTTCACCAATAACGAAAACCTGATACAGGGGGGCGATTACAACAACACCCGTTTCCGCGTAAACCTGGAGGGTAAGGCAGCCAAATTTTTAACCGTAGGTGTAAACGCGCAATTTTCTATGCGCGATGAAAGTCACTCGGCTAATCCCTTCGGCCTTTCGGGATACGACCTTAACCAGGCCGATTGGGGGCAGATCATCAACTCGTCCCCTTATGGCGATGTATATAAGCCCGACGGCACATTAACGCGTATAGATACTGACGATAGCGGCTTAAACCAACGTAACCCTTTTTTGGGTAATAGGTACAACAGTAATGTTTACAGGCAAAACGTACTGTTTTCGACATTATTTACAAGGATCGACCTTCCATTCGGGTTTAAATACACCCTTAATTTTTCGCCGCAGATAGAAGCCTATCGTAACTTTTTTGCCAGGCCGGGGGCAAACCCCAACGAAATTGCGGTGAACGGCCTTACCGGTACGGCTTATCGCTCGATGGAAGAACGTTACAGGTATAATATCGATAATATCCTAACCTGGAACAAAACATTTGGTATACATACCTTTGATGCAACCTTCCTGTTAAACAAAGAGAAGTACCAAACATGGTACACGCGTACAAACAACTCGCAATTTAGCCCCAGCGATGTTTTGGGCTATCATAATATTGGCGCGGGTACCCTGCCGGTTGAAAGCAGCGATGATCGTGTTTACAATGCCGACGGTTTGATGGGGCGTATCAACTACACCTTATCAGGTAAATACAACTTCACTTTCACCGCACGCCGCGACGGCTTTTCGCCGTTTGGCTTAACACAGCCACGCCAAAATTATTTTGATGGTGCCGTAGCCTGGACCTTTAGCGACGAGAAGTTCTTTAAAACCGATTTCTTTAAGTGGTTAAACTATGGTAAGCTGCGCTTCGGCTACGGGTCTAACGGTAACCGTTTGGCAAGCGGCACGGCCGACCCGAGCCTGGCCCTGGCAATTATCAACGGTGCTAAATATCCAACCGTATCTAACGGAAGCGTTACAAATAACAACAGCATCCTGGTAGCATCCATGCAAAATAACCTGCTCACCTGGGAGCGTACAACCGGCCCTAACTTAGGTTTAGATTTTGCTGTCCTTAATAATCGCCTTAGCGGTTCGGTAGATGTTTACAACCGTAAAACCACCGGCTTAATTGTTAAACGCACTTTGCCACAGATAATGGGTTATACCATCCCTGATGTGTATACAAACATTGGCGAGGTAAACAACAAGGGTATCGAAGTTTTACTGGAAGGTAAGATCATGCAGCACAAAAACTTTAACTGGAGTGCAACGGGTACCTTTTATTTAAACCGTAACAAACTGGTGCACCTGTATGGTTCGTCAACAACAACCGATGCCGGGGGCAATACAATTACCATTCCCGAAAAAGACGATATAGGTAACGGCTGGTTTATTGGCCACGATATTGATGCCGTATGGGATTACAACGTAAAAGGCGTATGGCAAACAGATGAGCTTGACGAAGCCAAGAAATATGGCGCTGTACCCGGCGATTTTAAACTGGAAGACCGCACCGGCGATTTCAAGTTTACCAACGACGATAAGGTCTTTAAAGGATCAACAGCACCAAAGTTCAGCTGGTCGTTGCGTAACGATTTCAATTTCCTGAAAAACTTCGATTTCTCGTTCATGCTGGTATCAAGCATCGGGCAATTAAGGCAGTTTAACAACGCGGTTAACAACCCGGGCAGCGTGGGCAACGGCCGTATGAATGCTTACGACCTGCCATACTGGACCCCCGATAACCCCATAAACGACTACGCCAGGTTAAACTCAGGTTCGTCTGGTACTACAATTAATATATGGCGCAAAGCCTCTTTCATCAGGCTGCAAACGGTGTCGTTAGGTTACACCTTTAGCCCCGCTTTAATAAAACGCCTGGGGATGTCGAGCGCCAAACTGTTTGTGAATGCTACAAACGCCGCCGTTATCTCTGACTGGCCGCTTTGGGATCCGCAGAATAACGGCCCAACCCCACGGTTTCTGGCAGCAGGATTTAACGTCACTTTTTAAAGTATAAAGCAACTTGAATATGAAAAAGATAAATAAAAATATAATAGCCGCGCTGGCAATAGGAGCTGTATTTGCAGCCGGAGGATGTACAAAGCGCAGCGACCTTTTCCCTGAGGCGCCATCTAAATATACACCGGGCAATACGTTAACCACACCGGCCGCCTTCCGCTCGTTATTGCTCAACTTAAACTTAAGCGTTAGGTTCGAATTTTTTGGCGACTCAGCCCCAATGTTAACCGAATCTATTTTTACAGACGCGGCTGTTGAGGGCACTACCGATAAAACCACACCGGCGCAGGACCTTAACATCAGGATTACACCTACCGCTAACCTAAATAGCGACGACTATAACAAAATAGGCCGCTACTGGCAGGTGTGGTGGCAGGGTGTGCACGATGCCAACGTTATTATTACCAGGATCAACGATATCCAGTGGCCATCTGACGATGATAAGAATAAAGTGTTGGCGGGAGCGTACTTTCACAGAGCGTACAGGTATTACCGCCTGGTGCACGAGTTTGGCGATGTTCCGTTGCTGTTAAAAGAAGAAACCATTGTAAATACTTCGTATGTAAGCACACAGCGTATGGTTATCCTGAAAAAGATGAAGGAAGACCTTGAGTTTGCTGTAACTAAACTTACAGACGACGGCGCCAAGGGCGAGCCTTCAAAAGGAGCGGCGGCACACCTTTTAACTAAAATTAACCTGGCACTTGGTTTATTTGACGACGCCATAGCATCAGCAAATATTGCCATTAACGGCCCATATGCTTTGATGACCAACCGGTTTGGTATTGTTGCCGGCGATGCTACCAAAAACGTTGTATGGGATTTGCACCGCCCCGAGAATAAATCAATAGCGGCAAATACCGAAGCGCTTTATGTGGTGATAGACCGCGAAAACCTGGAAGGCGCCACCAATTTAGGATCGCAGCTAATGCGCAACTGCGTACCCATGTGGCACAACGGAACCATACTTACGCCGGGTGCGTTAAAGCCGGGCATATCTGATAAGGTAACAGAAGAGTTTCCGCTTACTTTATGGTATGGCCGCGGTATTGGCCGCCTGCGTGGTACGCCTTATGCTACCAAGTACATTTGGACAGACAATACCGATTACCGCCATGCCAAAGGCATGTGGATGGATATGACCGACCTGGTTTATAATCACCCTGGCCTAAAAACATCCGACCCTGCATGGTACGGCAAACATTTGGAGCAATATACCGCCGCAAACGTAAACCAGCGTTTCCTGAACGGTGCCAAGGATACTATTCGCGCATGGTTTGGCTGGCCGCACTACAAAGTGTTTATCGGGTCGGGGACAACAGCCTCTGATAAGTGGTGGAGCCCGCCACGCGGTACTAATACCGACTGGTATGTATTCCGTTTGGCCGAAACTTACTTGCTGCGTGCCGAAGCTTACTGGTGGAAAGGCCAAAACGCCCTCGCAATGGCCGATATAAACAAGGTTCGTGCACGTGCCAACGCCGAATTGCTTACAGATCCCAGTAAGGTTAACATCGGCACAATACTTGACGAACGAGCCCGCGAACTTTTCTGGGAAGAGCCGCGTAAAGATGAACTTACCCGCATGGCCTATATATTTGCCCAAACAGGCAAGGCAGCCTACAATGGCAAAACTTATAACATAGCCAGTTTCTCTACCGATAACTTCTTTTACGACCGGATAATGGAGAAAAACGATTTTTATAAGAACCCAAACGTTGTTACAAACTCGGGTAACCATTTTACTATATCGCCATATCACGTGCTATGGCCCATACCACAAAGTGATATCGATTTGAACATAAACGGGCATATCAATCAAAATAAAGGGTATTCCGGTTCAGAAAACAACGTTCCGCCGCTTGATAAAGTGGTAGAGTAATCAATTCCCTAAACCTTATTAAGCCGGGCTTACTACACTAAGCCCGGCTTTTGTATAAACCGTTTGCCTGCTGCAGGTACTAACGGTCAATTAATTCATAAATTAGCCTGCCTTAAATGGGCAGGCTTTTTAATTACCTGATGAAAAAAATATTATTCACTTGTTTTTTAACCTTTGCAGCAATTGGCGGATATGCACAAACCGCCCCCCGTAAGCTTTCGTTAAATGTTACTACGGGTTATGGGCAGCAGGACCTAAAATGGTCTATCGCCGGTAATTTAGCGGGCCAAAACCCTAACATCTACTCAGAACTGCAATGGAAAAAAGTTGGAGGCGTATTGTTAACTGCGACGGGAGAATGGAATGTATGGAAGCGGTTTATGCTTACCGCCGGTTACGCTAATGTATTTACCACATCGGGCACGGTTAGGGATAACGATTATAATGGTGATAACCGCACCAACATGGTTTACGATGATCTTTTTGATGCCGATAAAGGCTACCTGCGCGATTGGAGCATAGGTGCAGGATATGTGCTGATCAACAAGAGCAGATTTACCTTAAATGGTTATGCTGGTTATAATGTAAGCACCCAATCGCTGTATATATTAGATCGTACAGGTAATATTTCTGATCTGAACAGTACTTACAAAGCAAGCTGGAAGGGCCCGTTTGTAAGAGCAATTGGTTCTTTGACTATTAGCAGTAAGTTAAACGTAAATGCCGGCTTACAATATAACCAGGCTAACTACAGTGCAGCTGCCGACTGGAATTTGATCCAAACCTTTCAACACCCGGTTAGTTACCGCCATGCGGCAAACGGTTTTGGTATAGACGGAGATTTGAAACTGGTTTACAAGCTGTGTGATAAACTGGCCATACAGGCCGGCGGAGGTTATTACAACTGGCAAACAGGTAACGGTATCGATGAGTTGTTTTTAAGCGCAGGCGGCAGTAACAAAACACAATTAAATAAAGCAGAACGAGAGGGCTACCGCTTATCGGCAGGGGTGATGATCCGGTGGTAGGCCTGTAATATAGCGGCCTTATGTTTGCGGGAATTTTTTTAAGATTACTGAAAAATGATAACGAGTAACGGCTAATCATTTAAGTTTGCCTGCTCAGTACTACCACATGGCACATATTTTAGACAACCCTATTTACAACGCACTTAAAACAGGCAACAAAAAACTTTCAGCAGATGGAGCCCGGGCAGTTCATTTTCGACGTGATGTGGCACCGTTTGCCGGGATGGAGAATAATAGCTCAGCCGATTTTAAGGCACTTAGTGCGTTTGATCCGCAGGTAAGCCCTTTGGTAATATTTACACCCGTAAAATTAGATATTCCCAAAAAATTTGAGGTTATACACGAGTTTGAAATGCAGCAAATGGTATATAAAGGGGGCATGCCGATAGCCACCGCACCCAAACCGGTAACTGAGTTGAATGAAAGCCACATACCGCAAATGTTGGAACTGACAGAACTTACCAAACCCGGCCCATTTTTGGAGCGTACCATCGAGTTTGGAAACTACACCGGTATTTTTGAAGATGGAAAGCTGGTATCAATGGCGGGGCAGCGACTGCAGCCTACACCCTACATCGAACTTAGCGCTGTGTGCACCCATCCCGATTACCTGGGCAGGGGTTACGCCGGCATGTTATTGAATGAGCAGGTGAAAAAGGTTTTACAAGTAAGCGGTACGCCATTTTTGCATGTGTTGGCAAGTAATAAAGCGGCCATAAGCGTTTACGAACGGGTTGGCTTTGAAACCCGCAGCCCTATGTTTGGATATGTACTTAATATTAGAAAGTAAGGCTTTTATATTCCTGAGTAATCGGTAGGTACTAACATGGTCGATGTTATTTTTGATACCAGTAAGGCATCGGCATATTCAGGCACGGCGCTTATTTTTTTCCATTCAGGGTCACCGCCAAAAGCTTTCCAGTGAGCGCCTTTATCTTCCATATCTTTAAAAGTAACCATGTAGGTTAGGTTGGGCCTGTCGTTGCCAATAATCGTTTCGCCAAAAAACACCGGTTTAAAGCCCAGGCGCTTAAAAATATCTATCTCGCCTTTATCGTTAAACATTTCAATTTTCTTTTTACCTGCTGCTTCGCTGGCGCTTTTATACTGGCGAAGTTCAAAAATACGTTTCTCGCGCGCAGGGATCTGTTTTGACGGCATATGTTTGAACGCTTTCAGCATCGATGTTTCCAGGTGCTCAAAGGCAGGGTTATCGGCAGGGGCATTCAAATAAGCAGCGCCGCGTGCCCAATAATCTTTATTATCTTCCAAAAAATAATACAGCCCTTCGGCGTGTACATACGTGTTAAAAGGAATCAGCACGTAAAGCTTTGTTTGGCCTGCCGGATCCAGCTCGGTAAAAACACCTACGGTCTCGTATCGTTTCTGTTGCATCATCGGCACAAAAACCTCCCGGTAAAAGTCTTCCGTTATTTTTTGCTGGCGCTCGTCTTTAAAGGTATAAACCCTTAGCTCATAATGTTCTATGTACGGTATCTTGTCCTTTAAGGGTTTTGATTGTGACACGGCGGCTACAGGGGCGATTGCCGCAGCCGCGCCACTTATTAACGAACCTTTTACGAATGAGCGTCTTTTCATTATTTAAAAATTGATGTTCCTAAATATAGGGATATTATTTATTCAAAATCATCGTCGTTGTCCTCTTCCTCGGGCACATAATTATTTATAGCCTGGCCAATGGCATCAACCTCGGTATTGTTATTAAACATCGGTGTTTCAGTCTCCGGGTGTAGCATAAGCCAAACGTTGTCGGTATCTTTTTCAATTTTACCAAACTCGTTACCGGCTTTAAATATGGTGTAAACGTTATCTTCTTCGGGGAAAACAGAGTAAACTATTCCATTTACTAATATGTCAAACGGGTCTTGCATGTTGCTGTGTTTATTAATAAAGGCGCAATTTACTATTTTACAAATACAGGTTTAAACAGCGCTTAAAAGTTTACGCGTCAGTTGCTTTTTTAAGCACATACTTGTTTACATTTGCGGCCACAATTGCAGCAACCCGGGGCATTATAAACTTTGGCCGGTTTTTAGCAGTGTATAAAACATGAAAAGAGTTGTTATTACAGGCATGGGGGTTTTATCGCCGGCCGGAAATGATCTTAAAAGCTTTTGGGCGAATATTGTAAACGGCCGCAGTAATGCTGCTAACATAACCCGTTTTAACGCCGAAAACTTTAAAACCCATTTTGCTGCCGAAATTAAGGATTTTAACCCTGCCGACCATCTGGACCGTAATGAAATAAAACGCAGCGACCTATACACGCAATATGCGCTGATAGCAGCCAGGGAAGCAATAGAAGATTCTGGTTTTGAGTTGGATAAGATGTCGCCGTTTGACGTGGGGGTTATTTTAGGATCAGCACAGGGCGGGTTCGAAACCTTTGAACAGCAGGTAAGGGAATATGCTGCAAATGGCTTTACGCCGCACTTTAACCCATTTTTTATACCAAAAACGCTGATCAACATGGCCGCGGGTATCATATCCATTAAATATGGTTTTATGGGCGTGAATTTCTCCGCCGTTTCGGCCTGTGCGTCATCTAATACAGCTATTATGGACGCGCTGAATTACATTCGTTGGGGAAAGGCCAAAATTATTATAACCGGCGGAGCAGATGCGCCGATCAGCGAGGCTTCTATAGGCGGGTATAATGCTTTAAAAGCGCTTTCAACCCGTAATCAGTCGCCCGAAACTGCTTCGCGGCCATTTGATGTGGAGCGCGACGGATTTGTAATGGGTGAGGGGGCAGGCATTTTGGTATTTGAGGAATACGAGCACGCTGTTGCCCGTGGCGCGCATATCTATGCTGAAATTGCAGGCGCTGCCATGACATCTGACGCTTATCACATCACTGCCACACACCCCGAAGGCAAAGGCGCCATACAAGGAATGAAACTGGCCTTACAGGACGGCGGTTTAAACGCCGAAGATGTAACTTACGTAAACGCTCACGCCACCTCAACATCAGTAGGCGACCTGAGCGAAGCCACAGCCATAAACGCGGTTTTTGGTAATAATAAAGATCTGTCGGTGAGCGCCACCAAATCCATGACAGGTCACTTACTGGGCGCGGCGGGTGCCGTAGAATCTATCATTGCTATAAAAACCATTACAGATGGTGTTATTCCGCCCACCATCAACACGCATACTATCGACCCCGCAGTACCCGATAATTTGCACATTGTGATAAAGGATGCCATCAACAAAAAAGTTAATGCTTCGTTAAGCAACACGTTTGGCTTTGGCGGGCATAATGGTATCGCCGTTTTTAAAAAGGTGTAAGGCTACCTTGAAATAAAAAATGCAGGAATATGAACTATGCCGATAACGATATCATCGATAACGAAGCCATACACAACTTTGAGTTTTTTGTAGATGGTCATCGTTCATTTATCGATTACAAAACCAGGGATAACAGGATATACCTGATACACACGGAAGTGCCTGAAGAACTAGAGGGCCGTGGCATTGCAGGGATTATGGTAGAAAAGGTGCTGACCTACGTCGAGCAAAAAGATATGAAACTGGTGCCTTTATGCGCTTATGTCAAGGCGTTTTTAAAGCGCCACCCCGAGTGGAACAGGCTTTTGGCTTAATTACAACAATAAAACATCTATACGGTGGGCGTGCACCATGTTTACTTCTACCGACCATGCAAACACCGTAAATTGGCCATCCTGTGATGCCACCAGGGCTACTGCATCATGCTGATCGTTAACAAACTGTGCTGCGGCTAAATGGCGGCTGCCACCATTTTGAGCGGGGTGTATCTTCATAGCCTTGCCTCCGGCCACGGGTTCGGTCATCACAATTTCGCCTACTGGTGTGCTTTTTACCGAGCGTGCAGCTTTGGCGCCGAAAGCCAGCAGATCATATTTGTCGGTAATGATGGTAGCACCGTCAACAGCGGTAAAACCGCCTATCAGGTCAATAGCTTCCAGCAACGATTCCTGCCATTCCAGTTTTTTTTGTTCATGCTCGGTCAGTTTCAGCAATTCGGCAATAGCACTGTAAGGCGGTTTCACAGGGTATTTAACGGGTTGCACAATCGAATCTTTCCATGCCGTTGTACCTGCGGGTACAATAAGTACCAGGCCGCCCCGCTTGTGCAGGCGCATGGATGCCGCCAACTGCACCAACACGTTAAATGATTCGCCCATGTAGGTTGGCAGGGGCATATTTTCAAGTGAAGTGATCAGTGCAGGGCAATCAGCCACCCCCATAGTTGCCTCGTCCAAAACTTTGATCTGGTCGCCTTGTAAAACGGCTACGTTCACAAATTTGCCGAAGCCGTCAACCCGGCGGTGTTTTATTACCAGCAGGCCCGGTTCAACCACTTCTAAAACAAAACATATCGCCGGTATGCTGTGTGTAGTGCCCCAAATAAAAAGGTCGTCGCCATCGGGCCAAACCCCTAAATGTATCCCTGGCTGTTCAACCGCGGGGGCAAGCTTTATAAGATTCTGGGTGGTAAGCCTAAGCTTTTGCCCAAATATTAATGGTTTTTGCGATTGTGAAGGCTGCAGCAATGCCAGCGAGATGATAGGCGACCGCCCTTCCTCGCGGCGCATGCTGGCCCAAAACGCCGAGTCTATTACCGCCTCAATAATATGCGCCTGAGGCGCCGTTGCGATATTGGTATTCTGTAAACTTTGCGCCGCTAACTGGTGCTTTTTAAAATGGGCCTCAATTTCGGGTGCAACCATTCGGGCCGGCAGGTAGGTGGGTTCTGATAGCATACGTACAAGCGTTTTTCAATACAATAATAGTTAATATCCGCGGGCATTAGTGTTATGGTTTTGTAAGTTGTTGCGGTGCGGTCCGGCAGGCTTACCATCACGGTAATTGGATGTTGAAAATTATCCTCGCTAAAGCTTTTAGTATTAGCCTTAAATGTTTTACTTTGTAAGGTATGCCGGTTTTTATAGCGTCATTGAATTCGGGGAGTAACGGCAATTGCTATTACGTTGGTAACCAGCGCGAAGCTGTACTGGTTGACGCGGGCATATCCTGCCGCGAGACTGAAAGGCGCATGGCCCGCCTGGGGCTTTCCATTCAAAAAGTTAAAGCCATTTTCATTTCGCACGAACATAGCGACCATATCAAGGGCTTGGCTGTACTGGCTAAGAAATACCGCCTGCCCGTTTATGTTACCGATGGCACGGTACATCATTGCGGCGATGTGCCTAAAGAGCTTTGCATCAGCCTGCGATCGTACCAGCCGGTTAGGGTGGGCAGCCTGGAGGTAATGCCTTTTCCCAAACATCATGACGCTGCCGAACCGCACAGCTTTATGATAAGCGATGGCGATACCCGTATAGGCGTATTTACCGATATCGGCGCCCCATGCGAGCATTTGATCCGCCATTTTGCGCAATGCCATGCGGTGTTCCTGGAAGCTAATTATGACGAGGACATGATGGAGCAGGGCAGGTACCCGTTTTTCCTGAAAAGGCGCATCCGCGGGGGTAAGGGGCACTTATCAAATAAGCAGGCGCTGGATGTGTTCAGGGAACATAAGCCCCCGTATATGAGCCATGTTTTGCTGGCGCATTTGTCAAAAGATAACAACTGCCCCGTATTGGCGCAGCAAATGTTTGCAGCCCATGCCGGCGACACACATGTAAGCGTTGCTTCGCGATACGAGGAAAGTCCTGTTTTTGTGATTGATCCCCTGCCAGTTGCAGCCGAGGAAAGTAACATACTTAACCAAATCACCGGGCAATTTCAGTTTGCTATAAGCTGAAATGCAAGTGTTCACGTTCGGCGCACGTGAACACCGTGAACATTCATGAACATTTGATAATCAGGGTATTGCAAATTGTAATATTTTGATAATAGCTAAAGAAAAACTTTATAGTAATAGATGTAATTGACTGGTAGGCAGCAATCAATAAAATACACCGATGTTCACGTAAATTTGAAGAAATGAACACGGAAAATAGCCCTTTACATGCTTGAAATTATTCACCAGGACGAACATCTTATAGCCATAAACAAGCCTCATGGTTTGCTGGTACATCGCTCATCAATAGCTGCAGATGCCGAAGAGTTTGCGTTGCAGTTGCTGCGCGACCAGACCGGCAGAAAGGTAAACCCCGTGCACAGGATAGACAGGAAAACAGGCGGGGTGTTGCTATTCGCGTTTGATAAGCCTACCGAGATAGCCATGCAGCAGGCGTTTATGGAAAACCGGGTAAAGAAGAAATACCTGGCGATATTGCGGGGCTATACCCCGGATGCCGCAGAGATAGACTATCCCCTGCGTAAAGAGAACGGTACGCTACAGGATGCGTTGACCCGTTATGTTACCCTGAACAGGGCCGAACTGGATGTACCGTTTGGCGCGCACCCCACCTCAAGATATTCAATCATAGAAGCATCGCCGGAAACAGGGCGTATGCACCAGCTGCGTAAACACTTTGCGCATATATTTCACCCCATCATCGGCGACCGCACCCATGGCTGTAATAAGCAAAATAAATTTTTTAAGGAGACCTGGGAGATGGAAACCATGCTGCTGCACGCCTGGCAATTAACGTTTGATCATCCGGTTACCGGGAAGGAAATAACTATACAGGCACCCGTTCAAAACGAATTTAAAAGGGTAATGCAGCTAATGGGTTGGGCGGATAACTAACAAACTATATTTATATTTGCAGTATGAGCAATAACGATATCATGAAAAAGCTTCGCGTGGCTTTGCAGCTGCGTGATGATGAGATCATCGAGATATTAAAACTGGCCAACTTCCGGACCACCAAAACCGAATTGAGCGCCATCTTCCGCAGCGAAGACCACCCAAATTTTCAGCCCTGTAAAGATCAGCTATTGCGCAATTTTTTGAACGGATTGGTATTACACCTGCGCGGGCCAAAGCCTGAGAAAGATAGTTCTAAGTCTTAAGCCTTAAGTTGAAAGTTGAAAGTTCAAAGTTGGGAAAATCATACCACGACTTAGAACTAAAGACTTTAGATTCCAGACTCAATTCTTTTCTATTAAACGATATTTTCCGCTTTTTATAAGCTCCTGTTGTTGTTTGGTAAACGCTTCGCGGCCGCCAAAATCCTGCACCCAGTATTTGTTATATTCGGCCACGCCAACTTCCTTAAAGCCGGGGTTCATCAGGTTACGGCAATGGCCTTCACTTTTAAACCAGCCGGCCATTACTTCGGGGATGCTGTTTTGCCCAAACGCGATGTTTTCGCCGATCATAAAGCTTTTCCAGCCTTTAAAAACATACCCGGCATTAATAATACGGGTGTTCATGGTGCGGCCATCCTTACTTTCGTGGCTAAAGTAATTTTGCCTGGCCATATCTTTAGCGTGGCCTTTGGCGGCTTCTTCCAGGTCATTGTTCCAAACCATAGGCGGGGCAGGGGGGAAATAAGTATCGCCACATTTGCAGCCCTTAGCGCGGGTTTGATTGATCAGATCTAAAAATTCCTGTTTAAATAATGAATGTTCGTCAGTACGGTTTATTAATATAAACGAACTGAGTGCCATAGCTGATAACGCGATAAAAATACCTGATACATATTTCTTCATAACGCTGATTTTGACAGTATTAACGCATTATGGTTTAAATACATATACCCTATGTCAATTTTATGGAGATATGCGACGGGAGGTTATAACGATGCCAGTTTTTTGGCAGAAACTACCTTTGGAGATTTTTTAACAACAATATTTGCCTTTTTCTTTTTAGTTGCAGCGGGCTTGGTATCTTTTACAGGGCTGTTATCAAAAGTAATGGTAACAGCTTTTAATTCGTCATCATGCTGCAACTGCGCGGCTATTTCTGAGGCCCTTTTTTCGGCTATATCCCCTTTTTCATAATCCTTTAAGCGATTGTACAGGTAGGCATAGTTTTGCTGTACAACGGCTTCTAAAGCAGGCATTTTGTTAACAGTGCTCCATTTTAACGCTTCGTTTAGATCGCGCATAGCCATTTTGTATTCCTTCAGTTCCATTTTTATGGCCGATAACCTTACCAGCGAACTTACGATGTTGGCGATATCTTTTTTCTGACGCGAAATTTTGTTTGATTGAAGTGTGAACCACTTTGCCTCGCTGTATTTTTTTTGAGCTACATAAACCCTGGCAAGGTCGTCAAAACTCGACCTTATGCCGGTGGTATCTTCATAATAACTATAATTGTGCAGGGCAAGCAGGGTGTAGTGTATGGCCTCGGTTTGGTAGTAGGCCTTTAAATTGCGATTGGGTTGTTTATCAAACTTTAAATATTCTGTCGCAATTTGGGTATAGATGGCCCCCTTAAGCGTATCGTTGGTAGTAAGCTGCAGTTTTTGTTTAAGGCTATCTATGTAATTGCGGTTATCATCGCCAATGTGAGCGTGAGCGGCAAATGTTGTAGCGGCTAATATAAATGTGAAAAGTATAACAAGTTTTTTCATCTGGTTGCAGATATCAAATAAGTTATATTACCTATTCAAATCTTATGCCCGTAATTATTAATACTTTATCGCGGGGGCTTGCAAGTTACAACAAATGCCATTAATAGCCATAATAATATTGATTTATAGATACTTACGCTTATGCGGATGAGTTTTAATTATAATAAAGCCCGTCAACTACTTAAAAAAGCAGTATATAATAGTGTACACAATAAGTAAAATGTTACAGTTATTGTATCACGCCTTCGTAGCGGCTTAAAAAGCGGTTAAAATTACCTGATGCCGCTTGCATCCAGTTGAAAAGCATTATGCCCAGCGAGGCGCAAACAATACCCGCCAGTACGTCGAGCACGTAATGGTGGCTGGCGTAAACGGCGGTAAACCAAATACCCAGCATTACCACGCCAAAAAACCAGTTAACAAGGCCAAGCTTGTTTTTGATGCCATAATAAAGTACAATAACCGGGTAGGATGAGTGCAGCGACGGCATTGCTGCAAAAACGTTTGACCCCTTTGAGTAGATGGATTTGAAGAGGTTGATATTAAAAAACCTGTCGAAACGCGCCAGGCCTGCCGTATTACCCTGCGTTAGCGGGTGGAAAGTAAAGCCATGAAACTGAATATACCAGGGTGGCGCGGCGGGATAGGCATAATAAACTATAAAACCCAGCATATTAACCAGTACAAACGTTAACGAAAAGTACAGGAACTGCCGTTTGTTTTTGAAGAAAAGGAACGCCGCAAACGCGAGGGGCACGGGGATCCAGCACAGATAGAACAGACCGGCAGCTACATCTACAATGTTGGTGCTTTTAAGGCGCAGATATTCGTTTGGGGTAAGGGTGCTGCCGTTTAGGGTTATACCAAAAAGGCTTTTTTCGGCATGGTAAAGGCTGCCTATGGCTACATCATTATAATTATAATTGGGGAACGCCTTCATATAATCAAAAATGATCCAATAAACGATGAAGATAGAAAAGCCAAGTATAAACTTGCGGGTAGTTGCCGTGGCATAAAACAATATGTTAAATATGCCCATCAAAATAAGCTGATCGGTTTTAAAGCCAACCAGAAAGTATGATAAAATTAAGTATGCGATGGATATGCCGGTAACAATGCTGATGTTTTTTGCATTGATCCGCATATCATCGCCAATAGCGTTAGCCATTCTGCTTTTTAATGAAATCTGAATTGAATATCTTGTCCCAAAGCGGAGAGCTTACGCCATAGCCTTTGGTGGGATCCTGGTAGTGATGAAGCATGTGGTGCTGCTTTATAGTTTTCCAGAATTTGCCCTTGAAGTTGAAATGATGAATGGCGTAGTGCGATATATCATAAATAAGGTAACCAAGTATAAAGCCGGGGAAAAAGCCGAATATATAATTAGCAGGCAACAGGGCGTTAAATAAAAAGTAAAAACCTGTTGCCAATGGTATACTTGCCGATGGCGGCATCACCAGGCGCTTTGCATCGCTGGGGTAATCGTGATGTACACCATGAAATATAAAGTGCAGGCGCAGCGCCCATTGTTGTTTTGGTACAAAATGGAAAACAAAGCGGTGCATTACATATTCGGTAAGCGTCCACACAAAAAGGCCTGCTAAAAAAAGCCAGATGTAGTTTGCAAGGCCAATTTGTTTATCGTAAGCAAAATAGCTGGTAACTAAAATAACAGGTAAAAAAATTATAATAGGCACAAAATAGTGCACTTTTGATAAGCTTTCTAAAAAACTGCTCTTAAACATCCTCACAGATTCCTGTGAATTTGAAACAAAATTTTTCGCCATAACACTTAAGGTTTAAAACGTTCGGTAACCTCTTTTCCTGTACCAGGGTCTGTACCCTTCATTTCTACAAAAATAACATTTGGTAACCAAAAAGTCCCCCCATCAATCTGAATAAATATTTTTTGAAGCAATACCTGCTTTTGGGCTATTGTTGCGAAGATATGATATTTTCCGTCGGCACCCTTCATTAAAGTAAGCGGAATTTTTTTGTATGACACTAATCTGATATCATACCTGTCGTTACCCAGTGCTTTAGAAATTATTCCGTAAGCAAATTTGCGTTGCATATAGGTAAACTCGGCTGGTTCGCCGTGGCCTTCGGCATACCTTAACCAGTAGCCGTGTACGGGCGCATTTTCATCAGGCTTACCGGTTTTTTGATCGATATTGAGATCGTACGACAGGGCGTTGATATTGGGCGACCGCTGGATATAGAACAAGCGCAGCGGATTTGGCGGAGGTACCGGATAAACCAGCTTTTTTAACGTATCGGTAGGGGATATAAGCGGTGAGTTGACACTGTGTGAGGCCGCCACTGCCTGCAGCGCCCCCGTGAGCATAAAGTATATAATAAAAAGCTTTATGCTGTTTTTTATCATTCCCCTCTTTCAGCCAATGCCTTGCGGGCGTTTACAAGCCTTTTAGCCGCCGTTAAATTTGTTAGTACGGCCAATATCGCTATAGGAAAAGTAAAGATAGACATGGTTTCGAATACGTGGAACCTGAAGCCGGGGATATATAATTTATAATCGCCGCCCAGGTATGACGATGCCACGCCGCAGGCAATAGCACATAGGCCGATGGTTACTACCCGCTCGGGGCGTTGCATCAGGCCGCCTTTTGACTCTACCCCCAAGCCTTCGGCACGGGCGCGAACGTAACTTACCATCATTGAGCCGATAAGCGCTATAAAGGCAAATATCGAGCTTAGAAAGTAATGGTGAGCAACAAGGTAATAGCAAATCCCCAGGAACATGATCAACTCGCTGTAGCGGTCTAATACCGAATCGTATAAGGCACCGAAAATAGATTTCATGTTACCCAGGCGGGCTACCTGCCCATCCAGCATATCAAATAAGCCTGCAAATAGTATTAAACCGCCTGCCCAGCCAACATAACTTAAATCGCCCCGGTTGCCGTCTTCGGCACCTATAATAAATATTGCTGCAACCCCCACATTTAAAATAAAACCGATAGAGGTTACCGCGTTTGGCGTTAACCCCACCTTAATCAGGAGTTTTACAAATGGGTCGATAATCTTATATATTCCTAATTGTAAACTTGTACGTACCGATGTTTGTGGCTCCATTAGCTATAAAAATAATTAAAAATAAAATATATCAAAAATCAAACTTAACCTTTACCCGTATTCCCCACTTGGCTATGTCCGGGTGATCCAGGTATGTGAACCGTTTAACGTAGTCAACCCGTATAAACTTAAAAATGTTTTCGATGCCCACGCTGGCCTCAACGTATGGGGTACCATTCATGGTGTAAGTAATCGGAACGCCATTTTCGTCGGCCGGGAACTGGTAAAGGTTGGGGTGTAAAGATGGATTATTATTACTGCTTAAGCCGCTCCATAACGATTTGAAGGATGCGGTTTCGCGAAGTTTGAGTTTTTTTAACAACGGGACCTTATTGAAAAAGAATCCGCCAAAATGATGATCGATAATGATGTTTACGGATTTATCGCTCACAAATTCTAAAAAATTCATGAGGTTATATGCATCAATTACATAAGCAAAACTTTGGTTTGCCCTATGCATATTGAGCAATGGATAAGGCACCTGGCCAAATGTTCTTGAGCTTTCACCAACCACATCAGAGAAACCGGCGGGGGCTACATAAAAACGCTTTTCGGCTCTGAAGTTTAGTTTATGGTAACTATAGTCGCCATCTAACGGGCCTTTCAGGCCGGCGGTATAATCTAACGAAAACTTTGGATATTGGTTAATAATAGGCGAACGGTGCAGCTTGCCCTGGTAGTATTGCTCGTTGGGGGCGTAACGGATGCCCGCCGAAAGTTCGGTTACCGTTAACGTGTTAAAAGTTTGATTGAAGGTATTTTGAAACGGATACAAACTGCCCGCGGGGGTTTGCATCAGTTTGCGGAAGCCAAGTTTATACGACAGGTGGTTCTCAAATTCGCTTACATAATCAATACGATACGAATCGTTGTAGTAGTACTTGTCGTTTCGGCCCCGCTTAAACGACAGCAGCACGTTATCTTCCTGTATAAAACCTAATTCCTGCCCCGGCACCTTGGTGTCGCGCTGAACGCTCGCGCGGATATAATGCTGCGGAAACCGGTAAATGCTTTTGTTATTTAATGAGTAGGAGGTGGCGAAATAACCTTTCCATTTTTTGTCGCGAAAGCCATAAGCACCATATCCTTCAAAATAAATGCGTTTGCTAAAGTCGGCAGTTGTGCGGCCGCCCAGCCTAAGCCGCAAACCTTCAACCGGGTTAAAACTGTAAAAAGTACTGGCGGGGCCAACTTCAAACTTGCCAAAATTTTTGTAACCGGCAAATAACAGGTTAATGATATCGGCGGTGCGCCTAAACGATGGCATATGTACCAGGCTATCAATGTTTTTATACACCTTTGATTCGGCCGTGGTAAGGGTATCCAACCTGTTTTGGGCCCAAAAGCTTTCGGGCCGGTTTTTTAGCTCTTCGTCCACCAGTTCCGCGCTTGCCTGGTAAAGCGTATCGTTATGAGGGATATTTATAGCATAATTTTTAACCGTTACCGTGCGCGTACCAAACAAGCCGCTTTTGCGCTTGGCGGTTATGCCAAAATCGGCGAAGGTGTTGCTTCGGCTTAAATGATAACGGCCGTCGGCGTTAGGCTCAAAATCAAGGTCTACATTCATGCTGCGCACAAAGTTAACGTTGATGTTTTTATTGATAACCAACCCGGCTTTTTGCACGGCGTAGTTACCGTCGAGTGTAATGTATATCTCGCCCTCAAAAAGTATGTCGTTGGTGTTGCGCGGCGTAAAGCTTAGCTGTACCAGCTTTTTGCCGTTATCCAGGGTAAGCGTATCGGTAATAAAAAACTTGTAGTAAGTAGGGGCTGTATTGGCTATAGGGCTTAAAAATTGCCTGCCTAATAACATAATGCTATTATCGTAAATATCAACCTTTTCGTACAGGTGCTTAAAATATTGCCCTACACCCTCGGTGTCAAAGCCAGGCCCAAAATCAACCGACTTTTCTCCCAATATCACGCTGCGGGTGGCTTCCGGGTTTTTACGGTGGTATACCTGAGCCAATTGCTCTTTTAAGTAAATGGGCAGCAATGTTTTACCGGGATAGGTAGTGCTGTCTTTATTTTCAAATATGAACTTGTATTTTCTGAAAAGCTTTTTCTCTTTTATTTTATCAGAGATGTTACTCAGCGAAAACTGAATTTTGTCGTACTCTTTGTATTCCACAAAATCGTAAGCTTCAGGGCGGTTACGGGGTTTGTTTTCAATAACCTTACGTATTAAAGCTACTGCAGGGTTATCGTTTACATACTTTGTTTTTTTTGTTGATTTGATGCTTACCTCGTTCAACTGCGTAGACGAGGGGATCATCCGGATGTTGAGCACCTGTTCTTTTCCGGGTAATACGTTGTAAGTAGCCTCTTTAAAGCCTACGTAACTTACCTTTATTTTAGTGTACGGCTGATTGGTGCGCAGCGTGTACATGCCATGCGTATCGGTAACAACACCGGTAGTACTGCCTACAAACGCAACAGATACAAAAGGAAGGCCTTCTTTATTGCCGCCATCAGTAACCTTACCGGTTACAACGGTGATTTGCGCCGTTACAGCGGCGCTTATCAATAGGAAAAGTACAAGAAAAAGATACCTTAAAGTGTATTTTAAATTCATTAACCTTATCCAATTATGCAAAAACAAACTTTTTTTGTAAGAAATAATTGTAAGTTATCCCTACAGAAAACGAAACTACCACCTTGGATATTTTGTAATCTAACCCTGCGTAGTGTGTTACCAAAAATACACCTCCTGTATTAAGGGCAACATTGCCGCCCCAAACAAGTACATATTTTACGGCTTGTACGGGGATGGTTTTTTCTTTGCGTTTTTTAAATACCCAAACCCTGCCTAAAGCAAAATTTGTTACGCCCCCCGCAATGGTTCCGATTAAGCTTGCCGTAACATACCAAAGGTAAAAAAATTCCTTACAGACTATTGTGGTCAAAAAGTCAAATAGGGATGCTATAAAAGAAGACGCCTGCGCCTTAACAAATGTTGCCATTTATACAATAATTATCCGGCTTAAAAATGTTTTCGGTTTGACCCAGCCGTAAGGTCTTAGTTTAACTATGCACAATCTTTGTTAGTAGACGATGTAAGGAATAGTTTGTTACCATCTACGTAAAAAACACAACAATTAGTTTAACTAAAACAATAAAACCTTGGGGGAAGGTTTAAGTTTCGGTCGCGAATATCGGCATTTTAAACTTAAATCTCTGTAAAATAAAAAACTGGTTACCGCCATTTAGGCAATAACCAGTTTTTATGGGTAATATGATACGATTAATTACCTGCAAACATATCGTCGTAATAGTCGAGGCCCAGATGTGTTATCAGGTCTTCGCCCATTAGGTAACGCAAGGTGTTCTCCAATTTAATAAGCTGTTTAAAGATATCATTCTCGGCGTGTAAACCCGGCGCGGTTTGCGGCGATTTAAGATAGAATGATAACCACTCCTGGATACCGCTCATGTTAGCGCGTTTTGCCATATCGCAGAATAAAGCAAGGTCTAACGCGATAGGCGCTGCCAGGATAGAATCGCGGCACAGGAAGTTGATCTTGATCTGCATTTTATAGCCTAACCAGCCAAAAATGTCGATGTTATCCCAGCTCTCTTTGTTATCGCCATGCGGAGGGTAGTAGTTGATACGTATCTTGTGGAAGATATCGCCATACAGCTCCGGGTTATCTTCTGGGCGCAAAATATCTTCTAATACGCCAAGTTTAGATACCTCTTTAGTTTTAAAATTATCCGGGTCGTCAAGTACCAAACCATCGCGGTTACCCAAAATATTGGTCGAGAACCAACCGTGTACACCTAATGAACGTGCTGCAAGGCCGGGGGCAAGTACAGTTTTCATTAAAGTTTGGCCGGTTTTAAAGTCTTTACCTGCAATTGGGGTGTTGGTTTGTTTAGCCAGCTCTATCATAGCCGGGATATCAACCGTTAAGTTAGGGGCGCCGTTAGCGAATGGTACGCCAAGTTTTAAAGCCGCGTAAGCGTAAATCATGCTTGGGGCAATGCGCTTATCATCGTCTTTTAGAGCCTGCTCAAATGCAGCAAGCGATTGGTGTATCTCCGATCCCTCAAAATATACTTCGGTAGATCCGCACCATACCAATACCACGCGGTTAAGGCCGTTATCTTTCTGGAAGTTTTGAATATCTTCCATAACCTGCTGGGCAAGCTCGTAACGGGTACCGGTTTTAATGTGAGTACCGTCAAGGTTTTTTGCGTAGTTTTTGTCAAAAGCGGCTTTCATCGGCACAATGGCTTCCAAACCTTCTTTAACTGAATCTAACAGGTCGCGTTCAAGCACTTTTGCGTTTACAGCAGCCTGGTAAACGTTATCAGAGTACACATCCCAGCCACCAAAAACAACATCGTTAAGGTTAGCCAATGGTACAAAATCTTTGATTTTTGGATGACGGGCTTCGGTACGTTTGCCTAAACGGATGCTACCCATTTGAGTTAACGAACCAATAGGCTGCGATATGCCTTTTTTTACGGCTTCAACGCCGGCAATTAATGTTGTAGCTACTGCGCCTAAGCCCGGAATTAATATACCAAGCTTACCTTCAGCAGGTTTAATGTTAATTTTCATTACTTGTGTTTGTTTTTAAAGGATAATACAACTCTTAAACCAATATAATATGGTTAGGCTGTTTAGTTCACTGTTTTGTATATAGTAGCGCCAGGCGCTGTACTATTTTAATTAATACAATCAAGCAGCAGGATACCGCTCAATTGCGCGACAAATAGAATATAATTTTTGGTTGAAAATTAATAATTCTATAAAGTTTACAGGCAGATGAATATTGACTGTGTTATAAAGGCTTTTCGTATATCCTGTAAGTTTTGTACTGATCGCCGCCAATGGCTTCAATAGCGCGGTTCACCATGTCGTTGTTTTCAAGCGTCCACGATGCTTCGGCATATTTTAGGCCTTTGCGCCTGTACTCCTTTATAATGCTGCCATACAGGCTGGCCTCGATACCTAACTTGCGGTAACCATCAATTACACCCAAAAGCATAATACGTATACCGGTGATCTTCTTCTTGTTTAACAACAGCTTAAAGATACCTGTGGGCAACAAACGGCCTTTTTTTATGGTTTTAAGTATCTGGTTAATATCGGGGATGGCTACGCCAAAACCAACAATTTTACCATCCTGCTCTGCAACCAGTGCAAAATCAGGGTCAAGTATCATCTTAAGGTCCTTGGCGGTATAGTCAAATTCCTCGTTGGTCATCGGGAAAAAGCCCAGGTTTTTATCCCAAGCCTTGTTATATACGTCGCGCAGGGCATCCGCCTCCTGCTTAAAATTTTTCAGGTTTATTTTGCGTATGGTGATATTGCTGTTGCGTTTTAAACGCTCCTGCAGCATATCAAGCATTTTTAACGATTTGTCGTTGTAATTTGGCCCATCCCAATACCAGGCAAGTAAATCAGTTTGTTTTTTAAAACCGGCGTTTTCAAGCAAGGTAATGTAATACTCAGGGTTGTAGGTCATCATCACCACCGGCGGCCTGTCAAAACCCTTTATAAGCAGCCCGCAGGTTTCGTTGGTTGATGGGTTTACCGGCCCAACAATTTTATCAGCGCCTTTTTCCTTAACCCACTTAGCGGCGGTATCAAAAAGTAAATTGGCGGTTTCCTGGTTGTTCTCACAATCAAAAAAGCCAAAAAAACCATCCTTAACCTGGTTGAAATTATTGTGGTTGTTATTATAAATTGCTGCAATACGCCCAACTATTTTATCGCCATCGTACGCCAAAAAGGTTTGCAGCGCCGAGTGCTTATGAAAAGGATGTGTGGTTAGCAAGTCCTTTTGGGCTATAAATAATTCGGGTACGTAGTTGGGGTCGTTCTTATACAGGTCATGCGGGAAGTCAATAAAAGCTGCGAGCTCTTTTTTTGACTGTACCGGTACAATTTTTTTCATTTGGGATGTTAAGGTTAATACAGGTGCCATGCAGGCGCGGCACCTGTATATTCAAAAGAGCTTATATATTTTCTTTAATAGTACTATTGGTTACGCCTACATGTTTAAACGCCTGTATCAGTTTTTCAACGGCTTCGTCTATCTGTTCAAAAGTATGGGTTGCCATTAACGAGAACCTTAATAAAGATGAATCTGACGGAACGGCCGGCGATACAACCGGGTTAACAAATACGCCCGCGTTTTGCAGATAATTAGTTACCTGGAAAGTTTTGGCGTTATCACGTATATATATAGGTAGGATAGGGCTTTCTGATGCGCCGATATCAAAACCTTCGTCGGTTAATAATTTTACGGCGTAGTTTGTATTATCCCAAAGCTTCTGTATACGTTCTGGTTCTGCCTCGATAATATCAAGTGCAGCAATAACGCTGGCTACAGATCCGGGGGTCATGCTGGCGCTGAACATTAACGAACGGGCGCGGTGCTTGATATAGTCAATGGTATCGTAATCGCTTGCAATAAACCCGCCCAGCGATGCCAGCGATTTACTGAAGGTGCTCATAATAAGGTCAACCTGATCAGTCAAGCCAAAGTGTGATGCCGTACCCGATCCATTTTCGCCAATTACACCCAAACTGTGTGCATCGTCAACCATAATATTAACACCGTATTTATCGGCAAGCTCAACAATTGCGGGCAGCTTAACAATATCGCCTTCCATGCTGAATATACCGTCAACAACAATAACCTTTACCGCTTCCTCGGGCAGCATGCTTAGCTTGCGCTCAAGGTCGACCATATCGTTATGGGCGTATTTAATAACTTTTGAAAACGATAAACGTGTACCGTCAATAATAGAAGCGTGGTCGTACTCGTCAAGTATCAGGTAATCGTTGCGGCCGGTAATACACGACAGAACGCCCAGGTTAACCTGGAAACCGGTACTGAATAATACCGCCGCCTCTTTACCAACATATTTGGCAAGGCGGTTCTCAAGTTCGATATGGATATCAAGCGTGCCGTTCAAAAACCTTGAACCGGCGCAGCCAGATCCGTACGTATCAATTGCTTTTTTTGTAGCTTCTTTTATTTTGGGATGATTGGTAAGCCCTAAGTAAGAGTTTGAACCAAACATTAACACACGCTTGCCGTTTATGATAACCTCAGTATCCTGACCTGACTCTATAGGCCTGAAAAAAGGATACAGGCCCTGTGCCCTGATCATATTTGCATCCTGGAACTGAGCAATCTTCTCGTGTAATTTTTTAACCATTTATAAACGCTGCTTAAATTTTTTGTAAAAGTACCATGAATAAGCTTATAACTTGCATGGAGAGTGTAAATTTTTTGCACACTACCTTAATAGTATGTTAACATACTTACATCAGGCAAATTAATTAAATTTTTTATTTAATCACTACCACTATTTTACATTTTGTTTTAAAAAGTTGAAAAACCGTGCCAATTATCATTGAAATCTCCTAATTAGGTAAAATTTTTGTTGTCGATTTTTTATTAAAATAGAATAAGTTCATATTCGTGCTCCCTATAAAAAACACCGGAATTAAGTGAACCTTTCTGCTTATTTTCGTTTTAGTTGCACTTAAGTCTTTATGAAAAATCTACGCTGTTTACTTTTATCTAATATACTGTTTTTTTCTCCGGCTGCATTGCTGGCTCAAACCACCCCCGACTCGGCGGTTACCGTTGTTACCTTAAAACAAAGCATTGATTATGCCTTGCGTAACCAGCCGCTGGTAAAACAAGCCAGTATAGACGAGCAAATAAACGAGCGCGATATAAAGATAAGCCTTTCAAACTGGTTACCCCAAATTGGTACCACCGGGCAGTACCAGCATTACTTTCAGCGACCGGCGCAGGGCGCTGCCACAACAACTACCGGCACCGGTACAGGTACCGGGACAGGTGCACAGCAAAATTTGGCAATTGCGCACAATGTATCTACCGTGGGGCTGCAGGCCAGCCAGGTTATTTACAATAACGATGTGCTCCAGGCATCGCGTGCATCAAAATATTCAAGGCAGTACTATAAACAGAACACCGAGAGCAGTAAGATAGACGTAGTGGCCGATGTAAGCAGGGCCTTTTATGATGTTCTGCTATCACAACGTCAGCTTGATATTATTAAAGAGGATATCGTGAGGCTGCGCCGCAGCTTAAAAGATGCTTATTCGCGTTACCAGGCTGGGGTAGTAGATAAAACCGATTACAAACAGGCAACTATCGCCCTGAACAATTCGCTTGCATCGCAAAAGCAGATACAGGAAGCGATAAAAAGTAAATCGGCTTATTTAAAACAGGTAATGGGCCTTGATCCTGGTAAGGCGCTGGTGCTGTCGTACGACTCTACACGATTGGCGAGCGAAGCGGTTATAGATACCAACCAGGTTTTAAATTATACCAACCGCGTTGAGTACAGGCAACTTCAAACTCAAAAAAACCTGCTTAACCTTAATGTATCCTATTACAAATGGAATTTCTTGCCATCATTATCAGCAGTTGGCGGGTACAGTCTGGCATATTTTAACGATAATTTTTCTAAACTTTATAATAACTCGTACCCAACATCATTTGCAGGCCTGTCATTATCTATACCGATTTTTACAGGCGGTAAACGTTTGCAAAACTTAGCCAAAGCACGTTTGCAGGTAGAACGTAACGACCTTGACCTGATCAATAGTCGTAACGCAATAAATACAGAATATACGCAGGCGCTGGCAAATTATAAAAGCAGCTATTTTAACTGGCAAACCCTTAGCGAAAACGTTGCGCTGGCTAAGGATGTATATAAGGTAGTTGACCTGCAGTATCGCGAGGGTATAAAAACTTACCTGGATGTTATTGTATCGCAGACCGATCTGCGCACTGCCGAACTTAACTACTACAACGCCTTGTTTGAACTGCTATCGAGCAAGATTGATTTGCAAAGGGCATTAGGGACCCTGCAACCCGAATAAAAATTAATTAAGGGATACACCCAAAAACTTTATCGACATTGAAAACACGACAACTTATAATAATGAAAAACACATACGCCTGCTGTATTGCCGCTTTGGCTTTATTAACAGCCACGTCATGCGGCAACAAAGCGCCAAAACAAGACGCAGCTTTGCCGCCAACCCCGGTAAATGTTATAGAAGCAAAAAAAGCCGACGCCTTATATTACGACAAGTACCAGGGCACTGTAGTAGCTTTAAATGCCGTTGAACTGCGCAGCCAGGTAGGCGGCTTTATAACCGGTATATTTTTTAAAGAAGGGGATGTGGTAAAAAAGGGAGCCCCGCTTTATGAAATTGACCGCCGTAAATACGTGGCAGCGTACGAGCAGGCAAAAGCAAATTTGCTTAGCGCAAAAGCTAACTTAAGCAAGGCACAGAAAGATATAGACCGTTATAATATGCTGTTAAAGAACGACGCGGTAGCCCGTCAGACAGTTGACCAGGCCACCGCTAACTTTCAAACCAGCCAAAGCCAGGTAGCTGTTGCACAGGCGGGTGTAGCTTCGGCTGCTACCGACTTATCGTACGCGACAATACGTGCGCCGTTTACCGGCCGTATTGGTATATCGCAGGTAAAGCTGGGTGCGCAGGTGTCGCCCGGCACCACTTTGCTAAATACCATATCAACAGGCAACCCAATAGGTGTTGACGTGGTAGTAAACGAGCAGGATATCAACCGCTTTTACAAACTGCAAAAGGCGAGCAGCGATACTACGTTTAAGCTGATATTGCCCGATGGCACTGAATACAGCAAGCACGGAAAGATATTTGCTATTGACCGGGGCGTAAGCGACCAAACCGGTACCATAAAGGTAAGGGTGCAGTTCCCTAATGCCGATGACGAGTTAAAGGACGGCATGAGCTGTGTTTTACAGGTGCTTAATGATAATTCGGGTAACCGTGTGCAGATACCTTACAAGGCGGTTACAGAGCAGATGGGCGAATTTTTCGTCTTCATTTCTCAGGATACTATTGCCGAGCAGCGTAAGGTAGTTTTAGGCCCGCGCATTCAAAGCAATGTGGTTGTGATGGATGGCATAAAGCCCGGTGAAAAAGTGATAACGGAAGGCTTTCAGCGCCTGCGCGATGGCGGTAAAATAACCCTTGGCCCGCCGCCAGCGGCCGCGGGTGCCGCGCCTGCCAAATAATGTAAAAGGTGTTTCGTTAAAATTATTGATGGGTTATCAGCCCAGTAATTAAGCAAAAGAACTAAAGAATGATCGCAGATACTTTTATACGCCGCCCGGTAACCGCTATTGTAATATCGCTGGTTATACTCATAGTTGGTGTGCTGTCCATAACCAGCCTGCCTATTGGGCAATACCCGGAAATTACGCCGCCCACCGTACAGGTAACCGGTAACTATACCGGTGCCGATGCTTTAACGGTCGAGCAAACCGTGGCCACCCCTGTAGAGGTACAGGTAAACGGTACCCCGGGCATGACTTACCTGCAAAGTAACAGCACGAGTAACGGCCAAATGAGCATGACCGTTAACTTCGAGGTTGGTACCGATATTAATAATGCTGCGCTTGATGTGCAGAACCGCGTGGGTATAGCCCAGCCAACGCTGCCGCAGGAGGTACAGCGTTTAGGCCTGATAGTGCGTAAGCGTAACCCAAGCATATTAATGTTGGTTGCCATGTTTTCGCCAAACGGCACACACGATGTAACCTTTACAGATAACTATACCAACGTATTTATCAAGGACGCGTTACTGCGTACCAAAGGTGTGGGTGATGTGTTTACCCGCGCTGATGATTTTAGTATGCGTATATGGTTAAAGCCTGATAAACTGGCAGCCCTGAATATGACCGCGGCCGATATTACCGCGGCCCTGCAGGAGCAAAATGCGCAGGTTGCGGCAGGTACAGTAGGGGCCACCCCACAAATGAAAGGGCAAACCTTTGAATATACCGTATTGGTAAAAGGCCGTCTTACTGATAAATCAGAGTTTGAGAATATTGTTGTTAAAACGCAGCCTAATAACGGCGCGGTGGTACATTTAAAAGATGTTGCGCGTGTAGAACTGGGTAAGTTTAACTATTCGGGTAACTCGTTTGTTGATGGTAAAAGGGCTTCGTACCTGCTGATATACCAGGCGCCGGGCAGTAACGCTATCGAAACCGCCGATAATGTTATCGCAACCATGAACCAGCTAAAAAAATCATTCCCTAAGGATATTGATTTTGTTGTTCCGTTCGAGTCGGTTACGGTAGTGAAGGTTTCCCTGCATGAGGTTATCGAAACGCTGGTTATTGCGTTGGCGTTGGTAATCATAGTGGTATTTTTATTCCTGCAAAACTGGCGCACTACGCTTATACCTGTGCTGGCCATCCCGGTTTCTATCATAGGTACTTTCATTTTCTTTATTCCGCTGCATTTTACCATAAACACGCTGACATTGTTTGGTTTTGTACTGGCCATAGGTATCGTGGTGGATGACGCCATTGTGGTGGTTGAGGCCGTGCAGCATTATATGGATGAAAAGGGCATGTCGCCGAAGGAAGCGACCGAACACGCCATGCGCGATATATCCGCGCCGGTTATCGCCATTGCATTGATCCTGGCGGCGGTGTTTGTGCCTGTTGGTTTTGTGCCCGGCATTGTTGGGCGTTTGTACCAGCAGTTTGCCATTACTATTGCTATATCGGTATTGATATCGGCTTTTGTAGCGCTATCGTTAACACCGGCATTATGTACTATATTATTACGTCCGCATAAAATTGACGACAAGTCGACCGGGTTAAACAGGTTCTTCTTTAAATTCAACCGGTGGTTTGATAAGGTTACCGGCCGTTACCGCAGCACCGTGGATAGGGGTATCAAACACTCCAAATTTGTTGTGATCATATTGGTTTGTATCATCATCGGAACCGTACTGTTATTTAATGGTAAGCCGTCGGGCTTTATCCCGCTGGAGGATGAGGGCCGTGTTTACGTAACCTATGATCTGCCTGAAGGTTCTTCCACCGAGCGTACTGTTTCTGTTTTGTACGAAATGATGGGTGTGCTTAAAGATGTACCGGCAATTAACCACTATGCCGCCCTGGGCGGACTGAACGCGGTTAACTTTGCAACAAAATCAAACAGCGCTACCATATTTATACAATTAAAGCCCTGGGACAAACGCAAAGCCAATGAAGACCAGCTTGCGGGTGTTATTGCAACGCTGCAGAAAAAGCTGGCCAGATTCAAAGAGGCCAGTGTGGTGGTCATCTCTCCGCCTGCAATACCCGGTTTAGGTAACACGGGCGGTTTCTCGTTCATATTGCAAGAAAAACAAGCTGGTGGCGATATCAAGAACTTTGAAAAGGTTTTGCAAAACTTCACCGCAGCGGTAAACAAACGCCCCGAAATAGCAAAGGCTTTTTCGTTCTTTACGGCGCATACCCCCGCTTATCAGTTGACCATCGATCGCGAAAAGGCAAAAAAATTGGGCGTAAAGATATCTGATGTAAACAACGCGCTGCAAACCTATATGGGTAGCGCTTATGTAAACGATTTTACCGTTTACGGGCGTAACTTCAGGGTAGTGGCCCAGGCCGATACTAACTACCGCACCAATATTCAAAATATAGGACAGTACTTTGTCCGTAACGAATCGGGTGCTATGGTGCCTTTAAGTACGCTCACAACCTATAAACTCATTGAGAACGCGCCATTGATATCGCATTATAACCTATTCCGGTCGGCCGAAATCAATGGCAGCACCAACCCCGGCTACAGCAGCGGCGATGCTATTACAGCCTTACGTGAGGTTGCAGCGCAGAATTTGCCGGCAGGCTATGGTTACGAATTTTCGGGCTTAAGCCGGGAGGAATTGTTATCCGGTTCAAAAACGGTGTACATATTTGCCCTGTCCATCGGTTTTGTGTTCTTATTCCTGGCAGCTTTGTACGAAAGCTGGTCTGTACCGTTCTCGGTTTTATTGGCCGTTCCGCTTGGCGCCTTTGGGGCAATATTGTTCCTTACGCTTAAACCGGGGTTAACAAATAACGTTTATGCCCAGATAGGTTTAATAACATTAATAGGT
The DNA here is from genome assembly GCF_014200785.1 of Mucilaginibacter sp. AK015. Taxonomy (NCBI): domain Bacteria; kingdom Pseudomonadati; phylum Bacteroidota; class Sphingobacteriia; order Sphingobacteriales; family Sphingobacteriaceae; genus Mucilaginibacter; species Mucilaginibacter sp. AK015. The sequence goes on from NZ_JACHCV010000001.1 coordinate 245,807, forward strand.
TTGGCTGCCAAGAACGCCATCCTGATAGTGGAATTTGCCAAAGAGCGTGTGGACCGCGGAATGAACCTGGAAAAAGCTACATTAGAGGCTGTGCGCTTAAGGTTAAGGCCGATCATCATGACATCAATGGCCTTTATATTAGGCGTGTTGCCATTGGTGATAGCATCGGGTGCCGGGGCTCAGGCCAGGCAAACCATCGGGTGGACAGTTTTTGGCGGTATGCTTGCAGCAACATCGCTTGCTATATTCATAGTGCCGGTACTTTACTACATCATTACTAAGTACGCCTATGGCAAAGACAAGCTTGCCGAACTGGAAAAAACATATAAACCCGATCCGGAAATCGATCCGGAAGTATAAAGCTAAGCCCCTGATAGGGGCTTTTTTTATTGCGTTACTTGCGATGTATAGGGTAATCCCATTGCAAGATTGCCTGTAAAAGCTACACTTTTTCACCAAATCCTGACATAATTTCAAATGATAACTCCTCGAATAAATTGTTTTTAGTCAACGGCTGACCGTAGCGCATTAAAAGTCAAAAAATCTTTTGATTATCAGGCGTTAAGGTCTTGAACGCGCCGAAAAGTGCTGTTTTTCATCCGTCATTAAACAATCATATAACAATCACCGGCAGCAAAATGGCAAAGTATTTGATTATAGGGGGTGTATCACAATTAATATTTTATAACTAAAGACACAACAATGAAAAAGATGACAAAATTAATAGCCGTAGGTTTTACCGCCGCCGCTATATTTTTAGGTACTAATGTTAAAGCACAAACCATAGGTACAGGTGTACGCTTAGGTATCGGTGTAGAAGGCTTATTGCCTACAGGTAACTTACACGACGTATCAAACGTAGGTGTGGGTATTACCCCTCGCTTGCAATTCGGCGTAGCAGATAATCTTGGTTTAACATTAACATCAGGTTATCTGAATTATTTCGGGAAAGAACTTGGTAATACCGGGGTAAAAACCAAATCTTACGGAATGGTTCCTGTTAAAGCAGGTATCAAAGCGTTTGTAAGCCAAAACATCTATTTAAGTGGTGAAGTAGGTGCCGCTTTTGAAACTTCGGGATTTGGTGAAGTCAAAGGTGGTCCGGAATACGACACCAACACCAAATTATTAGCATCTCCGGGTATTGGTTGGGCTAATCAAACTTGGGACGTTGGTGTGCGTTACGAAAACTATTCGGGCCAAAGCAATAACTTTGGAGCGGTTGGATTACGTATAGCTTACGGTTTTGCATTGTAATAATAGCGAAACATACCAAAAAAAAGTCCCTTGCCAACTGGCAAGGGACTTTTTTTTGGTATTGATATGCCTGATTGCCCACATAGCCAATGCTTACCGGGGCAATCATGTAAGTAATAGTTAAGGCGGCTATGCTAATTTGGCAAGCGCCGTTTTTATCCTTTTCATAGCTTCTATCAATTTATCCTCTGCCGCTGCGTAGGATATGCGGATAGATTTTTTATCGCCGAAGGAATCGCCCCCAACAGTAGCTACATGCCCTTCTTCCAGTAAGTAAATGCTTAGTTCGTCGGCGTCGTTTATAGTTTTGCCGTTGTAGCTTTTGCCAAAGAAAGAGGTAACGTTAGGAAAGAAATAAAAAGCGCCATCGGGCAGGTTTACCTGTATGCCCGGTATATCTTTTAACAGGCCGTAAACCAGGTCGCGGCGTTTCTGAAACTGCTCGCGCATTTTATGGACACTTTCCAGGCCGCCGTTATAAGCAGCAACACCGGCTTTTTGGGTGATAGAACAAGTACCTGATGTGATCTGACCCTGCATTTTATCGCATGCGGCCGCAATCTCGCTGTTGGATGCGGTGTAACCAATTCTCCACCCCGTCATTGCAAAGGCTTTGCTAAAACCGTTTATAATTACAACGCGGTCTTTTATACTGTTGAACTGAGCGATAGACTCATGCCCCCCAATGAAATTGATATGCTCGTAGATCTCATCGCTCAGTATGTAAATGTTTGGATATTTCTCAAATACTTTTGCCAGACTCGCCAACTCATCTTTGCTGTAAACGCTGCCGGTTGGGTTGCATGGCGACGAAAACATAAAAAGTTTTGTTTTTGGTGTAATGGCCGCTTCAAGCTGCTCAGCGGTTATTTTAAAATTACTTTCAACAGTAGTATCAATAAAAACACTTACACCTTCGGCCAGTTTAACTACCTCTGAATACGATACCCAGTAAGGGGTGGGTATTATAACCTCTTCGCCCGGGTTTACCAGGCAAAGTACCGCATTGGCTATCGCCTGTTTGGCGCCTGTGGATACTACTATCTGACTATCGGTGTAATCAAGATTATTTTCTGTTTTTAACTTATTTACAATCGCCTTGCGAAGGTCGGGATAACCGGCAACAGGGGTGTAATAGGTAAAGTTTTTATCCATAGCCGTTTTTGCGGCTTCCTTTATATGTTCAGGCGTATGAAAATCGGGTTCACCGAAACTCAGGCTTATTACATCTACTCCTTTGGCAGCCAATTCGCGGCCCATTTTTGCCATTTTAATGGTCTGGGATTCTGACAGGTTGTTTATCCTGTTACTTAATGCGCTCATATAAAAGATATGTTATTGCGGCAAATATAAAAAATTAGTTTACTGATGGTTGTGCTGCGATTTATAAAAATTCATTAAAAAATGCGGGTTTATTTAAAAAAATTGTAATAAATATTCCCTTATCTGAAAAAGTCGCGGGCGAAATTTTCCGTAAGTTTGGCCTTTGTAAAATTGAGTTTTGAAAGAACAAAAGAGAATAATTCTGATATCGCTGATTACAGGGGCCGTACTCATGGTAATGAAATTCAGCGCTTACTTTTTAACAAATTCAAACTTTGTATTAACCGATGCTGCCGAAAGCATTGTAAACGTGGTAGCCAGTTCTTTCGCGTTTTTTAGTATTTACCTGGCTTCGCAGCCACGAGATGAGAATCACCCTTACGGGCATGGCAAGGTTGAGTACTTTTCGGTTTTTATAGAGGGTGCACTGATAGGCATAGCCGGGCTGGTCATTGTCATTAAATCAACTTACAGCATATTTTACCCCGAGGCTATACATGACCTTATGCTGGGTGCCGCAATTATCGGTGTTACCGGCGTTGTAAATGGATCACTTGGCTTTTATATGATCAAGAAAGGCAAATCGCTGCCATCGATTACCATCGAGGCCGACGGCAGGCATTTACTTACCGATATGATCACCAGCGGAGGGCTTGTTCTTGGGCTTCTGCTTATATATTTTACAAATATATTATGGCTGGATAGCGCACTATCCATTTTAGTTGGTTTATATATTTTGTTTACAGGCTATAAACTTATCCGCCGTTCTGTAGCCGGATTGATGGACGAAACTGATTTTAATATTGTAAGCAATGTAGTGAAGGTGTTGAGCGAGCAGCGGCGCGACGAGTGGATAGATATACATAACCTGCGCGCCCAAAAGTATGGTAACGAGCTGCACATAGATTGCCACTTAACACTGCCTAATTACTTTGATCTTAACCGGGTGCACGAAGAAGTTAAACTGGTTGATAAGATGGTGAATAATAATGCCGGTATCACCACAGAGTTTTTCATCCATACGGACCCATGCCTGCCATATTGCTGCCACTATTGCAGTATGCCAAACTGCCCTATAAGGAGCGAGGCCAAAACAGAAGATATCCCCTGGACGATGGACAAAGTGATGCGCAACAAAAAACATTATGAGTAATAAGTTTTTTAATGTACGTGTGTATGGCATACTTATCAATGCCGATAACCAGGTGCTTATAAGCGATGAGCAGGAGTATGGTGTAAGGTTTACCAAGTTCCCGGGCGGCGGCTTAGAGTACGGTGAAGGCTTAGCAGACGGGCTTAGGCGCGAATTTGTAGAAGAATGCAACACCGAGGTTGAAGTGATCAGCCATTTTTATACCACCGATTTCTTTGTAAAATCGGCTTTTAACGATTCGCAGATCATCAGCATTTATTATCTTGTTAAGCCATTGTCTGATATTAAATTTGCCACCAAAACCATCGTTTTTGATTTTGATGGCGAGGGCGATACCTTGCAATCTTTCCGCTGGGTAAGTCTTAGCGAACTACGGGCAGAGGATTTTACCTTCCCCGCCGACCAGTATGTTGCCAACCTGTTACTGAAAACGATATGAATTTAGTTGAACGCGATCTGCAAAGCATCTGGCACCCATATACGCAAATGAAAACGGCGCAGCCGCCTATACCTATTGTTAGTGGCAAAGGCGCTTGTTTATATGCCGAGGATGGCAAAAAGTATATCGATGCTATATCGTCGTGGTGGGTAAATATACATGGGCACGCGCACCCGTATATCGCCGAAATGATAGCAAAACAACTGCTGCAGTTAGAACACGTCATTTTCGCGGGCTTTACGCATTCTGGCGCGGTTGAACTGGCCGAACGCGTGCTGGCCATACTACCATCCAATCAAAAAAAGGCTTTTTATTCTGATAACGGCTCTACCGCGGTTGAAGTAGCCATAAAAATGTGCCTGCAATACTGGTATAACAGGGGCGAAGAGCGAACGAAGATCATCGCGTTTAAAAACGCGTATCACGGCGATACGTTTGGCGCTATGTCGGTTAGCGGCCGCAGTGCCTTTACAGCAGCGTACGATACCCTTTTGTTCGAGGTAGAATTTATCGGCCTGCCCGGCCCGGAGAATATAGACGCCCTAAAGTCTCAAATCTCAAATCTCAGGTCTCAGGTTTCCAGTTTCATATTCGAACCGTTGGTGCAAGGTTCGGCCGGTATGGTGATGTACGAAGCCAAATACCTGGACGAACTGATGGCGCATTGCCGTAAGGAAGGCATTATGCTGATAGCTGACGAAGTATTTACGGGTTTCGGGCGTACAGGTAAGCCCTTCGCCTGCGACCATGTACAAACCCAGCCGGACATCATGTGCTTTTCTAAGGGCTTAACGGGCGGCACCATGGCTTTTGGGCTAACCACCTGCACACAGCAAATTTATGATGCGTTTTTGTCGGACGATAAAATGAAGACGCTGTTTCACGGGCACTCTTATACAGCCAACCCGGTAGCCTGCGCTGCCGCGCTTGCCAGCCTTGATCTGTTTTTGGAACCGTCGACACAACAAAATATTAACCGCATTGTTAATAAACACGCTGCCTTTGCCGAAAAAGTTAGGGGGCATAAGTCGTTAAAAACAACCCGGCAAACGGGTACTATATTGGCGCTTGAATGGCAAACGGGCGATAATACATCGTACTTTAGTGGCCTGCGCGATAAATTGTACAATTACTTTTTAAATGCGGGTATCATACTAAGGCCGTTGGGTAACATCATTTACATTTTACCGCCATATTGCATAACTGATAACGAACTCGATTACATTTACGCCACCATTGCGCAAGCACTTGATGAGATATAACATGGAACTAAATACGATACTGCCAGAAATAATTGCCGATAACCATTTACACGCCCGCTGGTTAAATACGCTGTCGCTGATGGAGAATACCGGTGCCCGCAAAATATCGGCAAGCGAGGATCCCGCTACGGTTACCTATATTATACTAAAACATGCCGCGGAAGAGCATCGCCATGCTTTTTATCTTAAAAAACAGATCGAAAAAACCGGGAGCGCGTTGCCCACTTACTCCGCCGAATACCTGATAGCCCCTGCATTCAGCAAACGTTATTTGAACCAACTGGATATTGATGTATGCCGCTACCTGAAAAAAGAGTTGCATTTAACAGGTGCCGAACTGCGTTTTGCCGCCTACCTGCTGGTTACCTATGCTATTGAGGTGCGCGCTGATGAATTGTACCCTATTTATCAGGATGCGCTTGATCAGGCCGGTAGTAAGGTGAACGTTAAATCTATCATATTAGAAGAGGAGGGGCACCTGGAAGAAATGATAAACCAACTGCAAAAATTTTCGCCCGATTGGCAGGTACACGCTCAAAAGGCTGTAGATATGGAGACCAAGCTATTCAAACAATGGGTAAACAGCTTAGGGACAGAACTGAATTAAAAAAAAGCCCGGTAATTTTACCGGGCTTTTTTTTAAAAGGCTTAGCTTAGTTACCGCCGCCGCCTAACGCTTTCAGGTCGTCCATCGTGATCTTCTCGAAGTCAGATGGAATACCAAAGGTACCTGCTGGTAATTTTTGCTCAACAATACTTTTAACAGTTACATCGGTAGTTCTTCCGTCCTGGAAGGCTGAGTATTGAATTGGAACACCACCTGCATTTGCATAATATTTTGCAATACCTGTTGATGGTACGGAAATATCGTTAGTTACCCAGATATCATAAGTTTTACCGGTCTTAGTGTCTTTGGCAACTACTTTTTTACAGTTAAAGCCGGATATCACCTTGGTTTCGGTGCCCGGGGTAAAAGTAAGTACAGGTAATTTAGACATGGCTTCTTCTATCTCGGCAGGCGAAGCGATGGCCGCTTTTTTAATGGAAGCGACGGCAACATCCACTAAAATTGCCATGTAGCTGGCTTTGGCGTCGGTTAAAATGCCAATATTTGCGGGCCCTGCAGAAAATTCCATTTTGGCAGAATCGGCCCTAAAGTAACTTTTAGCTTCAACAGGCTGGCCTTGCATACTTGTGCTGATCGTCATAACGCCTTCGTTATAAGCTTTTTGTGCGCTTGCGCTAAGGGCTGTTGCGGTAAGGGTCATACCCATGGCAACAGTAAATAATTTAACTTTCATAGTTTTAATTTAATGATACAATTTAATATGTAATTAACTGGTGTGCAAATATTTTGAGATATTTTTAATTATTTGTACGTTTTAGATGATATTATGAAGGCTTTGTTACGTTTTAGTACCTTGTAATCTACGTTTATTTGCGTTAAAGCTTTTATATAGCTATCTGTGTTATCCCCGGCTATAATAAGTGTTTTATTTTTAATAAATCCTGTATCAACAAAAGCATTATTGTTTATGAATAAATAATCAATGGTTATTTGCCGGGGGATAGACTTGTAAAGTGGTGCATCGTTTAACACCAGCATTTTTTTATTCAGAAACTGTATAAAGTTACCGTTCTTTAAAAGATAGGGGAGCTGTATATTTTGATTTAAAGGATATACCGTATAATGATATATCCTGTTGCTATCCAATGCAGGCTGCACCGAATACTTGAAGCTTTTATCGTTCTCGGGCAAATCGCTTAATACAACGCCGTTAGCGCCGTTTTTAAATACTATGCCGGTGTGTTTCCGCAGGTTCAGGAATGTTACAGATCGGGTAGTGTCAGCCTCAATTTTTTTAATGCTTACGCTGATGCAGAAAAGCAACAGGCAGCTAAGTGCAGCCCTGATAAGCCATGCCTTTTTTGCATGCAGAAAATAAAAGATGAGAATGATAATTGCGTAAAGCAACAGGTATTCGATCTTGCTTAACCATATTTTATCGACAGCGGCGTATGGCGAATGTTCTATAAACGCCAGTAATTTGTTCATTAGCAGGATGGAATGCTCTAACAGGTAGCCCAATGCCTTTGAAATAACCGCCATTTGCGGCAATGCCAAAAGGGCCAAACCGGTGTACATGATTATACTAACCGGGATGATAATAACAAGGTTGCTTAGCAAAAAATAAACCGGGAATTGGTGAAAATAATAAGCGCTTAGTGGGAATGTAATAACCTGCGCGGCGATAGATACCGAGCATGCCATCCATAGCTTACTTGCCAACCTGTTTTTAAAGCTAAGCCAACTATAAACTATGGGCTGGAATATAACGAGTCCGCCAACAGCAAGGTACGAAAGCTGAAAGCCCACATCAGTTATTAAAAAAGGGTCATAAATAAGCAGGGCGAATGCAGATACTGCCAGCAAATTCAGGCTGTTGATATATCTGCTAAAGGTTTTGCCGCTTATAACCAGGCTGATCATTAATGCTGCCCGGCACACAGGCGCCGAAAAGCCCGTGAGCAGCGCATAACCCCATATCAGCGCGATGATGAGGACAGCCTTAAGTACCTTGCCTTTTTTATAGCCGTTTAAAAAGCTCAGCGCCCAGTTCAGCAATAAATAAACGATAGCCACATGCCCGCCAGAGACCGACAGGATGTGGATGGTGCCCGTTTTGGAATAGGCCTGCAAAACATCGTTACTCAAGTCGGCTTTATAACCCAATATCAGCGTTGATGCTATGGCAATAGCAGTGGTATCATGCATGTTGATTTTTAGCTTTTCAACCAGATTTTGCCGCAACTGCAATGCATAAGCAACAATAGCATTTCCCTTACCGCTACCCGCTATTTTATAATGCCCGGGGTAAAGAAAAGCCTGGTAGTATACATTTTTGTTTGCGAGGTATTGCTTATAGTTAAACTCACCCGGGTTAAATGGGGGGTCGATGGTGTTGTATTTGGCCGGTATCAACAGTTGTTCGCCGTAATAAAGGTTTTTAGCCAGTTCGTCTTTTATGGCAATCAGCAGCGTGCCGCTTGTGGCTTTTGCTTGCCCGTTATTAATGGTTTGTTTGATCTGCGCGGTAAACCTAACAAGGTCATCCTTTACTTTGGGCTCGGATGTGATGTTGGCAATGAGGTATTGTGCCGGTAATTTCGAAAAATGATTGACCTTGTTTAACTCATTATGCTGTAACGCAGCAAGCCATCCTGATAAAAACAGTATGGGATAAATGAGCACACCGCCAAGCCAGCGTGCTTTATAAACGCTTAACGGAGCATAAGCCAGGTTTAAACCGATAAACAGCACGCTGCATAAAACAAGCGCGGACAGCACGAAATATATGTTGCTGCCGGGCCAGAAAAGCCCACTGCTTATACCTGCTAAAAAAGGCAGTAAAAGTACAACAACAGGTATTTCGCCTTTGTGGTTGGCAATCATATTATTCGTGCCCGGTGATAAGGCAATCCGGCAGATAAAAATAGAATATCTGCGGCTAATTACAACTCGTCGCGCACTTCAAGCAGGAATTTCTTGAGGTTTTCGAGCGAATCTATCACGCGTTGGTTATCGCGGGTATCGCCCATATTGTTTTTCAGATGGTCTTTGGCACCTTGCAGTGTATATCCTTTGTCGCGTATCAGGTGAAAGATGATCTTAAAATTTTCCAGGTCTTCGGGGGTGAAGTACCTGTTGCCTTTTTTATTCTTTTTAGGCTGCAGTACGTCAAACTCTTTCTCGTAAAAACGTATCAACGATTGATTAACGCCGAACATGGTCGAAACCTCGCCCATGGTGTAGTACATTTTGCTGATCTCGCGTTCTTTATAAGGCATACACAAATGTAAGATTTTAGCAGGCAAGTCCGCAAGTCAGAAAGACGGAAAGTGTGGAAGATCATGGTTAAAAAGATTTTTAACTTACGGTCATTCGGACTTTCCGTCTTTCGGACTTATAATTACCTTTGCACACTATGACCGCTAAAGAAATACGCCAGGCTTTTCTTAATTTTTTTGCTTCTAAAGGCCACATGATTGTGCCAAGCGCACCAATTGTTGTAAAAAACGACCCAACGCTGATGTTCACCAACGCGGGAATGAACCAGTTTAAGGATGTGTTTTTAGGCGAGGCCCCCGCGAAAGCCCCTCGGGTAGCCGATACCCAGCGCTGCCTGCGTGTTAGCGGCAAGCATAACGACCTGGAAGAGGTAGGTATCGACACGTATCACCATACCATGTTCGAGATGCTGGGCAACTGGAGCTTTGGAGATTACTTTAAAAAAGAAGCCATTGCCTGGAGCTGGGAATTGCTTACCCAAGTTTACAAACTTGATACCAGCCGCCTTTATGTAACTTATTTTGAGGGTGACGAAAAGGAAGGCCTGGAAAAGGATACCGAAACTTACAACCTCTGGAAGCAATATGTACCCGAAGACCGGATACTGCCCGGCAATAAAAAGGATAATTTTTGGGAAATGGGCGAAACCGGCCCCTGCGGACCGTGTTCGGAGATCCATTTTGATAGCCGCCCGGATAACGAGCGCAACCAGGTTAGTGGTGCAAGCCTTGTAAACGCCGACCACGACCAGGTTATTGAGATCTGGAACAATGTGTTTATGCAGTTTAACAGGCTTAAGGATGGCTCGTTGCAGCCATTGCCAAACAAACATGTAGATACCGGGATGGGCTTTGAACGCCTGGTGCGTGTGCTGCAGGGCAAGACATCAAACTACGATACCGACGTTTTTCAGCCGATGATCCAATTTATCGCGGATAAATCTGGTAAAAAATATAACAGCGCTTCGAAACCCGGAGATGCCGATTGGAACGACGCCGTAGCCATGCGCGTACTGGCAGATCATATCCGCGCCATTAGCTTTGCCATTGCGGATGGGCAACTGCCTGCAAGCAATAGGGCCGGTTACGTTATCCGCAGGATCTTGCGCCGGGCGGTACGTTACAGCTATCAAACTCTCGGTTTTAAAGAGCCATTTTTTAATGAACTGGTCCCCCTGTTGGCACAGCAATTTAAAGGTGTATTTGATGAATTGTGGGAACAAAAGGATTTTGTGCAGAAGGTGATATTGGAGGAAGAAGTATCCTTTTTAAGAACACTATCTGCAGGCATAAAAAAGTTCAAAGAAGTTACTGCTGAAGGAGATAAAATAATTTCGGGCTCCATTGCCTTCGAATTATCCGATACCTATGGTTTTCCGATAGATCTGACTGAGTTGATGGCCCGTGAAATTGGTGCATCTGTTGATATCAAAGGATATGAAGAAGCTCTTCAGACCCAAAAACTTCGTTCCCGCGCCGCAACAGCCGTTAGCGCCGGCGATTGGGTGGTGTTACGTGGTGGCGACAATACGGAGTTTGTGGGCTACGATGAATTGTACACCGAGTGTGATATACTGAAATACCGCAAGGTAACCGCGCAGGGTAAAGAGCAATACCAATTAGTACTAAACCGTACACCATTTTACGCGGAGGGTGGCGGCCAGGTAGGTGATACCGGCAACCTGACCAGCGAATGGTACGACGAACAAAAAGGCCCGTTAACGTTTGAGGTAACCGATACCAAAAAAGAGAACGGCCTGATCATTCATTACGCAAACCTGCAGCCATATTATACACAGGATGGTCCGGCCGAGTGGATATTGCCAAACCCAATGCCAACAAGGTTCACAGCGTATGTAGATATGGGTAAACGCATCATGACCAACGCCAACCACTCGGCAACGCACCTGCTGCATGCTGCCCTTAAAGAAACATTGGGCGAACATGTGAACCAAAAAGGATCGCTGGTGAATTCGGAGCAGCTGCGTTTCGACTTTTCACACTTTCAAAAGGTGACCGATGATGAGATAGAAACACTGGAACGAATTGTTAACCAAAAGGTTCGTGAAGGTATCCCAATTAAAGATGAGCGCCGTGTACGCTATGCCGAGGCTATTGAAAGAGGGGTTACAGCCCTTTTCGGCGAAAAATACGGTGATTATGTGCGCATGGTAACCTTTGACGATAACTTTAGCAAGGAGCTTTGCGGCGGTACGCATGTAAAAAACACCGCCGAAATAGGTTTCTTTAAAATAACGGGCGAAAGCGCGGTAGCAGCCGGAGTACGGCGTATAGAGGCTATTACCAGCTATCATTCGTTGAACTACATTCAGGAAGAGGGTCGTTTGGTTAAAAACCTGAAAGAACTGCTTAGAAACCCTGCCGACTTATCAAAAAGCGTTGAAAACCTCATCGAGGAAAACAACCGTATGAAAAAAGAACTGGAGAAAGCCGTTATGCTAAGGGCATCGGGTTTAAAGGACCAGCTGGCTAAAACCGCCGAGAATATCAACGGTGTCAACTTCATCGCCCAAAGGGTGGAGTTGCCCACGGCCGATGCTATTAAAAATTTAGCTTATAACTTAAAAGATATAGTACCAAATTTATTCCTAGTACTGGCTGCAAATATCAACGGCAAGCCAAGTATTACGGTGATGATAGACGAGACGCTTGTAAAAGACAAAGGCCTGCATGCAGGTAATATTGTGAGAGAACTGGCTAAAGAAGTGAAGGGCGGCGGCGGCGGTCAGCCGTTTTTTGCTACAGCGGGCGGCAGCGATGTAAACGGCATTGATAATGTGCTGGCCAAAGCCAAAAGTTTCGTTCAATAATCAAGCTTCGACAATCCAAACAAAAAAAGACCGCCGATAAGCGGTCTTTTTTTGTTTAATACGCTATTATTAATGATGGCCTTTTCCGTGGCTTTTACCGCCATGGTGCGCCGGGCGGTTCACATGTGTAACCGTTCTTATTTTAGTATGCGAAGGCCTGTTCACTATACGTGTGCGGTTTACAACCCTTGAAGGTCTGTTTACATATTTGGTATGACGAACCACCTTCGCGGGCCTGTTCACATATCTGGTGCGGTTGATAACCCTTGTTGGCCGGTTAACATATCGGGTATGGGTAATCACTTTTGTTCGCGGGCGGTAATACCTGTCGCGTATAATGACATTTTTTACTCCCCGGTAACGCGCGTACTTTACCCTGTCGTAACGGTAGTACCGGTAGGGGTTCGGGCGATAAACGGCAACCTTGTAACCGTCGTTGATATTGTAATAGCTATAGCGTGCTAGCAACGTGTTGCGCCAAACCCAATTACCGCCGCTTAAATAAACGTATTGATGCGTAGGTACGTAGTAATAACTGTTCACATCCGGCAAATAGTAATAATTAGCATCTGCGTATTCTGCGGGTGGGGTCCATGTGCCAATATTAAGGCTAACATTTACCTGGGCTTTTGTTTGGGTAACGGATGCGGTAAGTAAAAAACAGCTTGCCAGCATCCCTAAAATAATTTTTTTCATGGTATCTTGATATTATGTTTCTGCACAGGCAAATTGCATGCCCTATTTTAACAGACCAATACATTAACACAAGGTTTAATAAAAAGATTTACAAATAGGTAAATAGCCCCATGCATTTCTGTATAAACAAAGACGTTTTTAAGTAAACCTAACCGCAGAACCACATAAAGCAGCGTGTATACACTGATGCTTTTAAATTAGTAAGAGAGTATAGACCGGTCGTTTTAAATAATGCCCGTAAAAACATAAATAACACTATATTTGGCAGGTTTGATCAATGCTGATTACAGCTGAATATAAATATGACAGTTCTACAAAGCGGCGCGAGTGACAAGTACGAGTTAGTTGTTGGTTTAGAGGTACACGCCCAATTATCTACTTTAAGTAAGGCATTTTCATCAGATTCGGCGGCGTTTGGCGCCGGGGCAAACGAGCATGTTAGCCCCGTTTCGTTAGGCCATCCGGGTACATTGCCGCGTATTAACAAAAAAATGGTGGAGTATGCGGTAAAAATGGGCTTAGCCTGCAATTGTACCATCAACCTGCAAAACACTTTTGCCCGTAAAAATTACTTCTATGCCGATTTGCCAAAAGGATATCAAACCACGCAGGATCAGCAACCGATATGCCTGGGTGGCAGCGTAACCGTAAAACTGGCCGATGGCAGTTCAAAAACAATCGCCATTCATCACATCCACATGGAAGATGATGCCGGTAAAAGCGCGCACGACCAGCACGATCATTATTCGCTTATTGATCTGAACAGGGCAGGGGTTCCACTTATAGAGATCGTTTCAGAACCCGATCTGCGCAGCGCCGAAGAGGCCGGGCAGTTCCTGACCGAGATACGACGCTTGCTGCGCTACCTGGATATTTGCGATGGCAATATGGAAGAAGGAAGCGTGCGCTGCGATGCCAATATATCAATACGCCTGAAAGGAGCCACGTCCTTTGGTAACCGTTGTGAGGTAAAGAATCTTAATTCTATACGTAACGTTCAGCGTGCCATTGAGCACGAGTTTGAACGCCAGGTAGCCGTTATAGAAGGGGGCGGCCATATAGACCAAAATACGCTTAACTTTAACGCCGATACCGGCGAAACATCCGTATTACGTTCAAAAGAGATGGCAAATGATTACCGCTATTTCCCCGAGCCCGACCTGTTGCCGGTACAGTTGACCGAAGCTTACGTACAGCAAGTACGCGATAGTATGCCCGCACTGCCAAACCACCTCCTCGAAAAGTATACCACTAAGCTGGGTTTATCAGATTACGACGCGGGTGTTATCATAGCCGATAAAGATTTCGCGGCTTATTTTGAGGATTTGATAAAGCATACCACAAATTATAAGTCGGCGGCAAACTGGGTTATGGGTGCCGTGCGCTCTTACATCAACGACAATAATATCAGTATAGCTGATATTGGCATAAAACCGGTTGCCCTTGCGGAGTTAATAAAACTGGTGGACGACGGGAAGGTCAACAATTCAATCGCCGCGCAAAAACTTTTCCCGGCTTTGGTGAAAGGAAATGACAAAAGCGCCGACCAATTAGCCAAAGAACTAAACCTGATTATCAGCGAGGATACCGGCCAGTTGGATGGCTTTATACGCGCCGCGCTGGCTAAATATCCCGAGAAGGTAAAAGAATACCAAAAGGGTAAAAAGGGCGTTTTAGGCTTGTTTATGGGTGAAGTTATGAAGCTTTCTAAGGGAAAGATAGACCCTCAGAAAACCAACCAGCTATTAATAAAAGAATTAGAATCTAAATAATATGAAGAACCGTTTGATCACCGGCATTGCCATTGCGGCACTGTTTTTTATAGTTTCGTGCAAAGAATCAACCACATTTACCATTTCCGGCAAATTAGAGAATCCCGGCGCGTTAAAAAAGATATACCTGCTTGCCGCGGATAGTACCCAGGTAAACGTTGTTGATTCAACAACCTTAGGTGCGAATAACGAATTTCAGTTTAAGCACGCTACTCCATACGCCAATTTATATAAACTGCGTATTGCGGGCAACGTGTACGATGTAGTAGCACAGAATGGCGATGCCATAACTTTTAAAACTGACCTTGCCGATGTAAATCACTCATACGAGGTAAACGGATCAGAAACCTCGGAAAAAATCAAGGAATTCAACAAGATCAGCAATATTTATGGCGACAGGAGCACGAAGCTATCTGACGAGTACACCGCAAAGGCAGCTGCGCTGGGCAAAGAATCCGACTCGTTGCTGAAGGTGTATATCCCCATGTTTCAAAAAAATATGAACGATTACAGCGCCGAAGTTTTAAAATTTGTTGATCAGAATAAGAAATCGCTTGCCGGATTTTACGCCGCAACATCGCTGGATCAATACAAATACGAACAACAGTTGGTGGCTTATGCCGATGATATTAAGGATGATTTTAAAGACAATCCGGCTGTGCAAACCTTTTTGCGCCAAATGGCCGCTATAAAGCCAATATCAGTTGGCCACAAAGCGCCCGAATTTACAATAAACAGTATTGATGGCAAGCCGGTAAAATTATCTGATTATAAAGGTAAGTATGTGATGCTTGATTTTTGGGCGTCGTGGTGCGCGCCTTGCAGACAGGAAAACCCCAATGTGGTTAAGCAATACGCGATGTACAAGGATAAGGGCTTTAACATTTTGGGGGTATCACTCGATACCGAAAAAAAAGATTGGCAACAGGCGGTTAACGCCGACAGGCTTACCTGGACACACGTATCAGATCTGCAAAGGTTCGAAGGTCCTACCGAAAGGCTGTATCACATTGAAGCGATCCCGTCGAACTTTATAATTGACCCGCAGGGTGTAATCGTTGCCAAAAATGTTACTGGTGCCGATCTTGAAGATTTTTTAAAGAAAACATTTAAATAGTCTCAATTAAAAGTTAACTTAAGGTAGTATTTAACAATTTGTTAATACTGGGTTAACCATAAGCTTCTATTAAGCTTATACTTTTATGCAAAATTAAATATACATGAGCACCAGTAAACAAAAGATATTAATTGTTGACGATGAGCCGGATATTTTAGAGCTGATAGAGTATAACCTTAAAAAAGAAGGTTACCAGGTATATTCGGCCCGGAACGGACAGGAAGCCGTTGCCGAAGCAAAACGTACACAACCTGACCTTATTGTATTAGATATAATGATGCCTAAAATGGACGGTATAGAAGCATGCCGCATTATGCGTACTATGCCTGAGTTTAAAAATACCTTTATGGTGTTTTTAACCGCCCGAAGCGAAGAGTATTCAGAAATTGCAGGCTTTAATGTTGGCGCCGACGACTACATAGCAAAACCCATTAAGCCGCGCGCGCTGGTTAGCCGTATCAACGCCATCCTTCGTCGTAATGCGCCGCCCGAGGAAGTTATAGATAACAAACTTGAAATAGGCGACCTGGTTATAGACCGCGAAGCATATCTGGTTTATAAAAAAGGGGTAAAGGTGGTTTTAGCCAAAAAGGAATTTGAACTGCTTTACCTGCTGGCTTCAAAACCCGGTAAAGTTTACACCCGCGAGGTGATACTTAAAAACATTTGGGAAGATTCGGTAGTAGTCACCAACCGAACCATAGATGTGCATGTACGCAAGCTGCGCGAAAAGCTCGGCGACGACTGCGTATCTACAGTAAAAGGCGTAGGTTACAAGTTTGAAGCATAATAAAAATGCCTCCCGAAATCAGGAGGCATTTTTATTATAAGCTAAAGTTTATTAGCTGCAGCGGCTTTACCTTTTGCTGCAGGCGCCGTTTTTGGTGCAGCTTTTGGCTTTGCTGCTTTTTTCGCGGCCGCGGTTTCTGTTTTAGCCTTATCAGTTATTGTTTTAGCTTTTGTTGCGGCCTTTGCTTTAACTTCCGTAGCGGTTTTTTTGGCGGCGGCCGCAGTAGTTTTAGCTTTATCGGTCACTGCCTTAGCTTTCGCCTCTGCAGATGCCTTAATGTCAGCGGCTTCTTTTTTTGCTTTATTTGCCGCCACGCCGGCTTTTTTGGCTACTACTACTTTCTTTGCAGCCGTAGCCCGTTCAACAACTGTTTTAGCAGCAGCGGCTTTTTTGGTAGTGCTTGTTTTTTTAGCAGTAACTTTCTCTTTCAGGTCGGCAATTTTATCTTCAGCCTTATCCTTTAAATTGTCAAATTTATCTTCGGTTTTTTCTTTCAGGTCTTCGGCGGTCTCCTTAGTGCCATCCCAAAATTCTTCGATGGTTTCTTTTATCTTTTCAAAAAAACCCTTTTGTTCGGGCTGTGTTTTTTTTGTGCTCATGATGCTTTGTTTTAGGTGGATGATTATTAGGTGTTTAACATTGCACTATCAGAATTGTTTTTAGCCTGCCCGGGGGCTAAAAATGCACCAGACGCTGATAATGCGGTATATAGCACAATTAATTTAATTAACCGTATTTTTGCGGGCTATGAAATTTCCAAAGTTTGCCGACCTGATATTATTTGAGGATGACGATATAATTGTGGTTAATAAACCGCCGTTCATTAGTTCGCTTGATGAGCGCGAAGGTGGCGAAATAAACATGCTGCGCCTGGCAAAGCAATACACCGCCGATGCGCAAATATGCCACCGCCTTGATAAAGAAACATCGGGCGCGCTAATTATCGCTAAAAATCCTGAAGCGTACCGCGATGTTTCAATCCAGTTTGAAAAACGCAGAGTAAAAAAGGTTTATCACGCAGTTATAGACGGCACACACGTTTTTGAAAGCTTGCTGATAGATCTGCCTATACTGAATGTAGGAAAGGGAAACGTAACCATTAGCCGCCAGGAAGGCAAGCGTGCCGAAACTTGGTTCCAATCGCTAAAGTATTTCAAGCACTACACGTTGGTAGAGTGCCGCCCGGTTACGGGCCGTATGCACCAGATACGCATACACCTGGCCACGCAACGTGCCTCAATTACCGGCGACGAGATGTATAAGGGCCAGCCGGTGTTTCTTTCTAAAATCAAGCGTAAATATATTTTGGGGAAGGACCAGGAAGAGTTACCTATTATGAAACGCTTTGCCCTGCATGCCTACGAGGTAAGTTTTAAGCTGCCGTCTGGCCAGGATATTACCGTGCATGCGCCGTATCCAAAGGATTTTGAAACCCTGCTAAAGCTGCTGGAGAAATTTGACAGCTAAAAAAGAAGCGCCTTTGTTTATAAAGGCGCTTCTTTTTTATTATTTATTTTAAAAACTCGGGAGGAGTAGTATCCCTTACCGTGCTTTTTTTGAACTCAGGAGGAGTGGTGTCCTTTTTCACCGTTGTCTTAAAAAATTCAGGAGGTGTAGTGTCTTTTTTAAGCTTCATTGTAGCATTAAGGCCTTTATTTGCATTCGTGCCCGGAGCCGTATTGTCCTTTTGGCAAGCGTAAACGCTTACAATTAAAAAGGCCAGTAATATGTAAATAATCTTTTTCATGATGATATAAATAGTCCTTGTGATATTTTACAAATATATAGATAATTATATGTATTACAAATCTATAAATTAATTGTTCTTTTATACGCAAAAAAACTTTTCAAGTTGCATCAATATAAATTTGTTTTTAACGCAGGCAACTGTAAATTTAATCATTAAAACGTGTATGCTTAAAAGGCTTATCATCGCTCTGATTTTAATAGTATTTTCGGGCCAATTTGTACATGCAAACGCATGGCAAGTGGTTGGGGTACAGCCAAAAAAACAGATCATCAATAAAGATACGCTAAAGGAGATACTTACCCTGCAGGATACCTTTCTGCGCCAAAAAAGGTTGATCACATTTACAAAAAACTGCGTTCAGGGGGCAGATAGCAGCCAGCTTGTGGCCTTGCAGGATACTTTCGACAGCTATTTTCTAAAGTATAACCTGCCCAATAGAGAGATATTTTCGTTGTTTGTAAAAGGAGTATCCTACAACAAACTGCGGGATTATAAAAGCGCAGAAACCTATCTTACCCGGGCGCTGCAGATAGCGCAAAAAAACAGCCGGAATTACCTGTCTTTTTTGATGTTAAGCCATTTAGGGTTTATACTTACCGATAAAGGCGATTATATAGGCGCTATTTATAACTATCGCCTTGCAACTATCGAGGTGAAGAAACTGAAGGACAACTTTAAAGATAACCGCCGCGAGGCATCCCTGAATATAAACATCTCCGACCTTTTTTATAAATCGGGATTTTATTCACAATCCTTGAATTATCTTGACCGTGCCTGGAAGTTGTTATTGAATGATAGTACCAGCAAGCGTCTTTTATCGAGCGTAATATTTTATAATAAGTCTGAAAATTTCTTTAGGATGAATAAGTTAGACTCGTTAAAAGAATACTACAAAAGGCTTAACGGGTCCGAGAACGAAAACTATAAGCTGTTTACTTACCGCAAACGTGTTGGTTATTATATTACGCTGTTGCAGCATAATTATGATTTGGCTATAACACAGATCAAAGACCTGCAAAAAAGCAAAGATTATGTGGTCAGCAGCCTGGAAAACCAGCACCTGGCCGATGCTTATTACATGAGCGGACAATTGGATTCCGCCAAACATATTATAGAAAAATTGCTGATAGCCGATACGGAGAACAACCACCCCGAAATAAAATACCATCTGTATGAAACCCTGGCATGGATTGCCGGCAAAAAGGGTGATTATAAAACTTCGTCATACAATTTTATGCTTGCGCTTAAGCAATCGCAAGAGAACAACATCCGGTTAACACAGGTGGGAAATATTTCATCGCAAATAAAAATTGACGAAACCGAAAGCTTGTATCAACAAAAAGCCGAGGTGTATAAGCGCGAGCGCTTATGGCTATTGTTTATTGTATTGATAGCGGCACTGAGTATTATCGCCATAGGACTGTTTTACCGTAACGTTAAACAAAAAAGGCATTACGAAAGACTTTTATTTGAAGCGAAAAAAGAAGAGCTCGCATTTATCAACTCCCACGAAATACGCAAGCACCTTACCAATATACTGGGCATGATAGATATCCTGAAGAACAGCGAGAATCGGGTGGAAGAATATGATCAGATAGAATCCTTTTTATATCAGTCGGCTTCCCTGCTCGACGAATCGATCAAGAATATCTCGGAAAAATTGAACGAAGATTAGAGCGTAGTGATTAGAGATTGGGGATCAGAAGTTGGTCTAAACCCGTACATTGTCAGTTTTTAAAGCCTGGGATCTGACTTCAGGATTTAAAGTTTAGCATTTAGCGTTTAAGATTTAGCGTTTAACATTACCCTCTTATTCATGACTGATCAGCGTGGTTTCGCGGGAAATAATATCGGCAATGCTGGTTTCTGATAGTATTTTTAGCGATGCATCGCGTACCTCGATGAACACGTCGCGTATGCCGCAGGTATGTTCCTGGTGGCACTCGTCGCACCGGTGATAAAAATTCAAGCTGGCGCATGGTACCATAGCAATAGGGCCATCGGTGATGCGCATAATGTTTACCAGGAAAATATCCTTTGGGTCTTTGTTAAGGCTATAGCCGCCTCCCGCGCCTTTTTTGCTATACAGGAAGCCCGCGTTGCGCAGATCAAGCAATATTTGCTCCAGGAATTTTTTTGGGATTCTTTCCAGCTCGGCGATCCTTGATATCTGCATGGGTGGCTTGTCCATGTTTTTACCCATGACCACCAGCGCCTTTATGGCGTATTTGGTTTTTTTAGATAGCATCTATAAATATAATTTACAAAGTTACATAAACAAATTTGTACAACATAATATGCACACATAGTATTATGCTGTGTTGCTGTCAGAATGGCCAAGGTGCTTTGCGGGGCAGGTCGAATCACGAACCAGTTGTTTCAGTTCTTTTATTTCGGGGAAGCGTCCTTGTTCCTTCCTGTCAAAAATGAGGGTGTCGTTCGCCCGGATACTATATTTACCCGGTGTTTCGCTGGGTTGCAGGGTTACACCGTAAACCTCGCCGCTAAATGTTGTTAGCAGCTCCTGTGCCATATAAGCTGCCCGCATAAGCCAGTTGCATTTTGGGCAATATTCAATGGTGATGGTTGGTTTCATTGAACATAAATGTAGGTATATTTATATTCAATGTGTCGTTATGACATAATATTTGTTTTACGGGCGATTTTTTTCTTACATTCATCAATTGAACACTAATCAACAGTAAATATAATTCATGAAAAGAATATCATTCTTATTGCTGCTGCAGTTTGCCTTTACAGGCCTGATTGCGCAAACCGGCAAACAAATAAAGATTGCCGATGGCATTGTTGAAGGGGTAACCGAAAAATCAGGAGTTATCAGCTTCAAGGGGATACCTTTTGCGCAGCCACCTATTGGCGAATTGCGCTGGAGAGAACCACAACCGGTAAACAGTTGGACCGGTGTGCGCAAGTGTGATGCCTTTGGATATAACGCCATGCAAAAACAGGTATTTGGCGATATGGGCTTCCGCACGCCGGGTATGAGTGAAGACTGTTTGTATCTGAATGTATGGATGCCCGCGAAACGCTCAAAAACCAAACTACCCGTACTGGTATATTTTTACGGCGGCGGTTTTGTTTGCGGTGACGGTTCTGAAAGACGCTACGACGGCGAGAGCATGGCAAAACGGGGCATTATTACACTTACGGTGAACTACCGCCTGGGGGTATTCGGCTTTATGTCGCATCCCGAGCTTACCAAAGAGTCAGTACATCACGCGTCGGGCAACTATGGCTTGCTTGACCAGGCCGCAGCTCTGCGCTGGGTACGGCAAAACATCGCGGCCTTTGGCGGCGACCCAAAACGTGTGACCATAGCAGGCGAATCAGCCGGCTCTATAGCGGTATCAGCACAAATGGTGTCTCCATTGTCAAAAAATATGTTTGCCGGCGCTATAGGCGAAAGCGGCGCGATGATAAATCCAACGTTACCTGCCATATCCTTAGCCGAGGGCGAGAAGAATGGTGTTAAATTTGGCGAGAAGATAGGCGCTACAACCCTGGAAGCGCTGCGTGCTATACCTGCCGATAAGCTGCTGGATGATGCATCGATGCCGGGCACTCCGCCTATGTCGCCCACTGTTGACGGCTATTTTTTACTAAAAAAGCCCGTTGAAAGTTTTTTAGCAGGCGAACAGGCCAAAGTGCCATTATTAGCGGGTTGGAATTCCGCCGAGATACCCTACCAGGCCTTAATGTATGGAAATGCGCCTACGCCCGAAAATTATGCAAAGCAGGTTAAAATGCTGTACGGCGAAAAGGCCGACAAAGTGTTAAAACTTTATCCCGGCACAACGCAAACGGAAGTGATAAAATCGGCAACTGAGCTGGCCAGCGACCGCTTCATATCATATAGTACATGGAAATGGGCCGACGCACATGCATTAACGAGCGGCAAGCCTGTTTACCGCTACCTGTTTTCGAAACCGCTGCCGCCGATGACAGCCAAAATGGCTAACGCCAAAGCCGGCCTTGCGGGCGGCGTTATTAAAGGCGATGCAGCAAAACCCGAAACTAAAAAGGGACCCCAACCTTACGCAGGCGCGGCACACGCGTCAGAAATTGAATATGCAATGGGAAACCTGGCAACTAACACGAATTACGCATGGACACCAGCTGATTACCAAGTATCGGCAACTATGGAAGGTTACTTCGCCAATTTTATAAAAACTGGTAACCCTAACGATGGTGTTTTACCCAAGTGGAATGCCAATGTAAAAGACAGCCCGGTAACCTTCATGAATATTGATGTAAAAACCGTGTTGGAAAAGGAAAGCACCCAACTACGGAACAGGTACCTGTTTTTAGATACAGAATATATGAAAAAGTAACGGCATAAAAAAGCCGCTCCGGAATTTCCGGAGCGGCTTTTTTTATATCAACGATTTATAAATGTATTACTTCGCCATAGGCGTCAGCAGCGGCTTCCATAACTGCCTCGCTCATGGTAGGATGGGGGTGTACCGATTTGATGATCTCGTGCCCGGTTGTTTCCAGCTTGCGTGCTGTAACCACTTCAGCTATCATCTCGGTTACGTTATGACCCAGCATGTGCGCGCCTAAAAACTCGCCGTATTTAGCATCAAATATCACTTTAACAAAGCCATCCTTTGCACCGGCAGCGCTTGCCTTACCCGATGCCGAGAACGGGAATTTTCCGATCTTGAGTTCGTAACCGGCTTCTTTCGCCGCCTTTTCAGTGTAACCAACAGATGCAACTTCGGGCATGCAATAAGTACAGCCGGGGATATTGTTATAGTTTAAGGGTTCGGGGTTTTGCCCGGCTATCTTTTCTACGCAGATGATGCCTTCGGCAGATGCAACATGCGCTAATGCCTGGCCCTTAACAATATCGCCTATGGCGTATACGCCCTCAACATTTGTTTGGTAAAAATCATCAACCAAAACCTTGCCTTTATCTGTTTTTACACCATTTTCTTCAAGGCCTATCCCTTCAATATTGGTTGATATGCCAATCGCTGATAAAACAATATCGGCCTCAAGCACCTGGTTGCCGGTGGCAGTTTTAACGTTCACCCTGCAGCCTTCGCCATTGGTATCAACGGATTCCACGGTGGAACCGGTCATGATGTTGATACCCTGCTTTTTAAGGATGCGTAAAAGCCCTTTTGATATCTCCTCATCCTCAAGCGGTACAATGTTATCTAAAAACTCAACTACGGTTACCTGGGTGCCAATAGCGTTGTAGAAATAAGCAAACTCAATACCGATGGCGCCTGAGCCTACCACAACCATTGATTTTGGCTGTTTTGGCAATACCATAGCCTGGCGATAACCAATTACCTTTTTGCCATCCTGTTTAAGGTTAGGCAATTCGCGCGAGCGGCCTCCCGTAGCCAGGATGATATTTTTGGCGGTAAAATCTTTAGTGGTGCCGTCGGCTATTTTAACCGATACCGTTCCCTTTGATTTTAAAGAGCCATAACCGATAATTACATCGATCTTATTCTTCTTCATCAAAAACTGAACACCTTTGCTCATGCCATCGGCCACGCCGCGGCTACGCTTAACAACGGCCTCAAAGTCAACTTCGCCGCCGTTGGTTTTTATACCATAATCAGCCGCGTGATTCAAATATTCAAAAACCTGGGCGCTTTTTAATAAAGCTTTTGTAGGGATACAACCCCAGTTAAGGCAAATGCCCCCAAGCGATTCTTTTTCAACAATGGCGGTTTTTAAACCCAGCTGCGATGCGCGTATAGCGGCAACATAACCGCCCGGGCCCGAACCAATAACAATTAAATCGTAATCCATATAGTATGTATCTTTTATGATTTTTTGGAATGCAAAGCTAACTAAAAAGCGGTGTAAATGAAAAATAGGGAGTGATTTAGAATCGAGGCCAGAAATTTAAGGTAATTAACTAATAATCAAAAGGTTTATTTTAAAATTTGACACTGGTATTGTAAATATTACACTTATTATTCATCAAAATTTCATTTTTAGTTATTTATGCTATTAAATGTTGAAAAGTATATAATTATTATAACATTAACTTAATATACCCAACGACTGTAATACTTATCTTTGCGGCATTAAATCACTTAATGATTAATTCACTTATCAGTTAACAAAAAAAAACAAACATGAGAAAACATTTACTTCTCTCTATTATTTTTCTGTTTGCTGCCGTTGCTGCCTTTGCACAGGTAACAACAAGTAGTATGACAGGCCTTATCAAGGACGGGAAAGGCGAAACCTTGATTGGTGCAACCATCAAAGCCATCCACCAGCCAAGCGGTAGCACTTATGCTACTACAACAAACGCCGACGGACGTTTCACTATCAACAACATGCGTGTAGGTGGTCCTTACACTGTAGTTGTTTCTTACATCGGTTACGACGCTAAAACAGTAACTGATGTGTACTTAAAATTAGGTGAGGGTTTTGTACTAAACGAAACCCTGTCGCAAGGCGCTGCGGTACTTAGCGAAGTTAACATAGTTGCCACCAACCCCCGCTCTATCATGAACGGTGAACGTAACGGCGCTATTACTAACATCGGTACCCGCGAGATCTTAACCTTACCAACTATTACGCGTAACATTAACGATTTAACCCGTTTAACCCCGCAAGCTAACGGTACATCAATTGGCGGTGGTAACTTCAGGCAAAACTACATTACCGTAGACGGATCTGACTTTAACAACAGCTTTGGTATTGGTGGTAACCTGCCTGCCGGCGGCTCTCCAATATCATTGGACGCGTTAGAAGAGATATCGGTAAACGTAACCCCTTATGACGTTACACAATCAGGTTTTATTGGTAGCGCATTAAACGCTGTTACCCGTTCTGGTACCAACGACATTAGCGGTTCGGTCTACACTTATTGGAGAAACCAGGAGCAACAAGGTATAAACGTAGGTCCTAACATGTTACAACGCCAGCCGTTGAACGATAGGACTTGGGGCGCAAGAGTAGGCGGCCCTATCGTAAAAAACAAATTATTTTTATTTGTGAATGCTGAAAGGCAAACTACTACAAGGCCTGGCCAGTCGCGCGTTGCAGCTACAGCAGCAAACCCAACCGGCGGTAACGTTGCCCGCCCAACCGATACCAGGTTAAATGAGATAAGGGATTTCTTGAAATCTGAATATAACTACGACCCGGGTGTTTACCAGGGCTATGGTTTTCAGTTTGAGCGGACCAATTTGTTAGGCCGTTTAGACTGGAATATCAGCGATAACCACAAATTCAACGTGCGTTACAGCCAGGTAGAAAGCCGTGACCCTAACTTTGTGAACGGTACATCGGCTGCGCCATCGAGCTTTACATCAGGTGCCGGCCGTACAGATGTGAACTCGTTAAACTTTAACAGCGCTAACTATTACCAGGAAGCTAACTTCTACTCGTTATCAGCTGAGTGGAACGGTACATTCGGGAGATTCTCAAATACATTACGCGC
This sequence comes from Mucilaginibacter sp. AK015, assembly GCF_014200785.1. NCBI lineage: Bacteria > Pseudomonadati > Bacteroidota > Sphingobacteriia > Sphingobacteriales > Sphingobacteriaceae > Mucilaginibacter > Mucilaginibacter sp. AK015. The sequence goes on from NZ_JACHCV010000001.1 coordinate 271,493, forward strand.
ATCACGCACAAGGCAGAATGACCCCCGTACAACAGACGGACCATTATTCCCGTTTGTTGACATATTAGAAGGCGGCCAGCCTTATACATCATTTGGTACCGAGCTTTTCAGTTACGGTAACTTAAGGGATGTGTCTACTTATTCGTTTGTAGATAACCTGAAATGGACTGCAGGCAAGCATAACTTTACCGTTGGTGCCCAGGCCGATTTCAGTACAACCAAAAACGGTTTCCAACGTTACGGTACCAGCTACTACAGGTATAACTCAGTAGATGATTTCCTGAATAAAGCAAATCCGGCAACTTATGCCTTAACATATTCATTAGCGCCCGGATACGCGCAATCGTTCCCAAGCTTTAAATTTGCACAGTATTCAATTTACGGCCAGGATGATTACCGCGTAAATGATAACTTCCGTATAACAGCCGGTTTAAGATTAGACCGACCTACTTATCCGAAAGTATTGGGCCAGCATCCGCTTGTTACCCCTTTAACCTTTGCAAACAACGAGAAGTTAAACACAGCTACATTGCCAACCGCTAAAATAATGTTCTCTCCTCGTGTTGGCTTTAACTGGGATGTTAACGGCGACCGTAGCCTGCAGGTACGCGGTGGATCGGGTATATTTACCGGCCGCTTGCCATTTGTATGGATAGTTAGCCAGGCCAGCGATGCAGGTTTATTGCAAATTACCCAGATAAACGATGGTACCGCAGGTAACGAAGTACCCGGGATATTTAACCCTGATCCTAACGCTTACCGCCCTACTACTCAACCAAAAGCGGGTACAACTTTACCGTCGGCTATGACATTCATCTCGCCTGACTTAAAAATGCCGCAGACATGGAAAACCAGTTTAGCTGTTGATACCAAGTTGCCATTTGGCTTTGTGGGTACATTAGAGGGTATTTATAATAAAGATTTGCAAACGGCTTTCTGGAGAAATGCTAACTTAAGTGATCCTACAGATCTAAGTATTACCGGATATCCTGATCACAGGGCTTTTTATCCAAGCGCTAATGCAGATAAATACATAAATAATCTTGCCGGTGGCCAGGTTACACCTACCGCTACAGGCGCGTTTAATACTTATGTGCTTGATAATGCAAATAAAGGTTACTACTGGTCGGTAACTGCTAAGTTAGATAAACAGTTCAGCAGAAACTTCTCAGCATCGCTTGCCTACATCAAATCTGAAGCTAAAAACCTTTACGACGGAAGTGGTGACCAGGCAGGTTCTGCATGGCAGGGAACACAAACCATCAATGGTTCAAACTCACAGGAGCTTAGCTATGCAAACTATATTGCTCCAAACCGTGTGGTTGCATCTTTCTCTTATGCCAAAGAGTTTCTGAAACACGCTAAATCAACATTTACGTTCTTCTATCAGGGTTCAATTGATGGCAGGTTCTCTTACGTTTATTCGTCAGACTTTAACCGTGATGGTGCCAATGCCGATTTGATCTATATTCCTAAAAATCCTTCCGAGATCACATTTGTACCGTTAACTGTAGGTTCGGGCGCTAATGCTGTTACTTATACAGCTCAACAGCAAAGCGATATGTTCTTCCGTTATGTAGATCAGGATGCTTACCTTAAAAACCATAAAGGCCAGTATGCGCAACGTAACGGCGCAAACTTACCTTGGCGCAACCAGGTCGACTTCAAATTCCTGCAGGATCTGTTTGTTAACGTAGGCGGTAAACGCAACACCATCCAGTTTAGCTTTGATATATTCAACTTAGGTAACTTGTTAAATAAAAACTGGGGCTTACACCAACTGGTTAACACACGTGGTTTACTTGTACCAACAAACAACACCGCTATCGCGGCCGACGGTACAACAGTGCCAACCTTCCGTATAGCAACAGACAGGGGCTTACCTGTGTCAACTACTTTCAGAGATGATGTTAGCATCAACTCAACTTATTACATGCAATTTGGCTTACGTTATATATTTAACTAAGCAGATGTTGTTAATAACGAAGAAAGCCTCCCAATTCGGGAGGCTTTCTTCGTTTAAAGGTTTGATATTTTAATTATACACAAACTCGCCGTAAGGTGATGTTACCGTTACCTGTTTTTTATCAGCGGCTTCTACACGGCCTATGATCTGCGCTTCAACATTAAAGCTATTTGATATGGCAATAATATCTTCGGCTATTTCCCGCGGCACATACAGCTCCATACGGTGACCCATATTGAATACTTTATACATTTCCTGCCAGCTGGTGTTCGATTCTTCCTGTATCAACTTGAATAACGGCGGGGTATGGAACAGGTTGTTTTTAATGATGTGCAGGTTATCGATAAAGTGCAGCACCTTGGTTTGCGCGCCGCCGCTGCAATGCACCATCCCATTTATCTGGCTGCGGTACTTGTCTAAAATAGCCTTGATAATAGGGGCGTAAGTACGCGTGGCCGATAATACCAGTTTGCCCGCGGTAATGCTTTGGCCGCCGCCAATATCAATTTTATCAGTAAGCGTTTTACTGCCGCTGAATACCAGGTCATGAGGTACCGCCGGGTCATAGCTTTCGCTGTATTTATCGGCAATGGTTTTATTGAATACATCGTGGCGGGCGGATGTAAGACCATTAGAGCCCATGCCGCCGTTATATTCTTTTTCGTAAGTGGCCTGCCCGTATGATGCCATACCAACAATAACATCACCGGGTTGTATGCGGTGGTTTGATATTACGTCGTCGCGTTTCATGCGGCAGGTTACGGTACTATCCACAATAATGGTACGCACCAAATCGCCCACATCAGCAGTTTCGCCGCCTGTGCTGTAAATGCCAATGCCGGCATCCCGCAGTTCGGCCAATATTTCTTCGGTGCCGTTAATAATTGCGGCTATCACCTCGCCAGGTATCAGGTTCTTGTTCCTGCCAATGGTTGACGATAGCAGGATGTTATCGGTTGCGCCCACACAAAGCAGGTCGTCAAGGTTCATGATAATAGCGTCCTGTGCTATGCCACGCCATACAGAAATGTCACCGGTCTCCTTCCAGTAAGTGTAGGCTAACGATGATTTTGTACCCGCGCCGTCGGCATGCATAATGTTGCAATATTCGGGGTCGTTGGTTAAAATATCCGGAACGATTTTGCAGAATGCTTTCGGAAATATCCCTTTATCAATGTTTTTAATGGCGTTGTGTACATCGTCTTTTGATGCCGACACGCCCCGTTGATCATATCTTTGCGGAGAAGTCATGGGCAAATATAGCGCTTAAACACTTTTGTTAGCAATTTGATTGTTATCTTTGGTCGAAATCTTTGACCGTAATATACAAGGTCCCTTTTGTATCGCGGCATATTATTACACGCATGGCATTTATCTATTGGCTCCGTTTGCATCTGAAAAAAGCTTTTGACAGGATTCGTAACGAAAATTTAAAAAAGAACGCACTTACGGCTATTCCTTTCTGGATAGCGTCGATAATTACTGGGTTGGTAGCAGTTTTGTATACCAAATTGTTTTTAGCGGCCGAGAACCTCACCGCCTACGTTATAGGCTTACACACCTGGTTGATATTTATTTTGGTACCCGTATGCTTTTTAGTGGCATGGTGGCTGGTACAAAAATTCTCGCCGTACTCAAAAGGGAGTGGTATCCCCCAGGTTATGGCATCCATACAAATTATGGGCCCGAAAAATGAAGAAAAGATTAACCGGTTTTTGAGTATAAAGGTTATTGTTGTAAAGGTGATGTCGAGCCTGGTGATGGCATTAGGTGGCGGCGCTATAGGCAGGGAAGGCCCTACTATACAAATTGCGGCATCGGTATTTAAAATAGTTTACAGCGTACTACCTAAATGGTGGCCCAAAATTGCCAAGCGTAATATGATTGTTACGGGAGCAGCAGCTGGCCTTGCAGCGGCGTTTAACACTCCATTGGGCGGTATTGTATTTGCAATTGAAGAGCTTACCAAAACACATTTCAGCTATTTTAAAACAGCGATATTTTCGTCAGTAATCATAGCCGGACTATCGGCGCAGGCGTTGCTGGGCCCTTATTTGTATTTAGGTTACCCAAAGATCGACGGCCTGTCGCCATATATATTTTTAGGCGTAGCGCTTGTAGCCATAATATCGGGGTTATTAGGCAGTGGCATGTCGAAAGTCATTTTAATGCTTTTTGCCTGGAAAGCCAGGTTTCAGTTTAAACGCGATCATGTGTTTTATGTGCTTGGCTGCTCTGCCATCATGGTTGTGCTGGCGTTCTTTGTAGATAAGGGTATATTGGGGTCGGGTAAAGAGCTAATGCAGACAACGCTTTTCACGTCCCAAAAATACTCGGTTTGGTATATGCCCATACTGCGGATCACTGGGCCGTTACTTTCATTCACTACTGGGGCGGCAGGTGGCATATTTGCGCCGGCACTTGGGGCAGGTGCTAGCGTAGGGTCATTGGTTTCAGGTTGGCTTCATTTATCAGAAACCAATTCAAATTTGCTGATATTATCAGGAATGGTGGGTTTTTTAACCGGCGTAACCCGTTCGCCGTTCACCTCGGTTATATTGGTTCTGGAAATGACCGACAGGCACAGTGTTATTTTCCATCTGATATTGGCCGGTATGATAGCCAGCCTGGTTTCTATCATAATAGATAAACATTCGCTTTACGATCATCTCAAAACACAATATATAAAAGATCTGGAGTATCGCCCGGAGCCATTAACCGAAAACGTTACGGAAGGGCCGGTACAGGGTGACGCAAAAGCAAAACCCACACAATACCAATAAAAAAGCCCGAACTAACGGGCCTTTAATTGTAGGTTATTTTATGAATAACAGTTCTCTAAACTTTGGCAGCGGCCACAGCGAGTCGTCAACCAGCTGCTCCAGTTTATCTACCCGGTAGCGTATCGGCTGAAAATAGCTTTTTACTTTTTCATCATAGCTAATGGCCCGTTCGCGCAAGTCGTCAATAACGTTTGCCTTTTTGCGTTCGTTGATCATTTCCTGCACATTATCCTTAATAAAGTTTACGTGCTCGGCAATTTGGTTTATAATGTCAAGCTGCGCGGCATAGGTGCTCTTATCCAGGCCAAGTTCTTTTAAACCCTTAACATTCTCAATTAGTTTCGATTGATATTCAATGGCGGCAGGGATAATAATGTTCATTACCAGTTCGCCCATTACACGGGCCTCTATCTGCAATTTCTTATAATAGCTGTCCAGCAGTATTTCATGACGGGCGTGGGCTTCGCGTTTGGTGAACACACCGGTTTCGGCAAAAAGTTCCTGCGACTTTTCGGATATAAAGGCGTCAAGCGCTTTCGGCGTGGTCTTAATGTTGGCCAGACCGCGGCTTTCGGCCTCTTTTTCCCATTCTTCGCTGTAGCCGTTACCCTCAAAACGAATATTTCTCGATTCTTTAATATAGCGTTTGATAATGGTCATGAGCGCTACATCCTTTTTCTCGCCTTTTTTGATCAGCTTATCAACATCGGTCTTGAATTTTTTAAGCTGATCGGCCATGATCAGGTTCAGCACCGTCATGGGGCTGGCCGAATTGGCCGACGAACCTACCGCGCGCAGTTCGAACTTGTTTCCGGTGAACGCGAAAGGAGAGGTGCGGTTGCGGTCTGTGTTGTCTTTTAATATCTGCGGTATTTTAGGGATGCCCTGCCAAAGCGAGTTCTCTTCTTTGATCTTTTTGCTCAGGCGCGATGTATCTATCTCGTCTAAGACTTCCGAAAGCTGACTGCCCAAAAAGATGGATATAATCGCAGGAGGGGCTTCATTAGCGCCTAAACGGTGGTCATTATTTACTGATGCAATTGATGCCCTCAGCAGGTCGGCGTGCTCATGTACGGCTTTAATGGTGTTCACAAAAAATGTAAGGAACATCAGGTTGTTTTTGGGCGTTTTGCCCGGCGACAACAGGTTTTTGCCCGTATTGGTTATTAACGACCAGTTGTTGTGCTTGCCCGAACCGTTGATGCCGGCGTAGGGCTTTTCGTGCAGCAGCACTTTAAAGTGGTGGCGCTTGGCAACCCTGTCCATGATATCCATTAACAGTTGGTTATGGTCAATGGCCAGGTTGATCTCTTCGTATACCGGGGCGCACTCAAATTGCGAGGGTGCTACCTCATTATGGCGTGTTTTTAGGGGGATGCCTAATTGCAGCGCTTCGGTCTCCATATCCTGCATAAAGGCATACGCCCTGCTTGGTATCGACCCAAAATAGTGGTCTTCCAGTTGCTGGTTCTTGGCAGACATGTGGCCAAACAACGTACGGCCGGTAAGCGACAGATCCGGGCGGGCGTTAAACAGCGCTGTATCCACCAGAAAATATTCCTGCTCAATACCTAAGGATGCGTTTACCTTTTCTATGCTTTTATCAAAATAGTGGCAAACATCTACCGCGGCCTTATCCAAAACGCTTAAAGCTTTTAGTAAAGGCACTTTATAATCCAGCGCCTCGCCCGTGTACGATACAAATACTGTTGGGATACATAGCGTGCGGCCTATTATAAAGGCAGGGGAAGATGGATCCCATGCGGTATAACCGCGGGCTTCAAAAGTATTGCGTATGCCACCGCTCGGGAAACTGGATGCATCGGGCTCCTGTTGGGCAAGCGCGTCGCCGCTAAAACGTTCAATCGAACCGCCATCTGCTGTAGGTTCAAAAAAAGCGTCGTGTTTTTCGGCAGTGGTGCCCGTTAGTGGCTGAAACCAGTGGGTGTAATGCGTTGCTCCTTTACCCATAGCCCACGATCGCATTGATGATGCCACCTGCTCAGCCATATCGCGTGGGATAGGCACGCCATTGTCAATTGAATCAACAATAACACTATATGCGTCTTTTGAAAGAAATTCTTTCATTTTCTGCTTGTCAAACACATTTACACCAAAGTAGTCGGATATTTTCGAAGACGGGAGCTTTATTTCGGGAGTTTCGCGGTTTAATACAGCGCTAAGGGCCTGAAAACGGATATTAGGCATGATAATAAATAATTGGTTTCGCCCAAATTTATAAAATCCTTTAAAATAGTATGCCCTTTTGAGTTATTTAAGTTTCATAGGCATTGAATGCTCAACTTCGACGGATATTCGCTCACTAATTAAATATTTCTTATACAAGTCGTCTGTTTTAAGATGGTTCCCCACTGCCTGTAGTTAAATTTCCAATTAAATTATAATTATTCGGCATTATAAACATTTTTTGTTGGGTATTGTGTCAAATAATTCGCTTTATTATCATTTTTATTACGATTTGCGAGACAAACTAGTTTATTTGTTGATAAAATTTTAATAAAATGTACTATTTAATGAAATTTATATTTGTTTTTGTGAGTTATTATAGATTATTTAGTAAATAATTGCTAAGTAGATGGATTTTATATCATTTATCTTAGGTATTTGTCACAAATATTAATAATATTTCAAATTTTAATTGAATTTTATAATTAAACCTACTTAAATAAAAGAGTTTTTGCACATAAAGTCAATTTTTGTGAATTAGAATAAAAAATAATCAATTAAATAGTTAAATAATCAAACTTTAAATCCATTATCATGAAAAAAAGATTTTTACTCTTATCATTTTTTGCTTTTTCAGTATTTGCAGCGAGTGCGCAAGACACAACAAAGACAGATCCCCCTTTAACCATTTCGGGTTCGGTAGATACGTATTTTAAATATGATTTTTCCGGTTTTAAAGCGCCTGCCGGCGGATCTATCGCCCCGGGTTCGTCCAATATTCAAACCAGCTTTGCAAACGAGCAAAATTCTGTATCAATAGGTATGATCGACCTGGCCTTAAAAAAGAAAGTTGGCAAAGCGGCGTTTGTAGGCGAGCTTAGCTTTGGTCCGCGGGGATCTTACCAATCACTTGTACCCGGATCGGCCGGCGAAACCTTTAACATTCAGAATTTATATGTTTCGTATGATGTTACCGATAAGTTTAATTTGACAGGTGGGTTTATGGCTACCTTTATAGGTTACGAAGTTATATCGCCGGTTGGCAACTTTAACTACTCAACATCATACCTTTTCACAAACGGCCCGTTCCAGAATGCGGGGCTAAAGGCAACCTACGCTTTCACAGATAAAGTAAGTTTGATGGCTGGTATCTTTAATGATTCGTGGAACTCTTATATATCCAATGTTGACGTGTCAAATTTTGGCGCTCAGCTGTTTATAAGCCCGGTAACAGGCTGGACAGCTTACTTGAACGTAATAACAGGCCCGGTGTCGGGTACGGAGTTTGATTTGACAACGGCTTATCAGATAACTGATATGTTTAAGCTGGGGCTAAACGCGGCTGATTATAAAACCGCCCACGGTGGTAACGGCTTTAGCGGAATTGCCTTATATCCGCAGGTTGCAGCATCTAAATCAGTAGCATTTGGTTTAAGGGGCGAGTACTTTAAATTGAAAAACGGCGGCCCGGACGTTAAAGCTTTTACCCTTACTTCGAACATAAAAGCGGGCCCTTTAACTATCATACCGGAAGTTAGGCTTGATAAGGCAAGCAACGAGCAATTTGTAAAAAGCGATCTTACAGCTACCAAGTCGGCATCTCAATTTGTACTTGCCGCTGTGTACGCGTTTTAAGTTACTTAACCTAAACATTTGATCTGCATAAGCCATCCGTATTGCTCGGATGGCTTATCTTTATAAAGTATATGAGAAAGATAATTTTAGGCCTGCTTTGTTTATTATGCATACACACGGCATCAGCACAACGGGACTCGTTGGCGTTTGACGAAGGCAATAATTATGTTTATTACCGTATTGCAGATAAACCGGGCGTAACCGCAGATACGCTGTGTCAGCGTGCCTGGGATTTTGCAGCGGGTTTTAATCGCGCGATTAGTCCGGCAAAAGGTCAGGCGGAAAATACGCTTAATACCTCTGGTAAGTTTATCGTGTACAGCGGTTCGTCGTTGGTAAGAAAAGAAGCCGGGCAAATAACCTATACTATCAATATACAGACAAAAGATCAGCGGTACCGCTACCGTATAAGCAATTTTGTGTTTACCCCTTACCAGCGCGATCGCTTTGGCAACATGGTGCCCATCCCCGGGATAGAAGTACCTTTAGAAAAAATGGCTGATAAATACAATAAAAAGGATGTTGGCAGTTACCTTGACCAGGTTGGTCAATTCTGCATAGTCACCGCCACAAAGTTAGGGCAGGCCATGGATAAGCAGCCCTTAGCTGCGAAAACGGAAGCGGTTAAAAAAATCTCAACCCAAAACTGGTAAGCATCGCTTAGATCCAGGTAGAATAAGCCAAATATAATTTGCAATAAACCCTTATATGCAATATAAAAATTGTATTAATTTGGATATTCAATTCATTATTTCGTAATAATGATATTTTGTGCAACATTTTGTTTTGAAAATACGTTAATTAGTAAAATATAATTTCAAACACTATGCTTAACACAAAACTTAATTTATACAATCCCGATTGGATCGAGCTTGTATTTGCCAACCGCAACAAGAGTTATGGTGCCTTTGACCTGAGGCGGCATTATGGCGACAATACGGTTAAAGCGATGATTATCGCCTTTACGACCATTATTACAGCCGCTACAATGTACACCTACATTGTAGGTAAAACGCCTACAGATATTGTAAAAACAATAGTAGTTGAACTTCCGCCTATTCAGCCGCCGAAAATAGATATCCCCAAAAAGCCTGAACAGCCTGTAAAAGCTACACCTCCGGCCAAACAAATGCCTGCGGTATCTACCACCAAGGCATTACCACCCGTGGTTGCACCAGATGCACTTGCAAAAGAAGACCCGCCACGAAATATTGATATTAACGGCGAAGTAGGGCCGATTACCGCAAAAGGCACAGGTACAGTAGCGCCCATTGTTGAACCACCGGCAACTAATGGCGGCGGGGGCGTTGAGCCTGTTGTTGACAACACTATTCATGGCACCGGCGGGTTAGAATTTATGCCCGAGCCTGTTGGAGGAGCTGCGGCATGGTCAAAATTTTTGAGTAAAAATTTACGCTTCCCGGCCCAGGCACAGGATGCGGGCAAAGGTGGCCGTGTGCTGGTTAGCTTCGTTATTGAAAAGGATGGCCGTTTATCTGATATTACAGTTCAAAACGGAGCAGGTTATGGCATGGACGAAGAAGCGTTGAGGGTGTTACGCCTTGCCAAGCCCTGGAAACCCGGTATGCAAAATGGCCAGCCGGTGCGTGTAAGGTATGTTATACCACTCAACTTCCAGTTAAGCGAGCAGTAACGAGAACCAAAGGGATGAACGATTAGTGATTTGTGGTAGATGTGTTATGGCGATGGAGTAACTTCCATCGCCATTTTTTTGCGCATTAAGCGAGCAGTAACGAGAACCAAAGGGATGAACCATTAGTGATTTGTGGTAGATGTGTTATGGCGATGTAGTAACTTCCATCGCCATTTTTTTGCGCAGTAACTGTGTAAATGGCTTTGCCTGCGCGCCTTTTATCTTTTTGCTTATAGCTTTAACCTTTCGGCTTTTACCTTTCGCCTTTTAAGCCTTTTTTGCTAATTTTGCGCATCCTTTCAACAAAAACAACATTACATTGGAGAACCAGGAACTAACCACCGTTGAAACCGCCCGCGATCTGGGGCTTTTACCCGAAGAATTTGAACGTATAAAAGAGATATTAGGCCGTGTGCCCAACTTTACCGAACTTTCTATTTTCGCGGTAATGTGGAGCGAGCACTGTTCCTATAAAAACTCTATCACCTGGCTTAAAACCCTGCCAAAAGACGGCCCGCGCATGCTGGCTAAGGCAGGGGAGGAAAATGCCGGGCTGGTTGACCTTGGCGATGGTATTGGATGCGCCTTTAAAATCGAATCACATAATCACCCGTCGGCACTTGAGCCTTACCAGGGCGCTGCAACAGGGGTTGGCGGTATAAACCGCGATATATTTACGATGGGTGCAAGGCCCATCGCCCAAATGAACTCGCTGCGCTTCGGTGATCTTAGCGTGGATAAAACCAAATGGCTGGTTAAAGGTGTGGTAAAAGGCATTAGTCATTACGGTAACGCATTTGGTATACCAACCGTTGGCGGCGAGCTTTTCTTTGACGAATGTTATAACATTAACCCATTGGTAAACGCGTTTTCGGCAGGTATTGTTAAAGCCGGCGAAACCGTTTCGGCCACCTCATATGGTGTGGGTAACCCGGTTTATATAGTTGGCTCTGCTACGGGTAAGGATGGCATCCACGGCGCGGCTTTCGCGTCAAAAGATATCACCGAAGATTCGGTGAACGACCTGCCGGCGGTACAGGTAGGTGATCCTTTCCAGGAAAAGTTATTATTGGAAGCTACACTTGAGGTGATCAAAACCGGCGCCGTAATTGGTATGCAGGATATGGGCGCGGCAGGTATTATCTGCTCAAACTCCGAAATGAGCGCCAAAGGTGAGCACGGCATGATCATTCACCTTGACCGTGTGCCTATGCGCCAGGAAAATATGAAGCCATACGAGATATTGCTTTCTGAATCGCAGGAGCGTATGCTGATCGTGGTTGAAAAAGGCAAGGAAGCTTTGGTTGAGGCCGTATTTGATAAATGGGATCTGAACTGTGCCATCATTGGTGAAGTTACCGATACCAAGCGCCTGGAGTATTTTATGAACGGTGTAAAGGTTGCCGATGTTCCTGCCGATGACCTGGTTTTAGGCGGCGGCGCCCCGGTTTACCAGCGCGAATACCGCGAACCCGCTTACTTTGCCGAAAACCAGAAATTTAGAATAGAGGATGTTGCCGAGCCTGCCGACCTGGTTGACGTAGCCGAACACCTGATAGGACATGCGAACCTTGCATCAAAACGTTGGGTTACTGACCAGTACGACTCGATGATAGGAACATCGACCATGACAACTAACCGCCCGAGCGATGCGGCAGTGGTAGCCGTTAAGGAAACCGATAAGGCCATTGTCTTAACCTGTGATTGTAATTCGCGCTACGTATATGCCGACCCGCAAAAAGGTACGGCCATTGCCGTTGCCGAGGCCGCGCGTAACATTACCTGCGCAGGTGGCGAGCCTGTTGCCATAACCAACTGCCTTAATTTTGGTAACCCTTACAAGCCGGAAGTTTACTGGCAGTTTGTTGGCGCCATCAAAGGCATGGGCGAAGCCTGTACAAAATTCGAGACGCCGGTAACAGGTGGTAACGTCAGCTTTTATAATCAATCATCAGATGAAGGCCCTGTTTTCCCAACACCAACCATTGGTATGCTGGGTGTAATGGACGACCGGACTAACATGATGACGCTTGATTTTAAACAACCGGGCGATCTGATCTATCTTATAGGCGAATCGCAAAACGATATTGCATCATCGCAATACCTGGCATCATACCACAAAATACTAAAGGCGCCTGCACCATATTTCGATCTGGAAAAGGAATACGCTATGCACCAGGTAGTTAAAGAGCTTGTTAAGCATAAAGTTATACAATCTGCACATGATGTAGCCGATGGCGGATTGTATATGGCGCTGGTTGAATCGGCCATGCCAAACGGCCTCGGCTTTGATATCGAAAGCGACAGCAGCATCCGTAAGGATGCCTTCCTGTTTGGCGAGGCGCAGGGCAGGGTAGTGGTTAGTATTGCACCTGACGATCAGGAACGTTTTATTGAGATGATGGCCACCAGCGAAGTTGAGTTTAGCCTGTTAGGTACGGTTAACGGCATAGGTAACACTACCATAGATGGCGAACTCTTTGGGAATATCACCGATATAAAAATGGTGCACGATAATGTACTGCATGTTATTTTAGGCGACGAATAATGCTAAAGCTGAACAGGATACACCATATCGCTATCATCTGTTCAGATTACGAACGCTCTAAACGGTTTTATACACAAGTACTTGGATTTAAAATAGTACGCGAAGTTTACCGCGAAGCGAGAAGATCATACAAGCTCGATCTGGAAGTCAACGGACTATACCAGATCGAGCTTTTTTCGTTTCCCGGACCACCCGCCCGGCCATCGCAGCCCGAGGCGCTGGGACTGCGCCACCTGGCTTTTGAAATAAATAACCTGGAAGAGGCCATATTTCACCTGAACGAATATGATGTGGCTACCGAACCGATCCGCACGGACGAAACCACCGGCAAACGTTTCACCTTTTTCACCGACCCCGATGGTTTGCCGCTGGAGCTTTATGAGTCTTCGATACATCCACATTGAAGCAATTAAATAAACGCGTGAAAGACATCTACTTCACAACCTCAACCCATTGCCCTTTTATCAGCGCGTTGATGTCATGGTTATACATTGCTTCGCACCAGGCGGCAGGCAGGTAGTACTTGCCCGCGTAGGCCGCATTAAGCATTACGTAATAGGTAACCTCCCGGCCCTCGGCCAGGCTGAAATAAGTGTTCACCCGGTCATCACGGATATCACGGTAATCAGATGGTGATGATTTAAATGCTTCATCGTTGTTCAGCATCCGGCTGTTCAGTATTTCCCAACCTGATGGGAAGATCTGCGTTAGTGCCAAATTATCATAACGCCCGCGTTTACCCGGGTTTTTTATGGTTACCTGCGCCACAAAATCGCTGCCTTGTTTTAGCGATGTTGGGTCGATTGCCTTGCCGCCCAGCGTAAAGTAAGCCACACGCATCTGCATTATATCGGGGTTAACGTAGGTTTTTATATCCTGCCCCGCGGATGGCTGGCCTTGCTGTACCATGCGAACGTAAAGCTTATTATTGCCTGTGTTTTTCATGGTAACCTTACCGCTGTTAGGGGCTAATTCCTGCTGCCACAAGTACGATGCCGAATTGACATTGCCCTTTGCAGTACCTGCATTGTAGTTGAACGATAATTTACTGCCCGATTTATTCGCGCCGCAATATTTTGCTATCGCGATTAGCGAGTATGCGGTGGTTTGCGTACTGTACCAGCTATCTTGCGATAGCTTTGCCGCTACTGTGCGCACCAAGCCCGCTGCCTTTTGCTGTTGGCCCAGCAGGGTAAGGGTTTCCAGTATCATGGCCTCGTCGCGCAGGTCGGAGCCGTAGGTTCCGTACATGCTGCTATATGGTTTAATGGTGGTTGGCAAGCCGGCTATCATGCGTAAATCAACCTCGGGCTGACCCGCCAGTTTATAAGCGGCAGCTAAGCGCCATCGCGCCTCAACACTGATGTACTGGTACTCGCGCAGGCGGTTCATGGCGCCAAGCTCAGGCGAGCCGGCTAATGCCAGCAGGTATAAACGGTATGCCTGCACCAGGTCGGTATAATAATAGTAGCCGTGGATATTGGTGCGCGGATCGGGCGACCAGTTAACCGCTTTTTGTTTTTGATAACGTTTCCATTCATCCAAAAAGCCCGACGGCAGGCTATAGCCTTTAGCCTGTGCGGCTATTAAGAAATGCCCTGCGTAATTGGTACCCCATTCGTCGGCAGTGCCTTCGCCAGGCCAGTAGCTTAGCCCGCCGCCCTGCGCCCTGAAACCGTTCAAGCGGTTAATGCTTAGTTTAATATTACGCTCAGTTTCTGCTTTTTGCCTTGGCGACAGGTCAAATAACTGGTCAAGGTACAATTGTGGGAACCCTGCCGAAGTAATTTGCTCCACACAGCCATGGGGGTAAGTTATCAGGTAATTTAACCGCTTGGTAAGATTCATGGGCGGTATGCTGGAAACCTCGAGTGTGGCCTTGTTGGTGCCGTTAATGCCGATAGCATTATAAGCTGCCGCGTAGGTTTCACCCGGTTTCAGTTCTTTTTCAAATATGCGGGTTACCGGCGGGTTAGGGTTGCGTACGTTCAGCTCAACATCATAGGCCGCGGTTTCGCCGCCGCTTTTTGCTATTATCTTTACCTTACCCACACCCACGAAATCTTTAACATCCAGGTCAAAGGTTACCAGTTGATCGCCCGGTTTGGCAAATGTCACCGTTTTTGAATCGTTACCCCCCAAATTGCTGAACATATTCGACTGTACATGCACGCTAACCGACTTGATGTTGTTCTCCATCGCAAATACAGTTACCGGCAACTGGATCTTTTCAGACGGGCCGAGCACACGCGGCAAGGTGGCTAATATCATTAACGGTTTTTTAACGGCTACTACTTTTTCGGCGGTGCCGTAGGCGCCATTATGCCCTGCAATAACTACGGCCTTGACCGAACCTACATATTGCGGCAAAGTAAACTTATGGGTTTGCTTATCGCCGCTGTTTAGGTGGTAGGGACCCATAAATTTCACCACAGGTTTAAAACGGTTTATGGTTACGTTTTTATTGGTGCCGTTTGTGCCGTCGCCGCCAATACTCAGGATACGTTCCAGGCCGCCGCCAAACGCGCCTATTACGTAATCGAACAGATCCCAGGTTTTTACGCCCAACGCTTCGCGGGCGTAGAAAGCCTCATGCGGATCGGGCGTTTTAAAGTTGGTGATATCCAGCAAACCTTCGTCAACAATGGCAATGGTATAGGTCATTTCCTTGCCCGATGCCTCAGATACGGCAATAGCCGACTGTGTTTCGGGCCGTATCTTATCCTGCATACTGATCATCGGTTTCAGTATCGTTTCAGGATTGTCGACCACTAAAGGGATAGCACCGTACATGCGTATCGGCAGATCGTTAACGGTTTGGGCGTGGCGCTGCAACAGCGTAACGTTCACAAAAACATTTGGCGCCATAGTTTCATCAACCTTAAAGCTGTAGCGGGTTTCGCCTTTTTTGGTATCTATCCAAACGGTTTTTAAAACCTTGCTGCCATTTTCAAAGCTTATCAAAGCGCGGCCATCGCCACCTGTCGGGATAGTAAGTGTTGCTTCCTCGCCAACTTTGTAATTTGGCTTATCAGACGTGAATGATAGCATCGCCGCCTCGGTAGGGTCGGTGTTCTGCAAACGTTCCGACCAGTTTGGCCAGTCAACATAAATTATCTTACCGGTTGAGTGGCCGGTTTCGGGATCTTTAATCCTAATCAAATAGCGTCCCCAATCTGCCTGGTTTATTTTCAGGTTCCATTTACCCTTGCCGTTTGCCAGTTGTACCGTTTCGGTCTTGATCAGATTGTTATAACGGTCCTGTGTAAAGTTGCTTAACTCGTTCCCGGTGTCGTCCCACCACCAGCGCCATTGTATTTTGTAAAGTTCCACCTCAACCGTGCGGCTGCCCGGCATGGGGTTACCCTTGGTATCAACATCGGCAATCGCTATCTCATGGGTTTTATCGGTTACCAGCATGCCGCTCAGGTCGCTGCCTTTTGGTGTTTTAATACCAACGTAACCGCTGTAAACGTTGTAAGGCATGCTGGCCTGCTGCAGGCTAAAGTTACCGCCCGGCTCAAATACCTTTACCACAAAGTTGGCACGCAGCTGTCCCGGCGCTTGTTTTTCTACGTTAATGTCGGTATTAATGGCTGCGGTGCCGTTCTCGTTTAATTTGCCATCAAAAACCGTTTGGGCTTGTGTATTAAAGGCGAGGGTAGGGTCGTCAAAATTATAATCCTCGTAGCCTTTAAAGGTCGTTTTTTGCGACGACAGGAAAGCATCGACCTTAGCTTTTAGATTTTGCGCTATCCCGCCGAACAGCCATTGCGCGTTTAGCGTGCCATTTGCACCGCTGCCTTTGGTCAATTCTGTAACGCCGCCAAAATCAAGTTTCAGCTTCAGGCGGTTTGGCATAATGGTTTCTACCTTTATCTTCTTTTCAAACACCGCGCCGCCTACTTTAACCTTCGCGTTCCAGTTGCCGGTAGGCGAAGATGTTTCGGTAGCCGTATGGAAACTATAGAAGCCGTCGAAAGAACTTGTCCTGGTAATGCGGCGATAAAGCTGCCCGTTGGGGTTATACAGCTCAAATTCTACCGGGTGGTCTGCCGGCAGGGTCTTTAACTTATCCTCTAAAATAAAGGTCAGGAATATTGAATCGCCTGGCCGCCAAACGCCGCGCTCGCCATACAGGAAACCTTTAAGTCCATTTTGCACCTGATCGCCCCCTACGTTAAAGCGCGATAACGGGAGGGAACTGCCGTCATCAAGTTTAAGGTAGCCGCGTTCGTTTCCTTTTTTGGCTACCAGCAGGTAAGGCTTGCGCTTTAAGTTAAAAGTAGCCATACCGTCCCCATCAGATGTGGTTTTAAACATCACCTGTTTCTGGTAATCCAGCAATTCAAGTTCAACGCCGGCCATAGGCTCGGCGCTCAATATGTTGGTTACAGCAATGGTCATGTTGTTATCGTTGCCCCGTTTGGCAATGAGGCCAATGTTGGATGCGATGATATTGCGTGTTGCCCAGCGCTGCTTGCTGAAATACGATTCGGTACATGGGTCGTTACGGTCACGCCAGTTAAAGTTTTCGGGATAATAATTATCGTAACGCTGCCAAAACTCGTCGTCCTCGTCATTTACCTTGCTGATGTTATCGCCTGCATATTCATTTTCATCATAATCATCGTCGTTGTTTTTGGCTGCTAATTTTCCCGCGCTGCAGTTGTATAACGAGTATTCTTTACGGAAGCCTATGATCACCCGGTAAATGGCACCCGGCTCGGCGCGCATCAGCTGGTCAACATCCAGCATAAAGCGGTTCTTTTTGTTCAGGTTCAGGCCTTTGTCTGTATCCAGCCTGATAGTTTTTTGAACAATGGGCTTACCTACATGCCGCAGTTCGTAACCACCATCAAAGCCATTGTTTTGAAAATACTGTGGCACGTTGTTCTCATATATCTTAATGATACTCACATCCACCGCGCTTAGGTTCACGGCCTCAAAAGGCATCATCAGCTTACCCGAATCGGGAAGAATCACACCCTTGCCGGGGATGGTTACAGCAGGTTCGCGGTTCTCAAAAAATACATTGGCCGTATATGCCTTTTTTATTTTGCGATGATAAATATCTTCAACACCCTCGTTCACAAAAACGCTGAAATTACCCTGCAGGCGTTCGGGCGCATAAACTTTTACAACGCTGCCATCAATGGTGTACGCCAGGTCTGATGAATTGTTTATACCGATAAGGCCGCCGAGTTCCTGGCCCACCATGATAGGGTCAGAGAATTGAACCGCCACATACTGGTCGTTATCCATTACGGCCTTTATATCCAGTACTTTAAATTCGCCCAGTGCCGGTACCCTGAATTCCTGGGTCCCCTTTTTATCGATGTCCAGCTTGTCGCCGTCCCAATCAACCGTGAGTGAGTTAGCAATGTTGGTGCGAGTGATCTTTGTAATGGTAAACAGGTGCGATTTGGCGATAGGGTTATGTATCCAGGTTACGCTTACCGGCGTGGTGTAACTAACATTCAATAGCTTTTCTACACCTGCCTGGTCTTCGGCATCGGCGGTTTGTATGGTGCCGGTAAGCTTCATTTTTTCGCCGGACGTGGCACTCTCGCTTCGCAGGCCGGCGAATGTTACGCTGAAGTCTGGCTTAATGGTTTGAAAGCCAAATTTAAAGTTATCAAACCCCTTATCTACCTTAATGATCTTACCCAGTTTAAATTCGGCTGTGTATTTTTTGTCCGCATCCATCGCTGCCTCGGGCCTGAACTCGATGGTGCGGTCATCTACCCAATAAGCCTTACCTTCTATCGATGGCGAAAAATCGAATATATCATCTTTTAGCTGTTCGTTTTGCGCATGGGCAACCTGCACCTCGCCGGCGAGCTTTATACGGATGGTGCTCTTTTTGGAAATAACACCTGTAGTGTACGACTCTATGTATTTGCCGAATGCCGCATCTACTTTTAAATTGTTTCGGTGGTGCTGCCGGGCAAAGTAAATTACCAGCGCGATAAGGAAGAGCGATACCGATACAATAATTTGCCCTCTTCGTGAACGGAAAAGGTTTGAAATGTAATTCATAGCAAGGTTGGGTAAATTGCTATGAATTTAGAAAACATTTAGCACATTATTACATCGGGCACAATTTATCCGCTTGCCGCAATGCAATATTATTCGGTAAATTTACGGTAACAAATCAACTCGTTATGGGAAAAGATCGTTCAGCCTTTATCATTCCTACATTAAGTGTTAGTAATGCCATTGGCGCTATTGATTTTTATAAACGGGCTTTTGGTGCCCGGGTTTTGGGCGGCAATACCGATCCGGATGGCGCTACTGTGGCTGAACTTTCTATTGAAGGCGCGCATATTGTTGTAGCTGATGCTTCGCCCGCGCATGGGAATTTTACGCCGGAGGCGCTGGGCGGAATAAGTGTACGCATTGGACTGATGGTGGCCGACCCCGACACATTCGCGGCGCGCGCGGTAGCGGAAGGTATAGAAACTGTTTACCCCGTTGCCGATCAACCATACGGCTACCGCTTAGGGCATTTTATAGATCCGTACGGGCATCATTGGGAGATAGGGAAGCCGCTGTAATAAAACTCTCGTCATTGCGAGGTACGAAGCAATCTCCCGATTATACATAACAAGCATGTAATTGCGAGCCGGGTGGAGTGAAGGGTTGTGCGGCGAAACAACCCCGTTTTTAGTTCTTCGTTAGGAATGGCACCTTTGAATTGTAAAGCCTGTGGATGTTACTTTCTTTTCTCTCAAAAGAAAGTAACCAAAGAAAAGTCGCGGCTGCGTCCTGTTCTTTAAAGGGTGTGCTGAGGCAATGCTTGTACTACCCGAACAGGCCAATGCCGCATTCAAAGCTTACGTTCCGTTCATCAGGCTCTTGAGTTAAAGAAATAGTTTACGAGAATCGTTAAATTGTAACTATCCGTTAAATTCCGTTGTAATCCTGCTTCGCTGCCTTATCTAAACATTCCTGCAATACTTTGGCAAATTGCTTATCGTTTGGCGGGGCGAAGATGGTATTGTGCTCGCCGGGGATATCATGAACATTTACACCTTTAAGCGCGAAAGGTTTCCATCCCAGGAACTCGAAATCATCCATGTAAAATGTTTTCTTTTTGGCACGGAAAAGCTCGATAGCGATGTTTACCGGGGTTAACAGGTAATTGCGCTGCGCTGCCAGGCTCCGTTCGTGTATCTCGTCGGTATAGGCCGAAAAACCTTCCTTTTTCTTCACCTTACCCGGGAAGATGTTTTTATATATCTTTTGGAAACGGCGGCCAACTTCGCGGCTTTTGTATTCAATTGTACGTTTGGGGTCCTGTATAAAAAGTACGGGTGTGTAGGCCAGCTGCTTGATGAAGAACCAGGCATTTGAAAGCTTTTTCTTGAGCCAGGGGTCATACTTCTGCGTTTGGTCGGCATACGTGTCAAACATGGCCAGCATTTTAACGTCCTTACCGAGGGCCAGCATTTGTTTGGCCATTTCGTAAGCTATCAATCCGCCGAGGGAGTAACCGGCAACGGCATAAGGCCCAACCGGGTCGTGGTTAATTATTTCGTCTACGTAGTTGGCGGCGATCTCTTCCATTACATCCAGTGGCTCATCAATGCCATTTAAGCCTTTTGCCTGCAGGCCGTAAACAGGCTGCTCTTCGTCCATGTTCATGGCAAGGGCGTTAAACAGCAGCACATTCAGTCCCGCGCCGTGCACAATATAAAGCGGCATTTTACTGCCTTTGGGCTTAATGGGCACCAGCGACTCCCAGGTGATCGCCTCGGCATCTATCTCCAATCTTGCGGCAAGCTTTTCAACGGTAGAATATTCAAATAAAGTGGCCAGCGGCAGGCGTTTACCCGTTTCCTGTTCTAAACGTGCCATTATTTTAACCGCCACAAGCGAACGCCCTCCCAACTGAAAGAAATTGTCAAATATGCTGATCTTGTTCAGCCCCATCATTTCCTCCCATATATCGGCAACCAGCTTTTCGTTGCTGGTGCGTGGCGCCACATATTCTTCTGACCGGTTAATGTGGCTGTAATCGGGCTTGGGTAAGGCCTTGCGATCTATCTTTCCGTTTGGCGTGGAGGGGATAACATCCATCAGCACATAATCGTCGGGCATCATGTATTCGGGCAATACTTCAAGTAATGCCTTATCCCAACTGTCGAGCATGCTTTTATCGGGTATGCCTGTCTGGCCCGATTCCAGCACCACATAGGCCACTAAGCGCGGAATGCCGGGTATATCTTCGCGGGCGATAACCACCGCCTGTTTAATGCCTTCCTGCTTGCCCAGGTTATGTTCAATTTCGCCAAGTTCTATGCGGTAGCCCCGTACTTTTACCTGGTGATCTATACGGCCCAGGTAAACAATATCGCCATCTGGCTTTAGTTTCGCCAAATCGCCGGTGCGGTAAATCTTTTCGCCCGGGGCGAAGGGGCTGTCTATAAATCGTTCGGCAGTAAGGTCGGGGCGGTTCAGGTACCCCCACGCCATGCCGGCGCCGCCAATATAAATTTCACCTATCTCGCCGTTGGTAAGGTTGTTTCGTTCCTCATCCAAAATATACACCTGCGTGTTATCAACCGGCCAGCCAATGGTAATATCGTTGGCATCGGTTACCTGTTTAATAATTGAGTATATGGTGGTTTCGGTAGGGCCATACATATTCCATACCACTTTAGCGCGCGATAATAATCTTTCGGCCAGGTCCTTAGCCATTGCTTCGCCGCCGCAAAATACTTTTATAGGCAGGTATTCGTCCCAACCAACTTCCAGCATCATGCGCCACGTATACGGGGTAGCCTGTAAAATGGTAATGTTTTGTTCGCGGATGATATCCAGCAGGGCGCGGCCGTCTTTGGCGGTAATAGAGTCGGCCAAAATGATCTCGGCACCGCAGCTCAAGGGCAGGTAAAGATCAACGCCCGCTATATCAAACGATATGGTTGCTACAGCCAGCATTTTATCTTCCGAATTAATGCCGGGGGCTTTTTGCAGGCTGTACATTAAGTTAACCAGGCTATTATGCGCAATTTGCACGCCTTTTGGTTTGCCCGTAGATCCTGAGGTATACAGTACATAAGCCAGATCTTGTCCGGTTACATTGGTGTCAGGCTCATCGTTTGAGTAGCTGGCCGAATTTGACAGCGCTTCCTCTATCAAAACCTCGGTGGTATTTGAGGCAAAATGGCCTTTATATTTTGTCGATGTAAGAAGTATAGCGGCCGCCGAATCATCCAGCATAAACTCTATGCGATCTTTTGGATAGTCGGGGTCCAACGGCACATAAGCGGCGCCGGTTTTAAGTATGGCCAGCAGCGATATCACCATCTCGGGCGACCTGTCGAGCGCCAAACCTATTATTTGGCCGGTTTTTGCGCCCAATTTAAGCAACTCCTTAGCAAGCCGGTTTGCCGTATTGTTTAATTCGGTATAAGTAAGCGCCGTGTGGTGAAACCTCAGCGCTATCTTATCCGGGTACTTCGCCGCGCTTTCGTTTATAAGACTGTGAAGCGGTTTGTTTTTTGGATAATCTACTGTTGTGTTATTTAGCACTGCTTCCATAGGTTAATTAGCCCCGCACTATAATTGTAATGTTATTGCTTTTTATACTTAAGGGTAGCAAATTACCCATTTTAAATGTTGTACCCGTATTTACGTAATTAGTTTGCACCCGGGTTATGCGGTGTATGAATAAATTTTTTGTTGGCGCCCTTTAATTTAAACAGCAAGGCCAGCATGGTAAAAAATATCAGTGGTATTTTTAATACGGCACCTAATAGTTTACTATTAAAAAATCCCGCTGGTACAGCAACTAATATACCAATGTAGCAGCAAGCCGTAGCAACAAGCCACCACTGCCAGTTCGGGCCAATGCCCGGGGTAAGCAGTGATATTAACAGCATTAGCGGCATCAGCCCCAGCATCAAAATACGCGGCAATATAGCGGTTTGATATATCTCGTTAAAATAATCGAAATTACCATGCACAAAAAGTTCTTTAAAGCCGGTTAAGCCGTAGGTTTTCAGTAAGTTAAACTGCGCTGATAACCACCTGCGACGCTGTTTTTTAAACACTTCGGGGTTGCTAACCTTTTCGTCGTATATATAAGCTTTGTCGGCATACGCCACGTGAATTTTCTGGCGGGTAAGTACCAGTCCCATTTCTTTGTCAAAACCTCCTACGGCGTCAATTTGAGCCATAGTATCTTTAAAAAGCTTAAACTCCAGAACCATGCCCGAACCGATAATGGCCGCGGATAGTTTGAAAACTTGTTGTGCCTTGCGGAATATGTGATTGTTTATTTCTTCGCTGATGGCATCTAAAATGGCCACGGGTGTTTCGGTATTTTTGGCTACGCGGTGACCCTGTATAACCCGGTTACCATCGTGCAGGTAATTATTTATCTGGTGCAGGTAATCGGGCGCGGCAATGTTATCTATATCAAATACCACGGCGGCATCAAAGTCCTGGTGAGTGGCAGCAATGGCGGCGTGCAACGCTTTTGATTTTGTGCTGCTCTCGAACACTACTTCAACCACCTGCAGGGGCATGGCCTTTAGTTTTTCGATGGTTTCGGGCTGCATTGAATCGGCTATTACGCAAATGTGGAACTTATCTTTTGGATAATCGATAGTAAGCGCCTGCGCAGCCGAGCTAAGGATAATGGCATCTTCTTTATAAGCGCATATATAGATCACAAATTTGCTGTAAGCCGTTGCGGCGGGCGGGGTCTTTTGTTTTATAAGCTTACCCAATACCGAGAATATAAACAGGTACAGGCTGTAAATACCCAGATAAATAAAGATAAGGGTGAAAATTATTGAGAATATAAATTTTATAATATCCATGTCTGTTCTGCTTATAACTGTTCAGCGTTTTCGGTCCGTCCTTTTTTAAATAGGTGCATGAGCACATCTTTTAATTGGCTGTATCCTAAAGTAAGTATATCCCTTATGGTAAAATGCAGGTGTTTTTTTAGCGCCCAATAACCAAATATAACACCCGAAAAAAATGTAAATAACGAGGCGACCGCTACAGCATACAGGCTGTGAAATAGCCAGATACCTACAAAATCGCCAATGATATTGATGGCCAGCATTAAAAATACCTTGATCATGTTTAGCTGCGGCTTGCCTATAATATCCAGCGTTATACCAAAAAACCTGTCTACAGGCATCAGCATAACATAACACATAAATAACCGGAATATGTTTACCGCTTCAGATTCCTGGTACTTTACGCCAAACAACAACCTGATAGCGATGCCGGCCAGTAAAAAAGCTACCACTGCCACCGGGACAAGGGCTACTGTAAGCATCCCCGCATACCTTTTCATAATGGTGGCTACTTCTGCCGGGTCATTACGCTGCTGGGCGGCCGATAGTTCGGGTAGGGCGGTTGATACAAAACTGCGCATGGGTATCTCAAATATTTCCATCAGCCGCTGCGGTATGTAGTAAACTGCTATCAGTTCGGGCACAAACATTAGTTTGATGATAAAGGTATCTGACCCACGCAGCAAATAGGCGCTGATGGAAGTGCCCACACTATACTTGCCGAAGTTGGCGAGCTCTTTCATTGACTGTATGCTGCGGTGCTTTATAGTGTGCGATTTGGCCCAGCCCGAAACCATACAGAACAAGCTGGTAAACAAATTGGTTGCAAAATAGCTGTAGATAGCCGTTTGGAAACTGATGTTATCAAACCAGATAAAAAGCAGAATGCACACCAGGAAGCCCCCCTGGTTAAGTATCTGTAGTATCAGCAGCCGGTCGAAACGTTCTTCGGCCTGCAATATCCAGGATGATATGGCCGATGGGAGCGTAGTAAGGTATATGATGCCAAACCACTTTAGCGTAGCTTCCATATCTGCGTTGCTGCTTTTGTAGAAGATGTAGAGCAAAACATCGAGCAGTACGATGATGGCGGTTAAAATAAATCCCACAGCCCAGGCAGAACCGGCCATATTGAGCGCACGCTCGGGATGTGCGCCTGAGTAATATTTAACCAGCGAGGTTTGCAGGAACCCGGTCCTGAACAGGTCGCCCAGGATAAAGATCATCAGGAAAAAGATATAGTTACCAAAGTCGGCTTTGGGCAGGTTATGCGCCATTAATGATAACACCAGCATACCTATTACAGGCATGGCCGCGTTAGTAGCCAGCGCTATGGTATGTTTGTTTATTATCTTTTTAAAAAAGGGCATATAATGTTATCGGCTAAACCCTGTCCCAGGCGGCGGTTTCAAAATTGTATTTTTTTATAACCTTAGCGGGGTTGCCAACCGCAACACAATACTCAGGTATGTCCTTTGTTACCACGCTGCCTGCGCCGATAACAGAGTGCCTGCCGATAGTAACACCGGCAGTGATAACACTGTTAGCGCCTATCCAAACGTCGTCGCAAACGGTGATTTGTTTGGTAACTACTTTTTGTAGCCGGGTTGACACAGTAACATCCTCGAAACCGTGGTTAAGACCCGATAACACGATATGCTGCGCCATGGTAACGTAGTTGCCTATGGTTACCGGCCCAATTATGGTATTGCTTAAGCCAACGCCCGTATGGTGGCCAATCATAACGTCGCCTACGCCATTATTTATGGCCGAAAAATCTTCGATCACGCTATACGCCCCCAGTTCGAAATTATTGAAGGGGAATAAATCCATACGCGAGTAAAATCTTACCACCGAACCCCGGCCACGCTTATGTATAAACGGGTTTACAAACCACCGAACCCATAACCTTGGCGCCGATTTGCCCGTTTGCACAATAAGCCAGTGGACAAACTTTTTTAAACGCGGATTTGATTTTACTATGGTGAGTAGTGACATTTGTAAATTAATTATCAGGCGGTTAGCTGTTCGGCATTATTGCCGTTTGCTGTTTCACGTTCCTGCTTATCCAACCTTAATGTTACGTTTAATAATGCGCATGCAAGGTAAAACAATATGTTCGACGGATATTGCACCAGCGCCTGCTGCGGATAGTTACCAATATTAAACACAAATATTATCAATACCATTGCCAGGCAATAAATTTTAAGTTCGGGATTTTTTATGAGATAATAATTATTGATACCGGTTTTTAAGATCACAAACATTAAGATACAAAACAATATCAGCCCTATATAGCCCATTTCCACAGCAACGCGTACATAACCACTATCGGGCGGAAACTTTGCCAGGAATGAGTTTGGCGCGAACCGCCTGCCCCAAATACCAACCGAACCAAGCCCGCCGCCTATAGGGTGTGATAATATATACGGCTGTATACGTTTTTGGTTTTCGGCCCTAACGTTAAATGATGCATCGTCTGACGGGCGAAACGCTGTTTGAAAACGTTTTATGAATTGGTTGGATGTGGGCATAAAAATCAGGACACCTAAAACAAAACCGGCTCCTACCACAAACATCAATATCCTTTTATTAAAATTCATAACGGCCAGCATTGCTAAAGCTGCAGGCGGCAATACATACGCCCCCCTGGTGCCTGAGTATAGCATCACCAGGAAAAAGAAGGGTATCATGCAGCCCAATATCACCTTTTTATATGTTTTTATTTTGCGAAACATGATACACAAGCATAATATGGCCGCAACAACCATGTTGTACGAGAACGTAACCGGGTCAGGAAAAATGGCCACTTTGCGTAAATGCCCGTTGATATATAAAAAGCTTAAACGCAGCGGGTCTGAGTAATACCAGGTTTTTTCGAAACCGAACAAACCAAAATTTTCCTGCTGAAAGCCCGATAATGCCGATAGAAAGGCTAATACAAGCCAGAGTTTTAATAAGAACCTGATGGTTTCAACCGAGCGTATCTGGTAAACAAAAATAAAGTACATCAGCATAATAAAGCCCACTGTACGTACCGTGTAAACCCACGCCAGTATAGACGGCGATACGGGGTTTATTACCTCCAGGAAATTATATGCCAGCCAGGCAAGCACTAAATAACTTATCGGGTTTTTAAAATAACTCCAATCCTTGTCGTATTTAAACTTTAGCAAAAAGCCGAAGATGAGCAGGTAGGTGATGGCATCAAGTATGATACCAGTTGGGGTTTCGGGCGGTACAAACTCCGACACATAGTTAAGAAAGAACGAAACCACCATTAAAACCGCTATGCCAAATTTGGGGTACGCAACAATGCCCAATACTACAGGTATGCCTACAAATACCACCAGTAAGCCGCCCGCCGCCACAAGGCCGCCCACAGCTATCGCTACGGCAATAAACAGGGCCACTGGCAAAAGCAGCAATACCATTTTATAGGTAGGTATCCCGCCCGAAATAAGTTTCCGGAAGAAATTTGTTATAAAGCCTGCCTTTTGTACCTGGTTATTAAGCATGTTATGCTTTGTTAGAAAAATAAAATTTTGGCTGCCCAAACAAATACGCCAACAAACGCTAATGCAATAGCCGCCACACGTGTTTTTTGTTCAAGCGGAGTCAGATCTTTAAAAACATCTTCACCGGTCTCTTCAGGTTTTATCCTCATAGTAAAAAAGAGATTTAAGGGTTATAACAGGCTGCCTGGCGGTAATTAAAACCTTTCTTTTTTCGGGTCGGTTTTATTTAATATCCAGCCGGCAAACTTGCTGTCCAAACTTCTTAAATAGTTGATATCGTCTTTCTGCCATTTTGAGATGCCCTTGTTAGCCTCGTATACAGCAATTGTTTTATTGGCAAATAACAGCCATTCTTTCGATTTATTAAGCGACGAAAGGGGAGGCGTTTCTATAATAATAATGTCGTATTTTGTTTTTAGCTCGTTAAACCTGCTGCGGATAAAGTTTTCGTCGCTAACTTCCAGCAGGGTAACGTCGCCGCCATGATTACCCATTACGTTAGTGGTGTTACTGAAGGTTTCATAATTGTCGGGATTGTTTTTGAAGTAATCCTCAACATAAACCTTAGGCTGCACCGTATTGCTGATGGTAGGGTTAATAAAGTTACCGTCTATCAGCAGCACTTTTTTGTTTATCATGGAGTAGGAGTAGGCCAGGCTGATGGCTAAAACCGTTTTACCCTCGTGGTTGGCCAAACTGGTTATGCCTAAAACTTTTTCGCCGCGTAATTCCTGGTCTATCTCAAACCTTATTGAACGGATAAGTTCTTTAAATAACTTCATTTTGTCGCGATGCTCAACATCCCACAACTTTTTAAGATCAAGCGAGCCCGTTACCGTATTCAGGTGCCCAACTAATGGCAAATGTGTACGGTTTACCAGGTCGGCAGGTTCTTTAATGGTATCATCAAAAAAGAATATGCCGAATAATACGATGACGCAGAACGCAAAGCTTACTATACCGCCTAAAATGATCAGCAGCATTTTTTTAGAAGGCTCGGCAGCATCGGGCGTCGCAAGTTCTACCTGGCGCAATTTGATCGAGAAGGTAGATTGCAGGTTGGTTTGATTGTATTTGTTTAATACATCAAGATACTCTTTACTGGCAATGTCAATATCAAAATTGTAGGTTTTTACAGTAGCGTCAAAAGGTACCAGTCGGTTAAACTTATCGTTTAACGTGTTTACAGCGTTGTTTATTGACTGGAGGCTGTATTTAGCCAGGTCGCGGCTTACCTCAAGCGTAAGTTTCTGCTTTACCAGGTCATCTTTACCGGTTAAGGGGTTAGTAATGTATTTATCAGACGTTTGGTTTATTTGCGCGGCAAGCTTATTTGATAACGAATCGATAGACGGTTTCAGCCTGGGGTTAAATCCGCTTCTTACATATTTATCAGTAAGTATATGTAGCTGGTCCTGCGAGTTTATTACCGCCTGGTTATATTTGCTTATGCTTGCCTCAATATATTTGCGTTCGCTTGGGTCAAATTTGTCGTCAATTTTTTTGATGGCCCCGTTATACGATGCCACATCCTTTTCGGCCTGCTGCTTGCGGTCGTTGTAGATCATGATCTGGTCAAAAATTGCTTTCGACTGTTCATCAAGATTGATCACCCCATTTTTTATTTTGTATTGCTGCAGTTTGTTGGTTTTGGCATTTAAGGCGTTGCGTTTCTCTTCCAGCAGGGTGGCCAGGTAGTTTACGGCGTCGGTTTCATTTTGTCTAACCGTATGTGTGTAATAATCAATAAACTGCTTGCAAAGCACGTTTACTACAAAAGCCGATAGCTGCGGGTTGCCCGATTCATAACTTACGGATATAAAATCGCTGTCTTCATCCCGGTTTATATATAAGTCTTTACGTAACGATCTTTCATCATATTTCATTGATCTAAGCAGTTCGTTTAACCCGTTCTCGTCTTTGTTATAGTACGATAGCGGCTGCATAGTTTTAAACTTATTTGTAAAAACCTCTATAGCGTGCTTGCGGGCGGCGGGGTTCATGCTGGCAAACAATTTGCTCTGCGGCTTAAACGGAACGCTGTCGGTAAGATCGTGCAGTATCAACTGGTACGATACCTGGTTTACCAGCGTCTTAAGCTTCATGATTTCTATCAGGTTACTAAACTCGTGGTTGATAGACTGTTCTTTAGCGGCGCCGGTAGGGTCCGCATCTAATAAGTGGCGCGATTCATCAACAATACCCGTAGCTATTTGGGCGCTTGAAATGTATTTATCGGCAAGATTTTTTACAAGGAAATACGATACGATAATTGTAACCAGCGGAATAATGATCAGCAGGTTCTTATGTTTCCATAAAAGTTTAAAAAAATTCCCTAACTCCATGCCCTATTTAACCTCTTCTAATTTAACACCCAAAATTTCTTCGAGATTAGCCTTCGCCGTTAGTGTGGCCAGTTCGCTTTGTACTTTGAAAGAATTTTGATTGTATAAGCTCGTTAAAGACTCGTTATAATCATGAAACGAAGTTTCTCCTTTTTGAAAGGTGTACTTCAGTTGCTTAACCGCAATTTCGCCGTCAACAACGGCCCTTGCACGGTTACGCAGGTCGGCCTGGGCTTCCAGGTAAGCAAAATACAGGCGTTTTACCTGCGCCTCTATTGAAAGGTTGTACTGTTGCTGCTGGTATTGCGCAATGTTCACTGTTTCCTTAGCAGTGCGGGTGGCAAAAGGTTTTGAAAACAATGTGCCTAAATTTACCGAAATACTTATTTGATAACCATTGAAAAACGTTGGGTTGGCCAGGTTTAATGAATTACGCGGGCTATAAATATACGAACCGGTGAAAGCATCAAGCCACATTACCTTTGATTGCGTGAGCGCGGCCTTGGCGGCATTTACCTGCGCCTGGCGTACTTTTACTTCGGGGTAGTTCTTTTTCGCTGTAGCTATCAGTTTTTCAAGGTAGGGGTACGAAACATCGGTAATAAACGACTCCTGTTGGGCGCTTGCAGCCGTAGCGCTGAACACCACAATCATCAAAACGAAAAATATCTTCAGTTTACTGTTCATTTTTTTAAACCTTCTCTTTTTGAAATAAAGCGGGCACTGTACCAATAATTATCTTCAGATCAAGCCATATCGAGTATTTTTGAGCGTAAAAGTTATCCAGTTTTTTACGCTCCCTTTCGCTCATATCCTCTTTGCCGCGCTTGCTTATCTGCCATAAACCGGTTAGGCCTGCCGGGCCCAGAAAGCGCATCGACCACTCGTTCGAGGTAAGCATTTCGGCCTCGTAAACCGGCAGTGGCCGGTTCCCTACCACAGACATATCACCCTTAAGGATGTTAAACAACTGCGGCAACTCATCAAGGCTTGAACTGCGCAAAAAATTACCCAGCCTGGTAATACGCGGGTCGTTCTTTATTTTAACAAAGGCTGCTTTTCCAGAGCCCTGCTCTTGCGCGGCATATTGGTTATTCTCCACAGCCATTTGCGCCAGCAGCTGATCGGCATCGGTGCGCATGCTCCTGAATTTGTAAAAATCAAATACTTTGTAGCCCGTTCCCACACGTTTGCTTTTATAAAGTATAGGCCCGCGCGAGTCTAACTTTATGGCGATGGCCACAATAAGCATTACCGGCAGCAAACAAATAAACATAGTGCCGGCTATTAACAGGTCAAGAAACCGCTTGCCAAAAGGCATTTTATAAGTAATATCAACTTCTTTTGAAAGTTCTAACAGCTTTGGCTTTATCAGCTTAAATTTTACCAGGAAGTTAAGCCTTTCGCGAAGGTCGGACGTAGAGAAGGGGTACGAGTAAAAATCGTGAAGTTTAAGCTGCATGGCCTTTTGTACCAGGCGCTTGTCTTTATGGGTTGACAGCATTACAATAATCACCCCGTTCAATAAAAAATTATGCTTTAACCGGTCAACTAATGCAAAGCATTCTTCGTCCTTATCAACTTCAATCAAAATAATGTCCGGAATGGTTAATATCGACTGATCGCCCAGGTAGTCCTCAAGGTCTTTAAGCGTATTGTTAAAAGCGATACGGAAATAGTTAGCCAGGTCATTAGCTATCAGGTCCTTCAGTTCCAAGCCTGCGTATGCAATCCTGATCTGGGAGTTCGAGTTTTCGTTCCAATCAGTTGCTGTCTTGTTCGTCATAAACTTTCAGGGCCTGGTTAATGGCTGTTTTTAGGGTTGTTGGGTTAAATGGCTTAGCTATGTGGGCCTCAACTTTAAAAGGCATCCTGGCTACCTGCTCATCAAGATCATGTGCCGCCGAAAGCAGGATGACAGGTATATCCCGATAAAAGCCGCTGATCTTTACATTTTTAACAAACGATTGCCCGTCAAAGTAAGGCATCTGCAAATCGGAGATAATTAGCTTGGGCATGTTACCATCC
Source organism: Mucilaginibacter sp. AK015 (assembly GCF_014200785.1). NCBI lineage: Bacteria > Pseudomonadati > Bacteroidota > Sphingobacteriia > Sphingobacteriales > Sphingobacteriaceae > Mucilaginibacter > Mucilaginibacter sp. AK015. Next base: position 302,983 of record NZ_JACHCV010000001.1, read on the forward strand.
TCCAGCCAGCTAAATGCTTCAATACCGTTGTTTTTTACTACTATCTCGTAATCTTTTGATAATATAAAATTGAGTAGTTTTAAAATACTCAAATCGTCATCAACAATCAGTAAAGTTTTTTTCATGCCGACTCTAATTTGTAGTTTCTGGTTATAAATATGATATTTTTATATGTAATCGCCTAAAAAATATCATGCCAAATACTTCCAGACCGTGCGTGGAAAACATCAAATATTTATCTCCCAGCTACCTACGCAAAATTTCGAATTCGATTTTTATTTTAAAAGTAGAGTAATTTATTTCGATAGTGAATTAAATTCCGCATATCGGGACGCATTTGTTGACAAATATTGCCATTGTGGATTTTTTTTTAAATATCTTCTGCTATGTTTACGCACATCGTTAAAATTAGTTTCGGGTTATGCAAAATTACTTTGTTGGTGTTGATTTAGGTACGGGTAGTGCCAAGGCGGTGGCTGTTAATGCCGATGGCAAAACAGTTGCTGTTGCGCAGCACCATTATCCTACAAACAATCCTAAACCCGGTTATAGCGAGCAGGATGCCGAACGGATATGGCAGGCCTTTGTAAAATGTATAGCCCAGATCACCGCGCAGTTAAAAGCAGCCCCGGCCGCCATAAGCTTTAGCAGCGCTATGCATAGTATAATGCCGGTTGACGAGCATGGCAGCGCCATGGCCGATGCCATGCTATGGTCTGATTCGCGGAGCGCGGATATCGCGCTCCGGATAAAAGCATCTACAGACGGCGAAGACCTATACCGGCACACAGGCACCGCAATTTATGCCATGTCGCCATTGTGTAAGCTGGTATGGATGCGCGAAAACACCGGTGCCCTGTTTAAACAAGCGCATAAATTCATTTCGGTTAAAGAGTATATCTGGTTTAAGCTGTTCGGCGTTTTCGAGGTGGATTATTCAATTGCTTCTGCCACGGGTATGTTTGATATACTGGAACTAAAATGGTATAACAAAGCGCTCGATTTGGCCGGTATAAATAGTGCCAAGCTTTCCGCGCCGGTTAATACCGATCATACGCGATACCTGGCATCTACAGGTATTTTGCCTGGTGTTAACACCCCTACAGCTTTTATTATAGGCGCCAGTGATGGCTGCTGTGCTAATCTTGGCGGCAATGCGGTAAGGCCGGGAGTAGGGGCGCTTACCATTGGCACCAGCGGCGCTGTAAGGGTTGGGGGCAGCGCCCCCGTTTATAATTATGGCGCCATGACATTCAATTACCTGTTAAACGCCGATACGTTTATCAGCGGCGGGGCCGTAAACAATGGCGGCGCAGCCGTAAACTGGCTTTTAAAAGATTTTCTGAAGATTGACAATATTACTGAAGAAGCATATCAAACCCTTTTTAACCAGCTATCGACCGTAAGGCCCGGTAGCGAAGGATTGGTATTTTTACCTTACCTGTACGGCGAGCGGGCGCCTGTTTGGGACGCCAAAAGTTCGGGCGCTTTTATAAATATAAATTTTAAACATCAACAGCAGCATTTTTTAAGGGCTGCTTTAGAGGGCATCTGTTTTGCGCTGAACGATGTGCTGCTCGCGGTTGAATCTGCAGAAAGCCGGGTAACCGAACTGGTGATCAGCGGCGGGTTTATATCATCGCCAATATGGGTACAGCTATTGGCAGATATCACCGGCAAAAAGCTGGTGCTGCTGCAATCAGAAGATGCATCCGCCATAGGGGCAATTTACCTGGCTATGCAGGCACTTGGGCTGGATATAAAACAAATTGTAAACAACGAAGCCGCCCATAAAGATGTAATAGAACCTAATGCAGCGGCTCATGCACTTTACGGTAAAATATATCCGATATATAAAAAGCTGTATAGCGATATCAGGTTATCGGTACATCAACTTTACGATCTGAATAATTAACGGATCATTACGCCTGGCTTATTAACTACCGGCAGTTTTATAAAGTTTTCCTCTACAATGCTTTCCGGTAAAAAGATGAATTTTTTATCGAAAATTTCTTTGCCGATGTAATAGCTAAGCCAGTACTCGTTGTTCAAACCAAAGGTTTGCTCGTCAATGGGCTCGATAAGCTTGTAAGAGTTGGCCTCAACAACAGGGAAGGAGTGGCGCAGGATGGAAGTTTTAACTTGTTCACCATCCTTTTCGCCATAGCCTTTTGAGGTTACCAGCACATTCTCTAAAGGTTGGTTCTTAAGGTTGATAAGGTACACGTACCAAACTTTGCTTTCGGGGTTCTCGCCCTCCAACGCAACCGCTACCGCTATATCTTTTACCACATTTGGTGGAAGGTCTTTTATCATTGTTTTTGCTGTTGTATATGTTGTAAAGTTGGAATGTTGTAAGGTTAAAAAGTTGGTTGCTGACAATTAAATTAAACCTTACAACATTTCAACCTTAAAACGTTTCAACAATTACTTCTTTTTCGCGACCGTCTTCTTTTTGGCGGGCGCTTTTTTTGCCGCGGGTTTGGCGGCGGCCACGGTTTTACCAAAACGGCCTTTTTTCGCGTCTTTAGGCATGGCATCAGCTAACGCTTTGCACTGTTCGTAAGTTAGTGTAGTTGGGTCGGTAATATCCTTTGGTATTTTAACGTTCAGCTTGCCAAATTCAATGTAAGGCCCCCAACGGCCATTTAAAACTTTAACAGTTTCATCTTCCGGAAACGACTTAATAAGCCTTTCGGCGTCTTTTTTACGTTTAGCCTCAATCAGTTCAATGGCCTGTTCTTCGGTAACATCAAGCGGATCTATCTCTTTTGGCAGTGATACAAAAGCGCTGTTATGGCTTATGTACGGGCCAAAACGGCCAATTGCTACCTTCATCACCTTACCCTCGTACTCGCCAACCACTTTTGGCAGTTTAAACAGTTCAAGTGCTTCCTCCAAGCTAATGGTTTCTATACTTTGGCCCGTTCGCAGGCTGGCGTACAATGGTTTCTCCTCATTTTCGTCGCTGGGGTTCTCGCCAATCTGAACAAAAGGACCGTAACGACCTATACGTACCGAAACCTTTTTGCCGCTCTCGGGGTGTACACCCAACTCGCGTTCGCCGGTTGCTTTGTCGGCGGTTTCAATGGTACTTTGCACATCTTTATGAAATGGGTTGTAAAACGTGCGGATCATCTTCGTCCACTCCTGCAAGCCCTGGGCTATCTCATCAAATTGTTTTTCAACGCTGGCGGTAAAGTTAAAATCAACGATGCCATGAAAATGCTGCACCAAAAAATCGTTCACCACCGCGCCGATATCAGTTGGGAACAGTTTCCCGCGTTCGGCACCCGTATTCTCTGTTTTGGTTTCCTTTGTGATGTTGTCGCCCTTAAGTGTCATCACCCTAAAGTTACGCTGGCGGCCTTCGCGCTCCTCTTTAACCACATAACCGCGGTTTTGTATGGTAGATATAGTAGGAGCGTAGGTAGAGGGGCGGCCGATACCAAGCTCTTCTAGTTTCTTCACCAAACTTGCCTCGGTATACCGTGCCGGCGGGCGCGAAAAGCGCTCGGTAGCGGTTAGTTCCTGCAGATTTAAAACCTGGCCTTTTGTTAAAGGCGGCAATATAGCGTTCTCGCCATCAGCGGTTTGGTTTTCATCATCGTCGTCGCTGCTCTCCAGGTAAACTTTCAGGAAACCGTCAAATTTCATCACCTCGCCATTGGCCACCAGGTCTTCCTTTCGGGTTGATATACTGATCTTTGCAACGGTTTTCTCAAACTGCGCTTCGCTCATTTGCGAAGCAATAGCGCGTTTCCATATCAGTTCGTAAAGGCGTTTCTCATTGCTTTCGCCGTTAATGGTATGGTTGTTAAAGTAGGTGGGGCGTATGGCCTCGTGTGCTTCCTGCGCGCCTGCGCTCTTGGTTTTATATTTACGTTGCTGATGGTATTTATCGCCGTAGGCCGATACAATTTCGGCGGCGGCGGCATTAAGCGCCGTATCGCTCAGGTTTACCGAGTCGGTACGCATGTAGGTGATATATCCTGATTCGTACAAACGCTGGGCTACCTGCATGGTACGCGCAACCGAGTAGCCGAGTTTCCGGCTCGCTTCCTGCTGCAGGGTGGAAGTGGTAAAGGGCGCGGCGGGCGAGCGTTTGGTTGGCCTCGTCTCCAGCGATTTGATCTCAAATATGGCGTTAATGCAATCCTGCAGAAATTTTTCAGCATCTTCCTGCTTGCTGAAACGCTCGGGCAATTCAGCTTTAAAAGCATCGCGGCCTTTGCCGAATATCGCCACAATTTTAAATGCGGCCTCGGCTTTAAATTTATTCACCTCGCGCTCGCGGTCAACGATCAACCTAACGGCAACCGACTGCACACGGCCTGCCGACAGCGATGGTTTAACTTTTTTCCATAAAACGGGCGATAGCTCAAAACCAACCAGCCTGTCTAAAACGCGGCGGGCTTGCTGTGCATTTACAAGGTTGTAATCTATTTTACGGGGATTTTCTATTGCCTTCATAATGGCCGGCTTGGTTATCTCATGGAAAACGATCCGGCGGGTATCAGGTTCTTTTAATCCCAAAGTCTCAAATAAGTGCCATGATATGGCCTCTCCCTCGCGGTCCTCATCGGATGCGAGCCATACAATGTCTGCTTCTTTAGCTAATTTCTTTAACTCGCTCACAACCTGCTTTTTATCGGCAGGTACCTCATATTTTTGATTGAAGTTATTGTTGATATCGATAGCATCTTCAGACTTCACCAGGTCGCGGATATGGCCGTAGCTTGATTTTACGGTAAAGTCCTTTCCGAGGTATCCTTCAATGGTTTTGGCTTTCGCCGGCGATTCAACTATGAGTAAATTTTTAGCCATTTAAGCGGGTGTTTTTTTGCAAAGAAAACATAAAATGCGTTAGAAACGCAAATTAATTATACTGTTAAAGGGTAGTAATGTTTTAAAGCTGGAAAGTTTTGAGGCTTTTTTGGCCTTTTAAAACCGTCATTGCCGGGTACGAAGCAATCTCTTTAGGAAGTACATCTTTCATAGCAATTAGCTCAAGGAGATTGCTTTGTACCTCGCAACGACGCGCGGAGGGCGATTAAATCAAAAATCCGCCGCCCAGCAGGTCGCTGCCTTCGTAGAATACGGCCGACTGGCCTGGCGCGATGCCTGATACCATATGATCGAACGATACCTTCATGTGGTCGCCTATCTGCACTATCTTGCTTTCGGTACCTGCATCCTTGTACCGTATTTTGGTTACGGCTTCAATAGGTTCTTTAATACTTTCGTATTTAACCAGGTTAAGGTTGCGTACCCATGCTTCTTTCTTTTCAAGCTCTTCAATAGTACCTAAAACAACGGTATTATTCTCCGGTTGAATTTTGGTTACAAACATAGGTTTGCCTAAAGCAATGCCCAGACCTTTGCGTTGGCCAATGGTATAGTAAGGGTAGCCAAGGTGCTTGCCTACTACGGTGCCGTCTGTTAATACAAAATTACCCGCGCCAACACGTTCGTCAAGGTCTTCAACTTTATGACGCAGAAACGCCCTGTAGTCGTTATCAGGCACAAAGCAGATCTCGTAGCTTTCGCTTTTACCTGCCAGTTCCAGTTGACCCATATCCACGGCCATCTGTCTGATCTCAGGTTTTGAGAAACTGCCTAACGGGAATTTGGTACGCGCCAGGTTTTGCTGCGATACGCCCCAAAGCACGTACGACTGGTCTTTATTTTCGTCTTTGCCTTTTGATATTACATACCGGCCGTTATCCTGCAGGCGGATGTTGGCATAATGCCCTGTCGCTATATATTCGCAATCCAGCTTATCGGCACGTTTTAAAAGGGCTTCCCATTTAATGTGGGTGTTGCACAGCACGCATGGATTGGGGGTGCGGCCTGCAAGGTATTCGTCAACAAAGTTATCGATAACAAAATCGCCAAACTCGTTGCGTATATCCAGTATGTAATGCGGGAAACCATAACCAACGGCCAAAGCACGCGCATCGTTAATGCTGTCCAGACTGCAGCAGCCGGTTTCTTTTGAACTGCCGCCGCTTGCGGCGTAGTCCCAGGTTTTCATGGTAAGGCCGATAACCTCATAGCCCTGTTCGTGCAGCATTACTGCTGCTACAGAACTATCAACCCCGCCGCTCATTGCCATTAATATCCTGCCGTGCTTACTCATAATGGCTGCAAAGATAAGGTTTTACTGTTTAAGGTGATGATGGCTTGGGTCAGGGGAGGGTAAAATGGTGTTTGCTTGTAAACCGTCATTCCGAGCGATAGCGTGGCAATCTTCGATAGACCTGTTAGCAACCGCATGTATAAAGGTAATTGGTCGAGTTTGTCTTGTTATGAACGCCGGTCCGCTCATTGCCGCGGAGGGCTACTTGTTTTTCGCTGTTGTTTGTTTTTTTTAAGGTGCTCAAGAGGGCTTCGCCGTTTTCTCTTGATAGAAAAGAAGCAAAAGATCAAGTCAGAGCGATGCTTCAGCCCGCCCTGCCGGTTCTTAACGCTTTTTTCTCGATTGTTCGCTTCGCTCCAATCCATCGAAAAAAGCTAAACCGTCATTCCCGCCATACACCCGGCCCGCTCACTCTGACAGGAAGCCCCCCGCTCTTAAAGCCTGACAAAACGGAACGTCATTGCGAGCGTAGCGTTGCAATCTTCGATAGAAAAGCCGCTGAAAAGAAAAACAGTACAGTCCTAACGTCACCGCCAAATGCGGCATTGGCCTGTTCGGATAGCACAGACCTTGCCTCAGCACACCCATTCACAGAGCAGGACGCAGCCGCGACTTTTCTTTTTGGTACTTTTTCTTTTGAGAGAAAAGAAAAAGTACATCCACTGACGGTGATATAACACAAACACATTCCTAACGAAGAACTAATTCAAATTATCGTCTTGCGCCTGTAAAGAAGTGCTTAAACTCTACATGTCTGTGACGAGATAAACGCAAACCTGCGTACGCGCTCGTTGCAGAAGAGCGCGCGGGGTGCGAGGTTTAACTAAACACTTATATAAACAACACCATCCTTTTCCTGAACGGGGTAAACAGCTATATTATCCTTTGCAGGCCCCGCCTTAAGGGCCCCCGTTTTACAATCAAACTGCGACCCATGCCAGGGGCATTGAACGGTGCCGCAAATCATTGCCCCACCCGCCAACGAGCCGCCTTTGTGGCAGCATCGGTCTTCAAAGGCCACATACCCTTTACCGGTGTTACCCAGCACTATTCGTTTCTCACCTACATGTACAAGCTTCATCTGGTCGGTTTTTAACTCATCGGCGGCAGCAACTTCTATTAAACCGCTGCTGTCGGCTATATGCGCCTCGTTCCACTTGCCGGCGCCGGCATACCTTATATCTACACCTATCTGATTGCGGTATGCCAGTGTTCCGCCAAGCCATCCCGAAATGAAGAGCATAATAGTGCCCACGCTTTCAAGCGCTATGATCAAACCAACAGACGAATCATCGCGAAGCGTGTATGCTATGGCAAAAACAACTACCAGTGTAAGGTTAACCAGCCCGTGTGTTGCCGCGCGCTTTTTACCCGAACTTTCCGGCGGCACCGTCCCGAAATAATCTATAACGCCCGGTATCGCAGCTATAAGCGCAGTGATTATCCCGGCAATTTCCAGGTAGCTGCCTGTTTGCCAGTAACTGGTGTTCCCGGTGGTTACCCTTAAAATATCGAAAATCAATGTTCCGATCAAAAATGCGATGGGGAAGGGTATAAGAATAGGATGAATAGGGTGCCCTTTGATGTTTGCCTTGCTTCTCATGGTTATATAGTTGCTAACTATATAAAACATAAGGCCATGCTTTGTTTTTACGAAAGCGCGATTAAGGTGTACGTATCTGCCCGCTACCCTTTACTATCCATTTATAGCTGGTCAGTTCTTCGAGCCCCATTGGGCCGCGTGCGTGCAGTTTTTGGGTACTGATGCCTATTTCGGCGCCAAGCCCAAACTGCGCACCATCGGTAAAGGCGGTTGAGGTGTTTACATAAACCGCCGCGGCATCAACACGGTTCAGGAAAGACTCGATATTCAGCTCATCCTCAGATATGATAGCCTCGCTGTGTTTAGAACTGTTTATGGCGATATGATGCAATGCCTGATCTAAATCATCTACTGTTTTTATAGACAGCTTCATTGATAAAAACTCGGTACCAAAATGTTCAGGCTTAGCTTCTTCCAAAAGAACGGCCGGGTATATGCCATCAAGCACTTCGTAAGCCCTTTTATCGGCATAAACTGCTACACCTTTTTGGCCCAGTGGCTCGGCTATATGCAGCAGGTCGCCCAGCCGTTTGCTGTTTATAATAAGGCAATCCAGCGCGTTACAAACACTTACCCGGCGGGTTTTGGCGTTATCCACAATGGCGATGGCTTTCTCCAGGTCGCCGGTTTCATCAAAATAGGTGTGCACAATGCCCGCACCAGTTTCAATAACGGGCACCTTGCTGTTATCGCGCACGTAATTAATAAGGTTTTGACTGCCTCGTGGTATCAGCACATCTACAAAGCCAACGGCGTTCAACAAAGCCTCGGTAGCTTCGCGTTCAACAGGCAGCAGCGTAGCAAAATTAACATTAATGTTATGCGCCGACAGAACCTCATGAATGATCTTCATGATAGCGTGGTTAGAATTATGAGCATCGCTGCCGCCCTTTAATATGCTGATATTGCCGGTTTTAAAACACAGCGCAAAAACATCAAAAGTAACATTTGGCCGTGCTTCGTAAATTACGCCAACTACACCCAGGGGTACGCGTACCTTTTTGATATGCAAGCCATTAGGAAGGGTTGTTTCTGATAACACTTTACCCAGCGGACTATCCAGCCCGGCCACATTCTCTATATCCGCGGCTATTGCTTTTATTCTTTCGGCAGTCAGTGTAAGGCGGTCGTACTTGGGGTCGGCAGGGTCCATGCGTTCCAGGTCTTTTCTGTTCTCCTGCAACAGGTAATCCGTTTGTTCAATAGCGGCCTTGGCCACATCAAGCAATACCTTATTTATAAGAGCAGGGGATGGGGCGGCATTACGGCCGGCAATTAACGCATTTTCAAAATAGTGTTTGTAATCCATATTATCCCTGCAAATAAAGGTAATCGTAGTGTACCAGTGCCTTCTGGTTTTTTTTACCGGTTAGTTCCCGGGCTTTGTCAGCCCCGTATTCAGCCAACCCCAGGCCTATGGTTTTGTTGTGCTCGTCGGTTATCTTAATGATCTCGCCCTTCTTAAAATCCGATATTACTTTAATTATCCCCACCGGCAGCAGGCTGGAAGCCTTATTTGAAACAAGTACTGTTTTAGCGCCCTCGTTTACCTGTACCACACCGGTTGCCGAGTTCTCAGAATGGGCTATCCATTTCTTTTTGCCCGATGCTTTTTTAGTAGGGGTAAAGCATGTATGTACCGCCTTGTTAGCCAATACATCTGTCAGGATATTCTCTTTTGTGCCGTTGGCGATGTGTACCGCAATGCCGAGCTTGGCTGTTTTTTGGGCGATGGTTGATTTGGTGATCATTCCACCGCGGCCAAACTGCGAGCGCCCCGAACTTACGAAGGAAGAAAAATCTATTCCCGCATCGTTTACTTCGGTAATCACTGAGGATGTGGCCAGTTTGGGGTCGCCGGTGTAAACGCCGTCTACATTGGTCAGCACAATAAGGGCCTGTGCGTTCAGCATGGCCGCTATCAGCCCGGCAAGTTCATCATTATCGGTAAACATCAGTTCGGTTACCGATACCACATCGTTCTCGTTTATTACCGGGATAACATTATGCTGCAACAATATTTCCAGGCAGTTACGCATATTCAGGTAATGAAGCCTGTCGCGGAAATCTTCTTTGGTAACCAACACCTGCGAGCAAAGCAGCTTAAATTTTTCGAATAGCTGTGAATAGGTATTAATCAGTTTTACCTGCCCGATAGAGGCCAGGAGCTGGCGCACGGCCACTGCATCTGATTTTTCGGAAACCGATATCAAACTCCTGCCGGATGCTACCGCGCCCGACGATACCAGTATCACTTCGATACCCTGCCTTTTAATTTCGGCTATCTGGTTTACCAAATGGGCAATACGCTCTGCATCGGGCAGGCCATCTGCACGGGTAATAACGTTCGAACCTATTTTGATAATAATGCGCCGGTAGTTGAATGACATTAATGTATAGCGATTTAGTCGACAATAATAACAATTTGCCGTTGGATTCGGATGGGAAATATATAATACCAACGGGGGTAGGTGGGTTACTTATCCCTTTTTATTGCGCAGTTGTAATAAATACCAGACATTACGTAAGATTAAAATATTATTTTTTATAAAAATATTTGGATGGCAGGGAACATTTTTTACTTTTGTCTACTTATTCTATAGACAATGTATTATTTATCTACATCCTTGTTAGTTTCCATATCCCGAATGCAGTGCCCAACTGCGTGCTGTTGTTGTTAAATACACCCCGAAAACAACCGAATTTTCTTCAATTTTTTCAATTTTTTTCAACCTTATTCCATGAGATCCTTTACGAATTTCTATAAGATCATTGTGCTTTTTTTAACCCTTTTGCCGGGCGTGGCACTGGCCCAGCTAAATGGTAACTACGCCCTGAGCGGAAAGGTAAACGACGACCACGGCCAGCCGCTAACAGGTACAACGGTATCTATAAAAGGTACCGATAACCGCACCGCCACCGACACCGCAGGCAGGTTTACGCTACAAACTAATGCTAAACTTCCGTTTACGCTGGTATTTAGCGCGGTAGGTTTTCAAACGCAGGAGTTTGAGATAAAGAACGCGCAAAGCGCTTTAAATGTGCAGCTTAACACCCAGGCTTTATTAATTAACGAGGTAGTGGTTACCGCATCCCGAAGGGAAGAAAAGCTTTTGCGCTCGCCGGTGGCTATCGAAAAACTGAGCATCACCGCCCTTAAACAATCGCCCGGCCCAAGCTTTTACGACGCGCTGGAAAACGTGAAAGGAGTGCAAATGACCACCACAAGCATCACCATGAAGGTGCCCAATACGCGTGGCTTTAACAGCCCTAACAACTTTAGGTTCATGCAGTTAGCTGATGGGGTAGATATGCAGTCGGCTACGCTTGGCGTACCCCTTGGCAACGCCATTGGCCCTACTGAACTGGATATAGCCAGCATCGAAATTACCCCCGGCGCTGCTGCTGCCTTGTATGGTACAAATGCTATTAACGGGTTATCAAATTTGTTTACCAAAGACCCATTTAAAACACAGGGGCTTAGCTTTTACCATCGTACCGGCATTAACCATGTGGATGGTATCGGCATTAAGCCCAGTACCATTAACGAAACAGCCATACGCTTTGCAAAAGCCTGGAACGATAAGTTTGCCTTTAAAGTTAACGCCAGCTACTTAACCGGGACCGACTGGCAATCGAACACCCGGCGCGACCAAAACCCGGGCAACCTGAAGACCGTTAACCCAGCGTATCCCGAGCTTACAGGTGCCAGCAACGCAGCCTATGATGGCTGGAACAAATATGGCGACGACGCGCTTGCCGGAAGCAATACCGTATCTATAAAGGGCATTGTGGTTGATGGCGTGGCCAGGCCAAACCTCACCGTTGCCCGTACGGGTTACAACGAGGTAGACCTGGTTGATCCCAAAGTTACCAATTTAAAGCTGGATGGCACGCTGGCCTATAAGATCGCGCCAACCATCCAACTGTCGTACACGTACCGGTATGGCACTATGGACGGGGTTTTTCAGCGCGGAAATAAAATATCTTTGAATGGCGCATCGGTACAAAATCATAAGATAGAACTAAAGGGGTCCGACTTTTTGGTACGGGCGTATGAATCTATCGAAAACACGGGTAATTCTTTTAACGTTAAGCCCCTGGCCGATAACCTGGACCTAAACCACGCCAGCAACTCGGCATGGGGAACGGCTTATAAAAACGCGTTAACCGCTTATGCAAACGCGCACGGCGGTGCTTTAACATCCGCTAACCTGGCTGCTGCGAGTGATGCGGCCCGAGCCGCTGCAGATGCGGGCAGGGTAGAGCCTGGCACACAGGCCTTTAATGATCTGCGCAAAACCATTATTGGCATTAACAATTGGGATATTAAATCGAGTTTGATACCTAACGCGCCGGTTACCGGTGGGGCCGCTTTGGTGCAAAAAAGCCATTTATTTAACGCCGAAGCCCAGTGGGACGTTACCAAAAAAGTAAAGTTTGTTGACCTGCTGATTGGTGCCGACGTACGCGTTTACAACATCATTCCCGATGGGAATAATTTTGTGGACTTTAACCGCCCCATTGCCGACAGGAACACCCCTTTAGCTGATGGCAGCTTCGGCGATAATGTAACCTATAAAAAGTATGGCGCTTTTACCCAGGTTACCAAAACCTTCTTTGGCGATAAATTAAAGCTTTTCGGCTCTATCCGGTGGGACCGTAACCCGTACTTCGATCCAAAATTTACACCGAGGCTGGCAGCGGTTTATTCGCCAACGCAAAACCATAATTTCAGGTTTACGTTCCAGAACGGGTATCGCTTTCCGTCGTTGTTCGAGGCATTATCATACGTAAATAACGGCCGTGTTAAACGTGTGGGCAGCCTGGAGTTTATTAATGAAGGTTTGGGCTATCTCAACAACAGCTATACGCAGCAATCGGTAACCGCCTTTAATGCCGCTGTAAAGGCGCAGTCGACCACCGGCGACGATGCCACCGCCCTGGCTAACCGTGGCTTGTTAAAAGTAGCCGACCTGCCGAAGGCCCGGCCCGAACAGATCACTTCGTTTGAGGTTGGATATAAAGGGATCTTCTTAGATAACAAAGTTTTTGTGGACATAGATGCCTATGCTAACCGCTATAACGGCTTTTTAGGCCAGGTACAAGTATTTGTGCCGAACGCTGCCACTGTTGGCTCAGACGCAGCCGTATTAGCCATGCTGGATATTAACCGCGACCCTACAACCGCCACTGCTAATAACGCCGCGAGCGCGGGCCAGAGCCGTTACCGGGTTTATACCAATGCTAAAAACAGTTATAACAACTACGGGTCCTCGGCCGGATTAAGCTATAATTTTTATCAAAAATATACCGTATCGGGCAACGTTAGCTTCAATAAACTGAAAGCGCAGCAAACCTCAGATATTTTTGTTACAGGCTTTAATACACCCGAGTGGAGCGGTAATTTTTCGTTCGGCAACCGCGAGGTAGTCAAAAACCTGGGCTTTAACGTGGTGTACAAATGGCAGCAGGCCTACCTGTGGGAAAGTCCGCTGGTTACAGGCGCTGTGCCAGCCATCCACACGCTTGATGCACAGGTTACCTTAAACGTACCGATGTACCATGCCACGTTCAAGATCGGCGCTACAGATATATTCAACAAACGCTACATCCAATACGCTGGCGGCCCGACAATAGGCGGCATATACTACGCATCAGTTACGCTGGACGGGCTCTTGAGTGGTAAGTAGTTCTAAGTCTTAAGTTTCAAGTCCAAAGTCTGAAGTTAGATGTGGAGCTACTTCGGACTAAAGACCCCGGACTTCGGACTTTACAAAGATCCTATTTGTTTTTTAGGTATAATTTAGTTTTTCGAAAAGCGGGCGGGCGAGCTGCCCGTTTTTTTGTGGAAATAATTATCGTGGGGGACGAACCCGTTACTTTGATACCTATTCGCGTTGTAGGCGGAATTGTTAACTTTGCGCCCTTAATAAATTCAAAAACTATGAGCGAATTAGCCCCTTGCCCGGTCTGCAAATCTCCCTATACTTATGAACTTGAAAGCATGCTGGTTTGCCCGGAATGCGGACACGAATGGCCCGCCATAGAAGAACAAGGAGCTGAGGACGGTTTTGTGGTTAAAGATAGTAACGGCAATATTCTGCAGGATGGCGACACCGTAGTAACCATCAAAAACCTCCCCGTAAAAGGTACTTCGCAAACCATCAAGGCCGGCACAAAGGTTAAAAACATCCGTTTGGTGAACAGCGATCATAACATCGATTGCAAAATAGATGGTTTTGGTGCAATGGCGCTTAAATCGGTGTTTGTTAAAAAAGCCTGAGCCGGTTTATCTGGGTGAATCACTTTGCTGACTTTTGAAGAGCAATACTGAAACCAGTTAGGATGATCAGGGGGCATTTAAAACGAATAACCCCGCACGAGTTGCACCTCGCACAGGGTCTTCTTACTTCACTTAACGGTTTATATAATAATTGGAAATTATTCCGGTTACTCTACCGACTGGCGCAGCATCAGCGCGCCTACGGTTACATTGGTGCGGCTATCGATTATAATAGCACCGCCGTTGGCCTTGTTTACCTGGTAGGGGTCGAAAGCTAAGGGCTCAGCGGTTTTTATTACGATACGGCCAATATCATTCAGCTTAAACTCATCATCAAAGTCCCTTTCGAGTGTGTTAATATTCACTTTGTATATTATCTCCTGTATTTTGCAGCGAATGGTTTTGGTATTGTGCTGCACCAAATAGGTAAGCGAGGTATCCAGCGGGCGGGTATCCATCCAGCACAGGTCGGCCTCAATAACGTTGCTTAGTTGTGGCTGCCCCGCGCTGTTAACAATGATATCGCCACGGCTGATATCGATATCGTCCTGCAGGTGTACCGTTACCGACATGCCCGCTAAAGCTTCTTCGGGCTGCTTATCGTATACTTCAATTTTTGAAATAGTGGAGCTAAAACCAGAAGGGAGTACCGTAACCTTGTCGTTTACCTTGAACGACCCGCTTGACACCCTGCCGGCATAGCCGCGGTAATCGTGCAAGGCATCTGTTTGCGGGCGCACCACCCATTGCACAGGCAGACGGGCATGTGCCGATGCATCGTCTATTTTCAGTTCCACGTTCTCTAAATGCTGCAAAAGGCTGTCGCCCAGGTACCAGGTCATTTTTGATGACGGGTAAACAATGTTATCGCCTTTTAGCGCGCTTACCGGTATGTAGGTAACATTCTCCAGGTTAACTTTAGCGGCAAGTTTCTTATAGTCAGTTACAATTTGTTTAAAAACCTCTTCACTGTAATCAACCATATCCATCTTGTTGATGGCAACCACCACCTGCGGGATCTGCAACAACGATACCAAAAACGAATGCCGCGTAGTTTGCTCCACAACACCCTTACGGGCATCTATCAGGATAATGGCCAAAGCCGCGTTGCTCGCCCCGGTAACCATATTACGGGTATACTGGATGTGCCCGGGCGCATCGGCAATAATGAATTTGCGCTTATCGGTCTCAAAATATTTGTAGGCTACATCAATGGTAATGCCCTGCTCGCGCTCGGCTTTAAGGCCGTCGGTTAAAATGGCAAGGTCAATGCTGCCATCGTCGTTCTTGCGGTTGGATGCATGCAGGGCCTCCAGCTGATCGGCCAGGATAGCTTCACTATCGTATAACAGGCGACCTATCAAGGTGCTTTTGCCATCGTCTACACTGCCTGCGGTTATAAATTTTAATATATCCATTGTTGGATTTTAGATTTTAGAATTACGATTTCGGATTTATTTACATTTTGATTTTTGGTAGGATTTCCAATTGAGGATGTGCCTATGCACAAATCCGAAATCGAAAATCGTAAATCCGAAATCAAAAATATCCTCCCTTTTTCCTGTCTTCCATGGCGGCTTCGCTTACTTTATCATCCATGCGGGCGCCGCGCTCACTTATTTTTGATGAGGCTATCTCATCGATGATATCATCTATCTCAAACGCGTACGATTCAACAGCAGCGGTACAGGTCATGTCGCCAACGGTGCGGAAACGCACGTTACGGCGCTCTATCACATCATCCTCATCCATATTTAAAAATGGCGAGGCTGCCATTAGCTGACCGTTGCGGGTGATACAATCGCGCTGATGTGCAAAGTAGATGGTAGGCAACGGTATGTTTTCGCGACGGATGTAGTTCCATACGTCAAGCTCCGTCCAGTTGCTTATCGGGAACACGCGCACGTTTTCGCCCTTGTGGATCTTACCGTTGTAAATATCCCAAAGCTCGGGGCGCTGGCGTTTGGGGTCCCACTGGCCAAACTCGTCCCGTACCGAAAAGATACGCTCTTTGGCGCGGGCCTTCTCCTCGTCGCGGCGGGCGCCGCCAATACAGGCGTCAAAACCGTGTTTGGCAATGGTATCCAGCAGGGTAACGGTTTGCAAAGGGTTACGGCTGGCGTTTTTCCCCTTTTGTTCCACTACCTTTCCTTCGTCAATAGTGTCCTGTACATGGCCTATGATCAGCTTTTCGCCTATACGGGCTATCATTTCATCACGGTAAGTAATGGTTTCTTCAAAATTGTGCCCTGTATCTATATGAACCAGCGGGAAAGGCAACTTACCCGGGCGAAAGGCTTTTAAAGCCAAATGCACCAGGGTGATAGAATCTTTACCCCCGCTAAATAACAGCGCAGGTTTTTCAAACTGCCCCGCTACTTCGCGCAGAATATATATGGCCTCTGCCTCTAATTCGTCCAGGTAATCTAACCGGTATTTGCTCATTTTATACTTATTTTTTATAGTCTAAAGCTTAAAGCAGAAAGCAAAAGGCTTTTTGCCATGCATCTTCAGTCTTCCAGCTTTCGGCTTTATTCTTTCAGCTTTCAGCTTGCGTAACGTGTAAACCACACTCTTTTTTGCTTTGGTCTTCCCACCACCAGCGCCCGGCCCTGAAATCCTCGCCGGGCTGTACCGCCCTGGTACAGGGCAGGCAGCCAATACTTGGGAAACCCCTGTCATGCAAAGTATTGTAGGGGATATTATATTGTTTGATGTAAGCTTTTACATCCTCTAATGTCCAGCGGAAAATGGGATGGAACTTGATAAGCAGGTTGCCTGCATCCCATTCCACATTGTGCATATCCTCGCGGTTGGGCGATTGCTCGGCACGGATGCCGGTGATCCAGCACTGGTTGCCTGCCAGTGCGCGGTGCAACGGCTCTATCTTACGGATGGCACAGCACTCCTTACGGTTATCCACCGACTCGTAAAAGCTGTTTGGGCCTTTGGCGTTCACCATTTGCTCCAGCTTGTTATTATCCGGATAGTAAGCATGGATAGGCTTGCCGTAGATCTCCATGGTGCGGTTCCATACGTAATAAGTTTCGGGGAACAGGCGACCGGTTTCGAGCGTGAAAACTTTTATGGGGATATTATTGGCAAATATCATGTGCGATATCGCCTGGTCTTCCCATCCAAAACTGGTCGAAAAAACGATCTCGCCGGTAAACAACTCTGCCAAAGCATGCAGGGCATCCACCGGGTGTTTGCCGTTCACCAATCGCGATATGTAATCGGTAGCCACCATCATATTACCCTGATTAAAAAGTTAATGATACTACGGATGCTGATAAGGATTACAATAACCGCTACCGACAGCATAATGGCTTTTGCCGAGATCCTGTTAGAGATGCGTGCAGCTACCGGCGATGCCAGCGCGCTGCCAATTACCAAACCTGCCACAGCATCCCAGTGCGAGCTGTTGAGCATAGTGATAAAGGTAAGCGAGCTCATGAGCGCGATAAAGAATCGCGAAAGCTTTACGGTACCCAGCGAAAAACGGGGATGGCGGCCGCCGGCTATAAGTGTAGATAAAACAATAGAACCCCAGCCGCCGCCGCCAACAGCATCAATAAAGCCGCCCCCTAAACCCAAAAGCGATATTTTCTTTATTTTTTCGGTTTTGTGTTTACGGTTAAGGTTGATAGCTTTTTTCAGGATAACGGTACCCAGTATCAGGGTATAAAGTGATACTGCAGGTTTGGTGTATTGCGCGTAATGCTCTAATGAGGATAATAAATACGCCCCGGCTACCGCGCCCACGATACCGGGTATCAATAATAACTTAAACAGTTTCCAGTTTACGTTGCCCATGCGGTAGTGCATCCAGCCTGCTATGCCGTTGCTCATGATCTCGGACAAGTGTACCCCCATACTTGCTGAAGCAGGAGGGATGCCCATTGAGAGCGAAAAAGTGGTTGATGTTACCCCGTACGACATGCCGATGGCGCCATCTATCAGGGCAAACAAAAAACCTGCCCCCAGGAAGTAATAAAACACCGGCGAAATGGTTTCTACGTAACCCCTGAACGCGGGGTCTTTAAACCATAAGGCTGCAATGGCGATCAACAAAAAGGCGATAGATGCACCCCAAACCAATAGCTTAAGATTTTTATTGCTGGGTGGTTTTTGCCCGCCTATCAGCACGGCGGTTACCCGGTTCAGCTCCTTTACCTTATGGGTAAAATCGCCTGCCAGGGTGTTGCGCACCTCGTTCATTTGCTGCAGGGTAATATCCAGGTCGGCGGGCAGGGCGTCGCCTAAAACTTCTTTAAGGCGTTTGGCTATGGTTGGTGATTTCCCGTTGGTAGAGATACCTATTTTTAGGTCGCCTTTTTGTACGATGGAACCTAAATAAAAATCGCACAGTTCGGGCTTGTCCGCTACGTTTATCAGCAGTTTGCGGTCATGCGCCGCCTGGCGGATGTATTTGTTCAGTTCGCTGTCATTTGTAGCGGCTATCACAATGTCGGCGTTATCAAGGTCGTTATCGGTAAATGATTTTTGCACGATCTTTACCATCGGGTATTGTGCAACCAGTACATGCACGGCAGGTAAAAAATCTTTAGAAATAATGGTAACGGCAGCCCCAGGACTGTTTTGCAACAGCGCCGTAAGCTTTTCCAAACCAACCTTGCCACCGCCAACCAGCGCCACATGCAGGTTATTAAGCTTTAAAAACACCGGGAACAATTGGTTGCCCGGTGTTTGTTGCGGCTCTACAGCTGTTAAACTATTATCTTGCGGCAACAACGTCATAAACTTCTTTTACCAATTTAAACTGCGGATGTAACGATACTACTTCGCCCAATACAATAAGGGCAGGAGAAGTGATACCCTGTTGGGCAGCCAGGTCTGCAATGTTTTCGGCTACGCCAATAACTACCTTTTCGTTAACGGTGGTGCCGCTTTGTATCACGGCAACAGGCAACTGGCCTTTGCCTTCATTCTTAAATATTTCTACGATGTTGGCAAGCTTGTGTATACCCATCAGCACTACAATGGTAGCGTTGGTTTTAGCGGCATCGTAAAGGTCGGCGGATATTTTACCATCACTAGTAGTACCGGTAACCACCCAAAAACTTTCGCTTAGCCCCCGGTGGGTAACAGGAATGCCCTGTAATCCGGGTACACCTATCGAACTTGAAATTCCCGGAACTACCTTTGTAGGAAGGTTATATTCGGCTGCAAAATCCAGTTCCTCGTGCCCACGGCCAAATACAAAAGGGTCGCCGCCTTTTAAGCGTACCACATGGCCATAGTTCAGCGCGTAATCAACCATCAAACGGTTAATGTTATCCTGCGAAAAGGTATGGTCGCCCGAGCGTTTGCCTACATATATCTTAGTGGAGTTTGCAGGGGCAATTTC
Organism: Mucilaginibacter sp. AK015; assembly: GCF_014200785.1. Lineage (NCBI taxonomy): Bacteria > Pseudomonadati > Bacteroidota > Sphingobacteriia > Sphingobacteriales > Sphingobacteriaceae > Mucilaginibacter > Mucilaginibacter sp. AK015. The sequence goes on from NZ_JACHCV010000001.1 coordinate 322,385, forward strand.
CAGCAGTTCGTCATTCACCAGGGCATCGTATAAAACCACATCTGCGGTTTGCAAAGCTTTAATGCCTTTTAACGTGATCAGTTCTGCATCGCCGGGGCCGGCGCCAACAAGGGTGATGCGTGCTTGTTTTATTGTATTGGTATCGTTGTTTATCATAGCTGCAACACTGCCTCTCTTTTTAATTTTGTTGCTTCTAAAAAATCTGCAGCCTGCTGTTTGTAAGCAGCGGCAAACTCTTGCGAAGGTTCGTTTTTATTTATTTGTAGCACCAGGTCGTTAAACGTGCTGTCTAAATTGATCTCCCCGGTTGAAACGTAATGGTTATCAAACTCGCGGATAATGCCCGCCTGTGTGCTGCTGTTAATGCCTTTATCGAGCAATAGCGCTTTTGCGGCACTGATGAAGGTATTGTAAGCGTGGTAAATAGCATCAGACCAGGCCCCGTTATCGAAGGCGCCGTTTGCCCAGCCCAGTTTCTCCTCCGACTCATACAACAGGGTCGCTACCAGGTCTATGATCACCCCTGCGCATTCGCCCACGCCAATGGCCGAAACATAGTTTTCCTGGTGGCCCCAGTCAATAAACTCGTCGTCGGTTAGGGTGGTCAGGTCGGCAAGGGGTTTTAACAGGCGATAGAAATAATCTTTGCCCTGCCTGTCGTAATAAGCGTGGAAGGTTTCTTCTGAAATTGAATTGAGTTTATAATCATCCAAAACTGTCCTTAAAACATGCGTTGCCCTTTTTGATGGCACTTTTATTACCCTTTCCGCTATGCGGCCAACACCGTTACCAACAGTGCCGCCCCCAAGCATTACCTGTACCGATGGCAGCACCTTTGTGCCTGCCTTTAACGAACTGCCGTGAAAGCCTATATGCGCCAGGCCATGCTGACCGCAACTGTTCATACAACCGCTTATTTTTATTTTGATATCGCGGTTGGTAACAAACTCGTCGTATTCGTTGTAGATCAGATCTTCCAGCACGCGCGCCATGGTCATGCTGTTGCTGATGCCCAAGTTACAGGTATCGGTGCCCGGGCACGTAGTAACATCGGCAACACTGTCGAATCCCGGAGTAGCAAAATTGAGCGCATTTAAACCCTCATATAAGGCAGGCAACGCTTCTTTTCGCACATATTTTAGCAGGAGCCCCTGGTTTTGCGTGATACGGATCTCATCTGCGGCATATGGCTGTATAGCCGCTACCAGTTTACGTGCAACATCAGTGGGGATATCGCCCACGGTTACTTTAATATACACGCCGTAAAAACCGGCCTGCTTTTGTTCAAACACGTTGGTTGCCAGCCATTGCTCGTACCGGAACGGGTTGGTAGTTTCTACATCACTGAAAACGTTATCTTCCGGCAACGCAGGCTGCGGTACAGCGTCGCGGTTAATTTTAAAGCTTTTTACTTTCAGGGCGGTGCGCTCTTCCCGGGCCAGGCGCAACACTTCATTTAAACCTATTTTTTGGATAAGATATTTTAAACGTGCCTTGTTGCGGTTATTGCGCTCGCCGTGGCGGTCGAACACCCGGATGATCGCCTCGATATACGGTATCAGCTGATCTTCGGGTAAAAATTCTTCTACGGGGCTGGCCAATAGTGGCTGGGCGCCGAGGCCACCGCCTAACAGTATTTTAAACCCGCGTTCCCCTGCTTCGTTTACTGTAGGTATCGCGCCGATATCATGGATGTAGGAGAACGCAGTATCAGCATCGCTTGATGAGAAGGAGATCTTAAACTTGCGGCCCATTTCCTGGCAGATGGGGTTGCGTAGAAAATATTCGAAAGTTGCCTGTGCATATGGCGACACATCAAAAGGTTCCAGCGGATCGATCCCGGAGGTGGGGGACGATGTTACGTTACGCACGGTATTGCCGCAAGCTTCGCGCAGGGTAATATCGTCCTGCTCCAGTTCGGCCCATAACTGCGGTGTACGGTCCAGGCTAACATAATGTATCTGGATATCCTGGCGGGTGGTAAGGTGCAGGTTGCCGCTGCCATATTCGTCGGCTATATCGGCAATTTTTAAAAGCTGTTTAAAAGTGACCTTGCCAAACGGTAGTTTGATACGCACCATTTGTACACCGGGTTGCCTTTGGCCATAAACCCCGCGGGCCAGGCGGAGGCTCCTGAACTTTTCGTCGTGTATTTTGCCCTCGCGGAACGCACGGATCTTTCTTTCCAGGTCTATGATGTCCTGTTCCACTATAGGGTTCTCCAGTTCTGTTCTGAAGCTTTGCATATTCGGTACTTGATTTAGTTAACTCAAAAAAAAGCCCCTTCGGCTGTGGCTGAAGAGGCGAATATTATCTATCTACACATTTACAGCCATGATTTATCCGCCCACATACAGCAGTTAATCAGGTTGTTATGATATGTAATTTGTATTTTCTTCATTTTAATTCCCCAAATATATATATAGTATACGGAATTAGTAGAATTTATTTAAAAAAAGTTTACGAAAAGAGGGATCAGGTTTAACTACAACATGCACAGAGTGAGAAACACAGAGGTAACATAAAAAAGAGCCGTCATTGCGAGGGACGAACAATCTCCCGATAGAAATGTAGGCAGCCAGCCTAAAGAGATTGCTTAGTACCTTGCAATGAGCTGTTGGTATGGTGACAATATATTGTCACCATAAATATTAAACAATTGATTACCAGGTGTTCACGTGTGTTCACGGTGTTCACGTGTGCCGAACGTGAACACTTTTACGCGGCAAGGCGAGTTGTCAGGTCCCTTAAAACAAAAAAGCACCGCCAAAGCGGTGCTTTAATATCTGACAGGACAACATCCTAAGTAGTGTAGCCCAGTATCTTTAATACTTGTTTGCTGTTCTGTTCTTCGCCAAACACTTCAAAGTTGAAGGTTTCATCCCTGTTGCGGCGGATGATGACATGCTTTGGCGAGGGCAGCAGGCAGTGGTGTATGCCGCCATAACCGCTTAATACTTCCTGGTACGCACCGGTATTAAAAAAGCCCAGGTACTGCACCTTGCGGGTTTTTGGCATGTACACGCTGTTCATGTGGGCTTCCTGGTTGTAATAATCCTGTCCGTCGCAGGTGATGCCGCCCAGGTTAACACGCTCGTATTCGCTATCCCAGTTGTTAATTGGCAAAAGGATGTATTTCTGGTTTAGTGCCCACACATCGGGCAGGTTGGTTATGAACGAACCATCAAGCATCAGCCATTTTTCGCGGTCATTCTGCTGCTTACGGCCCAATACCTTATATAATATACCCGAAGCCTCGGCAACGGTGTATTTACCAAACTCGGTAATAATATCTGGTTCCATTGTATCATGCTCGGCGCAGATCTCCTTTATACGGCTCACGATCTCGTTGATCATGTACTCGTAATCGAAATCAAACACCAGCGAATCTTTAAAAGGCATTCCCCCGCCGATATCCAGCGTATCTAAATGCGGGTTTATTTTTTTGAACTTGCAGTAAAGGGTTACATATTTCTCCAACTCGTTCCAGTAATACGGCGTATCAGAAATACCGGAATTAATGAAGAAGTGCAACAATTTTACCTGGAAATTTGGGTTATTCTCGATCTTGTTGTGATAAAAATCTATCACGTCCTCCATACGCACACCCAGGCGCGAGGTGTAAAACTGCGAGTCGGGCTGCTCTTCAGCCGCTATACGTATGCCCAGGTTGCAGGGTGTATCCAGTTCAACCTCGTCATCGTATAGGTTAAATTCTTCTTTATTGTCCAGTACCGGGATGATGTTCTTGAACCCATCGTGCAGCATATCAATAATGTACTGCTTGTATTGGAAGGTTTTAAAGCCGTTGCAAATAACGGTCATATCCTTGCTTAAAGCGCCTTTTTTCTCCAGCGCGTCAATCATTGGCATATCAAAAGCCGACGATGTTTCCAGGTGGATATCGTTACGCAGGGCTTCTTCTACAATATGCTTAAAGTGCGAACTTTTGGTGCAATAGCAATACTTATACGTACCGCGGTAATTATTTTTGATGATAGCCTGCTGAAAAAGCAGCTTTGCCTGCTGTATCTTCTTGCTGATTATAGGCAGATAAGTAAAGCGCAGGGGGGTGCCGTACGTTTCAATCATCTCCATTAAATTGAGGTCGTTAAAATAAAGTTCGTCCTCTATTATCTCAAAACCATCCTGTGGGAAACCAACGCTCAGGTCAAGAAATTCCTGGTAACTCTGCATTCTTTAAAATTTGGTGCAAATGTATATTTTAAACGGATTTATTTGCTATTTGTTGGACGGAATTTTTATAGTAGGAATGTAATTTATTTGGGAGGGTGGGATTGCAGCGCTATTTGTCTGAGCCGTGATTTGCAGGATGGTAGGAGCACTGGGATTTGTTATCCAGTCGTGCAGCCACAAGCAGTACACTTGCCGTATCATCCGAAAACTAATCTCTAACCTCCAAATGCACTTCGGCCATCATACACCGTGCACTGCCGCCGCCGTTGGTCTCAATGGTACTGATATCGGCATATACCAACTTGCCATATCTTCCTAAAGCCGTTTTTTGCTCAGCGGTTAACGACTGAAAGGCCGCCTGCGACATTACCACCAGGATATCGCCATCCGCATTTTTAACCTCGAGCATATTGCCTGCGAAATGGTTCATCTGATCGAAAGTGATATCGATCACCTCTTTGCCTGTCGATTTTAGTGAAGAGATAACGGCATTTTTTTCCTGCGCATTCACTATGCTCTCCAGACAAATCACTGCAAACCCGCTGCCAATGGCCATCAACACATTGGTATGGTAAATAGCTTGCCCGTTTTGGTCAAAGGCGTCAAAGGTTACGGCTTTATAACCGGTATAGTCGCAAAAAGCTTTCAATACTTCCGCATTGGTACGGGGCGACAGGCATGCATAGGCTATCTTATTCTCCCTGTCCAGCACCATACTGCCTGTCCCTTCTAAAAACTGATTTTTTTCTTCAAACCAGCTCAAATCAATTACGTGATTGGCTTCGAAGTTTTCCTCCAGCTGCCGGATGATATCTTCCCTACGCTCCAGTCTGCGGTTCTGGGCCTGCATGGGGTACAGGAAGATATCGCCTGTGCTGTGAAATGATATCCAGTTATTTGGGAAGATAGAGTCGGGAGTGTGCGGATCAGGCGTATCATCTATAACGGTTACCATTACCCCGTTATGGCGCAGCACCTTAACAAAACCGTCAAACTCCCGCTGCGCTTTTTGCTGTACAGCTTGCTGATCGGCATCCTGTTTCTGAAAGGCGTTACTTTGGGCAGTTTGTGCGTTAAAGCCAAATGCCACCGGGCGTATCATTAATAGGTTATTTGTGCTTTGCATTTGTTCAATAGTTAATGTTTCATAGGTCATGGCAGTGTATGGTTCAGATAGAGATACTATGAACTATCATCTACGAACCGCGAACACTACAGAATTGAATCACGTTTGAGCGGCATGCTCATACAATGGAACCCCCCGCGGGCTCGTGAAAGCTCGGCTGATGGCATTAATATCAACGTATCCTTCAAATCCTGTGGATTTATTGAGCCGCTTTCAAACTCAGGCAGCAGATCTGTAACGTGAACGACGTTGAAGCCGCTTTGCTTAAAAGCTTCAACGGTTTTGTCGTTACGGTCATAACCCAGCACTACGCCATCTTTGAGGGCCAGCAGGTTGCAGCTGTCGGTCCACTGCTCGCGTGCATCAAATGGAAACTTGTCGTTACCGGAGTAAATAAATTTGGTAGGCTCGGCACAGTCCAGGTCCTTTTGGCTGATGTTATCTAACAGGTCTTCGAGGGTGTCAAATGTTTTCGGCTTTTTATCTTTCCTAAACTGTACTATCTCCGGCTTATCCTTATTTTTTTTATCGGCAAACCAGGCAATCGGTTCGCGCTGCGATTGCTCGGTTTCGGTAATAGTTAACGACCTTAGCAATACCCACACGTTTCGTTTTACCTGCGTAAAAACGGTATCTATGTGCATATAATCGCGTTTGTGGGGGATTTTTACAATGGTTATCTTATTCACCACATCATTCTCAAATAATAACTTTATGGCTTCGTTGGCACCGCTTATAGAGGTACGCTCGCTGCATCCAATGATCAGGTGCTGCGGACTAACCATCATCACATCACCGCCTTCCAGCGTTGTTTTTTCTTCATTGGCTTCGCCAGGGCGTAAAAAATGCTGCTTGTTTTCAGATATCTCAATAATGTTATTGCGATAGGCCTCAAACATGGGGTGATTAAAAAAGATGTACCGCATCAGCAAGGTCTCGCGCGAACGGGCTTTTTTAGCGGGTTTGTTCAATAAAATATGATTATTGATGGCAATACCCAGGTCTCGGGAGAATATCAGGTTTGGGATAGGCGCGAAGATCATGGTGTCATCGTCCAACGAACCCGAGATAAATATTTTGGCCAGCTCCACCGGATCGGTGTCTATCAATTGTAACTGCAGGCGGTAGTTGCAGCTTTCAATAGCGCACACGGAAGCAACCAGTTTTTTGCGGATATCATCTTTTTGCAAAATATCGCTCAGCAGTGTTTGTATCTCAATGACCTTTGCAGAATTATGGAAAGCCGGATTATCCGGTTTAAAAAAATCGCGGTTGCTTTCCGGGCTGTCTATCTCGCTCAGCTTGCCCTTTATCTTATCAGGATCAAGAAAATACATCAGCAGTTTAATGTAATAATCGTATTCCTTGCGGCGCATGGTGTCCAAATGCACAATATCCTCAAACAACCAATCCTGGGCCTTTGAGGGTACCACTTTGCCCAATCCGCTATCGGGGCTGTGTACCAAAAGTACGCGCAGGTTGCCAATCTCAGATGTTACATCTATCTTAAAATCCCGGTTAGTAAGTGTCATAAATGGTTGTAAAGAAGCAGCAAAGCTATTGTTTTTTAGCGGAAGTTTACTCACCCCGCGGCACTACGTGCGCGACCCTCTCTTCGCTGCGCGGAAAGAGGGTTTTGGTTCCTTCCTTCTCACCCTCTTTGCGCAGTAGAGAGGGTCGACCAGCGCAGCACAGTCGGGGTGGGTCGATCGCCCGGCGACAAACGAGGCGATAGATACCGCTTGTTATGTTTTTGAAAAAGACTATAAACTATGAACCATTAACCATAAACTTATTTATTAATTTTGCGCGATGGATTTTATTATTGAGGCTGTTGTTAAGGCCGTTAAAGATTTATACCAAACCGATATTACAGCCAAAGATGTAAACCTGCAGGAAACCCGTAAGGAGTTTGAGGGGCAGGTTACACTGGTTACTTTTCCATATACTAAAGTTTCACGTAAAGGACCTGAGCAAACAGGCGCCGAAATTGGCGAATACCTGCAAAAAGCGTTGCCTCAAATTGCAGCTTTTAATGTAGTTAAAGGATTTTTAAATATTTCTTTGTCTGACAGCTTCTGGCTGGATAAACTCCATACCGAGATTTTAAATGATGAATTCGCGGCAGCAAAACCAAACGGCAAAAAGGTAATGGTGGAATATTCATCGCCAAATACCAATAAACCGCTTCACCTTGGGCATATCCGTAACAACCTGTTAGGGTTTTCGCTGGCAGAAATACTGGCGGCTGCGGGTTACGATGTGGTAAAAGCCAATCTGGTAAACGACAGGGGCATCCACATATGCAAAAGTATGGTGGCCTGGCGCGAGTTTGGCCAGGGCGAAACTCCCCAAAGCAGCGGCTTAAAAGGCGACCACCTTGCCGGTAAATATTATGTTTGGTTTGATAAGGCCTACAAACAGCAGATACAAGAACTAATTGAAGAAGGCCAAACTGAAGATGAAGCCAAAAAAAACGCCCCATTGATCAAGGAAGCGCAGCAAATGCTTTTACAATGGGAGGCGGGCGATGAGGCGGTTATCAATCTTTGGAAAACCATGAACGGCTGGGTGTACGATGGTTTTGATGTTACCTATAAAACCCTTGGCGTAAGCTTTGATAAATATTATTACGAAAGCAATACCTACTTATTAGGTAAAGATATAGTTGAAGAGGGCCTTGCAAAGGGCGTTTTTTTTAAAAAGGACGACGGTTCGGTTTGGATAGATCTTACTGCCGAAGGCCTCGACCAGAAACTTGTATTGCGTGCAGATGGAACATCGGTTTATATCACCCAGGATCTGGGTACCGCGCAGTTAAAGTACGACGATTTTAAGATGGACGAATCCATTTATGTGGTGGGTAACGAGCAGGATTACCACTTTAAGGTGCTTTTCCTGATCCTGCAAAAACTGGGCAAAAGCTGGGCGCAGGGTTTATATCACTTATCTTATGGTATGGTCGACCTGCCATCGGGTAAAATGAAAAGCCGCGAGGGAACTGTGGTTGACGCCGACGACCTGATGGCAGATATGTTTAGCACCGCTAAAGAAACTACCGAGGCTATGGGCAAAGTAGACAGCTTTAGCGAAGAGGACAAGGATAAACTATACCGCACCATTGGTATGGGCGCGTTAAAATATTTTCTGCTTAAGGTTGATCCCAAAAAACGCCTGCTGTTCGATCCTAAGGAATCAATAGATTTTCAGGGACATACGGGGCCGTTTATCCAGTACACACACGCACGTATCAAATCGGTACTTAGCAGAGCGGGTTATACCGCAGCAGGCAGCACAAACGATGTTGCCAACCTGGATGGCATAGAACGGGACCTGATCGTTACCCTGACCAAATTCCCGGAAACAATTGCAGAAGCCGCGTCGGCACATAGTCCGGCGGTAATCGCCAACTACGTGTACGAACTGGCAAAAACCTACAATAAATTTTACCACGAAAAACCTATCCTGCAAGCCGAAGAAGAACGCTTAAAACAATTCAGGCTGCAGCTTTCCGCCGCATCAGCAAAGGTTATCAGCAATGCCATGGGCCTGCTGGGGATAGAGGTACCGGAGAGGATGTAGATGTGCAGATATGCAAATTACAGATGTGCAGATGAACTTCGTTTAAACCTTTAACACATACTTGATCATCCGCATATTTGCACATCCGCATATCTGCACATCAAAAAATTACCTTCTCCAGTGGCCTTTACGCCAGGCGTATCCCCTCGGCGTGTGCACCCAATTGCCTTTTACGTAAACGCGGTTGCCACGCGGGCGGGTGTAATAGCCGTTTCTGTAAACATATCTGTGGCCGCGGTAAACCCATTCGCCGGGCACCCAATAGGCGCGCGGGTATGGTGCAACCGGCCTTACATAAACCGGTTCTACAGGTTGATCGGCCACATAATAATCACTTGCACATGATGACAGGAACAGCGAACCCGCTATTGCAGCTATCACCCCGAATTTTGATAATGTTTTCATCTGTACATTTTTTAGTAGATACTTATATGACAGACGCAAAAAAGAAAGGTTTAAGGTGGTAAGTAGGGAGCGGGGAGCGGTTCTGTCAAACTGATAGATGCCACATTAATTTCAGCACGACAAAAAAGAATATTATCTCAACCCCAACACAGCTTCCAGCCTGTCAAAATTCTCTTCGTTGGCGGGGATACAAATATGTTTTACCTTTTCAAAAAGATCTGTTGTTTCAAACTCCTGTTCAAAAATAAGGCTGGTTTGGTTGTCCACAGGCTCAAACGTGGCAGTGAGCTTAAAAATCGGTGCGTTCACATGGTTTAAAATGATCCTGTTGGGGCCGACTTCTACAAATACGCTTTCATTTGGGTAGTCGGCACCGTTAGGGCTATGCATGGTAAATTTCCAGTTACCGCCCGGTACAGGGTTAAATTCGTGAAACGTATTGCTGAATCCTTTTGGTCCCCACCATTTAGCCAGCTTTTCAGGATCCGTCCACGCATCAAACATCTTTTCAGCAGTTGTATCAAATAGCCTTATAGATGTTACTGTGCGGTCGTTAGCGTTGTTTTCCATATTAGTTCATTTATATCTTCTCATCCTGAACGATAATGAAAGATCTATTATCGAATTGTACATCACCGATATGCATGTCGGCGATTGGATGCTTCACTACGTTCGGCATAACAAACCGTTTAAGCTTGTCAAAAACTCCCCTTCAGGGGGCAGGGGGGCCAAATTTATCTGCCACCACCAAATCTTTACTTCCCGGTGTATATTTATAAAACCCGCTACCGCTTTTTACGCCCAGGTGGCCCGCAGTTACCATATTTACCAATAACGGGCAAGGCGCATACTTAGGGTTGCCGAAACCGGTATGCAGTACTTTTAATATTGCCAGGCAAACATCCAACCCTATAAAATCTGCCAGTTGCAGCGGCCCCATAGGGTGGGCCATACCCAGTTTCATTACGGTATCTATTTCGTGTACGCCGGCAACACCTTCAAACAAGGTATAAATGGCTTCGTTTATCATCGGCATTAATATGCGGTTGGCCACAAAACCCGGGTAATCGTTCACTTCAACCGGGTCTTTACCCAGTTTGCGCGACAGTTCCATTATGGTATTGGTTACTTCATCCGTAGTAGCATAACCCCTGATCACCTCAACCAGTTTCATAACCGGCACAGGGTTCATAAAATGCATACCTATTACATTGGCCGGTTTAGCGGTTACCGATGCAATTTCGGTAATGGAAATAGAAGATGTATTTGATGCCAGTATCACATCGGTTTTGCAAACCTCGCTGAGCTGCTTAAAAAGGTTCAGCTTTATCTCGCGGTTCTCTGTAGCAGCTTCCACAACCAGGTCGGCATCGGCGGCGCCATCCTTTACATTTGTGTAGGTTTTTATATTATTTAAGGTCGATGTTTTGACGGCCTCGTCAATGCTGCCCTTTTTTATCTGGCGATCCAGGTTGCCTGCTATAGTTTGCAGGGCTTTTTGCAGCGCGTTTTCGCTGATATCTACAAGCGATACATTAAATCCATTTTGCGCAAATGTATGCGCAATGCCATTGCCCATAGTACCCGAGCCTATTACGGTGATATTCTTCATTTGATATAATTGGTTGGCGTTCCGTTGGATTGGAAATCGGCTGCAAATTACAACGAAATATATTTACCCGCATCAGCAATTGTACTTTTATTAACGCTTGCCAGCGGCGGCACCCGGCCTAAATGCTTTATTTGTGTATATGCCGTAATATAATCCTCGGTAGATGCATTTTCTTCTCCATTGAAAATGATGCCTTTAATGGGGATGCCACGCTGTTTTAACGCCTCAACAGATAACATGGTATGGTTAATGCTGCCCAGGTAGTTTTTAGACACCAGTATTACCTCGGCTTGTAGCTGTTGTATCAGGTCGATGATCAGGAAATGGTCGTTGAGTGGCACCATCAGTCCGCCTGCGCCTTCTATTAATAATTGGTTATCGGTTTTTGGAGGTATTATTGTTTTTTCATCTATCTCAATTCCATCCAGCGCGGCCGATTTATGCGGCGAATAAGGTTGGGTAAGCCGGTATGCTTCCGGGTGAAATACCGATACGCTGTTTGATATCAACCGCTGCACCTTCATCGAGTCGGAATTGTCCAGATCGCCGGATTGTATGGGCTTCCAGTAGTCGCATTTTAATTTTTCAACCAATATGGCCGATATCAGCGTTTTGCCTATATCTGTGCCGATACCGGTTACAAATAAGGGTTTATATTTCATGGATGATGTTGTTGATAGTGGATGTGAGCAGACTGATTTCTTCTGAGGTGTTATACGCGTGGATGCAGATCCTTATCCTCTCGCTGCCCTGCGCTACGGTAGGACTTAATATCGCGCGTACATCTAAACCTGCGTTTTGCAATTGAATTGCCGCGTATTTGGCTTTGTGGTTGTCACCTAAAATCAGGCATTGTATAGCGCTATCGCTGTGTAACAGCGGGTAGGCATTGTTTACGCAGAGGTTCATTTTAAACAAGCCGATGTTTGCGTGAAGCTGCGCAATATCTGCCGACGAGGTTTTTAATAAACTGTAAGCCGCTTTTATGGCTGCAAGCTGGTGAAACGGCGCTGCGGTAGTATAAATGAACGACCGGGCAAAATTGATCAGATATTCGCGCAGCATATCACTACCTAAAACAATAGCCCCGTGGCAGCCCAAAGCTTTACCAAACGTTACCAAACGGGCAAAAACCTTATCCTGTAAATTTAAATGACTTACCAAACCGGCGGCATATAAGCCGACCGCGTGTGCTTCATCTACAATTAAATGCCCGCCATATTGTTGTGTAAGCTGCAAAATTTCTGCAATAGGAGGGGTGTCGCCATCCATCGAGTAAACGCTTTCTATCACCACGTAACAAATGCCTTTTGCGTTCTTTAATTTCCCCTCCAGGCTTTCCAGATCATTATGGCGAAAGATGTAGCGGTTGGCATAACTTAGCCGCGCACCATCTATGATAGATGCATGTACCAATTCATCGCATATAATGGTGTCGCCTTTTTGCGGTAACGATGAGAACAAACCCACATTAGCATCATAACCCGAATTAAACATTAACCCGGTTTCCGCCTGATGAAAAGCGGCTATTTGCGTTTCCAGTTCTTCGGTATAAGCAGAATTGCCCGAGATAAGGCGCGAGCCCGTTGCTCCATTTAAGCTTTGCGGATGGCTTGCTGTTTCTCGCCGGATATTATCTTTTAAAACAGTTGACCGGGCAAAACCAAGATAATCGTTCGAGCAAAAATCAATAAGACCACTTTCGGGGCTCAGTGCGCGGTAGTTGCCCTGCAATTTGCGTTCATCAAGCTTACTTTGTATATATTTTTCGGATGATGCCACGCTTACAATTTTCTGCTAAAATAAAAAAAGCGGCTTATAGCCGCTCCTTTTATTATCAATAATGTTTTTGATTACCGGCCACCGCCGCCATTTTGTCTTTGGGCGCGTCTTTCGTCCATTTCTTTCTGCCATGCAGCTGCCTGCTCGGTAGTTAAAACGGCTTTAACTTTATCCATGGTAGCCTGCATCATAGGGCGCATTTGTGTCCTCATATCACCACCGGCGTTACGCAAGCTGTCTATCGATTTCATTTGCGCATCGTAAATAACGGTGATCTTTGCCGCCTGGTCGTCTGTAAGTTTCAGGCTTTCCTTCATTGCTTTAACCCTGTCGGCAGTGCTCATTCTTTGGCGGCCCTGCGCGAAGCTAACTGCTGATATCCCCACAAGGAACAAGCAGATCATCATGATCTTTTTCATAGTCTGGTTTTTTAGTTTTTTAATTTAATGTTGTTATGATAAAGATAACGGTGAATAGTTTAACCCCATACTATGTAACTTAATTGTTGCCGTAATTAATTAACATCCTTATTGTTAAGGTTAGCTATTGATCGTTGCATCTGCGCCATCATGCTGGTAAGGCTTTCCATAGTAGGCTCGGGCGATGGCATTGGCATGTGGGTAGATATATAGGCTTTGGCCTTCCAAACTTCAAGCACATCTTCAGCGCTTACTTCGTATGGCTCATAAACCGGGTTATCTGATATCAGTTTCAGGTTCCGGTTCTCTTTATATTTATTACCCGCGCGTTTATAAACTACGCCATCGTTTTTTGTAATAAAAACATACGTTTCGCCCACTTTTACATCGGCCCAGTTCTCCTGATATTCGCCTATTATAATAGTGCCCGATTGCAGCGGTAACATCGAATCGCCTTTTATCTCGAAACCCCGATAAGTGCCCTGCTTAAACATAGGCAGGTATAGTTTTGGCAATTGCGATACGTATTCAGGGTCAGCATACCCATTTAGGTAGCCGGCGCTTGCCTTTAGCGGCACCATTTCTATGTTCTCGTTATCGTCCTTATCTACCGATATACTTAATATCCTCAGGTTCGCGGGATTACCTTTTGGCTTTGGCGCCCACTTTTCATCGATGGTTTCGTTGATAAAGTCGTCAATTGATACGTCAAAAAATATTGCTAATTGTTTTAGTAGTTCATATTTGGGTTCGGCCCGCTCTTCCTCGTATGCGCCTACTAATGAACGCTTTATGCCAACCTGGTCGGCAAATTGCTGCTGGGTTAGCCCTTTCTTTTTTCTAAGGAACTTAATATTTTGTGAAATTTTCGACATAAAAATTTGGAATTGCTAAAATAGTTAGTATTTTTATGCTCATAAAATTAGTAATTATTTTTTAAACAGCAAATTTTTTTATCAAATGAAGAGGTTCGTTTATATAATCACAGACAGAAACAGGAAGAATTTACATGTTGGTATGTGTACCGATCTGCTTAAAACTTTAAAGTTTTACAGCGAAATGCCGACGTTATTTTTTGATAGCGCCCAGCAACTTAACCGTTTGGTTTATTTTGAAGAGATAAATACCGAAGAGCAGGCCATGGAGCGCTTTAAAATGGTGAGCACTTACACCCGTCCTCAAAAAGAAAAAATGATACGCCCGGTAAACCCGGATTGGGTTGACCTAACCGCAGGGTTAAATTACGAATGTGGTGTGAGGGTTAAGGCCCACTTATGGCAGGCCATCAATACAAGGGGCGCGCAGGGCGGTTACTTTTTAATAAATATCAAGGCGCCCGAATTCATACAGTATCGTTTGCCGCCTCTGTCGGCAGGGCCGTCGTTAAACACGTGTCCCAGGTGCAGGCCTGTACTTTTTTCGACAACCTCATCGCGGCTCATGCCGAAGCTGCTATCATGCACTATTGCTATCTTGCCGGTATCTGCCGGTTTTACAAAACTTGGCCAGCCGGTGCCACTGTCAAATTTATCGGCCGAGGTAAACAGCACTTCGCCAGTAGCTGCACTTACATACACACCTTTTTGATGGTTGTTATAATATGCGTTATTAAAAGGTGGCTCGGTGCCACGATTTACCATTATTTCGTATTGATTTGCCGTTAGTTTCTTTTTCCACTCTGCGGCCGGTTTGCTAAGCCGTCCCTTTTCGGCCACGGTTTTGTTTTGTCCGTTTAAGTTATCGCAACCAAAAGCTGTAACCAGGCTAATTATCAGTATCGCCAATATCGATCTTTTCATAATACTTTAATTACGAATATAAACAGTTAGCGGTTTGCGGTCGCCGCTTTGCAGTAGATAGTTGCCAGTTTGCAGCAGGCAGTTAGCTGTTGCTATCCTTTAATGCAAACGGTAAACTCAGAACTGCAAACCGTATATTGCCAACTGAAGGAATCCTACCAGCCCGGTGCAAAGGTTAAGCCAAATACAGGCTTTTTAACATCCGATCGGTTGAACGGAAAAGCGTAATAGGGCTCAAGTACAAACGCGCCAAAAACATTTACCCTTAACGATATGCCTGCGCTTAACGCCGGCACACGGTTATATACCGGGTATTGAACAGCATTACCTGCCTGATCTGTAAAATTGTTATAACCTACAATATCCGGGTTTAGTTTAAACTTCACCTGGTCGCCCTGGTTCCACGCAAGTCCGGCATCAAAAAACAGGTTAAGGTCGGTAAATAAAAACTTCGACTTGATCACTGCCAACTTTTCGGGCCCGGTAAATGGCAGGCGCACCTCGAAGTTGGCCACCGCTATACGGCTGCCTGACAATTGGTCGATGGTAAAGTTGTTGGTAGTAGCCGTTTGCGAGTTGTAAAATGTTTGGGCTTCGTACCCGCGGATAAGAAATGGATAGCCCACATATAGTGGATATAGCGCGCTTGCATCCCCGCCCAGCCTGCCATAGCCATACAACCTTGCAGCAAATGTTACCGGCGCGGTCCTTACGTATTTTCTCAGGTCAATTGTAGGGGCAAAAAAGTGATAAGTACCAAAATTGTACTCGGCTTCTATACGAAAACGATGCCCGTTAAGCGGCGCGGCTATGCCGAAGTACGAATCGTCGCCCACCAGCGCGGTGCTCAGGCCATATATAGCAAAGGGCTTCAGGTCCTGGCCGTATTCGCTGCGGAATTGCTCACGCGATATCTTATGTTTTTTAAAGTCGATAGCATTGCCCAGGTAAAGCTGCTGATTCCCAAATTCATCCTCAAGAGTGGCATAGCTGTAATAGGTGCTGTACCGGTCTACACGGTATGAATAGCGCGAGGCCGAAGTGCCAATCTCCGCACGTAATGTTCTGGACATGGGGTACGAAGCAAACGCCTGCAGCTGATCTTCAAACGTACGGATGATATCTGTTTTCTCTTCATAAACCGGCGTGGGCTGGCCGCCAAAGTCGATAGTAGTAAAGCCATATCCGTATGTACCCGACTGGTACGGAATATGCGATAACCCCACGCCAAAATTCCACCGGCCCTGCTGGTTGATATAAACCACCTGCCCGCCAAAATCATATATTTCACCGTTTACCGCAAGCCCCGCATAAATTTGGTTACGCCCCAGTATATCGCTGAATACGCCTTGGATCCCGCTTGACAGCCCGGTGCCGTATGAACCTACCGAAGCCCCGATGCCGTTACTGGCCAGATAATCTAACTTAAACTTGGGTTTGTATGGTATGGCGCGTATGGAATCGAGCGGTATTTTACTATACGCCAGGTAATTATTCAGGTTGCTGTTGATTAGGTCGACGCCAACCGCACGAATAGGGGGGAGCATTGCTGCTGTAAAATCTGTATTGCCGCCATTAACCACAACGGGTTTAAAATCAGATACCTTAGCGTTATAAATGGCATACTTTTGGGCACGGTAATACGAGTAAACCACATCGTCGTTAGCAGAAAGACTCAACGCCGGCGAATATTCCGTGATACCGCAAATGCCCGTGAACAGATCTGTTAACTGCTCAACCTTACCGCTTGCCAAGGTATAGCGGTACATGTTTCTGAAACCATCTTTGTTTGACAGGAAGTAAACCTGTGTGCCATCTGAAGAGTACTGCGGGTTTAGGTTATTAGCCCCGTCGAATACCTTGATATCGGTTACTTTGCCGGTAGCTATATCCAGCTCGGCTAAATCAAAAGTAATATCCTGCGAGAGTTTTGTATCATAAGTGGCCCTGTCGCTCGAGAAAATGATACGTTTACCGTCCCTTGAAAAATTTGGCTGGTAATCAGAATATTTATCGTTGGTAAGTTGAGTAACTTTCTTTGAGTCGAAATTATACATGTACAGATCCGACTGCCCTTCAGATAATCCCTGAAAAGCCACGTTTTTGCCATCCGGAGACCACGACAAGTTACTGAATTGGCCTGCCTTGCCCATAGAAACATCGTTTGCAATACTGCCATCCGGTACATTAACAACCAACATGCGGTTGCGCCCTTTGCTGAACACGCTGAACGCGAATTTTTTACTATCGGGCGACCACGTGCCCGCCGACTCTATAAAGTTAAATTCATCAATGTGTGTGTTGGATACCTTACTGGTCAGGCGTTTTATGATCCTGCCGGTTTTAGCGTCAGATAAATAAAGATCAATACTGAAAAGGCTTTTTGATGACAGGAACGCAAGGTATTTGCCATCGGGACTTACGGATGGGGCAACGGTAAGATCGCCGCCTGTTTTGGCATCAATAATACGGTTACCCACCGGCGTTTGTACGGTATCTTTTAAAAAAGGCTTATAGGTATTTTCGATAGAATTTTGCCATAGCCTTGAAAGGGTTTTGTCGTCATAACCAAAGGTTCGCCTTATACCGTACTCCAGGCCAAACCGCGCCGTGTTTTTAAAGAAAGGCACAATAATGGTATCGCCATAAGTAGAACCTAAAAATGACCAAAAGGCTTCGCCATACCGGTATGGAAAGTATTTATTGCTCTCGGTAAGCGCGCGTACGGTGGGGATATCGTGGTTCAGATACGCATCGCGCATCCACATAGCTGTATACGCATCTTTTTTACCTAACGACAGGTATTCCGCCATACCCTCTATCATCCATAGCGGCAGGTTACCTATATTTTCAAAGTTCGACGAATCGTGACCGAGCAATGTGTGGTATTGAAAGGCATGCACCAACTCGTGCCCCAGTACATGCCGGGTTGTTTGGTTTGTTTCCATTATGGGCATTACCACGCGGTTCTTTAAACCTTCGGTAATACCGCCTGTACCAACACTAATTTCCCCGTCGATAGCGGTAGTTTGCTGGAAATCGGGGTGATTGGCATATAATATTATGGGATTAGGCTTGTTAAACGTATCGCGGAACACTTGCTGGTGCAGCGTATACCATAACTCGCTTTCCTGTGCAAAGCGCTTTATCAGGCTGTCGTTTTTCAGGTAATAATAGATCTCGAAGTGCGGAGTTTTATAAACCTTGAATTTAAGGTTTTTATAACGCACCTTGTTTTGGCCGAAGTACTGGGCTTTTGCCTGCTGGCTAAACAGCAGGGCAACGGTAAGGCACAATAATATAAAAGGGTACTTTATAGATAACTTATAAGGTAAGCGTTTATTCATATACAGCGTATTATGCAATAGTGCTAATTTATACTAAATACGTGCCTTAAACAAGGCCGGTTGCCTAATTATTTGTTGCCGGCGGGGCGCCCTCAGGGTTTTCGGCGGGGGGCGGTACAGTTGCCGGCGCGCTTGTAGTATCCATCGGGGTTTCCATCAGGCTATCGGTACTGGTTGTGTCCTCCCTTATCACCGGCGACGGGCAAATATATTCCTTAGTTATCTTAACCCACGGCTTCGGGAAAGGCCCGTATGTATAACCGGATTTAGGGTCTGTGTAAACCTTTTCCATAAAAGCGCCAAAAATAGGCAATGCGGTGTGCGAGCCTTCGCCTGTTTCTGATGTGGTAAAATGTACGCTCCGGTCATCGCAGCCTACCCAAACGCCGGTTACCAGGTCTTTGGTGATGCCCATATACCAGCCATCAACATAATCGCTTGATGTGCCGGTTTTACCCCCAATCTGGTTGTTCTTTTTCCAAAGGTCGGGGTATTCCCATAGTGCCTGCGATGTGCCACCCGGTTCTTCCATACCGCCACGGAACATATATAACATTAACCACGCTGTCTCTTCGCTCAGAACGCGTTCGGCCTTTAGTTTAAACTCTTGTAAAACGTCGCCTTTCTGATCCGTTATTTTTGTTACCAGCAATGGGTCTACTTTTTCGCCCTTGTTCAGGAAAGTGCTGTAAGCCCTCACCATCTCAAAAACCGATACGTCGTTTGAGCCCAACGATACCGATGGCACCGATTTTAACGGACTTTCGATGCCTATTTTGTGCGCATAGTCCACAATTTTGTCCCATCCCACATGTTCTGTAAGTTGGGCGGTTATCGAGTTTACAGATTTTCCCATCGCCCAGCGTAACGACATATCGCGGTACGAAAAATGAAAATCGGCGTTATTTGGCTGCCACACATCATCCTTGCCATTATCTTTATATTTAATGGTTACCGGCTTATCGGTAAACTTATCACAAGGGGTAAAACCGTTATCTAAAGCGGTAACGTAAGCAAACGGTTTAAACGTTGAACCTGCCTGGCGTTTTGCCTGGTTTACGTGGTCGTAATTAAAGTATTTATAATCGATGCCTCCAACCCAAACTTTTATTTTACCGGTAGATGGCTCCATGGTCATCATGCCTGTATTTAATAGTTTTGCATAATATTTTATAGAGTCGATACTTGAAAAAGTGGTGTCCTTGTCGCCGTTCCAGGTAAAAACGGTCATGTGTTTCTTTTTCTCGAAGTATTTTTTTATCTCTGTGGTGTCGCCGTTGTATTTTTTACTAAGAAGCTTATAAATAGGGAGCCTTTGCTCGGCTTTCAATAAAAAGTCTTTGATCTCAACGCCTTTACTGTCCCTCCACGGATTTTTGTTGCCCCAAAGGTTATTAAAGCGTTTTTGCAGCATCTTCATTTTCTGAGCAACGGCTTCCTCGGCATATTGCTGCAGTTTCGAGTCGATTGTGGTGTATATTTTTAGCCCGTCTTCGTACAGGTCATAATCATTATCCTTGCACCATTTGTCGAGCCATTTTTCTACGGCGCGGCGGATGTACGAGTCGCTTTGCCCGGTACGGTCTACATAGCTCAGATCCAGGTTCAACGGCATCCGGCTGTATTTATCGTAATCGGCCTTTTTCAGGTAACCGTATTTCTCCATCTGGCCAAGTACCACGTTGCGGCGTTCTAACGAGCGCTGCGGGTAAACACGCGGATTATAGGTTGATGTGGCCTTTAACATCCCTATGAGCGTAGCCGCTTCGGCGGGGTTAACCGCATCGGGCGTTTTGTTAAAATATTTTAAGGTAGCCGTTTTTATCCCGAACGAGTTATTGCCAAACGGAACGGTATTAAGATACAGCGTAAGTATTTGTTGCTTGTTGTACAGGTGCTCAATTTTAAAAGCGGTAAGCCACTCTTTACACTTAAAAACTATGGTGCGTATTAATGGGATGTGCCTTATAATCCCCTGTGATTTACGCTTGCGTGTATTGAAAAGGTTTTTCGCCAGTTGCTGCGTAATGGTACTGCCGCCGCGCCTGTCGCCTTTTGCGGTTGATACCAGGCTACCCATAAAGCCCACAAAATCTACGCCCCCATGTTTATAAAAACGCGCGTCTTCGGTATAAACAAGGGCGTTTATCAGGTTAGGGGAAATGCTTTTATATTCAACAGGCGAACGGTTCTCTTTGTAAAAACGACCGATGAGCTTACCATCCGCGGTGTAAACTTCTGATGAAAGCGACATGGTAGGCGTTTTGATATCGCTCATATCGGGCGAATAGCCAAACAGCCACAGAAAGTTTAATTCGATGGCGCAAAAAAAGATGATAATGAAATAAATAAGTATAGTAAAGTATCTTAGGTACCGGTTCTTTATTTCTCTGAACATTGGGTAAAGATGTAAAATTAAGCGCCTAAATCATAACAGGCGCCAACAAAAGTTAAAAACGCAATTTTAATAAGTAAATTTTAAGTTAACCTGTTTGAGCGAAAAATATTTTAAATGCAAATGTCAAAAACAGCTAAATCTGCTCAGAAAGCATAATTACTACCAGAGTTAATGGGAATGCGTTGCGAGATATCGTTAATAATAATACGCGGGTGCAAGGATGATGCTACGCCACAGGTGCATTGCCCAGCAAAAAACGTTCTTCCGTGTGTTGCGATAAAACATTTATTACGTCGCCTACATGTAAAAGGCCCGTACTGTTAAACACCAGGTTTTGTCCAAACAGTATTTTGTTGCCTTTACGCCGATAACCGGCGAGCGTTTTTAATGGTTCTTTGTATTTTATAGCTGTTTGCTGGTCAATAGTGGTCATGATACAGCGTGCGCACAGCTTTACGCCGTACATATCAACGTCGTTGATCCTGATATGGTTCATCAGGTCCTCGCAGTAAGGTTCCCCGCCTTCAAATACTATATTCGGCCTGAAGCGGTTCATTGGCACCTTTTCTGCAAGCCTGCTGTTCAGATCGTCAAGCGATGCCTGGCCGATGATCAGCGCCGGGTAAGCGTCGGCAAACGCTGCGATGTAGCCGGGTCGGGTGTACTTCGGGTCGGTAGAGCGATGTGTTTCATCGGGCATATAAACCAGGCGTGCGGCCATATCTAATTTAGCCGAAAACCAGGCATCGGCTTCGTCGCTAACCAGTTGTCCGGCGCAGGTATCGTCCCAAATGGTAACATCCAAACGGTCAGTTTTTAAGGGTTCAAAGGGAATATGCAGCGATGACCCATCCGGCAGGTAAGTAACCTTTAATCCGTCATCTTCCAGTTCCGGCGTAAATAAGGCCATTTGTGCGTGTTCGCGCTGCGACAGGAAACGGTTATTATCATCTATCAGCATCCAGCGGCGGTCGTGCAGTAAACTGCGGTCGGTAAGTTGTGCCTTATTGAGGGCTATACCGCCAAGAGATTTTATCGGGTATATATTCAACTGGCTGATACGAAGCATACACAAAAGTAAAGCATTGAAATATCATTTTTAGGGAAATATAATTGTTTAATTTACAATTGATTTATTGGGTATTAATTAATAGTATTGTTAAACCAATTACAATAACCGGTGCCCTGAGCCGGTATAAACCTACAAATATGTCAATAAGCGTACCCAACATTAATGGCAAGGCTACGGCCGATAACACATACGATGCAATTGTAATAGGATCGGGCATAAGCGGGGGATGGGCGGCAAAAGAGCTTACCGAGCGTGGCCTGAAAACCATTATGCTGGAGCGCGGCGCTAATTACGAACATGTTAAAGATTATAAAACCGCGCAATACAACCCCTGGGATTTTGAGCATCGCGGGAGCGCTACGCAAAAGCAGCGTAAAGAACGGCCGGTAATATCGCGCGGGTGGGGCGCATACGAACCTATTATAGATGCCTGGGCCGATGAGCAGGCAGCACCCTATACCGAGGTAAAGCCTTTTAACTGGTGGCGATCGTACCGGTTAGGCGGCCGATCAATCCTTTGGGGGCGCCAAAGCTACCGCTGGAGCGACCTTGACTTTGAAGCAAACGCGAAAGATGGCTGGGCGATAGACTGGCCCATACGCTATAAAGATATTGCACCATGGTATGATCATGTTGAAAAATTTGCCGGCATAAGCGGCTCAATTGAAGGTATACCCAACCTGCCTGATGGACAGTTTTTGCCCCCTATGGACCTGAATTGTGTGGAACGTGATGTAGCGGCCAGGATAAAAAAAGAGTTTGGACGCCATATGATCATAGGGCGTATAGCCAACCTTACAAAGGCCATACCTTACCGTACAGGCTGCCAGTTCAGGAACAGGTGCTGGGAGGGGTGCCCGTTCGGCGGATATTTCAGCACGCAATCGTCAACGCTGCCGGCGGCTTTAAAAACCGGTAACTTAACGGTTAGGCCTCAATCCATCGTTACCAAAATATTGTACGATAAGGACACGCAAAAAGCTAAAGGCGTTGAGGTATTGGATGCCGAAACCAATAAAACCTATGAGTATTATGCTAAAGTTGTATTTGTTAATGCCTCGGCACTAAACAGTGCCTGGGTGCTCATGAACTCGGCGACAGATATATGGCCTGAAGGGTTGGGAAGCAGCAGCGGCGAACTAGGCCACAACATCATGGATCACCATTATAACCTGGGTGCCAGCGGTGATGTAGAGGGGTATGAAGATAAATACTACTTTGGCCGCAGGCCTAATGGCCCTTACCTGGTTAGGTTTGCCAATGTGGGCGACGATAAGCGCGACTATCTGCGTGGCTTCGGCTACCAGGGTGGGGCAAGCCGCAATGGCTGGAGCCGCGAAATAGCCGAAATGAATATTGGCGGTGCATACAAGGATGAATTATCGGAACCCGGAGGGTGGAGGATAGGTATTGGCGGTTTTGGCGAGTTGCTGCCATATCACGATAACAAGATAACGCTTGATAAAACCCGGAAGGATAAATGGGGCCTACCAATATTAGCTATGGATGCCGAGATAAAGGATAATGAAAAGAAGATGCGCATAGATATTGTAAAAGAAGCCAAAGCCATGCTGGAGGCAGCCGGTGTAAAAAACGTAAACACCTACGACAGCGGGCATAACGTAGGCGATGGCATCCATGAAATGGGTACGGCACGGATGGGCCGGGACCCTAAAACATCGGTATTGAACAAGCATAACCAGGTATGGGACGCCAAGAACGTATTTGTTACCGATGGTGCCTGCATGACCTCGTCGGCATGCCAGAACCCGTCATTAACTTATATGGCCATAACCGCAAGGGCGGCGAATTTTGCAGCCGACGAGCTGAAAAAGGGTAATATATAGAAATAAAGGTTAGTGATCAGCGATTAGTTAATTATCGAAATATGAATTTTAGAAATAGTTTTTTATTAGTAGCAGTGCTGATGGTAATGAATATCAGCTGTATTGCCAGGCCAAAACCAAAAGTGCTTATATTTTGCAAAACAGCTGGTTTTCATCACGAATCCATAGCGGTTGGGATACCGGCGATCATTAAACTTGGCAAAGAGAATAACTTTGATGTGGATACTACCACCAATTCCTCAAAGTTCAATGCCGATAATCTAAAACAATATGCTGCCGTGATATTCCTGAGTACTACCGGAGATGTGCTGAATAACGAGCAGCAAGCCGCTTTTGAACAATACATACGGGCCGGGCACGGTTTTGTTGGCGTGCACGCCGCTACCGATACCGAGTACGATTGGCCGTGGTATGGGGGCCTGGTGGGGGCTTATTTTAAAAGCCACCCCGCAAAGCAACAGGAAGCAAAGCTCGACGTAGTAAACCGAGATTTCGCGGCGACAAAACACCTGCCCGCAACCTGGCAACGGTTAGATGAATGGTACAATTACAAATGGATAGCTCCCGACCTGCAAGTGCTGATCAAAATAGATGAAGGAAGTTACACCGGCGGGGAAAACGGCGCTAATCATCCCATGAGCTGGTATCACCAATACGACGGTGGCAGGGCGTTTTACACCGCGCTTGGCCATACCGATGCATCGTACGCAGAACCGCTTTATTTAAAACATTTATTGGGTGGTATACAGTACGCGATAAACAACAAGTAGTCATTTACATAAGTAAAATAGTAAAGCCCTGCTTCACTTGCTGATGCAGGGCTTTTTATCAAACGATTATATTCCCCCTATTTTTAATAGTATAACCTTTGATATTGACGCTTACGGCCCGCCAGTTTTCGGGCTGTAAGTTTTTTTGCAATTGTACCTTGTACCAATACATTGCCTGCAATAAAGTAACAACCATTTTAATTGCGCAGCAATACTACATATGTAGTATTTTAAGCGTTAACGGCACCATTTTAGGCAGATAACCAAATATTTTAAATCATAAGTTTATGCAAATGAATTGGTTAAACAATCACCCCGAAATTCTTTTAAAAAAAGTTTGCACAGCTACACAAAAAAGCTACCTTTGCAATCCCAATCGGGATGTAGCGTAGCCCGGTATCGCGCCACATTTGGGATGTGGAGGCCGCAGGTTCGAATCCTGCCATCCCGACGGTACAGGACAAGTCAAATTTATTTTTGGCTTGTCCTTTTTTATTTTATCCAACTCTTTGCTAATCAGGTATATTACGGGGACACTGACGTTAATCAGGGTGGTGCGAACGGCATAGCCATTGTAAACAAAACGCCTTTACAACTGTTCTTTTTAAAACACTACGCTGATGAAAAACGGAAATTACGGAAAGTTTGCGCGTATGCTGGCCGCTTCTTTCGTGCTGATGTATGCAATCATGTTTTTGAATGTGAACGAGCCGGATCATATCTATATCAATATGACCCGATTTTATATGACACTGATGATGATCGCCGCCATGGCGGTACTCATGCTGGTAATGATGCCCATGATGTATCCGGATAAAAGGAAAAACCGGGCATTGATAATTGTTGGCATCGTAGTGTTCGGGCTGGCTTTTGCCGGGGTGCACCGGCAGGTGGGTATCAGTGATGTGCAATATATGAAAGGCATGATCCCTCACCATTCCATCGCGATCATGACCAGCGAGAATGCACATATCACCGACCCGCGGGTGCGCAAGCTGGCTGATGGTATCATTGCGACGCAGGAAAAGGAGATCAAAGAGATGAAAGCTTTGATCGACAGTTTACAGTAAATCAATAACGATTTGAAAAAGCGAAAATTTGAGATTACTATACAGCCGAGCGGCGCGGCTTCAGGAAAAATCGCGAAGCGCAAATCTTGTCATTTTAAAGACCGTCAGTTCCCTTAAATTTATCGTTATGGAAATAGATCTGGCAGATATCAAGATACGTACAGCTGACGTAAATGATTTGTCTGCCTTGTCTGCCTTTCGTGGTAATACTGCTGACGACCAGTACTTTTGGTTGCAACGGATTGGCGGCTACCTTAATGCAACGTATCATCCGCAACAAGCACTGCCCAAACGGGTTATTTTTGCGTCGGAGTATAAGGATAGTTTGATCGGCTGGATTGCCGGTCACTTAACCCGCCGTTACGATTGCCAGGGCGAATTGCAATGGTTAGATGTACAGCCGGAATTCCGGTTTGCCGGCGTAGCCTCGGCGCTATTAACTCAACTTATGTTATGGTTTCAGCAAAACGGGGCTGCGCGCATTTGTGTAAATTGCGCGCCCGATAACAATGCAGCGCTTGCTTTTTATAGAAAGAATGGTGCGCAGCAATTGAATGACCATTGGCTGGTGTGGCCGGATATTGAAAAGTAAGCTTTACGCAGACTATTTAATGTGTTGCGGCTTTGGCTGAAATTAACTCATACGTTATCACGCTAACATATTAACACCATATCCGTAGCCCGGTACCAATAAAAAAATCCCGGTGACTATATGTTACCGGGATTTTTGTTGACAAGCAATGGTTGTTATCCTAAATACGATTTCAGGATCTTGCTGCGCGATGTATGGCGTAAGCGTTGTAAGGCTTTATCTTTTATCTGTCGTACGCGTTCGCGGGTTAAATTGAACTTTTCGCCAATTTCCTCCAGCGATAGAGGATGGTTGCTGCCCAAACCAAAGAACAGCACAATAATTTCGCGCTCGCGCTCGGTTAAGGTCGATAATGAACGTTTGATCTCTTCCGAAAGCGATTCGTTGATCAGGATCGAATCGGTATTCGGTTCCTGGTTTTCCAGTACATCTAATAAAGTGTTTTCTTCGCCCTGTACAAACGGCGCATCCATAGACACGTGGCGGCCGCTGTTGCTTAGCGTATCAGATATTTTATCAACGGTAGTTTCCAGCATGTCGGCAAGTTCCTCCGGCGATGGCTCGCGTTCGTACTCCTGTTCCAATTTTGAAAACGCCTTGCTTATCTTGCTTAACGACCCTACCTGGTTCAAAGGCAAACGTACAATACGGCTTTGTTCGGCAATAGCTTGTAGTATAGATTGGCGGATCCACCAAACGGCATATGATATAAATTTGAAACCTTTAGTTTCGTCGAAACGCTTCGCAGCCT
Organism: Mucilaginibacter sp. AK015; assembly: GCF_014200785.1. Lineage (NCBI taxonomy): Bacteria > Pseudomonadati > Bacteroidota > Sphingobacteriia > Sphingobacteriales > Sphingobacteriaceae > Mucilaginibacter > Mucilaginibacter sp. AK015. The sequence goes on from NZ_JACHCV010000001.1 coordinate 349,154, forward strand.
TAATAAGGCCTAAGTTACCTTCGTTAATAAGGTCGCCGAGGGTAAGGCCCTGGTTTTGATATTGCTTGGCTACAGATACCACAAAACGAAGGTTTGTTTTTGTCAGGCGTTCTAATGCAGCCTGGTCGCCTTCTCTAATTTTCTGTGCTAAGATTACTTCTTCTTCGGCAGTTATTAGGTCAACTTTACCAATTTCGTGTAGATATTTGTCGAGGGACTGTGACTCACGGTTGGTAATTGATTGAGTTATTTTGAGTTGTCTCATTTATTTAATTAACCTCGATTCTTGAATTTAGAATTGAACGTGCAAAGTTACAAATTTGTTTCTAAAAATAATATTTTATAGCTAATAATGCCAGTATTTTACTATAAAATGAAAGAAGTTTTAAGCAACGGTATTTGGAATAATTTTTGTGAGGAAATATTACCAAATAACAAACTAATAAAATTACCTAAACGTTAAATCGCTAAATTTCATCGAGTTTAAACATGTTTTTTACCCTGATACCTTTTTCGGTTTGTTGCAGTGTGCAGCACTCGTTCACCGGGTCGTGTTCCAGGTATAGGATATAGTCTTTTTCAACAGCTTCGTTCCAGTAGGCTTTTCGTTCTGCAAGTGTCTTCAGCGGGAACATGTCGTAAGCCATGATATAGGGCAGGGGCAAATGCCCGACAGAAGGCAGCAGGTCGGCCATATATAAAATGTGTTTACCATTATAGTTAATAAGCGGCAGCATCATGGCGTCTGTGTGCCCGTAGGCAAAACGTATGCTGATCTCGTCTGTAAAAGCAATACCATTTACCGGATCAATAAATTGCAGTTGGCCGCTTTGTTGTATGGGTAGGATGTTCTCTTTTAAAAAGGAAGCCTTTTCGCGGTCGTTTGGATTTACCGCCCAGTCCCAATGCTGCGGGTTGCTCCAGTAGGTAGCGTTTTTAAAAGCAGGTAATAACTTTTCGCCCTCACGTACAACAGCGCCGCCCACATGGTCGAAATGCAGATGGGTTAAGAATACATCGGTTATATCATCGCGATGAAAGCCTTTTGCGGCTAACGAGCTATCTATTGTGGCGTCGCCATGCAGGTAATAATGACTGAAAAACTTTTCATCCTGTTTGTTGCCGATGCCTGTGTCAACCAGTATCAGGTGGTTGCCATCCTCTATCAGCAGGCAGCGCATGGCCCATGTGCAAAGGTTATTCTCATCGGCGGGGTTGGTTTTGTTCCATAACGATTTTGGTACAACCCCAAACATCGCCCCGCCATCCAGCTTAAAAAAACCGGTATCAATGGTGTGTAGCTTCATGTTAAACTAAGCAAATTTAAGGCAAGTTAACAAATATCTTTAACCGGAACAGGTAGACAGGGCAGGGGCCCCTAAACTTTAGCTGCCCTGGCTATGGTCTTTTTCAACCGTGATCTTAAGCGTTTCCGCAAGGCAGGGCCTGTTTTGCAAAAAAGCGCTCCGCTCAACGCCGCTGTAATTTTTATTAAGCCAGGTTTTTATATCGGTTCGCTCCAGGATGGCCGGCATACGGTCGTGTATGGCTGCCATAGCGCGGTTGGGCGGCATGGTGATCATGGCAAACGTGGGGATAAGCACATTGGTTTGTATATCTATCCATATATCCCAAAGCCCGGCTATGTAAAAAGGTTTTCCATCCGCACGTTCTATCCTGTATAGTTTTTCGTGAGATTTGTTATATTCAAAAAAGGCCTGTATACGTATAACACAGTGTTTTTTACCCAGTAGCTGCCGCCACAGGCCAACAGAATGCAGCGTTTCTATACGCGCATGCTTGTTTTTACTGTGGATCTTATCATCATCCAAAGTAAGCAATCCCCACCTGAACGGCTGTACCTTATCGGGCATAGCATCAGTTACAACAGGCAGCATAGAGCCCGGATTGCCTGTACTATTAGCCTTAGGCGTAAACTGGCGCCCATCGCGGCCGGTAATTAAAATATCTTTATTCTCGCTTACTAAAACTCTTCCGCACATATAATTTAAAACGGACAAATTTACTAATTATTTTAGTAATTAAAAATGTTTCGTACAACTTAACGGGTTACAATAATATCCTGCCACCTGGTGGTATATTGCTTGCTCAGAAACTCTTGTTTCATTTTCCATGTTTTGTCGTAACCTTCGGCAGCTATACGCAAACTGCCACGGCCGTACCGGCCGTTGATATCGTCTATAATACCGCTTAGTTTCTGCTTTTTGCTATTATCGTACCCGGTGAACATGTTGTATTGCACCTCGCCTGCGGGAATAATGCCTGTAGCCCTTATGCCTGTTTTAAGATAGTTATAGTTTGGCTGCCAAATGGTGCGCATAGCCTGTACACAAATCTTGGTAAGCTCGTGTGTACTATTAGTTGCAAACGGTACTTTAACAGTAATGCTGGGGTAATGCTGATCGTGCTTAACGTTATGCTTGTTGGTACGCAGATAAACGGTTAAGGTAAGCGCCATGCTTTTTTGCTGCCGCAGTTTAAGCGCTATGGTAGCAGCGTGCATGGCCACCGCTTCTTCTATTTTTTCGAGCATGGTTTGGTAAGTGTTAAAGCTTTGGCTCGATTCGATACCTTTAGACCGGTCGGCCACGTCGCGTATCACATTACGTGGTTTGCCCCATAATTCCTGGTGCAAACGCCATCCTTGCACGGTCATTTGCTTACGCACAAAATCGGGTTTCAGTTGCCTGAAGTCTTCGGCAGTGTTTATACCAAACTCCTTTAATTTATCATAATAGGCCCTGCCAATACCCCACACATCCTCTATCGGGAAATCCTTTACAATTTTGCCGATGTGTTTCTCATCCTTTAAGACCAGAAAATTTTTACCCTGCTTTTTAGCGGCTTTATTAGCCAGCTTAGCCAGCGAAAGGGTAGGGCCAACGCCAATGGTAATAGATAAGCCCGTATTGCGCATCACGTTCTCGCTGATGGTTTGTGCATGCAGCTCTAAATCAAGGCCGCGTACATTATCAAAGGCCATAAATGCTTCGTCTATACTGTAAACCATCAACATGTAGGTATACCGCGCAAGGTTATTCATCAGGCGTGCGCTCATATCGGCATAAAGCGGGTAATTGCTGCTAAAAACAACAGCGTCGTGATCTTTCAGCGTTTTACGCACAATAAATTCGGCATCGCCCATTTTTAGCCCTATGGCCTTAGCCTCGTTGCTGCGTGCTATAACACAACCATCGTTGTTTGATAATACAACAATAACCTTCCCTTTTAATTGGGGCTGAAATAGCGTTTCGCAACTTACATAGCAATTATTTATATCAACATGCGCAAACACGTATGTACCTCCCTGTACGTTGTTGTGGCTGTAATAAGGGGTTTAAGGTTAACAACACCACTCCCCAGCATTCCCATTGGTCAATATCGCTAATAATGAACGTATCGGCAGCGGTGTTCCCTTTTAACACCAGCCGGTTTTTTTCAGGCAGATACGCCCTGGTATAAAATCCTCCTTCATGAAAAAAAACCACTATGCTGCCCGGCACCGGCTTTAACGAGCGGTCGACCACCAAGATATGGTCGGCGCCTATCTGATATCCCGTCATGGCTTCGCTGCCCATACGCATGTAATAGGTGTTATCCGGGTCAATAACCGTAATGTCAGTAATATCAAGCGTGGGCTCTTCATGAGTCAGCATCGGCAGGCGAAATCCCAGCACGTCTCTCTTAGTAATTTGTTTCCTGATGTGCAGCATAATTACAATATGCCAGCAAAAGTAATACTAAAAATATTAGTATTTTAACAGCGTTTAAAAATCCTTACAACCTGTAGCTGTATATTAAAAATGAACGTGGGATATTGATGCTTTACCTTACATTGCTTTAATTTGGCTAACACAATTAAATTACATTGAAAGACATATTCGGCCAGGCATTATTTGATCATTTTAAGGGTAACGGCCGGAGTAAGCTGTGGATAAATAACACCTACGGCGCAAAAGAGGAAATGCCCGTGGACGTATATTTCCGTACCGAAAATGAAATGCCCGACCTGGAGTTGCTTGCCTTAAGCCGGTGCAGCGGCAAAGTTTTGGATATCGGGGCAGGTGCAGGCAGCCATACGCTGTTGTTACAGGAACGCGGCTTAGCGGTTACCGCGCTTGACATATCCGAACTGGCAGTTACCATTATGCTGCAGCGCGGCGTTAAGCAGGCCGTACCAGGAAATATTTTTGACTACCGGGACGAAAAATTTGATACCTTATTATTGCTGATGAACGGTATCGGCCTATGCGGTACTATTCAAAAATTACGTTTATTTTTACAACATGCCAAAGTTATATTGAACGAGGGGGGAACGTTAATGTTCGACTCGTCGGATATTGCTTACCTGTATGAAGGCAATTTACCTGCAGCAGGTTACTACGGCGAGTTGTCTTACCAGTATGTGTATAAAGGGCAAAAAACCGATTGGTTTAAGTGGCTGTATATCGACCAGCAAACGTTACAACAAGTGGCCGCACAGGAGGGTTGGGTTACAGCGTTTTTATTTGACGATGGCATGGACCAATACCTGGCCAGGCTTACACCCGTTAACTAAACTATGATGAAAAAAGTTTACAAATTTATTAGTGTACTCGCGTATATCGTGCTATCGGCCGGCGCAGTATCGGCACAAACGGATAAACTGCCGGCCTGGGCTTTCGGGCCGTTCATCAGGCCGGCAAATGTTAACCCGCTTATCAGCCCGGATACTACCACCCGCTTTTATGACCCTATGCGAAAAAAGCAAACCGACTGGGAATCTAACGATACCTTTAACCCGGCGGCTACCATAAAAAACGGCAAGATATATATTCTTTACCGCGCCGAAGATAAATCGGGCACCGGCATAGGGGGGCGTACGTCAAGACTCGGCCTGGCGGAAAGCGCCAATGGCATTTCCGTAAAGCGATCGCCGGTACCGGTGTTATACCCCGATAACGACAGCCAGAAAGAATTTGAATGGACAGGCGGCTGCGAAGACCCGCGCGTGGCCATGACCGCCAACGGCACTTATGTGGTTTTTTACACACAATGGAACCACGATATGCCCCGCCTGGGCGTAGCCACCTCAAAAGACCTGAAGAAATGGACCAAGCACGGGCCTATATTCCGTAAGGCCTATAATGGTAAATTTTTTAATATCGCCAGTAAATCGGCCTCTATAATTACGAAACTAACCGGCGGAAAACAGGTAATAGCCAAAATTAATGGTAAGTACTGGATGTACTGGGGCGAAACCGGCGTTTATGCCGCCACATCTACCGACCTGGTGAACTGGGCGCCGTTGATGAATGCCGACGGCAGTCTTAAGGCATTGATATCGCCTCGCAAAAACTATTTCGACAGCGACCTTACCGAATGCGGCCCGCCGGCTGTTATTACCCCAAAGGGCATTTTACTGCTGTATAATGGTAAAAATAACATCAATTACGGCGACAAGCATTACACCGCAAACTCCTATTGCGGCGGTCAGGTACTTTTTTCGGTCACTGATCCTACGCGGGCCATTAGCAGGCTTGATAAGCCTTTTTTTGTACCGCAGGAAGCTTTTGAAAAAAGCGGGCAATACCCGGCAGGTACCGTATTTATGGAAGGCCTGGTTTATTTTAAAAGCAAATGGTTTTTATACTATGGCTGTGCCGATTCGCGGGTGGGGGTAGCGGTATTTGATCCTCATAAATAGCTGTTTTATAGTTTTTTAACCAAAAAATACTTTTTTGTAATATTTTTGTGATAATTAAATAAATACATATATTTACAACCGTATTATCCCTAATACTACGATTGGTGAAAAGGTTTTTTGCTTTATTCCTGCTTAGCATACATCTGTTTAACACGGGTGGGTACAGCCTTATCTTCCAATATTTCATCCACCGTTCCGAAGAACAGATTGTAAAGCAGATATACGAAAACAAGGTTGATGCCACCCAGCTTGTACAGATAAAAGTACCGCTAAAAAGTCCGGGGATAGTAGACTGGCCCGATTACGAGCGTATACAGGGGCAAATACAGTTAAAGGATGGTTTTTATAACTACGTGGGTGTTAAAATGACGCGCGATACCATGTTTTTGGTGTGCGTTGCCAATAGTGTAAAAACCAAGCTGTTTAATGCCAATATTATTGTTGCAAAAAACTTCAGCGATGTTCCGCTAAGCAAGAAGGGGCAGGATGCGCCGCTTAAAAAGGCGCAATCCGGAGTTTCTGATTATGACGCCCCCGAAACAAGTTACACGTTTTTAAGATTTGCCCATGCCTTTGAAAGAAGCAACGCTTCTGTTTCATACAAATTATCCCATCCTTACATCGAGTCTCCGGGCAAGCCGCCTAACCACATCGGTTGATTAATATATCAAACTTATTATTTCTCAATTCCTGTAATTCAGGGTAGTTGCGTCTTGTCGTGGCGTAACTGTTATTTGAATTAGCTGTATTTGAGATGAAAAATACGGCATCAGCTTCTAATTTGTGAGATTTTTAGCGGCTGATGCTTGTAATACTTTATCCATACTTACTTAAAAAGCTAATATGAAACACTGTTTACATTATATAAACAGGTATTGTTTGGCTGTTTTAGTTTGTGTTGCCTTAACAAATACTGTTAGTGCACAAACCGAAACGGATGCGCTAATGATACCTAAAAATTACTTCTGCGCCGCAGGCGTTTACACTCACAACAACTGGGACCATTACTGGGAAGGAACCTTTAAACGCGATAATGGTAACCTGGGCACCGTTAGCAGCAACATTTTTGCGGTTGGGGGCAATTACGGTTTAAGCAACAGGGTAAACCTGTTATTTATGATACCCTATATAAAAACCAATGCAACTGCAGGTACCTTAAGGGGCCAGCGCGGTGTACAGGATATTAACCTTGCTGTTAAGTGGATGGCCGTAAAGCAGGAAGTGGGCACCGGCCTGCTAAGTTTGCACGCTATTTTATCAGGAAGCATCCCTTTAAACAACTACGAGGCCGATTATCTGCCGCTTTCGCTGGGTATGCAAAGTAAAAGCATAGCCCTGCGCGGGTTGCTTAACTACCAGGTAGGCCGCTTTTTTTTAGCCGGGGCCGGCCAGTATGTACGCAAGGACAATATTACTATTGACCGCGACTCGTACTACACTACCGAAATGCACTACACTAACCAGGTAGCTATGCCCAACGTTACAAACTTTTTGGTTAGTACGGGCTACCGCAGCCTAAGGTTCAATGCCGAGGCCGTTCTATCTCAGATGACCACTATTGGCGGCTTTGATATCACCAAAAATAATATGCCGTTCCCAAGCAATAAAATGAATGCTACAATGGCTGGCGCAGTATTTAAATACAGCTTTAGCAAGCTGGAAGGCCTGGAGCTGACTGCCGGAGGCAACTACGTACTAAAAGGCCGGAATTACGGCCAAAATACCTCGCTTTTTGGCGGCGTATATTACGTATTTGCGGTTAAGAAAGATAAATCTGAAAAATAAGTACAGTCATGAAAAAGAACATACTTTATATATTACCCGTGATGATAGCCTTAACGGTATTTCAATCATCATGTAAAAAGGAAATACAGGAACGTAACCAGCTATATCCTGCGCTTGCACCGTCTAACTTAGACCTTGACGCTGACACCTGGACGCCCGTATTAACAGCTTCATCAACTTTTACGGTTGCAACGCCTGATGCTGTAACCTCGCCTAATTATCTTGCCGATCTGAACGAGATAAAAAGCTATCAGCGTAACCTTACTAACGAACAAAGAGAGATAATCAAATACTGGAGCGCCGGATCGGTTTTGCGCTGGAACGAGATATTACGCGAACTGGTTGCCAAACACAATGTGCCGCCATACCAGAATGAGGATGGCACTTATCCGGCCCCGAGCGCTGCAAACCCGCTGGCGTACCCTTTATTCCCATTCTCGAACCCGCCGTATGCCGCGCGTGCTTATGCTTATGTAAGTGCCGCACAGTACGACGCTTTGGTACAGGCCTGGAAGTTTAAAAAACAATTTAACCGTGCCGCTCCATACACCAATGATCCGGCAATACAGGCGCTAGTGCCAAAATCAACTTTACCGGCATATCCAAGCGAAGACGCTGTTGTTGCCGGCGTTACCGCAAAGCTGATGGAGTTACTTTTCCCGGGCGACCTTGATTTTATACAAAAGAAAGTGGCCGAAGAAAAGTTATATCGCATTATGGCCGGTGCTAACACACGGTCGGATATGGACGCGGGCGAAGCCTTGGGCAAACAGGTAGCAGCCGTATTTGCAGCGCGCGCCCGTACTGATGGCGCAGGCGCAGCGGGCGGCAACCCCGAGATATGGAAAGCGTTTGAAACAACAACCGCAGCCAAAGGTGAAGTGCCATGGATAAGTTTGGAATCGCCTAAGCGCCCGCCAATGTTGCCATTGTTCACCAAGGTGCAGCCATTTTTATTTTCAACAGCAACGGTAGCGGCGTTACGCCCCGCGCCACCTTATGGAACTAACACTCCCGAGTTTAAAAAGGAATCAGACGAGGTGTTGGCCATGAGCAGGAATCAGAGTCGCGAACATGAACGGATCGTAAATTTCTGGGCTGACGGCGTAGGTACAGTAACCCCTCCGGGCCACTGGAATGTTATTGCCGCTGACGAGTTTGTTAAACACAATTATAGCGAAGTACGATGGGCACGCAACCTGGCCTTACTGAATATGGCCGAGATGGATGCCGCTATTGTTTGCTGGGACGCCAAATATTTTTACTTTAACCCACGCCCTACACAAATGATGTTTAATATAAAAACCCTAACTGGTATACCCAATTTCCCATCGTACACTTCGGGCCATTCAAACTTCAGCGGGGCTGCTGCTACGGTTTTGGGATATTTAGTACCCGAAAAAGCTAACGCTTTCATGGCCATGGCAAACGAGGCGGCAATGTCGCGCTTATATGGGGCAATTCATTATCGCAGCGATTGCGAAGTTGGTTTGCAAACAGGTATTAAAGTTGGCGAGTATGCGGTAAACAGGGCGAAAACAGACGGAGCGGGGAAATAGGGTTAAGGATTATGCTTAGAACAGAACAAAAGATACATTACGCCTTACGTATTGCGGTTGCCATGTGTTTTATAGGCCACGGTTGTTTTGGTATACTTACCAAACAAATATGGTGTAATTATTTTGCCGTATTCGGTATAGATACTCATACAGCATATGCCCTGATGCCGTGGGTTGGTATTTGCGATATAGCTTTGGGCCTGGTAATGCTGGTATACCCTATGCGGGCAATAGCCTTATGGCTGGTTATGTGGGGGGGCGTTACCGCATTTTTGCGTCCGGCATCCGGCGAGCCATTTGCTGAATTTATTGAGCGCGCGGGTAACTTTGGCGCCCCGCTCGCGCTCCTTATCCTTTCGGGTGGTGTAAGCGGCTTTCGCCAGTTATTTGTGCGTATCGATGCAAATGCCGTGGTTGATGATAAAACCCTTAAAAGCGTATTTAATTGTTTAAAGGTTGTTGGCTTTTTACTGCTAACAGGCCATGGCTGGTTAAATCTTATACAAAAGCAAGGGTTGCTTGGTCAGTACGCCTCCTTAGGTTTTGCCAATCCGGCCAGGATTGCCCAGTTTGTTGGGGTTTTTGAAGTAACCGCGGCTTTTGTCGTATTGGTGAAACCTATCCGCAACGTGCTGCTTATATTCATCCTATGGAAAATTTCCAGCGAACTGCTTTATCCACGTTATGAACTTTTTGAATGGATTGAGCGCGGCGGAAGCTACGGCACCCTTATAGCGCTATGGTTTGCAACTAAACAGGTACCCCTTAAATTTTACAGTAAACCGTTACAAAAACATACTAATTAATCAACCAATTTAAAAACCTGTACAAAGTACCGCTAACCTTATTGGTTTTACGGAAACCGTACTTACTTAAATCAAATAATCACAACATGAAACTTACTTTTAAATTCCTCACGGGGATCGCGATAATCTTACTTCTTAACAATACTGCCGCCAGGGCGCAAGGGTGCGTTGCTATCCGCAGCACAGGCGGGCTGTGTGCTATGGATGAACATCCGGACAGCACCACCTCGGGGGGTGCGTGGCTTTTTAATGCTAATAGCAGGTATTACCGGTCCTACAAACATTTTGTGGGCAAGCAAGAACAAAAACAACGTATAGAAATGGGTACTAATGTTATCAACCATTCATTCGCGCAGGATTTTACGCTTACCCGTATTTTTAACAATCGCTGGTCGTTTTCGATAGATGTGCCCGTGCTTAATAACACCAGGTCGTCGTTATACGAGCACGGCGGCAAAGAAAGGCACGAAACCCGCTCATTTGGCCTTGGTGATATCACCATAAAGGCTTATGCCTGGTTATTAGACCCGGCCAAAGCACGTAAAGGGAATATTCAGGCAAGTTTAGGTTTAAAATTAGCCACAGGCAGCTATACTTACCAGGATTATTTCCAAAACACAGGCCCGGGCGGCACAAAACTATTAGGTCCTGTTGATCAATCGATACAATTGGGCGATGGTGGTACGGGTATTACTACCGAGATAAACACCTACTACAACTTTTCTCACAATTTTGGTTTGTACGGTACATTTTATTACCTGATAAGCCCGCGCGAGCAAAACGGGGTATCATCTGCACGGGGTGGCGCACCAAGTGCAAAAGCTGTAGCGAACGGTAGCGACGTCATGAGTGTGCCCGATCAGTTCATGATCAGGATAGGTGCCAATTATGGTGTGGGTAAATTTAACTTTTCGGCGGGCCTTCGTGAAGAATGCCTGCCTGCCAAAGACCTGGTAGGCGGTAATAATGGTTTCCGCAGGCCGGGTTATATCGTATCAGCCGAGCCGGGGATAACCTACCGTTTAAAACGGTTCTCGGTTTACACTTATGTGCCTATTGCCATGGTGCGCGATCGTATACAAAGCGTACCTGATAAAATTAGTACACAATTAACCGGCGTTTATACACAGGGCGATGCCGCCTTTGCAGATTACGCAGTAAACGTGGGTGTATCTTTTAAGCTTTAATTAATATAATGGTTATGTAAGTCAGGCCGGGGTGGTTCCCGGCCTTTTTTTGTTTACAACTGCGCTTTTTGTTTAAAAATAATAGATTTACAAAATGAACTCAGCCGAACAGAACTTTAAAGACCTGGGCTTAAACCTGCCCCCGGCACCAAAACCGCTTGGTGTTTATAAACCCTGTTTAATTGATGGCAAATACCTGTACCTGTCGGGCCACGGCACTGTGCAGGACGATGGCAGCCTGATTATTGGTCGCATTGGCGATACCATTAATATGGAAGATGGCAAACTTGCGGCACGGCAGGTGGGCCTGGCTATGCTGGCTACCATTAAGGCCAACTTGGGCAGCCTGGATAGGGTTAAGCGTGTTATAAAAGTATTAGGCATGGTAAACTGTACGCCCGATTTTGAAAGACACCCCTACATCATCAACGGTGCCAGCGAGCTGTTTGCGAAAGTATGGGGCGAAGAAAATGGCGTTGGTGTACGCAGCGCGGTAGGGATGGGCTCGTTACCCGATAATATCCCGGTAGAGATAGAAGCTTTATTTGAATTGGTTTAAACCTATGGCAGCACCCGACTGGTACACCATCAACAATGTTGACGAACTGGATACGCCCGCGCTGGTGGTATATCCCGATAGGGTAAAATACAACATCGGCCTGGTTAAAACCATGATAGATGATGTATTGCGCCTGCGCCCGCACGTTAAAACGCATAAAAGCCCTGACGTTAGTTTGCTGATGATAAAAGCCGGTATCACCAAATTTAAGTGTGCCACCATTGCCGAAGCAGAAATGCTGGGCATGGCTAAAGCGCCTGATGTGCTGTTGGCTTACCAGGCCACCGGGCCAAAACTTAGCCGCTTTGTACAGCTGATAAAAGCATATCCGCAAACGGCGTTTTCGTGCCTGGTTGATAATGAAAAAACCGCTAAAGCCATAGCCGACCAGGCCACAGAGCAAAATATCACCATACCGGTTTATATCGACCTGAATATTGGCATGAACCGTACCGGTATTGTGCCGGCACAAGCACTTGCGTTATATGAAGCTTGTGCTGGTTTGGTAGGCATACAGGTATTAGGGTTACATGCTTACGATGGCCATATTCACGATGCCGATTACAATGCCCGGCAGCAACGATCTGACGATAGCATCAAACCTGTGTTAAAACTGGCGGATGATATAGCGGCTACAGGGTACAGCAAGCCGGTTATTATTGCAGGTGGATCGCCAACCTTTCCGATACTGGCGAAGAGACCCGGGTTGGAGTGCAGCCCGGGCACATTTGCTTATTGGGACAGGGGCTACCAGTTGGCGTTTCCCGAACAGCAATTTCAAACAGCGGCGCTGATAATTGCAAGGGTAATTTCGTTGCCTTACGAAGGGAAGATCTGTATAGATGTGGGCCACAAATCGGTATCCGCAGAAAACGAATTATCAAAACGGATTTACTTTTTAAACGCGCCCAACCTTGTTTTTAACAGTCAATCCGAAGAGCATCTGGTAGCCGATGCAGGCAAGGGTCATCAGTATAAAGTAGGTGATATTTTATACGGCTTGCCGTATCATATCTGCCCAACTATCGCTTTATATGAACGGGCAATTACCGTTGAAAATAAGCTTGTTACAGAGGAATGGAAAAATATAGCGAGGGATAGAAAAATAACGATTTAACTACTCACCTAATCAACTGCTTAACAAACCCATGTTTATTATAGATGCCCATTTAGACCTTAGCATGAACGCGCTGGAATGGAACCGCGACCTTACCCGCCCCATTGCGGAAATAAACCAACGCGAAGAAGGTTTAACCGACAGGCCCGACCGTGCAAAGGCGGTGGTGTGTCTGCCCGAATTACGAAAAGGCAACATGGGCCTGGTGGTAGCAACGCAGATAGCACGTTACGTAGCACCGGACAATCCATTGCCCGGTTGGCATTCGCCGCAGCAGGCCTGGGCGCAAACGCAGGGGCAGCTTGCCTGGTATAAAGCAATGGAAGATGCAGGCGAAATGGTGCAGGTAAACAACCTGCAAAGCCTCGATAAGCATTTAGCTTTATGGAGTGACGGTACCGATAACAGCAAAAAACCAATTGGTTATATCCTTAGTTTGGAAGGGGCAGATTCTATAGTAAATATCAGCTATTTGGAAGGAGCATACAAAAGCGGCCTTCGTGCGCTGGGCCCTGCGCACTATGGCCCGGGCAGGTATGCCAATGGTACGGATGCTACCGGCAAAATGGGCCAAAACGGTTTAGACCTGCTAAAAGAAATGGAGCGCCTCAACATCATCCTTGATGCTACGCACCTTTGCGATGATGCCTTTTGGCAGGCCCTTGATAATTTTAACGGCCATGTTTGGGCCAGTCATAACAACTGCCGCGCGTTGGTAAACCATAACCGCCAGTACAGCGATGAGATGATCAAAGCGCTGATCGATCGCGGGGCGGTGATAGGCGCGGCCCTTGATGCCTGGATGATGGTACCTAACTGGGTTAGGGGGCAATCGACCCCGAGTGGGATGAATTGCAGCCTTGAGGTAATGGCAGATCACATAGACCATATTTGCCAGATAGCCGGTAACGCCCTGCATGTGGGTATGGGTACCGATCTGGACGGGGCCTTCGGGCGTGAACAATGCCCCTACGACCTGGAAACCATCGCCGACATGCAGAAAGTGCCATCACTGTTAAAAAAACGTGGCTATAGCGACGCCGACATTGAAAATATGATGCACGGTAACTGGCTGAGGTTTTTGCGGAACGCCTGGAAATAAAAAAAATGATAGATGGTTGCAGAGCACAAAAGATTAAAGAACACCGGGTGGAAAAAATGGGGGCCTTATGTAAGCGACCGCCAATGGGGAACGGTACGCGAGGACTACAGCGCCAGCGGCGACGCGTGGAGCTATCTTACCCATGAGGTGGCCCGCAGTAAAGCCTACAGGTGGGGCGAGGACGGTATAGCAGGCATTTGCGATCGCGGGCAGCTATTATGTTTTGCCGTCGCATTCTGGAATAAAAAAGATCCCATTATCAAAGAACGCTATTTTGGCCTTAGTAACGCCGAAGGCAACCACGGCGAAGATGTAAAGGAACTGTATTATTATTTGGATAATACACCTACGCATTCCTATATGAAAATGCTGTACAAATATCCCCAGCAGCCATTCCCATACGACCATCTGGTTGCCGAAAACAAAAAACGCGACCGTGCACAACCCGAATATGAGTTGATGGACACGGGGATATTCAATAACGACGACTATTTTGATGTTTTTGTTGAATATGCCAAGCATTCGGCAGATGAGGTGCTGATCAAAATAACTGTGCATAACAGGGGCAAGGCTGATGCAAGCTTAAATGTACTGCCCACCGTTTGGTTCCGCAACACCTGGGATTGGGGCTATGATAACTACAAACCTCAGTTATCTGCATATAAAAATGGTGTTAAAATAAAGCACAAGGAGTTAGGCCCGCTTTGGTTAACCGCAGAGGGCAACCCCCCGATGCTGTTTTGCGATAACGAAACTAACCCCAAACTGTTTAACATAACCAATGGCCGGTCGTACTGCAAGGATGGTATAAACGACCATATCGTAAACGGGGCTAACACAATAAACCCGGATAATACGGGCACTAAGGCAGCCCTTAATTATGATATTACCATACCGGCGGGCGAGCGTGCTGTTATTCGCTTAAGATTGTCTGATAAGGCGGGGAGTGGCTTTGACGACTTTGATAGTGTATTTGCGTTGCGGCAGCAGGAAGCGGATGAATTTTATAGAACGCTTACCCCCGGCGGCGAAAGCGATGCTAAAGCACAAATACAACGACAGGCGTATGCCGGTATGCTTTGGAACAAACAATTTTATTACTATGACATCCACCAGTGGCTGAAAGGTGACCCGGCAGAGCCCGGGCCGCCCGTGCAGCGCGAACACCAGCGCAACAGCAAATGGCAGCATTTTAACGCCATGGATGTTATTTCGATGCCTGATAAATGGGAGTACCCATGGTTTGCCGCGTGGGACCTGGCCTTCCACTGTGTTGCGCTGGCTGATATTGATATCGGATTTGCAAAAAGGCAGCTTAACCTTTTGGTGCGCGACTGGTATATGCATCCCAATGGGCAGTTGCCGGCCTACGAATGGGATTTTAGCGATGCCAACCCGCCGGTTCATGCCATGGCAACCTGGAAAATATATCAATTGGATAAGAGCGCCAATGACGGAAAAGGCGACACTTATTTTCTTGAGCGTATCTTTCATAAGCTGATGCTCAATTTTACCTGGTGGGTAAACCGTAAGGATGAGGCGGGCAACAATATTTTTGAAGGCGGCTTTTTAGGACTGGACAACATAGGCGTTTTTGACCGCAATACCCGTTTTGCAAACGGCGCCCATTTAGAGCAGGTAGACGGTACAAGTTGGATGGCCATGTATTCGCTTAACCTGCTGCGCATAGCGGCCGAGCTGGCTGTCGCAAATAAGGCATACGCGGATATAGCATCAAAGTTTTTTGAACACTTTATTTACATTTCGGCGGCTATGTCAAGTTTGGGCGTGGGCGGTGTAAGCGGTTTGTGGGACGAAGAGGACGGCTTTTTTTATGATCAGCTGCGCATGCCTGACGGATCTGCAGAAAAGATGAAGGTACGCAGTATTGTAGGCCTTATACCCTTATTTGCAGCGGAAGTGCTGAATGACACGGATATTGCCGACAACCCCATCTTTAGGGCGCGGATGGACTGGTTTACGGCAAACCGCCCGGACCTTACCGCGCTGGTATCGCATTGGGACGAAAAAAGCAGCGGCGGTAAACATTTGATAAGCCTGCTTCGCGGCCACCGTATGAAGGCAATACTCGGCTACATGCTTGATGAACAGGAGTTTTTAAGTCCTTTCGGCATACGGTCGCTCTCCAAATATCACCTCAATAACCCCTTTAGCGCGGATATTAACGGCACGCTGTTTAGTATAAAGTACCTGCCTGCCGAAAGCGATAGCAATATGTTTGGCGGCAACAGCAACTGGCGCGGCCCGGTGTGGATACCGATTAACTACCTGATCATCGAAAGCCTGAATGATTATTATTTGTATTATGGTGATGAACTACAAGTGGAATGCCCAACCGGATCAGGCAAAATGATGAACCTTAAAGAAGTGGCTAATGAACTTTACCGGCGGATATCAAAACTTTTTTTGCCCGACGGGCAGGGCCGCAGGCCAATAAACGGTCAGGACGAAAAAGCGCAAACCGATCCTAACTTTAAAGATCACATACTTTTTTATGAGTACTTCGACGGCGACACGGGCAAAGGTTTAGGCGCTGCCCATCAAACCGGTTGGACCGGGCTAATAGCCAGTTGCTTGTATCATTAAAATCAATCGCTGTAAGATACCGTCATTGCTTTTTTTCTTTCTTTGGAATAAGCTATGCCCATCATACCTTCGTACCCTTCGCGGTGGCGAAACAGGATGGATTGCTTATTGGCTTTAATTTTCTCCCAGTCGGCCTTGTCAGCTGCATTTGGGTTTCCAAACGCTTCTTCGAAAGCTTGTTCGCGTCTTATGGCCGGCGATCTGAATTTGTCCTCATCAAAATAATGCTTAAAAATTTCGTTGATCTTTGCGACCTGCTGACTTGCTGACATCGATTCGGGGTCTATCAGTAAGTCGATGGTTGAAAAACGATACTGGTAAAGCAATTCGTTGCGGGCGTTCTTAACTTCAAGCAGCCCTTTGGATGTCAACAGATCTTTACCATATAGCTTAAGCGTAAAAGCGTCTTTTTCCTTTAGATCCGAGAAATAGTGTTTGGTGGAATATTCTTTAACTAAACTGCTTGTATCGGTACTGATTCGCAGGTCTTCATCAGAACCCGGCTCAGGTGGGGCATTTGGGTTTACGTGTTCTGTTGTACGAGTCGTGTCGGGTTTTTGGAACTTTCTGCTCAGGATTGCCGCATGATGCTAATGCAAGCAGCAGGACAAGGGGTATAATTTTGTTTTCCATAACATCAATAATAACCTGTTTGAAGGCCGATAGTTTTATTCGTATTCAATGCGTTATTTTGACACAATAAATTTTTTTGTTCAAACTATTTGATTTAGATTTACTAACCAAGTAAAACTAAACACTATTTATATGGATTTTAACAGGCGTAAGTTTTTACAAAGCACGGGCGCGCTTGCGCTTAGCAGTGCTGTTTTATCGGGCAAAGCGGCATCGCTGTTTAAGGTTATTAAGCACCCTGTTGGCGTGCAGTTGTTCACCTTTTTTAACGTAATAGATGATGATGTTAAAGGTACCTTAACCAGGGTGGCGGGCGAAGGCTACAGCGAAATCGAATCGGCATTCAGTAAAAAGGGCGGCTACTATGGGTTAAAACCCAAAGCATTTAAAGCGCTTGCGAATGATGCCGGCCTGTCGTGGAAATCGCACCATGTTCTGGGCGCGCCGTTCAAACTGCCCGCCGGTGCTAAAATGCCAACCATGCCCGACGGTAAGCCTATGGTGATACCACCCATGCTGAACCTGCAGGATAACATGCAGCAACTGGTAGATGAGGCCGCCGAAGGTGGCGTAAGGTACCTGGTTTGTGCTAATTCGCCGACGGGAACAGCTGCCGAGCTAAAATCCACAATAGCGGTATTAAACAAAACAGGGGAGGCAGCTTCTAAGGCGGGGCTGATATTTGCCTACCATAACCACGATATGGAATTTAAAGCGCTTGACGATGGTACGGTGCCTTACGACCTGCTTTTATCAGAAACCGCTCCGGCCCATGTAAAAATGGAGCTTGACCTGGCCTGGGCGATAAAAGGCGGTAAAGATCCGGTTGAGATGTTTAAACAGCACCCCGGCCGTTTCCCGTTATGGCACGTAAAGGATCTGGATGCAAGCCGCGAAAACATTTTGCCGGTAGGCAGTGGCACCATCGACTTTAAACCGATCTTTGCGGCTGCGTCAACAGCAGGCATGCGCAGTTTTTTTGTAGAACACGATATGCCGAAGGATGCTTTTGCAAGCATACACAGCAGCATTCAGTACATCAATAAAAACTTGAACGTATAGAAAAGTATATTACAATTGCAGAAATATTACCGATCAATTTGTACAGGTGCTATTTTAAATAGGCCTGCACAAATTGGTCGTTGTATATTGCACTAACCAAAGCATTTATCACCGGTTTTTGAGGCGACCCGCTATCCAGTTTGGTGGCATGGTCTTCCAACTCGTCTAAATATGCCACGGCTTCCTGCTCATCTTCAAAAAGCAATACCAGTTTGCCGCTAACTTCGGTGTCTGTTCCGTTAGGCGTTAAAGGTAAGTTATGCCGCTCAAATACTTTGGCGGATATTTCGGGTGACGGTATGGTAATTCGCAACATAATTTATTATTTCTTTTTCTCAATTATATTCCCCGAAAAGCGCATCCGCTCCCGGTTGTTGCTTAAAACGGTTAGGTCGGCAGTACCGCTTGGCGAAATGTTGAATATTAACTGACTGGCGTTTTTACTATCCTTTGGTTTAATTAGTACATAATACAAACCGTTTTTTTTCAACTCTTCTGAATAGGTAAAATCGGTTGATGTAAACTTTATACCTTCATCGCCGCTGCTATAACCGGCGCCTGAATAGGAAACACCAAAAAAAGGTAAATAGGAAACAACTGTATCCTTAACTACACGCACATCATAACCCGGTGTTAAATAGCGCATATTACCATACGACGGGTGGGCATAGTTAGCTTCGAACGTGAAGTTTTTAGATTCGACCATTTGTTTTATAGCGGCGGCTTTAGCAGCCTGCTTATCACTTTTTTTGGTTTGCGCAGCCGCAGGGTCCAATACGGTAACCGTAATGAACAAGGCAAATATTATTTTTATTAAGGTTTTCATTTTTAATGTTTTATATATATAAACGTTATTTTTTATTAGACGTTATGTACTGCAAAAAGTTTAATTAAATATATCACTATTAACCTGTATTAAACACAACTGGCGGCCCGGTACTGTTTGGCTTAATGCGGATTAAAATGCCGGTATATTTAAATGTATGCATCTATGTTTTTATTCTGTTTTTAATAAAGATGCACGCCGTATCAATTTTCCATAAACGGATAAAAAATGAGTCAACAAAAAAGCCATCCCGGTAAGGATGGCTTAAATTCTATTCCCTTTTAGGGGGTAGGGGGCGCTTATATCAGGCTAACGCTGCGGTTAACAAACTCGGTAAGCTCGGCGCCGGTTAACAGGCCTTGCGATAGCAGGGCCAGGTCAAACGCTTGTTTGGCCAGCTGAGCCTGTACACCTTCGTCTTCGCCTTCTAAAATCCGGCTGATCAGTTTATGGTTGCCGTTTACAATTACCTTGTAATTATCAGGCATGTTGCCATAAAAGCCCATGCCGCCGCCCATGGCAGCCATATCTTTCATACGGCGCATAAATTCATCCATGGTAACGGTTACGGGCAGTTCATCAGGGCTAAGGCTTTCTAACTGTACTTTATAGGCCGGTTTGTTTATAGCTTTATCAAATATTTCTTTGATCCTGGTCGACTGCTCTTCGGTTAATACATGCTCGGGGGCATCTTCTTTTTTGATCAACTTATCGGCAACATCGGCGTCCACACGTTTTAGGGATGTTTTCTCTAATTTCTGCTCTAACTGGCTGATAAAGTGGTTATCGATAGGAGAGTTCATTACCAAAACATCATAGCCTTTTTTATTGGCCGATTGGATGAATGCGTCCTGTTTTTCGGCATCGTTGGTATAAATGTACACCAACTGGCCATCCTTATCGGTTTGCAGTCCTTCAACCTTTTCTTTGTATTCGCTTAAGGTGAAGTTTTCTTTAGCGGTGTTGGTCACCAAAACAAAGTCTTTTGCCTTGTCATAAAATTTATCTTCGCTCACCATGCCGTATTTCACAAACAGGCCAATGTCGTTCCATTTTTCTTCAAAACCTTTACGGTCGTTCTTAAATAGATCGGCCAGCTTATCGGCCACTTTTTTGGTGATGTAGCTGTTTATCTTTTTAACATTGCTATCGGCTTGCAGGAAACTACGTGATACGTTCAGCGGGATATCGGGCGAATCGATAACACCATGCAGCAGCATTAAAAACTCCGGCACAATATCCTTAACCTCTTCGGTAATGAATACCTGGCGCGAGAATAACTTGATCTTGTTTTTCTGGAACTCAAAATCGTTCTTCAGTTTAGGGAAGTACAATACGCCGGTAAGGTTAAACGGATAGTCAACATTCAGGTGTATCCAAAATAACGGGTCTTCGCTAAAAGGGTAAAGTTCTTTATAAAACTTCAGGTAATCTTCATCCTTCAGTTCGTTCGGCGCCTTTGTCCATATCGGGTTGGTGTCGTTTATAATGTTATCAACTTCAACGGTTTTATATTTTGGTTTCCCTTCCTCGTCTGTGCCATCTTCAACGCTTTCTTCCTTAGTTCCAAACTTAATAGGCACCGGTAAAAATTTGCAGTATTTATCCAATATTTCCTGCAGTTTGTATTTACTTAAATACTCTTCAGATTCCGCGTTAATATGCAGTGTAATTTCGGTGCCGCGTTCTTCCAGGCTGCCTTCGGTAATTTCAAACTCTGTGCTGCCATCGCAAACCCAATGGGCAGGGGTAGCGCCGTCCTGGTAGCTTAGGGTTTCAATCTCTACCTTGTCGGCCACCATAAATGCCGAGTAAAAGCCCAGGCCAAAACGGCCTATAATTTCGTTGGCATCCTTGGCTTCCTTAAATTTCTCCATAAACTCGGTAGCACCGCTAAATGCTATCTGGTTGATGTACTTTTTAATTTCTTCGGCCGTCATACCAATACCGTTATCAGATATGGTAATGGTCTTTTTGTCGGCATCAAACGCAACCTCAACGCGCAGATCGCCCAGGTTGCCATTGTACTGGCCTAAAGCGGCAAGTCGTTTTATTTTCTGGGTAGCATCAACAGCATTTGATACCAGTTCGCGCAGAAATATCTCGGTATCAGAGTATAAGAACTTTTTGATGATGGGAAAAATGTTTTCGGTGTGAATCGAAATTGTTCCTTTTTCTTGCATAGTAGTACTTTTTTGAAAGTTTGAATGATTTACGGATACAGCTAATCAATGCCCGTTCCAAATGAAGAGAATTGCCAAATTGGCAGAGGGGTGAATGTGCGGATGTGCAGATATGCAGATTCCAGATGTGCAAATTGCAGATGAGAATTGAATCCGCCCGTCGTTGGATTATTCCGCCGCTGTTGTGTTGTTACCGGCAGCATGGATATTAGTATGCGTGGCGGCTTGTTGGTGACAACACCAACAAGGGCGAAAAAGGTTCCACCACGTCATTGCGAGGTACGAAGCAATCTCTTCAGGACGATTATACACCTTGCATAAAGACTTGATTAAAGGGATTGCTTCGACTAATGACGTGTATTTTAATGACGCGTATTTTTAAGTCGGGATCACATTGAACCTACCGATGCCGGTGAAGCAGGTGTTGCAGGCGTAGCCGGTTTTGTAGCAGGTGCGGGGGCGTTTTGTGCAAAGCGTTTGGCTATAACAGCTAATTGCGCGTCGTTTAATTTGGAGGTGGCTTTTAGTATCGCCGTAAATTTTGCTACTTCATCAGCACTGGCAGGGCAGCCAATATTATCGCCGTAAGTATCCATGGACGCGCCCGCCGGCCTGATCTGGCTATCAGCCAGTACCTTGCCTTTAGCATCAAGCACTACCCAAAACGGCAGGCCCGATTTTTCGCCATGAAATCTGGTCATCACATCCATTGAGCCAGGATTCTCCAAATCCTTTTTGGCGGGTTGTTCCATCACATCAAGCGTGGTTATCACGTAGTTATCATCAAACATTTTCTTCACCGAAGGGTCGTTCAACGAGGCTTCCATCTTTTTACACCAGCCACACCACGAGGCATGAAATATCAGCATCACTTTTTTGTTCTCTTTGAAAGCTTTAGCGTAAGCATCCTTCAATACAATTTCGCTTGCAGGCATAGCTGCGGTTTGGGCAAACCCCGATTTGACGGTAAATAAAACAAGCAGTATTATCAATGATTTTTTCATGGGGGTAATTTTTAAAGCAATTTAGTAAAATTAGATGAGTTAGCATAAGCAAAACCCGCCATTAATAATAGGATATCCGGCTGTGGTGATCATGGTTAACACTTATTATGCGATATTTATTGTAATTGTTTGATTATAAGTAATTTATAAAAAATAAATCTTAAATTGTGTTAACCATGTTAACCATGTTACCATGAGCTTTTGATTACTATTGTGCTATAGCCTTCAATACCTTATCTGCCAAAGATCTTAAAGCAGTTGCGGTTTGCAGGTCGGTGATATTGCGCTCACTGTCCATTTTTGAGCGGATGTACGAGATAAGCAGGGTGCCGCCTTCAATAACATCACAATCGATAGCCCCTAATACCTTAAGCAGGGCTGCGTGCGCGTTTTCGCCGCCTGTTGATGCGGTTACCAGGGCTGTGGGCTTTCCCGAGAACGAGCCGCTTGATACCATCCAATCCAACGCGTTCTTTAATTGCCCGGGGATGCCGTAAGCATATTCGGGCGTGCAAATGATAACGGCATCGGCTTTTGTAATAGCCTCCCTTAATCTGATGATGGCTTCGGGTGGTGTATCGTTATCCAAACCCGGATCGAAAGGGGGGATGGCAGCCAGTTCGTCGTATATATGATAGCTGATATCCGCGGGCATCAGCTCGCCGATATAGGTTAAGATCTTATGGTTTGATGAGCCTGCCCGCAGGCTGCCGGAAATAGCGAAAACGGATTTATTTAGCATCGGATATTTCTCAACCGTCATTGCGAGGTACGAAGCAATCTCCCGATTTTCAGGGCCACATGCAAAGTGTTCATACAAAGTTTTGAGATTTCTTCGTACCTCGTAATAACGATATTTATTATTTAATTATTTGCAAACTGCAATATAAATACCGAACCTTTACCCTCGGTAGATTGCACCTGTATATTGCCCTTATGTAGCAGCATTATTTGCTTACAAAGGCTTAAGCCGATGCCGCTGCCGGTTTTTCGGGTGCTAAAAAAGGGGATAAAAATCTTATCCAGCAGTTCGGGCGGCATGCCAAGCCCGTTATCTGCAACTTTTACCAGCGTACGGTTGTTGCTTTGCATCTCGGCAGACAGGGTAATGCGGGGCTCCCCACGGTCTTTAACCGCCTCGATAGCGTTTACCAGCAGGTTTATCATTACCTGGTCCAGCAGGTTTATATCGGCCTCAATTGCCAATGCCGGGTCGCGCAGGATGATCTCCAGTTCGATATTCTTTTTCTCGAGCGTAGGGCGCATCAAGCTGGCCAGGTTCTCGAACATATTACGCACCAGTATCTTGTTCAGATCAAGCTTGGTTATCTTATTCAGGTTGCGGTAGCTTTCGGTAAATTTTAGCAGGCCCTCGCTACGGCGCTTAATGGTGTCTATACCCAACGATATGTCTTCCAGGTCAACCCCATCCAAATTTTCGGTAATATCGGGGCTTTGCAGGCGGTTTTTTAGCGTATCGGCCAGTGACGAGATAGGAGCCACCGAGTTCATGATCTCGTGCGTCATCACATTCAGCAGCTTAGACCATGCCTTTGACTCCGTTTCGTCCAGCGCCTCGCTTACGTTCTGAAAAGCAATAAGCTTGTACATTTTTTCGTCGCTGCGCATTATACTTGCGGTTACCAGCATTTTTACCTGCTGCTGATCGCGTGTAATGGTCAATACCTTCGAATCGCCTGGTTTAAGCTTTACCACATCCTTATAAAGGGTAGGCTCGCGCTTTTCCAATGAGTGTATGGTTTTCAGATAAGGGATGCTGATCAGTGTTTTAAAAGCTTCGTTTATCCAGCTGATCTCGCCGGTTTCCTGTTCATAGCTTAAAATACCGGTATCAACCAGTTCTAATATCTTTTGCAGGTAATGGTATTGCGTTTCGCGTTCGCGGCTGATGAGTTTGAAAGTGGTATTGATGTCATTAAAGCCCTTGCGCAGGGGCTTCAGCTCATTCGGCGCCTTGCGGACATCAAAATGGCGCGAAAAATCGCGGTAGTGGATAGACTCAACAAACTGGTTAACCTCGTCCTGCGCCTTTTTGTTAAAGCGTATCAGGTCGAGTACGGAATATATAACCAGGGGCACGGTTATCACATTATATAAAAAGTTGCCGCCACCCAATAGTAAAAACGCCGTTGCTGTAACAGCCGCAAATAAAAATAGTACACGCAGCACCAGCCGCCATTCGTAACGGTTAAATATCATATTTGCTCAATCTGCGGTATAATGCGGTACGTGTTAACCCCAGCTCTTTAGCGGCGCGGGTAATATTGCCGTTGTGCTTTTCTATAACGCGCAGTATGGCATTCTTTTCCAAAGTGCTTAACTGAATGTTATCATCGTCAATCATGCTTTCGCCGGGTGTTTCCAGGATTGAAAATATCAGGTCGTCGGGTTTTAATATGCTTTCGTCGGCCATGATCACCGCACGTTCAATGGTGTATTGCAGTTCGCGTACGTTACCCGGGTAGTTGTAGCTGCGCAGCTTTTGCAGGGCGGCGGGTTCAAAATCTATCGCCGGTTTAAGGTATTTGCTGCTGTATAGCTTTGCAAAATGCCTGGCCAGTAACACAATATCTTCGGCACGCTTGCGCAACGGCGGCATATTTATTTCAACAGTATTGATGCGGTAAATCAAATCTTTCCGAAACTTATTCTCGTTGGCCAGCTCCTGTAACGGAACGTTAGTAGCACATATCAGCCTGATATCTATATCAACCGGCTTGTTGGTACCCAAACGTGTTACCTGCCTGTTTTGCAGTACGGTTAAAAGCTTGGCCTGCTGCTGTAAGCTAATGTTTCCAATTTCGTCAAGAAACAAGGTGCCGCCTTCAGCCTCTTCAAACCTCCCCATGCGATCTTCGCGGGCATCGGTATACGCGCCTTTTTTATGACCGAACAATTCGCTTTCAAACAACGAGTCGGTTAGGGCGCCCACATCCACCTTTACAAATGGCTTGTCGGCACGCAAAGACCGTTCGTGTATAGCCTTTGCCATCAGGTCCTTACCGGTGCCGTTCTCGCCCAGTATAAGTATATTGGCATCGGTAGGGGCTATCTTATTCACTTTGTGAAATATATCCTCCATTATTTCCGAATCGCCCAGGATGGATGTTTGGCCCGCCCCCCCTTTAACAGATGCCTTGGCACTTTTACTTCCGCCTTCTTTTTTATCGAGCAGGTCTTTTATGGTATCAATCAGCTTTTCGTTATGCCACGGCTTCACCACAAAATCGTTAGCCCCTTCTTTTAACGATCTCACGGCCAGATCAATATCGCCGTACGCCGTTATCATAATTACGCAAACGTTGGGTTTCCACTCCTTTATTTTACGCAGCCAGTATATACCCTCGTTACCGGTGTTAATAGCGCTGTTAAAGTTCATGTCTAAAAGCACCAGGTCAACCTGGTTACGCTGTAAAAGCCAGTTCAGGTTCTCGGGGTTTTTTTCGGTGATAATTTCGTGTGTCTCTGTTTTAAGCAATAACTTAACTGCCGTTAGTACATCGGGGTCATCGTCAACAATTAAAACAGTTGCTTTTTTTAGTATCATTTACAGTATGTGATTAGTTGGTGGTCTATAGCATTTATTAGCATACTACTAACCCCTGCAATTTAATATTTTGACACGAAATATCGTACCATTAAGCTTACAATAACTATTATATTGATAATCAACCACGAACCGTTAACCGCCAGCTGCGACCTTAAAAAGGCACTGTATCATAACCGAACACTTGCTGTAACAGAAGCGAACGGTGCACTATTGAGTTTTGAGTATAATATGTTGAAATACAGTAATTTAATTTGTGGCATGTGTTTTTGTACTCAGTTACAAAATATTAATAAATACAGTGGATAGAGTTATACAAAAAAAGAAATGGAGTACTAAGCGCCTGATGACCATTGCCGGTATTGCAGGTGTGGTAATTTTAGTTGCGGGTAGTATATTTTTTACATCGGGCAAAAGTAAATTGAACGTTGATACCGAACGCATCACGATAAGTGAGGTAAAAAAAGGCGCCTTCCAGGAGTTTATTCCGGTTAATGGCGTGGTTATGCCTTTTAACACGATATTTCTTGACGCTGTTGAAGGCGGCCAGGTAGAAGAAAAATATGTTGAAGACGGCGCTATGCTTAAAAAGGGCGACCCGATATTAAAGTTAAGCAACGTTGACGAGGAGCTTAGCCTTGCGGCTCAGGAATCGGCGGTGTTTGGCGAACAAACCCAAATGCAGATAGCCCATAACAACGCGCAGCAAAACACGGTAAGTAAACTTAACCAAATGGCCGAAGTTGACAACGCCTTTAAAGAGGCCGAACGCGTGTGGTTGCTTGATAAAAAACTTTACGAGCAAAAAGCCATTGGCTTACAGGAATACCAGTCGGCAAAAAACGCTTACGATTATGCCTTACGCCGTAAAAAACTCACTACACAGATATTAAAACAGGATACCGCGCTTACCATACAGCAGGAGCAACAGGCTAAAGAGCACTACGCGCAAATGAAAGCGGCATTAACGCTGATGCGTAAAAAAGTGGCCAGCTTAATTTTAAGGGCACCTGTAGATGGCCAGTTAACTGCGCTTGATGCCGAAGTTGGTCAAAACAAGAACAAAGGCGAGCACCTGGGCCAGCTGGATGTACAGAATGGCTTTAAGGTACAGGTTGATGTAGAGGAGCATTACCTGTCGCGGGTGTACGCCGGCTTGAAAGGCGATTTTACCTTTGCCGATAAAACGTATAAACTGGTTATCAAAAAGGTTTACACCCAAATTGTTGGAAGCCGTTTTAAAGTTGATATGGTATTTGATGGCGAAGTGCCGAAGGGCATCCGCAAGGGCCAAACCTTACAAATACGTTTAGCGCTTAGCGACGAAACAACCGCGCTACTTTTACCTAAAGGTGGTTTTTACCAGCAAACAGGTGGCAACTGGATATTTAAAGTGAGCGACGATGGTAAAACGGCTTACAAGGTAGATATACAGATAGGCCGTTACAACACCGATAATTACGAGTTATTAAAAGGGTTAAAACCTGGCGATAAGGTGATTACTTCGAGTTACGAAAATTATGGCGATATACAGGAACTGGTGTTAAAGAAATAGCCAGGTGTTGTAACGTTATTATAAACTATGCGTCTTGTATAAAAGGTCGGAAGAGATTATAAACACAATAAAAATATAAATCACAATTAACAAAAAAAGACCCCGGCCAAAGCGCCGGGGCGGGGGAGGCCAAATGATCAAAATTACAAATCTGGAAAAATTTTACCGCACCGAAGAGGTAGAAACCATTGCATTGAACAAGCTTACGATGGAAGTTAACACAGGCGAATTTGTGGCCATAATGGGGCCGTCAGGTTGCGGTAAATCAACCCTGCTCAACATCCTTGGTATGCTGGATGATCCGGATGAAGGCAGCTATGTGTTCAACGGAATCGAGGTAGCTCACTTTAATGAGCGCAAACGTGCCGATCTGCGCAAACACAATATCGGTTTCGTGTTTCAAAGCTTTAACCTGATAGATGAGTTAACTGTATTTGAAAACGTGGAATTACCACTTATATACACCGGCGTAGCTTCTTCTGAACGTGTAAAAAGGGTGGAAGAGGTGTTGGATAAAATGCAGATCATGCATCGCCGCAACCACTATCCGCAGCAGCTATCGGGTGGCCAGCAGCAGCGTGTGGCTATTGCCCGCGCGGTTGTTAACAAACCAAAACTGATACTTGCGGATGAGCCTACCGGTAACCTGGATAGCAGCAACGGTAACGACGTGATGGAATTACTAACAGATTTGAACGAACAGGGTACTACCATAGTAATGGTTACCCACTCTGAGCATGACGCCCGTTACAGCCACCGCATTATCCGCTTACTGGATGGCCAGACTGTGATGGAAAACATCATGGTATAATACCGCTACTTTTAGTTTAATTAATATAGTTAAGTGTGCCTCCTGCCTGCCTCTCTGCCTGTAAAGGCGGAGGGGTTTGCTTGAGAATTGGCTTATAATCAGGATCGTCATGCTCAAAATTTGACCGGTAAACCGATAGATCATGTTAAAAAACTACATAAAAATAACCTGGCGTAACCTAATGAAGAACAAAGGGTTTACCGCCATTAACATTGTCGGGCTGGCGGTAGGTATGGCCAGCGCCGCGCTTATATTATTTTGGGTACAAAACGAGGTAAGCTACGACCAGTTCCACGAAAAGAAGGACCGCCTGTACCAAATGTATAACCGGTCGAAAATTGAGGGAGAAGTATGGGCATGGGGTACCACTCCAAAACCTATGATGGCAACCCTTAAGCAGGATTATCCGCAAGTTGAACAGGCTACACGTACAACCAACGCCAATTTCCTTTTTACCATAAACGATAAACATTTAAACCTCACCGGTTCTTTTACCGATCCTGATTTCCTGACCATGTTTAGCTTCCCGCTGATACAGGGAAACCCTAAAACAGCCTTAAATGACATGAAGAACATTGTGCTTACCGAAAAAACAGCTGTAAAACTGTTTGGTAACACTGATGTATTGGGTAAAACGGTTAAAATTGATAGCGTTGATTACTTTACGGTAACCGGCGTAATGAAGGACCTGCCGAATAACACCCGTTTCACCTTTGAATACATAATGCCGTGGAAATACTGGGAAAAAATAAATGGCGGCCCTGACAAGAATTGGGGTAATAACTCAGTAGCTACTTACATAGTTTTAAAGCCGAATGTAACGGAAGCGTATTTTGACGGTCAGGTAAAAAATATAACCCGCTCGCACTCCGAAGTAAAAGATATTGATGTGTTTGTGCATCCCGCAACCAAATGGAGGTTGTACTCTAAGTTTGAAAACGGACAAATCGTAGGGGGGCGCATAACCACTATAAAGCTGTTTAGTATAATTGCGGTATTTATACTGCTTATCGCCTGCATAAACTTTATGAACCTGAGTACCGCCCGCAGCGAAAAAAGGGCGAAAGAGGTAGGGATACGTAAAGTAGTTGGCGCCGGTAAAGGCAGCCTGATAGCACAGTTCATGGGCGAATCTATTTTGATTGCCTTACTTGCCGGTGCGCTTGCCCTGATCATCGTTCACATATCGCTGCCATCATTTAACATCCTGACTGAAAAGAACTTGTTTATACCGTTTGCAAGTGCAACATTTTGGGTTATTGTGGTTGTGTTTATACTTTTTACCGGTGTAGTATCGGGCAGTTACCCGGCTTTGTACCTGTCATCATTTGCCCCGGTAAAGGTTTTAAAAGGTACATTCAGAGCTGCTAACGCGGCATTATCGCCGCGCAAAATTTTGGTGGTAACGCAATTTTGGTTTGCAATTGTACTTATCATATCAACCATTATTGTTAAAGAACAGCTTGACTATGCACAAAGCCGGGATACCGGCTATAAGAAGACCAACCTTGTTTACACCTTTTTGCAGGGTAATATCGACAAAAATTATGCGCTGATACGTAACGAACTGCTGACAAGCGGCGCGGTTACATCAGTAACCAAAACCAGCGCTCCGATGACACAGGGCTGGAGCGACTCGTGGGATTTTAACTGGGATGGAAAAGACCAGGGCTCTAAAATCGATTTCAATATGTTTAATGTCGACGGCGATTTTAGTAAAACCATGGGCCTTAAAATTGTTGAAGGCCGCGATATCGACATCAAAACTTATCCATCAGATTCATCGGCCATTTTGATCAACGAGGCCGCGCTTAAGCTGATGAAGTTTAAAAACCCCATTGGCCAGATAGTACTGCGCGATAATCATAAGCTTGTTATTGTTGGCGTTGTAAAAGATTTTATCCTGCAATCGCCGTATGAGCCGGTTAAGCAAATGATCATACAAGGGCCAAGCGCGTGGTTCAACGTTATGCATTATAAACTTAACGAAAAAAACACCACGGCCCAAAACCTAAAGCTGGCCGAGGCAGTGTTTAAAAAGTTTAACCCCGACTACCCGTTTGATTACCACTTTGTTGACGAGGAGTACAACCAAAAATTTCAGGACGAGCAGCGTACGGGCACATTAGCGTCGCTTTTTGCCGGGCTTACCATATTTATATCATGCCTTGGCTTATTTGGCCTGGCAACCTATATGGCCCAAAACCGCATCAAGGAAATTGGTGTACGTAAGGTATTAGGGGCATCGGTGTTTGGCGTAACCTCAATGCTTTCAAAAGATTTCCTGAAGCTGGTTGGAATAGCGTTCATATTTGCTATACCCGTTGCCTGGTACGGCATGCACACGTGGCTCCAGGGGTATTCGTACCGGGTCGAGATAAGCGTTTGGGTGTTTGCTGTAGCGGCCTTTTTAACAACACTGATATCGATTGTGACCGTAAGTTTCCAGGCGGTAAAGGCCGCTTTGGCAAACCCGGTAAAGAGTTTACGGAGCGAATAATAATTTAGTGAATGATTGATCGAAAATGATTGGAATTTGGCTTTTCGTATTCATTTTTTATGATTTAGAACTTAAAGTTCAGGATTTAGTATTTAACCAAAGCCAACCATTATGTTTAAAAATTTTGTAAAAGTGATGTTTCGTGGCCTTAGTAAAAATAAGGCGTACAGCTTTTTAAATATATTCGGTTTGGCTATTGGTATTACCTGTGCCGCCCTGATTTTTTTATGGGTGGAGAACGAGGTTAACTATGATGCCGGGCAAGTAAAAAAAGACAGGCTTTACATAGCGC
Organism: Mucilaginibacter sp. AK015; assembly: GCF_014200785.1. Taxonomy (NCBI): domain Bacteria; kingdom Pseudomonadati; phylum Bacteroidota; class Sphingobacteriia; order Sphingobacteriales; family Sphingobacteriaceae; genus Mucilaginibacter; species Mucilaginibacter sp. AK015. Next base: position 380,017 of record NZ_JACHCV010000001.1, read on the forward strand.
GCGAAAATCAGAAATACGACACTTACGTATTTACTCACCAGAGTACCCCCGGTGTAATGGGGCCGGCCATACAAGCCGAAATACCCGGCATCGCCAACGTTTGCCGCACAAGTGAAGGTAACAGTTCGTTATTATATTCTTATAACGATAAGCCTGTATTTGCCGATACCTGGTATGCCGAACCATCGGTGTTTAACATGTTTACACTGCCCTTTGTTGATGGTGATGCTGCATCGGCGTTTAAACAATTGCACTCGGTAGTTATCACGCAAAAAGCTGCTATTAAATTTTTTGGTACGGATAAAAATGTCGTGGGCAAAAATATCCGGGTTGACAATAAACAGGATTATACCGTTACAGGTGTTTTAAAAGATATTCCCTTAAATACCAGCATCAGGTTTGAGTGTGTTATGCCTTTTCAGGTATTTTGGGATAAGAGCCCCTGGTTAAAAAGCTGGGGCAATAATTCATTAAATACATATATCGAACTAAAACCCGGTGTTAATCCAAAAACGGTAGATAAACAGCTTTACGGGTTTATACAAAAACGCGAGCCTCAGAATCTTGGTCACGTGTTTTTATTCGGCATGGCCGACTGGCACCTGTATGATGAGTTTAAAGACGGCATACAAACCGGCGGCGGCCAGATAGAGTATGTGCGCCTGTTTACCATTATTGCCTGGATAATTATTTTCATTGCCTGCATTAATTTCATGAACCTTGCCACAGCCCGCAGCGAAAAACGAGCCCGCGAAGTTGGTGTGCGTAAAGTACTGGGAGCCGGTAAAAGGTCGCTTTCGCTGCAGTTTATAGGCGAGGCGCTGTTTATGTCGTTTATAGCCGCCCTGCTTTCAATTGTTTTAATGGCTTTAGTATTGCCCGCGTTTAACATGCTCGTGCAAAAGCAGCTTAGCATCGGTTTTAATAACTATAACCACATACTTGCCCTGTTAGGCCTTACTGTTGCGTGCGGCTTAATCGCTGGCAGCTACCCATCGTTATACCTGTCGTCATTTAATCCGGTAGCGGTACTAAAGGGCCTGAAGATAAAAGACAGCGGAGCAGCTTACATCCGTAAAGGTTTGGTGGTAATGCAGTTTACGGTATCGGTGGTGCTCATCATCAGTACCGTTATCGTGTATCAGCAAATACAGCATGTAAAAAGCAGGAACCTTGGCTTTGATAAAGATAAATTAATGGAGATAGGCTTGCAGGGCGACATGGCCAAAAACTATGCTCCTATAAAACAAGATTTGCTTAATACCGGCTTTATACAAAATGTAGCATTATCAGATCATTCAACTATTTACGGCGGCAACAACACATCAGGCCTGATCTGGGACGGTAAAGCGCCAGGCTCAGAGGTACTGATATCGCAACGGTATGTTACCCCCGAATTTTTTGAAACATCGGGCCTTAAGCTTTTAGATGGCCGCAACCTAAGCGAAACCGATACAACATCAAAACCTGTAGCAACGGTAATTACCCAAAGCCTGCAACAACTAATGGGCAAAGGCAGCGCACTTGGTAAACGCATACATTACCAGGGAGATACAACATCGGCTGTTGTTGTGGGAGTTGTTAACGATTATGTGTACGGCAACATGTACGGCAAACCCGATCCGGTTATGTTTTTTAGCGCAAGCCCCGTACACACAGATAGGATGTATGTTAAAATTAAAGCGCAGCAACCGGTAGAAGCTTCTGTTGCAGCTATACAAGCTGTGCTCAAAAAAGATAACCCTGCATACCCCTTTGACTATCGCTTTGTTGACGACCAGTTTAACCAGATGTTTTTAAGCGAGATGCTGGTTGGTAAGTTATCAAGAGTGTTTGCCGCGCTGGCCATCATTATATCATGCCTTGGCTTGTTTGGCCTGGCCGCTTACACCGCCGAGCGCAGGATTAAGGAAATTGGTATCCGCAAGGTGCTTGGGGCAAGCGTATCGGGTATAGCAAGCCTTTTATCAAAAGATTTTTTACAGTTGGTTATCATATCCTGTGCAATAGCCTTCCCGCTGGCATATTGGGGAATGCAAAACTGGCTCAAAACGTATCAGTACCATATCGATATTCAATGGTGGGTATTTGCCGCTGCGGGTTTTTCGGCAATTGTTATAGCAGTTGTTACCATCAGTTTTCAATCAATAAAAGCTGCTTTAGCAAATCCGGTGAGAAGCCTAAGGAGCGAATAGCCTGGGTTAATTATGGACGTTTCAAGCTTCAATTTAGAAGCGGAGTTTAAGATCTGGGGATTAGCATTTCAAATATAGAATTAGGATTAATTTAAATATCATGATAAAAAATTATTTAAAAACGGCCTGGCGTAACATACTGCAAAATAAGTTTTATGCTACCATTAATGTTGCCGGCTTAACTGTTGGCCTGGTTGTTGGATTGTTTATGCTGCTTTGGGTTCAGGACGAGCTGAGTTATGATAAAGCTAATTCTAATGCAAAAAACATATACAAGGTTGGCATAGTTGGCGGTACAGGCATCAGCAAGCAGATATTTAATAATATTATAGCACCCGTGGCAACTTTTGCCAAAAACGAGATACCCGAAGTAAAAGATGCTGTGCGTATCATGTCTATCGGCGATGCGCCTTTCAAGTATAAAGACAAGGTATTTTACGAAAGCGATTTTGCCTTTACCGATCCTTCATACTTTACCGTATTTGATTTTAACCTCATTAAAGGCGACAAACGCAACCCTTTCCCGGATAATAATTCGTTAGTGATAACTGAAAGCACTGCTAAAAGGTATTTTGGCGACGAAGACCCCATCGGTAAAGTGGTGATCATGGGGCAGAATGAGCAATGCAAGGTAACCGGCGTAATACCCGATTACCCTGCTAATTCCAGCTTTCAGTATCATGTATTGCTGCCTATATCGCGTTTTAATGATCTGGCTTATGTGCAAAACAAAAAAAGCTACGATAATAAAACCATAATACCGTCAATGGATGCCGATTGGTCGAACTTTGGCTTTCAGACCTATTTATTGCTTAAGAACAACAATGTAAGCGCCCAGCTATTAGAGAAAAAATTACAGGCCATACATGAGCGCAACAAGCCCGAAGATGCGCCGGTGCCTTATCTTACACAGCCCTTATTGAAAATGCACCTGTACCAGGCAGACGGTACCGACGGCGGCATGTCAACCGTCAGGACCTTCGCTATTGTTGCCTTAATGATATTGATAATTGCCTGTATCAATTATGTAAACCTTTCCACAGCGCGTTCAATGCTCCGGGCTAAAGAAGTAAGTATGCGCAAGATAATAGGCGCGGGTAAATTGCAGCTTTTTATACAATTTATGGTAGAAACCGCGCTGCTGTTTATCATAGCCGCTGTATTTGCTTTTGTACTGATGATTGTATTGCTGCCCCACTTTAACCAGTTCTCGGGTAAGCAGATAACGTTAAATCTTTCTAATTACAACATTTGGCTATGTATTGTGCTCACACTGGTAGGCACCCTTGCTGCATCAAGCATATATCCGGCGCTGCTGTTGTCATCTTTTGAACCGTTAAAAGCCCTTAAAGGCAAGGTGTCTGTTAGCATAGGTAATGTCGCATTTCGCAGGATATTGGTTGTCTTGCAGTTTGCGGTGTCGATTATTCTTATAGCCGGCACATTAGTAATCGGCAGTCAGTTAAAATATATCCACAACAAAAACCTGGGGTACGACAAAGAGAATGTACTGTCTTTCGGCATGCGCAATGATATGCAAAAGCATTTTGATGTGGTGCAAGCCGAACTGTTGAAAAGCCCGGCCGTGCTCGATGTTACCCGTGCAGGTCGTAATATCATTACAGGCGGCAGCTCAACCGGCGATAACGACTGGGACGGTAAACCGCTCAACTCAAACATGTGGTTTAACCAGATCTATGCCGATAAACACCTGATACCATTTTTTAAAATGAAAATTATAGAAGGGGCTAACTTTGAAGGCGTTGTTGCCGATTCGGCCCACTTTATTATAAACGAAACGGCCGTTAAAGAAATGGGCTTAAAAAACCCGATAGGTAAAAGGCTGCGCATACAAACTATAAACGGAACCATAATAGGGGTGGTAAAAGACTTTCATTTTACCACTATTCATAAAAAAATAGAACCAGCCGTTTTTCAATACAGCCCGGATGATTGCTGGCGCGTTTATATTAAAACCACCGGCCGCGATGCGCAAAAAGCTATTGCAGCCCTGCAGGTTTTATGGAAGCGATACAATAATGATGTACCTGTTAATTATGCTTTTTTAGATGAAGCATACAACAAACTGTACACCACAGAGCAAAAGCAAGGCGCACTGTTCAACCTGTTTGCAACTATTGCCATCGTAATATCGTGCCTCGGCCTTTTTGGTCTGGCAACTTATTCGGCGCAGGTTAAAACCAGGGAGATTGGCATCCGAAAAGTGCTGGGTGCAAGCGTAGCCAGAATTATAAGCCTGCTGGCAGCCGAATTTATGGTGCTTATAATAATAGCCATTGTAATTGCCATACCCGTAGCCTGGTTTGCCATGGATAACTGGCTGAAGGATTTTGCTTATAAAGTGAACATCGGGTGGGCGGTATTCCTGTTTGCGGGCGGCGGCGCTACATTAATTGCCCTGGCTACCATTAGTATACAATCTATTAAGGCGGCGTTGGCCAACCCGGTAAAAAGCCTGAGGTCTGAGTAGATCATCTGGTGATCAGTGAATGATGAATTAGTGATTCGATTGGCCCCTTAGGTTACAACTTGGGCATGTATGTTTTAGAGTTTAGTATTTGGGTTTAAAAATCAGTATTTAAAAACGTTATCATGATAAAAAATTACGTAAAAATCGCCTGGCGAAACCTTGTCAGGAACAAGGGCTTCGCTATCACCAACATTTTGGGGTTAACAATCGGGATGATATGCACCATCTTTATTTTTTTATGGGTGCGCGATGAGATAAGTTTTGATAAGTTCCATAAGAACCATGATACTATTTACCAGGTAATGGCTACGCGCGATTTTAAGCCCACCATTTTTACCGATCCCAACATGGTGCTGCCCCTGGCAAAAGCTTTGGAAGGCAATAACCCGCAGATAGTAAGAGCGGTTGTTACCTCGCATCAGGAATCGCACCTGGTTGAGTACAATAACACCAAACTTAAAAAAGACCTCTATGTGGCCAGCGAGGAGTTCTTTAACATGTTCACCTGGAAAACCATCAAGGGCAACCCATCTGAAGCACTAAGAGACCCGAAATCTATCATTATAACCCAATCTGCCGCTAAAGCGTTTTTTGGTGATGCCGACCCAATGAACAAAATGGTAAAGATCGATAACCAGCAAAGCTATAAAATAGCCGCTGTGATCGCCGATCCGCCGGGTAACTCTACCTTTAAGTTCGATTTCATCGAGCCGTTTGATTACACATCTGATTACGTAAAGAACCGGATGAAGGAGTGGACCAATTCGTCGCATAATGTATTCGTGCAAACCACGCCAAACGCCAATATGGCTGCTGTAGATAAATTTATTGATAAGATAAAACACGATAACTCAAAGGGTGATAAGATAAGCACGTACTATACCTTCCCGATGAATAAATGGCACCTGTATAGCGAGTGGAAAGACGGCAAAAACGTGGGTGGTATGATAGAGTATGTGCGGATGTTTACGGTTATAGCCATCATTATACTGCTGATAGCCTGTGTAAACTTCATGAACCTAAGCACCGCCCGCTCAGAAAAACGCGCTAAAGAAGTGGGCATCCGCAAAACATTAGGATCTGATAAAAAACAGCTTATTACCCAGTTCTTTTTCGAGTCTATAATTCTTGCCTTAATAGCCTTTGTACTGGCAATAGGTTCGGTTTACCTGTTGATGCCATTCTTTAACACACTGGTGAGTAAAAACCTGCACCTTACTATCTTCGAACCATTCTTCCTGCTGGGCTCGCTGATAATCATATTGTTCACAGGGGTAGTGGCAGGCAGTTACCCGGCTTTGTATCTTTCGTCATTTAACCCGGTTAAGGTGCTTAAGGGAACATTTGCGGCAGGTAAAAGTGCGGTGCTGCCGAGGCGGGTACTGGTAGTGGGGCAATTTGTAATGTCGATATTGCTCATATCGGCTACTATAATTGTTTACCAGCAAATACAGCATATCAAAGACCGCAGCATTGGCTACAACCCTAACAACCTGGTTATGGTGCCCTCTTCAAGCGATATCGACAAGAGTTATGCAGCTATTAAACAGGACTTGCTTAACACTGGTTTGATAAGCGCCGTAACCCGTACATCTTCACCAATAACTGAGATCTGGTGGAAATCCGGCTCGCCGGATTATGCGGGGAAAGCAGCCAACGGAGACATTATTTTTTCGGGCTTAAACGCTGATGTGGATTTTACCAAAACCATGGGCATAAAAGTATTGCAGGGCCGCGATTTTACAAAAACACCGGGCGACACGGCCGTGATGCTGATAAACAAAGCTGCTGTTGAAGCCATGAAACTGAAGAACCCTGTGGGGATGGAAATGCGCTACGGCCGTAAATTTACAGTAGCCGGTGTTATAGATAACGTAGTAATGGCATCGCCTTACGACCCGGTAGAGCCGCTGATGATATACTACGACCCCAACAGTTCAAGTATGATAGATATCCGACTTAAAAATGGGGTAAGCCCGCAGGCCGGTATCAAGGCCATGGAACCCATATTTAAGCAATACAACCCGCAAAACCTGTTCGAATACCAGTTTGTAGACCAGGAATTTGGTAAAAAATTCGTAACGGAAGAATTGATAAGCCGCATTACCAACATCTTCGCCGGGTTGGCTATATTTATTTGTTGTATTGGTTTGGCCGGCCTGGCATCGTTCACCATCGAGAAGCGTTTCCGCGAGATAGGGATACGTAAGGTTATGGGCGCATCTGTACAGCAATTGTTAATGCTTATCTCTACCGAGTTTTTGAAACTTGTTTTGGTAGCTTTTGTAATAGCGGTGCCGCTAACCTGGTACCTCATGAATAACTGGCTGCAAAAGTACACTTATCACGTAGGCATCAGTATTTGGCTGTTTGCCGTTGTGGGCGTATTAATATTGCTTTTGACCATGGTGGTAGTGAGCCTTAACACCATGAAGGCGGCCCTGGCTAACCCGGTAAAAAGCTTGCGCAGCGAATAAAGAAGTCCATAGTCAGATAGATGATAGTCCATTGTTATTTCATCTATCGACTATGGTCTATGGACTATCGACTAAATAAATTGAATCATGCTAAAAAATCACTTTAAAACCGCGTGGAGAAATTTTTGGAAACACAGGGGAACCGGCTTTATTAATATTGCCGGTTTATCTGTTGGTATGGCCTCTGCCGTCCTCATATTTATATGGGTACAAAACGAACTCAGTTTTGATAAGCAGGAACCTGATGCTGCTAATATCTTCCGTATTAAAAATTATCTTTCGTTAGATAAAACCACCACCTGGGTGTGGGAAAACTCGCCCTATCAGATAGGCGACGCAGCTAAAAAACAGTTGCCCGAAATAGAAGCAGTAACTCGCTTAAGGCCCGTTAATTACATGCCGGTGTACTTTAACATCAATGGCGAATTCTTCCCCGAAGAAAAAGCTGCGTATGTGGATAGCGAGTGGTTTAATGTTTTTAAGGTTGATTTTGTAAGTGGTAACGCCACGGCATTCAATCAGCACCCGTTTAGTATAATACTTTCAGAAAGCAGCGCTAAAAAGTATTTTGCCAACCAGGATGCTATTGGCAAAACCATAAAAATAGACTCGAACAACTACCAGGTGCAAGCCGTTATGAAAGACGCACCGGCAAATTCAAGCTTTAGGTATGATGCTTATATCCCGGTTGCTGCCAGGCATGCCGATGTAAAGCAGCAGCAAAACGAAATGCAGTGGGGCAATTTTTATTACCTCACTTTCCTGAAATTACGCCCCGGCACAAACATTAAAAAGGTTACCTCGAAAATAAAAAGCATACTCGAAGAAAACCGCAAGCAAAAAAATCTGGAGATAGGTTTAACTCCGCTTAGCGAAATACATTTTGAGAACGACCTGCAAAATTCGAGCATTATACACGGCGATAAAAAGGTGGTAGTAATATTTATTGTGCTTGGGGTGCTGTTACTGCTGATAGCCTGTATTAACTACGTTAACTTAACCACAGCACGGGCGAGCTTAAGAGCAAAAGAGGTGAGTATTAAAAAGATAGTTGGCGCCGGGCGATCACAGCTTTTTATGCAGTTTGTAGCCGAATCGGCATTGGTAAGCCTGATGGCGCTGGTTTTAACCATTGTTATTGTAGCTGCATGTTTACCCGCGTTTAACAGCTTCACCGAACGCAATTTTACCCTTACGGCAGATTCAAGGTATTTATGGGGCACGCTGCTGATAACTTTGCTTGCCACCATTGTTTTAAACAGCATTTATCCCGCGCTACTGTTATCATCTTTTAAACCTTTAAATACGTTTAGGGGAGCCAGCATATTACGTTTAAAAGATACTTCGCTGCGTAAAGGGCTGGTTGTGGTACAGTTTACTTTTTCGATATTTTTGATTGTTGGCGTAATAACTATATACCGGCAATTAGCATTCATCCGCAACCAAAATCCGGGTTATAACCGCGAGCAGGTGATGTCGTTTAATGTTTCCTACAAACTGCTTAAAAAATATGATGCGAAGCAAGGGGCAGCGTTAATGTCTACCATAAAACAAAAGCTGTTATCACAATCATCCATCGAAGCAGCCTCGCTTACCGACGTGCAATCGGTGCTGAATAATGATGGCTCATCATCCGGCGATAGTAACGATTGGGATGGCCGTCCGAAGGATTTTGTGCCTCCTATTACTTTTGTTGGCGTTGATCGCGATTACACTAAAGTGGTTAATCTTAAAATGACGATGGGCAGGTGGTTTTTGCCGGGTACTGAAGATAAGCACAATGTTATACTCAATGAAACCGCCGCCCGCGAATTTAACCTGCATAAACCATATATTGGGCAGCGTTTTACCGCGCAGGGCGATACAGGGCGCGTAATAGGGATTGTTAAGGATTTTAACTTCCGCAGCTTTCACGAAAAAATAACGCCTCTGGTGATGAAAAATACTGATGAGTATTGCAGTAGCTTCCAGATAAAAGTGGCAGCGCATAAACAAGGTGATGCTATAAAGGCGGTAGAGGCTATTTGGAAGGAAAACTTCCCCGGCGAGCCTTTCTCATACCGGTTTGTTGACCAGGAATTCGATAAAATGTATCGCAACGATGCCAAATCATCAGGTCTGATGTCGGTATTTGCCATAGTGGCCATTATCATATCGTGCCTTGGCTTATTTGGCCTGGCAGCCTTTACTGCCGAGCAGCGTGGTAAAGAAATAGGCATACGCAAGGTCCTCGGCGCAAGCGTACCGGGCATTGTATCGCTCTTATCAATTGATTTTATTGTGCTGGTAGTAGTAGCCCTGCTTATAGCATCACCTTTAGCCTGGTGGCTGATGGGTAAGTGGCTGCAAAATTTTGCTTACCGTATTGATATGCAATGGTGGGTATTTATACTCGCTGGTATAATTTCGGTACTTATAGCCTTTATAACCGTAAGCTTCCAGGCTATAAAAGCGGCTGTGGCCAACCCTGTTAAGAGTTTACGTTCGGAGTAGAAGTAGGAGATCAAGAAGCAAGAGACAGGACACAATTGATTCGGTCTTGTTTCTTGATTTCCTGCATCTTGATTCACTAACCGAAACTGTATCGTAACCGAACATATACTGTTACGCTTGCGAACGTATCGGCAAATGTAAAAGAAATGTAACTTGCTGATTATCAGTTTTTTGATTGTTTGGCATTTTTTTTAACTTACCATAATCAAATAACTTTACCATGATCAGTAACTATTTAAAAATAGGGTGGAGAAACCTGCAAAAACATAAGGCTTTCTCCTTCATAAACATTTTTGGTTTAGCAATGGGCATAGCGGCCTTTTGGCTTATTAGCTTGTATGTTGCTGATGAATTAAGTTATGACAGGTACAATACCAAAGCCGATCGTATTTTCCGTGTTGCACAGCACGGCCTGTGGAACGGCGGCAAATTCGACCTCGCAATTACCTCGCCCCCTTATGCACCCACTTTAAAATCAGCGTTTCCGCAGGTAGTTGATGCCTGCCGGATAGATCCGGAAGGCGGCAGCAAGATCAAATATGGTGATAAAGCATTGGAAGAGGGAAGCATGCTGTTTACGGATAACAGCATCTTCAACATATTCAGTTATCAATTTTTGTATGGTGATGCCAAAGACGCGCTTGCCAAACCACAATCTATTGTACTTACCAAAACACTTGCCGAAAGTATTTTTCGTGATGCCGCACTGGCAGTAAATAAAACCATAATACTTGGCGACCAGCCTGCAACCGTTACCGGCGTAATTGCGGATGTGCCTGTAAACTCACACTTTTCTTTTAAAGCGTTGCGCGCGTTCCCTGCCGATTATAAATCAGATGATAGCCAATGGGGAAACGTAAGCATCTACACTTACGTACTGCTTAAAGATCATGATAGCTACAAACAGATAGAAGCGGCGGGAGGTACTTTCTTTAACAAGTATCTCAAAAAGGATATGGGGGCAATGAAATTTACGATGGAACTGCAGCCCCTTACTAACATCCATCTGCACTCTGCTCTTAGTTACGAGATCGGCTCGAACGGCAACATCACCTATGTGTATGTTTTTAGTATTACTGCCTTGCTGATACTTTTTATTGCCATAATAAATTACGTAAATCTTACCACCGCGCGCTCGTCCATACGTGTTAAAGAAATTGGTGTACGCAAGGTAATAGGGTCTGGCAGGAAGCAATTGATGATCATGTTCTTCGCAGAATGCATCCTGCTAACTTTTATCTCAACGGTTTTGGCGGCCATCGTCATTCAGTTCACCTTGCCGTACTTTAACCAACTATCGGGTAAAAGCCTGGTGCTGCTACAATTCGGCACCGCCAAAACCATTGCCGCGTTTATAAGCTTTTGCCTTATAGCAGGCATTTTAAGCGGCATTTATCCTGCATTATTCCTGTCGGGTTTTAAAACCATACCCGCCATGAAGGGCCAGTTGGGCAACCAGCATTCAACCATTCTTTTCAGGAAATCGCTGGTGGTGTTTCAGTTTGTTATTACCATTGTAATGATAGCCGGCTCTTTTATCATTTATCAGCAGCTAAACTATTTTCAAAAACGAGACCTGGGTTTCAATAAAGCACAAACGCTTACTTTCCACATCAACAACCGCGAGGTGCGTTCGAAAATTGATGCTATTAAACAACAGCTGCTGTTAAACTCGGCTATTGAAGCTGTTGGCATAGCGGGCAACCCGATAGGGAACAACAATATAGGCGGCGGTGATTTTAACCTTGGGCCTGACGGCAAGGCCACACCCGAATCTAAAATAGTGCAAAGCCTGCAGATAGATGAAGATTTTATCCCTACGCTGCAGATAAAAATGGCGGGCGGGCGCAATTTTTCGAAGGATGTTAGCAGCGACGCTAAAGATGCCATTATTGTAAACGAAACGCTTGTTAAAGAGTTGGGCTGGAAAGATGCTGTTGGCCGGCGGGTACGTACAGGAGTTGATAGTGACGGCAAGGTTATAACGCAAACCATTGTTGGTGTGGTGAAAGATTTTAACACTTATTCGTTACAGCATAAGATAAGCCCGATGGTTTTGTACCTCCCTTCGGAAGCTAAGGATAAAGACAATTTATATGTGCGTATTGGCAAGGGTAACACCCAGGCATCGCTTGATTACATCACTAAAGTTTACAGCGAATTTGATATCGAGAATAAGCCCGAATTCCATTTTCTTGACCAGAACTTTGCAGCACAATACCAAACCGAGCAAAAACAGGGCAATATCCTGTTGATATTTACTATACTGGCAATAAGTATAGCTTGCTTAGGCTTGTTTGGCCTGGTAACCTTTACCGCCGAGCAACGGGTGAAGGAAATTGGCATCCGTAAAGTGTTAGGCGCAAGCATTACCAATATTGTAAGCCTGCTGTCAACCGATCTGATGAAACTGGTACTTATCGCTATAATCATTGCAAGCCCCATAGCCTGGTTTGCTATGGACAAATGGCTGCAGGATTTTGCCTATAAAATTGACATCAACTGGTGGGTGTTTTTGCTCGCGGGCGGCGGTGCGGCGCTTATAGCACTTGCTACCGTAAGTGTGCAATCAATAAAGGCGGCATTAACAAACCCGGTAAAGAGCTTGCGAAGCGAATAGATGATGGTATTGTTCATGGTAATTGCAGCTCTGCCATGAACTAAAATAAAAAGCATGCAACCTATAACATTAAAAAATAGTCTTATTGTAAACTCAAATAATTATGAAAAAGTATTTCCTTTTATTTTTAATGGCATCGCCGGTTCTCTTTGCTTCCGCGCAGGACGACAAGGTGCCTTATTACACACGTTCGCTGGCAAATGACGGTATCAAAGCCGTTTTTGTAAACACCAGCGGCGGTAGTATAGCGGTAAGCGGCGCAGGTACCGAGCAGCCGCATATTGATGTGTATGTGGTGGGTAATAACAATCAAAAGTTAACCAAAGACGAAATAAAAAAGCGCCTTGAGGAGGACTATATCCTTAATATAGATATCCAAAACGGCGAGCTCCACGCCACGGCTAAAAGCCGCCGCAATAACATGAACTGGAGACGGGCGTTAAGCATTGGCTTTAAAATATATGTTAACAAACAAACTACTACCAACTTAAATACCAGCGGCGGCAGCCTGCATTTGGATAATTTAACCGGTAGCCAAAATTTCGAGACCAGCGGCGGCAGTATCCACGCCAATGGTTTAACGGGTATTATAAAGGGCGAGACCAGTGGGGGCAGTATTCACGTTTCAAACTGCAAGCCGGATATTGATCTGGAAACCAGCGGGGGCAGCGTTACCGCCGATAACTGCAGCGGCAAAATACGTTTAGAAACCAGCGGCGGTTCGCTAAACTTAACAAATCTTAAAGGCACTGTTAAGGCCACCACCAGCGGCGGCAGCGTAAAAGGCAATAACATTGATGGCGAACTGATAACGGGCACATCCGGCGGGAGTGTAAACCTGATGGCGATGGCCGGCAGTGTTGATGCCTCAACAAGCGCCGGCAGCATGCATGTGCAAATGCTGCGCGTGGGCAATTATGTAAAAATTGACGCTAACTCGGGGCATGTAGACCTGCAACTACCGGCAAACCAGGGCGTAGATGTAGACCTGAGAGGCGATGATGTGAATTTTAACATTAACGGCAAATTTGAAGGCCACAAAGAAAAAGAGCGGGTAACCGGTAAGCTAAATGGCGGTGGGTCGCTGGTTGAGGTACGCGGCGATGGCCACGTAAACGTATCGTCCAGATAATCATCTTTAATAACAACAAGGTATATGATAAAAAATTATTTCAAAATTGCCTGGCGTAATATCGTCAAGCATAAGGGCTTTTCGTTAATTAACGCGGGCGGGTTGGCATTAGGCATGGCAAGCTGCCTGCTTTTACTGCTTTACGTTTCCTATCACTTAAATTATGATAAGCAGTTTAATAATATCGATAACATATACCTTGTTGAAAATAATCAGCCCGGCGATGGCAAAATATACACGTTTGCGGCCACGCCACGCCTTGCAGCAGCAACTATTAAAACCGAAGTGCCGGATGCTGTGCGCGCGGTAAGGACAATAAACTACACCGCCGAAGGCTTGCTTACTTATAAAAACAATAGTTTTAAAAAATCGGGCTTGTTTGCAGATGATGGCTTCTTTGATATTTTTTCATATCATTTTATAAAAGGCTCGGCGGCAAATGCTCTAAAATCGCCAAATTCTATCGTTATTACCCAAAAGCTCGCCAGGACGCTTTTTGGCGACGAAGACCCGATGAACAAGGTTGTAAAGCGTAATAACCAGCTACCTTTAAAAGTTACCGGTGTTATTGATGATGTACCGGTAAACGCCACGTTTCAGTTCGAATTTGTTTTACCCTGGGTGATGTTCGAAGATTCAAATCCGTGGGCAAAAGACTCCGGCTGGGGAAGCAATTTTGCGCGTACGGTGGTGCAACTTAAAGATCCCTCGTCGCTAACGCGTGCCAACAGTATCATGAAAAACATGGTAGAGCGGCATAACGATGGTAACAAGAACCAGTTGTTCCTTTACCCGTTCAGCAGGCTGCACCTGTATTCGGAATTTGTGGAAGGAAAGTCTGTAGGAGGCATGATCGATCAAATAAAACTTTTCATCACCCTGGCTATATGTATTTTACTGGTTGCCTGCGTAAACTTTATGAACCTGAGCACCGCCCGGTCAGAAGAACGCGCTAAAGAGGTAGGCATCCGCAAGGCTATAGGCTCAAACAGGTCATCGCTTGTCAGTCAGTTCATTATCGAGTCGGTTATCCTGTCAATGTTATCCACGGCGGTAGCTATGGGTATAGTAATTGTTTCGCTGCCCTATTTCAACAATTTATTGGGTATCCAGTTAGCACTGCCCTACACCAGTTGGGTAACATGGGTGGCCATTTTGGGCATTGGGTTATTAACCGGGGTACTTGCCGGCAGCTATCCGGCTTTTTACCTCTCATCTTTCGAGCCTATTAAAGTATTGAAAGGAATATTTAAAGGTGGCACTTCGGCACTGCCGGTACGTAAAGTACTGGTAGTTGTGCAGTTTGGTTTCGCGGTATTTTTAATAACCGCTACCATTTGCATTTACCGGCAGATAAAATTTGTGCAGGAAAAGTCGGCCGGGTTTGATAAGAATAACCTGGTGGAGATACCTATCGAGGGTGATTTGCAAAAAAATGTAGAGGTGCTTATAAACCAACTCAAAAGTTCCGGCGCGGTTACCAACGCCTCGGTGTTTTCGCAAAGCATCACCGAAAATGGCAACAATACGTGGGGGGTAAGCTGGCCCGGCAAACGGGATGATGAGACCGTTTTGTTTGATGTATTTAGGGCCGGTAACGATTTTATTAAAACCGCAGGGGTTAAATTGCTGGACGGGCGCGAGTTCTCGTCTGCTAACCAGGCCGATACTGCAGGCAAAACCGTGCTGGTAAACGAATCGGCAGCTAAGGTGATGAAATTAAAAAACCCGGTTGGAACCCTTATAAAATGGGGCGATACCGAGCTTACCATTGTTGGTGTATATAAGGATTTTGTTTGGGGTTCGCCTTACGAAAAAACCCGCCCCATGTTAACACAGTATGGCGGTAATAACGGTGCTACCATTGATTTGCGCTTAAATCAAACTAAAAGTGTCAGCGCCAATATTGAAACCATAAATAAAGCACTTAAATCACTAAACCCGGCGTATCCGCCAACCATCAAATTTGTCGACAGCGATTTTGAGAAGAAATTTCAGAATGAGAAGCTGCTGGCTACCTTGTCAAACTTGTTTGGCGGCCTGGCCATCATTATATCTTGCCTTGGCTTATTTGGCCTGGCAGCTTACGCGGCCGAGCAGCGTGTTAAAGAGATTGGGGTGCGCAAAGTATTAGGCGCAACGGTATTAAACCTTACCACCCTGCTTTCAAAAGACTTCTTAAAACTCGTGGGTATTGCTATTCTGCTGGCTATACCATTTTCAATTTGGCTGTTGAACAAATGGCTGCAAAAGTTTGAATACCGCATTGACCTAAGTTGGTGGATGTTGGCATTAGCCGGTTTATTAACGGTTATTATCGCAATAGCAACGGTAAGCTACCAGGCCATTAAAGCCGCGCTGGCCAACCCTGTTAAGAGTTTGAGGTCGGAGTAAGCGTTGGATGTTAGTGACTGGAGATCAGTCATAACCGTCACGATTTATAGTTTACATTTTAAAATTAGCGTTTAGGATTTAGGATTTAGAGTTTAGTATTTAGAGCTTAGGATTTAGCATTCCCACGATTATGATAAAAAATTATTTAACAATTGCCTGGCGCAGTCTTAGTAAAAACAAGGTGTTCTCGTTCATCAATACGTTTGGCCTGGCCATAGGGCTTGCTTGCTGTATGCTTATCAGCGGTTACCTGTACCAGGAACTTACTTACGATACTTACTCGGAAAATGCAAAACAGCTTTACAGGGTAAACCTGTCGACCATTGGCAACGGCGGAACCGATGTTTACCCGGTTGTTGACGTTGCCGTAGGCGAGGGCATGAAAAACGCGTTCCCCGAAATTAAAGCTTCAACCCGGTTGGGGGGTATGCAGCCCATATTCGTTAAATACCAGGACAAACAGTTTAAAGAAACAAACATCGTACGTGCCGATTCAAACTTCCTGCAGTTGTTTTCCATCCCGGTTATAGAGGGCGACAGCAGGACCGCTTTGGTTGAGCCCGGCAGTATTGTGGTTACAAAGGATCTTGCTAAAAAGTATTTCGGCGAAGAGGCTGCGCTTGGTAAAACACTGATAGTTGGTAACCAGCCGCAAAAAATTACCGGCATTATCAATAAGGTGCCGGATAACTCGCACTTCCATGCAGACGCATTTATGAGCCTTGATACAAAGGCATGGCACCAAACCTGGAGCAACTTAGGGTTTTACACGTACCTGCTGCTGGATAAGCATGCCGACCCTAAAAAGCTGGAGGCGCAGTTTCCGCAATTGGTAGCAAAATATGTGGTGCCCGAAATTCAGCATGATATGGGTGTAAGCCTGGCCGAAGCTCAAAAATCGGTAAATACATTCATCTTTAGTTTACAGCCGTTAACGGATATACACCTGCACTCGCATACTAAATTTGAGCGCGAGGCAAACGGCGATATCAATTATGTTTACATATTTGGCGCGCTGGCCATATTTATATTACTGCTGGCGTGTATAAATTTCACCAACCTGTCCACAGCAGCATCTGCAAGGCGTTCAAAAGAAGTGGGCATACGTAAGGTGCTCGGCTCTTTAAAAAACAACCTTGTAACGCAGTTCCTGACCGAGTCGGTGTTGCTCACCACACTCGCGATGGTTTTTGCCCTGGTGCTTGTTTACTTTTTATTGCCTTATTTTAATGATGTGGCCGGCAAAAACATCACCATGCAATTTTACCTGGGTTACAAAGCCGTGGTTATCGAATTGTTAGTTGCCCTGCTGGTTGGCATCGCCGCGGGTGTTTACCCAGCCTTCTTTATTTCATCATTCAGGATCCTCAGCGTATTAAAGGGCAACAGCAATAGCCAAAACAGCCGCAGTGTGTTGCGCAGCGGTTTAATTGTATTTCAGTTTGGTATTTCAACGGCGTTTATAATAGCAACCTTTATAGTGTACCAGCAGTTGCATTTTATGCAAAATCAAAAGCTGGGTTACGATAAAAACCAGATATTGGTAATAAACGATACCTATACCTTAAAGAATAACCTGGTGCCCTTCAAAAATCAGCTGATGCAAAATAAGCAGGTGGCGAATGCTACTATATCAGGCGATCTGCCCACCCGGTCGGGCGATGGAACGCAGATATACCTTAAATCTTCAAACACCAACGCTGCGCACAGCGAGATACATACCAGTATTTACCATATCGACGAGAACTATCTGGCAACAATGGGTATGAAAATGGCGCTTGGGCGTAACTTTTCTGCGTCTTCGCCCGGCGATTCATCGGGTGTTATTGTTAACCAAACGGCCGTAAAAGAACTCGGCATCGGCAACGCCGACCCAATAGGCAAAACCATTGTACGCTCGGGCCAGCGCGAGTTTACGATCATTGGCGTGGTAAAGGATTTTCATTATTCGTCGGCTAAAGAAAAAATAGCGCCTTTAATGATGCTTTACGGCTACAGTAATGGTTCGGTGATATTAAAGGTTAATACCGCTGACATGAGTGGTTTAATTGCCAGTATTAAAGCCCAGTGGGATGACTACCATGCCGATAGCCCTTTTAGCTATACTTTTCTGGACGATCAGTACGCCCAGTTATACGTAGCCGAGGTTCGTACCGGCAAAATATTTACCTCGTTTGCGATACTGGCCGTAATTATCGCAAGTCTTGGCTTGTTTGGCTTGTCGGCGTTCAGCATACGGCAGCGCGTTAAAGAAATAGGCATACGCAAGGTGCTTGGCGCTTCTTCGGGCACTATCACCGGGATGTTATCGGCGCAATTTTTAAAGTTGGTGGCTCTGTCAATTGTTATCGCGGTGCCCTTTACATGGTTTGCCATGCACAAGTGGCTGCAGGAGTTTGCCTACCGGGTTGAAATACAATGGTGGGTGTTTGCGGCAGCAGGGGCAATGGCCCTTGGCGTAGCATTTATAACGGTTAGCTTTCAAACCATAAAAGCAGCGTTGGCCAACCCCGTAAAAAGTCTTCGAAACGAGTAACCTTTTCTGTTTACATGTAGTCATAAAGTTGTGAACGGTAAACAATAAATCCTAAACGCTAACTTCTAAACCCCAAAATAAAAAAGGGGCGGGGACGATTAGGATTTAACGTTTAGGATTTAGAGGTTAGAATTTTAAAAATATGTTTAAAAACTACATTAAAACAGCTTTCAGAAGCCTTAAAAAGAACAAAGGATTTACCATTATCAATGTGTTGGGCCTTGCCTTGGGCTTATGCGTGTGCATGCTTATAGTATTTTATGTGGTAGACGAGGTAGGATACGACGCTTTTAATACGAAGGCCGACCGCATATACCGCGTAAACAACGATATTAAGTTTGGCGGCAACACCAACAGTTATGCCGTTGTACCCGCACCGCTGGCGCATACTTTTTTAAGCGATTTCCCCGAGGTAGAGCAAACAGTAAGGTTCCGGGATCGCGGCGGTTTTAAAGTGCGTAAAGGCGACGAAAACGTTCAGGAGCCTAACGTTTTATATGCCGACCCGCAATTATTTGATGTGTTTACTTTGCCCATGCTGCACGGCGACCCAAATACGGCGCTAAAAAACCCCAGGAGCGTGGTGATCAACGAAACTACCGCCAAAAAGTATTTTAACACCGACGATGCGGTTGGTAAATCGTTAACATTGAACGATAGCTTATTTTACAAAGTAACAGGCGTTATAAAAGATATGCCCAAGCAATCGCACTTTACAGCCGATTTCTTTATCTGTATGACAGACCTGCCCGAAAGTAAAGAGGATGCCTGGTTAAGTAATAATTTTAATACCTATATCTTGCTAAAAAAAGGGTCGGATGTTAACCGCCTTAGTGCCAAATTCCCGGCTATGGTAAGCAAATATGTTGGCGGACAATTGCAAGCCGCTGTACACATGAGTTATGAGCAGCTTGAAAAAGGCGGTAATTATTTTCGGGTAAGTTTAACACCATTGCGGGATATCCACCTGACATCAAACCGCGTAGCTGAATTGCGCGGAAACGGGAACATACAATACGTTTATATATTTTCGGCTATCGCCATATTTATATTGCTGATAGCCTGCGTAAATTTCATGAACCTGAGCACCGCGCGCTCATCAAACCGGGCGCGCGAGGTTGGCGTACGCAAAGTATTGGGGTCGCCGCGCAAATATCTTATCGCGCAGTTCCTTTCAGAATCTGTTATAGTAACCTTTATAGCTACTGTGGTAGCTATAGTAGGCGCATGGCTGCTGTTACCCTACTTTAACCAAATGGCCGACAAACAGCTTGCATTTACGGCAACTACTCTGGCTTGGCTGTTACCGGCGCTGCTGGTTACCACGTTAGTAATTGGCTGTCTTGCAGGGTCATACCCGGCCTTTTTCCTGTCGGCATTTCAGCCGGTTGATGTATTAAAGGGTAAGCTATCCGGCGGTTTCAAAGGTGGTTTCCTGCGCAGTTTTTTAGTGGTTTTCCAATTTTCTATATCCATTTTCCTCATCATCGGCACCCTGGTAATCTATCATCAGCTTAAATTTATACAAAACAAAGACCTGGGCTTTAACCGCGATCAGGTAATGGTTATTAATAATGTTGATGTATTAGGCAACCAGGCCAAGGTATTAAAGGAAGAACTTAGCCAATTACCCGGTGTGGTAAGCACCACCATGACAGGCTACGTACCCACCAGCGGATGGCGCAATAGCAGCACTTTTTTCCAGGACGCAACCAGGGATACCAAAACTGCCTTATCAACCCAGGTATGGGATATTGACGAAGATTATATAGGTACGATGGGTATGAAAGTGGTACAGGGCCGTAACTTTTCAAAAGCATTTAAGGCCGATTCGTCCTCGTTGGTGATAAACGAAGCCGCAGCAAAGCGCCTTGGGGTTAAAAACCCAATTAACAAAGAGTTGTATTACTCGTTAGACAATATGGCGCAAAAATTTAAGGTATTCCGTATAGTAGGCGTGGTTAAGGATTTTAACTTTAATTCGCTTCGCGAAAATATAACGCCGGTGGTATTCTTTCTGAACGAGAACCGTGGAAGCCTTGCCCTACGCTTAAAAGCGACAAACACAACCGCTCTTATAGCGCAGGTAAAGGAAAAATGGCGCTCAGTTTCGCTAAACCAACAGTTAAATTACACCTTTATGGACGAGGACTTTGAAAGGAGTTATCGTACCGAGCAACGGATGGGCGGTATTTTTGTGGCTTTTACCAGCATGGCCATCATTATTGCCTGCCTCGGTTTATTTGGTCTTGCAGCTTACGCTGCCGAACAGCGCACTAAAGAAATTGGCATACGCAAAGTATTGGGCGCAAATGTATCTGTCATTGTAGCTATGCTTTCAAAAGATTTTATCAAGCTGGTTATTATAGCCATTTTACTGGCCTCGCCGCTGGCCTGGCTGGCTGGCCGGTACTGGCTGCAGGGCTTTGCTTATCGCGATGGCATTAAATGGTGGATAATAGCGTCTGCCGGCGCAGGGGCAATGGGTATAGCGTTCATAACCATTAGCTTCCAGTCGATAAAAGCAGCTGTGGCTAACCCCGTAAAAAGCTTAAAAAGCGAGTAAATTAGTGGGAGGTGAATAGTGAGGGGTGAGTAGTTGGGGCGAATTTTGGGTTGTAAACTTTATAAAATTGACAAAAATCTTTGTCTTTACACAAAAATAGCGATAGGTAAATCCATCGCTATTTTTGTTTAGTTAATAGATGTTAAAAATTATAATTTAACATCTACAGTGCTGATATTGTAGAAGTAAACCGCGTAACCTGATCTATGATAAAAAACTACCTGAAAATAGCCTGGAGAAACCTTGCCCGAAACAAAATATCATCATTGATAAATATTGGCGGGTTGGCTATTGGTATGGCGGTAAGCTTTATGCTGCTGGTTTATGTATACAACGAATACAGCTTTGATAAATTTCACGTAAACGGCGATAGGCTGTACCAGGTTTTTAAAAACCAGCCAACTAACGGCGAGATACGCACCAAGTGGTTCACACCACAATTACTTGCCGGTGCATTAAAGAAAGACATTCCCGAGATAGCAAACGCAGGCCGCATAAACGAGCCCAAAAACGTTTTGATAGCCTACAATAGTAAAGGGTTAAAATTTAATGCGGTGGCTATGGATGCGGGTATACTGAATATGTTCAGCTTTGACTTTATGCAAGGGAACAAACGCAGCGCCTTGTCTGATGTTTCGTCTGTGATACTTACCGAGTCGGCCGCTAAAGCAATATTTGGAAACACGAACCCGCTGGGCCAGACTGTAAAATACAATAACCAGTTTCCGATGAAGGTTAGCGCGATAATCAAAGATAACCCAGGAAATTCGAGCTTCACTTTTAAGGCTATTATTTCATGGGATGCGTTCCTGTCGCAGCAGCCATGGTTAAAAGGCGAAAATTGGGATAATTATGGATACGCCACTTATGTTCTTCTAAAACCTAATGCATCAGCTGCAGCTGTTAACATAAAGATAAAAGACCTTATCGGCAGGTATTTCCCGCCCGATAAAGAGGTTAAGCTATTTATGTACCCATTTACCCAATTGCATTTACACGGCGATTTTAAAAATGGTGTTAACGTGGGCGGTCGTATCAGCTATTTACGTTTGTTCCTGTTTCTGGCCATAGGTATACTGGTTATCGCCTGTATAAATTTCATGAACTTATCTACCGCCCGGTCCGAAAAGCGGGCCAGGGAGGTAGGGATTCGTAAGGCAATAGGCGCCAGGCGTACAGCGCTTATCAAACAGTTTATGGGCGAATCCCTGTTACTGGCATTTGCAGCGTTTATCCTATCATTAATATTGATATTGGTTTTAACCCCTGTGTTTGCTGATTTAACCGGTATCATGTTAAATATCCCGTATGGCAATGTATGGGTATGGTTAACAGCACTAACGGCGACGGCGGTTACCGGCCTGTTTGCTGGTAGCTATCCGGCGCTCTTTCTTTCATCTTTTAACCCGGTTAGGGTATTAAAAGGCCGGTTTTTTAGTACAGAAACAACCGTAAGGCCGCGCCAGGTGTTGGTTATTATACAATTTACATTTGCCATATGCCTGGTGGTATTCAGTTTTTTTGTTCACAGGCAAATCAACTATATAAAAGAGCTACCCATTGGTTATAACCGCAACGGCCTTATTGAATTGCCTGCAGATGGCGCTATGTTCGATAAGTTTGATAGTTTCAGGCAGGAGGCTCTCAGTGCAGGCGCCATTACCGACGCTGCCAGCATATCAGAGCCTATTACCAAAATAACCAGCGCCACATGGCAAAACAGATGGCCGGGCCAGCTACCGGGGGAGGAAAAGACGCCGATAGATTGCATAGCTGTTACCTATCATATGTTGAACACTTACCAGATAAAGATTATTGAAGGCCGCGATTTTGCTACTGACAGGCTTTCCGATTCAACAGCGGTTATCTTAAATGAGGCCGCGGTAAAACTAATGAAACTGAAAGACCCCGTGGGGCAAAAAATTACGTGGATGAATGCCGGGCGTACAATTATCGGCGTAGCAAAAAACTTTGTTTGGGGCTCGCCGTACGATGCTGTACGGCCCACTATAATAGGGTTTACCAAAGGCTGGGTCGGGAATATCGGCATGCGGTTAAACCCATCCAACTCCGTTTCAAAAAACATACAACTTTTGCAGGATATCTATAAAAAATACAACCCAACTTACCCGTTCGATTATACATTTACAGACGAAAGCTTTAATCAGAAATTTAAAACCGAGCAGCAGTTGGGGGCAATGGCGGTAATCTTTACCTGTCTGGCCATCATTATATCGGGTCTCGGCCTGTTTGGCCTGGCATCGTTCTCGGCCGAACGGCGGGGGAAAGAAATAAGCATCCGGAAAATACTGGGTGCAGGAACTGCCGGGCTTTGGCTAAAACTCTCGCAGGAGTTTATTAAATTGGTATTGATATCTTTTGTAATTGGAGCGGCAATAAGCTGGTATAATGTAAACCGCTGGCTAAACACATATACTTACCATACCAATGTCACTATCTGGGTATTTGCGGCAACGCTGTTTTTAAGTATTGCTTTATGCCTGGTTGCCGTAAGTTGGCAAGCCATTAAAGCGGCATTAGTTAATCCGGTGAAAAGCCTGCGAAGCGAATAGATATTAACGACGGAACCTCCCACGGACAGCAGGGTACATACAAATGCCTAAGTTGTTCAATCAAATGCTTCACTACGGTTCAGCATAACAAATTCCTACAAAAATCCGTAAATTCGCCTAATGAATTTTTCATCTAAATTGCTGGAGGATGCTGTTGCCGAATTTGCGAAGCTGCCGGGCGTCGGTCAAAAAACCGCATTGCGGTTAGTATTGCATTTGCTTAACCGCGATAAGGAAGAAGTGCAAAAATTCAGCACCGCCATCAGTAAATTACGCAACGAGATACAGTTTTGCCAAACCTGTCATAACATATCCGACCAGCAGGTATGCGAGATATGTTCGTCATACAAACGCGACCATAGCCTGATATGCGTGGTAGAAGACACCCGCGATGTAATGGCTATTGAAAATACCAGCCAGTATAATGGTGTTTACCATGTTTTGGGCGGCTTAATATCGCCTATGGATGGCATTGGCCCCGCCGACCTGGAGGTGGATACCCTGGTAGAGCGGCTAAAGGGCGGCGAAGTGAAAGAAGTTATTTTTGCCCTTAGCGCAACCATGGAAGGCGATACCACCATTTTCTACCTGCATAAACGCTTAAAGCTTTTTGAAATAAATATCTCAACTATTGCCCGTGGCATAGCTTTTGGAGGTGAATTAGAGTACGTGGACGAGATTACGTTAGGACGATCTATCGTAACCCGTGTACCGTACGAGAATTCATTATCCTGATAGCTTATGAAACTTTCTGTTATAGTTGTTAATCACAATATGTGCAACAAATTAAGGCAAGCATTATTTACTTTAAATAGAGCTTGCCGTGATATTGATTATGAGCTGATTGTGGTTGACGATGCATCTGCAGACAAGTCGGTGGCGATGCTTGGTAATGAGTTTCCCCACGCCAAATTAATTGTTAATCAGCATCATGCCGGCGTGGCAAAAGCCCGTAACCAGGGGATTGAAGAAGCCAAGGGCGAGTATGTTTTACTGGTCAATGCGGATACTATTAGCGGCAAAAAAACCGTAGAGCACGTGCTTAAGTTTATGGACGCCCATAACGATGCGGGTGGTGTAGGTGTGCGTATGTTAAGTCCGCGCGGCAAATTTATTTCCGAATCCAGAACCGGGTTTTCGCGTGCCTGGGGTGGTTTGCTGAAATTAACTGGCCTGGCCAAACACTTCCCAAAATCGCGCTTGTATAAAAACGATGATGATTGGGTAGAAGATGAGGAGTTTGCAACTACGGAAGTTGACGTGATAAATGGTGCATTTATGTTGTTGCGCCGGTCGGTAGTGAACCATGTTGGCGACTTTGACGAGCGGTTTGTAAAGTTTGGTCATGATATCGATCTTTCATTCCGTATCCGCCTGGCGGGGTACAAAAATTATTATTTCCCCAAAACCTACATACTCAGCTTTAATACCAGGTTACGCTCTAAATTTACCTGGAGCTATATCAGGCATTTTTATGGTGCTATGATTATATTCGCTGCCAAATATTTGCTCCACATGCCCGAAATAAAAATTCCGGCTATCCCGCAGATGTTCGCACCGAAATATGAAATTGAAAGATAAGGTTGTAATCATCACAGGCGCGTCTTCGGGTATAGGCAAAGCCCTTGCCATAGAGTTTGCCCGGCGCGGCGCCAATCTGGTATTAGCTTCCCGCCAGTATGTTACCCTTTGCCATATAGCCCAAACGCTGCAAACAGATTATGCCATTAAGGCCATTGCCGTACAATGCGATGTAACTGTGGAGGAGGAGTGCGCTGCACTTATTAAACAGGCTCAATTTACTTTTGGAAAAATAGATGTGCTGGTTAACAACGCGGGCATATCCATGCGAGCGCTATTTAACGATGTAGACCTGGCCGTTTTAAAAACCGTAATGGACGTTAATTTTTGGGGTGCCGTGTATTGCACCAAATACGCCCTGCCGGCTATTACGGCAACTAAAGGCAGCATTGTAGGCGTATCGTCGATAGCCGGCTATAAAGGCTTACCCGGACGCTCGGGTTACTCGGCTTCAAAATTTGCTTTAAATGGTTTCATGGATGCCTTGAGAGTTGAAAATTTGAGGACGGGCGTACATATTATGCTGGCATGCCCCGGCTTTACCTCGTCAAATATCCGCAACACTGCCCTTGATAAAAATGGTGTACAACAGGGCGAAAGCACATTAGAAGAAGCTAAAATGATGACCGCTGAAGAGGTCGCCCGAATAATAGCCGACGGTGTAGAGAATCGCGACCGTACTTTGATCATGACCTTACAAGGCAAGCTAACCGTTTTCCTGAGCAAATTTTGGCCTGCCTTTTTAGATAAGCAGGTGTTCAAAATTTTCGCGAGGGAGAAGAACGCGTTGTTAAAATAGCCAACTGTCATTTCGAGGGAGCACGAGGTCGGCTTAGCGCGGTGGAGCGACGGAAATCTTCTACGCCCAGCTTTAATTGCAATTTTTATCGCCTGTAAAAATTCTCTTCGCGATGCTCGTTCGAAATGACAATGTTATTCAACCATATCAAATTCACTTATTTTACCCATATCCAGTTCTATCCTGCCATCTTCATCGCGGGTAAACATAGGCACAAATTTGGCGTTCCAAACCATATCCTGCGCTATGTAGGATGTACGCGAATGCACCGTTTGCGAAAAAGTATCATCAAACGCTTTCAGCAATACCGAAAAGCTCGCCTGGTAAGTTTCCAGATCCTCATATATCATATCAATCAGCGGGCTGTTGGCATCAAGCGGATGCACAATGGTCCAGTTGAGGGTAAGCAGGCTCACATATTTACGCTCAAGTTCTAAAGGGAAAAAACGGCGTATGGGTTTGCCGTCAACAACTTCGTTATACGAGAAAATGACCTGTATATCCAGATCTATCAGCACGTTTTTACGGATATTGGCCAACCTGAACATCAATCCCCGGCCATTGTCGCCGTATGGGGCAACCACCATATTTTCGCTGTAAACTATTTTTGCTGATGGTTTTGAAAAACGCCCGTAAAGCAAGCCGGTAGCCAGCGCAAAGGCCAGCAAACCAATCATCGACTCGAAGGCGGCCACGCTGTTGGCTATCACGCCGCGCGGGCTGATATGCCCATAACCCACCGTAGATATGGTTTGCGCCGAAAAAAAGAATGCGTCAAGCATATGGCTCATCTGGTTATGCGCTGATGCGCCATCCAGGCTATCCATCCCTATCAATACATAAATAGATGCAAAAAACAGGTTAGCGATCAAATATCCGCTGAGTACCACTACCCAAAACCTTGCCCAGCTCATCTTAATGAGCGTGTGATAGGTATCCGCAGTATTAAACCTCGATAAGCCCCTGCGCTTTACATTTACGGAACCATCTTTATTAATAAGCGGCTGGTTTTTGATCACCGGCTGAGGTCCGAAGCCAAGATCGTTCTCGGGGTTGATATGTTGTTTGCGTATAGCCATGGTTATTTAGTGATTAGACTGGCTTATTGATTTATGAACAGCCTGATATTTTGGATTGTAACCGATAATTCAATATTCACTAATTGCTGCGTAAAAATATTATTATGCTTGCTTTTGGCGAAAACAATTTCCATATTTGCCTTAACAATATGAAAGTGCAGATATTAAACAACAATTGGTGGTGGCTTAACGAGAATTCGTAAGGCAGCCTCATTTTTTGTTTTTGATAAATATACAGAAGGGTTGCCAATACGGCGACCCTTTTTTTATGGCCTATTATGAAACAGATACTTAACCACCTTTTTGAACATAAGACATTTACCCGCGAACAGTCGAAAGAAATTTTGATGAATATAGCGCTGGGTAAATACAATAACTCGCAAATGGCCGCTTTTATGACGGCGTATTGCATGCGCAGCATTACGGTTAACGAGCTGGAGGGTTTCCGCGATGCAATGCTGGAACTTTGCCTGCCGGTTGACCTGCAAACCGGCGAACTGATAGACCTTTGCGGCACCGGTGGTGATGGTAAGGATACTTTTAATATATCAACACTTGCATCATTTGTGGTAGCCGGTGCAGGATATAAGGTTGCCAAGCACGGCAATTATGGCGTTTCTTCGGGCTGCGGATCGTCAAACGTAATGGAGCACCTGGGTTACGTGTTCACCAACAACACCGATGCATTGAAACGCAGCATCGATAAGGCTAATATCTGCTTTCTGCACGCGCCCATGTTTCATCCGGCCATGAAAACCGTGGCGCCAATACGCCGCGAGCTTGGCGTAAAAACATTTTTTAATATGCTTGGCCCGTTGGTAAACCCTGCTAAGCCGCAAAACCAAATGGTGGGGGTGTTTAACCTTGAACTGGCAAGGGTATATGCTTACCTGTATCAAAAGTCAGAGGTAAAATATACCATACTGAACGCGCTGGACGGTTATGATGAAATATCGCTCACCTGCGATTTCAAAACATTTTCGGCCGAAGGCGAGAAAATAAATAGCATTGAAAGCCTTGGTTTTGGCAAACTAAACGAAGATGAAATAACCGGCGGGCATACGGTAAGCGATTCAGCGGATATATTTATGAAGGTATTGAATGATGACGCTACGATTGCCCACGCCAGCGTGGTTTTAAGCAACGCCGCTATGGCAATTAAAACCATTCATCCGCAAAAAAGCTTTGCCGATTGCTTTTACGAAGCCGAAGAATCGCTGATAAGCAAAAAAGCACTGGGCAGCTTTAAAGCGTTAATAGCTAATTAAAATGAAAATTAAAGTTTGCGGATTAAGGGATAGTGATAACATTAAGGCTGTTGCCGGTATAAGGCCTGATTATATGGGCTTTATTTGCTATGATAGGTCGGCGCGTTTTATTGGCGCAATGGAGGATGATGAACTGGTAAATATTTCTACAGATATTGCTAAAGTTGGCGTCTTTGTAAATGAGGATGCAGACAGCATCAGTAAATTGATATATAAGTATAAGTTCGACGCTATACAGCTCCACGGCAGTGAAAGCCCGGAATTTTGCGGGATGTTTAAACACGAGGTAGAGGTGATAAAAGCATTTGGTGTAGACGAAAATTTTGACTTTACACAATTAAGGGCATATCAGAACAATGTGAATTATTTCCTGTTCGATACCAAAACGGTTGCGTATGGCGGTTCGGGGGAAACGTTTGACTGGACTATTCTCGATAAATATACACTGGATGTGCCTTTCCTTTTATCGGGAGGATTAAGTTTAGACAACCTGGAAGAAGTAAAGCAGATAAAACACCCCGCATTTTATGGGGTAGACCTGAACAGCAAATTCGAGGTATCGCCAGCATTAAAAGATATAAATAAACTAACACAAGCATTTACTACGATAAATACATTTAACAACAATGAAGTACGGAGTTAACGAACAAGGCTATTACGGGGATTTTGGCGGTGCATATATCCCCGAAATGCTGTATCCTAATGTTGAAGAGTTAAGGCAGGAATACATCAAAATAATAAGCGACCCCGGCTTTATCGCAGAGTTTGACCAGTTGTTAAAAGACTATGTGGGCAGGCCATCCCCGTTGTATCATGCTAAAAGATATTCTGAGAAATATGGGGCCAACGTTTTTTTTAAGCGCGAAGACCTGAACCACACCGGTTCGCACAAAATAAACAATGCCATAGGGCAGATATTGCTTGCACAGCGTTTGGGCAAAAAGCGCATCATCGCCGAAACAGGCGCCGGTCAGCACGGGGTAGCAACGGCTACGGTTTGCGCCCTGAAAGGTATTGAATGCATTGTTTACATGGGCGAGATTGACATGGAGCGCCAGGCCCCGAATGTGGCACGTATGAAAATGCTGGGCGCCAGGGTAGTACCTGCAACGTCGGGTAGCAAAACGTTGAAGGATGCCACCAACGAGGCCCTGCGCGATTGGATAGGGAACCCGGTTGATACCCACTACATTATCGGTTCGGTAGTAGGGCCGTATCCATACCCTGATATGGTGGCAAGGTTCCAGTCGGTAATTTCTGCCGAAACAAAAAAACAGCTATTGGATCAAACCGGCAGCGAATTGCCTCAATACGCCCTGGCTTGTGTGGGCGGCGGCAGTAATGCCATGGGCATGTTCTATCATTTTTTAGACGACGAAGATGTAAAACTGGTGGCGGTTGAGGCAGCAGGCAAAGGGGTTAACAGCGGACACTCGGCTGCAACCACATTTTTGGGAAAAGAAGGCGTATTACACGGCAGCCGCACCATATTGATGCAAACGGCCGACGGGCAGGTAGAAGAACCTTATTCGATATCTGCCGGGCTGGATTACCCGGGCATAGGCCCCCAGCACGCGCACCTGTACAAAATAAACCGCGCCAAATATGTAAGCATCACCGATGACGAAGCCCTGAATGCCGGCCTGTTATGCTCGCAAATGGAGGGCATTATTCCGGCTATTGAAACTGCGCACGCGCTTGCTTATCTCGAAAAAATGACCTTCCAAAAAAACGATACCGTGGTAATATGCCTGTCGGGCAGGGGGGATAAGGACCTGGATACTTATATCAGGCATTTTGGGTTTTAAAAAGTCTATAGTCGAAAGCCTTAGTCTAAAGTCGCTATTTATACTTTGGACTAAGACTTTCGACTTTTAACTTGTCAGACTGTATCATAACCGAACAGGTACTGTTACGCTTACGTACATATAGTACGCTTGTATATCTTTATAATAATCTGGTTATTAGATACTTACTAATTTGGTATATGTTTTAACTGTTATAAAACATATTGCCATAATTATGTTAAAAAATTACTTCAAAATTGCCTGGAGGAATATCGTCCGTCATAAGGCGCACTCTATAATCAACATTTCGGGCTTAAGCGTAGGCATTGGCGCCTGTCTGCTCATATTTGTTATCCTCAAATTTGAACTTAGCTTTAATAAATTCAATAAAAACTTTGATGACATCTACCACCTGGTTACCAAACAAACGGCTGAAGATGGCATAAACTATAACCCGGGCGTATCTGTGCCGGCGCTTGATGCCTTAAGGATTGATTTTCCGCAGGTAAAATTTGCCGCTTTAACATCAAGCTACGGGAGCCAGATGACCGTATCCGGCACGGACGATAAGAAGTTTATTGAGCCTATCGGGGTTTTCTTTATGGAACCGCAGTTCTTCGATATTTTTCAAACCAGGTGGCTCAACGGTTCTAAAGAAGTGCTTTCGCAGCCCAATATGGTTGTTATTACCAAAGCTATTGCCACAAAATATTTCGGCGATTGGAATACGGCAATGGGTAAAACCATTAAAATGGATAACACCTTAACCTTACGGGTTGCCGGTATAGTTGAAGATGCGCCAAGTAACAGCGATATACCCTTAAAAATAATGGTATCGTACATCACCTGGAAACAAAGCGGTAAAACATACAGCTACAATAACGACTGGGGATCTATCAGCAGTAATCACCAGATATTTTTACAACTACCCCGAAACCTAAGCCGCCAAAAATTCGAGGCGCAGCTGGTGGGCTTCACCAAAAAGAACCTGACTGATAAACGTGCTGCGCGTACGCATCTGGCGCAGCCACTTGCCGAAATGCACTTTGATACGCTGATAGGCAATACACTTGGCGACCATTCTACCAGTAAGGCAACCATCAGTACGCTAACCTTTATCGCTATTTTGATCATCCTAATGGCGTCTATCAACTTCATCAACCTTTCAACAGCGCAATCGGTTGGGCGCTCAAAAGAGGTTGGCATCCGTAAGGTCTTGGGTAGCACGCGCAAACAACTGGTGGCGCAGGTAATTGGCGAAACTACGCTGGTTATTGCATTTTCGGTGATATTGGCAGTGGTTATAGCAAAAATAGCTTTACCCTATCTTAAAAATATCTCAAGCGTACCTGATGATATTGGTCTGATAAATACAGATACGGCTATATTTTTGGTATGTACCATGCTGGCAGTAATAGTGCTATCGGGTATTTATCCGGCGTTGGTAATCTCGGGCTTTAAACCCGTGGCTGCATTAAAAAATAAAATAACCGCTGCATCAATTGGCGGCATACCCTTACGCCGCGCCCTGGTGGTAGCCCAGTTTGCCATTGCCCAGTTACTTATCATCGGGACCATTGTAGCGGTAAACCAAATGAACTTTGTAAACGAAGCCGACCTTGGCTTTAATAAAAACGCCGTATTGGTTATCCCAGGCTATACCGATAGCGTTAGCCTAAGCAAAGTAAATTCATTTAAACAGCAAATACTGCAAAACCCCAATGTAAAGGCTACGAGTTTCGCCTCGGATGCGCCATCATCCGAAAATAACTGGGGATCAAATTTTTACTTTGACGGCTCTCCAAAAGATGTATCGTTTACCGTTTTTTTAAAATTCGCCGATGCGGATTATTTCAAAACGTTCGGACTGAAGTTTGCTGCGGGTAAAGGCTATGACGAAAGCGACACGGCCCGCCAGGCAGTAGTTAACGAAACGCTGGTGCACAAATTAGGCATCCGTAATGCAGAAGAGGCAATAGGTAAAACCATAAAAATAGGCAGCGGCCGCTGGATGCCTATAACCGGCGTTGTGAAAGATTTTAAAACCAACTCGTTACGCGACGCTGTTAAACCAACTTTTATCACCTCTGCAAAATCAAATTGGTCGCAGGTGGCGGTCAAGATCCAGACAAAAAACTTAAGCAAAACTGTTAAGGACATACAGCAGCTTTGGGAAAAAACTTACCCTGAATATGCCTATAATGGTTATTTCCTTGATGAGAATATAGCGCAGTTTTACAGGCAGGAAAACCAACTGGCTTTGGTTTACAAAATATTTGCGGCTATAGCCATATTTATTTCATGCCTTGGCTTATATGGCCTGGTATCCTTTATGGCAGTACAACGCACCAAAGAAGTAGGTGTACGCAAAGTATTAGGGGCTTCGGTATTCAATATCGTGTTGCTGTTCTCCAAAGAATTTATGATACTAATTTCTGTAGCATTCTTAATAGCTATGCCATTGGCATGGTATATCATGTCGGGCTGGTTACAAAACTTTGCTTACCGCATACCGCTTACGGCCGGCGTATTTGTGCTGGCTATTGTTTCGTCAATAGCTATAGCATGGTTAACTGTTGGTTACAAAGCATTAAGGGCAGCTATGGTAAACCCGGTTAAGAGCTTACGAAGCGAATAATGGTGAGTGGTGAGTAGTTAGCAGTAGAAGTGATAGCCTGAATTAGGGTTTAGGATTTAGCGTTTAGAATTTAGGATTTAGCGTATACGATTTCGAATTTCAACAATTATGATCAAAAATTATTTTAAGACCGCCTGGCGCAGTTTGCTTCGTAACAAAAGCTATACTATTATAAACATTACAGGCCTGGCCATTGGCATAGCTGCCTGTTTGCTTATATTTTTAGTGATACATTTTGAAACCGGCTTTGATACCTATCACACTAAAAAGGACCGTATTTACCGGGTGTTGAATAAGCGCACATCGTCCGAAGGTGTTAAGTTTAGGTCTGGTTTGCCTTTCCCCATAGAAAAGGACCTCCGGATCGATTTTCCACAATTGCCGCTGGTGACATCGGTTATTAATGATGACGGCAAGCAACTAAGTGTTAAAGATGCCGCCGGACAGATAAAAAGGTTTAAAGAGGACGATCTTTATATTACCGACGCCGAATTTTTTAACGTGTTTGATTTTACCTGGGTTACCGGAAACAAAAAAACAGCGTTAACCGAGCCCAACACTGTCGTCCTTACCCAACGCATGGCCAGGAAATTTTTTGGTAATTGGGAAAACGCGATGGGTAAAACCATCACTTATGAAAATAAGATAGACCTTAAAGTTACGGGGATACTGCAGGACTTGCCTGTAAATACCGATTTGCCTGTTAATATAGCTATATCGTACGCAACCATTAAACAAACCGACTATAAGAACAACCTGGAGGATTGGGGCAGTAATTTTGGATCGCATAATTGTTTTGTTGTGCTGCCCGCTAACGTTAGCGAAGCGCAGTTTAACAAACAACTGGTACCGTTTATAAAAAAACACCGCCCTGACGAAGCAAAACGCGAAGCGTTTTTATTACAGCCTTTAACCGAGATGCATTTTGATACCCGTACAGGGCTATTCAACGGCCAGGTATTTAGCAAGGATATGATCAGGACATTAAGCCTTATCGGGGTGTTTTTACTGGTGATAGCCTGCGTTAACTTTATTAACCTGGCCACAGCACAGGCCGTTAACCGATCGAAAGAAGTAGGTATAAGGAAAGTCTTGGGAAGCAAGCGCAGACAGCTCATATTACAATTTTTAAGCGAAACTTTCATCATTACCTTGTTTTCTGTGTTGCTTGCCATAGCGTTAAGCGAAGCTGCTTTGCCTGCCTTGAACGGCCTGCTCGAGATAGGATTAAGCGCCGGTTTTGTTAACGACCCGGTTATCATTTCATTTTTAGTGGCGGTACTTATTGCGGTTACGTTACTTTCCGGGGTTTATCCATCAATGGTACTATCGGGCTTTAACCCCATAGCCGCCTTAAAAAACAAAATAACCGGTGTAAGGAGCAATGGCATTACCCTTAGGCGCGCGCTTGTGGTAGTGCAGTTTGGCATAGCACAAGTGCTTGTAATAGGTACTTTAGTCATCATTAGCCAGTTAAACCATTTTAAAAACTCGCCCTTGGGTTTCGATAAAGACGCGGTAGTAACAGTAAGCCTGCCCGGCGACAGCATTAGCCGCCTGAGAATGGCCGCCTTGCGGAACGAGATACTACAACAACCAAATGTTAAAAGCTTTAGCTATAGCTTTACCAGCCCGTCTGATAACACCAATTGGGGCACACCTATTACATACGACAATGCCGCCACAGAAACCGAATTTAGGGTAAACTTAAAATGGGCCGATGCCGATTATTTTAAACTGTACAACCTTAAGTTTGTTGCCGGCGGCCCGTACAGCCAAAGCGATACGGTAAACGCCTATGTAGTTAACGAGACTCTTCTAAAGAACCTTGGCGTAACCAACCCTAAGGATGCCATTGGCAAAACCATAAACATTTGGGGGGATAAAAATTTAACCCAAAAAATTGTTGGCGTGGTAAAAGATTTCAACGTAACATCATTACGGGAACAGATACCACCGGTAGTTATGGGGGCCTGGACAGGCCAGTACGGCATAGCAAACATTAAGCTTTCGCCAACGAATATGCAGCCCACACTCGCCATCATAGAAAAACTGTGGACAAAAACATTCCCCGAAAATATCTATGAACACAAATTTCTTGATCAGAAAATAGAGAATTTTTACAGAAAGGAAAGTCAGCTGTCACAGCTCTACAAGATTTTTGCGGGGATAGCCATTTTCATATCCTGCCTGGGCTTGTATGGCATGGTATCGTTTATGGCGGTACAACGCACCAAAGAGGTAGGCATCCGTAAAACGTTGGGTGCATCGGTAGCAAATATCGTATACCTGTTCTCCAGGGAGTTTACCATACTCATTTTAATATCATTCGTTATTTCGGCGCCCGTTGCATGGTATTTTATGCAGCAATGGCTGCAAGGCTTTACGTATCGAATACATCCGGGTGCGGGCATATTTGCCATGGCTATTGCCTTATCCATCATTATTGCATGGGTAACAGTAGGGTACAAGGCTATAAAGGCCGCCCTGGTAAACCCCGTAAAAAGTTTGAAAAGCGAGTAAGGTGGAATGGTGAGTACAGAGAGGTGAATAATTAGCATTTAGCGTTTGGAATTTAAACCATCATGATAAAAAATTATTTTAAGATCGCCTGGCGCAACCTTTGGAAAAACAAGGTTTCATCAACTATTAACACTGTTGGCCTTGCCATTGGAATGGCCGCGTGCATAGTTATCCTGTTGTTTGTATCGTACGAGAGAAGTTTCGACAACTTTCATGGCGATAACATCATCAGGTTAAACGAGGTGCAGAAGTTCCCGGGGATGGCGGCATCGCAAAAGGTAGGCTTATCCATGTTTCCGATGGCGCCCGCGCTTAAAGCGGAATTCCCTGAAGTAAAAAGCTACACTCGCGTAAAATGGGACCGCAAGTACCAGATGACCAATGGCGAAACGAGGGTGTTTTTGCCACAGGTTTTCGCGGTCGACTCGGCCTTTCTGGATATCTTCAATTTTAAGGTTATAAAGGGTAACGCAAAAGATGCTATCGAAAAACCCAACAGCATAGCCCTTACACAGGAAACCGCCGAAAAGTTATTCGGTAAGGAAGACCCGATAGGTAAAGTTATAAATCATTATGGTGGCGATACGGTAAAGTTTACGGTAACTGCCGTTATGGAAAACTGCCCCAAAAACTCGCAGCTGCAATTTGATGCTTTGTATTCGTTACCAGGCATTCAACAAAAATGGATGGACAGGTGGGGCGGCAACTGGCTAAACACCTATCTTAAAGTTACACCCGGCACTGATCTGAGGGCCTTTGAAGCAAAAATGCCTGCCTTCTTAAAAAAACACATGAACGGCGAGGGCTGGAAATATTACGAGTTGTTTTACCTGCCGTTGAAAGATGTACATTCTAAAGCTGCGGATATAGGCCTGGATTACCTGAACTTCCAAAAATTCGACCAAAAATCAACCAACCTGTTTGCTATTATAGCTTTCATTGTGCTCATTATAGCGTGTATCAACTTCATGAACTTATCTACCGCCCGTTCGGCAGATAGGGCTAAAGAAGTAGGTATCCGCAAATCAATTGGCGCGCACCGGCTGCAGCTGGCCCTGCAATTTTTAAGCGAAACCATATTGCTTTCGTTACTGGCATTGGTGCTGGCCATTATTTTGGTAGAACTGGCTCTGCCGTATGTAAATCACCTGAGCCTGCGGGATATAACGCTGCCGGTATTCAGCAAACCTTCGTTCCTGCTGGTTATTTTGCTGAGCACTATAATGGTTGGTATTATCTCGGGCATTTACCCGGCATTGTTCCTGTCGTCTTTTCAACCTGTAAAGGTTTTAAAGGGATCAGTAAATACCGGCAAAAATAAAGGCACGCTGCGCAATGTGCTGGTTATCGGCCAGTTTACAAGCGCCGTATTTTTGATGATCGCTACCGCTTTCGTGGTAAAACAGTTAAGGTTTATGCAGCAAAAAGATCCTGGTTTTACCCGCGAGCAGGTGGTTACCATTCCGCTCGACAGGATCTCGGGGCAAAAGTACCAGGTCTTTAAACAGGCGCTGTTAAGCAATACCTTGGTTACGGGCGTTACCGCATCTCAGGATCAGTTGGGCAGCCACTTAGACCAATCGGGCGTTACTTTTAAGTATAACAATTCGCCTGCGCGGGAAATGGCTGCTACACAGCTTGTAGTTGATGATGATTACCTGAAGGTGTACAATATTAAAATGGCGTTAGGGAAGAATTTCTCTCCCGAAAAGTCAGCAAACGGCCGCGAGTATATCATAAACGAGGCGATGGCCAAAGAGCTTTTGAAAGATCATCCAAAGGCTACAGAAGAATCGTTGATCGGTCAGCGGTTCGGTTACGATTCGCTTGGGGTTATAACCGGTATAGCTAAAAATTTCAACTTTAACTCGATGCACTATAAGGTTGAAAACCTGTTTATTGTAAATCAGGATGAATGGGGCTTCAGCACGGTTTCGGTAAAAATAAAGCCGGGGAAATCAAAAGAGGCTATAGCGTATATCAAATCTACCTGGGAGAGCCTGATACCGGGTTATCCGTTTGAATACCAATTTTTAGACGACCACTTTGCAGAGGTTTACCGTGCAGACGACCAGGTGAGCAAAATAGTGGGCATACTTGCCGGTTTGGCCATCCTGATATCGTGCCTTGGCTTGTTCGGGCTTGCATCATTCTCTGCCGAAAAACGGATTAAAGAGATAGGCGTACGCAAAGTTTTAGGCGCATCGGTGCAAAACATTGTGATGTTGCTGTCGGGTCATTTTATAAAACTCGTACTAATATCAAACCTGATAGCCTGGCCGCTGGCATGGTACGTAATGAACCGCTGGTTGCAGGATTTTGCCTATCGTATCAATGTAACCTGGGGAACGTTTGTATTTGTTGCGTTGGTATCGGTATTTATCGCTTTGGCAACCATTAGTTTTCAATCCATCAAAGCTGCGATAGCCAACCCGGTGAAAAGTTTGAGGAGCGAGTAATAGGGATTGGTTAATCAGAGAAGAGAGCATCGGCGCGGCGAGATGTAACCTGCTTTATTTAACTGTTGTCAAAAATTAAGGCGTAAAGTTTAAGATTAGAAATTAAGTTTATCAATCATGATCAAAAATTATTTTAAAATAGGGTGGCGTAACATGATGAAGAACAAGTTCTTCTCGTTCATCAACATATTTGGTTTATCGGTAGGGCTGGCATGTTGTATGCTGATAGCACTGTATCTTAAATACGAAACCAGTTACGATACCCAACATACAAATGGGCCCAATATTTACCAGGTGGTAACCGCTTTTGTGCAAAATGGCAACAAGCGAATGAAAATGCCAAATACGCCAGCGCCAATGGCGGGCGCTTTAAAGCAGGAGTACCCCGAAGTACTGGAATCTGCGCGCTTGCTAAAGCTTTTTATTGACGACAAAACCATTTTGCAGTATAACCCTGCAAGCGGTGAGCGTAAATCTTTGCTCGAACAAAATGGTTTCCTTGCCGATCAGTCGTTTTTCAAAATATTCACTTATAACTTTATTGAGGGCAGCCCTGCTAACGCCTTGACCAACCCACGTACTATTGTGCTCTCAAAAACACTTGCCCGGAAGCTTTTCGCTGATCAACCCGCGCTTGGCAAAGTTATCCATGTTAACAGCAACACTAACGGCGAACAGGATTATACCATAACCGGTGTGTTCGACGAGGGTAAGGTTCCATCGCACATAAACGCCAATTTCTTCCTGTCGATAAATGGTGGTGCTATGGAAGGATTTATAAAACGGAATGGGAATGATTTTGCCAGTAACAATATGTTTTATACATACCTGTTGCTAAGGCCTGGCACGGATGCTGCCAGCCTTGAGGCCAAACTGCCAGCCTTTATTGATAAGTACGCGGGCAAAGATCTAAAGGCTATGGGCTTTCAAAAGGTACAATCCCTAATCTCGCTGCATGATATACATTTGAGCAGCGAGGTTGAAAGTAATGTAACTCCGCCTGCAAGCAAAACCTATTTGTACGTGCTGTTTTCAATAGCCGTGTTCACGCTTATCATCGCTTGTATCAACTTCATGAACCTTTCTACCGCCCGCTCATCCAAACGATCATCAGAGGTGGGGGTACGGAAGGTTTTGGGTGCCGAAAAATCTACGCTGATCCGTCAGTTCCTGGGCGAATCGGTTTTAATGACCTTGATAGCGTTTATATTTGCCATTGCTATTACCTTAATATTGCTGCCTTTCTTCAATAATTTAGCTGATAAGCACATTACATTATCTTTTAGTAAAGACAGCACATTGTTTCTGGAATTTCTATTGATGGCGCTTATTACAGGCGTGCTTGCGGGAAGTTACCCGGCATTTTACCTGTCGTCGTTTAACCCGGTAAAGGTGTTAAAAGGCAAGCTAACCAACTCTCTTGCCGTTGTGGCTGTGCGAAAAGGACTGGTTGTTTTCCAGTTTATTATTTCGGTGGTGCTTATTGTGGCATCGGTTGTTATTGCAAGGCAAATGAGTTACATGCGCAGTGCGGACCTTGGCTTTGCAAAAGATCAGCAAATAGTGTTGCCTTTACGCACTTCAGCCGCTAAAGCTGCTTACACCGCCCTTAAGGCCGACTTACAGCAAAACACCCAGGTAGCATCTATCGGTGCATCGGCGTACTACCCGGGTGTTTTTAATCCAAGTGATAACCTTTTATACCCCGAGGGAAAAACCACTGCCGAAGGAAGGCGCACACGTTTAAACTATGTAGATAATAATTTTTTACAAACGCTGGATATCAAACCGGTTGCAGGGCGACTTTTCTCAGCGGAGTTTGGTTCGGATACTGCTAATAGCATCATTATTAACGAAAAGGCCGCTAAAGAATTTGGCTTTACAGATGTTAAGGATGCGGTTAATAGAAAGGTGATGAACAATTTTCAGGGGAACACAACCGCGTTTACCATTGTGGGCGTGGTTAAAGATTTTCATTACGAAGACCTGCACCTGCCTGTAACGCCTTATGGCTTTTTCCTGAATACCGGCGGCTATAATTATATGGTGATACATGCCAAGCCAGGTAACATGAGCAACATGTTAAAAACCATTGAGGCCAGCTGGAAAAAATATGATCCTAACGATCCGTTTGATTATACCTTTCTTGATGACGACTTTCAAAAAAATTATCAGGCCGATACCAGATTGGCGGGTATAGTAGGCTATTTTACTGTTGTGGCTATCCTGATATCGTGCCTTGGGCTGTTTGGTTTAGCTGCCTTTAGTGCCGAGCAGCGCACCAAAGAAATTGGCGTGCGCAAGGTATTAGGCGCAAGCGTAAAAACAATTGTTTCTTTATTATCCGTTGATTTTTTAAAGCTGATAATTGTTTCCGTTATTATCGCATCCCCAATTGCATGGTGGATAATGAACAAATGGCTTCAGGAATTTGCCTATCGTAAAGACATCGACTGGACGATATTTGCATATACTGCAACGATCGCTGTCATAATTGGTCTTATTACAATAGGGTCGCAAGCGCTAAAAGCTGCTCTGGCAAACCCGGTAAAAAGCTTACGCAGCGAATAGTTTATAGCGAATATTGAGTTAACCGGTTTAATCAGTATTTAGAATTTAGAGTTTTAGAATTTCCATATCATGATAAAGAATTATTTAAAAACCGCATGGCGTAACCTGCTGCAAAACAAAACCACATCGCTCATCAGCATGGCGGGGCTGGCAGTGGGTATCTGTTGTTTCCTGTTATTAACTACCTATCTGATCAACGAGTTAAGGTACGATAGGTTCAACGTTAATGCCGATAGGATAGCGCGTGTAGCTTACAGCTATAAATCGCCGGATGATAAAGAGGCACGATACTTAGCTGTTACACAAACGGCGGTTGTGCCCGTTTACAAGCAGCAGTTCTCTGAAATAGAGGATGGGGTGCGGGTGTTTAATTTATCAGGACAGAGACCCGTAACGGTGAAGTACGGCGATAAGCTTTTTGCTGAGAAAAATATGCTTTTGGCGGATGAATCGTTCTTTAAGATCTTTACGTTCAAATTTCTGCAAGGCAGTGCGCTTAAGGCACTATCAGACCCATCATCAGTTATTATAACCGAGTCGACAGCAAAAAAATATTTTGGCACTGAAAATCCTATGGGTAAAATACTAAAGGTTGATGACAATAATAACCTTATGGTAACCGGTGTTATACAAGATGTGCCTGCTTATTCGCAGATCAAGTTCGACCTGATAGCGAATTCGGCGCTTGACCCGGGAACAAAAAATTTAAAGTGGAATGCTGCTAGTAATTACTCATATCTGCTATTAAAGCCAGGTACCGATCTCAAAGCTTTAGAAAAAAAGATGGACGCATATATCGCGAATGTCTTAAAGGAACAAAACAGGCCCGGCGTTACAACTACTTATACTTTAGAACCACTTACCAGTATACACTTAAAATCTAAAGCGCTTTACAGCTTAGAGGTACCCGGAGACATCAAATACATTTACATTTTAGGCGTTGTGGCAGTAGTGTTGCTGTTGTTAGCCTGCGTAAACTTCCTTAACCTGGTAACCGCCCGCTCCGCGGAACGAGGTCGCGAAATCGGGGTACGCAAGGTTATGGGCGCTGTGCGTGGGCAGCTGTTTACCCAGTTTATCATTGAAGCCGGTATAATCACGCTTTTTTCGTTAGCCGTGGGTATGCTGCTCCTTATGGTTTGCCTGCCTGCGTTTAGCGTATTTACCGGCCAGCAATTAAGCATCGAAACATGGAATACTTCCTGGTTAATTGGTGCTTTGGTCGTGTTGTTTGTAGTAGTTACCTTTATGGCCGGTACCTACCCGTCGTTATATCTGTCGGCTTTTAAACCTATCGTTACGCTTAAAGGAAATTCGTCCACTCAATCGGGCGGCAACATGCTGCGCAAGTCGTTGGTAGTGTTTCAGTTTGTGGTATCGGTGTTCTTTATCATCAGTACATTAATTGCAAGCAATCAGTTACGGTACATGCAAAATCTAAACACCGGTATAAACCGCGACCAGGTAATGGTACTTGATATAGGCGGAATATCGTTTAATGACATCGAAGCATTTAAGAATGAGCTGAAACAGCAAAGCGGCATTTTGGCTTCTACCGCCAGTTACGATTCGCCTGTGAATGTCCGCGGCGGGTATTCTATTAACAGCGCGGACGGTAAGCCCGCCGATTTTAGTTTATCGGTTACCGCAATACCCATCGAAAGGAACTTTGTAAAAACCTTAGGTATAAAATTGGTTGCTGGAAACGACCTTGACCTTGGAGACGAACAGCAGGTGTTAGATAAAAATTACGAAAAGCGCCATTACAGCTTTATTTTAAACGAAACAGCGGTAAAAGCACTGGGCTGGAAACCTGCCGAAGCTGTAGGTAAAAAGATTGGGATGAACGGGCGCATGGGCGAAATAAAAGCCGTAGCGAAGGATTTTAATTTTACGTCGCTTCACCAGGAAATAACGCCTATAGCGCTATTTCCGGAGTATGAGTGGTTTGGTAAGCTGCTTATCAAAACATCGGGAAAAAATATGGCCAACACCATTGCCGCTATACAAACCAAATGGAAAAACTTTTATCCTAACAAACCCTTTGAATATCATTTTCTTGACCAGGAATTTGAAGAGTTATATAAAAGCGATCAGCGTACAGGTTCGATATTAACAGCCTTTACCATTGTTACCATTTTTATATCCTGCCTGGGCTTATTCGGCCTGGCGGTGTTCTCGACCCGCCAGCGTGTAAAAGAAATAGGTATCCGCAAAGTTTTAGGGGCCAGCGTGGCCGGCATAGTTGGCCTGATATCCTTCGATTTTATAAAACTGGTACTTATAGCCATCGTTATATCATCGCCATTGGCCTGGTACGCTATGCATACTTGGTTACAAGATTTCGCCTTCCGTGTAAGCATACAATGGTGGATATTCGCGCTTGCGGGCGGCATGGCGGCGCTCATAGCTTTTTTAACAGTAAGCTATCAATCTGTAAAAGCGGCGCTTTCAAACCCGGTGAAAAGTTTGAGGAGCGAATAGATCAATTAGAGATCAACGATTAGAGATTAGAGGTTAGGCTGAAAAGCCTGACCTCTATTTGTATGTGGGATACCTAATCTCTAATCTCCTGCCACTAACCTTTAAAACCAACTGTATCATAACCGAACGCAGGCTGTACAGAAGCGTACAGTATTAGTTTTTAAGTTGTAATATAATTAGCTGAAAATAAAGTATTTATAACTTTGGTATGTTATTGATACGTCAATACCAAAATCAGTTTAAGAAATTGCAATAAATAACT
The DNA here is from genome assembly GCF_014200785.1 of Mucilaginibacter sp. AK015. Taxonomy (NCBI): domain Bacteria; kingdom Pseudomonadati; phylum Bacteroidota; class Sphingobacteriia; order Sphingobacteriales; family Sphingobacteriaceae; genus Mucilaginibacter; species Mucilaginibacter sp. AK015. Next base: position 422,945 of record NZ_JACHCV010000001.1, read on the forward strand.
CAATAATTCATTAAACAAAATTATAAAAAATGTTATCACTCCAGCATATTTCAAAGTATTACCAGGTAGGCGGCAACAAAAACTTCGTTATAAACGACATCAGTCTGGATGTTGACGAAGGCGAGTTTGTATCCATTATGGGTCCTTCGGGTTCGGGCAAGTCAACCCTGCTGAATATAATAGGAATGCTTGACGAGCCAACAGATGGTTATCACTACTTTGTAGATCAGGCGGTGCACCAGCTTAAAGAGCGCCAACGCTCGGCCCTGTATAAACAATACATCGGGTTTGTTTTCCAGGCTTATCATCTGATAGATGAGCTTACAGTATATGAGAACATCGAAACCCCTTTGATATATCAGGATGTAAAAGGATCAGAGCGTAAAGCTATGGTAGCCGATATGTTGGATCGTTTTAATATCGTCGGTAAAAAGGACCTTTTCCCGGCGCAGCTATCAGGCGGGCAACAGCAGCTTGTTGGTATAGCCCGCGCACTTATTGCCAAACCCAAATTATTATTAGCGGATGAGCCTACAGGTAACCTTAACTCTAAACAGGGTGAGGAAATTATGGAACTATTCAGTAAGCTGAACAAAGAGGATGGCGTTACCATCATCCAGGTAACCCACTCCGAAAAAAACGCCGAATATGGCACGCGTATTATCAACCTGTTGGATGGAAGGGTAGAATCTTCGAAAAAATTCTGAACTATAACACAAAATGCGATACTTTAAATTTTTACTTTTTAGCTTAATTACAATAGCACCGGCACTGGCACACAGTCAGGCGGTTGATAGCGTACTAACCCTGCAGCAATGCATTGATATAGCTGTAAAAAACAACCTTGATGTAAAGAAAAGTGAACTGCAGCTACAAGTTGCAAAAGTTGATAAGAACCAGGCTAAGGAAAACCTGCTGCCGGCAATTAGCGCGCAGGTTGATCATGGTATTAGTAATGGCCGCAGCCTTAACCAGGTTGATTATACTTATGTTAATGCATCTACAAAATTTGCGAGTTACAGTGCCAATGCCGACTTAACCTTGTTTAGCGGATTGCAAAATTTAAACAGGATAAAACAAACGTCGCTTGCGTACAAGGCAGGAGAGATGGACCTGCAGCAAGCAAAAGATGCGATAACCATTAATACCATAACCGCTTATTTGCAAGTGCTTAATAATACCGAGGCGCTTGCCCAGGTACAAAACCAGGTAGAGGTTTCCAAAAAACAACTTGACAGATTGGACATTTTAGAAAAGCAGGGTGCGAATAAACAGCCCAATGACTTTTATGATCTGAAAGGTACATACGCCGATAACCAGGTAACTTACGTAAATGCCAAAGCTGTGCTCCAAACATCAAAACTAAACTTGTTACAGATACTAAACATACCATACCGACCCGATATTAAATTTGAAAAGTTAACCGGGGCGGAAATATTAAGACAAAACGGCACATCCGACGAGATTTACCAAACAGCTTTAGCGCAGCTGGCTTACGTAAAAGCAGCAACATTAAGGCGCCAAAGCGCCGAAAAAGGTGTTGCCGCTGCCAAAGGGGCTTTGTATCCAACAATATCATTATTTGGAGGATTGAATACTAATTATTCGAGCGCTGCCAAAATAAATGATGTGGCCATCCCGTACGGCGACCAGTTCAAAAACAACTTTTATAACCAGTTTGGTGTAAGCGTACGGATACCCATCTTAAACTATTTTCAAAATCGCAATAAGGTAACGTTGGCAAAAATTGACTTACAGAACTACAAGTATGTTGAGGAAAATACCAAGATAAAGTTGCGTCAGGACGTTGAGCAGGCTTATTTGAATATGAGTAACGCCCTTGAAAGATACAAGGCGCTGCAAGAACAGGTTAAAGCTTACGCCGAATCGTTCAGGATTGCCGAGATACGCTTTAACGCGGGTGTATTAACGTCTGTTGATTATGTATTAGCCAAAAACTACCTCGACAGGGCCAACCTGAACCTGATCAACGCCCGTTACGACTGTTACATTTACAACAAAATATTAGATTACTACCAGGGTCGCCTATCATTATAACGCCTAATTATATATCACGGTTAAAATATCCGGTCTGCTTAACAGTAGCCGGATATTTCATTTTCAAACAAAACGTATATTTATCCTGTTAACTAATAAAATCAACAAAAACCATGAAAAAATTAATACTTACCCTTGGGATAGCTTTAGCTGTTACAACAATATCAAACGCGCAAATATTGCCAAAAGTGCAGGTTGGTATAAAAGGCGGTGTAAACCTATCAAGCCTGTCAAATTCGGGCAGTACATTCAGCAGCGAGAATCGCGCCGGCTACCTCGGTGGGCTATGGGCAAGGTTTGGTGCGTTAGGCTTTAACTTTCAGCCCGAACTTTATATAACCAGCAAAAATGTAGATATCAATAACAGCAACGGCCCCGCCCGTAATGCAAAATTTACCAGCATTGATGTGCCTTTACTTTTGGGCGGCAAAATTGGCGCATTTGGTTTGGGCGGCAGGTTTTACGCCGGACCGCTATTGTCGTTCGCTATAAACAAGGACAATAACTTTGGATCCGCTGTTGGCAACGCCGCCAGGTTTGATTACAAAAGCTCTAACTTTGCTATAACAGCAGGTGCAGGTATTGATATCAGGAAGATATCTATAGACCTGCGTTATGAAGCTGGCTTAACCAAGCAAAATTATTTCGACGGCTCTACTAATTACAAAACCCGTGTAAGCCTATTTAACCTGAGCTTAGGCTACGCGTTTTTATAATATCATCTAATTGATTTCAAAAAAGGCTTGTACAGATATTTTGCGCAAGCCTTTTTTATAGTAGCCGGTTTATATCGATGTTAGAGCGGTGATTCCTACCAGGATCAAAGAGCACATGCAAAACACAAACAAATACATTAATGAAACGCCTATCAGTTTGCTTACCGTGCGCCATCTGCTGCGGTTGTAAACGGTTCTGAAAGACCGGTACACGTACCAAAGTATTATGATATAAGCCGCAATTCCTACCCAATCCATCACGGTATCCCAACTGGCAGGTAATATCATGCTAATGATCAATACGACAGTAAGAAACAGGAATAAAAAGCAGTGCAGATGGATGGAATAGATCAAATGTTCTACATATAGTTTTCGATTTTTCCAAAAAGCTATTTTCAGTATTAAAGCAAATAACGGCAACAGCAGGAACATCATTTTAGGGATATTGTGTTTAAACCCCTCGATAAAAATTTCAGTCGCATTCTTTCCCTGGTTTTTCCAGTCGTAGCTTTTTTTGATAAAATAGCGCTCTATAAAGTTATCTCGTTCGCCCGGGGCAAGCTTACTTTGATTAGCCAGATACTCCTCATAAGTCTTTTCATTAGCGTTGCTTCCAAATACCGTAAAATTGCCGTCACCGTCTGATTTCTTTTTAATTTTTTTCGCGGCAGCATTATCTGAGCTATCGTTTTTTGTCGTCAGTTTTTCAGAAATGGCGTCCTTTTGCTGCGGGGTCAGGTGCTTGTCATTGTTAATGTCTTTTTTCACCGCCTTTTTTAAACTGTCAGAAAGTACAGACTCGCTTTGTTTACTGTCTCTTACAGTTAAAATGTTATGTTTTTTGTTCTGAAAGAAGAATAAAAAAAATACCAGACTTATAAAAATGTACATTTTAACGGGGTGCAGGTATTGCGCCCTGCGGCCGGCCAGGTATTCGTTAGTGAGTTTGCCGGGTTTAAACAATAATGGATTAAGCGTGTGAAAAAACTGGTCGTCAAAATGAAAGTAATCACTCACCGCATGAGTTATCATATGCCCAAAACTTTCTTTCATTTCCAGGTTTTCCTGCCCGCAGTTATGGCAAAATTTACCTTGTAAGTTGGTACCGCAGTTAAGGCAGTCATTTCCCTGCCGGTAGTGCTTTTTCATCGTCAGGCGTTTTCTATAGCATGTTTAAGGGCCGCATTGTGCTTATATTTAAACACAAACGGAAAAATTATGGCAATAGCTAAAGCATAACCGGCAAAGCTTAGCCAGATGCCATGCCAGTCTTTTTGGCCATTGGCCAGTATAAAATATTTATCAATAAGCCAACCGCTGATATTGCTGCCGAAGAAGGCGCCAAAACCGTTAACCATCATCATAAACAAGCCTTGCGCGCTTCCGCGGATCTCGGGTGCAGCCTGCGTTTCTACAAACAACGAACCTGAGATATTAAAGAAATCGAACGCCATACCGTACACAATGCACGATAGGATGATCATCCATAAACCATCGGCAGGGTTGCCAAACGCAAAAAGGCCGAACCGCAGCACCCAGGCTATCATGCTGAACAGCATAACGTACTTTATACCAAATTTACGCAGAAAGAACGGTATAGCCAGGATGAATAATGTTTCGGATATCTGCGATATCGACATGATGATTGCAGGCACTTTAACCGCAATAGTATCTTTATAAGCCGCTACATTTTTAAAATCATGCAGGTAGGTATCGCCGTAAGCATTTGTTAGCTGCAAGGCAGCGCCCAATAACAACGAGAACGCAAAGAAAATGGCAAACCTTGACGATTTGAACAATGCGAACGCATTTAAACCGAAGCTGTTTGCAAACGACCTGGTTGCTGCCTTTTTTAACATGGGTAAACATTTAGGCAATGTAAACGAATAAATACCCAAGGTAGCGGCAACTGCGGCCGCTATGTAAAATTGATTGGCGGACGTTTCGTTGTCTGTTAAACTTACAGCCCATAATGCAGCGATAAAGCCCACCGTGCCCCATGTGCGTATAGGCGGGTAAGCTTTCACTACATCTATCTTTTGGCTTTTTAAGGCAGAGTAAGCTACAGTGATAGATAATGATAAGGTAGGCATATAAAAAGCCATATTTAACAGCATTACCCAAAAAAAAGTTGCCGGGTTGGTTACCATTGGTAGCGCGCACAGTGTTGCAGCCCCCAGCAAGTGCATTATTCCATAAAGTTTTTCGGCGTTGATGAACCTGTCTGACAGGATACCGGTAAGGGTTGGCATAAAAATAGAAGCTATGCCCATAGTTGAAAAGATGGCCCCAAACTGCGCGCCCGACCAATTTTTGTTTTGAAACCAGTATGCACCAATGGTTAGCAGCCACGCTCCCCATATAAAAAATTGCATAAAATTCATCAGTATTAAGCGTAACTTAATATTCATACAGCACTGGTTTAAACAATTAATAGTTTTGAAAATAAAGGCGGAAAATAGCGAAATTAAGCGATATGAGAAAGCTATAAAAGCAACGTTTAACAACGGGGTATATAGTAAACGGTTTGATAAATTAATTATCTTCGCGCCAACTTTAATCACAATTTATGAACAAATTTTTTACTTCAGTACTTATTATTCTGGCTGCATCTACGGCAGCGTTCTCTCAATCAAAAGGCAAAACCGAATTAGGTTTAAACGTAGGCTTAAACATAGCCAATGTGTCGGCCAGCGGTGTTAACAATGATGACCCCCGCATTGGCTTTAACCTTGGGGTATCTGCCGATCATTACTTTTCTGAAACATGGAGCTTTAAAGCGAAGGTAAGTTACGATCAAAAAGGCTGGAACAATGGTTACCTCAACAATTTTACAACAAATTACCAGGTTAACTACATCACCATCCCCGTAATGGCTAACTGGCACTTTGGCGGTACCAAAAACTGGTATTTAAACTTTGGCCCGTATGTTGGCATTCTGCTTAACGCAACAGAAACCGCAGGTGGTACAGATTTGAAACCAATTTTCAACTCTACCGATTTTGGTGCCGACCTGGGTATTGGTGTTAAGTTCCCGCTTGCAGAGAAAGCTAAATTGTTTATAGAGCTTAATGGCCAGGCAGGGATTAACGATATTGCGAAAAATAACACTGGCTCTACGCTAAGGAATAGCGTATCGGCTATTAATATTGGTGTAAACTTTTAAGCTGATATATCAAACAAAAAGAGCGGGTAATTTACCCGCTCTTTTTGTTTGTACCTTTTACGATGATTTACGCTTATTTAGTTCATCGCGTATCTTAGCTGCCTTTTCATAAGCCTCTTCGGCCAGTGCTTGCTGCAGGCGGGTTTTTAGTTCATCGTCGCTCAACGACGTATAAGTGCCTGTTGCTGAAGTATGAGTTTTTTCTTCAGGAGTTTCATTTATGTTCTCCAGGTAAACAAAATCGTTACCTTCGATAACTATACCTGCTGTTGAAAGAATAAACTCATAAGTATAAATAGGACATTCAAACCTTACGGATATCGCAATGGCATCAGATGTACGGGCGTCTATCTCTATCGTTTTTTTTCCGTCGCTACAAATAAGCTTTGAATAAAAGATACCATCAACCAGGTTATAAATTATAATTTCCTGAACGGTGATATTGAACGCCTGGCCAAGGCTCTTGAACAAATCGTGCGTTAATGGCCGGCTGGGTGTCATCTTTTCTATCTCTATTGCAATAGCTTGCGCCTCAAAGCTGCCAATAATGATTGGCAGCCTGCGTCGGCCGCTTACTTCGCCCAGAACCAAAGCATAAGCGCCTGACTGTGTTTGACTGTAAGATAACCCTACAATATCCAGCTTGATCTTTTTCATGTCGTTACCCATCACAGCGATTTCTTTTTAAGCTGATGCTTTATATTCCTTAACAGCGGCAATTAATTTTGGTAATACCTCAAAGGCGTCGCCAACAATGCCATAATCAGCTACCTTAAAGAACGGCGCCTCGGCATCTTTGTTGATAACAACGATAACTTTTGACGAACTTATACCTGCAAGATGTTGTATAGCGCCCGAAATACCTATAGCAATATACAAATTTGGGCTAACAGCGATACCGGTTTGCCCAACGTGCTCTTCGTGCGGGCGCCAGCCGGCGTCTGATACAGGTTTAGAGCAGGCGGTAGCTGCTCCCAACAGGTTGGCCAGTTCTTCTATCATACCCCAATTTTCGGGGCCTTTCATACCACGACCGGCCGATACTACTATCTCTGCATCAGGCAGCGATACCTTATCTGTCGACCGTACGATGTCTTTGATCATTTCCTTAAAGTCGGATGCCTTTGCTTCTGCATTGAAATCTTCCACCGGTGCTGCAGAACCACCTTCAACAACTTTATATGAATTTGGGGTAAGCGCTATAACCTTGTTAGCCGATGTTAACTCGACGGTGGCAAACGCCTTGCCCGAGAACGCCGTTTTTTTAACGGTGAATTTTCCGCCGTTCTGTTCGGGCAGTGCAACCGCGCCATCGGCTACGCCGGCTTGCAGTTTAACGCCCAGGCGAGGAGCAAGGCCACGCCCGCTGAAGGAATTTGATAACACTACGATATCAGCACCATTAGTTTTTGCTGCTTCGGCAATAACCGAGGCATAGGCCTGGTTTATAAAATTCTTTAATTTCTCATTAGATACGTTTAAAACTTTTTCGGCGCCGTATTTGCCTAGGGCGGCTAATTCCTCGTTAGCAACATCACCAATTGAAATGGCTATAAGGTTGGTGTTATTTTGAGCAGCAATTGCTTTGGCGTATGATACCGCTTCGAAAGTTGATTTCTTGAACTTTCCGGCTGCATTTTCCGCGTATATTAAAACTGACATATTTGAATATTGATCGTTAAAACCTAAATTATATAACCCTTGCTTGTGTGTGCAGCAAGTCAACCAGTTTTGCCGGGTCATCTGCCGGAACCAAATTAACCTGGCCGCGCGGCGCGGGCGTTTCGTAACTGATAATCTGCGATAGCGTTTGTACCTCAACAGCTTCAACAACAGTTAATGGTTTGGTACGTGCGCCCATTATACCACGCATGTTTGGTATTTTAGGTTCGGCAACACCTTCGGCGCAACCCGCCACAAAGGGGAAGGGAATTGTAAGTACTTCTTTTCCGCCTTCAATTTCGCGCTCAACGGTTGCTTCGCTGTCGGTTGCGTCCAGCTTTTTGATGATAGATACAGAAGGGATGTCGAGCAATTCGCCCAGCATACCGGCAACTTTGGAGCCATTGTAATCAATAGATTCGCGGCCGGTAAGTATCAAGTCAAAGGGGTTTGCTTTAACATACTCTGCAATTTGATATGCAACGTACCAGGCATCCTGCGGTTTGGCATTTATACGTACCGCGTCAGCAGCGCCAATAGCCAGTGCCTTACGTATGGTAGCTTCGGTGTTTGCTTCGCCAACATTAATTACAGTTACGCTGCCTTTGCCGCCATCAGTTAATTCAATTGCGCGGGCAAGCGCTATTTCGTCATATGGGTTAAGGATAAACTGAACCCCGTTTGTATTAAATTGGGTGTTGTTATCTGTAAAGGTTATTTTTGTAGTGGTATCCGGAACATTGCTGATACATACCAGTATTTTACTCATTATAATTGGTTTATATATTTACAGGTATTGGTAATTAGGGTGCTGCAAATTTAGTTTAAAAAACAGAGAGTTTAAAATGGAGATAAGCAGATTAGAAAAGCTGTTGGCATTTATACAGAACGAACCCGAAGACGAATTTTTAAAATATGCGCTGGCAACTGAATATCTGCGACTTAACGATACCAGAAACGCCCTGGGATATTACGAAGACCTGGTAAACAATCACCCAAATTATACAGGCACTTATTACCATCTGGGTAAATTATATGAAGCCCTTAACCGAAAAGACGACGCCATTAGCACTTACGAGAAAGGGATGGAAATAACAAAAGCCAAACGGGATATGCATGCGTTCTCAGAATTGCAGGCTGTTTACCGTTCGGCTATGGGTTTTGAGGAAGATGATGAAGATTATTAAGAAGCCAAGATACAAGGATCAAGCGTCACGGCTCTAAGGTCATTTAAAACGGGGGCTCATCCTCCATATCATCCATTCTTGATGGACGGATAATGAAATTGCTTGGTTTACTATCAAAATCTGTTGACGGGTTTAAACCTGCAAAAGCGTTACCTGCCGGCGGAAAACTATCCATACCCTGGTCAAGATCGGTGAATTTAACATATTTACCCACAAATTTTAATCGCACACGGCCTGTTTCGCCGTTACGGTGCTTGGCTATGATAACCTCGCCAACACCTTGTGTAGGGTTATTATCCTCATCCACATCTAACCCGTAGTATTCAGGACGATAAAGAAAAAGCACCATATCCGCATCCTGCTCAATAGAGCCGGATTCACGCAAGTCTGACAGCATGGGCCTTTTTGAGCCACCCGGCCTGTTCTCTACCGCACGGCTTAACTGCGACAGCGCAATTACCGGCACATTCAGTTCCTTGGCTACGGTTTTGAGCGCACGCGAAATACTACCAATTTCCTGCTCGCGGTTGCCGCCTTTGCCGTCGGCCTTGCCCTGCATCAGCTGCAGGTAATCGATAATGATCAGTTGGATATCATGCTGCGATTTTAAACGGCGGCACTTGGCACGAAACTCAAATATATTTAGTGAAGGGGTATCATCAATGATCAAAGGCGCTGCCTCCAGGCGACCAATTTTGGAGTGGATCTGCTGCCATTCCCATTCTTCCAGTGTGCCTTTTCTAATCTTCTCCTGTTCAATTTCGGTTTCGCCGGATATTAGGCGGTTAACCAACTGAACGGATGACATCTCGAGCGAGAACACCACTACGGGCTTGTCAAAATCAACCGCGGCGTTGCGGGCGCAGCTTAATACAAAGGCGGTTTTACCCATCGCCGGGCGGGCAGCTATAATAACCAGGTCAGACCGTTGCCAGCCAGAGGTCATCCTATCCAGGTCTGTAAAACCCGATGCAACACCGGTTAAGCCGTCTTTTTTGTCTTTAAGCGCCTCAATATCCTTTAAAGCTTCGTGCATCAGGTCGTCCATCTTGCGCGAGTCCCGGCGAAGGTTGTTCTGCGCGATCTCAAAAAGGTTCTTCTCAGCTTTATCTAAAAGGTCTAATACATCGCTGGTATCTTCATAAGCGGTATTGATCACCTCAGTAGATATCCTGATCAGCTCACGTTGTATAAATTTCTGGATGATGATACGTGAGTGATACTCAATGTTAGCTGCCGATGCTACGCGGTTAGTCAACTCGGTAATGTAATACGCGCCGCCAATCATTTCCAGTTCGCCCTGCTGGCGCAGCTGCGCTGTAACAGTAAGGATATCTACCGGCGATGTTTTTTCGAACAGGATGCGGATGGCGTTAAATATTTTCTGGTGATTATCCTTATAAAATACCTCGGGTTTTAGTACATCAATTACGGATGAAAGGGCATCTTTTTCGAGCATCAGGGCTCCTAAAACAGCCTCTTCAAGGTCAACTGCCTGGGGTGGCAATTTGCCCAAGCCGGCATATGGTGTAGGGTTGGTTATCCTGCTTCTTCTATCGGTTGAATTGGGCTTATAATTAGGAGTATCGTTCTCAAATGTCATGATGAAACAAAAATATATAAAAAATGTTCATAGCTGTTTTTAAATCGCTAACAACAAAGTTTTCCACATAATAAAAACATTATCAGCACTATAAATTTTAACGCTAATAATTAACACTAAGTGTTTATAACGTGTTAATAACGACATAAGTACCTGATTACTATTGATGTTTATAAGTCTCTGCTATTGTTAAGTATTATCAACAATACTGTTAAGCGGGTAAGTTCAATAACTGTTAAATGAGTTAATTTAGGTACTTTTGGCGAAAATAATTTTAATAAAATGGCATATAATTCTAAACCTCCGCCGCGCGAAGGCAACCAGATGGTTTTCGGAATTCGGGCGGTGATTGAGGCGATATTGGCAGGCAAGGAAATAGAAGCTTTGTACCTGCAGCGCGGCCTGGGCGGCGGGTTGCTCAATGAGCTTAAAGAGGTGATGAACGAATACCAGGTAACAGGTCAGCAGGTACCGGTTGAAAAGCTGAACCGCATCACCATGAAAAACCACCAGGGTGTTATCGCCTTTATATCGCCTATTATTTATCAAAAAATAGAGAATATAATACCCGATATATTTGAAAGGGGTGAAGTGCCCCTGATATTGGTGCTGGATAGCATTACCGACGTGCGCAATATGGGCGCTATTGCACGTACGGCCGAGTGCGCTGGTGTACATGCCATAGTTATCCCGGCAAAGGGCTCAGCACAGATAAACCCGGACGCTATTAAAACATCTGCTGGTGCGCTATACAAGATCCCCGTATGCCGCCATGATAACTTTATGCAAACCGTAAAATTTTTGCAGGAATCGGGATTACAACTGGTTTGCTGCACCGAAAAAACAAACGATTATATCTACAAGCCTGATTATACCGCGCCAACAGCAATTATAATGGGATCAGAAGAAGACGGTATTCGTAACGACATCATTCGTATAAGCGATCATCTTGCTAAGATACCCATGTTTGGCGAGATCGAATCGCTTAATGTTTCGGTATCTACAGCTGTAATATTGTATGAGGCGATAAGGCAGCGCGGCCTTATAGAATCATGATGCAAGAATCAAGACATAAGAAAGCCCGGCTAACGTATAGCCGGGCTTTCTTATGTCTTGTCTTAATTCTTATATCTTGACTCTAACGTCTTTTATTAAATATATTTTGTCCCGAACTTGTTCTTCACATCAGCAACTATTTGTTTGACATTTTGCTCCTGGTCGCGGGGACAAATAAGCAGGGTGTTATTAGATTCTACCACGATGTAATCGTGCAGGCCTTGTAGTATTACCAGCTTTTCGCCGGGTACATTTACCATACAATTGCTGCTGTCATACATAATAACCTTTTCTGATGGTATTACGGCATTGCCTACATAATCCTTCTCGGCCAGCTGGTATATAGATGCCCAGGTGCCCAGGTCGCTCCAGCCAAACTCAGACGGCAGCACGTAAACATTAGGTGCCTTTTCCATAATACCGTAGTCGATGGATATGTTTATGCACCGTTGATATACCTTGTGTACAAACTCCTTCTCTTCATCAGTGTTATAAACCGAGCGCGCCTCGGCAAATATCTCATGCATTTCGGGCAGGTGGCTGTTAAACGAATCGACGATGGCTTTTGCCGACCATACAAATATTCCCGCGTTCCATAAGAAATCGCCGCTTTGAATAAAGGTTTTGGCAATATCAACAGTGGGCTTTTCGGTAAAGGTTTTCACCTTATGAAAATCATCGTTCAGTATTTGATCGGTATACTGTATATAGCCGTAACCGGTATCCGGTCTCGAAGGCTTAATGCCCAGGGTTATCAAACAGTCGTTTTGAGATGCGGTTTCTAACGATTTTTGTATCGTATCAATAAATGCAGCCTCGTCAAGTATCAGATGGTCTGATGGGGCCACAACAATAGCAGCATCGGGGTTCAAGCTTTCTATCTTAAAACAACCGTATGCAACGCATGGCGCCGTATTGCGCATAACCGGCTCGGTTAATATTTGCTGGTCGGCCATATCTGGTAATTGCTTTTTTACCAGGCTGGTATAGTTTTCGTTAGTAACAACGTAAATGTTTTCTTTGGGGCATACCTTCAAAAAACGCTCGTAAGTGTTTTGTATAAGCGTTTTGCCGGTACCCAGTATATCTATAAATTGCTTTGGGTGCGATGTTCTGCTGATAGGCCAAAAACGACTGCCGATACCGCCAGCCATTATAATGGCATAATAGTTTTTATTCATTGTATAATTGTAGATTTTAATTTGGCAAATCAATGCTAAATATGTGCATTAATTTGTAAATTCATTACGCGATAAAACTAAATATTTCAGTACAAATTTTACCATTTGTAAAAGCGATAAATAAACAAATTGTTTTTAATCAAATAATCATTTTAGTATAAAATTTTTAACAAAACCAACCGTTTATTTATAAATTTTTGTTATTTTGAACCATAATTCCAAACGTACAAGTAAATAATGATAGAGACTAAAAAGTCGCTTTTTGATAACCTGCAAAATTTTTTCGGGTTTGATAACTTTAAGGGTGAACAAGAAGCGATCATAACTAATATTTTAGCCGGTAACGATACTTTTGTGATAATGCCTACAGGCGGAGGTAAATCAATGTGTTACCAGTTACCGGCATTAATGAGCGAAGGCACAGCGATTGTGATATCCCCGCTTATTGCTTTAATGAAAAATCAGGTAGACCAGTTAAGGGCTTTTGGCGGCTCAGACAGCATAGCCCATTTTTTGAATTCATCACTCACCAAAGCAGATATATTAAAGGTTAAGGACGATGTATTAAGCGGGAAAACCAAACTGCTGTACGTAGCGCCCGAATCATTGACGAAACAGGAAAACGTTGATTTTTTAAGATTAAATCAGGTGTCGTTCGTTGCGGTTGACGAAGCGCACTGTATTTCTGAATGGGGGCATGATTTTAGGCCCGAATATCGCAAAATACGCCAGGTAATAAGTAACATAGGCGATGATATACCCATTATAGCCCTTACCGCTACCGCTACGCCGAAGGTACAGCAGGATATTCAAAAGAACCTGCAAATGAACAATGCCACTGTTTTTAAATCGTCGTTTAACCGCAGTAATCTTTTTTATGAGGTTAGGGCCAAACGTAACGCTATAAAGGAGATTGTAAAGTTTGTTAAGCAAAACCAGGGCAAATCGGGTATTATATACTGCCTTAGTCGTAAAAAGGTTGAAGAAGTTGCAGAAGCACTTAATCTTAACGGTGTAAAGGCTTTGCCTTACCATGCCGGTTTAGACCCGAAAGTGCGCGCCGATACACAGGACAAATTCCTGATGGAAGACGTTGATGTAATTGTAGCCACTATAGCTTTTGGCATGGGTATAGACAAGCCCGATGTAAGGTATGTTATACACCACGATATGCCGAAAAGCATGGAGGGCTATTACCAGGAAACCGGACGCGCCGGCCGTGATGGGGGCGAAGGGGTTTGCGTTGCGTTTTACTCGGGTAAGGATATTGATAAGCTGCAGAAGTTTATGAAGGATAAACCTGTAGCCGAGCGCGAGATAGGTACCCAGATATTGAAGGAGGTTATTGACTACGCCGAATCGTCTGTTTGCCGCCGTAAACAATTATTGCATTACTTTGGCGAGAACTTTAACGAAGCAGGCTGCAACAATATGTGCGATAATTGCTGCGGCCCTAAAGTGCATTTTGATGGCGAAGAACACCTGCACAGGGTGCTAAGCCTGATCAGGCTGATAGGCGAAAAGTTTGATGATTGCCACATTATCAATATATTAATGGGTAAGGATGATGCGCAGGTAAAAAACTATAAACACGATAAACTGGATTATTTTGGGTCGGGTATTGAGCAGGGCGAAAACCTTTGGAACTCCCTGATGCGCCAGGCATTGCTAAATAATTTCCTCTATAAAGACATCGACCAATACGGCGTATTGCACTTAACAAAAACTGGTAACGCATTTATTGACAATCCTTACAGTATCCGTTTTCTGCTGAACCGGGAAATGGGACCAACTGATGATGACGATACTGACGAAGGGCCAAAACAAGGCGGGGGGGCTTTAGATACCCAATTGCTGCAAATGCTTAAGGACCTGCGTAAAAAACTGGCTAAACAAAAAGGGCTGCCTCCGTTTGTCATTTTCCAGGACCCGTCGTTAGAGGAAATGTGCACCCACTACCCGGTAAATACCGAGGAACTGAAACAAATATCAGGCGTAGGGGCGGGTAAGGCGCTCAAATTCGGTGCTCCGTTTGTAGATCTGATCAGCAAATATGTTGAGGACAATGATATTGACCGCCCGGTAGATATGGTCATAAAAAGCGCCGCAAATAAATCGGCGTTAAAAGTATTCATTATTCAGAACATAGACAGGCATTTAAACCTTGATGATATAGCTGCTTCAAAAGGGCTTACGTATGAAGATATCCTGAAAGAAGTGGAAACTATAGTTAACTCGGGCACTAAGCTAAACCTTAACTATTACATTGATGAAATGATTGATGAGGATAAGCAGGAAGAAGTTTACGATTACTTTAAATCGGCTGAAGTTGATTCTATCGATACCGCTTTAGCCGAACTTGGCTCAGACGACTATACCCGTGAGGAAGTTCAGTTAATGCGCATTAAATTCTTGTCAGAAGTAGGTAACTAATTATATCTATCCATACCAGGATAATAAAAGAGCCCCGAATTCGGGGCTCTTTTATTATCCTGATGTTATTTATTTAAGTTGCTAAAGTTGGTAACCATAAAACTGTGATTTAACTGTACAGCGATACCTGTAAATAACAAGCGTTGCTTACATCGCCTGGTGTTCATTACCCGGAGATGGCCTCTCTTCTATGGGTTCTAAATGAGATTGATAACGGGATGACTGGTCATCAGCAACTGTATCTTCTGATGATGTACGCTCAACTACAGTTTCTTCAATTACTATAGCAACAGGTTCTTCATATGCCGATGACGAAGCTTCGCCTCCATCAATGTCCATATATTGTTTAAAGTTGCGTACATCATTATCAACCATGTTTTTAAATACAGGGTTTAATATATGTGCGATACTGCCTCCAAAGCCACCTGCCGGCGGTCGGTAAGATATAACGATGTCTATTAAAGTGCCTTCGCCATCCGGGCTGTCCTGAAAACGTACTTTACCTGCATTATCTATCAGCGAACCGGGCAGCGAGCTCCAACCAATAGCATAACCCGGCTCATCATTTACAATTTCGGCATCCCAGCTCACTTTAGCAACGCCTGTGGGCAGCTTTAACACCCAGTGCGACCGCTTGTCGTCTATCTGCTCAACACTTTCCAGATGTTTCATAAACAGCGGCAGGTTGTCCAGTTTACGCCAAAAATCGTATACCTCTTGTCGTGGTTTGTTAATAAGGTAAGACGAACGGATATTAACGTTAACAGGCTCGGTAGTGTTGCGGCCCATACGCGAGTAGAGTTCGCAATGGCCGGTAACCCCCCGGGTGAGCAGGTAGCCGCCCGCACCTATTTTAATGATACTGGAGAACGGGCTTTTAAATAAACCTTTAAAGCCCGAAAGAGCCAGTTTTAAACCACCTGCAATTGACAGGGTGCGTTCTGTTTGCGATAAATTGGTGCTTAATGAGCTGTTGCGCGCCTCTGAGGCAGAAGTAGCACGCCATCTATTTTCTAATGTTGATGTTGTCATAATATAATTATTCTATACCTGTTAAACACGCTAATAAACAGCAGGTTTTCTTTTATTGAAATTAATTTAACCGCCGCCAATATTAATCTTTCGGTTTAACAATTGTAATAGTACATTTGCCATGCTTTAGGTTTCTGCCGGGAGAACGTTCCCGGGAGAATTAAAAGGGAATACGGTGTAAATCCGCAACTGTCCCGCAGCTGTAAGCTCTGTTAACCAATGCCCATCAAAAATGTCACTGTCCGTTAGTTGCGGGTGGGAAGGCAGGCAAAGGGGAGTAAGTCAGAATACCTGCCTCAGCATTATATTATTCACAGCTTTCGGGGATTGAAGCTTGAGTGTGGATGCTCTTTTATACCAGCGTTTTTCATTCTGTGTAGTTCCTGTATGCTGTAAGTTTTTTGCTTGCAACATGAAAAAAAAATTATCCTGCATTTTTACTTATAAACGCGTTAAATACGTGTGCTTTGTATGGATACTTCTTTTGCCAACTTTTAAGGTAATTGCACAGCAGGACACAAGCAAAAAACTAAAAGAGGTCTTGATATCATCTGCAAAGGCCCCCTATATCCAAACCATAACCCCATCACAACAGGTAACCGCGGCAGATTTTACCCGGTATAGCGCCGCCAACGTTGCAGATGCCATACGCAATTTTGCGGGTGTCAATATTAAGGACTATGGTGGGGTAGGCGGTCTCAAAACGGTCTCGGTACGGGGTTTAGGTGCCAACCATTTAGCAGTATTGTACGATGGCGTGCAAATTAATGATGCGGAGAACGGGCAGGTCGACCTGGGCAGGCTCAATCTTAACAATATACAGTACATAGCCTTATATAACGGGCAGCCTCCCAATATTCTGCAGCCTGCACGGTCATTTGCATCCGCCAGTATCCTTTCCATCACAACTATTAAGCCTCGGTTAAATACTGATAAACCATACCTTATAACCGCAGGAGTTAAAACCGGTTCGTTCGGTTTGTTTAACCCTTATGTACAATGGCAGCAGCGTTTAAGCAATAGCTGGTCGTTTATTGTAAATGGCTATTTGCAAAAGGCTAATGGTCGCTATACTTACATCAACGACGACGGACTGCTTAAAAGCAAGCAAACACGGTTAGGTTCGGCCATTAATGCCCAACAGGTTGATGGCGCGCTTTATTGGACGAAAAACGACAGCAGTAAGTTTAACCTTCATGCTAACTATTATAATTCGGATAGAGGGCTTCCCGGCCCTGTTATTATCAACAAACCACCGCCGGCAGGCCAGCGCTTATGGAACAAAGACCTATTTTTGCAAACCGGTTACGAACATGTGTTTAGCCAGGGTATCCATTTGCTAATTAACAGCAAGTTTTCCCAAAATTACCTGCATTATTTTAACCCCCAGTTTCCGAGTTCTGCCGGTTTTCTGGATCAGCAGTTTAAGCAGCATGAATACTACCAGTCGGCGGCGTTGTCTTATCACCTTCTACCAAATTGGGACGTTTCCTACGCAACAGATATTTCTGTAAATAATATGAGCGCTAATTTGCCGGGGTTTCGCTACCCAACACGGTTTGCGTTGTTAAATGTGTTGGCAAGCACACTGGTGCTGGGAAAAACCATATTGCAAGCAAGCCTGCTTAATACAGATATCTCGGAGTCGGTTGCTACGGGCACTACCATTCCGCATCGCAATATATTTTCGCCAACGATAATGGCTACCATAAAACCGTTTGATGACCAGGGCTTCCAGGTAAGGGGCTTTTATAAGTATATTTTCCGGGCGCCAACTTTCAACGAATTGTATTATAATTTCATTACTAATACTAAACTTAAACCAGAGTTTACCAACCAGTATAACCTTGGCTTCACGTATAGCAGAAACCTTAACGGCTTTTTTCAATACGTCAGTCTTACTACGGATGCTTACTATAACAACGTAAAAAACAAGATTGTATATACACCTAATTTATACAACGGCTCAGTAGAAAATTTTGGTAAAGTTGACATAAAAGGGCTGGACGCCGGCCTAAAGACACAGGCCATGTTAGGGGCGGGGTATAACATTGTGCTATCAGCTAACTACTCGCATCAGCAGGCACGAAACCTAACCGATCCAACATCCTCTATTTACCTTAATCAGTTGCCTTATATCCCAAAAAACACCTTTGCATTTAATATCGGCGTAACCACCGGGCCGATGGGGGTTTATTATAATCAACAACAACTTTCCCCACGATACTACAACAATAATAACAATGACGACGATCGCCTGCCAAAATATACGGTAAGTGATGCGACGTTGGTTTATAAAGGCGCTTGCAAAGGTCTGCCTTTGGTGGTATCCGCGGAGGTTAATAATCTGTTCAACAAAGGCTATATGGTGGTGCAAAGTTACCCTATGCCCGGCCGCTCTGTACGAATTACATTTCAAATAACTATATAACATCATCACATGAAACACTTTAAACCAAAGTACCTGTTTATTTCGCTTGCTTTTGCCACTTTACTTACATCGTGCAGTAAAGATAAGGTACAACCTACCCCTGATAAGCCCGATGCCGAAAGGGCCGGGCTGTACATTTTAAACCAGGGCGGCATTGGCCACAATAACAGTACGCTTACTTATTATGATTACGCCGCTAAAAAGCTTACGCCGGACATTTTTACCGCCGCCAATACCGAAAAATTAGGCGATACCGGTAATGACCTGGGGATCTATGGCTCAAAAATGTTCATTGTGGTAAACAATTCAGACCTGGTAGATGTAGCCGAAGCAAAAACGGTTAAGCTGATCAAAAAGATCAGTATTACACAACCACGCAGCGTGGTTTTTTACAAAAGCAATGCCTTTGTAACATCTTACAATGGTACAGTATCAGTGATCGATACTGCCTCGCTTGCGATAGTTAAAACCATAAAAGTTGGCCGAAATCCCGAGCAAATGGCGGTATCAAATGGTAAATTATATGTAGCCAATTCGGGTGGCTTAGATTATCCCGACCTGGATAAAACAGTGTCGGTAATTGACCTTGCCACTTTAAGCGAAACCAAAAAGATAACGGTAACGGTTAACCCAATCACCATCGCTGCTGATACTTACGGCAACGTATATGTGCTATCTGCAGGTAACTATAACGATGTATCGGCCGGTATCACTATTATAAATACAACTACTGATGCCGTTACGTCGCAAAGTGACCTAACCCTTGGATATAACCTGCCCATTGCTGCCACCGGCGATTATGTTTATTATCCCACAGCTGATAATAAGATAGCAATGTACAACGCCAAAACCCAGCAGCCCGAGCGTGCAAACTTTATAACCGGCGATGTAACTATTACTTCGCCATATGCTATTACGATTGACAGCATTACCGGCGAAGTGTTTATTGCCGACGCCAAAGATTATTCGTCAAACGGATCTGTAACGGCGTTTGACAAGACCGGCAAAAAAGAATACACCATTGAAACCGGCATAAGCCCCGGTAAAATAGTTTTGGTTAATAAATAGCATTTTAAATTGCAGTGTATTATCAATAAATTTGAACTTTAATTAAAACCATGTCATTACACAAGATCAACACCCGCAATAGCGTACTTATACTAATAATACTTGCTGCAACTGCAATGCGCCTTGTAAACACACAGGTGCCCCTGCTTAGTAATTTTACCCCGGTGGGTGCCATAGCACTGTTTGCAGGTGCCTATTTTAATGATAAGTGGAAGGCTTACCTTATACCAATGCTATCGCTTTTTGTGAGCGATATTTTTGTAAATTATATTTACACGTATAAGTTGATTGTGTTTACCGGCAGCTCGTTATGGGTGTACGGTTGCTTTATGCTAATGGTATTGGTTGGCACCTTTATAAAAAAGGTGAATATAGTAAGCGTTGCAGCAGCATCGGTAGTGTCGGTAATGATACACTGGCTAATTATGGATCTTCCATTTTTATACGGAACTTTTTATCCGCATACGCTTGCAGGCTATGGCCAATCGTTAACCGCGGCTATTTACCCGTTTGAAACAAACATGCTTATAGCCGATGCCTTATACGGCGCCATCCTGTTTGGCGGATTTGAACTGGCTAAAAGAAAGTATACCTCGCTGCAAACACAAAGGCAACTGGCTTTATAAATTAAATAAAATACACAAAAAAAGCGGTTAGCCAGGGTTAACCGCTTTTTTTGTGAGGCGAAAATGTGATGCTTTTCCTCGAATCTTAAAATTATGAAAAAAATAGTAGTGCTTACCGGCGCGGGGATAAGCGCTGAAAGTGGCCTAAAAACCTTCAGGGATACCGACGGCTTGTGGGAAGGATATAATATTGAAGATGTAGCCACACCCGAAGCCTGGCAGCGCAATCCCGAAATGGTGCAGGATTTTTATAATCAGCGCCGCAAATCGGTCCTGGAGGCTAAGCCTAATGCCGCTCATTACGCGCTGACCAAACTTGAAGATAAATACGAGGTGACCATCATCACCCAAAACATCGACGACCTGCACGAGCGGGGCGGCTCAACCAATGTAGTGCACCTGCATGGCATCATTACGCGGTCGCAGTCGAGCGTCAAGGCGAGTCTTACTTACCCAATTAATGGCTGGGAGATAAAAATGGGCGAGAAGTGCGAATTAGGATCGCAGCTGCGCGCACATGTGGTATGGTTTGGCGAAGCGGTGCCCATGATAGAAACCGCGGCGCAAATTTGCAGCCAGGCCGACCTGTTTATTTTGATCGGTACTTCGCTGGCCGTTTATCCTGCCGCTGGATTGATCAATTATGTGCCCAGAGAGGTAAAAAAATACATCATTGATCCAAACATACCTACTGCTAGTAACAGAAGCATCATTGAAATGCCTTACAAAGCTACAATAGGGGTACCTAAACTGGTAGATGAGCTACTTGCTCAATAATCTGCAAATTGCTCGTCGGGATAACACCATAGCCAGCGTTCGCCGGGCTGAGCCGACGCTATTACCGGGTGATGCGTAGCGTGGTAATGTTTGGTCATGTGCTGTTCATCAGATTGATCGCAACACAAAGTGACCCCGCAAGTTTGACAGGTGCGCAAATGGAACCATTCGGTGCCTTGTTTTATGCATTCTTCGCAAACTTGGTTGTCGTTCAGTTTAACTTCTTTAATGGCTTGCAAGTGACTGCAAAATCCCGCATCTAAATCTGGCATAGTTGTTTTTGTATAAAGATAAGGAAGCCCGTTAAAAATACCATGTATTCCTAAAACATCTTAACAGTTCTGATATTAGCTATAAAAATTGCTAATAATATTAGTATTTTTGAGACGGTATGAATGTAGACAGGATAACAGAGAAGTTGAATATTTTGGCTGATGCAGCTAAGTATGATGTATCTTGCGCCAGTAGCGGAAGTAAGCGTAAGAACGAGAACAAAGGCCTTGGCAATGCCAGTAACGGCATATGCCACTCCTACACCGAGGATGGCAGGTGCGTGTCGTTATTAAAGATACTATTAACTAACCATTGCATATTTGATTGCGCTTATTGTGTATCGCGCAAAAGCAACGATATTCAACGGGCGGCCTTTACAGTGCAGGAGGTGGTAGACCTTACCATTAACTTTTACCGTCGTAATTATATCGAAGGTTTATTCCTCAGCTCGGGCATTTTCAAGGATGCTGATTTTACCATGGAGCGGCTTGTACGGGTGGCCAAAAAATTACGTACCGAGCATAATTTTAACGGCTATATTCACCTCAAATCTATCCCGGGTGCCAGCGACGAACTGATGAATGAAGCGGGCTTGTATGCCGACCGATTGAGCGTTAACCTGGAAATGCCCACCGAAGCAGGATTGAAATTATTAGCGCCTGATAAAAATCAAGCGGATATGATCAAGCCTATGGGATATCTTAAAAGTGCCATTATCCAGCGCACTGAAGAAAAAAAGCTCTTCAAAAAAGCACCCATATTTGCGCCGGCAGGCCAAAGCACGCAGGTTATTATTGGCGCAACCCCAGAGAACGATAGCCAGGTGCTGCAATCGGCTAACTATTTTTATAAGAACTTTAATTTAAAGCGGGTTTATTATTCGGGATATGTACCGGTGCTGGCCGATAGCCGCCTGCCTGCCTTAAACACCACAGTGCCAATGGTGCGCGAGAATCGCCTGTACCAGGCGGATTGGCTGATGCGCTTTTACGGCTTTAAGGTGAACGAGATTGTGAACGACAGCCAGCCGCATCTTGATTTGGATATCGACCCTAAACTAAGCTGGGCTATCCGAAATATGCAGGTATTCCCAATCGATATTAACAAAGCCGACCTGCAAATGATATTGCGCGTACCCGGCATAGGCTTGCAATCGGCACAAAAAATTGTGGCTGCCCGCAGGTTTGGCAGGCTTAATTGGGATCAGCTAAAAAAAATAGGCGTGGCCCTTAACCGGGCAAAATTTTTTATCACTTGCAACAGCAGCCAATTTGAACGGCGCGACCTTACAGGTAGTAGCATTAAGCAGTTTATACTGGCGACATCGCAAAGCAAATTTTTAAAGAATACACAGGTACAATTAAACTTGTTTTAAAACCATGACCACACTTATTTACGATGGCACTTTTGAAGGGCTTCTTACCGTTGTATTCGAAATTTACGATCGCCGGCTCGACCGCGTAAACCTGCAACGCAATCAACCGGATACTGCTGCTTTGTTTGAAAATAAGTTGCAGGTAACAACGGATGAGATACGCGCTAACCGCGTTTTAAAAGGCCTGACACAAAGGGTGTCAGCAATGGGCATACAAAGGTTGTACGCCGCTCATTTAGCCGAAATGGAAGGGGAGGATAATAACCTGGTGGGATACATCAGGTATGCTTTTGATTCGGCGCAAAACATTGAAGAGGACTATGGCAACCGTTTTGTGCTGCGCGTATCAGAAATGGTACGCATGGTTAGGCGCGAAAAACACAGGATGGAGGCCTTTGTGCGTTTCCAGAAATTAAAGGACGATATTTTTTACGCCGCAATCGAACCGGATTTTAATGTGTTGCCTTTGCTTATTCGCCATTTTAAAGGCCGCTACGCTGATCAAAAATGGATAATTTATGACCTGAAGCGTAAATACGGCATCTATTACGACCTGCACGATACCCAATATATTTCACTTGACTTTGCAAACATTGGCAAAGCCGCCAATATTATAGCCGCATTTACGGAGGAGGAGACCATTTATCAGCACTTGTGGAAGAACTATTTCACCAGCGTAAATATTCCGTCACGAAAAAACACCAGGCTTCATGTGCGCCATATCCCTAAAAGATATTGGAAGCATTTAACAGAAAAAATTTGAAATCTGGTCGATGCGCGCGTTTTATATGTGGCAGTATGTGTACCTATTTTTAGTTTATTGTTAGTAACCGCGTTGTTTATAAACCCGGCCAAAAGGTTTAAAGCGCTTATATATCACGGCTTCTGTAATGTGGATAACCAGCTGTTTTATGTTAATAACATGTTAAAAAGAAAATAAAAAAAGGCCTTGACAAATGATACTTTATGTTCCTATATTGTAATCATCAAGAACGACGTACTTTGACAGCCTTACAGGAATACAGAAACTTAATCGGGTGGACCCTCGGGCGAACTAAAGATAAGGGAAGTGCCTGAATCATGTAAAGGATTAAATTGCGAAAGCAATTTGTCTGGCAGATGATTAATGAGGTATTATGGGTTTTGCAAGATTCTACGGAGGGCGGCAAACAAAATAATGACCTTGAAGCAATCGGCGTAGCGTAACAAAGAGACATCGGCATTCAACGGAATAAAGAAGTATCAGCGTTGCACGAATAACAACGGAGTCGACTTCCCCTCGGGAGAAGTGACAACATCAATATTCGCAGAAGCCATGACCCATCCGCACTCGCGAGAGTAACGAAGGACACATGCGGAACGAATTTGGAAGCGTCACCATCCGCAAGGAGTCAGACAAAGTTTGCATACGTGTCAACAATTGAAACATCGGCATTCACAGCGAATAAAGAGACATCGGCGTTCGCATTATACAAAGAGGAGATCAGGTCGGTTAATTTACACAAAACTTGATGCTTCATGATAGCCACGGCTATTCATGGGGTCGGGAAAAACGGAGGTCATTTCGAAAGAAGAGGCTTCCGTTTTCCTATTTTAAGGCATTTTCGATTAAGTTATGGCCGCTTCGAAATTTAACGGGCAGCGTTTTCGATCTGTAAAGCCCCTGCGTATTTATAAATATTGGTAACTACGCCAGATGAACCGGCTGTACTGTTTACAAGCTCAAGTTTCCATGCTTCGGCACTGTCTGTGAAAAAGCGTTTACCGCTCCCCAGTAAAACCGGATAAACAAATAACACTACCTCGTCAACCATCCCGTGCGCAAACAATAACGATGTCACCGTCACACTTCCCCAAACAATAAGATCGGGGCCGTCCTGTGCACGCAATGCCCTGATGCCTGCAACAACATCTGTTCCCAAATCTTCAACCGGGCCCCAATCAAGGCTATCGGGCCTATGAGTGGCGACGTACTTTTTGGCTGCATTAAAACCATCAGCAATGGCGCCGCTCGGGGCCTTAGGCCAGTAATTCGCAAAAACATCATAAGTGCGGCGGCCAAGCAGCAGGTCGTACTTACTGCCATGGGCCGCAACAATGCCTTCGCCCGTTGCCTTATTGGAATACCGCATAGACCATCCGCTGTGCGCAAAATCACTGTTATCCTCGCGGCCGCCGGGTGCTTGTACCACGCCGTCCAGCGAGATATGTGCTAAGATCTTTATCTTTCTCATATTTTATTAAATTAGTTAATATACGTCAAAGTTAAGGGGAGCAGGTTATATGCATGCGGTGCAAACACGCCAATATAAGGGTACTTTACGACTATCCTTTAGGCAACCCAGTTGAAGTATGGTTTACAGCTTCATTGCCGATAATAAAACATTTTCAACAACTGCAGCCGCTCCCCAATCAAAATGCCTAATTTAGCATTAATGAACAACGACGCTACAGACAAGCCCGACGGGAAGAAGAAAATATTTGTACTGGATACCTCGGTTATACTATATGACCACAACGCCTTTGAAAATTTTCATGAACATGACGTAGCCATACCCATACAGGTACTGGAAGAGCTTGACAACATGAAGAGCGGTAACGATACCCGCAATTTTGAGGCGCGCAGCTTTATCAGGCTCATGGACGACCTGTCTAAGAGCAGGCTTATTAACCAATGGGTGCCGCTGCACGGTAAAGGCAAAGGATCTTTTAAGGTTATTATGGATGCCACTAATACCAGCGCTAACGCAGAAGTTGTTTTTGGATCGGATAAGATAGATCACCGCATACTAAATGCCGCACTGGGGCTTCAGTTCGAAAATCCGGATAAAAAGGTTATACTGGTGTCTAAAGATATTTGTTTGCGTTTAAAGGCGAAGGCGCTAAACCTGTATGCTGAAGATTATGAAACAGGCAAGGTTAAAAATCTGGAAGAACTTTATACCGGCAAAACCACTCTGGATAAGGTGACCGACAAGTTGCTTGGCAAGCTTAGCAAAAATGACAGCCTGCCGGCCGATAGCCTGGGTATTCCTGTTGATGCAGGCAACCGGTTTTACATACTAAACAGTAAAAACGGTTCGGCGTCGGGATTTTTCAATAGTCAAAACGGGCAACTGGAAAGAGTGACAGAACAGCCGGTCCTAAATATTCATCCGCGCAATATTGAACAGGCCTTTGCCATACACGCGCTGCTGCACCCCGATATAAAGCTGGTTACCATACAAGGTAACGCCGGTACCGGTAAAACGCTGCTTGCATTGGCCAGCGCTTTAGAGCAGCGCAAGCACTATCGCCAGATATTTGTAACACGCCCCATAATACCGCTTAGTAATAAGGATATTGGCTTTTTGCCGGGGGATGTTAAATCAAAAATAGACCCATACATGGCCCCCATATGGGATAACCTGAAGTTTATTAAAGATCAGTTTGCCGAGGATGAGAAGATGCAGGCCAAACTTGATGAACTGGTGGCAAACGACAAGATATCAATAACGCCGCTGGCGTTTATACGCGGCCGTACCTTAAGCAAAATATTTTTTATTGTAGACGAGGCCCAAAACCTTACGCCCCATGAGGTAAAAACCATTATATCGCGGGCCGGGGAAAACAGTAAATTTGTATTTACCGGCGATATTTACCAGATAGATACACCATACCTCGATGCTGAAAGCAACGGTCTGTCGTATCTTATTGATAAGGCCAAAGGGCATCCGCTTTACGCCCATATCACCCTGCAAAAGGGTGAAAGGAGCGAACTGGCCAATTTAGCCACTGAACTGTTGTAAATTTGTCATCCTGAGCGGAGCTAAGGAACTACCCGGCGATAAATACTCCACGATGTTCAGCCTGACAAGATGTTAACCTGTTACGTCCTTGGTCGTTTAGGGTTAAATGCAACCAGGTAATTCAATTCATCAGCAATAATGCTTCGGGCATCCGGCGCGTCGTTAACGGCGAGTGATTGCTTAAGCGCCGTCCTAACGGAGTTTAATACCTGCAGTAATATTTCGGGTAGAATTTTGGTTACGTTAGTAGGGAAGTAGTTCTTTTGTATACTTATCCTTTCGGCATTGTTTGCCATACTAAACTCCCAGTTATCATCGGCTTTAAAACCATGCTCTTTAGCAAGGTTAGCAAGATCGTACAAGTATAATTTAGTTTGGATGTCTATCGTTTGTTCGCTCATAATCCTTTATTTTTTGCTTGACAGATCGGAAGAAGTCGAACCTTTTCCTGATTGATATGCTGATTGCTTTTTGGTCCCGTTTACTGCGGGGGCTTTTTTGGTTTCTTTAACCGTTTTTCTGTCTTTGCTCATGGTGTTTATTTTAATGTATTATAATAGAATTATTGCCGGCAACCATCAGCTTAGCTGATGCGCCGTATTACTTATTGGCAATGCCTGTATTGAAATTGCTTGCGTTGAGAAGGAATTTCTTAAAGCTAACCTTTATTTTTTAAATAGCGGCAGGTTTTGCATTTTAAATAAGCTTTTAAAGCGGTAGCGTAAGATATACTTTAATGCTGATTTACAGCCCACTGCCCGTTTAGTTAAATTAATTTAACGCAAATCCGTATAAAATGACTATATTGTACACCTACAAAGCATCCGCTTTTAAAGCGGATGCTTTTTTTATTCACTAATTCCCGATAATATATGGCTAAATCACAAGCAACATTTATGAAGAAACAGCTTGAAAAAAACAAGCAAAAGAAAAAAGAAGAAAAGGCATTACGCAAACAAGAACGCCAGGAAAACTCGGCCGGCGGCGGCCTGGAGGATATGATGGCCTACGTAAACGAGTTTGGCGAAATAGTTTCAACCCCGCCAACCGTTAAAAAGGATACTTCCGAAGATTAATTTGTTAAAGCGTGGTAAATAGCCTCGCCCCATTTTTTACCCAGGTAACCTGCCCCTGATTTATTGGGGTGCAGGTAAAAAGTCCCTTGCTTACCCTGCTCAGGCTGTAAGGTAAATTGATAGTTTTTCCTGAAGTCAACAAACCCGCTAGTGTAACCTGTGTATACATGGTTGGGATTGGTAACAGCATATCCCTTAACTAAAGCGGCAATTTGCGGGAAATAGCTTTGCAGCCTGTCCAGCCCTTCTTGCAGGTACATGGCACCATTATAAGTATTGGGGCTGTAATAAATTGGATTATTAAGAACGATCTTGCTGCTGGGGTAACGTTTTAACAAGCTATCGGCAGTAGTTTTAAGGTTGGCAGCGTATTGTACAGGCGATACCGGCGCCCCGTGGGTACCTTGCATGGCACTGTCGTTAGTCCCGAGCATTATTGAAAATATCAGCTGCGCTTCCGTATCTCTGTAAAATACATCGGCAGCCTTAATGGTATTATCAAAATCCTGCTCCCCGGGCAAAAAATCAAGTGTAGTATGTCCGCTCACACCCTGGTTGCTTTGCGTTACCATGAGGCCCTTTTTTTTCACCAGGTAATCCAAAGCATATACAGATGGCTGCAGTTCGGCGGTGTTTGAGCCAAAGGTTATGCTATCGCCAATAAATACGATGTTTGCCTTTTGGGGTGGCAAAAGTTTAAACGCACAAAGTAAAAAAGCCCCAATTAAAAATACGCTTTTTAAAATACTGCCTGACTTCATATGCATTTGTTGGTGTGATGTTTATTTATTCGCTTTTATAAAGTGCGCCGGCTTTCTCTGCCGACAGTTTTATTCCTTTTATCATGGCCGAGCTAAATCCGTTGTGTTCCATTTCGTTAAGGCCCGCAATAGTACAGCCTTTAGGCGATGTCACCTTATCAATTTCCTGCTCGGGATGCGATGCCAGCTGCAATAGCAGGTCCGCGGCCCCTTTGGCCGTTTGGGCCGCCATTTTAAGGGCGTCGTGCGCGTGGAAGCCTATTTCGGTGCCGCCTTGTGATGCCGCGCGGATAGATCGCAAAAAAAATGCGATACCACATGCGCACAACGCCGTTGCTGATGTCATCAGTTCTTCATTTATCTGGATGCTTACGCCCACTGTATCAAATAACGACAAAACCAGGCTGATGTTAGCCGCCGACGCATTATCGGTAGCAATACACGTCATGCTGTGGCCAATAGCTATGGCCGTGTTCGGCATGGCGCGGATCACCTGCACATCTAAACTGAGCTGGCTGCGAATGTCATGGCAACTCACACCCGATACCACCGATATCAGCAAATGCTTACTTTGGCTGGCGGCAGGCTTTATCTCATCAAGCAATTTGTTTAATTGCTGGGGCAAAATTGCCAATACCACGATATCCGCTTTAGTAACCGCCTCGGCGTTATTGGCCGTAACATTATAACCCTCGGCTGCCAGGCCGGCCAGTGCCGCTACGTTACGGCGGGTAAGGGTAATTTGCTGCGGGGTAAAAATACCTGCCTTAACTAATCCTTTTGCCAATGCAAGGCCAATATTACCACTGCCTAAAATGGCTATATGTTGCTGTGTTTCCATTATTCTTACTTACTTAAGCGGGTACCAAAGCCCGCTTTATTTTTTAATTGTCCCAAATCATCCGAGTGTCCGATTATAACCGCCTTAACGCCGCAGCTAATGGCCGTAAAAGCATTATCCATTTTGGGGAGCATACCGCTGTGAATGATTTGTTCTGTCTTTAGTTTATCGTACCGTTCCGGGTCAATGTCCCTTATCAGCGAATCCTCATCGTTAATATCCTGTAATACACCTTTTTTCTCGAAGCAATAAACAAGCGTGGTTTCATATGATCCTGACATAGCTACTGCCAGCGCAGAGGCTATGGTATCGGCATTGGTGTTTAACAGCTGGCCTTCACCATCGTGTGTCAGCGCGCAAAATACGGGGATAAAGCCGCCTTCAAGCAGCTTTGCAATGCTGTCAGCTTTAACCGAACGTTCGAAAAGATCGCCTGCAAAACCGTAATCGATAGTTTTAACCGTGCGTTTTTTAGCACGGATCAGATCGCCGTCTGCCCCGGTAAGGCCAATGGCATTACTTCCATAGCGCTGCAATTGGGCCACAATGTTTTTATTGATCAATCCGCCGTAAACCATAGTGACAATACGCAGTGTATCAATATCGGTTATGCGTCTGCCATCAATCAGCTTTGCTTCGATACCCATACTTTCAGATACCTGAGTAGCCACCTTTCCGCCGCCATGCACCAATATCTTGTAACCCTCAAGCGCCGTAAAGTCCTTCAGGAAACGGTGCAGGTTCTCGGAGTTATCAATAACGTTACCGCCTATTTTAATGATGTGCAGGGCTTGCATGTTAGATTATATATAAGTTCGATGGCAATTATAGCTATTTTTATTGATGATGTGGATTTTAACCACCGATGCAGAGTTTTTTTTGCTTCCAAAATGCAGCCACACCCGCTTTACATTAACACAAAAATATTCATTGTTAAAACACATATATCCTTAACCTGTTAAAGGGATAACATCAGCGGTTGTTTACACCTTAACTCGCAGCCGGTTATATATCATATGGATGCAAAAAGGAACGCGCGGCCCCGCGTAGTTATTATTGGCGGTGGCTTTGGCGGGGTACAACTGGCAAAAAAATTAAAAAACGCACCGGTAGAGGTTTTACTGCTGGATAAACATAATTATCATACTTTTCAGCCGCTGCTATACCAGGTAGCTACCGGTGCCATAGAAGGCGACTCGATAGGTTTCCCGATCAGAAGGATATTCAGCAGGCAAAAGAATTTTACTTTTCACCTGGCTGAGGTACAAAATATCAATACCGAAAGCAACACCATTACGGCCAATATAGGCGATATAAGTTATGATTACCTGGTGATAGCCACGGGTGCCAACACCAATTTTTTCGGGAATAAGGAACTCGAACGCAATACCATGCCCATGAAAAATATTGCCGAAGCGCTGAACATCCGCAGCTTGTTATTACAGAACCTGGAAAAAGCACTGGTAACGGCTGATAAAGCCGAGCGCGACGCATTGCTCACATTTGTGATAGTAGGCGGGGGGCCAACAGGAGTTGAACTGGCAGGCGCCATATCCGAACTGCGTCGATTTATTTTATGCAGAGATTACCCCGGGCTTTGCGATGCCGATATGAAAGTGTTTTTGGTGGAAGGTAAAGCCGAACTATTGGCGGCTATGTCACCGCAGGCATCAGCTAAGGCCAAAAAATTTTTAACCGATATGGACATCACTATTTACAACAGCGTGCACGTTGAAAGCTACAACGGCACCATACTGAAAATAGACGACGGTACCACCATCAACTCCCGCAATGTATTTTGGGCGGCAGGCGTTAGGGGCGAAGTACCCGATGGGATGCCCGACGCGGCGGTAATGAAAGGCAGGCGGATTTTAACCGACGAAATAAACCGGGTAAAGGGATTTACAAACGTGTTTGCCATAGGTGATGTATCGGCCGTTGTTACCGAAGCCAACCCGCTGGGCTTCCCTGGTGTGGCGCAGGTGGCCTTGCAGCAGGGAAGGCATTTGGCAAAAAACCTTACCAGCCTGATACAGGGTAAGCCCACCAAGCCCTTTGTGTATAAAGATCTGGGAACTATGGCCACCCTTGGGCGTAATATGGCTGTGGCCGATTTGCACAAATTACGTTTCCAGGGTTTCTTTGCATGGTTGTTGTGGATGTTCGTGCATTTAATATCATTGGCGGGGTTTAGTAATAAGGCTATTGTGTTTTTTAACTGGGCCGTTAATTATTTTACCCGAAACAGTGATAACCGCCTTATTATACATTATTTTAGAACAGATACGATGATGACCGATCCGGTAGCGAGGTAGCTGACGGTGAAGTTAAATTATTAGCAAAAAAAATGCACTTATTTTTAATTATCGCGCTTCTTGTAATTGTTAGCGCGCTTTATTCATATATAAACGCCCGCTGGTTAAAGCTTCCCGGAACCATCGGCATTATGACGCTGGCGATACTCGGTTCTGTGGTCACCATTGTGGTTGATAAGTTAGATCCTAATAGCGCCAAATATCTTACCATCCTGGCTACAAATATCAATTTTTCTACCATGGTGCTCAATATTATGTTGGGCTTCCTGCTCTTTGCCAGTGCTTTTAACCTTAACACCAGGCGTTTGAAAAAAGAGATGCGTCCGGTGTTTTTGTTGAGTACCCTTGGCGTTATCCTATCTACCATCGTATTTGGCAGTTTACTTTACTGGGTTACCGGCTTGCTGGATATAAAAATACCATATATCTACTGCCTTTTGTTCGGCGCCCTTATCTCGCCGACCGACCCTGTGGCCGTCAGCGCTATTGTGACCGGATCTAAGCTACCTAACAGCCTTGAAACCATCATTTCAGGCGAATCGCTATTCAATGACGGTATTGGCCTGGTACTTTTTATCAGTTTGCTGGAGATAACCCAATCGGGCACCGATAGTATCGATTTTTCGAAAGCAATAGTATTATTTATACAGGAGGTTTTCGGCGGAATTGCCTTGGGGGCTATAACCGGCTTTTTGGCCCACCGGCTAATGAAATCGATAAACGATTTTCAGACCATTGTGCTGGTGTCCCTTGCCCTGGTAATGACCAACTCGCTCATAGCCACTTACCTGCATCTCTCCATCCCGCTTTCGGTTGTTACAGCGGGGTTGTTCGCAGGTGGCCGCTCTATCAATGTAGATAATAACGACCACTCGCACCAGGCGCTTGAAAAGTTCTGGACGCTGATTGATGAAATGCTGAATACGATGCTTTTTGTGATGATAGGCCTGCAGATGATCAACTTCCCATTTTTGCAGCACTATTGGCTTTCGGGAGCGATTGGTATTATAGTGATTTTGGTGGCCCGATGGAGCAGTATCATGCTGCCGCTTACCTTTTTGCGCCGAACCCTTAATGTAAATTACGGCAGTATTAATATACTTACTTGGGCCGGGCTGCGCGGAGGAATATCCATAGCGTTGGCGCTATCGCTTCCCGCCTCCAACTACCGGCATTTTATACTGGCCGGCACTTATTTTATCGTTATATTCTCTATCATAGTGCAGGGGCTTACGTTAAATAAAGTAATAAACGCCACTTATAAAAGCCACGCTAAAGACTAAGCCCTTGCCCCTGCATAAACGCCACTATATCAGTTTCATTTTTGTTAGGCGATACGCTTAAACTGTCTATAATGTTTTGTCGCTCTGTTTCGGTGCGGTTTTGGCTCAACTTCTTTTTACCTTGCAGGTCTTCAACAACTATCTCAAAAGCCGTAATGCCATTCATCATTTTCAACTTATAATCTTCTGGCAATTTGTCCCATTGCGCACGGTAACCGGCCTCGTAGAAGCCTATCATCTTTTCGAGTAATTGCGCCACCTGTGCCTCATCATCTATCAGAGTTGCCTTGCCATAAGCATGCACCGCCAGGTAATTCCAGGTTGGTACGCTCAGTTCCTTTTCGTAGTTGGATGGCGAAATGTACGCATGGGGCTCTGTGAATATTACCAGCGATTTTTCATTGAAAACCGCCCGCGACTGTGGGTTAGCCCTGGCGAAGTGTGAAACCAAAACCACATGTTCTCCCCGCTGCTCTACCAAAAACGGCAAGTGAGTGGCCTCGGGTATACCGTTCATCATCGTAACTATCGTAGCAAAGCTATATTGCTGCATAAAGCTAATAGCTTCTTGTTGATCAGATAGTTGAAAATGCTTTGGTACGTACATGGTGATAGCGTCAAGGGATTAGAAGCGCAACGTAAGATTTCGAATAGATATTTAGAATTTAGCGTTTAGGATTTAAAATTTACAACCATCGTTTCCAACATCTGCTTCAACACAGCCTGCGCCGCCCAAACACGATTACCCGCTTCATGTATCACAACAGACTTTGGCCCATCCAATATTTCGGAAGATAGTTCCAGGTCGCGCCTTACAGGTAAGCAGTGCATTATTTGGGCATTGGGGGCCATCTGGTCCAGTTTGGCGTTGCTTAGCATCCAGTTCTCATTGCCGCCGGTTACGGCACCATAAGGTTCGTAAGCCGACCAGTTTTTTACATAGATAAAATCCGCGTCCTGTATCGCCTCATCCTGGTTATGGGTGATGGTTGCGCCATTGGTAAAATCCGTACAAAGCTCGTATCCGGCCGGGTGGGCGATGGTAAAATCTACATCGGCCTTGCACATCCATTCTGCAAAAGAGTTTGGTACGGCCTGCGGCAGGGCCTTTATATGCGGCGCCCAGATTAATACTACCTTGGGGCGTGTTTTTGTTTTTAGTTCTTCAATAGTTATCAGGTCGGCCAGACTTTGCAAGGGGTGACGGGTAGCGGATTCCAGGCTTATCACAGGCACTTTGCAAAACTCTACAAATTTATTGAAAATAGTTTCGCTATAGTCTTCTTCACGGTCTTTTAACCCCGGGAACGAGCGTACCCCTATGATATCCGAATACTCGCCCATAACCCCGGCAGCCTCGCGGATGTGCTCAACAGTGGTGCCGTTCATGATCACGTTATCGCGCAGTTCAAGCGCCCAGCCTTCTTTGTCTATATTCAACACAATTACATTCATGCCCAGATTCACGCCGGCCTTTTGGGTGCTCATGCGGGTACGCAGGCTTGGGTTCAGGAAAACAAGGCTCAAGGTTTTATTTTTACCTAAATGCTGGTGCGCATATGGGTTTTGTTTCAATTGCAATGCCTCGGCAACCAGCGCCGGTACATCTTTCACATCATTTACCGAAGAGAAAAGTTTCATTATTTACCTGTTTAGCTTCACCCTAAGTCCCTCACCAAAGGAAAGGGGCTTAAAAAGCAATATTTGTGATTAAGAATTTTTTAATGTTGTTGTAAATGCTTCCAGAAACCTGTCGGCATGTGACTTAGTTAAATTCAGCGCAGGCAGCAACCTTACTACGTTTGGTTTTGCTTCGCCGGTAAAGATATGGTGCTTAAACAGCAGGTCTTTTTTTACATTACCCAATTCTTCGGGCAAATCGATACCTATTATCAGGCCTTTACCGCGTACCTCTTTAACTTTATCAAATTTTTTCAATTCTTCTATCAGGTAGCCACCCACTTCGGCAGCATTTTGCATTAGGTTATCACGCTCGATTATTTCCAGTACGGCTAAGCCAGCGGCGCAGGCCAGGTGATTGCCGCCAAACGTAGTGCCCAGCATACCATAAGCAGGTTTTATTTTTGGCGAAATGCTTATCCCCCCTATAGGGAAGCCATTGCCCATACCTTTTGCCATGGTATAAATATCGGCATTTACGCCGGCGTGGTCTGCCGCGTAAAACCTGCCTGTACGCGCATAACCGCACTGCACCTCATCGGCAATAAAAACAGCGTTGTTTTGATCGCAAAGCGAGCGTATTTTTTGTAAAAAGCTCAATGCTGCAATCTGTATGCCGCCAACACCCTGTATGCTTTCAATGATCACCGACGATACTTCATTATCCTTAAACGCCTGTTCAAGGGCTGCTTCGTCATTCCAGGGCAGGAATATTATATTATCCGTTTCATTGACCGGGGCAACAATTTTGGGGTTATCTGTTGCAGCAACCGCTAACGATGTACGACCATGAAAAGCTTTTTTAAAAGCGATGATCTTTTTCCCGCCATTGTAAAACGATGCCAGCTTCAGGGCGTTCTCGTTGGCTTCGGCACCTGAGTTGCACAGGAACAGCTGATAATCTTCCTTCCCGGATACGTGACCCATTTTTTCGGCCAGTTGTTTTTGTAACGGGATCTCGACAGAGTTAGAGTAAAAACCTATCTGGTGAAGTTGGTCTTCTATACGTTTTACGTAATGCGGGTGAGTATGGCCGATTGATATAACGGCGTGCCCGCCATAAAGGTCAAGGTACTCGGTACCCTTATCGTCATAAACAAGGCTGCCTGCGCCCTTAACTATATTGATTGGATTGATTGGATATACGTCGAATAATTTCATAACAGTTAAAAGTAAAAAGTTAAAAGTAGAAAGTGAGAAACCACATTTAGGCCCTTACTTTTTTAATTAACGAGATCAACATCGCTTTAATCTCATTGATATGTTGCGCATGGAGTTGGTAAAGCTCGGGATTCAAAAAACCCAGATCTTTTGATAATAAAATCAAATATTCCACTTCATGAGATGATCCTAAGGCGACCTGTAGATAGCTGGCAAAATCCTTTTGGGTAAATCTGCCTGTTCCTTCTGCAATATTTGTAGGAATAGAAGTTGATGCTCTTTTAAGCTGGCTTATTAAATTGAATACTTCGTCTTTTGGAAAAGTAAGCAAAGAGCTATAAATACTAAGTACAAAAGCATGTGACTTTTGCCAAACTATCAACTCTCTGTAATCCTGCATTTCTTAAAACTTTACACTTTCAACCTTCAACTCTATTAAAAACCGGTCGCCTTAAGTCGTAATCCTGCGCGTTCGTCCAGTCCGAACATGAGGTTCATGTTCTGCACTGCTTGTCCGCTCGCGCCTTTAAGTAAATTATCCATTATGCTGATAATAAATATCTTATTGTCGTATTTCTTAACCTGTAAAAAACATTTATTGGTATTTACAATTTGTTTTAGGTCGATATCCTTACTGGTTACATGCGTAAACGGATGGCCGGCATAATAGTCATGGTAAAGCTTTAGTGCGTCTGCTTCGCTTAATTCACTTTCAGTGTACATAGAAGCGATGATACCACGGGTGAAGCCTCCACGATAAGGCACAAAGTTAATAGCCTTGTTAAAGCTGCCTTGTAATTGCTTTAACGATTGGCCAATCTCGTTTAAATGCTGGTGGTTAAATACCTTGTAAACCGACAAGTTATCATTACGCCACGTAAAATGGGAGGTAGGCGAAAGGCTTTGCCCGGCGCCTGTAGAGCCCGTGGTTGCGGTTATATGCACCTCGTTGGTCAACAATTCATTGGCTGCCATTGGCAACAAACCCAATTGCAGACATGTTGCAAAACAACCCGGGTTGGCAATGTTATCTGCAGCTTTTATGGCTTCGCGGTTTAACTCGGGCAGGCCGTAAATAAAGTTTTTATTGTTGAATTTAGAATTTTGACTTAACCTGAAATCCTGACTAAGGTCAATTACTTTAATATGATCCGGTATCTCGTTCGCCTCTAAAAACTTACGTGCATCACCGTGGCCCACGCACAGGAACAACACATCGATGTTAAAAGCCAGTTCGGCCGCAAACTTAAGGTCGGTATCGCCAAACAAATCGGTATGCACGTCGTAAACGTGGTTTCCGGCGTTGCTTTTGCTGTGTACAAATACAATCTCTACATCGGGGTGGTTGATCAGTATCCGCAGCATTTCGCCGCCGGTATAACCCGCGCCCCCAACAATACCTGCTTTTATTTTAAAGGTTGATTCTGTCATTTTTTGTAGATGGTGATGAGTATAAGATGAATTCCAGATCGCTGCTTTCTTTATTGCTGATAAAGTGCTGTTGGCCGGGCTTAATTTCGATACCTTGTTCAGGCTTTAAAACGCTTATAACACCATCAATTGTAAAAGTAGCCCTGCCTTTTAATATAAAAAAGAATTGTGAGGCTTTTTCGTGGTAGTGTAAAGCCTCCGCGGTATCGGGCGGCATCAGTTCCTGTTTTATAGATAACGCATCGGTGTCAACATAATTCCATCCATAGCAATCATCGCCCCACTTATAGGTACTTAGGCATTCGCTCCGCGAAAATATGGGGTTCTCCATAATTAATCCTGACCGTTTACTTTATGGTAGATCATTACCTGGTTACCAAATATTTTGCTGAAACCTTTTACATCCTCGCCGCTCCACGAATTATTCATCTCGCCGTAGCTGCCAAACTTGTTGCTCATCAGGTCGTGCGCTGATTCGATACCAATCACCTGGAAACGGTACGGATGTAGTTCGACAAACACCTTGCCGCTTACGTTCTTCTGCGTGTCTGTTAAAAAAGCCTCGATATTACGCATGATGGGGTCATGAAACTGCCCCTCGTGCAGCCAATTGCCGTAAAAAGCAGATAGCTGGTCTTTCCACGACAGCTGCCATTTGGTTAACACGTGTTTTTCTAAGGTATGATGCGCTTTAATGATCACCATTGGCGCGGCAGCTTCAAAACCTACACGGCCTTTAATGCCGATAATTGTATCGCCCACATGTATATCGCGGCCAATACCGTATGGTTGCGCAATAGCTTGCAACGCTTGTATGGCTTTGGTTGGATGATCGTACTTTTCGTTATCAATGCCAACCAGTTCGCCCTGCTCAAAAACTAACTCCAGGCTTCTGACTTGCGACTCGGTAACTTGCGTCGGCCATGCCTCCTCAGGTAAGCCCAGGTTTGAAGTAAGGGTTTCTTTACCACCAACCGATGTTCCCCATATACCTTTGTTGATAGAGTACTTTGCTTTTTCAAAGTTCATTTCAACACCGTTCTTTTTAAGGTACTCAATTTCTTCTTCGCGGCTGAGTTTTAAATCGCGGATAGGGGTAATGATCTGTACATCGGGCACCAGGATGTTAAATATCATATCAAAACGTACCTGGTCGTTACCGGCACCCGTGCTGCCATGGGCAACAAATTCGGCACCAATCTCTTTGGCGTAATTGGCAATGGCAGTGGCCTGACTAACCCGTTCGGCGCTTACCGAAAGGGGGTAGGTATTGTTTTTTAATACATTCCCATATATTAAAAAGCGTACGCAGGTATCGTAAAAGTTTTTAGTCTCGTCTACCACGTGGTGCGATGTTACACCCATCTGGTAAGCGCGTTCTTCAACGCCCTTAAGCTCTTCATCACTAAAACCGCCCGTATTTACAATTACCGAGTGAACCTCGTAACCCAGGTCGCGTGTTAAATAAATGCAGCAAAACGAGGTGTCTAATCCACCGCTGTATGCCAGTACTACTTTTTTCTTATCCATTTTTTCTTCTCGTAGAGACGCGATACTTCGCGTCTTGATATATTATTCCTTGAAGACGCGAAGTATCGTGTCTCTACAATTATGTTAATTAAAAACTACGAATTTCTCCAACCGCTTCTTAAACGCTGCTTCTATCCGCTCAAGCAATGTTGCCTTGTGCGTTATTTTCTTCATCTTTTCCTCGTACTGTTTTTGGATGGCTTCCGGGTCGAAAAGCATGGCCGTGCACATACAGTTCTTGCGGTCTTTGCTCATCAAAATATCGTAATTAACGCAGCTGCGGCAGCCTTTCCAAAACTCCTCGTCCTGTGTAAGTTCTGAATAAGTGACTGGTTCGTAACCTATCTCAGAGTTTATTTTCATCACGGCCAAGCCGGTAGTTAAGCCAAAAAGTTTTGCTTTTGGATATTTGCTGCGCGATAATTCAAATATTTTGTGCTTGATAGCTTTGGCCAAACCTGCTTTACGATAGTTAGGGTTTACAATAAGGCCCGAGTTTGCAACAAAATCGCCGTGGCTCCAGGTCTCAATGTAGCAAAATCCTGCCCAGGTGCCATCTTTATGCAGCGCTATAACTGCTTTTCCTTCCAGCATTTTGTTGGCTACATACTCGGGCGACCGCTGTGCAATACCCGTACCACGCGCCTTTGCCGACTCCGCCATTTCGTCGCATATTATAGGGGCAAAGTCTGCGTGTTGTGCAGTTGCTACGGTTATGTCAAAATCTTGTATGGTCATTATAGTAGAAAAATTACCGTTAAATTATTGGCGTTGTATAGCCATAATTATTAGAGGGACATTGTTTAAAGAAGTTTAAAAGAAACCCCTTCATTCGGGTGGAGATCAAAACCTAATTCAAACCCGTGGGATGAACACCCTTCGTCGGCTGGGAGGGAACAACAAAACAAAAGAAACTAAAGCAGCGGCAACCGGCGCAAAAAAAGCGCTGATTTCCGTTCTGTTTATGTTTTGTTTAATCATTTTCAATAAAGTATATGTACTTTTTAATTTTGTGCAAATTATTGCATTAAATTTTATTTATGCAAGAAAAAACTGTTATAATTTCCGTGCATACGTAAAACATTACAATCCGGAAATATTAGCATAACAGGTAGCAAAATTCAGATTGACAATTAAAGCGGTAAATTATTTGATCTTTTTAATTTCCCCCTCATAAAACGCCGTGATTTTACCATATCTGCAATAAAATTACCTTATTTAACATTTGCCGGTTATTTGCACAATTCAACGCCATCCGTTACCTTTAAAAGCCTTATATCTCAAAAACCGATAAGCCTTATAATGAAACCGCACTACCCAATTTTAGACGGATTACGTGGCACCGCCGCCTTGTTAGTAGTAATATTCCATTTGTTCGAAGCCTACTTTCCAGATTTATCTAAACACCCCATGCACCACGGGTACCTGGCGGTAGATTTCTTTTACATGCTATCAGGTTTTGTGGTGGGTTATGCTTACGACGATCGTTGGGCAAAGGGCATGACCATTAAACAGTTCCTGAAGATCCGCCTTGTTCGCCTGCACCCGCTGGTTATTTTGGGCACTATTATAGGCGCCGTTGTTTTTTGGTTCGATCCGTTTAAGGATAATCTGCAGTTTGATGTTTGGAAACTGGTAATCGCCATGTTGATAGGCTTTACCATGCTGCCCACGCCAATTGATGTACGCGGCTGGAGCGAAACCCACCCGTTGGACGGGCCTTGCTGGAGTTTGCTGCAGGAATATATTGCGAATATCATATACGCCTTATTTGGTCGCAGCATGACTAAAAAGGTGTTGTGGGTAGTTGTTATCTTAAGTGGCATTGTATTAACCGTAGTAGCCGTTGACCACGGCGACTTGGGTACCGGCTGGGGTTTTGCCAAAATAAAATCAGCTTTTATAGCCAACTGGTTTTACGGGCCCGGGGCAGAGGGCTATCCAAATATTTGGGTAGCGCCGGTGCGCATGATGTTTCCGTTCTTTGCGGGGCTGCTATTGTTCCGTACCGGCAAGCTTATACGCATCCCAATGGCGTATACTGTATGCTCGCTTCTACTGATAGCGCTGTTCTTTTTCCCCTGGTACAGCTGGAACGGCTTTTACGAGGCCGGTATCATCATCCTGGTATTCCCGCTATTGATATCAGCAGGCGCAGGCGGGCACATCAGCGGGCGCTGGGCTAAACTTTGTAAGTTTTCCGGTGACATATCATACCCGATATACATTACTCATTACCCGTTCATTTATGTTTATACCTTCTGGATCATTAAACAGAAACCTGCGCCATCAACCATTATAGCCGTTGCTTGCAGTTTATTTATCTTTTTTATACTGCTGGCTTACGCGGCACTTAAATTATATGACGAACCGGTAAGGGAAAAGCTGAAAAAACGTTTTCTGAGCAGGGTTGTTAGATCGTAACCTATGCAATAAAATCCGAAATCGAACATCCGATATTAGAGTTTATTGAACCAGCCCTTACGCCAGAATATGAACACCTGTATAGCGCCTATCAAAAACATACCTATAAGCGCGTAAACATAGCCGTGCTGTACGTACAACTCGGGCATATTATCTTTTATCACATGTCCATGGGTATCTTCGCGACTAAAATTCATACCATAAACACCTGCAATAAAGGTTAATGGTATAAATATCACTGATATAATGGTCAACACTTTCATGATCTCGTTCATGCGGTTGCTCACCATACTCAGGTACAGGTCAATAATACTGCTGGTAACTTCCTT
Organism: Mucilaginibacter sp. AK015; assembly: GCF_014200785.1. Classification (NCBI taxonomy): domain Bacteria; kingdom Pseudomonadati; phylum Bacteroidota; class Sphingobacteriia; order Sphingobacteriales; family Sphingobacteriaceae; genus Mucilaginibacter; species Mucilaginibacter sp. AK015. The sequence continues at coordinate 464,208 of NZ_JACHCV010000001.1, forward strand.
ATAACTCTCAACCATGTCCATGGCTTGTATGCAATGATCATAGGCGTCGCGCAGGTATAGTTTGGTTTCTTTGGTTATCTCGGGGCTTTCGCTGCGTATCATGTCGTTTATCTTATCACGTTCGGGCCAGCAGGCGCGGCGTATAATAATAAGCGTACGCTTCAGCTGCTGCGCGTCAAACATGATGCTTTTATCGGCACTTTGGTATAACTTATCTTCAGTTTGATCTATCATATCGCCAATTTGCGATAGGATAACAAAATAATTATCAAGGATGGTATCTGTTAAGGCGTAAAAAATATACCCGGGCCCGCCCGTGCGGATAGTGCCTTTGCCGGCCTTTAAACGCGTGGTTACCACTTCAAAGTAATCCAGGTGGCTTTCTTCAAAGCTTATTACTATATTATCTTTAACAATGCCGCTAAACTGGCAGTTAACCAGCTCATTATCCTTATTAAAATAAATAATGCGGCTGGTGCCAAACACATACCCGTCGTACTCATCAAACTTGGGGCGCTGGTGGGTGTTCACAATATCCTCTAAAACCAGCTGATTTATGCCCAGCAATGTGCCAATGTCTTCCATCAGCCTGGCATCGCCAAGGCCGTTAATCTTTATCCAATGGGTGTGGTCGCTGCATTTTGCTATTTGTTGGGTAATGGTTTTTATATCGCTGCCCTTACTTATCTGCAGGTCGCCCTCGTTAAAAGAGTACATGGCTATCTGCGGCGGAAGGGCATCGTCAGGTATAATGATACTGCCCGGGCGTGCGCCAACATTTACATTTCGTTTGCGGTTTTTATAGCGTACGCGCCTGGTGTAGCTTGCCATTACAAATAGTTTAAAGCCTGCGGGCCTTGGTTGAATAAAAGGTCGATGATGCTCAGGTTTTTCAAAAACCCATGTCGCTCTTCAAAAACCTGGAAGTAAGCCTTTTGTTCAATATCCAACTCATTTTTACCGTTTAAAATGGCGCGCATGTCCGTAAGGTTAGGATAGGCGGGTTCATAACTCTCCGTGAACTTTATTTCCAGTTTTATTTTTAATAACCGCAGCAATAACTCAAGCAGCTCGCGGTTATAATCTATTAAAAAAGTAGTTTGCTTTTCATAGAATGGTGCAAAATCATCTTCGTAATATTCAAAATAAGCCGATCGCCGATAACAAGCCTGCAGGCTCATCCAGTGTGCGCGCTGCCACCTAAAATCGTAGCTTATCTTTACGTCCTTTATTTTTGTGTGATTCTTCGAACCTTTAACAACGGGCACGGTAAGCGCCTGCCGCCCATCCGGCGAGTATATAATTGCCCGGTTACGGTAAGTTTGTTTTGGAAAATGCTCTTCCCGTTCAAACACAACATCCGGTGTAAAAGCTATCAGCTTTGTAAAATATTCAACCGGGGGCAGGTAAAACATAGGTAAAACAGCACCGTTCTCAATCATATATATTTTTTATGTTTGTGGCAAAATTGGTAAAAATGTTAAGAAAAGCGGCTTTAAATGCGGGTATATTTTTTTTGTACCTGGTATCGTTACTGCCGTTTTGGTTTTTATACGTTGTTGCCGATGTTATCTTCCTGGTATTGTACTACATAATAGGTTATCGCAGGCAGGTGGTAAAGGTAAACCTGGCAAATTCTTTCCCGGAAAGAAGCGAAGCGGAGCGGCTTAAAATAGAGCGCAGATATTATCGTTACATGGCCGACCTGATAGTAGAGACCATTAAAATGATAACCGTTTCAGAGCGGTCGTTACGTAAGCGGATGAAACCCACCAATCCCGAGCTTGTTGAGCATTATTTTAAGCGACATAAAAGCATTATAGCCGCGGCCGGGCACTACTGCAACTGGGAGATGGCGGCGCTTGCCTTTGGCTTGTTAACTACCGAAAAACGCATTATTGTTTACAAGCCTTTAACAAACGAGGTGTTCGATGCGATGTTTAACAGGGTGAGGGCACGTTTTGGTGCCATGCTGGTTGCCATGCGACAAACCCTGCGCACCATGGTAGCTTTGAAAAACCAGCTCACCTTTAGCGTACTGGTAAGCGACCAAACGCCCAACATGCACGAAATAAATTATTTTACGCGGTTTTTAAACCAACCGACCGCTGTATTTTTGGGGATAGAAAAGCTGGCCAAACTGATTGATGCCGCCGTTATATTTTACAGGATAGATAGGGTAAGCCGGGGGTATTATACCTATACGCTGGTGCCATTGATAGACGAGCCCAAACAAGCTGCAGAGCACGAAATAACAGAGGCCCATGTACGGTACCTTGAAAAACTGATACAGGAAAAACCGCAATATTGGCTGTGGAGCCACAGAAGGTGGAAATTTACGCCGGAGGATTTGAAAAAATGATGAATATGCCCAAAGTGGCCATAGTGATACTAAACTGGAATGGCGTAAAGTACCTTCGCGATTTTTTGCCCTCGGTATTAGCTTCTGCTTATCCCAACCTGGATATTGTGGTTGGTGATAACGGATCGACCGACGATTCGCTCGAGTTTTTGCGGGCAAGGTATCCCTCGGTACGCATTATCGAAAACAAACAGAACTACGGCTTTACAGGTGGTTACAACCGTGTGCTGGCACAGGTTGATGCGGACTACTATATTTTGCTAAACTCGGACGTTGAGGTTGAACCAAACTGGATACAGCCGGTTATTGAGCTAATGGAGAGCGATGAAAAGATAGCTGCTGCCGCGCCTAAAATAAGGTCGTTCCATCAAAAGAATTTTTTTGAGCACGCGGGCGCTGCCGGTGGCTTTATTGATAAATTTGGATACCCTTTTTGCCGGGGCCGGATATTTTACGAGATAGAGGAAGATAAAGGCCAGTACGAGCAGCCCGGCGAGATCTTTTGGGCATCGGGTGCGGCAATGTTCATCAAAAAACGTTGTTGGGACCAGGCTGGTGGTTTTGATGAAACCTTTTTTGCGCATATGGAAGAGATAGATCTTTGCTGGCGCTTAAAAAATATGGGCTATAAAGTGATGTACTGCCCGCAATCGCAGGTATACCATGTGGGCGGCGGCACGCTTAACACCGAAAACCCGTTTAAAACTTACCTCAACTTTCGTAACAACCTGCTGCTGTTAAAAAATAACCTTCCGTTCTGGAGGGCGCTTTGGATTATTGGCCTGCGCTTTTGGATGGATCTGCTTGCGCTTATCCGCTTCCTGATGGAAGGTAAACGTAAAGATGCATGGGCCATAAGCCGTGCGCACCAAAACTTTGTAAGAAAGCTATTCAGCAAAGTAGAGGGTAAAAGGCCGCACGTGAAAAGCGGCAGAGTGCCGCTTACAGGTGCTTATTCGCGCAGTTTGGTATGGGATTTTTTTGTTGGCAAAAAAACCAAATTTACCGATCTGAAAAAAGAGCAGCTGCATTAGCGGGCAAAATTTAGCAATCCCGTAGAACACGCCACTTGTATTTGATCAGTAAGTAGCCGTTGATACAAGGCGGGCAGTAGCAAAGCTGTTAAACGCACGATTAAAAAAAGCTTTTATCCTGTTAATAAAACCATTAACCGGCTTAACTGATTTTGGTTGCGACATTTCGGATGGGTCGTTATTATCTGTCATGAACGTATCGTTTTCCATCTCCTCTAAAACGAATTGGCGCACTGATGGGTCACGGTTAATAATCTCATCCATTTCGGTAAGGTCTCTCAGGGTTGCCTCACCGTCCCGCCGTTTTTTCCAAAGCACTTCAAACCGTTCCTGCGAAATGGTGCGCCTGATGATATATGGGTTGTGTTTATTCATAACCTTGTTGTTGTATAAATTTACCTCAAACAAAATGCCATGGTTATAAATAATTGTATTTCAGGTATTTAAATAATATCGCTTAAATAAATCCCGCGCGATTTTATTACAGTAAGTGTCCGGTTATGTGCAGTAAGATGGAAACTAATCACGGCATAAATAATGGCTCTTGGCGATTATCCCAAAAACAAACTATCAATATATCATGATCATTAACCCTATATAGCATTGAGCAGTTTTTATGAAGATTACACCTTCTGATATCATTTGTTTCGTCTATTACAGGATATAGGTATGGTGAAGATGAAATTATGTTGAGGCTTTCTGTGATCCTGGATTCTAATTTGGCCACAAATCTATCGCCCCACCTACCTTTTAATTGAGATACGAGCGCTTCATATGTGTCTTCAGCTTCCGACGTAAACCTTATTTCAAGGTTCATTTCTTTGAAAAATGCTTCGCGGCAAAGTTCTCTATCGATATTGTTTGCCCTTCATCATATTGTTTCATGCTTTTGGCTATACTATCGCTAATATGCAAAGGAAGCGTGGCAGGCTGATTTTCGAACGGCACCTTTAACGCCTTTAAGACGGCTTTGACCGCCTTCATCTGATGGGAATTTTCCGGATGTATAACGATGCTTTCCATATCCAAATATACAAATCGTCCGGATTATAAACTACATAAAAACTAAGCCTCAATGTATCGCTCTTAACACCCTGTTCCAGCGTACCTTGTTAAAGGAGGTTTGGGTACTATCAAGGCTCATCCAGGTGATCATGGCTTTACCAACAATATGATCTTCGGGTACAAAACCCCAAAAGCGTGAGTCTTCAGAGTTATGGCGGTTATCGCCCATCATCCAGTAGTAGTTCATTTTAAAAGTGTAGCTATCTGCTTTCTTGCCGTTTATCATTACGGCGGTACCATCGCGTGTTACTTTATTGTGCTCGTATTTTTCTATCGAGCGGCCATAAAGTGCCATGGTCGAATCGTTAAGCGGGATGGTAGTGCCCCTTTTTGGTATAAGCAGCGGGCCAAAGTTATCCTCATTCCATTTGAATTTTTCGTTATGCGGAAATATCTGCGGACTGTATTCTCCCTTTGGTTCGATAACCTCTTTTACCGATATGATGTTTGAAAAGCCTTTAAACTCGTTGAAACTATCCGGCGGGATGATCATTTCGTAAGTGGTGGGGCTGTACTGGTAACGCACGTCGATTTTCAGGTTTTGTATCATTTGCGGATTGAGGTCGGTGCCGGTAGTGGTTACAATATACGATTTTTGACTTTTAGGTGCATTAGGTACTAATTTTCCGTTGGCATAAACCTGTGTATTAACAATGGTAATAATATCGCCAGGGGTGCCTACGCAGCGCTTGATGAAGTGGGCACGCATATCAACCGGGCGCTCAACAGTTTCGTCAGGATAGTTAAATACAACCGCATCGCCCTTTTTCACTTCGCCTAAACCTGGTAAACGGAAGTAAGGCAATTGAACCCCTTCAAAATAGGTTTTAACTTTTCCGCCCAATATGGTCGATTCCAGGAAAGGAATGGATATTGGCGTCATTGGCATGCGCGCGCCATAAGCTATCTTACTTACAAACAGGTAATCGCCGGTTAGCAGGCTGCCTTCCATAGATGCTGAAGGTATCGCGTAAGCCGAAAACAGCAACCCCCTGATAATGGTAGATGCGATCAGCGCGAAAAGTATGGCATCAACCCACTCGCGGGTTTTGCTTTTCTTGGGTTTGTTGGCTGCTTGCTTCCTGCGCGAGAAAAATTTCCAGTTCATGTGATTGGGATTTATTAGTATAACGATGCGTTGATATTAGACCGCGTTGTTGCCGATTTGTTACAAGCAATTATTTAGCCCCGAGATCTTATCGTTTAACCCCGGCATACGCCTTGCCCGTTACTGAAAAGGTTTGTCCGATATCGAACAAAAAATCATCGTGTCAATTTTATAAATAGTTGTATATCAATAATTTAATATTGGTACACCTCTTGCAAACCCTGTGTAAACATTATCATAATTAAAAATGGACACGGTAATTGAACAGGAAGTAACCGCACGCAAAAAAAAGAAGGCTATTGTTATCATAAGCATTACGGTATTAGCGCTTGTTGCAGGTATTTGGCTTTTGCGCACTACATTAAGATCGACAATAAGCAAGTCTGAAATAAACACAGCCGTGGTGGAAAAAGGTAGCGTTGAAAACACCCTTAATGCCACCGGCGAAGTATTACCCGAGTTTGAAGAGATATTAACCAGCCCTATAAACGCATCCATAAAAAAAGTACTGATGGATGCCGGCAACAAGGTTAAAGCCGGGCAATCTATCCTCACGCTTGATAAATCGGCCTCGCAAACTGAGTTTGAGAAACTGAACTTTCAACTGCAAAGCAAACGGAATGAGATAAGCAAGCTAAAGCTGGACCTTAACAAAAGCTTCTATGATATCCGCTCTAATAACGACATCAAACAACTACGCATAAGCAACCTGGCCGATGCAGTTGAGAATGCCAAGCGCCTTTTTAAAGCAGGCGGCGGCACCCGCGAGGGCATTGAGCAAGCCGAGCTTAACCTGAAAGTTGCGCAACTGGAAAAGAAACAGCTGGAGAACGAAATAAAAAGCAAGCAGCAAACCATGCAGATCGAAATAAAGGAAGCGGAGATAGCCCTTGCCATTCAGGAAAACGACCTGCGCGAACTTCAGCGTAAGCTTAACCTTGCCAATATTATTGCTACACGCAGCGGGGTTGTTACCTGGGTAAATAAAAACATTGGTGCTACCATTGCCCCGGGCGAATCGCTGGCACGCATAGCAGATCTGAGAAGCTTTAAGGTAAACGGCAATATCTCTGATAACTATATGGACCAGCTGCGTAACGGCATGCCGGTTGTCATCCGCATAAACGAAACACAGCTAAAAGGGCATGTAGCTAATGTATATCCATCGGTGCAAAATGGTATTGTAAGCTTTGATGTACAGCTTGACGAGCGCAACAGCAAACAGCTGCGCCCCAATATGAAAGTGGATGTGTTCCTGGTTACGGATATGCATACGAACACCATGCGTGTGGCAAATGGACCGGCATTTAAAGGCCCCGAGGTGCAGGACATATTTGTGATAAGCGGCAACAAGGCTGTCAAACGAAGGGTACACATCGGGCTTACCAACTTTGATTTCGTAGAGATAAAGGACGGCGTAAAACCCGGCGATGTGGTGATAACATCAGACATGAGCAGTTTTAAAAACTCAAACGAGCTCACTATCAATAACTAATACAATGAAATACCTATACTTCATCATATTTATTTGCTTTAGCACCACTGCTTTTTGCAGCAGCGGTGCTGATACCCTGCGGCTAAGCCTGCAGCAGGTGGTAGAACTGGCTAAAAAGAATTCGATAGCGGCCAAGCAGGCCGTTACCGTGCGCGAAACCAAGTACTGGCAATGGCGTACCTTTAGGTCGAACTATCAGCCTCAGCTATCGCTTTCGGGCACTTTACCGGGCTACAGTAAAACTTATACCCAGGTACTGCAGCCAAATGGCAGCATCCTGTTCCAGCCGATACATAACGATAACTCATCCTTACAGCTTGATTTTAGCCAAACCATTACCGCTACCGGCGGTACCGTTTACGGCACCACCCAAATGCAGCGCTTTTACGATTTTGACAGGGATAACGTGTTGTACAACGGTGTACCTTATGCCATAGGGTACAGCCAGCCGCTGTTTCAGTTCAACTCATTAAAGTGGGATAAAAAAATAGAGCCCCTTAAGTATAACGAAAGTAAGCAGGCGTATATCGAATCGCAGGAACAGATAGCCTACACCGTTAGCGGGTACTTTTTTGACCTGCTGCTGGCCCAGGTTAACCTGCAGATAGCCGAAACCAACTACACCAACACCCAAAAGATATTGAAGATAGCCAAACTGAAGTTTGACCTGGGCAAGGTATCAAAGAACGAGATACTGCAACTGCAACTGGAGCAGCTTAATGCTCAGAAGGCAGTTGGTACCGCCAAGCGCGATATGGAAATTGCCACTTTGAACCTGCGTAGTTACACAGGGGTAGAGGGCGACGATAAAATAGCGCTCGAAATACCCGGCTCATCCATTAATATGAATGTATCGGCAGATAAGGTTTTAACAGAAGCCTTCGCTAACCGGTCAGATGCTATTGCCTTTGTGCGCCGGCTGGCCGAGGCAAAACGCGATGTGGCCAAAGCCAAAGGGCAAAGCGGGCTGGTTGCCACACTTACCGCAAACCTGGGCTTTTCAAACAGCGCTCAAAATGTATTTGATGTTTATAAATCGCCCCAAAACCAGCAGCTGCTCGAGCTTAAGTTCTCGATACCGGTAATGGACTGGGGGCGCTCAAAATCGCGGGTGAAAACGGCACAGGCCAACGAGCAGTTCACCGAATACGCGGTTGAGCAGGATAAGCAGACCTTTAAGCAACAGATAGTAACGCAGGTAACACTGTTTAACATGATGAAGGACCAGCTGGTGTTTACCGCCCAGGCAGATAGTATTGCCTCGGAAAAATACCAGATAGCCCGCGAAAGATATGTTTTGGGCGACCTGAGCATAACCGACCTGAGCATAGCCTTTGAAGAGAATGACCGCGCCAAACGCGACTACGTGGCCGCCCTGCGCGACTTTTGGGGCGCTTACTACCAGTTGCGCTATCTGTCCCTTTACGACTTTGAGAAAAATCAGAAAATAACCTATAAATAAAATGCGTAAAAATTACTCACCACCAACCCTAACCGCCGCGCAAGTTCTTCACCCTCTTTGCGCAGCAGAGAGGGTCGACCAGCGAAGCGCAGTCGGGGTGAGTAAACTCAAGAATTAAAAAAGTAAAAAATAACCTATGAATAGCCTCACCCCAACCCCTCTCCAAAGGAGAGGGCAGGGTGAGGCCGATTAACCAATAAATATTAACAAAAACATTATAACTTAACTCACATGATAAAACTACAAAACATTCAAAAAGTATATCGTACAGATACTATTGAAACACTGGCCCTTAACGGCATAAACCTCGATGTTGCAAAAGGCGAATTTTTATCTATAATGGGCCCTTCGGGCTGCGGCAAAAGTACTTTGCTGAACATTATGGGCTTATTGGATATGCCCTCAAAAGGCAGCATTAACATAGCCGACCAAACCACTGATAATCTTAAAGACAAACAGCTGGCTAAGTTTCGCAACCAAAAGCTGGGCTTTATATTCCAGAGCTACCACCTGATAGGCGACCTGCAAGTGATAGACAACGTAGAACTGCCTTTATTGTATCGCGATACCACCGCTAAAGAGCGCAGGCAGCTGGCTACCGAAGCGTTAGAAAAAGTAGGGCTAAGTAACCGCTTAAAGCATTTCCCCAAACAGTTATCGGGCGGGCAGCGCCAGCGTGTGGCCATAGCCCGCGCCATTGTGGGCCGGCCTGAAATTATACTGGCCGATGAGCCTACCGGTAACCTGGACAGCGCCATGGGAAACGAGATAATGGATATCCTGTTACAGCTTAACCGCAACGAAGGCACCACCATAGTAATGGTTACCCACGACGAGAATATGGCCCAAAAAACACACCGTTTGGTAAGGTTGTTTGATGGCTCGCAGGTTCAATAATTTATCAGCCTAAACAAAAAGATCATGTTAAAAAATTACTTTAAAATAGCCATTGCGGTATTAATGCGCAGAAAGTTCTTTACTTTTCTGAGCCTGTTCGGCATTAGCTTTACCATAACCATTTTGATGGTTATGACCGCCTTTATTGATAAGGTGGTGAACGATAATTACCCCGATAAAAAACGCGACCGCTCACTGTATATCAGCAGGATGGAGCTACGCGGAAAAGAATCAATGAACTCGAGCGGGTTAAGCTATTATTACATCGACCATTACATTAGTAAAATGAAAACACCTGTAAAGGTGGCCATTTCATCGGGGTTTGGTTCTACCAATACTTACGTAAATAACCGTAAGATCGTAATCAACTATAAATATGCCAACGCTGCTTTTTGGGAAGTGCTCGATTTTGATTTCATAGAGGGTAAGCCCTTCAGCAAGCAGCAGGAAGATAATGCCGAACGCGTTACTGTTATATCTGAGGATATGAAGAAGGAGTATTTCGGTGATGATGACACCCCTGCGGTTGGCAAATATATCGAAGCCGATGATATCAAGTACCGGGTTTGTGGAGTGGTAAAAAGCCTGCCAATAACATCATATCTGCTGTATGCAGATATATTCCTGCCTATCACCACATCTAAGACCAGGCTTGATGCTGATAAAGGTTATCTGGGCAATTACTCCGCCATAGTACTGGCAAAAAACTCAGGCGATGTATCTAAAATGAAAAAAGAATATGATGGCATTGTTGCAAAATTAAAAAGCCCGGGTAAAGAGTGGGATCATGTTTATAGTCACGCGGATTCATACGTAGAGGGCTACGTGCGCACCGGCAACGAAACCCGATCAGGTATGGTTTATGCAATAACAGCCATAACCCTGTTTGCGCTGTTTATTATGCTGCTGCCTACCTTAAACCTGGTGAATGTTAACATTACCCGTATCATGGAGCGGTCGTCAGAAATTGGAGTGCGCAAGGCCTTTGGGGCGTCGTCCAAAACATTAGTGTACCAGTTTCTTGTCGAAAATCTGATCCTTACTTTTTTAGGTGGGATGATAGGGGTGGTGTTATCCGTAGCGGTTATGTATTTCATTAATGATGCAAGGCTTATAGCCAACCTTAACCTAAGTTTAAACCTTACGGTGCTGGGCTACACCATACTTACTTGTATCATTTTTGGTTTGCTCTCTGGCGTTTATCCCGCCTGGCGCATGTCAAAACTAAATGTAGTTACGGCTTTAAAGGCCTAAAAATTTATCAACCTTAAATCAACAATATTATGTTTAAGCATTTATTTAAAATGATCTGGAACAAAAAGAAGCAAAACTCGCTGCTTATTGTCGAGATCCTGCTATCGTTCCTTGTCATATTCGCGGTGTTTAGCTTTGCGCTTAACTCGTACAATAACTATGCTAAGCCAATGGGTTTTAATTATAACCATGTTTGGGCCATTAGCTACAACCACACGCTGGAAACCAACAACCCCGATTCGGTAACTATGGTGTATCAAAACCTGCTGCGCGATATAAAATCGATGCCGCTGGTGGTTGATGCCGGTTACGCCAGCTCAAATATTCCGTTCTCCAATAACCACATGAGCACCGGCTTAACCAGCAATGGCATTGAGGTACATAACGTTAACAATTTTTTTATGGACGAAAATTACCTGGATGTAATGGGCGCTAAAATGCTTGCAGGCCGTTGGTATAATAAGGCCGACAGGGTATCTAACACCAAGATACTTGTTATCAATAAAATGCTCAAAGAAAAGATTTTTGGCAAAGCCGAGGCTGTTGGCAAAACGTTTGGCGATAAAGCCGAAGACAAAAGAAAGATCATCGGCGTGATAGACGATATTAAAACCGACGGCGATTACCAGTCGCCAACCTATGGTCTTTATAATTTGCAGGATACAGCCGCTTACAAGTGGATGGGTAAGATACTGGTAAAGGTTGCCCCGCAGGCTGATGCGGCCTTTGAAGGAAAACTGTATAAGTTGATGGCCGGCCGGTTAAAAAAATCAAACATCGAGATAGAGCACCTGGATAATAAACTGGTAGCCTACAACAAGTTTACGCTGGTGCCGCTTATCATACTCTCTATCGTAGCGGCGTTCCTCATCATTAATGTGGCTTTGGGTATTTTTGGGGTGTTATGGTATAATATTAATAAACGCCGCGGCGAGATCGGGCTGCGCAGAGCTGTTGGTGCGCCCGGCAGTTCGGTTTCGGCCCAGCTGGTAAGCGAGGCGATAATACTGGCAACGCTATCCCTTATCATCGGGGCATTCTTCGCGGTACAGTTCCCGTTACTAAATGTATTTGACTTGCCTGCAAGCGTTTACCTGGTGGCAATGCTTTTAGCTGTAATATTTATTTATCTGCTGGTTTTAATATGCTCGTTATACCCCGGCAAACAAGCTTCGGCAATTTTACCGGCAGTTGCTTTACATGAAGAATAATATTTTAGATTTGACCATATGATCCTGGTTATTGATGATGACATTGCTGTACGCACCTCGCTGCTGCTGCTGCTGAAAAGCCAGAAGTATGAAGTAGCTGGTGCCGAAACACCCGCCGAAGCGTTAAGGTTGGTTAGTGATCACAAGCCCGAGCTGATCATCCTCGACCTTAACTTTTCGATCAGCACATCAGGCGAGGAGGGTATGGCTTTGCTGGCGCAGATCAAAAAGACAGAACCGGCAATACCCGTTATATTAATTACCGGCTGGGGCAGCATAGCCCTGGCCGTACAGGGCATGAAACTGGGCGCCAACGATTTTATAAATAAACCCTGGGATAACGGCCACCTGCTGCAATCGGTAAAAACGCTGATAGACCTGCAGGATAAAACGGAGGTGAGCCGTACCCGCAAACAGCTGGATAAAGAATATAACTTTCAGCACATTATTGGTGAAGACCCGCGGATGCTGCAGATATTGGAAACCATTGGCCGTGTTGCCGGTACTGACGCCTCCATATTGATAATGGGCGAAAGCGGTACGGGTAAGGAGCTGATTGCCGAAGCGGTGCACCAAAACAGCCTGCGCGCCAATAAGCCTTTTATTAAGGTTAACCTGGGGGGTATTTCCACCTCACTTTTCGAGAGCGAAATGTTTGGCCATATACGCGGTGCCTTTACCGACGCCCGCTTTGACAGGGTTGGCCGTTTTGAACTGGCTAACAAGGGCACTATTTTTTTAGACGAAATAGGCGATCTGGATGCGGGCAGCCAGGTAAAATTACTGCGCGTATTGCAGGATAGGACATACGAGGTATTGGGCAGCAGTCGCACCAAAACAGTTGATGTAAGGGTAGTTTGCGCCACCAATAAAAACCTGAACCAAATGGTGAGCAGCGGCGGTTTCCGCGAGGACCTGCTGTACCGCATAAACCTGATCACTATTACACTGCCATCGCTGCGCGAACGACCGGGAGATATACCGCTGCTGGTTAACTTTTTTATTAACAATCTTAAACAGATATACAACCGCCCTGCGCTAACGGTATCAAAAAGCGCCATGAAGTGGCTGCAGCAGCTGCCTTTGCCCGGTAACATACGCCAGTTAAAGAACCTGGTAGAGCGCTCTATCCTGGTAAGTAAGGGCAACGAACTGGATATTGATGATTTTAGATCGCAACTGGAACAAGCGCCCGCCAAAAAAGGCGATGCAAGGGTACCGGCCGTAGGTACCATTACGTTAGAAGAAATGGAAATTGAGATGATAAAAAAAGCTATGCTTTATCATAAAAATAAGGTGGCTAAGGCAGCTACGGCCCTGGGCCTTACCCGCAGCGCGTTGTACCGCCGGTTAGATAAGTTTGAGATACCTTACGATGAAGCTGAGGACTAAGTACATCCTGTTTGTTACCATATTACACCTGCTAACGCTGGGGCTTACCTTTTACATTTTTGACAAGGACAGGGTTTTCTTTATCATATCCGAGGTATTTATAATTGTATCCTTAGTAATAGCTGTTAATTTATATGGACAGCTGATACGCCCTATAAAAATGCTGTTGCAGGGCATAGAGGCACTGAAGGACCGCGATTTTAATGTGAAATTTTTACCTACGGGCAAGCACGAAGTAGACCAGCTGATAAACGTATATAACCAAATGATAGACGAATTAAGAACCGAGCGAACACAACAGGAAGAACAGCACTTTTTCCTGGAGAAGCTTATCTATACGTCGCCAACCGGTATCATCATTCTGGATCACGACGAGCGTATACAACAGTTAAACCCAAAGGCGCTGGCAATATTGGGGCTTGATGAAAAAGAGCTTATAGGCAATAACATCAATGAGCTGCAGCACCCGCTGTTTAAACAGGCAAAGCTGCTTAAAGCCGGCGAAACCATAACTGCAAAGCTAAGCGGCGTAACCACTTATAAACTTCAAAAATCGCACTTTATAGACAGGGGCTTTCAGCGAAATTTTATAATGATGGAAGAACTCACCGCCGAAATACTGGCCGCAGAGAAGAATACTTATGGCAAGGTGATACGCATGATGGCGCACGAGGTAAACAATACCATTGGCCCGGTTAATTCTATTATCCAGTCGGCATTAAAAAGCGGTGAATTATGGCAGCACGAACCCGACAGCCAGCTGAACAACGCTTTGCAGGTTGCTTTTGACAGAAACCAGAACCTTAACCACTTTATGCGAAACTTCGCCGACCTGGTGAAGCTGCCGGATGCTAATAAAAAACAAACCGACCTGAACCACCTGCTAAACTCGGTTATAGAGCTGATGCAGATAAAGGCGCATGAACGGCAGATATCGTTGGTATACCATCCCACTGAACAACCGCTTATAATTATGGCCGATGTGCAACAGATGGAACAAGCGCTGATCAATATCGTAAAAAACGCTATCGAAGCTATTGAAAATGATGGCGTTGTAACTTTTACGGTTGATGCCCGCGGCCGTAAACTAACCATAACCGATACAGGGAAGGGCATCAGCAACGAGCAAAGCACGCAGCTTTTTACGCCATTTTACAGCACCAAAAGAGATGGGCAGGGCATAGGGTTAACCTTGGTGCGCGAGATAATGCTTAATCACGGCTTCAAATTTTCGCTGAAGACCATCGCTGAAGGCCACACTGATTTTACCATCCATTTTTAAAGCATTGCAAGCATAACCGCACTCATGGCTATCATTAAAGCGTCTTCAATAATGGTAACGGTGCTCATAGGAAGGTTAAAAACCGCGCCCAGGCAGGCACATTTTATCTTGCGTTTGTTTAGTACGCTTTGCAGCACACCAATTATACTTACGCTCATTACTACGAGTGTTATAATGTTGGTAATAAGTGGGTTAAAGTTTATAGCGTAGGCTACACCCAATGCCAGTTCGATAAATACATAGATGTAGCCCCATGCCCTTATCTTTTTTGCTACAAGATCGTACATGGCATAACTCTCCGCGAAACCGGCGATATCAAGCATTTTAAAGAATGAGAACACCAGGAAGAAACCGCTCATAAATATGCGCATGCCTGCCATCCAGCCAATGCCAAAAGTAGCTGAAACCAACACCGAAAGCAGCGATATATAGCCGAATATGAGCAGTACAGGCTTATAAGTTTCCCAAAACGAACGCTTGTCCTCATCATCCAAACTAAATGACGGTACAGGGGCATGGTGCTGCGCTTCCGTTAGGGTATATTTAGGGTATGGTGCCAGTGCCGCTTGCAGGGTTTGCGTATCTACATGCCGGCTCATGCTAATGTCGGCTTTGCCTTCTGCCAGGTTGATATTCACCCCGGTTACTTCCGGAACGCCTGATAACAATGATTGTACTTTTGCCTGGCAACCTGTGCAGGTCATGCCGGTTATATTATACGTATGTGTCATGATATTTAAATTTATAACACAAAGGTACCAACAGGGCTGCGCGGAGACGTTACATAATTACTGGAAAGACTTATAACATTTACAGGTCTTCGATGTTGCGGCGCTTATTTTCTTTTAAAGCGCGGTAAAACGTAGGCGTAAGGCCGGTTTGTTTTTTAAATTGAGAAGAGAGATAAGCCACGCTGCTATAACCAAGCTGGTTTGCAATTTGCGATAAGGTGAGTTCGTCGTACATCATCAGCTCTTTAACCTTCTCAATTTTTTGGGCGATAAAGTATTTCTCGATAGTGGTACCTTCCACTTCCGAGAACAGGTTGCTGAGGTATCCGTAATCGTAGTTTAACTGCGTGGAGAGATATTCAGACAAATTCAGGTTCAAAAATTCATCAGTATGGTGGATCAGGGTAACTATCGCGTTTTTTATTTGCGCTATGATCCGGCTTTTGCGATCGTCTATGATCTCGAAACCCAGTAACTTCAGGTTATCATTCAAATGCGCTACAGCTGTTTTATCCGGCTCGTCGCTTAGGTCTACTTCGCCCAATTCTACCGATACAGGGTGCAGACCGGCTTTTTCAAGTTCGGCCTTCACTACCATTTTGCAACGGCTGCACACCATATTTTTGATGTAGAGTTTCACCGCGCTAATTTAGTTATTTAGCAATTGCCCCCTAATGCGGTATGGTAATTTGACAAATACTTGCTTAAATTTACCTGACCAGTTAATACAAATTATGGCAAATAAACCGTTATCCGCGCAGCAAATAAGCGATTATCACCGCGATGGCTACCTCATAGTGAAGGACTTTTGTTCGGCTGCCGAGGTCGAAAAGCTGTACAGCACCGCCCTAAATGACGATGCCATGCGCAAGAATGCGCTCGACCTGAACGACCAGAGCGGCAAAAAAACCCGCTTATCGCTATGGTTTACACCCGGTAATGATGTGTTTGGCTATTTAACCCGCAGCCAAAAGATGATAACACCCGTTAACCAGCTGCTGGATGGCGATGCACCGGTTTGCCATTTCCATTCAAAGCTGATGCAGAAGGAGCCGAGGGTAGGCGGGGCCTGGGAGTGGCACCAGGATTATGGCTACTGGTACAAGAACCAGTTTATGTTTCCCGACCAGTTGATGAGCGTTATGGTAGCGCTTACCAAAGCAAATAAAGAGAATGGCTGCCTGCAGGTAATAAAAGGGTCGCACAAGTTAGGGCGGGTAAACCACGGTTTTGCCGGTGAGCAGGTAGGGGCCGATATGGTGATGGTAAACAACGCCCTGCAAACCATGCCACTGGTATATTGCGAACTGCAACCCGGCGATGCGCTGCTGTTCCATAGTAACCTTTTGCACCGGTCAGAAGCAAACTTATCTGACGGGCCTCGCTGGTCAGTAATTTCCTGTTATTCACGGCAGTCGAACCTTGCTTACAACGAAACCTCCACCTCGTGGAAAACACCCGTAGATATTGTGCCCGACGAAGCCATTTTGGAGTGGGAGGCCGGTTCACTTTCCAATAACGATTTCCTGGCAAAAGAGAATGATCCGGCGCTTAAAGAAACCGGCTGGGAAAAGTAAAATTTCGCCAGAAAAACCCGGAAAAAAGTCAAATTTTTTTAAGTTTTTTCGCTACTTTATTATATCTCAGCGAAGCATTTATCCAGTAGTCGAAATCTCCACTTTTTCGCAAAAATTCTTCCTCAACATACACGTAACCTTTCATAGTCCGGGCGCCCATCTTCATGGTACTTGCGCCTGGTTTTTCTAAGGCTGTTTCAAATTCATCCGGGCCTACCCGGCACAGCAGGTTGGCGTTGCGTACGCAGATGCACATCTTATCATCAACCATAAAACACAAGCCGCCAAACATGTGCTTTTCAGTTACGTCGCCAGCATCTATTAAGGCTTGGCGAACCCGGTTTGCTTGCTTTTCATCATAGCCCATATTACTCTACCGTTATCTCGTCTGCAAAGATATATGATGGGCTGCCTTTGCTTTCGTGCCATTCAGGTAAAGCTCCGTACTGCTTGGCTATCAGTTTTATATACCTTGCTTTTTTGTTTATCTGCGCGGTAAATTCCTGGGTTTGCACGGTAAGGTCTTTTACGTCAACCTTAGTATTTACGGTTGCGGCAAGCTTGTAGTTTTTGCCATCGTCAGATATCCAGTACTCAACTTTTGGCGGGAAAATTATCCACGACCGTGCGTCCTGTAAGGTACCGATGCTTACCTGCTTAACCGGTTTTACCTGGCCCATATCGATAATAGCTTCCAGGTCTTTATTCTGGTAACCCTGCCAGTTGCCTAAGCGCCAGTTAGCAGTGCCATGTATGCCGTTTATCAGGGTTTCATCGCCCTGCGCGGAATAGTTCGGCAGGTATTTATTGATCAGCGTAAGCTTGATGTCGCCGCGTATTTTGGTGAACTCTGCCTTGTCTACAAAACTGCTTTTGCCGTCTTTAACAGCTATCGCCTTAACAGTAGTATTAACCATTATTGCGATAGGTTTGGTGTATGGGGTGGAGTTTTCGGTCGGGGTGGTACCATCCAGCGTATAATAGATCTTAGCGAGGCTGTCTGCGCAGGCTATTTCAACTGTAATAGACTGTTTAAAAGTTTTCGTACCCGATATGATATATGGGTTAGGCACGATCAGGTCATCCGTTATTTTCGAGGTTGGTTTCTCCAGTTCCTGCATAAACAGTTTATTGGCAAGCCTGCCTGTAAACACCTCAAAATCACCGCCTTTTTCAACATCTTCGTAGTTGATGTACAACTTGTTGTACGGCTTTTTATTAAGGTTCATGCCTTGTACATAAAAATTACCTCGACCAACCGTAGCACCCGGGTTGCTGATGGTAAATTTCTTGCCATTCTCCAGATTGATAACCATTTTCTCGAACTGCGGTGTACCTATCTGGTATTGCTGCTGCCCGGGGGCAATATTATATATCCCCAGCGAACTCATTACATACCACGCCGACATTTGTCCGCAATCCTCATTGCCGGATAATCCGTCGGGTTTGGCGCTGTACTGTTCGCGCAATATTTTGTTTACATAATACTGCGTTTTATCCGGGGCATCGGTAAAGTTATATAGGTACGCAATATGGTGGCTTGGCTCGTTACCGTGGGCGTACTGGCCAACTAAACCGGTCACATCATCCTGCTGGCGACCGCTTAAAGGAGCGTTGGTGCTGAACAACTCGTCCAGTTTAGTTTCAAAACCAGCCTTACCGCCCAGGCTTTTTATTAACCCCTCAAGATCCTGCGGTACTAAAAAGCTGTATTGCCACGCGTTACCCTCGGTGTAATTGTTATTGATCTCGGTGGGTTCGAATGGTGTGTACCAGCCGCCGTTATCCCTGGCCTGCATAAAACCGTTTTGGTTATTATGCACGTTTTTCCAGTATTGCGCGCGTTTTATGTATTCGGCGTAATCCTGCGGTTTGTTCAGCATTTTGGCCATCTGGGCTATACACCAGTCGTCAAAAGCATAATCCAGCGTTTTAGAAACCGACTCGTGCTCCACATCGGCGTTTACAGCGCCCGTTTCGCGGTAGTTATCCAGCCCAAACTGGTTGCGGTTTACAGCGGCTTTCATGGCGGTAAAGGCTTCTTCGGCGTTAAAATCGCGTATGCCCTTTGCATAGGCGTCTACAATAACCGGTATAGAGTGGTTGCCCACCATGCAATAGGTTTCGGTAGTTGCCAGGGGCCAGATAGGCAGCAACCCGCCTTGTTCATAAACCGCTAAAAAGGTTTTTATAAAGTCGGAAGTACGTTTTCGGTCAATCAGGTTTAGCAGCGGGTTTTCGGCGCGGTAGGTATCCCACAACGAAAATGCTGTATAGTAGTTGAACCCGTTTGCGGTGTGGATCTTTTGATCCAGCCCGCGATACTGCCCATCCACATCGTTGTAAATACTTGGCGCAACCATGCAATGGTACAGTGCAGTATAAAACATGATCTGCTTTAACTTACCCATATCAGGCACTTCCATCTGTTTCTTTTTAGGCACAGGAACGCGATAACCGTAAGGATTATATATGGAATTAGCCTGTTTTTGCTGCGCGAGGGGTGGCGCACCCCCTTCAACCTGTATTTTTGAAAGTTCCTCGTTCCAGGCGAATTTTGTCGCCTTTAATACCTTTTTAAAGTCGAAATCGGGCATTTCAGTATCGAGATTTTTCAATGCACCCTCAGCGCTTACTGACGAGATGCCAACCTTTGAAATAACCGTACCCGGATCGTCAAAGGTGATGTACATTTTTATGTTTTTGCCTAGCACCTTGTTCTGGCCCTGCTGCACCTGATCGTTCAGCGCTATACCATAGGTTTTAAATGGCTTGGAGAACTTGGCGTAAAAGTACAGGTGCTGGTCGGTAGCCCATGATTTTGATCGGCGGAAACCCCGTATCTCGTGGTCGTTAACAACCTCTATCCACGAATCGAGCACCTCGTCGCGGTGTTGCAGGTCGATGATGATATTACCGTTCGGGGCGCCGTTATAATCATATTTATGAACACCTACGCGGGTTGTGGCGGTTAGCTCAACATCTATATTGTATTTATCAAGTTTGGTAGCGTAGTAGCCCGGGGAAGCGTCCTCGTTCTTTTTTTTAAAGCCCGAGCGGTAGTCAGTGTTTTTTAGCTGTGGTTGGCCGGTGGTCGGCATAAATAATACATCACACAAGTCGGCTATACCGGTACCGCTTAGGTGCGTGTGCGAAAAACCGTAAACCAGGCTGTCGGTATAATGGTATCCGGAAACGCTGTCCCAGCCTTCCAAACGGGTATCAGGACTTAACTGTACCATCCCAAAAGGGGCAACCGCCCCGGGATAAGTATGACCGTGCCCACCGGTGCCGATAAAAGGGTCGACAAACTGGGTAACATCCTTCTTTTTCTTTTGTGCCGATGCATTAAAAGCCACAAACACGCACAGTACAATAACAACACCACGAACGATCGATCTCATTTACAAAACATTTTTTAGCTAACGCAAAATAGCAAGATTTATTGAGGAAGGAAAGGGGAGATTGATTAACTCCGAGGCATGGTCACCAGCCGTCATTACGCGTAGCAAAGCTACAAGGCAATCTCTTTATGGAAGATATAAAACGGTCCTAAAGAGATTGCTTCGTAACTCGCAATGACGCGGATACGAAAGATGGCCTAATCCTTTATTGTAAACCTCTCCGCATCCTTTAAAAAAGGCAGGGCGCGGCGGGCTTTTTTCACCTCGTCACCAATGATAGTAAAGGTGTATACGTCTTCTTCATCGCGTTTGTAGTAAACCACATTACCGTTCGGGTCTATACAGGTTGAGTCGCCGGAATGGTACACCTCGTTGCCATCGTGGCCTACGCGGTTCACGCCTATCACATAGGCCTGGTTCTCAACAGCGCGGGCAGGGATAAGCGTGCGCCAATGCAGGGCGCGTTTTTCGGGCCAGTTGGCTACTATTAGCAGCAGGTCGTACTCTTCATCAACATTGCGCAGCCACACCGGGAAACGCAGGTCGTAACATATCATCGGACATATCTTCCAGCCGTTCAGTTCAACTATTAATTTTTTGCTGCCCGGCGTATAAACGGTATGTTCTTTACCTAAAGCAAAAAGGTGGCGCTTATCATATTGCTCGTAAGTGCCGTCGGGGCGCACCCAAAGCAAGCGGTTATAAAAATTCCCGTCTTCTTTGATGATAAGGCTGCCTGTAACTACGCAATCAAACTTTTGCGCCGTCTTCTGCATCCATTGCATGGTTTTGCCACCCATAGGTTCGCCCAACGTGTCGGCATTCATGGTAAAGCCGGTATTGAACATTTCAGGCAGGATGATAAGATTTGTCTTTTCGCGTATGTTGGATAATCGCAACGAAATATTTTGCAGGTTTTTATCGGTGTTTTCCCAAAACAAATACCCCTGGTATACCGTAATTTTCAGATTATCCATATATAACGTGCGTTTTAACGTGCAGGCAAATAAATTTATACGTAAATATTTCTATAAGGTTAAACCTTTATCAATCTATCAACGGCTTTATCAAGTGTTTCTTGCCTTTTAGCGAAACAAAATCGTAAAACATGCCTGTCGAGCCCTTTTCGGTAAAATGCCGACACAGGTATGGCCGCCACGCCAATCTCTTTTGTTAAACGAATAGCAAAATCGGTATCCTTTTCGTCGGTAATGGCGTCATAAGTTACCGATTGGAAGTACGATCCTGAACAAGGCAGCAACTGAAAACGACTTTGCTCCAATCCGCGGCGAAAGTGATCGCGCTTTTGCTGAAAAAAGCCCGGCAGGTCAAGATAAGTGTTCTCATCCTTTATATATTCGGCAATGGCATATTGCAACGGCGTGTTTACGCTGAACACCAAAAACTGATGTATTTTTCTAAATTCCTGCATCAGGTAAGCCGGGGCAAGGCAATAACCCACTTTCCAGCCTGTTGCATGAAATGTTTTCCCGAACGATGCCACAATAAGGCTTCGTTGTTGCAACTCGGCGTACCGGGCCATACTATGATGCTCCTGCCCGTCAAACACCAGGTGCTCGTAAACCTCGTCGCTTAAGATCAGTATATCCTGGTTCTTAACCAAAGCGCTTAATTCGTCAATATCCTCGCGGCTTAAAATAGTAGCGGTTGGGTTATGCGGCGAATTCAGGATGATCATTTTTGTTTTATTGCTCACCAGTCGTTTCACCATATCCCAGGCAATGCGATAATCGGGCGGTTCAAGCTCAAGGGACTTCACAACGCCACCCATCAATTTAATAGCGGGCGCATAACAATCGTATGCCGGCTCAAACATGATCACCTCATCATTAGGGTGTATTAGCGCGCTAATAGCCGTAAATACGGCCTGGGTACCGCCGGCGGTTATGGTTATCTCGGTATCGGGGTTATATTGCGCACCATAAAGCTTTTCGGTTTTCACGGCGACCTGCTCGCGCAGGGCCATAACGCCGGCCATTGGGGCATACTGGTTATGCCCGTCGTCCATGGCTTTGTGTACCAGTTCTATTAATTGCGGTGAACAGGAATAATCAGGGAAACCCTGCGATAGATTTATAGCGCCGTACTCGGCAGCCAGGGCCGACATGGTAGTAAATATGTTGGTGCCGGTTTGGGGTAGTTTAGAAATAACGGGTATCATGCAGGGGCTAAATTAACCAAAAAAGGCTGCAAGGACTAATTGTTTATAAAATGAATTAGTTTGTACTTAATTAATTTTCCAAAGGCGTCGGCATTTATTGGGACGCTACCGCCCAATAACCAGGTTATTATCCTTGTTTTTATCTTCAGATCTGTGCGGGTTAGCTTAAAGTATTCCACCGGTAAAAGGCTGATGTAGCTGATGGTTTTATCCTTATCCCTGGTTTCGTAATTGTATTCGTTACGCAGGGGGCTGTACTCCGTTAAAGGTTTTCGCCATGTAGATGGTGAATGCCATATTTATTTAATCTGCTCAAGACGACGTTACTACTTATCGTTTTTCTTTTTTGTGTTGATTACATAACTTAGTAGCATGAAATTTCTGCGTGGCCTGTCCTTATTTGTAGCAGTTGTTGTAATAGCTTCCTGCTCATCATCCAACAAAAACAATGTGCCGGTTGTGGGTTTTATTGATGCTTTTGAGGATGCCACCATATCGCAGGCAAAAAATGGTTTTATTGATGCTTTAAAGCAAAACGGTTTCAGCGAAGATAAAAAGAACGTAAAAATTGAATACCGCAACGCGCAGGGAAGCATACCAACGCTTACCCAGATAGTAAATTATTTTATAGCCGAAAGGGTAGACCTCCTGGCAACATCAACCACCCTATCAACCGTTGCTGCCATACAAAAAACCAAAACCATACCTATCTTCCAGATGGTGTCGCCAACGCCGGAGAGAATGAAGGTGATAGCCGACGGAAAAGCACCGGCAAACCTGTTCGGCACTATGGAAGAGCTGAATTATATTGATACTTCGTTCGCTATTATTCCAAAACTGCTAAAGCCCAAAGGCACACAGTTAACCATAGGCATGATCTATAATCAGTCGGAGCCGCAATCAACCGATGCTCTGCAGCGTATACAGGGCCTTGCGGCCAAACTTAAGGTAAAGATCATCGCGCTGCCGTTAAATTCGTCTGCAGATGCGCTGCTGGTAACGCAATCACTGTTAAATAAGAATATAGACGCTTTTTTTGCCAATCCCGATAACACCGTATTCGCGGCGTTTGAAACCATTCTTAAAAGCTGCAACGAGCATAACGTTCCCATATTTACGAGCGAGGCAGGTTTGGTGCAGCGCGGCGCGGTAGCTGCTTTTGGCGCCGATATTTACCAATGGGGGTATCAATCGGGCGTACAGGCCGCGCAGTATTTAAAAAAACATAGCACTGATGGACTGAAATTAGAGATGGTCAAAATAAGAAAACGTGTGTATAACCCGGCTGCCGCCAAAAAATATAACATTAATATTCCCGCTGATTTTGAAGCCGTAAAATAATGGATTTTTACTTAACCGCTTTATTACAGGGGCTGTGTTTCGCCGGCATTGCGTTCGGTATTTATATTTCCATGAAGATATTTAACATCCCGGATATTACCACCGATGGCAGCTATACACTTGGCGGGGTGGTAACAGGGGCTATGCTTACGCATAACCAACCGGGTTATATTATTTTGCCCGCTGTGCTTTTGGCCGGGGCATTAGCTGGTGCGGCTACAGGCATTATTCATACCAAGCTAAAAATAAACGCCCTGCTTGCTGGTATTTTGGTGATGTATGCGCTTTACTCTGTTAACCTAACCATACTTGGCCGCTCAAATTTACCTTTGCTAAGCCTGCCAACCGTATTTTCGGCGGTAAAGTTGGTTACCGATGTCAATCAAAATTCACTCTTTATTTTAACAGGATTTGTTTTGATAGTGGCCCTGCTGATGGGTTGGCTGTTAAAAACAGATTTCGGCATTGCCATGCGTGCCACAGGCAGCAGCGAACCCATGATACGCGCCCTTGGTGTTAATACCGACCGTATGAAAATTACCGGGTTGGCGCTTGCAAATGCCCTTACAGCTTTAAGCGGTTACCTGGTGGTTCAGCTGCAGGGCTTTGCGGATATCAATATGGGTATAGGCATTGTAATATTAGGGTTAGGTTCGGTTATTATTGCGGAAACTGTTATCAACTGGCTGCAAACAACATCGGTATGGCTTAGCCTTGTATTAGTGATGGCAGGCGCGGTGATATTTCAGTTTGTGCTGGCGTTTACACTTGAGATTGGGGTAGATGCCAACTTGCTTAAACTTGTCACCGCCGTATTTGTGTTGTTGATAGTGGGCTTACCGCGTTTAACGGGGAGGCGGATATGATACAGTTAAGCAACGTTCGTAAAACATTTAACACCGGCAAACCTAACCAGGTAACAGCGGTAAAAAACATTGACCTTGATATCAACGCCGGAGAATTTGTGGTGATAGTGGGGGCAAATGGTTCGGGCAAAACAACGTTGCTAAACCTGTTAGCAGGTAATATCCTGCCGGATAGCGGAACAATTACCATTGATGGTCAAAATGTTACCCGCCTGCCCGAATATAAGCGCAGTAAGTGGATAGCCCGTATTTTTCAAAACCCGCTAACAGGTACTGCCGCCGACCTTAGCATTATAGATAACTTTCGTTTGGCTGCACTGCGCACGCAGCCAAAACGTTTATCGATAGGTAAAAATGAACAGTTTAAAACCTTGGTGCGCGATAAAATTGCCACGCTGGGCATGGGGCTCGAAAATAAAATAGAACAGCCCATTGGCACGTTATCAGGCGGGCAACGGCAGGCACTTACTTTATTGATGAGCGTAATGGATACCTGCAAGATATTGTTGCTTGATGAACCTACCGCCGCGCTTGATCCGCGATCTGCGGAAAATGTGCTGCGGATAGCTGATAACCTGATCAAAGAATACCGGCTTACTGCCATACTGGTTACGCATAATTTAAAGGACGCGGGCAGCTACGGGTCGCGTATTATACAAATGGGCGAGGGGATGATTTTAAAGGACGTAGCAGGTGCCGATAAGCAAAATTTAAAGCAAAATGAGTTATACGATTGGTTTGGATAAATAAATGGCAAAGTAATTGCATTGCCATTTATACTATGAAGAACACAACATTTGAAAATATATTTGACGCTTACCAGTTAGTAAGCGGCGCGAAAATAAAATCTAAAAACTACGACGAAGTATACGAGTTGGGCCAGTATGATGGCAACAAACGCGGCTACACCCTGTATGCCTACGAAGATGGCGTACGCTTTGACGATTTCAGTGTCATAATTTCAGAAAACGAACTGATGAACAATTACCTGATAGAAAAGGGTAAGGGTAACCAAGCAATAGCAGCCTAATTAAGCTGGAAGCTTTTGCGCTTGCGCGATTTTGATATTTCTCTCAATATTAGTACTTTCGCCACAAATAATAAAAACGATGCTATTAAACAACTCAACCTGCAACACCCCTAAGCGGCCCTTTGGCATGCTGCAGAAGAGCTTTGCATCAAGGATCCAACTCTTCTCTTAGTATACCTGGTAACACAGGACAACAACAATTTATTTTTACTGAACAAACACCTAAGGCGAATGCCTATAGGCTACTTATTTGAATTTTATGGACACATATTATACTATTGAAGAGAAATATTTACAGGCTGTGGAAGAGCTGTCGTACGGAGAGACACCCAAAGCCTTGAATTTACTTAACGAGCTGATCGCTAACGATCCGTTTTATGCGCGTGCGCATTTCCAGATCGGTAAAATATATTATTACGACTTAAAGGACTATCAAACCGCAGGTTACCACTTTAAAACCTGCATGGAAATTGACCCTGCGTTTTCTGATAATTATTGCCACTACCTGAGCCTGGTTGTATTTTTAAAGATGGACAAACACGTGAAACATATTGCGTTAGCCGCATTGCGTACGCCGGGTGTTAACCCGTCAGATATCCATGAACTGCTGGGTTTATATGCAGAAAAAAACAAAGACTGGGATAAAGCTTTGAAGTCGTATCACCAGGCTTATATGGAAGCGACCACAAAAGAGCAGCTCGAAAGCACCGAGGAGAGCATAGGCCGCGTTAAACTAAAAATGCGGCAGGGTATTGCCTACCAATATACGCTCACCGGATAATAACAAAGGCCTCGCATAGAGGCCTCTGTTATGCTATAATGATCCGCTATTTTTTGTAGCTGATCTTATAAATCGTGCCCTTAGAGTCATCGGTTACATAGATAGAACCATCCGGGCCTTGTGCCAAACCGCAGGGGCGGCGTTCTGCATTACCTTTAGCAGTGTTCTCAGCCGACCCTGAAAAGCCGTCGGCAAATACTTCCCATTTTCCATCAGGCTTGCCATTTTTAAACGGCTGAAAAACTACATAGTAACCCGCTTGCGGCTCAGGCGCGCGATTCCACGAACCGTGGAAGGCTATGAAAGCGCCGTTCTTGTACCTTTCAGGAAATTGGCTGCCGGTATAAAACAACAAACCGTCGGGCGCAAGGTGAGCAGGGTATGCGGCAGCGGGGTTTATGTATTTGTTATTAGGGTCGCCGTCTTTTTTACCATCGCCGCCATACTCCGGCGCTAATATCTTTTTCTTTTGGTTTTGATCATAGTAAATATAAGGCCATCCCGCGTTATCACCTTTGTTAATGGCATACATACATTCGGCAGGTAAATCGGCCGATTGTTTAGTAGTAAACATAGCTGGGAAGATATCGTGCAACGCGTCACGGCCATGCTGCATTACAAAAAGCTGGTTATTCTGTTTGTTCCAGTCCATTCCAACCACATTACGCAAGCCTGTAGCGTAGCGTACACCATCTTTATAGGTCTGGTTCAATCTGTCGGCTTTAAACTGCCATATACCGCCGGCCGAATCAAGTATAGGGCAGCCCGGCTGGCCCATCGAGCCTTTCTCACGGTCTTTAACCTGGCACGAGTTAGAGTAAGCGCCGATGTTAACATACAGATTACCGGCATCGTCCAGCAAAATGGCTTTCGCCTCGTGCTCGCCGCGGTTTAAAAGGCCTTTAACAACGGTTTCGGGCTTAGCGCCTTCAGCAACCTGGTTTTTATCGTTTAATTTATAACGGTATACATCTTCGTTTGATGAGGCATACAAGTAACCATTTTTTATGTAAATGCCGGTACCTTCAAAGTCGCCGAAGCTTGTTTTTACTTCCGCTTTACCATTATTTTCATGCAGCATTAAAATCCCCTTACCATTTTTAGGCTTGCCAAGCTTTACAAAAATATCGCCCTGGGGCGATACCGCAATGTGGCGTGTACCGCCAAGGTTTTCAGCAAGTATTGTTGCGTTAAACCCCGAAGGGAGCGTTAAACCGGCTGATGTGGTAGCTGCAGTATCTGCTGCGGGTGCAGCACTGTCTGATTGCGTTTTCGAGCTATTGTCGGTACAAGCATTAAACAATACAGTGCCAGTCAGCGCGGCTGTAAGTACAAATTTAAATGATATGTTTTTCATTAGTATAAGTGTTAACAGTAGGTGTTTAAAGGTATGGGCAATTGCCCGAATATGGTTATTAACTATTTTAGTATACAACGTATGCGGCAATCTGTTTTGTAGAAATATCGTTACAGCGCATTATTAAGTAAACATGTAACCATCCCTTTAAGCTACGTCAATAATATTATAACATTCCCTGTTAAACTATCGGTTACCCCTGCCGTCATAGAGGTATAAATTTTAAGGATATGAAAAAGTCAGTTTTACTATCAGCAATATTATTTGGGGGCTTATTTTACAACAGCGCCCAGGCACAAATTTCGGTGCATATCGGATTGAATATCCCCGTACGCCGGGTGTATGTACCGGCCCCGCCGCCCCAACCCGTTATGGTGTATGATACCGATGAGTTTGACGATAGCGACGATTATTACTACCTGCCCGAAGTAGAGGCGTATTACAGTGTGCCAAGGCATTGCTACTACTACCAGGATGGCGGCAGGTGGATATCTGCAGCCTATTTACCCGGCGCTTACCGTAATTATGACTGGCGTACCGCCCGGCGATATGAAATAAGGGCGCGCAGGCCATACATGCGCCACGAGCAATACCGCAGTAAATGGGGTGGTAACTACGACCGCGGCAATTGGAGCTGGAACCGCAGGGATAACAGGGATAATAACAATTACGCAGGCAGAAGATACGATAACAACCGTAATGACTGGAACAGGGATAACAACCGTAACGATTGGAACAGGCATAATGAGCGTAACGACTGGAATAGAAATAACAACCGTAACGACAGGCCGCAAGGCGGATTTAGCCAGCCCAATCGAAATCCCGGTGGCCAGGGAGGCTATAACCAGCCATCGCAACCTGATCGCAATAATGGTGGCGGACGTGGCAGTTGGGGCAGGGATCAGCAACAGCCGACCAGAAACGGTAACCACGACCGCGACAGAGACAGCCGCGGCGGTAATGATAATTTCAAATTTGCATCAAGCAAAGGCGGTTTTGGCCAGGGCCATCGCCAAACCAGGTTTTAAAATAACCGCCTCAATATATATAAAAGCCATCCCGGTAACTTGTGGATGGCTTTTTGTTTGTTATACCCCGGCATGTTATCAGTAACTGCTCGCCGTGGTTAACAGTTCAATAGCCTCGGCGCCCAGATCAAGCCGGGCTGCTTTAGCCAGGTCGTTCAGTTGCTGTATACTGGTGGCGCTTGCAATAGGGGCAGTTATCCCCGGCCTTGCCATAACCCAGGCCAACGCAACGCTTGCAGGCGTGGTATTGTATTCTTCTGCTACTTTATCTAAAGCTGCTAAAATTTTATAACCACGGCCATCAAGGTATTTTTTTACACCAGCGCCGCGTTTGCTTTTACTCAGATCATCTTCTGAGCGATACTTTCCTGTAAGGAAACCGCTGGCCAGCGAGTAGTAGGTGATTACGCCAACGGTATTTTCCCTGCATAACGATTCGTATTGCCGCTCGTAGTCCTCCCGGTCGTATAAATTATACTCGGGCTGTAAGGTCTCGTAACGGGCCAAACCGTTATCCTTGCTTACCTGTAAAGCCTCGCGAAACCTGTCTGCACCGTAATTTGATGCGCCGATTGTTCGTACTTTTCCTTGCTTTATGAGGTTATCAAAAGTCGCCATCGTTTCGGCCAGTGGTGTGCCCGGGTCATCCTCGTGAGATTGATAAAGGTCGATATAATCTGTTTGCAACCGCCTCAATGAATCTTCTACGGCACGGGTAATGTAATTTTTCGACAGGCCTTTTTTTCCATCGCCCATTGGTTTACCCACCTTCGTGGCCAGGATTATTTTATCACGCTTGCCACCCTGTTTTAGCCAGTTGCCAATGATGACTTCAGATTCGCCGCCGGTATTCCCCGGCACCCATTTTGAGTAAACGTCTGCCGTATCAACAAAGTCGAAACCGGCATCAATAAAGGCATCAAGCAAAGAGAAAGAGACCTTTTGGTCAACTGTCCATCCAAATACATTTCCGCCAAAACAAAAAGGCGCTACCTGTATGCCCGACCCTCCTAATTCACGCTTTTCCATATCCTTAAGTAATTATAAAGAACCTTTTACCTGCTCCGCCAGTTCGTCCACCCATCCCGAAAAGAATGGTTCCGATCCTCCTATGCGTTCCCAGTTGCCATGTTCGTTGCGGGCAATGGTAAGCTGCAGGCTTCCGTCAAGAGCGTTAAATTGGTATATACCATTATTAATTTGTGTAACTATCCCGTTAACAGGGGTGTCAGAACCGGTAAGCACCGCTTCAAATTGTTGTTCCATAATGTAAGCTGTTTATATTTTTAACACTGCTTTACGCTTTGTGTTTGGACAGGTTTTAATTATAGATCACCGACCATTTGCGTGAAGGAATTGCAAGGGTATAGCCCCGCAGCCACGCTTTTTTATTTAATGAATAACTGAAACTATTGGTATTGCCTAACTGTTGATATAATAAACAATTAGTATTAAAATAACTATAATATGAAATATTTCCAGGTAGCACAAGGTGTATGGGGGATGCGCATTTATTTAGTAAACGTTTTTATGATAGCCAACAGGCGTGGCGCCGCCAGGGGATGGGTTTTGGTTGACGCCGGCATTAAGGGCGCTGCCAGCAAGATAATTGCTATGGCCGAAGCTTTGTTTGGACCGGGTACAAAGCCAGCCGCCATAATACTCACTCACGGCCACCCCGATCATACCGGCGCGCTGTCTGAGTTATTAAAATATTGGGATGTGCCGGTATATGCCCATCACATGGAGCTGCCTTATTTAACAGGGAGATCGGCATACCCGCCGGCCGACCCGGAAGTAGGCGGGGGGCTGATGTCGTTAATGTCGTGGATATGGCGTACAAAACCACTGAACATTAGTCGCAACATTCGCGAAATTGACCTGTACGACGGCATCCCCGAGTTGCCCGAATGGAAGGTGATACATACGCCCGGGCACACGCCGGGGCATATCTCGCTATTTTTCCCGTTGAACACCACCCTGATAGCCGGCGACGCGTTTACCACTACCGAGGCAGAATCAGCCCTATCGGTACTAACTTATCATAAAAAGGTAAGCGGCCCGCCAAAGTATTTTACCACCGATTGGATAGCGGCGGCAAAATCTGTACGGAAGCTGGCCGCCCTGCAGCCCCGTATCGCGGCAACCGGCCACGGCGGCGTAATGCGCGGTAAAGAACTATCTGCCGGCTTAAACCTCCTGGCTAACCGTTTTGAAAGTATTGCAGTGCCGCAAAGTGGCCGGTACGTTGGGCATGGCGCCGTAGCCGACGAAAATGGCGTACGTTACATACCACCTTATACGGGTACTTTAAAACGTAATGCGGCCGTTGCCGCCGCGGCTACCATACTTGGTTTTTTACTGGTGCGTAAAGCGGCAAAGGTGTGGGGGTAAGCATATATTATCCTAACTTTACCGTGTGGAAAATATAGTGCCCGACCCGCAGATATTAATTGACATTGTAAACACCCGCATGCCCTTCGGCAAGTATAAAAATACCCTGCTTTGTGATATGCCTATCAGTTACCTGGAGTGGCTGTACAAAAAGGGCTTCCCGCCGGGTAAGCTGGGCATGATGCTGAGCACTGTTTTTGAGATAAAAACCAACGGTGTAGACCAGATACTATGGCAGATAAAACAGCGGTACGGTGGCCGTAGATAGGGATGGCCTATAGCATTTATTCAATTTAGGCCTGTTAAGGAGCGGCTGGTGAAGTCACGGCTTAAGAAGTGAGGGTAGGAGCATAATAATCTCCGTTCAACCACTGCTTAATTCTCCCGGGAAAGCAATTTAAACATTTACTGCTGGTAAACCTCTTTATTAGCCGAAGCCAGCGTGTTTTTCAGTAAACCGATAATGGTCATCAAGCCCACGCCGCCGGGCACAGGGGTTATCCATGAGGCTTTAGGGGCAACGCCTTCAAAATCCACATCTCCGTACAGTTTAAAGCCCGATTTGGTTAGGGTCGAGGTTTCCCGGTTCATGCCCACGTCAACCACTACAACGCCATCCTTAACCATATCAGCGGTAATAAAGTTCTTCTTGCCAATGGCTACAATGAGGATATCGGCGTCAAGTGTGAATTTTTTTATATCCGGTGTGCGGCTGTGGCAAATGGTAACTGTGCAGTTACCTGGCGTTGTGTTACGTGCCATCAGTATACTCATGGGCGAACCCACAATATTGCTGCGACCCACCACTACACAATGCTTTCCCACAGTATCAATACCGTATTCCTTAAGCATCAGCGTAATTCCGTAAGGGGTTGCAGGTATAAACGACGGCAGGTTGCGCTGCATACGGCCCAGGTTTACCGGGTGAAAACCATCCACATCCTTACGGTAATCAATTCGTTCGGTTACTTTTTCAGGATCGATGTGTTTAGGCAGGGGAAGCTGAACGATAATACCATCGATATCTTTATCAGCGTTTAATTCGGCTACCTTAGCAAGCAATTCTTCCTCGGTAACATCATCCTCATAACGCACCAGCGTTGATTTAAAGCCCACTTTTTCGCAATTCTTCATCTTGCTGGCAACGTAAGTTTCGCTGCCGCCATCATGGCCAACCAATACAGCGACAAGGTGCGGTTTACGGCCCGTGCGCTCCAGTATTTTAGCTGCTTCATCAGCTATTTCTACCTTTAAGTTTTCTGATACGTATTTTCCGTCGAGTAACTTCATATGACCCCTAACCCCCTGAAGGGGGAACAATAGTTTGTATGTTTATATAATACCCAATCCCGAATGCTTTTCAAAAGCTCCCCCTTTAGGGGCTGGGCGGCTTAATCTAACTTCAATACCGCCATAAACGCACTCTGCGGTATCTCCACGTTACCCACCTGGCGCATGCGTTTTTTACCGGCTTTTTGTTTCTCTAATAGTTTACGCTTACGCGATATATCACCACCATAACATTTGGCGGTAACATCCTTACGCATTGCCTTAACCGTTTCGCGGGCAATGATCTTGGCGCCGATAGATGCTTGTATAATGATCTCGAATTGCTGGCGTGGTAAAAGCTCTTTCAGTTTTTCGCAGATCTTTTTGCCAAAATCGTAAGAATTACTGCGGTGGATAAGGGATGAAAGCGCATCCACAGGTTCGGCATTTAAGCGTATATCCAGCTTTACCAGGTCGCTCTGGCGATAGCCTATCTGGTGATAATCAAACGAGGCATAACCTTTTGAAATGGTTTTCAGCTTATCATAAAAATCGAATACGATCTCGCCCATCGGCATTTCAAAAACCAGTTCCACACGGTCGGAGGTAAGGTACGATTGATTGACGATCATACCCCGCTTTTGTATACAAAGTGACATTACCGGGCCTACGAAGTCGGACTTTGTAATAATAGTAGCTTTAATAAAGGGCTCCTCTACAAAATCGATCTTGCTTGGATCGGGCAGGTCCGAGGGGTTGTTCACCAGCAGTTCCTTGCCTTTGGTATCGTGCGCTATGTATGATACGTTTGGCACGGTGGTGATCACCGTCATGTTAAACTCGCGCTCCAAACGCTCCTGAATGATCTCCATGTGCAGCATTCCCAGGAAACCGCAGCGAAAGCCGAAGCCTAACGCTGCAGATGATTCCGGTTCAAATACCAGTGATGCGTCGTTTAGCTGCAACTTTGCCATTGATTCGCGCAGCTCTTCGTAATCCTCGGTATCAACCGGGTAGATGCCTGCAAACACCATCGGCTTTACCTCTTCAAAGCCTTGTATGCCCTGCTCGCAAGGGCGGTCGATAGTGGTGATGGTGTCGCCAACCTTTACTTCACGCGCTTCTTTTATACCAGAAATGATGTAACCCACATCGCCGGTCTTTATAACATCTTTTGGTAATTGTTTAAGCTTTAGCGTACCCACTTCATCGGCGATGTATTCCTTTTCGGTAGCTACAAATTTTACCTTGTCGCCTTTTTTGATCTCGCCGTTAACCACTTTAAAATAAGCGATGATGCCGCGGAAAGAATTAAATACCGAGTCGAATATTAATGCCTGCAGCGGTGCGGCGGGATCGCCGACAGGGGCGGGTACACGCTCTACAATGGCGCGCAAAATATCATGCACGCCCAAGCCCGTTTTGCCCGATGCAGCTAAAATCTCTTCACGTTTGCAGCCTATCAGGTCAACAATCTGGTCTTTAACTTCTTCGGGCATGGCACCAGGCAGGTCCATTTTGTTGAGTACCGGGATAATTTCCAGGTCATTCTCTAACGCCAGGTACAGGTTGGATATAGTTTGCGCCTGTATGCCCTGTGCGGCATCCACAATAAGCAATGCACCCTCGCAGGCTGCTATTGAGCGCGATACCTCGTACGAAAAGTCGACGTGACCGGGGGTGTCTATCAGGTTCAGGATATACTTTTGCCCGTCCAACTCATAATCCATTTGTATAGCGTGGCTTTTAATGGTAATGCCGCGTTCGCGCTCCAGGTCCATATCGTCAAGCAATTGCGCCTGACTTTCGCGCTGGGTAATGGTATTGGTATATTCTAATAACCTATCGGCAAGGGTGCTTTTGCCGTGGTCAATGTGTGCTATGATACAAAAATTACGTATGTGCTTCATTCAAGCGCAAAAATAACTTTTTAAGCGGATAAATTGGTATCTACTTATCAATTAGGTATAAGGATACTAAACAAGTTTACTTACGGGGCCGCCTGCACAAAAACCGGCGTTTCGGTAGCTTTAACAGTTACCTTGCCCTTTACCGTGCTCACGCGATTGCTGTGCATGGTATCGGCGCCGGGTTTAAGGGTATAAATTGTGGCGTGTTTAGCATTGCCAAGGTCTAAAATATAATCAGCGGTACGCCCTTTCTGCTCAGGCACGGTAAGCACATATATTATGTTATTACCCTGTTGATATTTGTCTACCAGCGGGTCGGCATTAATGGTGCCTTTATAAATATAATTTCCCATCAACGTTGTTGTTTGCACTATATAATCGGCAGCGGGGCGGCGTTTTGTACCTTCGGCCAGACCGGATGTAGCATATTGCTCAGGATCATTGGGTGTGGCATCAAACAACTGGTAAAAGAACAGTCGTTTAATACCATGGCGGGCATACATTAACGATGAACGCAGAACCCAGTCAGCCTGGGTTATCAATGGGCTTTTATTACCTATTGGTGGCGCGTGCTGATAACTTTGCTGATTTATATCGTAGCCTGTTTCGGTTACCCAAACCTCTGGTTTATTCTTTAGCCCGTTTGCCAATCTTACAAAATCATCTGCTACCTTTCCCGAAATGGTAAGCTCGGGCGCAACACCAGTGGATGCGCGCTGATGGGTAAAAATATCGCCGTCGTTTGCATAAAGGTGGTAATTGATAACATCGAAACATAGGTTTATGCTACCGTCTGCTTTAAGGCCGCGATTAACTTTGCACCATTTTATCATCCGCTGCACGTAGCTAACATCGGCGGTAGCCAGCCCGCCCATTACTACGATCATATTCGGGTCAGCTGTTTTTACCCCGGCGTTATTGCCCAGCGTACCTTTATGCCCGTCGTAAAAGGCCGACATATTGGCCGCATACTCCTCGGGGGTTTGGGTTGCTTTATCGCCTTTCCACCAGCGGTCAGGCTCGTTGCCGCATTCTATATATTTTATAAGTCCCAGGCCAATTTTAACATTGTTTACAGCGTCGTTGGTCCAACGGGCCCGATTGTCAACCTTTACCAGCGAAGGGTTTACGTTGGCATTTGAACCGTACCGTGCAGCAAACTGAAAAGCGGTACGCGCTTGTACAACATACGATGCAGGCAGCGAACGGTCACCCCCATAATTTGCAGGTACATTCTCGTCGTCGCGTTCATCGGCAGGGTAGGTGTTCATCATCCAAACAGGCAGGTTTTTGATGTCGGCCAAAACCATTATGCCCTCCTGCTTGCAGCGACTGTAAATTACATCGTAGTACCAGCTGCCATTATTGGTGGGGTTATAGGTATAATTACCCGGGGTGTTTTCCAGTTTGTTCCAGTTAAGATAGTGCCTTACGGCGCTGAAGCTTTTAATGAGCGCCATGTTTGCCTCATAAATATGGCTTCGGTCGTTGGGAGCGGCCGGATTTTCCAAAAAATTCCATTCATAGCCATTCACCCCGAACATATTTTTAAGGGGAGTTTTGTTGCTATCGATACCGTTGGGTTTTTGCGAATTGATAATTGCGACAGTATCTTTAACCGTTTGTTTATTACTTTGTACATCGCAACGCGAAAATCCAAGCATTGCTGCCAATACGGTGCCAAACAATATACGTGTCTTCATTCAGTATCAGCACTTAAGCTTTTGTTCAAATATATCTGCTTTGTAACTGTAATTATAATAATTGTTTTAAAGGGGATTATTTAAAGCAAACCACTACCTTTAGTACTCTTTTAAATAACCTTATTATGAAAAAATTATCATTTGTTATTGCCTTATTGATCATGGCCGGGAGTTCGGCTTTTGCACAGATCACCAAAGACCAAACCGTTGCCGAGTGGACGCGCGCTAAAGCTTATACCAAAGCCTATCTTGATGCTATGCCTGCCGACGGCTTCAGTTTTAAAGCAACACCCGAAGTGCGCACATTTGCCCAGCAATTTTTACACTTAGCGGATGCCAACTACTTTTTTATTGCCACCGCAAGCGGAAAAGAGAGCCCAATGGGTAAAGGGGTATCGGTTGAAAAAACGGTAGCGCAAACCAAGGAGGCGACCACAAAAGCTGTAATGGACAGCTATGATTTTGCCATCAGCACCTTACAGGGTATGACTGATGCACAATTTCAGGAAGAAATTGCCATGGGTACCAGAAAAGCAACCCGTGGTGTATTATTGGCTAAGGCGTTTGAGCACCAAACGCACCACCGCGGGCAGGCAACTATTTACCTGCGCTTAAAAGGTGTAACCCCACCGCCCGAGATGCTTTTTTAAAAAAAGAACTTTAATTGAAAATGCCATCCTGCTTACGGGGATGGCATTTTTTTTATCGCATTGTTTACCATCCTTCAGCTATTTACTCACACGATCGCAAGGGGCTTCCTATCTCGAAATATCTATCCTGATCTTGCGGCCTTTTATCTTTTCGTTCTTTACTAACGCGACAGTCCGTTCTATCAGATTTCGCTTAACGGCTGCGTACGAAGAATGATCCAGCACTTCGATCAAGCCGAGGTCCTCCTTAGCTAGCTCACCTTTTTTTAGCAGCAGGCCTACAATATCTACTTTGTTAATTTTATCTTTTTTACCTGCGGCGACGTAAACCGTGGCCCATGGCGAAAGCGGGGGAAGTGTTGTTTTAACCGGTAAAGCCTCCTCTTCGGGCATTTCATCCAGATAAGCGGGTTTTTCGCCGGGGGCAAGCAATAAATACGAAGTACCGGTAGCATGCATCCGCGCCGTGCGGCCATTACGATGCGTAAATGCCTCTTGGTTATGAGGCAATTGGTAATGTACCACATGCTCTATTTCGGGGATATCCAGCCCGCGAGATGCCAGGTCGGTGGTGATTAATACATGGTGACTGCCATTCCTGAATTTTAACAGCGCCCGCTCGCGGTCATCCTGCTCCATGCCGCCGTGAAAAATATCGTGCGGCAGGCCCCTATCGTAAAGCAAGTCGCTGATGCGGTCAACCGCCTCGCGGTGGTTGCAAAATATCAAAGTTGGTTTATCAGCTATTTTGCATATAAGAGCAAAGAGCGCGTCGAGCCTGTCGGCAGGTTCGCATATCACTACCTTTTGTTTAAGGGTTGAAGTAGTTACCGCATTGACCAGGTAATTCAGCCTGATCGGGTTATTAACACCGGCGAACGACGGTATCTCGTCCATTGCTGTGGCCGATGTAAGTATGCGTTTTTTTATCATGGGTAACTCGCCGATAATGTATGCCATGTCTGCCTGAAAACCAAACTCTAACGCCTTGTCAAATTCGTCCAGTATCAACGTTGTAATTGCCGCGGTCTCAAAGGTTTGGCGACGGATGTGATGCGCGATCCGGCCCGGTGTACCAACAATCACAGAAGGTGGCTGCGTAAGACTATTCAACTCTGTTTTAAGCGGGTGCCCGCCGTAAAAACAACTTATCTTAAAGCCGCTGCCCATTCCGCGAAAAAGCTGTTCTATCTGCAAGGCAAGTTCACGCGAAGGAACCATTATCATTACCTGTACAGTTGGAATATCAGCATTTAGCCGGTTTAGCAACGGCATTAAAAAGCCCAGCGTTTTGCCCGAACCGGTAGGCGCAAGCAGCACCACATCGCCTTTTTCTGCAGCATTAATGGCAGCCTCCTGCATAGGGTTAAGATTACTTATTTTAAGATTGCGGAGGGCTTGCTGTATCATGCGGTATGGATGAAGAAGAGACAAAGATAGGCTAAAGGCGGTACTTAATTATCAATGGGAGTGGCGATGTCCCGTTTATGATATTTACGTGCAAAATACCACGCAGAAAACAAGGTAAGCAATAAGCCGGCTGCCGATAGTGCTACCACGCTGTTGCTGAAAAAGGTAACCCAATTAAGTTTTACGCTAAATACTTCTTTTGAGAACAATACGCCCACACTGCCGATATAGCCAAATGAATCGGCAAGGTAAATCAGGAAACCTACATTGCCCGCGTACCTGAATGTAGCGATAAGCCTTTCAAAAAAAACAGCGTTAAAGGGGATATAAACCATGTAAAGGCCCAGGCCTACGGTGGTCATCCACCAGATGGGTGCAAGGGCGCCATTTATAAATATAAGGGTGGAGGTGCCCGCTATTAAAAAACCCAAGGCGATAAATATATGCGCGGTAATCAACGCGCGGTAGCTGTTCCTGATCATCACCATGCTGCCAATAAGCGCCAGTATCACCAGTGTAATAGGTGTTTCTGTTTTAGAAAATATTGCCGGCTGATTAAAAAATCCAATTTCTTTCCACATTTCCGCACCGAAGTTATCGCGGATATCTCTGAAAATGGTGGCAAATGTATAGATGACTATGCAAGCCGTTAAACCGGGTAAAAAGGCACGGACGAAGTTTTTCCGTTGTGCCTTGCTCATGGGGGTTCGTTCCATTCGGTGGGTGATGTCGCTTGCGTCCGGATCAGGGATCTTTTCCATCAGGTAAATAAACAACAGCAGGGGCGTCGCAAACACAAGGCCCGTGAAAAAAGGCACCCAAAATTCAGTGATATTAAACGCCAGCATTAGCCAGCCACCAACCGACCGCACAAACCCCGAAGCGAAAATAAAACTTACAGCCAGTGCAGCGCCAATAAAATCGGTACCGCGCCTGCCCTCTATATAAGAAAAAACCACTCCCCACAGCATTCCAAGCGGAAAGCCATTGATAAATAAAAACACAATATTATAAGGTACCGGCACCCATGCAAAAAATAACCAGCTAAACCAGGCAATGCCCGTAAGCAGCATAATGACTGCACCACGGCCGCTGCGTTTTAGTTCGGCAATGTACTTTACACCAAAAAATTTGGCCAGCATATAACCCAGCAGCTGACTGATCACCAACAGGGTTTTGTAACTGTAGCCGGCCACCGTTATACCATCAAATGTGGCCACTGTAAATGATTTACGAAACCCGAATATCATGGTATAGGCCAAGAATACCGTTATTGCTGCATAAATGTTTACCTGC
Source organism: Mucilaginibacter sp. AK015 (assembly GCF_014200785.1). NCBI lineage: Bacteria > Pseudomonadati > Bacteroidota > Sphingobacteriia > Sphingobacteriales > Sphingobacteriaceae > Mucilaginibacter > Mucilaginibacter sp. AK015. The sequence goes on from NZ_JACHCV010000001.1 coordinate 503,699, forward strand.
AATGGAGAACCGTTGATTTTGGCGGGTTTTAAAAACATGATTAAGTTTATCGGTTAAAATAAATCATTTTTACTTACCTGAAAACCCTTGGGCATAATTATTTGCTTAATATTTGAATTGTGCGCAGTTTTGCTAAATAATTTTATAAAACAGCATTTTACCCAATTGATGAAAAATATTGTTTATTTAAGTACAGCCGTTAAATTAATGCACGAAAATCAACTGTTTGATATTTTACATAATTCCAGGCAGCATAATGCGGCAGTTGGTATTTCGGGTGTTTTACTGTATGCTGATGGAAATTTCATACAAGTTATTGAGGGAAAGGATAGCGTGATTGACGCGCTGTACGCCAGGATACAGGCCGACCAACGCCATACCAATATTATTAAGCTGATTGATGAGCCCATTGCCGAAAAGAACTTTTCTGAATGGCTTATGGGTTTCGCGGTAACGGATATTACCAAAGCTGAAAAGTTACTCGGATACTTAAGATCCGTTGCCGATCTTGATTTAAACAAGCGCAACAGCAGCGTGGTGGCCGCTATCAAAAACTTTATTGAAAATAACCGGCTTAATGTAGAATAAAGCTGCCATAACGGTGTGGTTTTAACCTGACCACTTATCATATAAAAATGCCTCCCTGACATTCAGGAAGGCATCATATTTATCTTGGTTAAAAAGATACGATGTACTGTATCTGCACAGTTTTTTATTCGCCTCTTTTTAAACCGAATTTCTCTATCTTACTGTATAAGTGGCTTCGCTGGATGTCAATATCGTCGGCGGTTTTAGAAACGTTCCAGTTGTTTTTTTCCAACTTGAATTTGATGTATTCGCGTTCGGCATAATCTTTATATTCCTGGAAATTGGTAAACTGGTCAAAATCTGTTTGCGGCGCGGCTGCGGTGGCAGTAGCTACTGCTGGTGCGGATGGATTTGCAAAGGCTTTAACATCACTATCGGTAATGATCTTATCGCTCAGTATTATTAAACGCTCAACCATATTACGCAGCTCGCGGATATTACCCGTCCACGGCAGTGCCTTAAGTGCCTCAACAGCGGCATCTGATATCTTTTTAGGCGGCATGCCGTATTCGCTGCATATCTCTTCTAAAAAGCTTTGCGTAAGCAAACCAATATCATCACGGCGCTCTATAAGCGGCGGTACATGTATCAGGATAACGCTCAGACGATGGTATAAGTCCATACGGAAATTACCCGCCTCAATCTCTTTTAGCAGATCTTTATTGGTTGCAGCAACTACCCGAACATCCACGTCAATTTCCTTTTCGCCGCCTACACGGGTAATTTTGCTTTCCTGCAGGGCGCGCAAAACTTTAGCCTGTGCCGACTGGCTCATGTCGCCGATCTCATCCAGGAAAAGTGTGCCGCCATTGGCACTTTCAAACTTACCGATACGTTGTTTTATGGCAGAGGTGAACGATCCCTTTTCGTGCCCAAAAAGTTCACTTTCGATCAACTCTGATGGAATCGCCGCGCAGTTAACCTCGATGATAGGGCCGTTTGACCGGTTTGACTTTTCGTGCAGCCAGCGTGCTACAAGCTCTTTACCGCTGCCATTGGCCCCGGTAATCAATACCCGGGCGTCGGTGGGCCCCACGCGGTCGATAGTTTCCTTGATCTTAACAATAGCCTGCGATTCCCCTAATATAGGGCGCACCTTTGAAACTTTACGCTTCAGTACCTTGGCTTCAACAACCAGGCTTCCCCTGTCAAGGGCGTTACGAACGGTTATCAGCAGGCGGTTTAGATCAGGCGGTTTGGATATAAAATCGAACGCGCCTTTTTTGCTGGCCTCAACAGCGGTTTCAACCGTACCGTGTCCGGAGATCATGATGAACGGCAGGTCGGGCCTTAGGGCAAGGCCTTCGGTAAGCACCTCCATACCATCCATGCGGTTCATTTTAATATCGCATAGCACCAGGTCGTAGTCGTTTTTACCTATAAGTTCAAGGCCGTCTACACCGTTGTCAACATCTTCAACAATGTAATCTTCATACTCTAATATCTCACGCAGGGTGTTGCGTATTGCCCGCTCGTCATCAATTATTAAAATTTTTGCCATGTGTTTCTTAAACTGAAAAAAGGGTAGAATGTTTGAGCGGCTAATATATAAAATTGTATAGTATTACGCACACTTTTTTCACTGCCACGTCGTAGCGGCGGTAAGAATTAAATACCAAGACCAATAAACAACCGGCCATGCATTATTATCCCTCGCAGATCGCTTCGCACTTTTTCGCGTGTTTTTATTAACAAAAAACCCCCTTTACGGGGGTTTTCACAGCAGCAAATCTGTAAGCCGGGTTTTGTACTCTTGTAAGAGCTTCTATCATTAATCTGGTCCTGCCGTTGCCGGCAGGATCTATCAACCTACCCATTCTGACGATCCCGAAGGACACGGATGCGAGCAGCACCGCTTTCAGAACCTATTTGGTTTTTCAACTCCTGAGGTTTACCGCAATTCCGGTCGCCCGGAAAAGCCGTGAGCTCTTACCTCACGTTTTCACCCTTACTCATGCCCCGATAGCTATCGGGATATGAGCGGTATATTCTCTGTGGCACTGGCTGTCGCCCGCTGCGGGCGCCTTCCTGTTAGGAAGCAGGATGCTCTGCGTTGCCCGGACTTTCCTCTTCAGTACAAGCCTGAAGCGATAGAACGTTTTGCGGGCATAAAGGTAAGTATTTCCCGGGAGTTGACAGATAATAGTTTATCGTAGCTTGACTATAAACTATCAACTATTTGCATGCTGACAAACCGGCATCGACATCCTCGCCGGTAATAGTACCCATTTTGTTGCCGAACGAGTTACCCATAAAAGTGAGCACTTTGGCGATGTCTATAGATGGCATATCAATATTGGCAGGCATAGCACCTTCATAAGCCCTGCCGTTCACGGTTAAAATGGTTTCTTTTATGCCATATTTTACAAAACAACCCAGTTGAGGTTTATTCTTTTTCAGGTAAGCGGTATCAGTAAGGGGCGGTATCAGGTTTGACAGCCCTTCGCCGTTGGCACCGTGGCAATTCTGGCATTTTTCTTTATAAATTAAAGCGCCGCCGGTATAGTACCGCTTAAAATCCAGTTCGGCCTCGCTTTGGCACGACGCAGTTATTACGCCAATTATAAGGGATATAAACACAATTACCTTTAATTTCATTATTGGGCTATCTCGGTGTTAACCTCTGCGCGCAACGTCTTGATGTCGGCTATCATCGCGCTTACTTCCTTTTCGCTGGTGCCATCGTACATGCCGCGGATACGCTTTTGTTTATCTACAAGTACAAAGTAGCCATCGTGCACAAAAATTTGTTTAGCGTCGGGGCCGGGGCGTTTAACCAGGTAATCCTGCGATATATTGTAGGTTTTATCTTTATCGCCCTGAAGCAGCCACCAGTTGTTGCCGCTGATACCCAATTTATCGGCATATTTTTTCAGAACGGCAACGGTGTCGTGTTTAGGGTCGATGGTGTGGGATATGATCTTAAAGTCAGGCACGTTCTTAAATCCACTATATACCTTTAGCATATTGCGATGCATAATAGGGCATATAGAAGGGCAGGTAGTGAAAAAAAAGTCGGCCACGTAAATGTCCCCTTTAAGACTGTTTTGTGTTATGGTATCTCCGTACTGGTTCACAAATTTAAAGTCGGGAATGGTGTGGTATATGGTATCTGTAACCTGTTTACCATTAACGGTTTTGCTTACTGCATCGCGGTTGCCCAATATCGGCAACTTGGGTTTACCCGCATCGTTAAATTTACAACCGGCTAAGGCAATGGCTACCAATAGCGCCGCAGCTATTTTTTTCATTTGGTTTTATTTTGTTTGATAAACTTACTTGCATTTGCCACAACAATGTTGAAATTACTGTCAATAGCATCAATTTTTTTCTTTTCGGCGGTAAGGTAGGTCATTATCTCGTCATGGCTTTTACCTTTATTTTCCGCGTCGAAACTGTGCATCCAGTTTTCCATGCGTGAATCGGCACTATCCAATTCGGTGATGTGGAGTTTTGCGCTATCCGTTACCGGTGCCGATATATTCGCCTTTATCAAAGTATCAAGCTGCATTTTGTTGATCATGATCAGGTTTTCCTTTTCCATCACCCGGTCGTGCACTTTTATTACTTCGTTAAACAGGTCTGTTTCCTGTTTCTTTTTATCTGTGCAGCTAAACAGCACAAAGCTTACGCATAAAGCGGCAATAATTTTTTTCATTTTATGATGATGGTGTTTGATTTAAATCACGCGCGTAAAAAATATAATCGGTTACCGGTAAATCGGCACCGGCCAATTTAAGATATACACCGGCCTGCGCCCTGTGGTGGGTGCCATGGTTTATTAAATGTGCCAATATATCACTCAATTTATCATGGTAGGTTATACCTTTTAAATTTTGATAGGTAACAACGGCATCAAAATCCGGTGGTTGCAATGTTTCCAGATAGCTTATCCACTCCGTATGGTTTTCATCGATGATAGCCCCAAGCTCGCTGGCAGCCCAAGCAGGCCACAACGGCCCTCCGGGAGCGGGCAACCCTTTGCAACGCTTAAGCCAGATTTGCTGCGCCGCAAGCATGTGGGCCATCAGTTGTAAAGGCTTGCCGGTTTGGCCGCTTTGCAATATCAGGTGGCTTATTTTGCTGCTGGCAACATGGTCGTAGTTAAGCAGGCGGATAAAATAGCTTTTCATCGGCAGTAAAAATACGCATACTGCATTTATTTCATAATACATTTGCGCTATATAGCGCAAATGTGCAGGCGATTGGAAAAATTTACATTGTAAAGGCACAAACTTAAAAACCCGGGCAATGTTAACAATTACATAACCTCGCAATTATTATAACTAAACACACCCGCGCTATATTTGAATAAACATTAACCAAACACCCATGAATATCATCAAAAAACTGGCCGCCATAATAAGCGACCTGCGCGAATGGATGTTTTTAAAAAGCATGCGTTCGTCTTTTATGCATTAAGTTTTTTATTGTAATGCTTTCTTTATACAATAATAATGCACATTTTGGGCGTTGTATCAGCTCAAAATGATGGACGTAGTTAATCCGGATATAGTACTCACTAAACAACTTTTTGGCGATGATTTTGCCTGGGGGGTATCCACAGCTGCCCTGCAGATAGAAGGATCGTGCGATGCCGATGGAAAAGGCCCTTCGATATGGGACACTTTTACCCGCAAAAGGGGCCGTGTCTTAAATGGCCATAACCCAACTATCGCCTGCGATTTTTATAATCGATATACCGAGGATATCGACCTGGTTAAAACGCTTAACATCCCTAATTTTCGTTTTTCTATCAGTTGGAGCCGTATTTTGCCAAATGGTACCGGAGAGGTTAACCAGGCGGGGATAGATTATTACAACAACGTAATTAATTATTGCCTTACGCAGGGTGTTGAACCCTGGATAACCATTTACCATTGGGACCTGCCGCAGGCCCTTGAAGACAAAGGCGGCTGGACAAACCGCGATATAGTAGGGTGGTTTAGCAACTTCGCCGAAATATGCGCTAAAAACTTTGGCGACCGTGTAAAAAACTGGATGGTTATGAACGAGCCCGCCGTATTTACCGGCGCCGGTTATTTTTTAGGTATACACGCCCCCGGCAGGCGTGGGTTGCGTAATTTTTTGCCGGCAGTTCATCATGTGGTTTTAAGTATAGTTGCGGGTGCAAGGGCTTTGCGAAAGATATGCCCAGGCGCCCACATCGGCAACACGTTTTCCTGCTCGCATATCGAGCCCTATGCCGATAAACCCCGGCATATTGATGCAGCCAAACGTGCTGATGTTTTAATAAACCGCCTTTTCATAGAGCCAATTTTGGGCCTGGGTTATCCTACAGAAGAAATTTCCGCGTTAAAAGGAATTGATAAATATATACAACCTGGCGATGCCGCCGATATGCGCTTTGATTTTGATTTTATTGGTATACAGAATTACACTCGCGAAATTGTTAAGTATTCCTTTTTTACGCCCTATATAGGTGCCAGCCTGGTAAAGGCCGAAAAGCGCAATGTTGAGCTAACCGATATGAAATGGGAGGTGCACCCGCCCGCAATTTACCACATGCTAAAAAAGTTTGACGCTTATCCGCAGATAAAAAAAATCATTGTAACCGAAAATGGCGCAGCTTTCCCGGATGCTGTTGTGGATGGCAGGGTAGACGACCCTAAGCGGACAAAGTATTTGCAAACTCACTTACAGCAGGTTTTGAAAGCAAAGCAGGAAGGATGTAAGGTATATGGATACTTTGTGTGGACATTGACCGACAACTTTGAGTGGGCCGAAGGCTACCACCCCCGTTTTGGACTTGTACACGTTGATTTTGAAACGCAACGGCGTATTATCAAAGCATCAGGCCGTTGGTTCGCTCAATTGCTGGGGTAGGTTTGCGGGGGCGTTAATTGGCGTAACCCGCAGGCTGATAAAAAAGGTTGTGCCTACATTGGCATTACTCTCAAACCATATTTTGCCGTTATGTTTTTCCATGATCTGCCGGCATATCGAAAGGCCCAGGCCAAATGACTTTTCGCCCGAAGTGCCAGGCCTTTGTGCGCTGGTGAACATGTTGAAAACCTGATCTTTAAGTTTATCTGGTATGCCAATACCATTATCTTTAACCGCTATTATAATTTTACCGCTATGCTCTGCAACCTTTACATGGATGGTGCCGCCGGTTGGACTAAATTTAATGGCATTGCTGATAAGGTTGCTGATAACCCGCCATATTTTCTCCCTGCTTATGTAAAGGTCCTGCTGCTTTTCCATGGTTTCCAGCAAAATGGTTTGTCCTTTTTCTGCAGCCTTAAACCTCAATAACTCTACACTGTTGCTAACCAGCGAATTAATCTCAACGTTTTGCAGGTTTAGCTCAACCGAGGCCATATTGGTAGCTTCCAGTATCTCGTTTATTAATTCAAGCGAGTTGATAGATGTTTCTTTGACCAGGTTTATCAATTCTTTTTGTTCTTCGGTGTATTCATCATCGGCCATCATTGATGTTAATGACGCTATGCCTCCGATAGGGTTGCGCAGGTCATGCGCTACGGTGCGTAAAATACGGTCTTTTTCCTGGCTGCTTTTTTCCAGTTCGGCAAGCGCTTTTTCTAAAATAGCATTTTGCTGGTTTATCTGGCCATTAAGTATATGTACAGTTTGAACATCTTTTTTAGAGCGTTTCCAGTTGCGATACACAAGTAAGATGATCACCAGCGCCATCGCCGCAAAAAATATGGTTACATACAAATAAATAACCTGTAGTTTATTATCGTTACTTAACGCTTCAATTTCGTGCTGTTTTTCATAATTGGCTAATTGCTGGTTCACATCGGTTTCCATCAGCAAACTGGCCCTTTGGGCGATCGAGTCTTTTAGCACATTGTACCGCTGGATATGCTGAATAGCATCTTTAAGGTTATTCTTTTTAACGTAGTAATTGCCTAATAACCGATGATAATCGGCCTGGGCATCGGGGTTCTTAACCGAATCTAACTGGTTGTGCAAGTTTTGCAGCAAGTTATATAGCAGATCGGTTTGGTTGGTGTTAAGGTATAATTGGCCCAGCTTTACCTCTGACAGTTGGGCATCGCGGTTATCATAGCCTTTTTGAAGGTTTATAGCTATGCTTTTTTTAAGCAGGTCTATAGCTTCGTTGTTCAGGCCCTTTTGTACATAAGTTTCGGCTTTGTTACCAAACACTACACCCCGTGCCATATCCAGGTGAAGCTTGCGGTCGGGGAAGTATTTAGCGTTGTCGTTGATCAGTTTAAGGGCCTTGTTAAAATAAATAATAGCGCTGTCGTTTTCGTTATTATGTTTATAGCTCAACCCTATATTGTCTAAAAGTTCCTGTCTGCGGTAAAAGCTTACAAAATCAGGCTTGCTGCCCGCTTCGGCTCCGGCGGTTTTATAGCTATCTTTAAAGTAATTGGCGGCAAGCTTATAATGGCCTTTTTTATACATGATCATACCCATACGATAGGTGTAATCCGCAAGGGCGCGCAGGTTTACATAATTTTTACCCGTAAGGTACCCCTGATAATATGACTGATAGGCATCAGTATATTGCTTTAACTCAAAAAACGCATCGCCGCGGGCAAAGTTGGCTTCAGCATAATTCATAGAGTACTGTTTGGGGTTAACACTCCTGTTAGCCATTGCCAGCATGCTATCGGCATATACCAGTCCTTTATTGTAATCGTTTTTTAGTTTTTGGTAATGGATGTAATTAAATGCGTAATATCTAAATCTATCGTTAATAGTAGGATTTGGTAAACGATGGAATGCCGAATCCATAAAATGCAGGCTACGGTCCGCGTCATTTTGTGCCCATATTTTATCGGCCTGGGCCTGTATAGCCAAATATTCGTCGGAGTAGTTGCCGTTATCGGTATTCTTTTTTTCGCACGAAAAAAGAATGAACAGAAAAGCATAAAGCCAAAGGTGCCTTGTCAAAGTTTGGGCAAAATGGTCTTTAAAACTAATCAACGCGGTAAGTATTAACAGGTACAACAAATATAATAAGCACGAAGTACTTCTTTGCTACTTACCGTATATTTTTTTTCTGTAAGTGTTACTTAAAAGCATTTTCGCCGGTTACATCCATCCCAGTGATTAACAGGTGAATGTCATGTGTACCCTCATACGTAATTACCGACTCAAGGTTCATCATATGTCGCATTATAGGATATTCGCCGGTGATACCCATTCCGCCCAGCATCTGGCGGGCCTCTCGCGCTATAGTTATGGCTACTTCAACACTGTTGCGTTTTGCCATAGATATTTGCGCCGCTGTAGCCCGGCCTTCATTTTTAAGGGTAGCCAGGCGCCAAACCAACAATTGTCCCTTTGTTATTTCGGTTATCATTTCAGCAATTTTTTTTTGTTGAAGCTGAAACCCGCCTATAGGTCGGCCAAACTGCACACGCTCTTTTGCATAACGCAGGGCAGTATCATAGCAATCCATCGCAGCGCCTAACGCCCCCCAGGCTATGCCATAGCGCGCCTGGTTAAGGCAACCCAGCGGACCCTTTAATCCCGATACGTTCGGCAATATATTCTCTTTAGGCACCTTTACGTTGTCAAAAACCAATTCGCCGGTTGCCGACGCGCGTAACGACCATTTGTTATGGGTTTCGGGGGTCGAAAAACCCTCCATGCCGCGCTCAACTATCAGCCCGCGTATCTTGCCGCTTTCGTCCTTAGCCCAAACAATGGCAATGTCTGCAAAGGGCGAGTTGGAGATCCACATTTTAGCGCCGTTAAGCACGTAATGGTCGCCGGCATCCTTTATATTGGTAACCATTCCGCCCGGGTTCGATCCATGATCAGGCTCGGTCAACCCAAAGCAGCCCATTAGTTCGCCGGCAGCAAGTTTAGGCAGGTATTTATGTTTTTGTTCTTCGCTGCCATAAGCAAAAATAGGGTACATTACCAGCGATCCCTGAACCGAGGCAGTTGAGCGTATACCCGAATCGCCACGCTCAATTTCCTGCATAATAATGCCATAGGCCATATAATCAAGCCCCGCGCCGCCATACTCCACCGGGATGGTTGGACCAAAAGCGCCTATTTCGGCCAGGCCTTTTAAAAGGTGCCTGGGGAATTCGGCCCTTTGGGCATAATCCTCAATAACCGGGCTTATTTCTTTCTTTACCCAATCGCGCACGCTGGCACGAATCAGTTTATGTTCTTCGCTTAAAAGTTCGTCTAAAAGATAGTAATCCGGTGCTTCGTAAAGGTCGGTCTTAGCCATATCGTTATAAATTGGTTGGTCAAATATAGAGCATTAAATGCCAGTTAAACGAAGCCCAAATCGTTGTTTTTGAATACCGCAAGGCACTTTATGTCAAAAAATAGGTTTAAACGGTTTAAAGCCGATTTTTGTGGTGAAACTTTTTTTAATAATCTTGACTGAGAGAGTAAATAATCGGCTGGTTGATAAAACTCACACTGAGTAATACAGCGCGCGACCATCTCTGCTGTGTAAAGAAGGTGAAAAATAAGATGGCTACTTTACCCTCTTTGCGCAGCAGAGAGAGCCGACCAGCGCAGCGTAGTCGGAGTGAGTAAAATAGCCTGCGGTCAATTTTAAACCTTCAAATATTCCCTTACTTTTGAAACATGATAAAAGTAGCGTTAGAGGGTGCCGAATTTTACGCTTACCATGGTTTTTACCGCGAAGAGCAACTGACAGGCACACAGTTTTTGGTAGATGTGCAGGTTGGCTTTATGGCCGATATTGATGTAGCGCAAGACAACCTGAGCAATACGGTAAATTACGAGGTATTATATGCGATAATTGACCAGGAAATGAAGGAAACCCGCAAAGTTATAGAAACTGTTGCCCAGGCCATACTTAACCGGGTTAAAACGGAGTTTACTTTTATAACAATGGCCGAGGTGACCATTAAAAAGCAGAACCCGCCTTTTACCGGCCCTATCAAACAATCAGTTATTACGCTCAGCTACCAAAAGTAAAGTCATCATGACCTATAATAAAATTACCGGGGATATACTTATACAACTTAAAAACATAGTTGGCGCAGATGCTGTCCTGACATCGACCGCCGACATTGAAAATTATAGCCACGACGAAACAGAAGATCTGGTTTACTACCCCGAAGTGGTGGTGAAGCCGCAAACAACGGCGCAGGTTTCTGCACTGATGAAGCTTTGTAATACAAACCTGATCCCGGTTACGCCGCGTGGTGCCGGAACGGGTTTGGCCGGAGGCGCTTTACCTATAAATGGGGGCGTACTGATTTCTACTGAGCGCTTTAACCGTATATTGGATATAGACGAGCAAAACCTGCAGGCCACTGTAGAACCGGGTGTAATTACTGAAATATTTATGAATGCCGTTGCCGAGAAAGGCCTGCTTTACCCGGTTGACCCGGCTAGTAAGGGCAGCTGTTATATTGGTGGAAACGTAGCTAATTGCAGCGGCGGGCCGCGCGTTGTAAAATATGGTACGATACGCGAGTATGTGCTGAACCTGGAAGTAGTATTGCCCACCGGCGAGGTGATATGGACAGGAGCCAATACCCTGAAATATGCGTCGGGGTATAACCTAACACAATTGCTGATAGGCAGCGAAGGTACTTTGGGTATTGTTACCAAAATTGTAACCAAGCTGATACCCCGGCCAACTATGGACGCGCTGATGCTGGCGTCATTTCCTACCAACGAGGACGCGTGCGCGGCGGTATCCGCCATATTCACGGCAGGGGTGGTACCATCGGGCCTGGAATTTATGGAGCGTAAGGGTATTGAATGGGTAATAGAGCATGATGGCATTGCTTTCGACCTGAAGGATGGGATAGGGGCGTTTCTACTCATTGAGGCGGATGGCAGCAACCAGGACGTGATATTTGCTGATTGCGAAAAGATAAACCAGGTTTTGGAGCAGCACAATTGCCAGGATGTGCTTTTTGCAGACACATCGGCACAGAAGGAGGAGCTTTGGCGCATCAGGCGAACGATGGCCGTGTCGGTGAAATCCAACTCGATTTACAAGGAGGAAGATACCGTGGTGCCACGCGCTGCGTTGCCGCAGCTAATAAAGGGTATCAAAGAAATAGGCAGCAAATACGGCTTTGAATCGGTTTGTTACGGCCATGCCGGCGATGGCAACCTCCATGTAAATATTATTAAAGCCGGCATGAGCGATGATGATTGGAACAACAAGTTAAAAGACGGGATCACCGAAATATTTGAACTTACCGTGGGTTTAGGCGGGACTTTATCCGGCGAGCACGGCATCGGGCTGGTGCAAAAGAATTTTATGCACCTTAAATATACGCCACTGCATTTCGCCATATGGAGGGGTATTAAACAGGTGTTTGATCCTAATGGGATATTAAACCCGGGAAAGATATTTAATTAAAATAAATGATCTGCCGCGGGGCGTGAAGCATCGCCGATAAGCATTTGTCAGACAGAACTTTTGCTATTTGATAACAGGGCGACTAATTCGTATTCAAAATCAATCCCGGCTCGTCATAATTGATCATGTTACTACGGCCCTCTCTGGGGATAGGGATAGATCTGTTATTAGCATAATCATAACTTATGCACACCGTTTTGCAGGTGGTGCAAATCTCGCTGCCTTTATCATTTGTTTTAACTAACAGGTGCATAATATCAAAACTGCTGTTGCCTATGCGGGTTACCCGCACGTAACAAACAAGCGTATCATCAATGGTAACGGGCTTTAAGTAATTTATTTCCGACCGGCCGATAACAATGCCGATATCCTTTAAGTCCCACCTGGCAACGTCGCGCCAATAATTAAACCGGCCTATTTCAAAATAAGTTAAATACACCGCGTTGTTGACGTGCCCGCGCGCATCGATATCCGAAAAGCGGATAGCGATATCTGTTTTGTATTTATAATCGGATAGTTTTTCAGCCATTAGCGACAATTTGTCTGTAAGAAAATGATATTGCCGACATTTTGTCTTGCAAAATTAGGATTCGATCTGTTGGTACAACAGTTGACCATCTTTATGCAAATTAACAAAAACAAAATTTAAAGGAGATATAAAACCATGACATTAGTAAAATTTAACAACGGCCTTAAAAACAACGCTCATCCTTTTTTTAACGATGTTTTCGATTCGTTACTGAATGATTCGTTCATCGGTGATAAATTGGTTGCCCGTATACCCGCCGTAAACATTGCCGAAAACGATAACGAGTTTCATATTGAATTGGCTGTACCCGGCTTAAAGAAAGAAGACTTTAAAATAAACCTGGACAAAAATATTTTGACAGTTGCCGCCGAAAAGAAAACAGGCGAAACTGCCGATACAAAAAAATACAGCAAACGCGAGTATAGCTACAACTCTTTTGTAAGATCATTTACCTTACCTGATAGTGTTGACCACTCAAAAATTGAAGCGGATTACACCGATGGTATCTTAACGTTAACCGTAGCAAAACGTGAAGAAGCTAAATTTCAATCAAGAGAAATAGCTGTAAAATAAGTTTATAGCTGGAAGAAAAAATAAAAGTGTTTTCATAAGTTGGTTTAGTTAAAAAGGCCGCTTCTATAGTTGGAAGCGGCCTTTTGTGCTCTATAACCTCAGAAAAACAACTAATTATCCAGCAGCCGGCGGTGATAATTCACCTGGCCCAAATGGTAACTTAAATGCGTGGCAAGGTGAACAAAGAAGTATTCGTTCGTAACATCTGTTGAAAAATTCCCTGCTGTTGAGATTTCGGACAGTTGTTCTTCAGTTATGGCATTTAAAGTATTTCCGATCATAACAATCGCCTGGTCTATTTTATCTACCAATTCTGCGCGTGGAATATTTTTAAGCGAAAATTCATCAGGACGGTTTCGTATATAGCCTGATTTGCCAAAATCGGCGCCAAAATAGGTATTAAGGTTGCCAACCAAATGTAAACAAAGGTTGCCCGTCGAATTAAGTATGCCTTTTTCGATATACCAAAGCTTTTCTTCGTTTTGGTAAGCTTGTATCTCAAGTTTTAAAGTTTCAAGATCGCGGATGATAAGTTTTCTAAGCGTATCTGTAATCATATACGGTTTACCTTAATTGCGCATATTAATATACTGTAGTGGCTGGCCAAAGTCCTGAGTACGGCAAAGGCTGATAACCGCCTGCAGGTCGTCTATTTTTTTGGCGGTAACACGCACCTGGTCGTTCATTATAGACGCTTCCACCTTCATACCGCTATCCTTAATTTTTTTTACCACCTTTTTAGCGGCTTCTTTATCAAGGCCCTCTTTTATTTTAATTTCCTTACGTATCATATTGCCCGATGCGTATTCCTCCTTGCCAAAATCAAGGGCCTTGGGGTCAAGGCCTTGCTTTACCATGCGGCTGATAATAGCATCGGTAATAGCTTTAAGCCGCATTTCGTTTTCGGTAACAATGGTAACCTCGTTCGTTTTTTTATCAAGATCGATGGAGCTTTTAGACCCGTTAAAATCGTAACGGTTCAAAATTTCTTTTTTTGCAGTGTTGATAGCATTGTCGAGCGTTTGGCCGTCTATCTTGCTTACGATATCAAATGAAGGCATAATGTAGTTTTTGTGGTTAATGCAAAGCTAAGGTAACTTTTGTTACCCCGTATATAGCGCAATATTAAATTTAATATTTAAAACATCTTAAAATGGCAATAAGTTAATATTAACTTAACAAATAAATAAGCAGTTTTGCCACTATAGCTATATGGATACTAAAAATATTCCTTTAATAAACAGGGAGATAAGCTGGTTGTACTTTAACGACAGGGTTTTACAGGAAGCCGCCGACCCAACCGTGCCCCTTATTGAAAGAATAAAATTCATGGCCATATTTTCCTCAAACCTCGACGAATTTTACCGCGTTCGTGTAGCTACGCTTAGCCGGCTGGCCAACCTGAACGAAAAAGCCAAAGAAATTTTAGGTTACAATCCTAAAAAGATACTTAGCCAGATAAAAACCATTGTTGTAAAACAGGAAAAGAAGTTTCATAACCTGTACGAGAACATCATTGTTAAGCAACTGGCCGAAGAAAAGATATTCATCCTGAATGATAAGCAACTTAACGTAACTCGGGGTGAGTTTGTTAAAAGTTTCTTCAGGGAGCGGCTGCTATCTACCCTGGTGCCCATTATGCTTGATGACGCACTGCCGCTGCCCGAACTGCGCGACCGGGCGATCTACTTTTTTGTAAAACTTACTAAAAATAAAAAATCACGTTACGCGCTTATCGAATTTCCCGATAATCTTTCGCGATTTTTGGTATTGCCCGAAACAAATGACCTGAAATTTATCATCCTGCTTGACGATATCATCAGGTACTGTCTGGAAGATATCTTCTTCATTTTCGATCACGATTCGATAGAAGCTTATTCGCTGCAGCTAACGCGCGACGCGGAACTTGATCTGGATAAAGAGGTGAGCGTAAAGTTTGTTGACGCGCTTGCAAAAAGCCTGCAAAAACGCCGCAAAGGCAAGCCAATGCGTTTATTATATGATAGCGAAATGCCGCTCGAAATGATAAGCTACCTGGTTAAAAAAATGAAGGTATCGCGGGGTAGCTTAATTCCCGGCAACAGGTACCATAGCTTTAAAAATTTTATATCGTTCCCTAACGTGGGCCGGCCCGATCTGGAATATAAAAAGAACATGCCCTTGCCTGTTGCCGGTCTTTCGTTTGGCAAAAGCTTAATGGGGACGATAGCTAAAAAGGATTTTCTGATCAGTACGCCTTACCAATCTTTTGATTATATCATTCACTTTTTACGCGAGGCCGCGATAGACCCACGGGTTAAAGAAATAAACATCACGCTTTATCGCCTTGCCGAAAATTCCAAGATCATCCACGCTTTAATAAACGCGGCCAAGAACGGCAAAAAGGTGAACTGCCTGATAGAGCTTCGCGCCAGGTTTGATGAACAGAACAACATTTACTGGAGCAACCGGCTGGAAGAAGAAGGTGTGAAGGTGCTGTATGGTATCGACGGTTATAAAGTGCATTCAAAAATTTGCATGGTAACCCGGATGGAAAAGGGCAAGCCTGTTTATTATTCATGCCTGTCTACCGGTAACTTTAACGAAAAAACGGCAGCCATATACGCCGACCATACCATTCTTACTGCGAATAAAAAAATAGCGGTCGATCTGTTAGCCATATTTAAAGCCCTTAACCGGAATACATTGCCCAAAGGGCTGAAAACGCTCATCGTATCGCCCATTGATTCGCGCCCCGCCATCTATGAACTGATAGATAATGAAATAAAAATGGCCAGGGCAGGCAAAAAAGCTTACATGATACTTAAGATGAACAGCCTTGCCGACGAACAACTGATAGGCAAACTGTATCAGGCCAGCAACGCGGGCGTAAAAATAAAGCTTATTGTAAGGGGCATGTGCTGCCTTATAGCCGGACAGAAAGGTTTCAGCGAAAACATTGAGGTAATAAGCATTGTAGATAAATATCTGGAGCATGCCCGTGTGCATGTTTTTTGCAACGGTGGCAAAGAGCTTATTTACCTAACCAGTGCCGATTTCATGACCCGTAACATTGATAACCGTGTTGAAGTTGGTTTCCCGGTATTTGATGACGACCTGCGCCGCGAGATAAGGGACATTATCGAGATACAACTGGATGATAACACTAAGGCAAGAGACATTACCGGCAACAGTGTTAACCGTTACCATAAAACCAAATCGGAACTGTTGACACGCGCCCAGATAGATATTTACAACTACTTAAAAAATAAAAACACAAATTGAGATACGCCGCCATTGATGTAGGATCGAACGCTGTAAGGCTGCTGATAGCCGGGATCATCGAAAATAACGATTCGGTATCCTTTAAAAAAATTACGCTGATACGTGTGCCCGTGAGGTTGGGCGACGATGCCTTCCTGCAAAAAAAAATATCAGACAATAAAGCAACCGACCTCATTAAATCCATGCAGGCGTTTCGTAACCTGATGGATGTTTATCGTGTTACCGATTATATGGCCTGCGCAACATCGGCTATGCGCGAAGCCCTGAACGGACAGGAGGTAGCCGACAGGATATTGGCCGAAGCAGGCATCGATCTGCAGATAGTGCATGGCGAAAGCGAAGCCAAGATCATATACGCCAGCCATGCCGAGGTAAACATCGATAAAAGTAAAAACTACCTGTATATTGATGTAGGCGGCGGCAGTACCGAACTTTCCTTGTTCAGCAACGGCGAATTGCTGGCTTCGCAATCGTTCAACCTCGGAACCATCCGCATATTGGATAACCAGGACAAGGACGAAACCTGGAACGAGATGAAGGATTTTTTACGCGAGCATACGCGCGGGTTAAAAACCATTTATGGCATTGGCACCGGCGGCAATATCAATAAACTGTACAAACTATCGCAGGAAAAAGATAACGTACCCATGAGTTATGTTAAGCTGCGGGCGTTGTATAACTACCTTAATTCTTTTTCGCTTAAAGACCGTATAAACGTGCTGGGATTGAACCAGGATAGGGCGGATGTTATTATACCCGCGTGCGAAATTTATTTAACCGTGCTGAAATGTGCCAATATCAAAAGCATTTATGTGCCAACGGTAGGTATGGTTGATGGAATTATCCAAACTTTGATCGAAAAAAACTACAATACAGCCCGTTAAATATATTTTAACAAATTGTTTAATAATTAATAAACTGTTGTTATATTTGTATTGCCCGCTCAAAGGGCATGTTTTTCATAGGTAGATGTAGGGTCGGGTACAAGTTATTCGACCCTTTTTTGTGCCCCTAACTTTTTATCCCTTACTTTGTTCAACTAAGCATAATGAAAAAGAAAATTGTAGTAGCCGTTACGGGGGCAAGCGGTTCTGTTTACGCCAAATTACTGCTGGATAAGCTGCAGGTTTTGCAAACGCAAATTGCAGAAGTTGCCGTGGTAATGAGCGACAACGCCAAACAGGTATGGGAGTTTGAACTGGAGGACACTACTCATGGCAATTACCCTTTTAAGATATACGCCAAAAACGATTTTATGGCGCCGTTCGCTTCAGGCTCTGCCCGGTTCGATACCATGGTTGTGGTGCCATGTTCAATGGGCACGCTGGGCCGCATAGCATCCGGCGTGTCTGACGACCTGATAACCCGAGCGGCCGATGTGATACTTAAAGAGCGCCGCAAACTAATTCTGGTAGCCCGCGATATGCCGCTAAACCTGATCCATATTCGCAATATGCAAACCGTTACCGAGGCAGGAGGTATTATTTGCCCCGCCATACCGTCGTACTATAGTAAACCTAAAACCGTAGAAGAACTGGCCATGACGGTAGTAAACCGCGTGATAGACCTGATAGGGCTGGAAAATGAGAGCTATCGGTGGGAGGGGATCTAATTTCATCCCGTTATTTCGCGATTTAACTAACCCGGTCGTTGCTTCGCTTGACCACACTCTCTCCATAAGCGGAAGAAGGTTGGGAATACCCGCTTTGCGGGGCGACCAGCGTAGCGTAATTGGGCTGGGTAAACTGTTCGCCAAGTTCCGACTTGTATTGAAATCCCGATTTTACATTCCCGTTAACAACCAATCTGTAACCTTTAATCAACTAATCTCTAAAAATCTTATCTTTGCGGCTTGCAAATGAATAAGAAAGTCGCTTTTTATACACTTGGCTGCAAGCTGAATTATTCGGAGACCTCGTCTATCGGGAGGATGTTTAATAACGCCGGTTTTGAAACAGTAGATTTTACCGACACCCCTAACGTATATGTAATAAACACTTGTTCGGTAACCGATAATGCCGATAAAAAGTGCAAAAAGATAGTTAAAGAGGCGCTGAAAATATCGCCCGACGCCTTTATTACCATTGTAGGCTGCTACGCGCAGTTAAAACCGAAAGAAATTGCCGAAATACCCGGCGTGGATATGGTTTTGGGCGCCGCCGAAAAATTTCAGCTGGTGGATCATATTACCGATCTTACCAAAAAACCGAAGGCTGTTGTTTTGAACCAGCCGGTAACGCATGCCAACCAGTTTGTGCCATCCTATTCTTTTGGCGACCGTACCCGTACCTTTCTGAAGGTGCAGGACGGTTGCGATTACTCCTGCACTTTTTGCACCATACCGCTTGCCCGCGGAAGCAGCCGCAGCGATACTATTGAAAACGTTATTGCGCAGGCAAAAGAGATAGCGGCATCAGGTGTAAAAGAAATTGTGTTAACGGGGGTGAACCTTGGCGATTTCGGTATCCGCGAGGGTAAGCGGCAGGACCGCTTTTTTGATCTTATTAAAGCTTTGGACGAAGTAGAAGGTATCGAACGTATTCGCATATCGTCCATAGAGCCAAACCTGCTTAGCGACGATATAATAGACTTTGTGGCCACCTCAAAACGCTTCGTGCCGCATTTTCACATTCCGTTGCAGTCCGGGTCAAACAAAATACTGGGTTTAATGCGCCGCCGCTACAAGCGCGAACTTTATACCGAGCGCGTTGCCAAAATAAAAGAACTGATGCCGAACTGCTGTATTGGCGTTGATGTAATTGTTGGTTTCCCGGGCGAAACACGCGAGGATTTTATAGATACCTATAATTTTTTGAACGACCTGGATATTTCGTATCTGCACGTGTTCACCTACTCCGAACGCGAAAACACCCCCGCGGCACACATGAGCGGTGTTGTGCCCGGCTCTGCCCGTGCCGACCGAAGTAAAATGCTGCATATACTGTCTGACAAGAAACGCCGTGCTTTTTACGAAACGCAACTTGGTAAAACCGATGAGGTGCTTTTTGAGGGCGATATCAAAGACGGCTATATGCACGGCTTTACACGTAACTACGTTAAGGTAAAGGCTAAATATGATCCGGTATTAGTTAACGAGCTTAAGGCCGTTAATTTAACGGCAATTTCACCGGATGGTGATGTTGAAATAACAGAAAGCGAAGAAATATTAGTGCATTAACTATTATATTCGCAGCACAAACCTGCGGTAAGTCAAAAGCCTTTAGTCGTAAGTCCTAAGAATAATTTACATTTAGAACTTAATACTTTCGACTTCAGACTAAACGTGATTTAAATAGCATAACACCTATATATGTTCCCAACCCTATCGTCGCTTATTGAATACTTTACCGGCGTTAACATCCCGCTGCCTATACAAACATTTGGTTTTTTTGTGGCTATAGCGTTTATGGCTGCCTATTGGGCATTTACGCAGGAATTTAAACGACGCGAAAAATTAGGGTACATACACCCGTTCGAAAAAACGATAACCGTTGGGGCGCCTATCACCCCGGTCGAAATTGCAAGTAATGCAGTGTTTGGGTTTATATTAGGCTTTAAGCTGGTTGATGCGGCTTTGCATTACAGCGCGTTGATAGATAACCCTCAGGATTTCCTGTTATCTTTAAAAGGTAACTGGGCGGGCGGTATTATAGCGGCCGGGCTGATGGCTTATTGGGCTTATTATGAAAATAAAAAACAGGTGCTGCCTAAACCCGAAAGGCGCCGTGTAACCGTACACACGCACGAGTTAATGGGCAGCATATTACTATGGGCGGCCATTTGCGGCTTTGCCGGGGCCAAATTGTTTAACGCGCTTGAAAACTGGGGCGAATTTATGCGCGACCCGGTAGGTATGCTGATAGGCTTTAGTGGCTTAACCTTTTACGGCGGATTGATATGCGGGGGCGCGGTAACCTTGTATATAGCGGGTAAGCATAACATTAAGCCCTTAACTATGCTTGATATTGGAGGCCCGGGTATGATGCTGGCCTATGGCGTTGGCCGTATAGGCTGCCAGATGGCTGGCGACGGCGACTGGGGGATACCTAACTTAAACCCTAAGCCAGGCATTATCAGCTGGCTGCCCGACTGGATGTGGAGCTTCAAGTTTCCGCATAACGTAGATATGTCTGATCACGATAATCATATTCCGGGTTGCATCGGAAAATTTTGTAACGAATTAAAGCTACCTGTATACCCTACATCTTTCTACGAATCTGTTGTTTGCATCCTGTTATTTCTGGTACTTTGGCAATTGCGCCATAAGTTTAAGGCGCCAGGCATATTGTTTGGTATTTACATGATCATGGCAGGTGTGGAGCGTTTTTGCATCGAACTTATACGAGTTAACACCAGGTATGTGGTTGGCGGTCTATCCTTCACCCAGGCCGAGATGATCTCGGTAATTATGGTTTTAGGCGGCTCGGCACTTATCTATTACAGTGCAAACCGCTATAAACGTACCGGGGCCACCAATTAAGATCAGTTTCGCCTAATTCCAAATCAATACTATGCAGTTAAACACAGTTATTAGTCAGGTAATTGATGTGGCTAAAGAGGCCGGGCAATTCATCAGGCACGAACGTAAAACTTTTGACGCGGATAAAATAGAATACAAAGGCCTTAATGACCTGGTATCGTACGTTGATAAAACTGCTGAACAAAAAATTGTAGCGGGATTGGAACTGATACTGCCCGAAGCGGGCTTTATTACCGAAGAAAAAACGAGCACCAAAATTGGCGACCGCTACAATTGGATAATTGACCCGCTGGACGGCACTACCAATTTTATACACGGGCTGCCGGCTTACTCCGTGAGTATAGCATTGCAAGACGACGATAAACTGGTTTTAGGCGTAGTTTACGAAATAAACCAGGACGAATGTTTTTACGCTCATCGGGATTCGCCTGCGTACCTCAATGCTGCCGAGATAAAGGTAAGTAACAAACCTGCCGTTGCCGACAGCTTGATTGCTACGGGTTTTCCATATTACGATTTTACTTACCAGCAACAATATATCAGTTTATTTACAGAGCTAATGCGTAAATGCCATGGCCTGCGCCGCATAGGGTCGGCCGCGGTTGACCTGGCTTATACGGCCGCCGGTCGTTTCGAGGCTTTTTACGAATACAATTTAAACCCCTGGGATATTGCGGCAGGTATTGTGATAGTACAACAGGCAGGAGGCGAAATCGTGAACTTTAACGGCGGCCCCGAAGTGCTAAAAACGCGCGAGCTGCTTGCCACCAACGGCAAAATAACAGGTGAGATGCTGGAATGTATCAGGAGATATTTTAACGATAACAAGTAGGCGCACGCCCGTTTGTTTTTTTTCTCAATTCTTCTTTCTCTGCAATGGGAAAACCCTGAAGATCACGCCCTGTTAAAACAAAAGAACCGGTATGAATTTATTCAAACCGGTTCTTTGCCGGATCGATGCGATGCTCATCGACCAATCCTTATAAATATAAATTACATTGCTTCAGAAACCACTTCGGTAACTTCGGGCACCATACGTTTAAGTAAATTTTCGATACCCGATTTTAAGGTAATGGTAGATGACGGACAGCCGCTGCACGAGCCGCGAAGCTCAACGGTAACCACCCCTGCATCAAACGAACGGTATGCGATAGCACCGCCGTCCTGCTCAACGGCCGGGCGTACGTAATCATTTAGTATCTGCTGAATCTTGATCTCGGTGTCAGTTCCTTCAAACGTAACGTCTGTTTCCTGTTCAATTATCTGCACTTTCAGTTCGCTTTCAACGGCGCCTTTAACAAATTCTTTTAGTATAGGCAAAATATCTTGCCATTCGCTGCCTTCGGTTTTGGTAACGGTTACGAAGTTGCTGGCAAAAAATACACCATTAACAAACGAAAACTTGTATAACTCCTTTGCAAAAGGCGAATTTTCGGCGCTCTCCCTGGTAGGATAATCCACGCTGCCGTTTATAAGCAACTTGTTTACAATAAACTTGGTGGTTGCAGGGTTAGGTGTTGCTTCGGTATATACGCTGATATTCATGTGTGTTAATTTTTATAGTTAACAAATGTAAACAGGTTTTTGCTTGTTCAAGCCTGTTCTTCTTAGTTTTACCCCGCACTGACAGAGGTACGCTAATGTGCAAATTTTAGATGTGCAAAATATTTGCACGTTTTCATCTGCACTTCTAAACTATATCCCCGTATAATTTTGCGGCGTAATCGCCTTTATCTCATTCTTAACGGCATCGCTAACATCTAGGGCATCTACAAATCCGGCAATGGTTTGGGCATTAACCTGCATATTGGTGCGGGTAAGATCTTTTAACGCTTCGTAGGGGTTTGGATATGCTTCGCGGCGAAGGATGGTTTGTATGGCCTCAGCAACAACCGCCCAGTTCGCCTCCAGGCTGGCGTTTATGGCAGCTTCATTCAGCAATAATTTATTTAAGCCCTTAACGGTTGATCTTATGGCGATAAGCGTATGGGCCACCGGCACGCCAATATTGCGTAACACGGTAGAGTCGGTCAAATCGCGCTGCAAACGGGAGATGGGCAGCTTTGCGGCCAAATGTTCAAACAAGGCGTTAGCAATGCCCAGGTTACCCTCGCTGTTCTCAAAGTCAATGGGGTTTACCTTGTGCGGCATAGCCGACGAGCCTATTTCACCGGCTTTTATCTTTTGTTTAAAAAAGTTCATGGATATGTAGGTCCACATATCGCGGTCAAGATCTATCAGGATATTGTTGATGCGTTTCAACGCATCGCACTGGGCGGCAAAATTATCGTAGTGCTCTATTTGGGTAGTAAACTGCGAACGGTGCAGGCCCAAAATGTCGTTTATAAAATGGTTGCCAAATGCCTTCCACTCAATTTCAGGGTATGCAACGTGATGGGCGTTAAAGTTACCTGTAGCACCGCCAAACTTAGCCGAGTAAGGCACGGCTTTCAGTAAAGCCAGCTGGTTTTCCAGGCGCTCTACAAATACGCTTATCTCTTTACCTAAACGTGTTGGCGAAGCTGGTTGTCCGTGGGTATGGGCCAGCATTGGCACTGCGTCCCACTCCCTGGCAAAATTCTTTAGCAGATCAACCAATCCGTTGATTTCCGGCAGATAAACCTCGTTAACGGCCAGTTTAAAAGAATAGGGTATGGCTGTATTATTAATATCCTGAGAGGTTAAACCAAAGTGGATAAACTCTTTATAGTCCTGAAGGCCGAGGCTATCAAACTGTTTTTTCAGAAAATACTCCACCGCCTTAACATCATGATTAGTGGTTTTTTCGATGTTTTTGATATCGGCGGCATCCGCCTCCGAAAAATTTTTATAGATATCCCGTAACTTTTCTGTTGCATTTTTATCAAAATCACGTAACTGGGGTAGCGGATGATCGCAAAGGGCAATAAAATATTCCACCTCAATAAACACCCTGTATTTGATCAGGGCGTATTCTGAGAAATAGGCAGCCAGGGCTGAAGTGGTATTACGGTACCTGCCGTCGATAGGGGATATTGCAGAAAGAGAATTTAACTCCATGTTTAAGTTTTTGCAAAGATAATCATTTGCAGGCAGGTAGCTAAGGTTTTGTCCAATTCCACTAGTTTCAAATGTTATGATCAAAAGAAAAAACTTATTTATAATGGAAACTTTGAAATCTAAAAATGTTTCCTTAGTTTTGACCCATAATGTCAAACGGTCAAATAGAGAGAATTATTCAGGGCGGTGAAGACCTGTTTTTACAGGCAGGTATAAAAAGCGTAACTATGGACGATATAGCCAGGCACCTGGGTATGTCAAAGAAAACCATCTATCATTTTTTTAATGATAAAAACGACCTGGTTATGGCGCTGGTGAAAAAAAAGCTAGTTGACGACGAATGTCAGATAAATAGTATCATAGAAAGCTCGGCCAACGTAATTGAAGAGATGATCAACATGATGAAATGCTCGGAAGACATTTTTTCGCGCATAAACCCGATCGTAATACACGATTTGCAGAAGTATCACCCGGAAGCATGGGCGCTGTTTCAAAACTTTAAAGCAGAGGTGCTGGTGAAAACGTTGGAAGATTTATTGACCAAAGGTATACAGCAAGGCTTTATAAGGCCTGATATCGACGTTAGAATATTGGCGAAAATGCGCGTTAACCAGGTAGAAATGGGTTTTAACGCATCAATATTCCCGGTGTCGCAATTTAGTACCTGGCGGGTGCAGTATCAATTGCTGGAGCATTTTAACTATGGCATTTGTACCATTAAAGGGCACGAACTATTAGATCAATATAAAAATGTACATGCGCAGCAATTAAATTAATTCGTAAGGGGCGCTGCTGACATACGGTTGTCAATCATCCCTGTTTTTTTGCAACACCAAACAAAGCATCTGTCATATATCACTTGTCATAAAAAATGAAACGAATACTCACCCTACTATTATTACTTACAGGAGCCCTGCAAGGGTTTTCGCAGGCGCAGCCACCGGCGACGCAAACCTATAATTTTTCTGTACAGGAAGCCGTAGATTACGCTATTACCCACAAAGATTCGGTTGTGAATGCCGGCCTGGATGTAAAGAGCGCAGACTATCGTGTTAAAGAAATTATCGGCCAGGGTTTTCCGCAGATAGACGGTACGGCGTCTTTTCAGGACTATTTAAAAATACCAACCACGCTGCTGCCCGGTGAATTTTTTGGCGCGCCGGCAGGTACGTTTATTCCCGTAAAGTTTGGCGTAAAGTACCAGTCTAACCTGGGCGTTAATGCCAGCCAGCTTTTGTTCGACCCAAGTTATATTATCGGCTTACAGGGCCGCAAAACGTATAAAGAGCTTTATACCCGTTCGTACACGCGTGCAAAGATCGAAGTAATTGCAAATGTTACTAAGGCTTATTACCAGGTTTTGGTAAGCAACGAACAAATTAAATTGTTAGATGCCAATATCGCCCAGTTAAAGCAGCAGTTAGACCAAACCTCTGCACAGAACAAACAGGGTTTTGTAGAGAAAATTGATGTGGACCGGATATCCGTTCAATACAACAACTTAGTTACCACCCGCGAAAACACTATCCGTTTGCTTGCGCTGAACTATCAGTTGCTCAAATTTCAGATCGGCATGCCTATACAATATAACTTAACATTGAAAGATGGGCTTTCAGATATTAAGCTTGATGAAAATGCCGGTGAAGTTATAGCCGATACAGCTTTCTATAAAAAACGTATTGAATATGGTTTATTTGAAACCAACCTTAAGTTAAGCCAATTTGACCTTAAGCGGATGAAAGCGCAGTTTTTGCCAACGTTAAAAGCTAATGTAGCTTACACATTCTCTTACCAAAACAACAGCTTTAAGGACCTTTACAGTTCAAGTTTTCCATCAAGCTACATAGGCCTTACGCTAAACGTACCAATTTTTAGCGGTGGGCAGCGTAGCAACAGGGTTAAACAATCAGAGATCACCGTTCAGAAAAACATTAACAGCTTAAACAGCCTTAAAAACGGGTTAGCCTTGCAGGCCGATCAGGCTAAGATCATTTACTTTAACAGTTTACAATCATTAAATAACCAAAAGCGTAACCAGGAGCTGGCGCAGGAAGTGCTGAGGGTATCAAAAATAAAATACCAGCAGGGGGTAGGCTCCAGTATAGAAGTTACCCAGGCCCAAACGGCGCTTGAAAATGCCGATAACTCATATATCCAAAGCTTATACGACGCGTTGGTTAGCAGGGTTGATCTTGATAAGGCATACGGACGAATTGAATAACATAACTAAACTCACACACATCCATATAAAATGAAAAAATTAATATACATACCGGCATTACTGTTATTGGCAGCATGCTCAAATAAACCTAAAGATAAAAAAGCCGAGCTTGCCGACCTGCAAAAACAGCAATCGGAGATCAATAACAAAATAGCCAAGCTGCAGGCCGAAATTGGTACACCCGATGTAGTTACCGAAGTGAACGTTGCCGAAGTAAAAACCGGCCCGTTTGTAAATTACGTGCAGATACAAGGTAAAATTGACGCCCAGGATAACGTAACAGCGTATTCCATTGTTCCGGGTACAATTACTAATATTTACGTACGGGTTGGTGAGCATGTAACTAAAGGACAATTGTTGGTGCAACTTGATAATAGCGTAGTTCGACAAAATATTGCTCAGGCTGAAGCCAAGGCCAACCTTTCGCAACAGTTATATCAGCGCCAGAAAGCACTTTGGGATCAAAAAATTGGTACTGAAGTACAGTTTCTTCAAGCCCAAACTACCTTGCAGGCCGACAAGAAAGCATTGTCAGCTGCCCGCGAGCAGGCTAATCAATTCCGTATTGTTGCTCCAATAAGCGGGAGTATTGATCAAATGGACCTTAAGCTCGGGCAAGCGGTACAGCCGGGGCAACCAGGGAATGGTATCCGAATCGTAAATGCTGATATTCTTAAAGTGAAAGCTGATGTGCCCGAGTCGTATGCAGGCAGCGTACGCACCGGTAACAATGTGAAGATCGTTATTCCCGACGCTCAGGACTCACTTACTACAAAGGTTACTTTTGCGGCTAAGGCCATTGACCCTACATCGCGCAGTTTTGCCGTAGAAATTAAACTGCCGGCCCGCAAAAACCTGCGCCCTAACATGACAGCAATTTTAAAGATAGCCGATTATGCCAAAACCAGTACTATTACCGTACCGGTTAAAGCACTTCAGCACTCAGAAGACGGCGACTATGTTTACATAAATGCAAACGGCGTGGCAAAACGTACAGTTGTTAAAGCCGGCTCTACATACGGAGGGCAAACAGAAATATTATCCGGCCTGAAAGCAGGCGACCAGCTGATAACCAATGGCGTTGAAGACATTGAAGACGGCGATAAAATAAAAGTGGCTGCTACAGCTAATTAATCACAAACACCCTGATCTGTTGCGATAATGAAAGATCTAAAAAAAGAATTTGCGCCCTCGAGCTGGGCCATCGATAATAAAACGGCCATATACGTGCTGATGTTTATGATTACCCTGCTGGGTATTTTAAGCTATCGCAATTTGCCAAAAGAGAATTTTCCGGATATTACCATCCCTAAGATATTTGTTACTACAACCTTTATCGGCCAATCGCCCCAAAACGTTGAGAACCTGGTAACAAGGCAGATAGAAAAGCAGTTAAAATCGCTTAAGGGCCTTAAAAAGGTAACCTCTAACTCGGTACAGAACGTATCGATCATAACGGCCGAGTTTAATGTTACCGTAGATATTAAGGATGCCAAGCAGGAGGTTAAGGATGCTGTAGATAAGGC
Source organism: Mucilaginibacter sp. AK015 (assembly GCF_014200785.1). Lineage (NCBI taxonomy): Bacteria > Pseudomonadati > Bacteroidota > Sphingobacteriia > Sphingobacteriales > Sphingobacteriaceae > Mucilaginibacter > Mucilaginibacter sp. AK015. Next base: position 531,266 of record NZ_JACHCV010000001.1, read on the forward strand.
AAAGAAAGACCTTCCGCAAAACGATAACAATTATAAAGAGCCAACCATTTCGGATATCAACGTATCCGACCTGCCTATACTGTACGTTAACCTTTCCGGCGATTACGACCTGAAAAAGTTAAAAGAATATGCCGACCTGCTGAAGGATGAGATAGAAGGATATAAAGAGATATCAAAAGTTGACGAAATAGGGGCGCTCACCCCCGAGATACAGATCAATGTGGATATCAATAAAATGAGCGCGGCACAGCTCACTTTTAACGACATTATACAAAACGTAGGAAGCGAGAACATACTTGCATCGGCCGGTACAATAAAGCTGGACGGTGTAAGGCGCAGCATTGATATAAAAAAGGATTTTAAAAACGCTGAAGAGGTGGCCGCCCTGGTTATCCGTAACCCTAAGGGGCAAGCCGTTTACCTGCGCGATATTGCAGAGATAAAAGATTCGTTTTTAGAGCAGGAAAGTTTTGCGCGCTTAAAAACGCCCGACAACCCTAATTTTAAGAATGTTATAACACTTGCCATAAGCAAAAGGGCCGGCGAAAATCTTATCGAATCGTCAGATAAAATACGGGGCCTTATCCTCGACAAGCAGAAGACCACTTTCCCCAAAGGCCTAACCATTACCGTAACCGGCGACCAGAGCGATAAAACCCGTACCACCTTAAACGACCTCATAAACACCATCGTAATAGGTTTTATACTGGTAACCGTTATCCTGATGTTTTTTATGGGTACCACTAACGCCATATTTGTGGCGCTATCAGTTCCGTTATCATGCTTTATAGCCTTTTTGGTGATGCCGGCCATAGGTTTTACGCTCAACATGATCGTATTATTCTCGTTCCTGCTGGCGTTGGGTATTGTGGTGGATGATGCCATTGTGGTAATAGAAAACACGCACCGCATATTTGCCAACGGCAAGGTACCTATAAAAGAAGCGGCCAAGATGGCGGCAGGCGAGGTGTTTTTGCCGGTATTTTCCGGTACCATGACAACCCTTGCGCCCTTTATTCCATTAGCTTTCTGGCACAGTATCATTGGTAAGTTCATGTTCTTTTTACCAATAACGCTCATCATCACACTGCTGGCATCGTTGGTTGTAGCTTACATTATGAACCCGGTATTCGCGGTTGACTTTATGAAACCGCACCACGACGGTGAGCACGATAACCCTAAATTTGATAAAGCAACCAAGCGGGCCATGATATGGCTTGCCGGCGCTACCGTTATCGGGTATCTTATTAATGTGGGGTTTGGTAATTTCATGGTGCTAATAATGGCCCTATACCTGTTAAACCATTTCTTTTTACTGAGAGTGATAGACAGGTTCCAGAAAAACGCGTGGCCAAGATTTCAGCGCTGGTACGCCAAATGGTTAGAGCGCGCCGTCCGCCGTCCGCTTACTGTACTATCAGGTACCGTTGTATTATTTGTGGTTGCGCTTGTGGTAAATCATTTCCTGGGGAAAACCCCCGAGTTCTTTCCATCGGGCGACCCTAACTTTGCCTATGTGTATATAACTATGCCTGTTGGCACAGACCAGGCCACTACCAACGAGGTTACTAAACGAATAGAGCAGCGTGTTGCAAAGGTTGTAGAACCTGATAAGGATATCGTAACCTCTATTATTTCTAACGTAACTAAAAGCGTAACCGACCCGCAGGACGAAGATCAGGGCGATTATCAAAATAAAGGTAAGGTAACCGTGGCCTTCGAAGAATTTGGCAAACGCAAGGGTAAGGATACTAAAGTAATATTGGCCAATATCCGCAAAGCTGTGCAGGGCGTACCGGGGGTAAAAATAGCCGTTGCGCAGGAAGCCGGCGGGCCGCCCGTACAAAAGGACATAAGCCTCGAGATCATCGGTGATAACCTGGATTCGCTTGTTACAACAGCTAATCGTTTAAAAACATATCTGGCCAGGCAAAATATAGCGGGTATAGAAAACCTGGTGCCAGATGTGGAAAGTGATAAACCGGATATTGTTTTTGATATAGACCGCGAACGCGCTAACCGCGAAGGCATAACCACCCAGCAGGTAACAACAAACCTTGTTACGGCTATACTGGGTTGGAAAGCTGCCGATTTCAGGAACACGAAGGAGGATAATTACGAGATAAAGGTAAGGGCGCTTGAGCAGCAGCGGTCTAATATTGACGAGATACGCAACATGAAGATGACGTATCGCGACTTAGCTACCGGAGGCGCAATACGGCAGGTACCTATATCGGCTTTCAGCGATGTAAGATACTCTACTACCTTTAGTAATATTAAGCATAAACAGCAGCGCAGGGTGCTTACTTTATCATCAAGCGTTATTAAACCGTACAACGCGAATGATGTAAATGCCAACATTTTAAAGGCCCTTGGTAACTTTAAGAAACCGGCGGACATCATCATACGCCAGGGGGGCGGTCAAGAAGACCAAATGGAGGCAGCTATATTCATATTGACTGCGCTTGGTATATCCTTTGGCCTCATATTCCTCATCCTGATGATACAGTTCAACTCGATTGGTAAAACGTTTATCATTATCAGCGAGATATTCTTCAGTATAATTGGTGTTTTACTGGGCACCGCCATATTTGGTATGACGACCGCCATTGTAATGACCGGTATAGGTATCATAGCCCTTGCCGGGGTGGTGGTACGTAACGGTATCTTGCTGGTAGAATTTACCGATATGCTGATAGAGCAGGGGGTAAGCCTGCACGACGCGGTGGTTGAAGCCGGCCATACCCGTATGACCCCGGTTTTATTAACCGCGACAGCAGCCATATTAGGCTTGATACCGCTGGCTGTTGGTTTTAATATCGACTTTGTAGGCCTGTTTACCCACTTTGAGCCGCACATTCACTTCGGTGGCGATAACGTTGCATTCTGGGGGCCGCTGGCATGGACGATGATCTTCGGTCTTGGTTTTGCAACAATCATCACCCTTATACTGGTGCCATGTATGTACATCATCCGTGTAAACATGAAAAACTATTTCTTTGGTAAAAAGGATAAAACCGATACCGAGAAAGCCAAATTAGAAATAGCCGAAGTTTAACAGCTGATTAACGTTTTAAAAAGAAAGAGCCGCATATTATTATGCGGCTCTTTTGCATAAAGCATTATTATTTAATACCCTTTTTGAAGCCTTTTAACGATGCTAATATTTTCTTTACTTTCCGTTCGCGGCGGCTGCCCGCGTCCAAAGCGTCGTATACCATGCCTGCTGTAACGGCATAAATGCCGTGGTGCAATATGTCGATGCCTATCTCCTGCGGTTTTTGTTTGTTAATGGGTTTCGCAGCATCGTGTTTAGGCAGCATAACCAAAGCGGTGCCCCAAACAGCACCAAAATGTACAAGGGTAGCAGGTATACCCTTTAAACCGGTTAAGCCTATCAGTCCGCGGGCAATGCCCCATGCCGTGCCATAACTCCAATGTATCTCTTGCGATAGCTGTTGCTTTTCTTGCGGCGAGGCGGGTTTTAATCCTGCCGTATCTTCGGCAACTACCAATGTTGCATCGCTGGGCTCGCGCTTGTTGATCTTCATTTCAATCATTTGCGATAGCGTCATGGCAGCAGTTGCGGCCAGGCCCGCCAGCAGGCCTTTTCCTATTGCACTACCCAGGGCGCCAAATGTATTGTCTTCGTGTATTTTCATAATAACATGGTTGGTATGGGTAACAACAAATTATTTGGACAATTGATTCACCGTAACAGCTCTTTACTACAACCATTAGATTTAGGAATGGTTATTGTTTCAGTTAAACCTTAATGCACACTATTATGGAACTTAAATTAACACCTGCCCTTAAGGCAGCAGGGTTGGGGGCAATTGCCGGTATGCGCACCTTTTCGGCGCCGGTTGTAGTTAGCCATATTTATAGCAGGCATCCGTCTAAAAACCTGGACAATTCACCCCTGCACTTTCTTCAAACCATCCGTACGTCAAAAGTATTTAAGGTATTGGCCGCGGCCGAGCTTATAGGAGATAAGCTACCTTTTGCACCAAAGCGTACAAACGCAGGCGGATTGATAGGGCGTTTCGCAGCGGGTGCCTTATGCGGTGCGGCCGTATATCAGGCCGGCCATAAAATGCCGGTTATAGGTGGATTGATAGGCGGAACGGCGGCTATTGCTACTGCTTTTGGTTGCATGTTCCTGCGTGTGGGCCTTGGCAAAAAAACACGTTTACCCGATGCCGTCATTGGCGCGTTTGAAGATGCGATCGCTATTAGCGCCGGTACAGCCATCGCCAAACAGCTGTAAATTTTCCATTTTAAAATCATCTTTTTAGGCAGCCCGCCGCCAATTGGTTGGAAATTTGATAAGTTTGTTAAAAAAGTCAGGAACTAAAAATGAGTTCAGCAAACGATCAGCAGGATATTAAACGCGAAAAGATATTAGAGGCATCTCACCAGCGCTTTCTTCATTATGGCTATTCAAAAACCACTATGAACGAAATTGCCGGCGACCTGTCTATGTCAAAAGCCTTGCTTTATTATTATTTCCCCGATAAAAGCGAATTGTATATGGCGGTTATGCGTAAGCTGGCCAACGACTATTTAAAACAACTTGAGGACAAATTTGGTCACTTTACCAACCTGCGCGAAGCATTTCTGTTTCAGGTGAACACCCACCACGATTTTATCGTAAATAATTATAATTTTTTTGATTTTTTTCGACTCAATGAGCAGAACCTGCCCGATACGATATGGGAGACAGTGGGCCAGATACGCGATGCCGAGACTAAGCTATTGGCTAATGCTATCCAAGCAGAAATTGACAAGAACAACATACAACCAGTTGCCAGCCCTGTTGAAATTGTGGAGGTATTTTTGGATGCACTGCATGGCATAAAAGTAGGTGGCTCGTTGCCCCATAAAAAGCTAAATTTCCCTCATAAAGAGCACCTCGACGAGATACATAACAAACGCCTGCTGCTTATTGATATATTTGTTAAGGGGCTAAAATAGCCTGCATCAGGCATTTGTAAGCTTGGTGTTGATCGTGATATTCCCTACCAGGATCTTATGAATAGGGCAAGCATCGGCGATAGTTGTTAAACGTTTAAGCTGCTCATCCGTTAGATCACCTTTAAAAGCAAGCTTGCTTTCAATTGATATTCCGTTCTCAGTTTTAAAAAGTTCAAGGTTAACCGCTATCTCGTTAACAATCCACATTTTACGATCGATATACATGCGAAGCGTAATTACGGTACAGCTTGCCAGGCTTGCCAGCAGCAGGCTATAAGGCGACATACCGGTATCCGCTCCGCCGAGTTCCGCGGGTTCATCTGCAATAATTGTGTGGTTGTTACTGGTTACAATGGTTTGATATTTTGCATGAGCTATGTGCGCGGATGCACCTGCGATAAATTCGGTATCGGGTTCCATAAATGGGTTTGATAAGAAGATCTTAATTGTCCTGGTCTAAATTAAGCAGGGTCCAGTTGGATGTTTTTGCACCTGCACCGCCATTGTATTTTAAGGTAATGGTAAAATTTGTTTTTGATGTTTCACCACTATCAAATTTGGAAGTGTAAAATGATTTTATAACATATACCGAATCTGATTTCTTAGCGAACTTGTATTCTGAGTCGGAGAAGTCGACGTTTTTTGAAAGCGTTGTAGGGATAATGAACTGCTTCGCTATTTTATAAGCGTCATCGCTGTCGGGCAGCCCGCTGAACATATTAATTGAACCCGATAGGGCAAACCTGCCTATCATGATAGCAAATATCAGCACCAGCAGCGCAAGCAACCAGCCCACTACAGACGCAGATTTTTTTTTAACGACTTTGTCCTTTAAGTAATCTTTAGCCATAAAAAATTAGATTACGATAAAGTTAAAAAAATTAATAAAAATCATAGCATCTGCTTGCGCCAAAAAACTTATGCTCGCCCCGTGAACGCGAAGGCAGGGTGGTTTCATAACCAATACTTCCCTCGGTAGTGCCGCTCGTATTGGAGTAATTTAAGCCACCTGCCGGAACATCGTGGCTTACACCAAGGCGTATTTTTTCGCCGCCTTCCTTGTTAATGAATAAATCGAAAATTAGCGATACAACCAAAGCGCCAGGCCCGCCCTGGCCGCTGCTGCGATACCAAACACCGGCGTTTATGCTACGCCGCTTATATTGCATTCCTGCGCTAATGGATTGCGCCCGCGCTTGCTTGTAAAACACCACCGAGGGTATAATGTATGATCTATCCTCGTCATCTACATTATCGTCGCGGGTAAGGTTATATTTAAAGCTGGCATGCAGGGTTGTACGTATAGGCAATATTGCCGGCGAACCGGTGAACGATTCGTTAGGACGGTTAAGGTGCTGAGCCGCGGCGCCTATATTGAAATTTTTTAGCGTGAGATTAACGCCGGCACCTGAGTCAAAGTAGAATTTGTTGTTGAAATCGGGTTGGTCGGCACCGGAAACCGACCCGGGGATATAACCCAGCCGGGGATCTATCTGATCGCCAAAAACCAGCTTACTATAGTCAACCGACCGGTTAGTAGCGCCCGCCTGTAAACCAAATGACAACACATAATCCTCTGAGCCTACACTGTACGAATATATAGCCGCTATGTTATTTTTATTTAGATAAGCTACACCTTCGCTGCTACGGGTAAAAATTAAGCCCACACCGCCGCCAAACTGCGGTACATTATAATCTATAGAAGCCGTAAGGTACGATAAGCCGCCCGGTATTGCCGTGTACTGGTTGCGGTAAATAAGGTTCATACGCAGATCGCCCTCAAACTGGCCGTTTAAAGCCGGATTAAGGTATACCGGCGAGTTGAAAAATTGCGAATATATATGATCCTGGGCTGATGAACGTACACTACCCAACATTATCGTAAATAACAGTAAAAAGCGGTATTTCTTTAATTCCTTCATCTGCTATCTGATTAAATGCACATAGCCGTTTGGTTTAGGCAGAGAGCCCCCGTATGACATGCCTTTCCACTCGGATCCGTTGATAAAAGTAGCCGACGCTTTCCATATATAAGTACCCTGTTGCAGCGCAACCCCATTGAATGTGCCATCCCATCCTTCAATGGGCTCGCCTTTACTGCTCAGGGCGGTTGTTTGCCATATCAGCTGGCCCCAGTTGTTGTACACCTGCAGCCGCCACTTGGCTATACCCGATCCTTTAGCCATAAAGGTGCGTATTTCTGTGGTATTGCTCTGAGGTTGAAAAGCATTGGGTATAAATAGTTGGCCCGGTGTGCCCGTTATTTTAACCTTTTGCTTAAAGGTACTGTCACAGCCCCTTATATCTGTCACCTTTAAAGTAACCACATACTCTCCGGTATCGGCGTAAGTGTGGCTGGTATTTTGACTATTGGCTGTATTGCCATCGCCAAAGTTCCATTGCCAGCTATCGGGGTTTCCGCTGGTTTGATCAATAAACTCGAAATGAAAGTTAGGCAGTTTAACTATGGTATCGGGCCTTACCGTAAAATATGTTCCGGGTGGCGGTGTAACCGTTATCAAGTCTGTTTTAACGGTTGTATTAGTACAGCCGGTTGCAGGTATGGTAGCTGTTAAGGTAACCGTATAGGGAGTACTGCGGCCGGCATATTTATGGGGTGGAGGGTTATACAGCGCAGATGTAGAACCGTCGCCAAAATCCCACAAATAAGTCATCGCAGATGCCTGGGTGGTGGCATCAGGCGGGGTGGTATTTGTAAAGGTAACTGTGCTTTCGCGGCATGCCGAAGAGTTATTGGCTAGGTTAAAATCCGGTAACGGTTTACCATGTACAATATACTGTAATGGTGTTGAAGTTATAAAGCCACAGCTGTTACGTACTTCGAGCGAAATGTAATATATACCAGGCGCTGGAAAAACATAATTGAACGCGCCAAGCGCGCCTGCTTTGCTATCACTATACGTCCCATCAGAGTTCGAAATATAATAAGTGTAGATATTTCCGGGCGTTGCGTTGTTAAATATTTCCGCCTGGAACGACCCGTCACAGCCCTCAACCGGCCCGGTGGGAAATATTTGGGCGCTAAAGAATTGCTCGTCTATCTTGATAGGAATATGCACGGTTTCACCATCATTACAAAACCCTTTTACATGCATAAACAATGTGTAATTGCCTGCGTCGGATATCGGCTGAAAGTTTACCGGGTCTTTGGTGGTTGTGGTAATAGTTTCTACCAGGGTGCTATCGGTTTTTGCCGCATTAGTATACTTATACAAATAATATGTATAGTCGATATTGCTACCGGGCGATTCATTTTTAACATTGAGGGTTACGGGTGTACAGCCGGTTATATTAGGCGGCACAATGCGGGCTACAGGTACTACCGGCCTAATAACGATAGTTTGGGGTACCGATGTTGCCACGCCGCAAGGTGTGGTTATGGTAAGTATAACGTTGTAAATAGCGTCGGTTCCGTCAGTGTTTGGTGCGAAGGAATGAGTAGGATTTTCTTCAGCGGAGTTTGTGGCGTCTCCAAAATCCCACGAGTAAGTGGTGCCGTCTTTGGGCGCTGATGTATTGGTGAATTGTACGCTGGTTGTACCACAGCCGCTCGCTGCTGTTTTGGTAAAGTTTGCAATAGGCTGCGTTGGTGAAACACTTACGGTAAGCACAAAAATATCGCTAACGCATGTACCATTTGTAGCGGTAATATTGTAAGTGATTATCGCGCTGTTATTAGGATCGTTGTTTACAAGCTGGTCGCCAATGGTTGCGCCGCTGCCGGTAGCGCCATATCCGGATATTGATGGCGATGTGTTAGCAGCGTCAACCGTCCAGTTAAAAGTGCTTCCCGGCTGTTGGGCTGTTATTACGTAACCCAATGCGGCGCCCGAGCAGGTGAACACCTTATTTGCACTGGTCACCGAATTGGGCGGCTGAAAGGTGATGGTAATGTTATCAGGTATCTCGGTGCAGGGCGCGCCAAGACTTGTGTAGCCCGTTAGTGTTAAGGTAACAGAGCCGGCAGCGTACTCCGCTGCAGTGGGCGTATAACTTGTGGTTAGGCTGGCATCATTGGTAAAGGTGCCGGCTCCGCCGCTCCATTTTACATTGTCAACCGTACCATTGATAACCGAACCTTGTAAGGAAACCGTACTGCCCTGGCATATAGGGGGGCTGGTGCCTGCATCAACAACGGGCGCATCGGTAAAAGTTATTACTTGCTGATCTGACGCGGGCGCTCCGCACGCGCTGGTGGCTGTTACACTAATGGTGTAGGCTGCCGCTTCTTTAAAAAATATTTGCGGGTATCTTGAGCTGGGAGTTGTGCCGCCGGTAAACTCAAAAGCCCCGCCGGTAACTGTCCATGTGTAATTGCCGGGGCCCGGCTGCGAACTGCCGCTTATGGTAGACTGCGTAGGGCCGGGGTCGCCGTTAAAGATAAAAGTTTGGTTTATACCGCATAGTTGTTTATCCGGTGACAATACAGCTACCGGAGGGCCGTCGACAACAATGGTCTCAACATTCAGGGCGGTATCGGTACCGCAGCTGGCCGTCTTTATCCCAAGTTTTATTTTATATACCCCCGGCTGATCGAACAAAAATTGAGGGGTATGGCTTGCCGAATTTGTACCACCCTGATATTTAACGGGAGCGGGGCCAGTCACCGTCCATTTGTAGGATGTGTCGGTATTACAATTAGCGTCAATTACCGATGTATTTTTAGGAGTAAGGCTCAAAGGTACGCAGCCTGAATTTACGGGCACGGTATAAGCCGGCTTGGGGCGTTCTTGCACGCAAACCGTATGCGATTTATCATTCGGCTGGCATAAATTGTTGGGGTTTTGCATATGTATAGTTACAGTATGTATACCCGGTGTGGTAAATGTGTACTTAAAGGGCTGCGAGGTGGTCTGATCCACTTCAACCGGCTGTCCGTCTACAAACCAGGTGTAACGGGCGTCAAGATTTTTACAATCGGGGCCGGTGTTATCAGGGTCCTGGCCCGGGTCCGAAAGGTTTTTGAACGTTACTTCGCTGTTCAGGCATGCAGCATCAGGAGAGCTAAAATCGTTTTTAGGCGGCGAAAGTACGCGTGCATATGCCACCCCCGGCAGCACCGAACCGGAGCAAAACTCGTTAACGGGCGTAAGCTCCACCCTGAATACATTTCTGTTGGCGCCCACATTATTGCCGCAGGATGATTTTGTAAAGTTATGGCTGATACTATTATTTTGGTTAACGATATCACAGTACCGGTATACATCGCTGCTGCCATCGCCCCATACAACTTTGTAAGTAAGCCCCGGATAATTGTATTTGAAACCAACTCCTTCCGCATCGATGGTAATGGGAAACGTAAGGGGTGTTGAACCATTTGCACAGGTTGTGTTATTGCCCGAGTTCCCGATTGATCTGTACACATCGTTGTTTATCAGCGTATAAGATTTGGTTCCCACTATGCCGCCCTTAACAGCCTTTACGGTTACTGTATAATTGGCCAGCTTAGCATTAAAACTGCCTGGTATAGCCATTGGTGACCCCTGGTTTGCCTGGGTTATCTCGTTGAAAAAAGTTGCTGTTACACTGGCGCCGGTGGTGGATGCGTTAACAAAGGAATACGATGCATTGGATGTACCGAAACATGCTCCGAAAACTTCGGGGTTTGAGGCACTTATAGACTGTGATTTTACGCCTGCTGTAACGCCGGCACCATTACTTATGGTAAATGCAGCCGAAATATTACTGCTTATTGCAGGCAGGGTAGACACAATTTTTACTTTATAGCCCGAACCTGCCGGTGTACCGGCAGGTATTACCCCATTCACAAATGTGCCGTAAAATCCGCTGTAAGTTGCTAAGGGCGTGTTGCCAAAGTTACCCGAAGCATCTGATAAATATAACCGGAAGGAGTTGGTTTTACCAATACATCCTGATGTTATATCTACATTAAAGGGCACACTAATGGTAGACCCTTGTCCGTATGGCCCGGGATCTATAGCGCCTAATGTAATAGTTTGCGCGGAGGTAGCTGCCGCCACAAAAATTGAAAAAAGCGCAAGAAATAAACTCTTAGTAAAAAATTTACCCATCAATCACTTTCAAACCGATTATTAGCTTAAGCGAAAATAATAAATGTTACAATAATAAATCGCTTTATAAACTAAAGGTTGATTATTGCCTTATACGGAATTTAACCGGGCATGTTACAAACAGAATTAACATTTATTACCCGAGGAAAGGGGGCAACTCCGGGTAAAGTTTACCCAAAAAATAAATAGGAGATCAATATCGCAGCTATTACCCCCGCAAAATCAGCTATAAGCCCCGCGGGTATTGCATACCTGGATTTTTTTATTCCCACCGAGCCAAAGTAAAGCGCTACTATATAAAATGTGGTATCGGCAGAACCGTTGAAAACAGACCCAAGCCTGCCGGCAAAACTATCGGGGCCATAGGTTTGCATCGTGCTAATCATCATTGCCTTTGAACCCGAACCGCTTAAGGGTTTCATGTAAGCCACAGGCAAGGCATCAACAAAGCGGGTATCCATATGTAATTGCGTGGCTGCCCACCTTACCCCACCGTTCAGATAATCTAACGCCCCGCTGTTCCTAAAAACGCTAATGGCCACCAGCATAGCCACCAGGTAAGGTATTATTTTAACTGATACCTCAAAACCCGATTTTGCGCCATCAATAAAACTTTCAAATACGTTTACTTTTTTGCGTAATGCGCCCAAAATAAATACTGTAGGTATTGCAAAAAGCAACATATTGCTGGCAACCTTCGACACGACGGTTATCTGTTCTTTATCAAGATATTGGGTAAAATACCAAACCAGCAGCGCTATAAAAGCGGTCATGCCGCCAAGCCAGCTTACAATAACACGGTCAAACAAGTTTATTTTTTGCTTAATAGCTACGGCAATCATCCCTACAACCGTTGCAACATAGGTGGCTATTATACAAGGTATTAAAACGTCCGCCGGGTCTTTTGCACCCAGTATAAAACGCTGCGCGATAATGGTAACGGGCAGTAATTGCAAACCCGATGTATGCAGAACCAGGAACATGATCTGGGCGTTTGATGCCGTTTCTTTATCCGGGTTTAACTGTTGCAGGCTATCCATAGCCTTTAAACCCAGCGGCGTTGCGGCGTTATCAAGCCCTAACAGGTTGGCCGAAAAGTTCATCATCATTTGCCCGGTGGCGGGATGCTTCCTGGGCACCTCCGGGAATAACCGGCTCAAAAAAGGGCCTACTATTCGCGAAAGAAAGTTCATGGCGCCGGCCCTTTCACCTATGTTTAAAATACCCAGCCATAGCACCATGTTACCTGCCAGTGGCAGCGCGATATCCATCACCGACGACTTTGAACTGTCGAACATACCGTCGACCAACAGCTTAAAAGCATCTACATCGCCAAAAAACACCAGTTTGCAAAATGCAATTGCAAAGGCGATAAGGAAAAATGCTATCCAGATGTAGTTTAAGGCCATATCAATGATTCAGGCCATGAAGATAATTTTTTTTGAATAATTTACCGTGATTTAGCCATATTTAAATAGATTATTTGATTTTTGATGAAGCAAACCGCTAAAAATTTACAGGCCGTTATTGATGATTTTTTGTGCACTAAGGCCCACCTTATTAACTGGGATAATGAACCACCTGCAGGGAAGTGGACAAACAAGGAGATCATTGGCCATTTGATTGACAGCGCGCATATCAACCTGCACCGTTTTGTGCGCTGTACTTACGAGGAGGGTTTTAAACTCATATATTTTCAGGACGAATGGGTGCAGGCGCAGCATTACCGCCATGCCGATATCGTCGAAATATTAAAACTTTGGGAACTGGTTAACCGCCAGATAGTACGGGTGTTACACAACTATCCACCAGGGCGCACGCAGGTAAAATGCGATAATGGCCGCTACCAGCCTTCGTTTAATACAGTATCATTCTTAGGCGACGATTATATCGCGCATATGCAGCTTCATTTAAAGCAGATTATTTAGTTATAAGCTGTAATGCTTTTGTCGGCTACTATACGTATCGTATACTCGCGGCGCGTTGGATTATAAGGTACTGCATCATCTGCCATAATGTAGATTACGCCCAGATCTTTTACGTTGAATGTTTGTACCTCAGGGGTGGCGCTTTCTTTATCAACATACTGAGATATAGAGTTGTATATCATGTTATATTGCGCCAGTTCGTTGGTATCAAATTCAACAAACATACGCTTACCGTCGCTACGCAGGTTGATATTGATGTACGTCCCGCCCGGAATATCCAGGTTATATTTTCTGACATTTCTCTTTACATCTTTTTTCAGCAACTTATAGCCCTTTGCAGTAAAAAATGTATCGGCTTTATAAATATTGTTGTGGAGCAGGTAACTAAGGTCATCGTACGATACCAGGTTGCTTTGCGCAAAACCGGTTGTTGCAAAACAGAAAAAAAGCGCGGATAAAAATAACTGCTTCATAGTAAAGGCACTAAAGCCCGTTTATGTTTATTTAAGGTCAATATATGGCTTTGGCATTTTATTATTACCACAAAAACATAACTTAGCACAATTATTACATTTACCATGGCTACTATAAATTTATCACGCGTTAGCGGCGACTACGGCTTTGAGGCTACCGACGAGTACGGACACACCGTACGTATGGACAGCAGCCCCGAAAGCGGCGGCCAAAATTTTGGCGTGCGCCCTATGCAAATGCTTTTAATGGGTTTGGGCGGCTGCTCTGCAATTGATGTTATAGCTATACTAAAAAAGCAGCGTCAAAACGTGGTGGACTATAAAATGGTTATAGCCGGTGAACGTGAGCCGGGTAAAGAACCCTCGCTTTGGAAAGACATCACACTCGAATTTCATTTGTACGGCACTGTAGACGAGGATAAAGCCAAAAAAGCTGTCGAATTATCATTAAGTAAATACTGTTCGGTAGCTGCCACGCTTTATAAGGCTGATGCTGACATTAAATGGAAGGTAATTGTTCATCCCGCGGGATAATCGTCACCGGTAATTCTCTTAAAACGGCTTGTTTTAGTCTCAATTGTCTTTTTTTGGGGTCACTTTAGCAATGGCCGATATAACAACGCGTATTGCTATTGACTAATTTATTTTTTTGGTCAACCGTTCAATATAACCTGCTAATGGTGAACATGTTATTCTGCCTGTAGCTGTTTTTATCTGCGTTTTTATACCCGGTGCCGCGTTCATCAGCATGTACTGGCATTAATGTTGCCTTGTGGGGGATAGTCTGCTTATCCAGTTTAGCAGACGGTCAAAAATAACACAACATGAAAACAAATTTAAAACGATCTACAATGCTGCTTGCCGGTTTAATGGCTGGTGGTACATTATTTGCCCAAACCCCCGATTCTGTAAGCACTAACAATTATGTAAAACCTTTCTCGGGCGGCCCTGTACGTACATGGTCAATAGGTGTTCACGGCGGTTTATTAACCCCGTTCACCATTTTTGGCGCCAATGGCCGCCAGGATTTCAGGCAGCCACAATCAGAAATTGGCTATGGCGGTTATATCAAGAAGCAATTTACACCAACGTTTGGCTTACAGGCCGACTTCCTTCGCGGAGAAGTGAGCGGTATGCGCGGACAGGATGGTGTTGGTACCCCAAGCAGCTTTAACACAAAATTAAATTGGTCTGGTGCTTTAAGCGCAAACATTACTTTAGGTAACATTAGCTGGTTTAACAGCAAAAGCGCCATACAGCCATATTTAACAGCAGGTGCCGGTTACATGGGTTATAAAACTACCACTACCGATGCCGGTGGGACAACAACAGCTTACACTAACGGCGCCGGAGAAAACTCTATAAACGAATGGTTTGTACCGGTAGGATTAGGCTTTAAAGTTAATTTAGGTTCGAGCGTTAATTTAGACCTTGGCTACCAGGTTAACTTTGTACAATCAGATAATTTTGATGGTTACAATACCGGCAGTTCTAACGACAGGTTCTCTTACGCACACATCGGCTTAGAGTTTTTACTGGGTAGTTCCAAAACCCCGGCCATGTCTACCTATAACCCGGTTAACTCTATGCGTACCGAATACGTATGGCAAAATCAACAAACAAAAGCTATGCTGCAGGCTCAAATTGATGCCGAACGCGCAAAGAACGATCAGTTAAGGAACGATCTTAACACCACTAACTCTAAGTTAGATAGATTAACTGTGGATAGCGACGGTGATGGTGTACCAGACATTAACGATAAATGCCCTAATACGCCTGCGGGTACTAAAGTAGATGGCTCAGGTTGTCCGCTGGCTAAACCGGTTGTGTATGTAACCGAGGAAGACAAACGTGTTGTTAAAGACGCGATAAACAACCTGGAATTTGATTTGGGTAAAGCAACTATCCGTGCAAGATCGTACCCAAGCTTAGATAGGGTTGCTAACTTGTTAACTGAGAAAAACTTCAGCTTAAAATTAGCAGGCCATACCGATAATACAGGTTCTGATGCGCTCAACTTAAGGTTATCAAAAGACCGTGCAGAAGCTATAAAATCGTACCTGGTTAGCAAAGGCGCAAACGCTTCGCGTATAGAAGCAACCGGTTACGGCGAAAGCCAGCCGATAGCTACTAATAAAACAGCAGAAGGCCGCCAGCAAAACCGCCGTGTAGAGTTTACTTTATACTAAGGTTAGCTACAAGGTCGAGATATAATAATCAAGACGTTAACAAAAGAGCCGCTCCAGATTGGGGCGGCTCTTTGTATTTATAAACTTTGTCTTAATTTCTGGCTCTTACAGTCTTGCTTCTTTCAACTATCCTACCTCGAAGAAATCGGCCAGGTTGCCAAAGTAGCTGTCGTTCCAGCCTTCAACAATGTCGTTATAGTCATCATCAGGTATATTAACATGTCTTAGTTCGACAGAGGAACCATGAGAGTCGGGATGAATTTTTATAGTTACTATAGATTCGTCGGTTTGCCCGTCAAAATACCATTGCTGCACGATCTTTTTTCCGGGTACAAACTCCATATTCTTACCTACGATGCTGCCTTCCCATAACGAAAACTCCGAACCGGGCTCGGTAGACATTTCAGCCGGATCGCCGGTCCATAACTCTAACGTAACAGGGTTAGTTAGCGCAGTGTACACTTCCTCGGGCGTAGCTGGCAGCAGGTAATATTTTTTATAATCTTTCACAGGGGCAAGTTAGCTGAAATATTTGAAGCCTCACCTAAATCCTTTTCAAAGGAGAGGAATTTTTATATCACCCTCTTCCTTTGAAGAGGGCCGGGGGGAGGCTAAACCGCCCCGATAGGCATTACTGTACGCCCGTAAACCTCGTTCATCACGCCCGCTATACCTGTATATATGGCAGACAGGCCGCAGATGATGCCTTCGTAGCCGGCAAGATGCTTAATGCTTTCGTTGCCGGTAGCATCACCCCAAACCAATAAAGCAAACAGTATAGTTAACGATGCAAAAACAAACTGCAGCGCGCGATTTAGTTTTAAAGTACCAAAGAACAGGCAGAAGGTAAACAAGCCCCATATGCCCAAATATGCGCACATAGCACCTTCACTTGCCTTTGGCGCCCAGCCCAGCTTCGGCATCACAATAAGCGCCACAAGCGATAGCCAGAAAAAGCCGTATGATGTAAATGCGGTTAGGCCAAAAGTGTTGTTCTTTTTGGCTTCGATGATGCCGGCAATAACCTGTGCCAGCCCGCCATAAAAAATACCCATGGCCAATATCATAGCGTTAAGCTCAAAAAAGCCCGCGTTATGTATGTTTAATAATACGGTTGTCATGCCAAAGGCGCAAAGACCAAGCGGTGCCGGATTGGCAATGCCATCTTTAACAATTACCGGAGCAGGAGTGGTTGGTATCATAATAAAGGTTTAAATTTGGTTTATATATGCAATCTAATTATTTTGAATTAATTAACAATACTTTTCTAAACCGCAGTGTTACCCGGCTGTTATATTAAAGATATGCAGAAATTAGTATTGATACGCCACGGCGAAAGTATATGGAACCTGGAGAACCGTTTTACCGGGTGGACGGATGTAGACCTCTCTGAAGACGGGTTGCAACAGGCTATAAACGCCGGTAAGCTGCTTGCAAAACATGGCTACACTTTTGATGTTGGTTTTACATCTGTTTTAAAGCGCAGTATTAAAACCATGCACTTTGTGCTGGAGGAATTAGATCACCTGTGGATACCTGTTCATAAGTCGTGGCGGTTGAACGAACGCTTTTACGGCGCGCTGCAAGGGCTTAACAAGGACGAAACGACAGCGAAATACGGCGCAGAACAAGTGCACAAATGGCGACGCGACCCGCACGAACACCCTCCGGCCATTACCGAGCAGGACGACCGTTTTCCGGGCCATTACCTGCGCTACAACGATCTTACTTATCGGGAACTGCCCCTGACAGAGAACCTGAGCGAAACGATGGACCGGGCTTTACCTTTTTGGCACGAGCACATTGTCCCGGCCATACGCGAAAATAAAAAAGTAGTTATTTGCGCCCATGGCAACAGCCTGCGAGCGCTAATACAATACATCGAAAACCTGAGCGATGAAGATGTGGCCAAACTGGATATTCCTACTGCCAAGCCATGGGTTTACGAATTGGATGATAGGTTGAATTGTATGAAGCATTACTATTTGAAGTAACTAAAAAAACGCGTCATTGCGAGGTATGAAGCAATCTCCTGATAGGTATTGCCGCATGCAAATCGTTTATGCATAGTTCTGAGATTGCTTCATACCTCGCAATGACGCAGGGGAGACTGCCAACTGCAATTACTGTGAACTGATCTCCAGCCCCCAATCTTTGCCTTTATTAACCGCGGGTACGCCCTTATCAAGCCATACGGGCATAGGGGCTCCCTTCAAAAAGTGGTCAAAAAATTGCGCCTCGCGGATGCTGATGTCCTTGCGGTTCTGGCGTTTTACCAGGTTGTGCGCCTCGTTGTTGTATTGCAGCAACCATACCGGCTTGCCAAGCCTGCGCAGTGCGGTAAACATTTCTATGCCCTGGTACCAGGGCACGGCGCCATCGGCATCGTTACTCATAATAACTACGGGTGTTTTTACTTTAGGCAATTGAAACAGCGGCGAGTTTTCGATATACAAATTTGGCTTTTCCCACAAACTGGCGCCGATACGGCTCTGTGTCCGTTCGTACTGCGATTGGCGGTTAATACCGCTTTCCCAACGGATACCACCGTAAGCCGAGGTCATGTTGGCAACGGGCGCGCCTGCCCAGGCCGCCGCGTACATATCGGTCTGCGTAATTAGATAAGCCACCTGGTAACCGCCCCAGCTTTGCCCTTGTATGCCAATGTGTTCGGCATCAACCCAGGGGTTTTTCTTTAACGCCTCGACACCTGAGTTAACAAACTCGACAGCCGACGCACCGGGATGACCAGCCTGGTAGCTTATGTCCGGTGCGAACACCAGGTAACCGTTACTCACAAACCAAGAAATTGGCAAGCGCGACGGCGTAGGAGCAGGGGGGACGTAGCTGTATAAACCGTTTGAAAGCTTTTCATAAAAGTAAGCTATCATCGGGTATTTTTTGGCCGGGTCAAAGTCCTCGGGTTTGTATAAGATCCCCTTTGAGTGATATCCCATTGGAGTTGTCCATTCAACCAATTCGGCGGTGCCCCAATTGTATTGGGCCTGCTGCGGATTTATGGCGCTCAGTTTTGTTTCATTAAGCAGATCAGCTGAAATATAAAGATCAGGCGATTGCGTGTAGCTGCTTTTTGTATAAATAAACACACCGGCATTTTTTGCTTTTTGCAAATCGCTGTAAGCCATAGGCAGCATGCTTACTTTTATTGGGGCTACGTTGCCATTCAGCGCTTTTTTATAATACCCCCATTGTTTATTTTCATCATTTTGGGCTATCAGCCATAGCGTTTTTTTCGACGGAATGAATTTTTCTTCACCATCGTCGGCATTGTATCTGAATTTCAATTTATAATGGCGCCCCATGCCATTGGTTAAATTTGTGCCCTTACCGGTAGCAGGGTCAATGGCCCAAATGTCGTACCGGTCATATATCAGTACACGTTTGTCGCCTTCTTCCCATGAAGATATGCCGTATGGCGACGGATCGTCGGGTACATCATTTTCTTCGTTACCCATTTTTACGCCCGTGTTCACTGATATATTTATTTTTTTTCCGGTAGCCATACTGTAGCTGTGCCAGTTTTGATCCTTGTAATCAAACCAAACCACGTAATTGCCCCCGGGCGAAATGCTGTAACGCGCCTTAAGACGGTTATTTACCAGCAAATGGTTGCCTGTGCGGGTATCTATCAGGTATGCAGCTTCCTGTGTGCCACCTTCCCACTGCGACTGTACACGCGCACCGGTATCGGTTAAGCCTAACACAAAACGGGCATCGGTATTATACGCCGGAATAATTACCTCCCTGATGCCTTTATTACCTAACTGTATCAACTTTCTGGGGCCGTCAGCAAGCCGTATAACCGCCTGGTAGCTGCGTTTTAATTCGCGCTGCAGGTTTTTTAGCTGCTGAGGCTGCAGGTAATCATCCTTGTAATTCCAAATATCAAGCCGGGCATGTTCAAACTCAACCAGGGTAGTATCTGCTGGCTTTGGTACAGGCGCGGTCCCAAAGAAAACGCTGCTGCCGCTTTTGCTGAAAAAAACCTTTCCATCGCCGCTTACAGCCCAATTTAGCGGCATGCCCGCCGTTTCGGGTCCGGCAATAACTGCGGCACTATCTTTTGCAGCCGTGTAGTAATAAAGTTTAAAGGGTTTCACCAATGCCTTTTCAGGGTTCTTTTCGGCTGTAAAGGCCAGTTGTTTGCCGGCGTCGTCAAATGTCAAATTTTTATACGTTCCACGGCCGGTACTTATGGTTTTGAGTACATTATTTATTACATCGTAAACAAATAAACCCGATACCACTGTTTTGTTCTTTTTAGGCGCCGTTACTGCAAATGCAAGCCATTTGCCATTTCTGCTAAGTTCATAATCTGTTACATAATTAAAGCTGCGTATTTTGCCGTTAAGTAATTGTTTTATAGTGAGTTCGGCGCCATCTTTAGCTGGCGGGGCTATCGTACCGGCAATCGCTTTTTTTGATGTATCAGCCGACACGGCTTGTTTTAGGGTATCAGCACCAGAAAGATAGGCAACCACCGGCGCATTTTCAGCAATTTTAAACGAACGTATAGCAGGTGTTTTTTGAAATGTATTCTTACCTAAGGTTATAATACCCAGGGTATCTTTCGGAAATTCGGCTGGTTTCTTCTTTTTGATCTTTGCCTGGCGTATATCTTTATAAAATGGCCTGATCAGGAATACTGCAAATTTTGAGTCGGGCGTAAAGCGTACAGTATCAGCACGTGGAATGCTAAGCCGGCTTTTACCTTTGGGGTTGGCTATAACAAGTTCGGCATCACCCTCCTGCGGCTTCACAACGTAAACAACCCATCTGCCATCATTGCTTATGCGTTCGCCGGTGATGCTTTGCCATCCGTCGTAAACCGATTGATCGAGCGGTTTCTTTGATACGGTTTGCGCAGAAACCGAAACATAGAATAACAGGAATGCGGGCAGTAAAACTCTTTTCATATCAGGCTGATTGTATCCGCCCTAATATCCTAAATTAAATTAAGCGCCTATAACTGAAATGAAAAAGTTACAGTGGTAAGAAGCAATTAAACCCAATGTATCCTGTTAAGAAATCAAAAAACGGTTAAATCGCTTTCGGGATTTCAAAACGCTAATGATTAATCATTTTTTTTACGCTTACTTATCGGCGCTGCCGGGTCGGTTTCGGCATTGGGCAAACCGGTATCATTACTATCCGCCGGTGATGTATTTTTAAATATTTCCTGTTGCTCGGCGGTCAATCGTAAATGTAAGTCGCGCTGCGGGAAGGGGATCTCGACTCCTTCTTTGGCAAACGTTGCATAAATATCTGTTAATACGCTGCTTTTAAGCGATAGCCAGGTACTGATATCAGCCGCCCAAAACAACAGGCGGAAATCGACGGAGCTTTCGTTTAAATTATGCACAAATACAACCGGGGCGGGGGTTTCCATTATACCATCGCGGTTGGTAAGCACATCGGTAAGTATCGTTTTAACCTTGTCGATCTCCGATCCGTAAGCCACCCCAATAATCAGTTCGATGCGGCGATTGTTATTGCTCAGCGTCCAGTTAATTACGTGATGCGATATCAGGTCGCCATTAGGTATAATCACTTCTGCGCCATCGTTGGTAGCCAGTTTACTCGAGCGGATACCAATTTCCATGATCGTCCCCGAGCGGTTATCCACCTCAATATAATCACCTATTTGTACGGGTTTTTCAAACGCCAGTATTAAACCCGACACCAGGTTGTTTACAATGTTTTGCAAGCCAAAGCCAATACCTATACCAAAGGCGCTGATGATGATGGTGATCTTATCTAACGGGAAGCCCGAAGCGGCTATGGCCAGCAAAAAGCCTATAGCAAACACCGCCAGTTTTATTAGCAGGGTAGATGTACGGTTCTTCTTTTTCAGTACGTCAATATCATTGGCGTGCTTACCGGCTACTTCGTACAGGTAACTGATAATGCGCGCCGCTACCGACGAAAACCATATTACCGCTATAAAAATAATAATGCTTTGAAAGGTAAAGCTGGTATTGGTGCCTCCAAGGCTGTGGGTTTGCGTCAGGAATTTTTCAAGGGTGCTAAAAACCACATCTTCAATGCTCAGGTTTTGGGTAAGCATTACCAGCCAAAGTAAACTTGCCAATATGGTTAAAATACTCCTAAACTTGTTTTGCAGCATTTTAAAATCAATGAACGAGCTTAAGCCGTTGCTGTTTTTATTGGCCTCGAGCTGTAAAAACAAGCTTTGCATAACTATTTGCACCAGGTAATACATACCAAACGCGAGCCAAAGGTTATATATAGCGGTTATACCAATAATTTTCGACAGCGTAACACGGCCAAATACATTCAATAAAAAAGCAATGCCTTGCAGGCCTATAAAAATTTTAAGGATGATTCTGGTGTACGGCAGGTAATCTTCGGGCGCTTTTTTTACCTGTAAATAAAAACGAATGCTTGCTATGGTAGTAATAAACGATAATAACAGCACAATTACCCTATCGGTGTTCGATACTTCTACAAACAGATTGCAAAAGCTATAAACCAGGGTTAGCCAAAACAGTATATGCAGATATTTGAATAGCTGTTGCGGGCAGGTTTTTTTAACCATGTAAAGGATGGCCAGTATCTGCACTAAAAAAAACAGTTCGAGTACAATAACCGGTGGGTGGTCGTAAAAATTTGGTATTATCGCAAAAGCTACAATAACTGCCGAGGTTATGGGATAAAGCGACACATACTTAGCATGGCTAAAAACCGATTGCGGTGATTCTTTGATGTTGATAACCTTGCGCCTGTTGGTATATATCCAACTAAAGAACAATACCAGCATTAGCAGACCGGCAAGGTGTATCAGAGGGTCGCGGCTGATAAAAAAGGTAAGCAGTTTGGTATTCATGCTCACCGTTTTGGTTAATGCGGTTTTAAAAGTGCTTTGGGTATTGTTATCCATTTCCCAAATGCTGCTATTTTCTTCACTCAGTGCCTGTATGCTAAACTCGCGGATCTTGATATCTATCTGGTCTTTGAGATCGAGCAATGAAATGTATACCGACGAAATGCGGTTTTGCAGCAGCCCAATTTTAAGCAACAGCTTTTTATTGATGGTATCCAGGCGTTGATACTTACTTTCTATAGCTATTTTTTGGATAAGGTAGGTAGTACGAAGGCTGCTATCGGCAGGTATAACTTTTAATGCCGGGTCCTTATCCATTGATGCCAGCTCGTTTTGATTTTGCACCAGCTTGCCGTTTATATCAGACAACCGCTCCTGCCATAGGTCCAGTTGGTCGTCGCTGCGGGTAAGTATATCCCTGATGGCGTACAGGTAGCGCAAGGTGCTCGATTGGTCGTCCTCTATCAGGTTTTTAATCAAGCCTATACGCCGCTCAAAAGAGGGGAGTTTTTGGCTGATATCAACCGTATCGATATTGCGCGACAGGCTGGTTTTTATCTGGTTGAACGATGAAGTGTAATATTCAACCTTTTGCAGCAGGTTGTTGATAGAGGTATCAGATTTTTTGAACGTCCGCATCATTGAATCGCGGAGGAGTATTGCACGGCGCAGCGAATCGCGTACGGACTGCTTTCGTTTTTGAGCGGAAGCATCGGCCACAAATAAAGTAAGTATAAACAGGAGTAGGGTGGCTATTTTAAATACTTTACTCATTTTATAGTTTTGGATAACCTTCTTTATTTAGAATTTAGGATTTAGCGGTTTAATAAGTCAACAGCAAGCTTTCTATCGCCAGCCTGTACGAGTGCATGCCAAAGCCCGCTATAACACCTTTACAGCTGGCTGCCAGCATAGAGTGGTGCCTGAACTCTTCGCGCTTGTAAACATTTGATATATGCACCTCAATGGTAGGGGCGGTAATAGCAGCAATAGCATCGGCAATGGCTACCGAGGTATGGGTATAGGCACCGGCGTTAAGCACTATGCCATCGCAGGTAAAGCCAACCTCATGCAGTTTATTTATAATTTCGCCCTCAACATTACTTTGGTAATAATTAATGGTGATGCTTGTGAAATGATTTTTTAACTCGGTAAGGTAGGTCTCAAAATCGGCGCTGCCGTATATAGATTTTTCGCGTACGCCAAGCAGGTTTAAATTTGGCCCGTTTATAATTTGTATATTCATTTGTTCAAACTTAACCATAAAACATTAAAACTAAAATCAATTGAACTGGCAGGCTGCAATTAAAGGATTTAAAACATATTTAAAGCTCGAGAGGTCGCTTGCAGCAAACTCTATAACTGCTTATAGTAAAGATTTAGAAAAACTTTATCAATTTTCTGATTTACAGGTAAATAAAAAGTCGCCTACAGAGTTTTCTTTACATGATCTGCGCGACTTTATTAAGTGGGTTAACGAGTTAGGGATGATACCTTCTACACAATCGCGCATTATATCGGGTATAAAAGCCTTTTACAAATACCTGCTGATGGAAGACCTGATAGCCGCAGACCCATCGGAACTATTGGAGACGCCTAAGATCCAACGTAAACTTCCGGATACCCTTAGTATCTATGATATTGATAAAATGGTAGCGGCTATAGATCTTTCCACGCCTGAAGGTACGCGCAACAAAGCTATTTTAGAAGTGATGTATGGCTGCGGGCTGCGGGTTTCTGAGTTAACGGAGCTTAAGCTATCCAATATCTACCAGGAGATCGAATTTATAAAGGTAACCGGCAAGGGCAGCAAGGAACGCCTTATACCTATAGGCAGCGAGGCGCTAAAAGCATTAAAGATATGGATAGAACAGGTACGTGTTCATATCGATATCAAAAAGGGCGAAGAAGATATGGTATTTTTAAACCGTCGTGGCAGCCGGCTAAGCAGGGTTTATATTTATATGCTGGTAAAGCAATTGGCCGCTATAACCGGGTTAAGAAAAAACATCAGTCCGCATACCTTCAGACACTCGTTTGCTACTCATTTGGTAGAAGGCGGCGCCGATCTGCGGGCGGTACAGGAAATGCTGGGACACGAAAGTATTACTACAACCGAGATATATACTCACCTGGACAGGGAATATCTAAAAAGTACGATAATAGAGTTCCATCCGAGGAATTAGACCACAGATTTTCGTTGATTATTATGATTCCGCTGATTCGTATCTGCAAAATCACTCAATCCTTAAATCAGCGGTTCGCCTTTATCATCCTGTCCCTGCCGCTCATATCCTTGCGTAATTCTATGTCGGTAAACCCTTTATCGCTCAACAACTCAATTGTTTCTTTACCTAAATTTTCGTTGATCTCGAAGAATAACAAGCCGTTTTCTGTGAGATGCGCAACAGCAAAGTCAGCGATTGCCTTATAAAATATCAGCGGGTCATTCTCAGGCACAAACAGTGCGGAATGCGGCTCAAAATCGGTTACATTTCGATGCATCCGCAGCTTATCTGTTTTAGTAACGTATGGGGGGTTAGAGACGATGATATCAAACAGCGAATACTGAATATCGAATGATAAAGTGATGCTGTCTTCCTGACTTATCGGACTTTCGGACTTTCGGACCCTTAATATATCGTCCTGCACAAAATCTACTTTAACATCATTGATTACAGCGTTTTGGCTGGCAGTATGTAAGGCATCGGCAGAGATATCAATAGCCGTAACAACAGCTTCAGGCAGGTGCTTTTTAAGGCTGATGGCAATACATCCGCTACCTGTACCAATGTCAAGTATGTTAACCGACTTTCCACTTTCAACTTTTAACTTTTTACTTTCCGCCAAAATCCATTCCACCAGTTCTTCGGTTTCCGGTCGCGGTATAAGTGTAGCAGGGTTAACCAGAAAGTTGAAACCGTAGAACTCTGTGCTGCCAAGGATATACTGCACGGGCTTACCTGTTTTAAGCTCTGCAAGGATGCCGGTTATCTTTTCAACAGCTTCGCCATTCACATCATCATCCGGGAAAGCCTTTATTTTAGCACGCGACATATCCGTAATTTCTTCCAGCACCAGCAGGGTTATAGCCTCAATTTCGCGGTTGTCATACAGGTCATTTAGCTCTTGCTGAAAGTTCAGGAATACATCCTTGATAGTTTTCATGCAACAAAGTAACATAAAACCTACTTTTGCACAATGGCAATACATGAAATATATATGCAGCGCTGTCTTGATCTGGCCGCTTTGGGGGCGGGCCGGGTTAGCCCGAACCCAATGGTTGGCGCTGTGATAGTTCATAACGGCAAGATAATAGGCGAGGGTTACCACCAAAAATATGGCGAAGCACATGCAGAGGTAAATGCGGTTAACATGGTGGTAGCCAATTATGTTAACCATGCCGATCTGCTTAAACAAAGCACCATTTATGTTTCGCTGGAACCATGCGCGCATTACGGCAAAACGCCACCCTGTGCCAATCTGATCATCAAGCATCAGATACCCCGGGTAGTAATTGGCTGCCGCGATCCCTTCCCACAAGTGGATGGTAAGGGCATAGAAAAGCTGCAAGCCGCCGGCGTTGAGTTAATCGTTGGCGTTTTAGAAAAAGAATGCCAATGGCTAAACCGGCGCTTTTTTACGCGGGTACAAAAGCAAAGGCCATATATTATCCTTAAATGGGCGCAAACGGCAGATGGCTTTTTCGGCCCGGCAGATGGCAGCCAGCGTTGGATCACCGGGCCCGAAAGCCGTAGATTAGTACACCAATGGCGCGCTGAAGAAGATGCTATACTGGTAGGCAAGAAAACAGTAATGGCTGATGATCCGCAGCTAAGTGTACGTTACGCGGAAGGCAAGTCGCCCAAAAGGGTGATCATAGACCGCCGTTTGGCATTAAGTACAACCCTTAACGTATTTGACCAGTCGGTTGAAACATTGATATTTAACGAGGTTAAAACGGATATTGAGGGACTAAACAAGTACATAGCCCTGGAGGATTTTGACCGCTTTGTACCTCAATATATTTTATTTCAGCTATACTTGCAGGATATACAGTCGGTGATTATCGAGGGTGGCGCCTATACTTTAAACCAGTTTATAGAGGCCGGTTTGTGGGACGAAGCACGTATTTTTACCGGGGCGCCCGTATGGAAAAATGGCGTAAAAGCGCCGGTTATAATGGGCGCTGCTGCCGGCGAGTACAATGTTGGCGCCGATAGTTTAAAAGTTATATTAAACCTACCTACATAACCAAATAACAATGTTGTACGTTTTTTTAAGTATTTGCTGCAGCGTAATTGTTTCTGTATTGCTGAAACTTGCCCGGCGCTACCAGATAGACATCTTTCAGGCCATCACCTGGAATTATAGCATGGCCATACTGCTTACGTGGTATTTTTTTAAGCCCCGTTTACAAAACTTTACGCTTCAGGAAGCGCCGGTGGGTGTATATATTGCTGTAGGTATTTTGCTGCCGCTGATATTCTGGATAATGGCGTCATCAGTACGTATTGCCGGCATAGTGCGTACAGATGTTGCGCAAAGGCTGTCGTTGTTTATCCCGTTAATAGCATCGTTCCTGTTATTTGGCGAAAGCCTTACTGTCCTCAAGGTCATAGGTATCATTATTGGTTTTGCTGCAATATTATGCTCTATACCATGGCAAAAGCAAACCGCAAACCGAAAAAAACTTTCTAACGCCTGGGTATATCTGCTCATCGTATTTTTTGGTTTCGGCGCCATCGATATCCTCTTTAAAAAAGTGGCCGCCTTTACTGCACTGCCTTATACAACGTCGTTATTTTTTATTTACTCGCTGGCATTTTTAATAGCATTTATCAGCCTGCTCGTAAAGATCTTTACCAAACAAAACCGTATAAAATGGCCTCACATTATGTTCGGGTGGATACTGGGGGTAGCCAACTTTGGCAACATCCTGTTTTATCTTAAGGCACATGCTGCGTTGTCTAAAAGCCCGTCAACCGTGTTCTCGGCTATGAACATCGGTGTAATAGCCCTGGGTGCCCTGGTAGGGCTGGTAGTGTTTAACGAACGCTTAAGTACCCTGAACAAAGTAGGAGTGGCGCTGGCAGTTACAGCTATCATCATAATTACTGTTTCTTAACCCGTTTCATGCTGTTTGACGATACCTACAAGACTATAGTACAACCTACAGAAAGTATCTTTCGCGACCGTGGAAGCAAGTTCTTAGGATATGCTTACCCGGTTGCCTCTGATAATGATATCAAGGCGATAGTAGCGGCCCTGAAAGCCGAACACCCAAAAGCAAACCATCATTGCTGGGCCATCAGGATCGGGACAGACCGGTCCGTTTTTCGCGTCAATGACGATGGTGAACCATCCGGAACAGCGGGCAGGCCAATTTTGAACACACTGCTATCGCGCAACATTACCAACGTGCTCGTGGTGGTAGTACGTTATTTTGGCGGCACCTTATTGGGTGTACCCGGACTGATCAACGCCTACAAAACCGCTGCAGAAGTGGCGCTTGATGCCGCGCAGGTGGTAGAAAAAACCGTAAATGACATTTACACCGTGGTGTTTGATTATATGCATATGAATGATATAATGCGCATCATTAAGGACGACGAGCTTCAGGTATTAGAACAGGTTTCCGAACTTCGCTGCACCATCAAATTATCTATCCGCAAAACACAGGTGGAGCGGGTGATGAGTAAGTTGAATAAGATAAGCGGCGTAAAAGCTGTTTATAATTATAGCGGCTAAGGTTTTTGAACGTGGTGACATACTTATGCCACCTGAATTGTAAAAGTCCTGAATATTAATTGTTTAATCATGTTCACGGTGTTCACGTGCGCCGAACGTGAACACTTGCACTTAGCACAATTTTTGGACAAATAAAATCCAATTATTGGTAAAAATCCGCGTAATGGCGGCTTTCCTTCTCACTAAAATTGCTTATTTTGCCTGCATATGCAATCTTTTGAAATTGATAAAACCGACCTGCTCCGCATTAAAACCGCCCTTGAGGGCGATGATGCTGAATTACAGGCCGTTTTGAATGATTATCATGCTTCAGAGATCGCGATACTGTTTGAAAAGCTTCCGCAAGAGGCTAAAGAGCGCATCATCAATATCCTGCCTACCGAAACGGCATCCGAGGTTATCTCTGAAATGACAGAGGAATCTCATCCCGAGGAGCTGCTGGTAGGCCTGCATCCCGAAAAACGGTCGGAAATTGTTGAGGAAATGGATTATGACGTTGCGACAGATATTATCTCGCAGCTTGACAAAGAAGACCAGCAGGAAATTTTAGAAGATATTGATCAGGAAGATGCCACCAGCATTCGTGCCCTGTTAAATTATCGCGAAGATACCGCGGGCGGTTTAATGAACTCGGAGGTTATCTGCGTAAATATCAACCTGGATAAAAGGGGGGCGCTTGCCGAGATCATCCGCCAGTCGGAAGAAATGGAAGAGTTCTATACAATTTACGTGGTAGATGATAACCAGATATTACAAGGCATCCTGTCTATAAAGGATATTATCAAAGCGCGCAGCGAAGCCAAAGTGCGTAACCTGGTACAAACCGATTATGTTTATGTAAAAGCCGAACTTGACCAGGAAGAGGTTGCCAAACTGATCTCGCAGTATAACCTGACCACCATTCCGGTTGTTGACGATAATATGAAATTGCTGGGCCGAATAACGGTTGATGATATCATTGATGTTATGGAAGCCGAGAATACCGAGGATATCCTGAAGATATCGGGGGTATCGGAAGACGAGGAACTTAGCGGTAACTGGCGGGATGCGGTAAAAAGCCGCTTGCCCTGGCTTGTCATCAACCTGGGTACGGCTTTTTTAGCAGCGTCCATCATCCGTAATTTTGATGCTACCGTAAAAAGCCTTGCGGTGATATCTGCTTATATGACTATTATAGCCGGTATGGGCGGCAACACCGCAACCCAGGCCCTTGCCGTTACAGTAAGGCGTATCTCGTTAAGCGACCTGAGCGACACGCAGGCCTACAACACTGTGATAAAAGAGTTTTTGGTTGGATTGATAAATGGTGCGTGTAACGGGCTTATCGTTTTTGCGGTGGCCTATTTTTATGATGCGAACCCCATGCTAGGCCTTGTACTGTTTTTAGCCATGACAGGCAACCTGGTTATCGCCGGTATCACCGGCGCCTCTATCCCCCTGATTTTGAAAAGGGTAGGGATAGACCCTGCAGTGGCATCATCCATTATCATCACAACTTTTACAGATTGTATAGGATTTTTTCTGCCGCTATGGTTGGCAAGTAAGCTTTTATTATAATTTTGACCCATTAAAACGAATACTATAGATATGACTGAAGTTAGATACGACTGGACCCAGGAAGAGATCTCAAAAATATACCATTCGCCATTGCTCGATCTGATATTCCGCGCGGCAAGCATACACCGCGAGAATAAGGATTATGCAGAAGTGCAGATAAGCTCGCTTATATCTATCAAAACCGGTGGCTGCCCGGAGGATTGCGCTTATTGCCCGCAGGCTGCACGATATAACACAGGTGTTGATGTACATGCCATAATGCCTAAAGAGGAAGTTGTTGCGGTAGCCCAAAGGGCTAAGGCCGGCGGCGCTTCAAGGCTGTGTATGGGCGCCGCCTGGCGCGAAGTGCGCGATAACCGCGACTTTGATAAGGTTATTGATATGGTGAAGGCCGTGAACGAACTGGATATGGAAGTTTGCTGCACTTTAGGCATGCTTACCGAGAGCCAGGCGCAGCGTTTGGCTGATGCAGGCCTATATGCCTACAATCACAATTTAGATACTTCTGAAGACGATTATAAGCGCATCATTACCACCCGTACTTATGACGACCGTCTGCAAACGCTCGACCATGTGCGTAAAGCAAAGATATCGGTTTGCAGCGGCGGTATCATTGGCCTTGGCGAAACCGCTCAGGACCGTATATCAATGCTGAAAACACTGTCTAACATGCCTAAGCACCCCGAATCGGTCCCGATCAACGCGTTAGTGCCGGTACAAGGCACGCCGCTGGCCGAGCAGCCGCGCGTATCTGTTTGGGATATGGTAAGGATGATTGCCACCACACGAATTATTATGCCAAAAACAGTGGTAAGGCTGTCTGCCGGCCGTACCGAAATGAGCACGGTTGAACAGGCCATGTGTTTTATGGCCGGTGCCAACTCCATCTTCGCCGGCGAAAAGCTACTGACCACACCGAACCCATCGTTTGACGAGGATATGGCCATGTTCCAGCTACTGGGTTTAACCCCGCGTAAAGCGTTTAAAAATGGCCGTCCTAACGAATCGAAAGAGATTAGGGAAATGAGCATTAACGAGGTGATATAATCAAACAAAATTGCCATAGCTTTACTTTATACCAAAAAGAAACGCTATGGCATTTGATCAATACCACGAACCACCAGAAGAGTTATCACAAGAGACCCGCACTTTTGTACGCATGATCGTATCGCTGGGTGAGGAAGCCGAAGCCATTAACTGGTACGAGCAACGCATTTCGGTGGAAAAAGACCCCCAGGCAAAAGCGATTATGGAAAACGCCCAGCACGAGGAGTTTAAACACTTTGGCATGGACCTGGAATTTTTACTGCGCAAGAAACCCAAATGGCGTCAAACGCTGCAAGCTATCTTATTCAAGGAAGGTGATATTGTAGCGCTTGGCGAAAAAGGCGAGGAAGCTTCAGAATAATTTTGTTATTTTTCAGTCCGCTATCTGTAATTAACTTCAGATAACAGCTGTTATGAATAACAACCTGAAAACCTTAATTTTTACACTGGCGCTGCTGGGCATAGGTACGTCCTTTGCACAAAACAACATCGTTGTTTATCAATCAGATTTTGGGCTGAAGGATGGTGCTGTATCTGAAATGAAGGGCGTAGCCATCGGCGTATCGCCCGATCTGAAACTTTACGACCTTACCCACGAAATTCCGAACTACAATATATGGGAAGCGTCGTACCGTTTGTTCCAAACCATCAGTTACTGGCCAAAGGGAACGGTGTTCGTATCTGTAGTTGATCCGGGCGTAGGTACATCGCGTAAATCGGTGGTCCTCAAAACCAATACCGGGCATTTTATTGTTACGCCAGACAACGGCACGTTAACACTTGTGGCCGAAACTTACGGTATAGCAGCCGTCCGCGAAATTGACGAAACGAAAAACCGTCGTCCTGCATCCGGAAACTCGTTTACGTTTCATGGCCGGGATGTTTACTCTTACACAGCCGCCCGCCTGGCTGCAGGCGTGATAACCTTTGAGCAGGTGGGGCCGGAACTGCCTAAACAAGTAGTAACGATTCCATACCAAAATCGGTTTTTGAGAACGGCATGTTAAAAGGCACTATAGATATCCACGATATTCATTACGGCAACATCTGGACGGACATCGACCAAAACCTGGTTAAAAAGCTGAACCCGAAGTTTGGCGGTATGCTGCATTTAAAAATATTCAATAGGGGAGTATTGGTACACGAAAGTGATGCGCCATATAGCCAAACATTTGGCAGCGTAGCTAAGGGTAAGCCGCTGGCATATCTCAATAGCCTTATGCAGCTATCTTTCGCCTTAAATATGGCAAGCTTTGCGGATACATATAAAATTGGCAGCGGCAGTGAGTGGAGCGTTGAGGTAACTAAAAGCCGTTAATAAACGAGAGTTTATTCTTACTAAAATAAAAACGTATAGGTAACTGATTTAATATGTTGATTATTAATAACTTGTAGTTTTTAAAATCGATCAACCAAATTATATTCTGCCTGTTTCATATTAGAACCGTTTACACTTAAATGGCAGCCAAATAAAATTTGGCTGCCATTTTTAATAATATATAAATAATTATAAAACAATAAGTTATAGATTTTATATTCGTTAATAGTTATATCGGTAATAGCTCTCCCTGAAATCTTTCCCCATTTCTATAAAGCGGGCGGAAACTGTTTTTAAAAACGCCTCATCAAGCAATTCAAATACACTGTTAACGCCTTCGGTTAAATCCATCTCGGGTATTTTGTAGCTCTGTTCCAGGGTACCCTGCTCTATCTTAATTATAAACTTTTGGTTCATGTTCAGGATAGATATTTTAAAATCAGGGTGGGGTAGTTCTGCAATTATTCTCATGGTGTGTTATGTTTTATTTATTCCCTCCAAAGGGTTTTGGCCATTTAATGTTCCGCTGGTTTCTATGATCCTGAACCTTGCGAAGAGTTCCTCACTGTACCAGTTCTCGCTCCGAGTTTTTTTGATCACCTCGGCATGTTTTTTACTTCCATAGGCAAAAGCTTTCATATGCTCCACACTTTCCCAAACCGAAAACGTAGCCTGCCTGTATACGGGCGCTTCGCCTATCCCGAACGAGGTAACGTACCCAGGCGCCTCGAGCATCAAATTTGCAACCTCATCTACATGGCCCCAAAAGTTCTTAAGCCTGCTCATACGGATAGTGGCGCGGGTAAGTACAGCTATCGGCCCTTCGGCGAGGATATTATCCGGTTTTCCAAAGGGTTCTTTGCCATCCCATTTACCGTGGCTTTGTAAAGGCTCGCATAATAGGGTCCAGCTTTCGGTACCTAACAGATCCCACCATTTACTTACAAATGATGTTTTTGCAAAGCGCTCGTGGTCTTCCCGGCTATTCCAAACGGCCAGTAAGCCCCACTGCTGCCAGTCGGGCTGCAGGTCGAAAGTACCGTTACGGCCGCTGCCCAGGAGTTTCCAGAAGGTACAACCTTGCTGCAGCCACATGGGCAAACGGTGTACGGCCATGGCAAGCAACGCGAACGGCACAAAGGCCTTTCGGTAGCGGACAATAGTGAGGCTGACGATCATTTACCTGCGAAATAAAAGATTAAATATGATATTTGGCTTATTTACTTTCAACATGGCATCGTTACTTTTGCTTTATGGCAGAGGACTTAAAAATAATAACAGCAGCAAGTAAAGAGGAACAATACCGATCGCTGATCCCCCAGATAGAAGCATTGCTGGATGGCGAAACCGACCTGGTGGCAAACCTGGCCAATACCGCCGCCGCATTAAAAGAGCAGTTCAACTGGTTTTGGGTGGGCTTTTACCTGGTAAAGCATGATGAATTGGTGTTAGGCCCCTTCCAGGGGCCGGTTGCCTGTACACGTATTGCAAAAGGCAGGGGTGTTTGCGGTACATCATGGGCTAAGGCCGAAACATTGATCGTACCTGATGTCGACGCTTTTCCAGGCCATATAGCCTGCAGTTCGGCGTCACGTTCAGAAATTGTGCTGCCTTTGTTCTCGCACGGCGAAGTGATCGGCGTATTAGATGTAGATAGCGCCGAACTAAACGAATTTGACGAAACGGATGCCATTTTCCTTAAACAAGTGATCGACCTGATCAAATTTAATGCATAGGGTTTACATGATATCCGGCATGGGAGCCGATAGTCGCTTGTTTAGGAATATCAAGCTGCCTGCGCATTACCAGGTAATGTTGGTTGACTGGCATGCTCCGAAACCAGCAGACACTTTAACAACTTACGCCCGGGATATTGTAAAACAGTACGATATACAGCCTAACTCAACTGTAATAGGGGTGTCGTTAGGTGGGATGATCTCGGTTGAAATAGCTAAGCTTGTGCAACTGGACAAGGTGATATTGATATCAAGCATTAAGGCCGACAGCGAAGCGCCATGGTATTTTAAGGTTGGACGCAGCGTACCTGTTTACAAAGCCATCCCGGGGAAACTGATGACCCATTTGGGTTTCCTGGTAAAGCCCATGTTCGGTAAAATGAGCGCTGATGACCTGGCTTTGTTTAAAAGCATGCTTAGAAACTCGGCGCCTGTATTTTTAAAATGGGCCATGCGTGCAGTGTTAAACTGGCGTAACAACGTTGTACTCCCAAACCTGTACCATATCATTGGCGATAAAGACCTTGTTTTTCCGTACCAAAACATCAAAAACCCCACAGCTGTTATAAAAGGTGGCACACATATTATGGTGTTTGATAAAGCCGCCGAGATAAGCGCTTTATTGGCCGGCATATTAAAATACCATGAAAATACCCGATAGCTATTACCATAACCCCGATGCGGTTGCCCTTAGCCGCGACCTGATAGGCAAATATCTTTTTACCTGTATTGATGGTGAGTTAACCGGTGGGTATATTGTTGAAACAGAGGCTTATACTGGGGTTAACGACAGGGCGGCGCACTCATATGGCGGCAAGGTAACACCGCGTACCCAAACCATGTATATGCAGGGTGGGGTATCGTATGTGTACCTGTGTTATGGCATCCACGAGATGTTCAATATCGTAGTGAACGAAGAAGGACAGCCGCACGCTATTTTAATCAGGGCGATACAACCTACTGATGGCTTGGATATCATGATGTACCGCCGTAACTTAGATACACTGAAGCCAAACATTACAAAAGGCCCGGGTTCCGTAGCGAAAGCGTTGGGGATATCCCGCAAAATAAACGCCACAAGCCTGCAAAGCGATGTGATATGGCTGGAAGACCGCGGACTTACCTTTCCGGATGACGAAGTAGCCGCAGGTCCGCGTATTGGGGTTGATTATGCCGGTGAGGATGCCTTGCTGCCTTACCGCTTTTATGTAAAAGGAAATATTTATGTAAGTAAGCCCAACAAATAATTTGCTTGTTGGTTTATTGGTCAGTCTATTTATAAAACATTATTATGAGTAATTGGTCGAAAGCAGAAAGCTTGCAATATTTTAAGGATAAAATTAAAGAGATAAGGACGGCAATGTTAACCACCTACAACGCGGAAAAAGGGTTTAATAGCCGCCCCATGGGTACCGCGGATGTTGATAACGAGGGAAACGTTTGGTTCTTTACAAATGAGTATTCGCCTAAAGCCAGTGAGATATCAGTAGAGAATACCGTATCGTTAACTTATTCTGATATAAAAAATCATACCTATTTAAGCGTTGTTGCCGAAGCATCGATAGTTGATGACAAAGCCAAAATGAAAGAGCTGTGGAACCCATTTGTACAGGCTTTCTTTCCGGAGGGCTTAGATGACCCCAAACTAACATTGTTGAAGCTTACACCTACCGACGCGGAATATTGGGACAGCAGCAGCAGCAGTATGGTAGTGTTGTTCAACATACTAAAAGCCACTATAACAGGTAAAATGTACGACGAAGGCGAACACGGTAAAATTGATATTTAATTACCCGGCAAAGCCAAAGCGTGCAACGTTACCGGTTGCAGGCATTGGCTTTTCGGCATCATCTAACTTATCAGCCGGCAAACCCTCAGCCTTTAAGATCGCTATCATCATTTCAGCCCTCTGCATGATCTTTTCATAGGTTGGTAATTTAAAACTGTAATCGATAAGGTAGCTGATCATCCCCTCGTTACCCCAGGCAAATCCTTCTTTTGCGGCAACTTTATTCCTTTTGCTGATCTCTTCGATTCCCCCTTTGTAACGGTTTGCAAAATCCATATCAAAAAACACACTTATGCTTATAGCCGAACCACCATTTGGCCACGTATATAATACTACAACATTATAACCGTCTATTACGCCAACCGCGGCATCGTCTTCCTGTACAAAGCGGTTCATTAGTAAATGGCTGAAGGGTGGCTTTGTAAATAGTTTTTTGCGTTTATTTGGCCCCCATTTAGTGTCCTGAAAGTAATAGATGGTGCCCGCCACAACGCTTATTACAAAAGCCACAATTACGGCAACCACGAAGCTGTGTACGAAAGTCCTGTCAGACCTGTTTAATAACTCCTTTAGCAGGGTTGCTGCTAAAAATCCCAGGAATGTTGCCAGGTAATATTTTTTTACAAAGTGCCACATAGATGCTTAAATGTAAAGCTAAATTAGTTATTAGCGTCAATATGTGATGCAGGTTTTTCGTAATATTGACCGATGATTTACCAGGACACCCTACAATTTGCCCTTCAACAGGACGAGCAGGATACATTGCGCAGCCTCCGTGAAGAATTTTTGATACCAAAGCATAACGGCGTTGATGCCACTTACCTTTGCGGCAATTCTTTAGGCCTGCAGCCCCGTTCGGCTAAAAAGTATATACAGGATCAGTTAAATGCCTGGGAAGACAATGCGGTAGAAGGCTGGTTTATGGGCGATGATCCCTGGCTTAAATATCATAAGCAATTACTCGCCCCGCTGTCGGATATATTGGGGGCTAAACAAACCGAGATCACCGTGATGAATTCGCTTACAGTGAACCTTCATTTGCTGATGGTAAGTTTCTATAAGCCAGCAGGTAAAAGATATAAGATACTGATGGAGGCGGGGGCTTTCCCATCAGACCAGTACGCGGTTGAAAGCCAGGTTCGTTTCCATGGATTTGACCCCAAGGATGCCATTATTGAGGTAGCGCCACGTGCGGGAGAAACTACGCTGCGTACCGAAGATATCCTACAACAGATTACAGATAATGGTGATAACCTTGCGCTGGTGCTGTTTGGTGGTATAAACTATTATACCGGCCAGTTCTTTGATCTGGCCGCGATCACTAAAGCCGGCCATGCCGTGGGCGCGATAGCCGGGTTCGACCTGGCGCATGCCGCGGGCAATGTGCCTTTGAAACTGCATGAATGGGATGCCGATTTTGCCTGCTGGTGTTCGTATAAATACATGAACTCCGGGCCGGGCGGTGTCAGCGGTATATTTGTGCACGAAAGACATTTTGCCGATACCACTTTGAACCGCTTTGCGGGATGGTGGGGTTACCGTAAGGATAAACAGTTTTTAATGGCTCCAGGTTTTGAACCCGAGAACGGCGCTGAGGGATGGAACGTGAGCACCAGCCCGATTATTTTAATGGCCTTGCACAAGGCATCGCTGGATATATTTGAAAAAGCGGGCGGCCTGCGGGCGCTGCGTGCCAAAAGCGAAATGCTTACCGGCTACCTTGAATATCTTATAGGCCAGGTAAACAAAAAATACGGCGAAGACATGTACAGTATCATCACACCAAAAAACGCGAATGAGCGCGGCTGTCAGCTCTCGGTAGTGTGTAAGCGTGATGCTAAAGCGATATTTAATTATCTTGCGGAGAACGGAGTTATAGGCGACTGGCGCGAGCCCGATGTGATCAGGCTAAGCCCGGTGCCGCTTTATAACACCTTTGCCGATGTTTATAACACTGCTGAAAGCCTTTTAAAAGCCCTGAAAGCCATTAAGCAGTCAGCAGTGGACCCGAATGCTTAAGATCGCTTACGACGCCATATATGCCCATCCTTTGCCGCCGGGGCATCGCTTCCCGATGCTTAAGTACGAATTGATACCGGCGCAATTGATCCATGAAGGGGTGATCACCGCAGAGAATCTTTTTTCGCCGGCGATTGCGGATGAAGCCACCATTCTGTTAACCCATGATGCGGGTTACTGGCAGCAACTGCGCGACTTAACCCTTGAGCCTAAAGAACAGCGGCGTATCGGTTTTCCTTTGTCGGCACAATTAATAGAACGGGAGGTGCGTATAGCGCAAGGCACCATTAACGGGTGCAGTTATGCTTTTGAGTATGGCATTGCTTTTAATGTTGCCGGCGGTACCCATCATGCAGGCACCAATTGGGGCGAAGGGTTTTGTATGCTTAATGATCAGGCAATAGCAGCTAATTACTTGTTATATAATAATTTATGTTATAATATCTTAATCATTGATTTAGATGTACACCAGGGGAATGGCACCGCGCAAATATTTGAAAATGAACCGCGGGTGTTTACCTTTTCGATGCATGGCGACAAGAATTTCCCGTTCAGAAAAGAACGCTCGGACCTTGATATAGCGCTGGCCGATGGCATAGGTGATGATGAATACCTTAACCTGCTGAAGGATACCTTGCCTGTATTGATCGACCAACACCAACCACAATTTATATTTTACCTTGCAGGGGCAGACGTGCTGGCATCAGATAAGTTGGGCAAACTGGCCCTTACTAAAGAAGGCTGTAAAGAACGTGACCGCTTTGTGCTGGAGCAATGCAAGCAAAGACAGATCCCTGTACAGGTGAGCATGGGTGGGGGGTACTCGCCGCAAATAAGAGATATTGTTGAAGCGCATTGCAATACTTTCCGCTTAGCTAATGATATGTATTTTTGATCTGCTGCGATATATCGTCAACAATGATAAGCTTATTGCTTTTACTAATGCTTTGAAAGCGCAGGAATAACATTATCGACGATGCCATC
The DNA here is from genome assembly GCF_014200785.1 of Mucilaginibacter sp. AK015. Lineage (NCBI taxonomy): Bacteria > Pseudomonadati > Bacteroidota > Sphingobacteriia > Sphingobacteriales > Sphingobacteriaceae > Mucilaginibacter > Mucilaginibacter sp. AK015. Next base: position 569,952 of record NZ_JACHCV010000001.1, read on the forward strand.
AGCCCTAATACCAGGCCGTACCAAACACCGGTTACCCCCAAATCAAAGTAAATACCAAGCAAATATGCCATGGGCAGGCCAACTATCCAGTACGATATGAAAGTTATTAGCGTAGGTTTATTTACGTCGCCCATACCACGTAATATACCCAGGCCTACTACCTGTGTACCATCAAAAAGCTGAAAGAAAGCGGCAACGATAAGTAACTGTGCTGCAATGGCTATTACCGTCCTGTCGCCAGTATATATCCATGGAAGATATTGGTTAAAGAGTGTAAAAATAATAGCAGTACAACTCATAAAAACAATAACGATATGATAATTGGAAATGGCAGATAGCCGCAGCTCTGAATGATTGCCCGCGCCAAAATAATTACCTGACCGAATAGCTGCCGCTGCCGAAATACCGCTGGCCATCATGTAGGTCATGGCGGCGAGGCTTATGGCCACCTGGTGCGCGGCTTGCTCAATCATGCCTATGCTCCCTATAATTAAAGCCGCGCCGCCAAAGGCACCAACTTCAAAAACATATTGCATGGCCACGGGCATGCCAATTTTTAATATCTGCAAACCGCGCACGCGGTCGATGTTTTTAATAGTGAAATCTTTGAGATATTTTTTAAAGATAGGGGAGCGCAGCACATACACTGCCATTACAATTGCCATAACGCTCCGATCTATAAGCGTGCTGTAACCAACGCCTTTTATCCCCATAGGGTGTACCCCAAAAAGACCCTTTACAAATATTACGCCCAATACAATGTTTAGTACGTTGCCCCAAATAGATATGAGCATGGCCTGTTTGGTAAATCCGAGACCTTCGGCAAACTGTTTAAAAGTACTAAACACCAGCAAAGGTATCAGCGATATACTTAACAGGAAAAGATAGGGTTTGGCCTGTATAACCACGTCGGGAGATTGGTGCAGTTTGTTGATAAACAGCATCACGCCAAAGTAAATGGCGCAAAACAGTACAATGCCGGTAATAACATTTAGAAAGAAACTGTTTGAAAGCAGTGTGCCGCATTCCTGGTAATTACCACGACCGTTGTTTTGCGCAATTAAAGGGGTAATGCCATAGCTGATGCCCACACCAATAACCAAAGGCACCAGGAACAGGCTATTTACCAGTGAAACGGCTGCCAAAGCGGTAGTCCCCGCAAAATGACCAACAATCACCGAATCAGATACCTGCACAAGTGTATGGCCCAATTGCGATATTACAACCGGTATGGCCAATTTCAGGCTATCACGATAATAGAACTGATATTTTTGATATAAGGCTTTCATTACTGCAAAGGGAGGCAAAAGTAACGAATAGCCCGCTAATTCAGGAGGCTGTGTAAAACTCTTCTTTTTCAGTAGTATGCACACGCAGTACTCCCGAAAGCACCAGGTTGACCAATATGCGCTGCGCCCGCCGGCGGCCGATATTTAACAAAGTACAAAACTCTTTTACGGTAATACGGTCTTCTTTCTCCAGGTGCTCTAAAAGCGCTTTCTCTTTTGATGAATATTCTATCAGTACACCGCTGTCATCTGAAGATCGCTTTAGCACATCAACCACTACTTTGCTGGCGAGTACGCTTTTATCTTTTACGCGGATGTAAACCCACCATTTACCGTCCTCGGCAAGCGAGTAATGGGGCTTTTCCTTACTTTCTGGTATATCTACAATCAGCACCAGCTTATCATCAAAATAAACTTCCTCAAAAACGGGCTCGAGCGCAGGCCGGCTAAAAAAATGGGCAGCACGCGTTATCATATAACGTTCTTCATCCTCCGCCTTTACGCCTTTTATAGTACCATCGTCCAAAACGCCGATGAGGAGCCTGCCGCCAATGTTATTGGCAAATGATACCATTGTTTTGGCTATTTTTTCGCAGCTTGTGATCGTTTTTTTAAAATCAAGAGATACGCCTTCGCCTTCAAAAATCTGTCGCTTTAAATTCATTTCAATTCTCCCGTTATTCTGCTTTGTAAGGCGTAAAAATCTGCATCCATTGATCAGGGTTTGTAAGTGGTGTAAACCCGAATTGTTGATAAAGGCCATGCGCATCCCGAGTAGCTAACGACCAGCGGCGCAACCCCTGCAGGTCCGGGTGGTTCATTATCGTTTGCATTATCCACTTTGATAAACCGTTACCCTTGTAGTCCGGCAGTACAAACACATCGCATAAGTAAGCAAATGTAGCCATATCCGTTATTACCCGCGCAAAACCTACCTGTGCGTCATCCTTATAAACGCCAAAACATAACGAATTTTGTATAGCTGTTTTTAACCTTTGGGGCGATATATGCGTTGCCCAGTACGACTGCTGGTCAAGATAGTTAAATATCACATCAAAATCGAGCAAGGTTTTATCGGTAGAGATCAGGAAGCCCTTTTTTTCGAAGGCCTCATCATTCATAAATACAGGCATAATATCAAGTAGCTGCTGGTGTAAAATTAAGGTCGCGTATGTAAACCTCGTTCATCATCGATACGCACACTTCGTTATTCTTATTATATATATCCACCGGGAAACACTGTTCGTATTTGCCGGTGGTGTTTAACATTTGTATGGCCAGGTCAATATCCGCGTCGCTTAGCTTTATATTAAACCAAAGGCTGGATAACGCGGGTTTCAAAAAATCTATCTTTGATGATTTTGACCATATCCGTAAACTGCGCCCGGGCGTATTCAACACGCGGTCGAATAATACCGGGTAAAAAGGATCTGCTGCCGCAAATATCGTCCCGCCGAAAATTGAGCCATTATAATTTTTATTAAGGATGCTTTTAAAAACCCTGACCTTAACGCCACGAAACCCCTTATCGAAACCAGCCACCCAGATCCGCTGAAAAAGGAGAGGGGGGTAGAGGCGCATTATCCATTTCAAGGCGTTCTCTGAGATTACCATTACCGTTAAATATCAGCATTTTTTGGAACATAGTTTGCTTTATAAAGTAAACTTTTAACAAACAAACCGGTTATTGAGTGGTTGTAAACTACTGATAACAACTAACACAAATTCAAAAAACTATATCTATTATGAAAAAGCAATTTTTAAGTTTCGCCCTGGTCGCGACGATGATCGGTTCAATTGCAGCAGGTTGCAGTTCCGAGAAAAAAACAGGCGGGTCTGATAGCACGATGACTGACTCGACCGCTACTATGGCTACACCAGCCCCTGATAGCGCCAAAATGGATACTATGAGGAAAGACACGACCACAAAAGATACCACCACTAAGCCTATGTAATTGGTTGATGTGATAAATAAACGGCCCGCAGCACAATGCTGCGGGCCGTTTATTTAAAATGCAGTTTTGATAACACCGCCGTCTGCGCGGAAAACCGCCCCATTTGTTGCTGACGATAACGGACTTGCGATATAAGCCACCATATTGGCGATCTCTTCAGGAATGATAAAGCGCTTTATTAATGACGTGCCACGCATATTAGTAAAAAATTCCTGTTCCATCTCGGCCTCAGATTTACCCTGGTCGGCTGCCAATGCCTTCATAAAACCGTCAACACCCTCAGATAAAGTTGGACCGGGTAAAACGCTGTTTACGGTTACCTTAGTACCAACAGTAAGTTCGGCAAGGCCGCGCGCAACAGCTATCTGGGCGGTTTTTGTCATACCGTAATGAATCATTTCCGCAGGAATCTGCACAGCAGACTCGCTTGATATAAATATGATGCGGCCCCAGTTTTTTTCGAGCATTTTATCAAAATAAACCCTGGAAAGCCGTACGCCGCTTAACACATTTACTTCAAAAAATTTAAACCAGTCGTCGTCTGTTATATCTTGAAATGCTTTGGGCTCAAATATGCCAACATTGTTGATCAGTATATCAACTGCGGGCAATTGCTTCAAAAGTTGATCAATCTGTTGTTTGTCAGAAAAATCGGCTGCGATACCTTTAATGTTGGAATTTCCCGTTGCTAAAACAAGCTCTTGTGTAACCTTGTCTACCTTATTTTTGTCGCGACCATTGATATATACCTCAGCGCCTTCAAAAGCCAGCGCTTTTGCAATAGCAAAACCAATACCTGCGGTTGAGCCGGTAACCAGCGCGGTTTTATTTTTTAATTTTAAATCCATAGCAGTAATTTTTAAACAAGTTTAGAGAAATAAACACCATAAATTGGTTCAAATAATTAAGAAGGCAACTATTTGACAATATACTGAACTAACAAAAACCAGAATTTTTTTAATTCTCATAATTAACATTATGTTAAGTAAAAGATTGGAATATAGAGCCTGTTTAAGCAGGCTCTATATTTTTAACACCCCTATTGTTAGTTTTTAGGCAAAGCGTTTATTTGCGCATTTAATTTAGCAATGTTAGCAGTATCCTTTTTGCCTTTATAATAAGTAAGCAAATTATTTAAAGCATCGTACGATTTCGGGTTCAACTCCACGGCTTTCAACAAATACGGTTTGGCCAGGTCGAACTGGGCGTTTGCTTTAGCCATTGCTGCATCGTAAGCCTTTTGCTGGTTGCTGGGCAGTTTGTTAGCGGCATTATATGCTTCAATTGCCGGCGAAATGATCACGTAGCCCATGTTCAGGTTTGCCTCAAAATAATTGGGATCAATCTCAAGAGCTTTTTTATACATCTCGGCTGCTTTTTGGAAGTTTTGATCTTTTTCTGCCTGTAAAGCTGCTTTTGATGCCGCGGGAGCTTTAGCTATTTTTTGGGACGCTACATCACCCACCTGTGAATAAACTAAACCTGCATAATAATATAAATCTTTGTTTTTAGGATCGTTGGCAATAGCGCTTAAAATTTTGTCAAGCACCTCTTTTTGTTTTCCCTGCATTAGGCTGATTTCAATTTCAGTCTTTCTCAGATCAGCGTTATTCGGGTATTTCGCAATACCTTCGGTAACGGTTTTCAACGCGTTGGCAGTATCTTTAGTGGTTAAATATACGTTGGCAAGTTCGCTGTACATACTTTCCACCTTTGAGTATTTGGTGGTAAGTAATTTAGTGTAATTGCTTATAGCGGCCGGATAGTTCTTAGAATTTAACGCTGCCAAACCGGTGTACAATATGGCGTTAGTATCCTCTGGCATTATGGTACGGTAAAAATCAAACGATTTGTACGCAAGGTCATACTTTTGCGATTGGTATTCCTTTACGCCTTTATTAAGCTGGTAACTTGCCAAGGCCACCCCTGCATTTTCAATAAGCTGTTTATTCTCGCCTTTTGTATCAAGTTCTTTTGCTTTTTTCAACGCTTCGGCGGCTGTATTAAACAATGGCAGCGAAGTAGTTGCAACGGTATCCAATTCGGCCAAAGAACCATAGATACCCGCCTTAACTGCATAGGTTTGGGGTAAATTAGCCGTTTTTTCGTTTGCAGCTGCCTTATCTATCGCCTGCCTGGCCTTGGTAAGGCTTGGCATAGCTAAAGCGGGTTGCGATTTCAGGCCCACATACTTCTCATATTCTGATTGTGCGGTATTCAACTCGCCCTTTTGTGCAAAGGTTGTTGCCGTTAAGCAGGCTAAAATGCCCGTCATCAAAAATTTAATTTTCATTTGGTGTGTTTTAAATTGGTAATTGATGTTACGGCATAGTTGCGGTAACATTATAGTGTTTAGTGTGTTAGTTTAACTGTTCTAACCGGCTGTTAACCCTTTCTAACTGGTTCTGGTTTCCGGTTTTTGTATATGCCAGTTGTAAAAGCTCAAGGCATTTTTTATCTGTAGGCGCCATTTCATTGGCTTTCTCAAGCCACAATATAGCACTTGTTATATTTTTATCGTCATTGTTATTTTTTAAAGTACTTTTTTTGAAATACAATAAGCCTAAATTAAATACGGGCTCATAAGCAGATACATTTAACTCAATGGTGCGCAGGTATAACGACTCCGCTTTGTCGTATTGGTTTAAATTGTCATAACAATTTGCCGCTACAAAAGTAATCTCAGGGTTAGTTGCATTATTTTCAATCAGTGGCACCAGCAGTGGTTCTAACGCTTTATAATCCCTTTTGTTATTATAGATATTCGCTTCATCGTGCAAAAGCTGCTTGTTTTGCGGAAGCAATCGCCTACCCTTTTTAACAATTTCAAGTGCTTTTGCGGTATCGCCAAGCGACTTGTAAATGGCCGAGGCTGTTTCCAGATACTCTAATTTTGTGCTATCGGTATTTATCAGGTTCGAATAATACTTCGCCGCATCCTGAAGGTTGCCAAGCTTATTGTTGGCATAGGCTATATAGGCGTTTATTTGTTTATGGGCCGGGGCATACTTTTTTGCTTTCTGAAAAGCCTCAGCAGCGTTTTTGAAATCGTTATTTTTGGTTAAAGCGAACCCTTTTCGAATATAAACATTTGCAATACAGCGCTTTGCATAATCCATCTCAGGCTGGTACTTATATATTTTGCTCCTTTCCGCAAATTTATCATACAAAGCTGCAGTTTGGTCAAGAAAGGTTTCGGGCTGGCCTAAGGTGTTCAGCGAATCGGTGTAAAGTATGCTGGAGTTCACTATAATGCGGTACACGTTCTTCTCCAGATCGGCAGAATCCTTTTTAGTTACAACCAAACTATCCGCGGATTTTTTGGCGCTCGATAAAAATTTAAGATCTCCTTTTTGCTTATAAAAAGCAAGATTGTTTACCACAGTCTTTAATGCCTCGGACTGGCCGAAGGCAACAGATGTGGTAAACAACGCTAAAATCAATAACCTGATTTTTCGGCTTTGCTGCATTATTATTCAGTTTGGTCATCATCGGCAGATTCGTCGTCTGCGTTAGCTGTATCAATTTCAGTATCCGGTTTTATCGGGGCATCTGGGGTTTCCGAAAGCACATCGGCATCAATTTCATCGGCAATTACTTTATCTTCTGCCGCTTCTGCCAATACCGCTTCGTCCAATTCCTCATCTTCATCATGCTCTACTTTAGCAACCGATGCTATCTCGTCGTTACCTTTCAGGGTAATCAGCCTTACCCCTTGCGTGGCGCGGCCCATTGTACGCAATTCGCTTATCGCTATACGTATAATAATACCCGATTTATTGATGATCATCAGATCTTCTTTATCAGTAACACCTTTTATGGCAACAAGGTTTCCGGTTTTTTCAGTAATGTTGAGTGTTTTTACCCCTTTACCACCGCGATTGGTAACCCTGTAGTCGTCTATATCGGTGCGTTTACCGTAACCTTTTTCAGATACTACCAATACAGTTGTTTCCTTATCGTCAATGGCTATCATACCCACTACTTCGTCTTTTTCGCTGTCTAAGCTAATTCCGCGTACGCCGGTGGCGGTACGCCCCATTGGCCTAACAGTAGATTCGTTAAAGCGTATGGCACGGCCTGATTGCAGCGCCATAACAATTTCGCTGCTACCCGTAGTTAATGTTGCTTCAAGCAACGAGTCGCCATCGTTGATGTTGATAGCATTGATACCATTAGCACGCGGGCGTGAGTAAGCCTCTAAAGATGTTTTCTTGATAACACCTTTGCGAGTGCACATTATAATAAAGTTGTTCTCCAAGTATTCTTTATCCTTAAGGGATTTAAGCTTGATATAAGCCTTAATATTCTCTTCTTTAGGGATATTGATTATATTCTGAATAGCCCTGCCCTTGGATGTGCGGGTACCTTCCGGAATTTCAAATACACGCAACCAGAAACATTGGCCGCTCTCGGTGAAGAACAGCATATAATTGTGGTTACTTGCAATCAGCAGGTGCTCAATAAAGTCGGCATCGCGGCTATTGCTGCCCAACGATCCCTTACCACCTCTGCCCTGCCTGCGGTATTCGGTTAGCGAAGTACGCTTAATGTAACCTTCGCGCGATATGGTAATTACAACATCCTCGTCCTCAATAAAGTCTTCGGTTTGCATTTCTGCAGATGAGTGTACCATTTCGGTTTTGCGCTCATCACCGTATTTATCCCTTATCTCGGCGAGTTCGTCTTTGATGATCTGCATACGCAGGCCTTCGTCGGCAAGAATGGATTTTAAGTGTTCGATGGTTTTCATCAGGGCGTCGTACTCATCCCGGATCTTATCGCGCTCAAGGCCGGTTAAACGCCTTAAGGTCATATCCAATATGGCACGTGCCTGTATATCGCTCAAGCCAAACTGGCTCATTAAACCTTCCTTCGCCTCATCGGGCGTAGATGAGGCACGTATAAGCTTAATAACTTCCTCGATATGATCGAGGGCTATCAATAAACCTTCTAAAATATGCGCGCGTTTTTCGGCTTCCGCTAATTCAAACTTCGTACGGCGAATAACAACCTCGTGCCTGTGCTCAACAAAATGATGTATGAGATCTTTTAAGTTAAGCAGCATTGGGCGGCCGTGTACCAGCGCGATATTGTTTACGCTGAATGAGGTTTGCAACGCCGTATATTTATACAGATTGTTTAATACGATAGCCGCGTTCGAATCGCGTTTTATCTCGTAAACAACACGTATGCCCTCACGGTTACTTTCGTCGCGAATGGCCGATATGCCTTCTATTTTTTTCTCGTTTACCAGCTCGGCAGTACGCTCTATCATCAGCGCCTTGTTCACCTGGTAAGGTATTTCGCTTACAATGATACGCTCGCGGTCGCTGCCGTAGGTTTCAATCTCGGCACGTGCGCGTATCACAATACGGCCACGGCCTGTTTCAAGCGCCTGGCGCGGGCCTTCGTAACCATATATAATACCCCCTGTAGGAAAATCGGGCCCTTTAACATAGGTCATCAGCTCGCTTACCTCAATCTGACGGTTATCTATCAGCGCTATGGTAGCGTTAATTATCTCTGTTAGATTATGCGGCGCCATGTTGGTGGCCATACCTACCGCAATACCCGATGCTCCGTTAACCAAAAGGTTAGGGAATTTTGCCGGCAATACGGTTGGCTCCTGCAGTGAATCATCAAAGTTTAGCTGAAAGTCGATGGTATCCTTGTTGATATCGGCCAGCATCTCCTCGGCAATCTTTTGCAGCTTTGCCTCGGTATAACGCATTGCCGCAGGCTGGTCGCCGTCAATTGATCCGTAGTTACCCTGACCCTCAACAAAGGGGTAGCGCAGGCTCCAGTCTTGCGCCATACGTACCATGGCGTCGTACACAGACGTATCGCCGTGCGGGTGATACTTACCCAATACCTCACCCACTATACGGGCCGATTTTTTGTAAGATTTGTTGTTTGCAAGGCCCAGATCAAGCATCCCGTATAACACCCGCCTGTGAACGGGTTTTAAGCCGTCGCGCACATCGGGCAGCGCCCTTGATACGATAACCGACATTGAATAATCAATGTAAGCCGATCGCATTTCTTCATCAATATTTATCGAAATTATTCTGTCTTCTTGGTGCGAATTGTCGTTTTCGGTTTCTTCAGCCATTGGTTTTTCTTAGTGGAAAATCTAAACAGTAAATGCGTATAAAAAATGTGTTTTTATATGACCTGCGAAGTTAAGAAATTATACGTAATAAGGTGGCTTTTTTACTAACATTTATACTTGTTTTCCACGTTTTTTAGCATAAAAGCACAGTATTGTTACGTTTCATAAAAACGTGTTTTATTTTACCCTTTTCCAATCTTCCTGCACGGATGTGCCGTTGGGCAAAACGCCGCTAAAAGTGAGCGTATCATTATGGATGCGGTAGCGGTATTTAATGGCGATGTTGAGCACTTTAGAGGGTTGAGCGCTAAACGTCTGGGTTTCAAAACAGGTATCCTGCTTTAGCACGTAATCTCCCTTTTCATAAGGGAAGGGCTGCTCTCCTTTTTCTAAAAGAAGGGCGGTATAGTGTGCCTCGTTATATTGGCGCTGCAGTGTGTAATCTTTGGGGGCGGGCTCGGCTTTGCCGTTGTATACGCCGCCGCTATACTGCCAGGTGCCGGTAAGCGTATCTGTGACATCAAATGCTGATAAGGCCATAAACAACACTATAGCTGGTATTATTCTTTTAAACATGCTTATACCCAGTTGATACCCTTTGTTAATAACGATAATGTCTTCTCTTCTTCGCTGCCGGGCTGCGGCTGGTAGTTATAAACCCATTTGGCGGTTGGCGGCAGGCTCATCAGTATCGATTCGATACGGCCGTTGGTTTCCAGCCCGAATTTGGTGCCGGCATCGTACACCAGGTTAAATTCGGTATAACGGCTGCGGCGCTGGTACTGCCATTGCTGCTGTTCGGGCGTAAACTGCTTATCACGGCTGCGGTTAACCAGTTCGGTATAAATTGGCGCAAAAGAACGGCCCACCGCTTTTGAGAACTCAAAAACGGTTTTCCAGGTAATGTCGTCGTTTTCGGTTAAGCGGTCATAAAATATGCCGCCTATTCCACGCGTTTCGTCGCGATGTTTGATGTAAAAGTAGTTATCGGCCCATGTTTTAAAGCGCTCGTAAAAATCGGCGTTGAACCGGTCGCAAACCTGCTTTAACTGTGAGTGAAAAAAACGGGCATCATCTTCAATAACATAATGCGGGGTAAGGTCTATGCCACCGCCAAACCAACGTACGGGCGGGGTATCGGCGTTAAACGATGAAGGCATTTCGAAGTACCTGATGTTCATGTGGATGATAGGCACCAGCGGGTGGTTTGGATGGATAACGATGGATATACCTGTAGCGAAAAAGTCGTCCTGCTCTACGTTTAACGCTTTTTTAACGGTATGCGGCAACTGGCCGTGTACGGCCGAAAAGTTTACGCCGCCCTTTTCGAATATATTGCCATTCTGGATAACCCTGGTGCGCCCGCCCCCGCCCCCTTCACGTTCCCAAAGTTCTTCTTCAAAAACCGATTTGCCGTCTGTGGCTTCCAGGGCAGCACATATCTCATCCTGTATCTGTTTATAATCCGCCGCTATCTGTTCCTTACTTATCATCGTCGCAAATGTAGTGAATAGTTAAATTAGTTGTTAAGTAAGGAGTATTTGACTTTGCAAGCTAAAATAATCGCGCAAGTAAGCACTAATTAACTGATCCCTGCTTCTTCCTCAATGTAGTCCAGGTCCTTACCAAAAGTTTCTTTTAACTGGCTAAGCGAGAACAACGCAATCAGCGTCAAAATAACCATCATGATATAACCGCTGGTAACCATGCCATAATGTACTACAAAGGCATTAAAAGCCATATTAATGGGTATTAACGATCCCCTTACAAAATTAGGTACTGTGGTTGTTACGGTTGAGCGGATATTGGTACCAAACTGTTCGGCAGCTATGGTTACAAACGTGGCCCAGTAGCCAACAGTGCAGCCCATAAAGAAGCATATCCATACAAATCTATCGTGTGTGATACCCTTTGAACCCAGGTACATAAACGCGCTAACCACAGATATTATCAGAAACACAGCCATGGTTAGCTTACGCGATTTGGTAACCTGCGACAGCACACCGGCAAAAATATCGCCTATGGCAATACCGATGTAGCTGTATAATACTCCCTCGCCTGCGCTAAGGGGTTCGGCAGCACCCAGGGCCTTGCCAAACTCGGGCGAAAGGGTTACCAATACGCCAACCACGTACCAAAGCGGCGCTCCTATTAAAATACAATAAAGATATTTTTTAAACCGGTCTGCATTGGTAAACAGCATAAAAAAGTTGCCTTTTGACACCCCGCTCTGCTTTACACTGTTAAACATGCCCGATTCAAATGTACCCACCCGAAGCAGCAGTAACACAATACCCAGACCGCCGCCTACCATATAGGCATGCTGCCAGCCGTTTTTGGCCACCGCGTAAGCCGCAGCCGCGCCAAACAAACCTATTACCGCCACGATCATGGTGCCGTAACCGCGCTTCTCTTTGCTTAAGGTTTCGGTAACCAGGGTGATGCCTGCCCCTAATTCGCCCGCAAGGCCTATGCCTGCTACGAAGCGTATAATAGCATAAGTATTTACATCGCTTACATAAGCATTGGCGAAGTTGGCTATAGAGTACATCAATATGGAGCCAAACAATACTTTTATACGGCCAAGCTTATCGCCTATAATGCCCCAAAGCAAGCCGCCCAAAAGCAGCCCGAACATTTGCACATTTATTATAAACTGGCCTTTGGGCATAATGTCCGCCTCGCTAACGCCAATATCATGCAAACTGGCTTTACGAACTATCGAGAAAACCAGCAGGTCGTAAATGTCAACAAAATAGCCAAGCGAGGCTACCAGTACCAGGAAAATGGCATTGCGGGTGAGTTTTGCCGGGGCGATATCAGTCATGGTCAGGATGAAATATAATTAGTTAGGCTAAGGTATAAAATGCGTGTAAAAAACAAATTATCCGCACAAAAAAACCCCTGTTTGTGTAAACAGGGGTTTATATCGTGGCAGGGCGTTTATTAAACTTTTTTAACGTTTACCGCCTGCAGGCCTTTACGTCCTTCTTCTTCTTCGTATTCAACGTTATCGTTGTCTTTAATTGCATTTACACCGCCCTGTACATCTTTAAAGTGAACAAACAGGTCTTTACCATCGTCTGTAATGATAAATCCGTAACCTTTTTGTGTGTTAAACCATTTTACTTTTCCAGTTTTCATAATAATATTATAAGCGTATTAAAAATTGCGTTAAGATCAGTAGTTATTCAACTGAGTATAAAAATGGTTTAATAATCAATGTAGAACGTACAACTATCTGTATCAAATATATAAAATTATTGTATAACCAAATAAAATTATTATTAAGTTAATAATAATAAAAAAATGATATTAAATAAAAAAGTCATCAGCAAAAGCTAATGACTTTTTAACCTGTATAAACAGGAGCAATATTATTTCACCTGCTGAAAGAAGTAAACACCGGCAGATGGTGTAACCCTTACCAAAACTTCCTCTTTGCTGCTTTTAAGATCAACAAAATAGGTGATCGAATCAAAGCTGTCGTCACCGTTATCAAGTTTAATTACTTCATTAGCAAAATAACCTTCGTATTTTTGGGCAATTTCTTTTCTTGCTTTTTCAGGAAGCACCCTGAATTGTACATTCTCGGTCACACCTATCAACTCGCCCCTAAGGTTATAAAAGGCCGATTTTTTTACACCGTCGATAGTGAAGGTAGCTTTCTGAAATTTGGGGCTAACTTTCCAGGTAACGCCTTCTGCACGTGCAAAGTCATTATTGAATTTTGAAGTAACAACGTTTGATACATTCTCAGAACCATCTTCGGTTTTGGTAATTGTGTTTGCAGCAAAAACATTCACTGTGAACAATGCTGCGATAGCGGTTGATATAAATAACTTTTTCATGAGCTTAAATTTTAAATTATGCAACAAATATAGCCAGTTGTTGAATAAAGTTATAATTTAAGCTAATTTTTATAAATATTTGATAATATTACACCGTTTTTAATCAAAATCAAAAAATCCAAACAATTAGATAGTGTACTTTTAACAATATGTCAATAAAAACATGCGATACTTATTGTAATTAGTACACTAAGTTAATTTAATATTAAGAAGACCGGTGTTTGTGACTTTTTGATGACGATTTTTATCCATTATCTGCAAAACCCGGGTACAATGTCATGCCGCCATCTATAAAAATGGAAGTACCGGTGATGTAATCTGCTTCGTCTGATGCCAGCCAAACAGCCAGTTTGCCGATATCCCCGGGCTGGCCAATGCGGTTGTACGGGATTAGCGTTAAAAGTTTATCAAGTGCTTTTTGTGTTTCCCAGGCCTCTTGGTTGATGGGCGTTTGTATCGCGCCCGGACTGATCCCTACCACTCGAATTTTGTGCGGCGCCAGCTCCTGGGCTATGCTTTTCATAAACATACCTATGCCGCCCTTACTGGCTGCGTAGTTTACATGTCCGGCCCAGGGGATAACTTCGTGCACGCTGCTCATGCAAATGATCTTGCCGGCGGCGCAGCTAACGCCGTCCTCTACTCCTTGTTCGATAAATAATTTTGCGGCCTCGCGCGAGCACAGAAACTGCCCGGTTAAGTTGGTATTGATAACGGTGTTCCAGTCATCAAGGGTCATGTCAATCAGGCTTGCGTCTTTTTGTAAACCGGCGTTATTTACCATTATATCCAACCTGCCGTACTTTTTTATAACAGCTGCAAACATTGCCTGTACTTCGCGTTCGTTGCCTACATCGGCATGAAACTCAAATGCCTTTCCGCCAGCTTTGGTGATCTGTTTAACCACTTCATCGGCTTTGTCGTGCTGGCCGATATGGTTAATAAGCACTTTAGCCCCCGCCTGCCCCATGGCAATGGCTACCGCCTGGCCTATACCGCTATCCGCGCCGGTTACAATGGCAACCTGCCCCTTCAAATTTTTTTGTGTTTTCATAACCTATCAATTATATGAGCAATGCCAAATAATGAATATGGTTTTAAGAAGATGAATTTTTGTCCGAAAAGAATGTTAGTCTGACCTTGTTAAATACTTATACTGGTATTGGTTCTACAAGTTCACTATGACAACCTTACAGCGCCTTTATATAATTCAAAAACAGATACAAAGCTTTCTTTTTATCCTCGGTCAGGTCAAAGTCCAGGCGGTGCATCAGGTAATCCTGCAGGTCGAAATCGGCCCGCTGAGGCAATTCTTTTAAAAGCTCGGGGCGATGCGCCAGTCCGTACCTTAAAGCCTCATTAAATTCTTTAATAAAATCGGCCGGGATGGGTTTGTTGGCTATCCAGGCAGCAAATACAAACGGCAGGCCGGTAAACTTTTGCCACTCTGCAGCAAGGTCGTAAACGTATTTATATTGTTCTGTTTTGCCAAAAGTGCGGTCGCCTATTTGTACAAAGGCGGTGTGCTCATCGGCCGATGCCGCGTAATCGGGCGCGTTTTTGATCAGGCCGGGCTGTACCTTCCAATAGTTTTTTAGCAGCACAAGTGCCAGGTTATTTGAGCTGCGCGATTCGGGGTCCAGCTGTATCTGCTTTACATCCCTGATATCGCAATTGCTGAAAATGAACACGGAGTTTACCGCGCCCACAGCGCCAATGCAATAATTAGATACAATCTCCCACTGAGGCAAACTTAAGGTAGCGGCTACGGGTATTAAACCAATATCAACCACGTTATCAATTAACTTTTGAGCACAGTCAGATGGCATATCCAGGCTCAGGTCTATCCTGTCCTTAACCGCCGAGTGTTGTAATCCGTATAAAAAGGGTTTGGTGTTAGTGTAGCTAACGGCAGAAATTTTTATCTTATTCACGTATCGTTCTCTCTAATCGTTTTTTAAATGTTTGGCATTGTTTGCTTCTGCAATTGTAAAGGTGGCGCCATCGTAGGTAACCTTATACAGCACAAGGTTCTGGTGCGGAAAATTATCCATTTGGGTAAGCGGCTGATTAGTAAGTACGCACATTAGCAAGCGCAGCGCGCGGCCATGCATACATATCAGCACCGTTTTTTCTTCGGGATGGCTCATGATGATTTCAAGTGCCTTTAGCTGTCTTTCTTTTACCTCGTTAGGGCTTTCGCCGCCCTCAAATTTTTCATCCAGCTTACCATCCAGCCAGTCGCGCATTAATTGTAAAAAAGCGGCTTTGGTATCGGGCGTAGCGGCTTGTCCTTCGTGTACTCCCCAGGCCAGCTCGTCAAGACCCGATAGTTTCTGATAAGGGATGCCCAGGTCAATAAATTGCTGTACGCTTTGCTGCGTGCGTTTTAAAGCTGATACATAAATCTTATCAAAAGGTATATCTTTATAAGCCTCATAAAATTGGTTTGCCTGGCGGCGGCCTTCATCGTTCAGATCGGTATCGCGCCCGCGGCCCTGCACAATGCCTTGTTTGTTAAGGTCGGTTTGGCCGTGGCGTGTTATATATAATGTTTTTTGAATCATTGTTCATTAGTTCAATTGTTCATCAGTTCATTGGTTCGGATGTTGGCTAACTATCTCATTAGTTTATTGGTAAGTACCAATGAATAAATGAGCTAATGAACCAGTGAACCAACAGACCAATAAACTAATTAATAACCGGCAATTTATAAAAGCGCGGTTTTGCTTCTTCGGCAAACTGGTAGTCGTTATAATCGGTAATCACATTGTAAAGCGTATCGCGCTCTATGGGGTAACGGCCCGCATGCTTTATCAGGTCAACCAGTTCTTTTGTACTCATGGCCGGTTTTTGTTCTTCGGCACCCGCCATCGAGTATATTTTGGTGGTATCGTCAAGCGTGCCGTCTATATCATCAACCCCGAAATTTAGCGATAGCTGCGCGGTGGTGCGGCTTATCATGGCCCAATAGGCTTTTATATGGTCAAAGTTATCAAGATAAATGCGCGCTATGGCGTAGTTGCGCAGATCTTCTACAACGGTTGATTCGGGCACGTTACTCATCTGGTTATCGCGGTTGCGGAATTTCAGCGGGATAAAGGTTTGGAAGCCCCCCGTCCTGTCCTGTAACTGGCGCAGGCGTTCCATATGGTCCACCCGGTGATAAAATTTTTCGATGTGCCCGTAAAGCATAGTAGCGTTAGATCGCATGCCCAGTTTGTGCCACTCCTCGTGTATGGCCAGCCATTGGTCGCCGGTACATTTATCTTTGGCTATCAAGTCGCGCACTTCAGGATGAAATATCTCCGCCCCTCCTCCCGGTATCGATTCCAGGCCCGCATCCTTCATCAGCTTCATACCGGTAGCATAATCTATTTTAGCTTTTTTAAATATATAATGGTACTCTACCGGTGTTAAAGCTTTTACATGCAGATCCGGCCGGTGGGCTTTTATTTTACTGAATAGTTCGCTGTAAAAAGCTACATCGTACTGCGGTAAAACCCCGCCTACAATATGCACTTCGGTAACGGGTTGGTCATCGTACTTTTTAACAATGTCGAGCATCTCCTGCATCGTGTATTCCCACCCGTCGGCACGTTGTTTTATGAGGCGCGAGTAGGAGCAAAATTTGCAATCGTAAACACAAAGATTAGTCGGCTCGATATGAAAGTTACGGTTAAAATAAGTTTTGTCACCGTGTTTTTGTTCGCGTATGTAGTTGGCAAGTACTCCCAGGTAGCCCAGTTCAGCTTTTTCGTAAAGCAAAACGCCTTCATCAAAAGTGATGCGCTGGTTATGAAGTACCTTCTCGGCAATGTTCTTAAGCTCGGGTAAAAGTTGGGGGTTATCCAGCAATACCCTGAAGTTTTCTGATACTTCCATTTAGAAAAATATTTGAGCAAATGTAGCAATTTGCATTAGTTTTAAAACGTACCTACTAATTTGGAACGTGTTTAAACACGCAAGTATGACAATGATGTTACAGTAGGAAAATGTAGAACCATTTTGCATCGGCCGCTATTGATAACTGAATTTTCTTGGTTAATTTGGCGACATTATTCCCTGTTATGAAAATAGAAACTATCGCCATCCACGCCGGTAACCACACCGATGCCTCATCCAAAGCTGTTGTACAACCAATCGTAATGTCGACCACGTTTGAGCGTGATGAAGATGGCGGATTTTCATCGGGTTATCAATACAGCCGTTCGGCAAACCCTAACCGTGCATCGTTAGAAAATGTATTGGCACAGTTAGAAGGCGGCGCTGAAGCGGCGGCATTTTCATCAGGTAATGCGGCGGGTATGTCGGTATTTCAATCGCTTGAGCCGGGCACACACATCATTTGCCCCGACGATATGTATCACGGACTGCGCAACCAGCTTAAAACGTTGTTTGAGGGCATTTTGGATTTTGATTTTATTGATGTGAATGACGAGGATGCGTTAAACGCCCATATTAAACCCAATACCGGTGTAATATGGATAGAAACGCCGTCTAATCCGCTGCTGAAAATTACTGACATCAAAAAGGTAGTTGCTATTGCACGCGGGCATAATATTAAGGTGGTTTGCGATAATACCTTTGCCACCCCACTGTGCCAGCAGCCGCTCGCATTGGGTGCCGACCTGGTGATGCACTCTTCCACTAAGTATTTTGGCGGTCACAGCGATTTAATGGGCGGGGCGCTTATTACTGCTCAGAAAAACCACTGGTGGGAAAAGATCCAAAATGTACAAACTATGGGCGGCGCGGTACCCTCGCCTATGGACTGTTACTACCTGGTACGCAGCATCAAAACCCTGCCTTACCGTGTAAAGGGGCATGTGCATAATGCCTTGCTTTTAGCGGAATTTTTAGAGAAACACCCCGCCGTTGAAAGCGTGATGTATCCCGGTTTGCCATCGCACCCGCAGTATGATATTGTAAAAGCGCAGATGAGTTATCCCGGTGCCATGATGTCATTCACCCTTAAAGGAGGCGAAGACAAAGCAAAAAAAGTGGTGAACGCGCTAAAGATCTTTACCCAGGCCACCAGCCTTGGTGGCGTTGAAAGCCTGATAGAACATCGTGCATCTGTTGAAGGCCCTGATACCAAAACTCCTTTTAACCTGTTAAGGGTATCGGTTGGGTTAGAGCATATTGATGACCTGATAGAGGATCTGGAACAGGCAATGGCATAAATTTAAAATTCAGGCCATTATCTTGGTTCCTAAAGAACGCCGTCTTATTGACAAATGACAATTAAATTAAAATTTAATTTGGAACTTAAATCCTTATTGACCTATATTTGAAACATTATTTGGTAGCGATACCAATCGATCAATTTTCCCTCACACGGATTTTGATTTATAAAGAAGCGGCGAGAGATCAGGCTCGATGAACCGCTGGCAACCCTACAAGGTGTAGAAGGTGCCAATTCCTGTCCCGGAAAATATGTTACCCGGGGGATATAAATTAATAGTCATGAATAGTCTGATTTATTTAGCACAACAAAACACATCGCAAACCCAAACGGGTGTTTCTTCTGTATACAACCTTTCTGCAGGCTGTATTTGTATGTGTTGCTGCTGCTGTTGATGCAGTACACGTTCCCTTTTTCTGTTTCCCGAAAAAACACGTGATGCCCGCTTAGGATAGCTTTATCCTGTCATAATTGTAATATTTCATCAATATCCCTTAAATCTACAGAACATGTCTAATTTAAAATTCGAAACACTGCAACTGCACGCCGGTCAGGAAGTTGATGCTGTAACAGGCTCGCGCGCGGTACCCTTAT
This sequence comes from Mucilaginibacter sp. AK015, assembly GCF_014200785.1. Taxonomy (NCBI): domain Bacteria; kingdom Pseudomonadati; phylum Bacteroidota; class Sphingobacteriia; order Sphingobacteriales; family Sphingobacteriaceae; genus Mucilaginibacter; species Mucilaginibacter sp. AK015. The sequence continues at coordinate 588,944 of NZ_JACHCV010000001.1, forward strand.
ATCAAACTGCTTCATACGTTTTCAATAATGCCGAGCACGGCGCAAACCTGTTCGCGCTAAAAGAGTTCGGTAATATCTATACCCGTATCATGAACCCTACTACCGATGTTTTTGAAAAGCGCATTGCAGCCCTTGAGGGCGGCATCGCAGCTTTGGCAACAGCATCGGGCCAGGCGGCTCAGTTTATCGCACTGAATAATATCCTGCAGGCTGGCGATAACTTTGTCACCTCTCCTTTCTTGTATGGAGGTACTTACAACCAGTTTAAGGTGGCGTTTAAGCGCCTGGGTATCGAGGTGCGGTTTGCCCAGGACGATACCGCCGAAAATATTGAAAAACATATCGATGGTAAAACTAAAGCCATCTATACCGAAACTATTGGAAACCCCGGTTTCAGCATTCCCGATTTTGAAAAGCTGGCGGCCTTAGCCAAAAAGCACGATCTGCCGCTGATAGTAGATAACACTTTCGCCGCCGGCGGATACCTGTTTCGCCCGTTGCAGCATGGCGCGCATGTGGTTGTAGAATCTACCACCAAGTGGATAAACGGCCATGGTACCAGTATTGGCGGCGCTATTATAGATGGCGGCACATATAACTGGGGCAACGGCAAATTCCCGCAGTTTACCGAGCCAAGCGAGGGTTATCACGGGTTAATTTTTAACGATGTATTTGGCATTAACGGCCCGTTTGGCAATATCAATTTCATTATCCGCGCCCGTGTGGAAGGTCTGAGAGATTTTGGGCCTGCGCAGTCGCCGTTTAACTCGTGGCTTAATATACAGGGCTTAGAAACCTTGTCGCTGCGTGTACAGCGCCATGTTGATAACGCCCTTGAACTGGCCAAATGGCTGGAGCAGCACCCGCAGGTGGCATCTGTTAATTATCCGGGGCTGGAGTCCTCTCCCTATCATATCCTTGCAAAAAAATACCTGAAAAATGGTTTTGGCGCGGTGCTTACTTTCGAAATAAAGGGCGGTAAGGAAGCAGCTAACCAGGTGATAGATAATTTAAAGCTGGTGAGCCACCTGGCCAATATGGGCGATGCTAAAACATTGATCATTCAGCCATCGGCAACCACGCACCAGCAGCTTAGCGACGCGGAACAAGTGTCGGCAGGGGTAACTCCTGCGCAGTTGCGGGTAGCAGTTGGCATTGAACATATAGATGATATCAAGGCTGATTTTGAACAGGCATTTGCCAAAGTACAACAACCGGAATTAGTTTAATTTTTTCAAGAATTTTTTAGTTTTTTTTAGTTTTTTAAGTGATGTTATCAGGGAGCGGTTGTTCAGGCAACTGCTCCCGAAATAACGAAAGTAACAAATGAGCACACAAAGTTTTACCTATACCGGAACGTTTGAACTGGAATCCGGCCAGAAGCTACAGGGACTTGAGATCGGCTTTAATACCTATGGAAACCTCAATAAAAACCGGGATAATGTAGTGTGGGTATGCCATGCCCTCACTGCAAATTCCGATGTTTTTGACTGGTGGAAAGGCCTTTTCGGCCCCAATGACCACTTTAATCCCGAGGATCATTTTATTGTTTGCGCCAATGTTTTGGGATCGCCTTATGGCACCGTTAATCCGTTAAGTATTAACCCCGCTACAGGGCAGCCTTATTACCTGGCATTCCCGGAGTTTACGATCAGGGACATTGTTAAGGCGCATAAGATACTTGCAGACCATCTGGAAATTGAGCATATCGAAATACTATTGGGCGGATCATTAGGCGGCCAGCAGGCTATCGAGTGGAGCATAATTGAGCCCGAACGTATTAAAAACCTGATACTGATAGCAACCAATGCACTCCACTCACCCTGGGGTATTGCCTTTAACGAGTCGCAACGCCTGGCCATTAGTGCCGATCGTACCTTTTACGCCGGATCGCCTGACGGCGGCAGTAAAGGGTTAAAGGCCGCGCGAAGCATTGCACTACTATCCTATCGCAGCTATAAAACCTATGCTATCACTCAACAGGAAGATAGCGATACCGTTACCGATAATTTTAAAGCATCAACCTATCAGAACTACCAGGGGCAAAAGCTGGTGAACCGCTTTAATGCTTACAGCTACTGGTACCTGTCAAAAGCGATGGACTCGCACAATGTTGGCCGTGGCAGGCATGGCATAGATAAAGCGCTTAGCCTGATCAAGGCACGCACGCTGATTATCGGTATCAAATCTGATGTGTTGTTCCCTATAGAGGAACAACAGTACCTGTTCAGGCATATTCCAAAATCGGCCTTTGCCGAACTGGATTCGTTTTACGGGCACGATGGCTTTTTAATTGAAACAGAAGACCTTACAAATATCATCACGTCGTTTTTTAAAACAGATGTAAAAGGAAAAATTATTGAACTACAAAAAATCGCTTAATGAGTAAGAAATTAAATATAGGCCTGTTCGGATTTGGCGTTGTAGGCCAGGGATTGTACGATATCATCAAAACCAAGAACCTTAACCTGGAGATTGTCAAGATCGCGATAAAAAATCCCGAAAAGGAACGGTCGTTGCCGAAAGAATTATTCACCACAGACAGGTACGAGATATTAAACAATCCCGAGATCAATACGGTGGTTGAACTTATAAACGATACCGAGGCCGCGTTCGAGATCGTATCGCGGGCCTTAAGCTCGGGTAAAAATGTGGTATCGGCCAGTAAAAAAATGATCGCCACGTACCTTGACGAATTGATAGCGCTGCAGCACCAGTATGGCACTTCGCTGCTTTATGAAGGCGCGGTTTGCGGCAGTATTCCTATCATCCGCAACCTGGAGGAATATTACGATAACGAATTGCTGCATTCCATTAGCGGTATATTTAACGGGTCATCCAATTATATCCTTTCAAAAGGTTATTTAGAGAACCTTGATTATGATACAGCCCTTAAACAGGCCCAGGATCTTGGTTTTGCCGAAACCGACCCTACTATGGATGTTGGCGGGTACGATGCCAAGTATAAACTTATTATTGCCGCGGCGCATGCTTATGGCGTGGTGATAGACCCGGTACAGGTGCTTAACATCGGCATACAAAACCTTGCGCCAAACGATCTGCAATACGCACGAGAGAAAAAGCTGAAGATAAAGCTGGTACCTGTTGCAAAAGAACTCGACGACAGGCATGTAACCCTGTTTGTAATGCCAAAATTTGTAAATGAAACTGAATTTTTATACAACGTAGAATATGAATATAACGGTGTAACCGTACAAGCAGCTTTTGCCGATCAGCAATTCTTTTTTGGTAAAGGAGCGGGCGGCCATCCTACCGGCTCGGCAGTACTGTCTGATATAGCCGCGCTGCGTTATAATTACCAGTACGAATACAAAAAGGCCAAAGCCGATAACTACCTGCAGTTCACTAACAACGTAGAGGTAAATATTTACCTGCGTTACGAGGACGAAGCGCTTGTAGAAGCGCTGGAGTTTGAACACATTCACGAGCGCTTTTACTCGGGCAGCTATAAATTCGTAATTGGTAAAATAAACCTGCAAAAACTAATTGACAACCAACAGCTTATAGCGGATAGTAAAGCATTTGTTGCTTTTGCCGATCAATTAACCGGCGTTAGCCTGGCCGCTGAAAAAAGGTACGAAGCTGTAATTTAATTATATACCCCTGCCTTTAGAAAGAGCGTACAATCATGTGCGCTCTTTTTTTTGTTTGCGTTGGCTTGTTTTGGATATAGCAGCCTTTACGTATTATTGCAACCTGTAGCCACCTGTATGCAAAAACTAAAAAATATTCTATTCAACAAGACCTTTATTCTGTCGCTTTGGTTCGGACTCAGCTTTTTCGCGGTAGCAAAAGATATTGTTCTGCACCCTTCAAACAAATTAACCACGCATAATAATTACATCATTTACAAACACAACTTTTTAAACCTTATAAACCAGCACACGCTGTTTGGCCCCGAGCCGCAGTACTATTTCGACCTTAACCACTACGGGCCGGTGTTTGGTTTGGTGATTGCGCCGTTTGCGGTTTTGCCTAACCAGGCTGGTGTAATAATCTGGGCGATGTTCCTGGCCTTTATATTGTATTATGCCGTAATGCAATTGCCCCTTAACAACTCGCAAAAGTTTGTGATTTTGCTGCTTAATGTTAACAGTATAATGGGTTCATCGGGTAATGTGCAAGTAAATCCGCTGATTACGGCGCTGGTAATATTCAGCTTTATTTTTATCAGGAAAAAGCAGGATTTCTGGGCCGCGCTCATGATTATTTTAGGTACCGCTATAAAGTTATACGGCATTGTAGGGCTGGCGTTCTTCTTCTTTTCGGACAACAAAGTGAAATTTATTTTAAGCCTGGCGTTTTGGTCGGTAGTGTTATTTGCATTGCCCATGCTGGTGTCGTCTCCGGCTTATATTATCCAAACCTATCGCGACTGGTATCCCGATCTGCTGGCAAAAAACGCAGCAAATCTTACTTCTACCAGGGGTAACGTAAGTGTTATGGGTATGATAACTAAAATATTCCTGGTGAAAAACCTTTCGAACTTGTTGATATTGGTGCCGGCCATACTGGTTTTCGGTGCATCTATGTTGCGCATAAAATACTGGCGAAATCTTAATTACCAATTATTATTGCTGGCATCTGTATTGATATTTACCATCATATTCAGCACCAGTAGCGAGCCACCAACCTATGTGATCGCCTTTATCGGGGTAAGTATATGGTATGTGATCTTAGACAGGCCAATTACCGGCTACGAACGGTTCCTGATGATATTCGCCCTGGTGCTTACCAACTTTTCGCCTTCAGATCTTTTCCCGCGATACCTGCGGGTAAACTACGTGATACCCTATGCCCTGATAGCCCTTCCCTGCTTATTAATATGGTTTAAGATCGTATATGAGATGCTCACCCGTGATTTCAGCAAAAAAGCGGGCGTTTTAAAGATTGACAACTTGGAAAACAAAGCGTAAAACAAAAGGCTTCCGGTTATGGAAGCCTTTGCTTTTGTATAAACTCACAAATTAAATTAACTATATATTCCTGTAACTATAAACTCCTGTTAGTGTCCCAATTTTCAAGGTAATGGGCTACCCTGCTCACAAATTGTCCGCCCAGGGCACCATCTACTACGCGATGGTCGTAAGATAACGACAGGAACATCATATGCCTGATGGCTATCGCATCACCTTTTGGCGTTTCTATAACGGCCGGTTTCTTTTTAATTGCCCCAACCGCCAATATGGCTACCTGGGGCTGGTTAATAATCGGCGTGCCCATTACATTGCCAAACGAGCCTACATTGGTAATGGTGAACGTACCGTCCCTTACATCGTCGGGCTGCAGTTTGTTGTTACGGGCACGGTTAGCTAAATCATTAACAGTCTTCGTAATACCAATAAGGCTCAGCTCGTCTGCCTTTTTAATAACCGGTACAATCAGGTTTCCGCTTGGCAAAGCAGTAGCCATGCTAATGTTAATATCCTTTTTCCTGATGATCTGGGTTCCGTTCACCGATATGTTTATCAGCGGAAAATCTTTAATAGCTTTTACAACCGCCTCTATAAATATAGGTGTAAAGGTAATTTTCTCGCCCTCGCGTTTCTCGAACGCGTTTTTAATTCTCTCGCGCCAGTTTACCAATTCGGTCACATCGGCTTCCACAAACGAAGTTACATGCGGCGACGTGTGCTTACTGTAAACCATATGCTCTGCAATCAGCTTACGCATGCGGTCCATTTCAATAATTTCATGCCCGCCCGAAACGGATGTAGCGGCAGGTTGTGGCGCCGCCTTTGGCATTTCGGCAGCCGGTTGACCTGTTTGTTGCCCAGGTTCAAACTGTGGAGCCTTGGAAGCGGGTGAAGGTGCTGGCTGCGGTGCGGTATAAGCCGCTGCCGGTTGTTCCGTTGATTTTGCAACTTCAGGCTGTCGTGTTGCAGCAAAACTTTGTGGTGCCGCCTCTTTGGAGCCGCGTTTCTGGATATACTCCAGCAGGTCGTCTTTGGTTAAACGGCCCTCGGCGCCGGTACCAGGTATCTGGTCAAGCTCGTTATTACCAATACCTTCCTGGCTGGCTATATTTTTAACTAATGGCGAGTAAAATCGGTTCTCGTATTTAACGCCGTCAATAGGTGGGCTTTCTCTCTCTTCAATTTGATTGATGCCTGGTATATCGGCAACAGGTGCGGCTTGTTCGGCAGGCTGAGGGCTTGTTTGGGCCACAAATTGTGGTGCTTGCTCTGTTACAGATTGCGGTGCAGGTGTTGGTTCGGAAGTGGCCTGTGGTTCGTTGCTACCGCCCGGCTCATCGGTTTCAATAACGGCAATTACAGAGCCTACCTGTACTACTTCATCTTCTTTACAAAGCTGTTCAACTAATTTTCCCGACACCGGCGAAGGAACTTCAGAATCGACCTTGTCAGTCGCAATTTCTATAACTGCCTCATCTGCTTCAATATAATCGCCTGGTTTTTTATTCCATTTAATTATGGTTGCTTCCGCAACACTCTCACCCATCTTTGGCAGTAATAATTGGTATTTGGCCATACGCAAAACTATAGTTCGTTGGTCAAAATTATACAATTACTGTGTCACATTTATGTTTCTTTTAGTAAAGTAATCAACATAAAAAAGGCAGCCATGGCACTCCTTTCGATGTTTTGGGGGCGTTTATTACCAAATGTGAATTTCTTTACAACTGTTTTATTTGTATTTGCCACCGCAATCCATACGGTGCCCACGGGTTTCTCTGCCGTGCCCCCGCCGGGACCGGCTATCCCGGTAATGGCCACAGCGTAATCCGACTTAAATTCGCGTAGCGCGCCAGCAACCATCTCAGTTACGGTTTCGCGGCTAACAGCTCCAAACTGGTACAAGGTTTCGTTTTTAACACCTAAAATATTTTCCTTCAGATCGTTAGAATACGTTACCGCACTACCCAGAAAAACCTGCGACGAACCCGCATGCTGCGTGATCAGGTGTGAAAGATACCCGCCGGTACAACTTTCGGCTGCCGATAGTGTAAGGTGGTTATCGGTCATATAATTTAGTACAACCTTTTCAAGCGGGATATCCTCAAGCGCTACCACATTAGGGCCTACCCTTTCAACAATACGGGCGGCAAATTCTTCTAACTGATCTGAAAGCGAAGCGCCGCCATTGCTGTAAGCGCTTAGCCTTAAACGCACCTGGCCCATTTTTGGTAAATAAGCAAGCTTGATGTTGCCGGGCAGGTCGTTCTCAATATCGGCTATCTTTTCGGCCAGGAACGATTCACCTTCGCCTGCGGTCAATATAGTTTTGTGGATAATAACCGGGAGGTTTAGCAGCTGTTTCAATTTTGGTATTACCGCATCCTCCATCATGTACATCATTTCAAACGGCACCCCGGGCATCGAAACATATAGCTTACCATCCACATTAAACCACATCCCGGGCGCAGTGCCATTGCTGTTCAGAATTATCTCGCAATTTTCCGGAACTTCCGCCTGTTTACGGTTCACTTCAAGCAGCGGCCTGTTATAACGCTTAAATATCTGCTGCACATTATTTAAAGCTTCAGTATTTAGCACAAGCTTTACGTTAAAATATTCTGCAAGTGTTTGTTTGGTAATATCATCTTTAGTGGGGCCCAGGCCGCCCGTTATAAAAATGATATCGGCCCGATTGGCCGCTTCGGCCAGTGCGTTAAGGATATGCTCCCGGTCGTCAGATACCGACGATATCTGTTTCACTCTTATTCCTTCGGCGTTAAGCTTCTGCGCCATCCAGGCAGAGTTAGTATCTACTATCTGCCCTATTAAAATTTCGTCACCAATAGTTATAATTTCTGCCAGCATATCAATACTACTAATAAAAGCCTGCGTTGTTTGTGTAATCGCTGCGTTTGCTCAATTTCAGATCCTGTAATATCGATGCCTTGACCTTTAACGTAACATTGTAGGATTTATAAAAACCAAATGGCAACCACTGGATTGAGAGGTCCCAGCAATGCAGGTCGCGGTATATGGCAAACGATGTAGCATCAGACAGCTTACCCAGTTTAAGGTCGTAGTTGGTGTTGTATTGTATCTTCCACTTATCGGTCAGGCTTACATCCCCGCTTAGCATTATGGTATTGCTGGATGATGTATTGATAATGTTGTTATTGTAATTAAAACTGTAGTTTAACGATATATTCCAGGGGATATTAAAATCGATATATGCCCCTGGGTCGCTGTTTATCATGGCGAGCCTTTGGGCCTGGTTGGGGTCCATAGTTTGCAGGGTGTTGCCCACCGGCACCGTAGCTTTTGGGTGGAAGGTTGCAGGGTTTAAGCTGCCGCTTGCCGAAAAACTAAACGATTGCAGCAGCGGAAATTTACCTTGCTGCCAGCTAAAGCGGTTAACGCGCCTGATATAGTTTTGTAGCCGGCCGTTGGTAATAGAATCGCGCACCTGGGTGTAGTACGGGTCAAATGAACCGCTGAAATTGATGTTTACCTTTTCATTTAATACAGAGGTATGCCCCGAAAAATTAATGTTTGATAGTTTTAAAGAGTCGGCGGCGAAATTATAAAAGGTAGAAAAAGTTAAACCCTGCAAAATAGGGATCTTACGGGCCACACCCGATGTATCTGTGCTTTTGGGCCTAACTTTTGCCTCGATGGTATTATCGAGCGAAAAGCCTATACCGGCCTGTTTACCCGGCGACGGGCCACCATAAACCGACTGCTCGAAAATAGAGTATCGCTGCGCGTAATAAGGATAAGGAACCGTTGCCGCGCTTACCGCCGTGCGATAATAGCCATAGCTAGGGTCGCCAAAGTCGGGGCGGTAATTAAAGCTGATAGATGGCGTTGATACATGCCTGATGGCTGTTATATTCCCCTTTTTAAACGGTATGGTACCATATAGTTTTGTAGAAAAGCCTGCGTTAAAGCTGTACTCGCCTGCACGGGCAAAGCCTGCAACGGTATCAATTATCGCGTCTCTCGATCCCCGGTCAAATCTCTTACGGATACTTTGCAGATACCACCGCTCGGTGTAATTAACACCGGTATTAAATTGAAAGTATTTTAACACGGTAGCATTAAAGGCAACAGGTATCTGGTGCTGCAAACCGCTTTGCAGCCGCTTGGAAAGTGTATTCGATTTAAATAGTTCCGCCTCGGGTATGTTATTGAGTTTATTTGTACCTACCAGGCTATAACCAACGGTTATGCGCTGATACCATTTTTGTTCGCCCACCCGGTCTTTTGAATCAAACGGGCTTAAGGTAGACATGTTGAAGCTAAAGGTAGGCAGCTCAAGCGTTACTGTTTTTTGGGTAAGGTCCTGGCTGTGGCCCAAACTTACGTTAAGATTAAACGGTGTACCCACCCAGGTCCTTCCATACGATATACTTGATCGTAAGTTATTTTGAGTGAGTCGTGACAGATCGTAGTTGTTCTGGCCCGGGCTGTTGCGGTAAAAGCTTGATGTACCCGCGTTTACAGATGCGCTGAATGTTGTACCGGGATTTGCGCTAGGGTCCTGTGAGTGCGTCCAGGCCACATTAAAATCTTTTACGGCAGGGTCACCGGCCAGGCCATAGTTGTGCGAGCCGTAGCTTAAGGTTAGGTTACCACCGTACTTATAACGTTTTAAATAACGCGAATTAGCGCTTAACTCGTACGATCCTTTTGAATATAAGCTGGACATGAAGGTAACATCAATATTATCGTTAATACCCACGTAGTAACCCAGGTTACGCAGGTAAAAGCCGAGTTTTTGATCCTCGCCGAAGGTTGGCAATATCACCCCCGAGGTACGTGAGTCGGGCTTCGGAAAAAAACCGAACGGTATGCCAAGCGGCAAAGGCACGCCTGCAATCTCTAAATAAGCAGGCCCGGATATGATGCGGTTTTTTTGGCCTATCCCCTTCGTAATTACGATACCGAAGTGCGTATCGGGATAAGGCAGGTCGCAGGTGCTGAATATCACATTGCGGTAAGCCACCTCATTCTCGTTTATCCTTTTGGCCAACCCGCCCGATATATAGTTACCTTCCTGCTCAGATGCAGGGTTCCATATTTTAACTTTTTTGGTAGTGTAGTTAAATACCAACGAATCGGACGCAACGGGTTTTTCCTGCCCTGATTTGGTTAAGGGGCGACCAATATAACGCCTTGTTTTAGGGTCGATGGCGCCGCGGGCAAATATCTCATGTTTGTTCTCGTCAACACGTATATACTCGGCATCCAACTCAAAATCTTCATAGGTTACCCGCGCCTTACCGTACAGATACTTCATCTTATGATCGTTATCAACAAACGACGAGTCTTCGGCTGTAGCCTTTACAACAGATTTAAGGCCGCCGGCCGTTGGTGTGGTATCTTGCCTGGTGTTAAGTACTGAAGTAGGATTTGGAGCGTTAAAGCTTTGGGCTTTGTTTTTGTTGGCGTTTACTTTTTGCGGAGAGGTAACTTTAAACAGTTTCTTGTCCCTAACAGAATCAAGTTTTATAATAGTATCTTTAACAGTTAGGTAATGATAGCCTTTTTTTGCAGAGGCCATTACGTTAACCATTAGTATAAATGCAAGTAGAAAAAAAGGCCTAACTAATTTCAAAATTGATTATGAATAGTATTTTTGCAGGTACAGTTAACAGCGTTCAAACATAATGAAAAATAAAATATTGAACAGATTGAAAAGAGCGATTTGTGGTGTTGGTGCAATAATAGTTTGCTTTTCATTGTTTTCGTTTACATCAGTAGATCATCCAAAAAACGACACGCTTGTAAATAATAGTTTTAAGCTGCGCACCATTATTATCGACGCCGGGCATGGTGTAAAACCCGACAACGCCCCCCCGGGCCATTATTCCCGCGGCGCCAGCGGCTCATTTTCGTCTGAAAGAAATGTAACGCTTGCTATTGCACTAAAATTGCAAAAGGCTATTGAAAAAGATCTGGACGGGGTAAATGCTGTTTTGACACGCACAACCGAGGACGATGTATCATTTGAAAGGCGGGCGCAGATAGCAAACGAGAATAAGGGGAACCTGTTCATCTCAATACATTGCAATTCGTTGGCAGACAGGGTAGTACGCCAGCGTGTTGGTACGCGGCGCGGCAGGGCGGTTTACAAATCCGTTCGTGTGCCTGACCGGTCCGGGAAAGGCGCCTTAATGCTGGTTTACGGCTTGCACCGCTCGCGCGAAGAACAAAATGCCATCAAGAACAATAAAATAGAAGATGATTCGGACCTGAACGGCGATGGATTAGACCCCAACGACCCGGTGGTTATTATCCTCACCGACGCTTATATGCGCAAATTCCGGAAACAAAGTGTAAAAATCGCAAACTTAATTAGCACAGAGTTTGTTGACACTGACGGCAGGCGCAGCGAAGGCCTAAGAGAACAAGGGATATATGTACTGTGCCATGCCGCTATGCCATCAGTACTGGTGGAGACCGGTTACATTAACAACCCCGACGACGAAGAGTACCTAAATTCGGAAGCGGGGCAAAATGAAATCGTAAATTCAATAGTACGGGCTATAAAAACTTATAAAACAGACGTTGAACAATTAGCGCAATAGTTACGCTTATGCCCTTCATCTACACCACTATCTATGAAAATATCTAACGAAACCAAGATCGGAGCCCTTACCGCCGTAGCATTAACCGTTTTAATATTAGGATACAGCTTTTTAAAAGGTAACGATGTTTTTTCGGGATCTAATAAATTTTATGCCGTTTACCGCAGCGTTGAGGGCTTAACCGTATCAAAACCTGTTTTGGTAAATGGCTTTCAGATCGGGCGGGTATCAAAAATGGAACTGCATGCTGATGGCCGTACTACTGTTGAATTTAAGGTAGACGATAAATACGATATACCGGATAACACCCTGGCCAAACTGCAAAGCACCGACCTTTTGGGCGGCAAGGCTATAGTTTTTGAGCTGGGCAATAGTAACAAGTATGCCGAAGACCGCGATACCCTGCGGGCGGATATACAGGGCAGCCTGGCCGAAAGCCTGCAGCCTATTCAAAAAAAAGCTGAAGTGCTTATTTCAAAGGTAGATTCTGCCTTGGGCGCGATTAATAAAATAATGAACCCCACCTTCCAGAAAAACGTGGACAGGAGCTTTGCCAGCATTGCGAACTCGTTACAAACTTTAGAAGGCACGACCAAAAAGATAGATGCCATTGTAGGCGCGCAAACCAGCCACATCAATGGCATTATGGCTAACGCAGAGGCAGCATCGGGTAATTTAAAAAACAGCAGCGCGCATTTAACCGGTATATCAAACAATTTTGAACGGTTTAGTACCGATCTGGCTAACTCAAACATTAAGGGTACGTTAGACAATGCCAATAAAGCGGTTGCCGATCTGCAGGCAACTATGGCCAAAATAAACAGCACACAGGGTTCGCTTGGCCTGCTGATGAACGATACCAAAATGTACGATAACCTTAACTCGGCATCAAGCAATTTAAATAACTTGTTTATTGATATCAAAGCCCACCCAAGCCGCTACGTACACTTCTCGGTATTTGGTAAAAAGGGAGATTGATTTGTAGTAGAGTTTAGAGATAAAAAGAGTAGAGATCAGTTTAAATACTGGTCTCTTTTTTTTTTAAAAATTTTTTCAGCACTGTTAATTAATTAAAATTGAAAAGGAATTAATCTCCAACCTTTAATCTCTATTCACTGATAACAAACGTCTTGCCTTCTACGGCGAGTTCTGTGTTGGGGAAAACGCTTTGGGCTTCTTCTAACAACTCATTCAACGTTTTGTAACGCGCCGAAAAATGGCCGATGATCAACTTTTCGGCTTTTACTTTTATAGCCGCTTCGCCGGCCTGTAACGCAGTGGTATGGTGCGTTTGATTAGCCCGGTCAAGCATATCATTTAAAAAGGTGGCCTCGTGGTAAAGCATTGTAACCGGCGTTATATACGCCAGGTACTTGTCGCTGTACAGAGTGTCTGATATATAGGCGTACGATTTTGGTTCGGGCGGTTCCATCGTGAGGGTATTGTTCTGGTAAACCGTACCATCAGGCGATTGGTAGTCATTACCTTTTTTTAACGCTGCATAATATGGTATCGGTATTTGCAGCTCTTCTACCCGCTCTTTTATCAGTTTTTTTAACCGTTTTTTTTGTCTAAATAAAAAACCCGTACAGGGTATGCGGTGGTCTAGCGGTATGGTCTCTACAAAAATGTCCTGGTTTTCTAAGATCACCCCTTTTGTGGCTGCGTCTGTAAAAACAAACTCAACCGGATAGTTCAAAGTAGTTTCAGAATATTTTAGTTGTAGGTCTATTATTTCCTTTAAAGGCGGCGGGCAAAATATTTTCAGGGCCTTTTTGCGGCCGTTAAGGTGCATTGACGATAGCAGGCCCACCAGCCCCAGGTAATGGTCGCCATGCAGGTGACTGATAAAAATATAATCGATACGGCTGGCTTTAACATCAAACCTCAGCATTTGCTGCTGGGTACCCTCAGCGCAGTCAACCAGATAAAGTTTCTCGTTTATATTGAGTACCTGCGCTGTGGGGTTCCTGTTAAAAATAGGAGTTGCAGAGCTGCTGCCCAGTATTGTAACCTCAAATTTCATACCGGGGGATTATAACGGATTATTATCTAACTTCTTTCTTTAATTCCCTTTCAATTTCTTCCATAAAAATCAGGTCGATACCTTCTTCGCATGTCGGAACAATAGAAAGTACATTATCCAGCTGTGATATGGTAACCAAACGCGAAACAGCGTCGTTCAATCCGCATAAAATAAACGTACCGGCTGCATTTTTACATAAGCGATGCCCCACCAGTAAACTGCTTAAGCCCGATGAATCAGCAAACTTCACTTGCGAAAGGTCGAGGATAATATTACGCTGCCCTTCGGTATTGATCAGTATCAATTCTGATTTTAGCTGGGGCGTAACCAGTGAGTTTAATTTTGATTCGTTAAGCTTTATCAGAATATATTTCTCGTGCTTGTCAACCGTAAATTTCATTTTGTTGTAATTAAAAAGCTAAGATATAATTAATTTGTGTTTAAATAAAGCACTATAAAGCGGCTAAAGCTTCCTTTATGGCGTTTTCCACACGATCTAATACGTTTATTTGTTCCGGTTTAATAAAAGTTTCGCCCGTAATTTGCTCATACAGTTCGATATACCTTTCAGAAATCGATTGTACAATTTCTTTTGTCATCTCCGGAACCTTTTGGCCATCCCTGCCCTGAAAGCCGTTTTCGATAAGCCATTTTCTAACAAACTCTTTCGAAAGTTGTTTTTGCGGCTCGCCATTTTGCTGACGTTGCGCGTACCCTTCGCTGTAAAAGTACCTGGACGAATCGGGTGTATGTATCTCGTCTATCAGGTAAATAGTGTCGCCTGCCTTGCCAAATTCGTATTTGGTATCAACCAGTATAAGGCCTTGTTTAGCGGCAATTTCGGTACCGCGTTCAAATAGCCGGCGGGTGTAATTTTCCAGTTGTACATAATCGGCTTCGCTCACAATGCCTTTATCCAGTATTTCTTCACGCGATATATCCTCGTCATGCCCTACCGATGCTTTGGTGGTTGGGGTGATGATAGGCTCGGGCAGTATATCGTTTTCTTTTAAACCTTCGGGCAGGGAAACACCGCAAACCTGACGTTTTCCCAGCGCATACTCACGCGCCGCGTGTCCGGCCAGGTAGCCGCGTATCACCATCTCTACCTTAAACGGCTCGCAGATACGGCCAATGGTAACACTCGGGTCTGGCACGCTGATCACCCAGTTTGGTAAAATATCGGCTGTGGCCTGTAAAAACTTTGCCGCTATCTGGTTAAGCACCTGTCCCTTGTAAGGGATGGCCTCGGGCAGTACCACATCAAAGGCTGATATGCGGTCAGTAACCACCATGGCCAGGTATTTATTATCTATGGTATATACATCCCTAACCTTACCCTTGTAATAGTTGGTTTGCCTTTCAAAATTAAAATGTGTTTCTTTTATTGCGTTCATGTGTGGAATTAGATAGGAGATGTGAGATATGAGATTTGAGACAAGCTCAACATCATACTCACACCAAATTCTTGTTTTTTGATGCGAGATTATTATCTCAAATCTCACATCTGATATCTCAAATCTCTATTGTATATCCCCGTAAGCTTCTAAAATGCGTTTAACCAATTTATGGCGCACTACGTCTTCGCCGCTCAGGTAAACAATATCTATACCTTTTATATCAGTTAATATGCGCAGCGCGGTGTATAAACCCGATTGCTGTTTCTTTGGCAGATCTATCTGCGTAACATCCCCGGTAACAATAAACTTAGCCGATGGACCCATACGCGTCAAGAACATCTTCAGCTGCATATCTGTAGCGTTCTGCGCCTCATCTAATATCACAAAGCAATTATCAAGCGTACGGCCGCGCATAAACGCCAGCGGGGCTATCTCAATGGTGCGGTTTTCCAGGTAAAGCTTTAGCTTTTCTGCGGGTATCATATCGTCCAGCGCATCATATAAAGGGCGCAAATATGGGTCTATCTTTTCTTTCAGGTCGCCCGGTAAAAAGCCCAGGTTCTCCCCTGCCTCCACCGCAGGGCGGGTAAGTATAATACGTTTTATCTCTTTGTTTTTTAACGCCCTTACGGCCAGTGCAACAGCAGTGTAGGTTTTACCGGTACCGGCCGGCCCAATAGCAAAAAGTATATCGCTTTTAGCCAGGCTGTCAACCATGCGGCGCTGGTTTGGCGTACGCGCCTTAACCATAATGCCGTTAGGGCCAAATACCAGTACCTCGCCGCTGGCAAATTTATCGGCAGTGCTTTCACCATCAGCCGTGGTTGACGACGATGCCCTGGCGCCTAAAATGCGCTCTACTTCAATTGCGGTTAAGCCCTCAAATTTTTCTACATGCTGCACCAGCAGGTCGAACTTTTCGCGAAAGGTGCTTAACTCCTGTTCGTCGCCCAAAACTTTCACTTCGCTGCCTCGTGCAACTATTTTAAGCTTAGGGAATTGCTTTTTGATGATCTCGAAATGATCGTTATTCGGTCCCCATAAAACTGCGGGGTTTATTTGCTCAATTGATAACTTTAGCTCGTTCAATAGGAATTGATTTTTGTCAGTTTGCGAATTTTTATGAATTAAAAATTGAATATTTGCACCTTTAAATGCTTTACAAGATTAGCAATAAATATTTACAAAATTAATGGCAATTATAACTTTAACTACTGATCTGGGCGATAAAGATATTTATCAGGCTGCCCTTAAAGGTAGTATTTATAAATTGCTGCCAACAGTAAATATTGTTGATATTACTAACAATGTTGCGGCCTTTAATGTGCAGCAGGCAGCCTTTATCTTGAAGAACAGTTTCTACTATTTTCCGGATGACACCGTTCACCTGATAGGCATTGATACTGTGTACAATACGCAAACCCGCTACCTGGCAATCAGGTATAAAAACCACTATTTTGTTGGGGCCGATAATGGTATATTTTCGCTGATGTTTGACCAGGAGCCGGAAGAAATTGTGGAAATAAATATCATGCAAGACCTGAAGTTCCTGCACTTCCCGCTGGCAGATATTTTTGTAAAAGCAGCCTGCCACCTGGCCAACGGCGGCACGCTTAACCAGATAGGCCTGCCGGTAACCAGCGTTGAAAATAAAATGAACCTGCACCCCGTTATAGAAAAGAACCTGATCAAAGGCGCGGTGATTTATATCGATGCGTTCCAGAACGTGATAACCAACATCACCAAGGAGTTTTTTAACCGTGTGCAGCAGGGCCGCCGGTTTGTATTATACTTTAAACGCAACGAAACCATAAACCAGCTTAGCTGGCATTATAACGAAGTACCCGAAGGCGAAAAGCTTTGTTTGTTCGGGATCAGCGATCACCTGGAGATTGCCATCAACAAAGGCAATGCCAGCGGACTTTTAGGCCTAAACCTTGGCGATAGTGTAATTATTGATTTTCAGTAAACCCAGGGGGACAATGAAACATTTATTTCTTTTAATGTTTATCGTGCTTTTTGGCGCGGGTGCCTTTGCGCAGGTAAAAACAGATTCGGTAGCTTATAGCAGGCAGCGCGCTAAAATAAATGCTATGCTTGCCGCGCGCAGGTTAAAGTTTGGCCAGTATGATACCAGCCTTACCAAACGCAGCGGCATATTTCATATGCAAACCAAGAACGACATCAGGCGGAGCAACCAGATACTGATGGATATCGTTGATACCGACGACGAGATATTTATTGAGTTGAAAAAGCTTTTCGATTATCGTACCAATCAGCTAAACTACACTGCTTTTCAAAAGAAACAAATAGAAAACACCGCCCGGGAGGTTGAAAAGGAACGCATTGCCTATATGAAAACCATTAACAGTTTTCGTACGCAGAACGAGGCGTTGAAAACGCAGATGGCCAAACAAAATGAAGATTATCAGAGCCGGCAGAAACTTTATATAATTGCTATCGCAATTTTAATTGTGTCAGTCATCGTTTTACTGATCTTAAAAAGAAAACGTAGTAATTGATAAGCTGACACCTCATTTCCTTGTAAAGACGCAATACTTTGCGTCTCTGCGCATGCAATGTTACGCAGTTTTATCAAATACGTAAAGGATTAAGTTTATACGTGCAAAAAATTACACATCCTAACGTCAATTTTACAACTCAACATTAAATAAAAGCATTTAACCCTTAGTTTTGTGAGTTGATAATATAAACGCATAGATGGCACGAGGACGGTTAAACAGCAGCAGTAAAGCGGAAGCAGAATTACCAAAAGCAAAAATAAATTCACAAAGTTTACAAAAGGTAGCCAGGCTGCTTACTTACCTAAAGCCGTACCGGGGCAAATTTATCGCCGGGTTACTATTCCTGTTTATTTCGAGCCTGGTTGGACTGGCCTTCCCCGCCATATTGGGCGCCTTAATAGATGCCGCGCAGGACAAATATAAATACGCATTTTTACCACACAGTATTACCATGATTGGGGTTTTTGGTATGGTGCTGTTATTCGGGCAGGCGTTTATATCATTTTTCAGGATAGTTTGGTTTGTGCAGGTAGCCGAAAAATCGTTGGCGGATATAAGGCGCTATACATACTTTAAGCTGATCACCCTCCCCATGAACTTTTTTGCTAACCGCAGGGTTGGCGAACTGAATAGTCGCATTTCTGCCGATCTTTCGCAAATTCAGGATACCCTAACCACCACCATCGCCGAAATGGTAAGGCAGTTGGTGATCATGATAGGAAGCGTGGTGTTGCTGGCTATCGTTTCTATTAAGCTTACGCTGGCGGTATTGGCCATTTTACCTTTTTTAATAGCTTTTGCGGTTGTATTTGGCCGTTTTATACGTAACCTGTCACGACAGGCACAGGATAAACTTGCTGAATCGAACACGATCATTGAAGAAACGCTACAGGGTATTGCCAATGTAAAGGCCTTTGTAAACGAGTCCTTTGAAGCAAACCGGTATAACAAGATCCTGCGCGACGTGGTGAACATTGCCGTTCGCGGGGCTAAGTTCAGGGGAGTATTTGCCTCGTTCATCGTTTTTTGCCTGTTCGGTACTTTTGTTGGTGTAATATGGTATGGCTCGGTGCTGGTGCATAACCACGAGATGTACTTTGGCGACCTTACTACGTTTATCATGTATTCGATATTTGTAGGCGCTGCGATGGGCAGTTTCCCCGATCTGTATGCCAACCTGCAAAAGGCGGTTGGCGCCAGCGAACGGGTGTTAGAGATACTGGACGAAAAGGGCGAAAATGTTTCTATTAACGCGAGCGAGAATGTTGTAAAACAAAAGCTACACGGTAACCTGGCGTTTAACAATGTAGTGTTTGCGTACCCTTCCCGTTCAGAACTGACAGTTTTGAAAGATGTTTCATTTACTGCAAATGCAGGGCAGCGTGTGGCTATTGTAGGGCCAAGCGGTTCGGGTAAGTCTACCATGGCGGCGTTGATATTACAATTTTACCATCCTCAAAGCGGGAGTATATATTTTGACGGGTTGGATGCGGATGAGTATGCCCTTACCGATATCCGTAACCAGGTGGCTATTGTTCCGCAGGATGTATTGCTGTTTGGCGGTACTATCTTAGAGAACATTGCTTATGGCAAACTTGATGCAAGTAAGGACGAAATTATCGAGGCAGCCAAAAAAGCCAACGCCGACCAGTTTATCACCTCGTTCCCCGAAGGATATAATACCATTGTTGGTGAGCGGGGTGTAAAACTATCAGGTGGCCAGCGCCAGCGTATAGCCATTGCCCGTGCCCTCCTTAAAAATCCTGCCATACTGATCCTGGACGAAGCCACCTCATCGCTCGATTCGGAATCAGAACGTTTGGTACAAGATGCGCTGGAGGTGCTGATGAAAGGCCGCACGTCGATCATTATCGCGCACCGTTTATCAACCATCCGCGAAGCCGATAAGATCATTGTGCTGGAAAAAGGTAATATCATCGAAACCGGCAACCACCAGGAGTTGATAGCCAACGAGCATGGCCTATACCGCTATTTAAGCCAATTGCAGTTCGAGACCGCGCAGGGGTAAAAACCTGTTTGGGAAAGATATAGTTATTTATCGCCTGATAATTAAGGTCGCTTTAATTGCGCAATGGCAGCGCGTTGGTCGGCCGCCGAAAACACAGAATTGCCTGCAACGAAAACATTGGCACCCGCTTCTATCAGTTTAACAATGTTTTGACTGCCCACACCACCATCTACCTCTATGTAAATATTGGGGTTGGTGTTTGCACTCATCGCTTTAACCTCGGCTACTTTTGTATAAGTATGCTCAATAAACTTTTGTCCGCCAAAGCCGGGGTTCACAGACATTACCAGCACCAGGTCTAAATCGGCAATGATATCTTTAAGCATACCGGTTGGCGTAGCAGGGTTTATGGCTACACCCGCCCTGCAGCCCAATTGTTTAATAGCCTGTACTGTGCGGTGCAAATGCGTACAGGCCTCGTAATGTACGGTAATGCTGTCTGCGCCGGCTTCTGCAAAATCTTTCAGGTATCGATCAGGGTTAACAATCATCAGGTGTACATCAAGCGGCTTGGTGGCGTGCTGTTTAGTGGCCTTCACAACCGGGAAACCAAAAGAAATATTCGGCACAAACATGCCGTCCATAATATCCACATGAAACCAGTCGGCTTCGCTGTTATTGATCATTTCAACATCGCGCTGCAGGTTTGCAAAATCGGCAGATAAAATAGATGGGGCTATCAGGTGGTTCATGGAGGTAAATATAATAAGATTGCTTGTAAAGGTAATAGATATTGAAAGGTTTGAGATATAAAGCTTCGTATCTTTCGTTACACTTTGTGCTGTAAATTTTGGCAGTATTGTCCAATTTGCGGGAAGCCGTTTGTTATAGGACTATAAACAAAAATTAAACTTAAGATAATGAATGAGTATGCATTAATTATGAGGCATCAGGACGGTACCAAAGTAGCATCGCCTGAGCAAATGCAGGTTTGGATGAAACAAACCATGGATTGGATAGGCAGTATAGCGGCGCAAAACAAATTTGTAAGCGGTACGGGCCTGCCGTTTGACGACGCCAGAGTGGTTGACCACAACAAGCTGATAACAAATGGCCCATTTGGGGATATCAAGGAAACCATTGGCGGCTTCATAATTGTAAAGGCCGAAACAGCGGATGAGGCTGCTGAATTTGCAAAGGGTTGCCCGGTTTTGCAGGGCGAAGGCAATACGGTTGAAGTAAGGAAAATAGCAAAAAACGATAACGTACATTAAAAAAACTGAATATTATGAAAGATTTTCTGCTAATATATCGTGCCGATTATAGCCTTTTGGCTACCATGGCCGATGACGAAAGAACTGCCATGACCCAACGTTATATGGACTGGGTCGGCAACATGGCCGCGAATGATGCACTTGTTGAGCGGGGTAACCGTTTAGCCCCTACCGGCCGGGTAGTTAGCAAAGGCGACGTAGTTACAAACGGACCGTATACCGAAGTAAAAGAATTTATCGGTGGGTATTCGATAATCAAGGCAGAATCATACGAAGCTGCTGTAGCGCTGATGGAAGGCTCGCCGGTGTTTGAGCTGGATGGTAAGATCGAGATCAGGGAAATTAACTATATTTAATAATTAAGGCCCCGCCATTTGGCGGGGCTGTTTCCAAATGCAGCAACAGGAGCTTATACCGCATTTATTCAGAACCGAATTTGGCCGGATAACCGCCGTACTATGCAAATCATTCGGATTTCAGAACATAACCATAGCTGAGGACATTACGAGTGAAACCTTCCTCACGGCATTAAATATATGGCCGTATAAAGGCATTCCTGACAACCCGCAGGCATGGTTATACACCGTGGCCAAAAATAAAGCGAAAAATATACTTGCCCGTCAGCAGATCTTTAACGAGAAGATAAGCCCGGCTCTACAAACTGAGCAACCCGTACAAGAAGTCATGGAAATAGACCTGACCGACCGGAACATAACAGATAGTCAGCTGCAAATGCTTTTTGCGGTGTGCAATCCTTCTATCCCACCCGAAGGGCAGATTGGGCTTGCCTTACGCATACTTTGCGGTTTTGGCATTGATGAGATAGCCCATGCTTTTTTGACCAATAAAGAAACGATCAATAAAAGACTTTTCCGGGCGAAAGAAAAACTGCGGACAGGCGGTGTTAAAATGGAGTTCCCCGCTAAAAATGAGCTTAATTCGCGCTTGCAGCCTGTACTTACCACGTTATATCTGTTATTTAATGAGGGGTACTACTCTGAAACCGATAATGAGATCCTTCGGAAAGACCTGTGCGACGAAGCGATGCGGCTTGTTAAAATGCTGATCAGTTATCCGCTTACCAATAAACCCGAGGTAAACGTTCTGTTTGCGCTGATGTGTTTCCAGGCGTCAAGGTTTAAGGCAAGGATAGATAAAAACGGCGAAGTGATTTTATACGACGACCAGGATGAAAATTTATGGGATAAACAACTGATACAAAACGGTGCGTTATACCTCGACAAAGCGTCTCAGGGCGACAGCTTGTCTAAATACCATATCGAAGCCGGTATCGCCTACTGGCACACCATTAAGACCGACACCATTGAAAAATGGGAGAATATTTTGCATTTATATAACCATTTGTTAGCTATAGAGTATTCGCCAATCGCCGCGCTGAACCGCACCTACGCGCTGGCAAAGGTTAACGGCAATGCGGTTGCAATTGCTGAGGCTGAGAAACTCGGCCTTGTAAACAACCATTTTTACCACACCTTGCTTGGCGAATTGTACAAAGGTACCGACGCTTTAAAAGCCAAAGATCACCTGCTGCAGGCCTTGCGCCTGGCCAAAACCGATAGGGATAGAAAAACTATTTACGCTAAAATCGAAGCGTTGTAGTACTCATATCACCATCTCCGGTATCTCGCCTTCAATGATCAGTTTACCCGCTGTTGCCGCTTTGATCTCGTCGATGGTAACACCGGGCGCGCGTTCCAGTAATTTAAAGCCGCCCTCGGGTAATACATCCATCACGGCCAGTTCGGTCACTATTTTTTTTACGCAGTTGATGCCGGTTAGCGGCAAAGTGCAACTCGGCAACAGCTTCGATTCGCCTGCTTTATTTACGTGCTGCATGGCTACAATGATGTTCTCTGCCGATGCCACCAGGTCCATAGCGCCGCCCATACCTTTCACCATTTTGCCCGGGATCTTCCAACTGGCAATGTCGCCGTTTTCTGAAACCTCCATAGCTCCCAGTATCGTCAAGTTTACCTTTTTCGCCCGGATCATCCCAAAGCTCATGGCCGAATCAAACACGGCAGAGCCCGGCAACATGGTGATGGTTTGTTTACCCGCGTTGATGGTATCGGCGTCTTCTTCTCCTTCAAACGGGAACGGGCCCATACCCAGCAGCCCGTTTTCGGATTGCAGGATAACGTCCATATCATCGGGTATATAATTGGCCACCAGTGTGGGGATGCCTATTCCCAGGTTTACATAAAACCCGTCTTTTATCTCTTTGGCAATGCGTTTTGCTATTCCTGTTTTATCTAACATATCTTTTATATTACCCGTCATTGAGCGCGAGAGCGCGGTAATCTTCAAATTACATATCGCCTGTTTTTTTATCGAAAGATTGCTTCGTCCCTCTCAATGACGTGTGGTTTTATATTTCGCGTTTCCTCACCGTCCTTTGTTCTATCCTTTTCTCGTAATTCTCGCCCTGGAAAATACGGTGCACGTATATGCCCGGGGTATGGATGTTGTCCGGGTCAAGTTCGCCGGGCTCAACCAGCTCTTCAACTTCGGCAATGGTAACCTTACCGGCCATAGCCATTACCGGGTTAAAATTGCGTGCCATTGACCGGTAAACCAGGTTACCCAGCCTATCCCCTTTCCACGCTTTAACAATGGCAAAATCGGCTTCAAAAGCCATTTCCATCAGGTAATCCTTGCCGTTAAAATTACGTACTTCTTTACCAATGGCTACTTCGGTACCTATGCCTGCCGGGGTAAAAATGGCAGGCATACCATAGCCGGCGGCCATGCAGCGGGTAGCTAAAGTTCCCTGCGGTATCAGTTCCACCTCCAGTTCGCCGCTTAACAGCTGGCGTTCAAACTCCGCGTTTTCGCCTACATACGATGATATCATTTTTTTTACCTGGCGCTTATGTAGCAGCAAACCTATGCCAAAATCATCAACACCGGCGTTGTTAGATATACAGGTAAGGTTTTTTACCCCTTTTTTTACAAGGGCTGATATACTTTTCTCGGGCAGGCCGCACATGCCAAACCCACCCAACATCAGGGTCATGCCGTCTTCAATATCACGTATAGCCTCATCGGCTCCGCTCACTACTTTATTCATGTTTTATAATTGGTTGCGGTAAAATTAGACATTTTGCATGACGCATGCCAGTAAAATTACTATGCAAGCATAATATTTTTTCCGACGATTTGCCTTTATTCACGGTGTTCACGTTCGGCGCACGTGAACACCGTGAACATCCGTGAACACTTGACAATCAATGTATTACATTTTTCATAAAAACGCTATAATTTATGGTAAAAGTTCATTAAATAGTTTTAAAATATTGATAATGAATTATTTATACTTTTTTAGTGACCCTTGAGTTTTGTGAACGCTATTCTATATATAAAACACTTTTGTGCGCGAAGCAAGAAAAGGAACGCAACGGTAAGATCTATTCAAACAATTAAATATCTCAAACCTTTATTATATACATCAATTTATAACATCATGACAGCATATAATGATAATAACGAACAGGATAAACCACGTGCTTACCGCGTAGAGGATGACGATAACCTGGAAGAAAAGGACCTGCGCCGCACCGCCTTTATGTTTGGCAGTGAAGAAAAAACCGGCAACGAACCTGGTATGGAAGCCAATGGCGCGGGTGGCGACCGCTTTGGCGAAAATAGCAACACCCCTTCGGGCGACGATGGCAATAATCCATCGCAAAACGCAGGATATAGTAATGACTATTTCAAGCGCACCGAACCATCTGAAGAACATCCTGAGAACAATAATTTTAAAGATCCCAACCAGTTAGGGCAGTCAAATTATACCGAATCTACAGGTGCTGTACCAACCGGGCAATCTGACAGTGAAAACGAGGGGCCCGCAAAGGACGGCGAGGAAAATGACAGTGATACAGCGGATAACCGCAACCAATCGCAGCAAAGCTACCAGGAAGGTACCGCCGATAACGACGGGGATACTTCGGGCACTAATGCCGATGGAGACGTTGCCGGCTACGACGAACTACCGGATCAGCAAAAGGTTGGGGAGTGATGGGCTGAGTATAAAACGGTGAGTAGAGAATGGTGGAAGGTTGATATCCCAACTACTCACCATTCACCGCTCACTATTCACCATTACCATTTAAAAGTCTTTTCGATAAACCCTATCAGGTCATCGGCCATTGCCTGCTGCTCAGCGGCGCTCGGGTGACCCGGAGTGTTCTTATAAGGAAAAAAATGCGTGTAGATCGCTTTATCATGCAAGCCTGCTACCGCCTTTTCGATATATCCCGGCCAGGCCGAACCAGTTTTGGTGGCATCCATTGCACCTAAGGCACATATGATCTTTGCTTTGGGGTATTTGCTGCGGATAGATGCTATAAACTTTTGGTAATGATCGATTATATACGCTGGTGTAGGCGGCTCAGTGCCAAATAACCTTTTAAATTCCGGATGATCCTTATTCGTCGCTAACCACGAGTCGTTTTGGAACAGGTTTACCACCACCAGTTGGGGCGTATACTTCTTAAAATTCCACTTTTTGGTAGAATCGTTCGCGTTCACACGGTCATATATATCCGGCATTACATAATTAAACCAGCTGATAACCACTCCAATTCCGCTTTTTGATATGGAATGATAATAGGCGTTAAAATGTCGCGCGGTAATATTAGCGTAGCTTTTATAACCGTTCTCAAATTCGGCTGTGCCCCTGTCTTTGCCTGCAGTATCCTCAATGGCATACCCACACGTTATAGAGTTTCCGTAAAACTCCATCGTATGCGCGAAATTTGGCGGCGGCAATATCTTCCCGTCTAAATTAAAACTATAAAAAGATAAGGTGCCTATGTCATACTCCGTCCGTTTAAACAGTTCTAACCGGTGTTTGCCCTTTGGCAGTCCGCTTACAAGCGTATATTCTGTTGGGTTTATAGCAGGCTGAATGGTGGTATTGGTTACCCTGCCATCGACTACTACCGTTACCCTGTCCATCCCCGTATTGTCCTTTAACGTTGCCTTAGCTGATGTTCCGTTAAAGTTTATCAGTACGGATGATGCCGTCCAGGTAAGCTGCGCAGCGCTATCTGTAAGCGCTATGCGCCCCATAAATTTGATATTTTGGTTATCAAACCTGATGATAGTTTGCGCCCCGCAGCTAATGCAGGCAAATGATAAGGACAGAAACAGAAAAAACACAGGTCGTTTCATACTAAATTTATTGTTAATGTATTCTCAGTTGCCTCCCCAGGGAGGGGCGTGTAGGACTTGTGTAGTGGCAGGGAGGGGTTAACGTAGTACATCGCTTTATTAAACCCCTCCCTGCACCCTCCCGTTGGGAGGGAATCGCACCTGGCCCTGTTAAACTTATATCACTATTTTAGATAAACATATGTTACGCCTTGCCCGCCCCGGTCTGGGTGTTCGTCTTCCATACGGTCAACCTGGTCGTATTTTTTTAAATATTGCCGTATCATTTTACGCAGAATGCCATCCCCCTTACCGTGCAAAATTTTGAGGGTACCGAAACCCATCATCAGCGCACGGTCGAACAGTTTTTCAATAGCGAACAGCGCATCTTCGGTACGCATACCGCGCACATCTATTTCGGGGCTAAAGCTTGCAATATCCCCCGTGTGACTTATTCCGCTGCGCCGTATCTCTTTAGGCACAGTAGATTTGGCTACTTTTTCCACACGTTTCTTTTTTACCACGGTACGCAGTTCGCCCATGGCGATTACTACATTATCTTTTATCAGTTCTATTACCTGCCCGGTAGTATCCCCGTCAATCAGTTTAACCCAGTCGCCGGGTTTTATTTCTTCATCAACCGCCGGTTTTGCCTTAACAACGTCGGGTTTAACGGTATTACGCTGCACCTCGGCGTTCAGGTTATCGCGCAGGGTTTTGGTTACTTCCTTATCGGCATTGCTGCTTTTAATTTCGGCAATGGTGTTTTCAACCAGTTTATTGGCATTCAGGATAATGTTTTTAGCTTCCTGTTTGGCCTCTTTAAGCAGACTCTTACGGTTTTCGTCTAAAAAGCTTTTTAGTTCTTCGTTCTCGGCAAGCAGGCTATCCACGCGGCGCTGCTGCTTATCCAGCTTTAATTTGGTGTCAAATATCTCCTTCTTCTCGCGTTCAAGGTCAACCAGCAAACTATCAACCTTTTTTTGGCCGCTGCTTATTTTGTTTTTGGCCAGGTTAAGTACGTTTTGCGGCAAACCTATTTTTTGGGCTATTTCAAAAGCGTACGAGCTGCCCGGTTTGCCAACTTCCAGCATATACATGGGCAGCATTTCGGTATTGTTAAACAGCATCGAGGCGTTCTCGATCCCTTCGGTGTTACTGGCAAATATCTTCAGGTTAGAGTAATGCGTGGTAACCATACCCCTAACCTTTTTATGGTTCAGCGCTTCCAGCACGGCCTCGGCAATGGGCCCGCCAAACTGCGGGTCGGTACCGGTGCCAAACTCGTCTATCAGTATCAGTGTTTTACCGTTGGCATCCTCCACAAACTTCTTCATTTTCGATAGGTGCGCACTATAAGTACTCAGGTCGCTTTCAATCGATTGGTCGTCGCCTATGTCAACAAAAACCTGTTTAAACACGCCTGCTACACTATCGGCGCTTGCCGGTATCAGCAACCCCGCCTGCACCATTAATTGTAACAGGCCAACGGTTTTCATACAAACGGATTTTCCGCCGGCATTTGGGCCCGATACTACAATTACCCTGGTGCTTTCGTCGATACCTACATTAAGCGGTACTACTGTTTTATGATCCTTTTTAAAGCTCAGTAACAATAACGGGTGGCGGGCGTTCATAAGCCTTAACCGTGCCTCGTTCACTACTTTTGGCATTTCGGCGTCGATATCAATAGCAAACAACGCTTTGGCGCGCACAAAATCCAGCTTGGTAAGCAAGCCGTGGTATGATACTAACAGTGGCACATAAGGCCTCAGGTCGTCGGTCAAGGTGGTTAGTATTTTAATGATCTCGCGACGACGATCAAATTCCAGGTCGCGTATGCGGTTATTGAGCGAGAACACCTCCTCGGGCTCAAGGTAAACCGTTTGCCCTGACGCAGACTCATCATGAATAAATCCCTTAACCTTCCGCTTGTTTTCGGCCAGCAGCGGGATACACAGGCGCCCGTCGCGCACGGTTAATGAGCCATCCGCCGTCCACCCGTTGCCGGTAGCAGCCTTAAATATCTGGTCGATCTTTTTACGCGCCTCCTGCTCGGCTTTGGCTATGCCTGCAGTGATCTCCATCAGTTCGCGCGATGCGTTATGGCGTATCTTCCCCTTAGGGTCAATAATGGCATCTATCTTTTTCAGGATAGCTTTTTCTATCGGCAGGTGCTCAAACAAAGCCTCCAGGTTTGGGTAAAGGCCTTCACGTTCGTTAAAATAAGCTATAACCGCAAACACCGTGGTTAATGACGCCTGCACCTGGAAAAACTCCTCCTCAGATAAAAAAGAGCCTTCTATGCGGGCTTTATTGGCCAGCGATTTTATGTCGAAAAAATTATTGATGGGCAACGCCGCATCATTTTGCAGGATATTTTTAAACTCGTTTGCCTGGTTTAAAAATTTAGCTATCAGGTCATAATTGCTCATCACCTGTATCTTATCTACCATCTCCTGCCCCATTACGCTTAAGCAATGGGCCTTTATCAGTTGTTTTACTTCGGTAAACCCAAGTTTATCCGCGCTATTTTGGGGGTATAGCATTATTGAACAGATTTTAGAAGGTGTTTATTACCCTTTGTACGATGTAGCGGGTTTGCTGTCCTTGCGGTATCTGCACGTTTTATCGTATCCGGCGTTTTGGTTGGCGCCTCGGGTTTTGGCTTAATTGCCGCTTTATTGGTCGAATCTAATTTTGCTTTCAGGATAGCATCTATCTTATTATACATATCCTGCAGTTGCTCGGGTTGCGTTGTGTAATATTTTAGGCTCTTTTTAAAAGCCGCATCAGTAGTATGGTGTTTTTTAAATACGTTGTTAAACTTGGCGCTGGCATATTTGTACATGCTATCGGGTATTTGCGGTACCATATATATCTCGCCGTCGGTTAGGTGTATGTCTGTTAACAGGCTTATCATTTGCTGTTCTTTCATAACGCCCTCGGGTAACTGGTTGCTTTGGCAGGCGGTTAAACCAAGCAATACTGAAAAAAACAAGCTTATATATTTTTGCATTCTGTAATTTAGCGGCGTTATAAAAACAAAATTACGCATTAATGAGCATTGCAGATAACATCAAAAGCCTAAATAACGAAACCAGCAATATAAATGTTGCCCTGCTGGCAGTTTCTAAAACCAAACCCGTGGCCGACCTGCAAGAGGCGTACGATGCCGGGCAGCGCTTATTTGGTGAGAACACCGTACAGGAGCTGGTTGAAAAGCAGGAACAGTTGCCACAGGATATTGAATGGCATTTGATAGGCCACCTGCAAACCAATAAGGTTAAATACATTGCGCCGTTCATCAGCATGATACAATCTGTAGACAGCATGAAGCTTTTACAGGAAATAAATAAACATGCATTAAAAAACAACCGCGTTATTGACTGCCTGCTGCAAATTTACATTGCCGACGAAGAGACCAAGTTTGGTTTGGGTTTTGACGAGGCTATTGAATTCTTGCGCAGCGAAGAATACGCGGCCCTGAAAAATATCCGCATACGCGGGTTAATGGGCATTGCCACCAATACCGCTAACGAAAAACAGATAAAGGAAGAATATTACGAGCTAAAAACTTTTTTTGATGGCATTAAAACCAGCTTTTTCCGTAAGGATGACACGTTTGATACGCTATCGATGGGTATGTCGGCCGATTATAAGTTAGCCATTGAGCAGGGCAGCAATATGGTGCGCCTGGGCAGCACTATTTTTGGCGGAAGGGCTAAGAAATAATTAGTAAGTGATGAATTGTGAGTGGTTTTAATAAATAAATATTGAGTAATGACTCAATGACCTAATGACTCGATGACAAATAATTTTAGTATACGCATTGCCCAAAAGCAAGATTGCCCGCGATTGATGGAACTGGTTAACGAACTGGCTTTATTTGAGCGCGCGCCGGATGAAGTAACCGTTACCCTTGAAGAATTTGAAGATGCCGGCTTTGGCAGCAAACCTGTTTGGAAGGCTTTTGTAGCCGAAACCGATGGTAAAATTGTGGCGTTTGCCTTGTACTATGTGCGTTATTCTACCTGGAAAGGCAGCCGCCTGTACCTGGAAGACCTGATAGTGACCGAAGAATACCGCGGCCGTGGAATTGGTAAGATATTGTTTGACAGGTTATTCCAGGAAACGCGCGAACTGGGTTATAGCGGTATGGTATGGCAGGTGCTTGACTGGAACGAGCCGGCCATTACCTTCTATAAAAAATATGGCGCGGCTATTGAGGCAGGTTGGCTAAACGCGTCGCTATCTAAAGAGCAGATCGCCAATTTATAAGATTTGCAGATGAAAATCGACAATCATTGATCACTAAATATATAATGATGAGAGTAACGTCACTCCTGCTTTTAATTGTTTTGGGCTTAAGTTCATGCGAATGGGGCGCACCGGCAAAAAAAGACCCTAATGGTGTTTTTAGAGATACCCTTGCCTATGCTTATCAAACTATACATGAACGCGCTGCCGATTGCGGTAATAAGCCCGATAGCAGTTGCACAGTAGTAAAAATAAGCTATCCGCAGTTTAAAGATAAGCATGTGCTGAACGATACCATAAAGCACAAGCTGCTAAACATTTTTATGCTTGGCGAAAATCCCGATACCAGCCTGAATGCGCTGGCTGCCAAATTTCTGAAGTCGTACACGGCCTTTAAAAAGGATGACCCGCGAACACAGATGTTCTTTACACTGGATACATATGCCAAAGTTATCGGTCAGGATTCGGCCCTGGTTACGCTGGAATATGGCGGCTACACCTTTCAGGGTGGCGCCCACGGGGCAAGCTTTACCGGCTTTATTAACTGGGATGGCAAAACCGATAAAAACGTTACACTGGACGATATTATGGTAAGCGGCTATCAACCCGAACTGGCGAAGATCGCCGAAAAGATATTCAGAAAAGACGAAAAACTATCAGACACTTCCTCGCTGGCGCGCGATTACTTTTTTAAGGACAATAAATTCGCGCTGAATGAAAATTATTCCATTACGCCGCTCGGCATCCGTTTTGTTTACAATCAGTACGAAATTAAGCCTTATGCAGCCGGCCAAACCGAGTTGATACTGCCCTATTCGCAAATAAAAAAATTAATGCGGCCTCAGTCTGTGGCTTCACAATATATACATAAAAATGCTGGTATTTAAGTTTGGCGGCGCATCAGTTAAAGATGCGCAGGGTGTTATCAATCTGGGAAACGTGATAAGCAATTACAGCGGCCGTCAGCTGCTGATTGTGGTATCAGCCATGGGTAAAACCACCAACGCGCTCGAAAAGCTTACCGATGCTTATTTCAACGGCACCGAAGACCTGCACCAAATATTTGAGGAGGTAAAGGAGTATCATTACCACATTGCGCACGAGCTATTTGGCGAAGGCCACCCGGTATTTGACGAGATCGCCAACACCTTTGTGGAGATAGACTGGATGATAGAGGACGAGCCGCACGACGATTACGACTTTATCTACGACCAGATCGTTTCTATCGGCGAACTGGTATCCACCCGCATAGTTAACGCCTGGCTTAACCATACCGGCATTAGCAATAAATGGCTTGATGTGCGAGGGTACATCCATACCGATAACACCTACCGCGAAGGCGTTGTGGATTGGGATAAAACACGTGCAAGCATCCGGAAGGATATACCCGCGTTGTTAAATAACGGAATTGTGGTGACACAGGGCTTCCTGGGCGGCACATCCGAAAATTTTACGACAACACTGGGCCGCGAAGGATCGGACTATACGGCATCGATATTTGCGGCATGCCTGGGGGCCGAATCGGTAACTACCTGGAAGGATGTACCGGGAATTTTAAACGCCGACCCGAAGTTTTTTGCAGATACCATCAAATTTGACGAGCTGAGTTACCAGGAAGCCATTGAAATGACCTATTACGGCGCGAGTGTCATCCACCCAAAAACTATAAAACCGCTGCAAAACGCTAACATACCTTTATTGGTTAAACCTTTTACCCACCCGGACGCCCCCGGCACCGTGATAAAGGAAAGCGCGGTAAACAAGTTTGAAAAGCCGGTTATCATTGTAAAGCAAAACCAGGTGCTGCTATCTATATCGGCTACTGATTATTCGTTTATATCAGAAAGTCACTTAAGCGAAATATTCGGTTTGTTTGCCCGGCATCACGTAAAAGTGAATATGATGCAAACATCGGCTTTGAGCTTTACCGCCTGTATAGATTTTAGCGCCGAACGCTTTGAGAAATTGCTGCAGGCTCTAAAGGCGTCTTTTAAAGTAAAATACAATAGCGAACTTACGCTGATAACCTTGCGGCATTATACCATGGCCGCTGTTGAGGAACTTACCACAGGTAAAGCAGTGCTGATGAAACAAACCAGCAGGAACACCGCCCAGGTGGTGCTGAAGTAATAGTTATAAATATATCAGTAAACAGCATATCGCTGCTGCTGTAACTGTATTTATAAAATTCACCTCATTATTGTTCATCAGCCCCTTTCTTTCGAGCGTGGCGCCTAAAACGGAATCGGCGAGGTTGCCTGCAGTACCAGCTATAATGATATAAAGGAACGTGCTGTTTAATCCGGAGCTTGCGGCAAACGTAGCGGCTATAATTGTTGAGCCTGCTATACCGATCAGTGTCCCCTCCACGCTGATCACCCCGTCCCTGCCATTTTCATCAGCGCGGAAGTTTATGATATTATAAAAGCGTTTCCCGTAAACCGTGCCCAGTTCTGATGATAAGGTATCGGCCGTTGCTGACGCAAACGCTGCTGCCGTTAACACCGTTGCTAATAAATCGTTCCCGGGGATTATAAACGCGACCAAACCTATCAATGCCGGCAAACCTCCGTTGGCCAATACCTGCGTTGCATCGCGCTTTTCCTGGTGGGTGTTACTGCCTGCCGGTTTTTTGCCCTTGCTGTGAGATGTTGCAATAGTAGCCGATATAAAAAACGCCGCCAGCATAGCAATGCCCTTAAGGCCGGTGCCCAGGTATATTGATATGGCCACCATAATACCCATAACCGCGCCGCCGGACGTGAGTTTGCCGGTTTTATAGCTGGCATAAGCAGCGCCGAAAAGCATAATTAAATAAATAACAGTGGCCAAAAGCATGGTATGCCAAACATATAACTTTTTTGGTGCCCTTTAACAAAAGCGGGGCAAAAGCTTTAATTACGCATGCAGAAACAGTCGCAGGGGCGTTATAAAGGTAAGCGGCAGGCGGACTTATAACAAATTATCCCTTTGATAATCAATGCTTATTTAGGGTAATTTCGTTTTTTAATAATTTGTTAACCTAAAATCCATCCTTTTTCTATCTTTGCGCCGGGATAAGTCTTTTACGGCCAGCTCCTCTTGAACTCCCCCAGGGTGGGAACGCAGCAAGGGTAGAGAGTTGAGCGGCGCGATAAAAGTAGCTTATCCCATTTTTATTTCACGATTTTCTGTTCTCTTCCCTTTTGAACAGCGCTCCTTCAAAATTTGACATTCAGCATTCATTATTCGATATTTTCTTGCGCATAACTGCCTATCTTAGCAGCATGCTGGATATATTGATCATTGGCGGCGGCCCTATTGGCCTGGCATGCGGCCTGGCAGCGCAAAAAGCAGGTTTAAGCTTTGTTATTGTGGAGAAAGGCTGCCTCGTAAACTCGTTGTACAACTACCCTTCTACAATGACGTTCTTCTCTACGTCCGAAAAACTGGAGATCGGCGGCGTACCTTTTGTTACCGTAAACAATAAACCTACCCGCGCCGACGCGCTTGAATATTACCGCAGGGTTGCGCTATCCAACAAACTGCCGCTGAATTTATTTGAAGAGGTAACCGCCGTAAAGCCTGTTGATGGCGGCTATGAGATAACCAGTTCAAAACGCACTTATCTGGCTAAAAAGGTTATCCTGAGCACGGGCTTTTACGATATAGCGGTGAACCTCGATATCCCCGGCGAAAACCTGCCCAAAGTAAAACATTACTACCAGGACCCGCATTATTACACCCTGCAAAAAGTGGTGGTGGTGGGCAGCAGCAATTCGGCAATTGATGTGGCCTTAGAGACATATCGCAAAGGAGCCGAAGTTACTTTGGTAATACGCAGCGACGAGATCAGCAAACGTGTGAAGTACTGGGTACGGCCCGATATACTCAACCGGATAAAAGAAGGCAGTATAAAAGCGTACTTTAACTCGAACCTGGCGGCCATACGGCAAACTGAAGTGGATATTGATACGCCCGACGGCAAGATAACCATCCCTAATGATTTTGTGATGGCGATGACGGGCTATAAGCCCAACTTCGATTTTTTGTCTAAACTGGGCATTACATTAACCAAAGATAAATTTATACCCACCTATAACCCCGAAACAATGGAAACCAACCAGCCGGGCCTTTACCTTGCCGGTGTGGTTTGCGGCGGGTTAGATACACACCTTTGGTTCATAGAAAACTCGCGCATCCATGCCGATATGATTATCGGGGATATTGTAAGGAAGCGGTAAGTTGCCAGGCGTGTAAAACGACGGACCTGCACGATTCTTTCTCGTGGTAAGGGCAGGAAGTTATTTCACCATCCTGTCATTTCGGATGATGGACGGAAATCTTTTACCGGTAGTTAGTTAGACAGTACCCCAAATAGTCCCTTGTAATTGCGCAGTCAAAATGACGCTACATTCGTGTTATCGACTCAAGAAGTAATCAAAAATCTATTTTCAGGTTCATCAGCGCGGGGTTCTTCATCACCTCATCCATACTGGTTATAAGGACAACCTGCCTTCTGTCGGCAGATAGTACAGCCTTTGAATTATCGACTTTTTTCACCGGCCTGGCAAAGTTTAGGATCACTTTATACGGCATATCTATCAGCATAGCCTTGGCCATAGCAAATTTAGAACCGGCCTTTTTCAGGAAAGCATTAAACTTATCCTTGTCAATTACGCGATAAAATTTATGGTCGGTTATTTCGTAGTTATAATAGCTTTGGCCGGTAATAAGCGGCTGCGTATCAAAAGCTTTTACCTTATCATTGTTAGTAACGTTGTTTAGCTGGCTGTTCATAGATATACTGCTCAGGTGCTGCAGGTAGTACCGCAGGTCGGCAGCGTTTTTAGCCTCGTGCTTAATGCTTACCTTCATTATATTATTTTTCAGGTCCATTTTAACGGCAAGCTCACTGCCTTGCGCCATTTTCATTTCTTCGGCATTCATCTTTTGCGAAATACTATCGGGCAGGGCGCTGTAAAAATTCAGTGTGGTATCTTTTACCATACCAAATTGAGGTGTTTCGCGTACAGAGTCGGTCATCAGGTTCATTAATACCGATACGGCCTTACTCATATCAAAGCCATAAATTACATTACAGGCGCCATTGGCTTTAAAATCGTAACGTTCCTCAATATCTACGCACGAGCTAAGGCATAGCATGCCCAGCAGCATTAACGGAAGTAAGATTTTTTTCATAAAGCGACTGGTAAAAGGGGGCAAAGCTTAAATATCAGTTAAATATATATCAAAAATAGCTGGGCTACAAATGTTTAACAAAAAGACATATTACTGTAAATAAAAAAGCTTTTAGCTTTGTGCTTTCTGCATTAACCTTATTTTTGCGCCCTATTATGGCACACCAGGTTCCGGAAGATGGCACACTGCTTCCTTTAATGGAAGCGTTTTATACGATACAGGGAGAGGGATACAATACAGGCAAAGCCGCATATTTTATCCGCCTTGGGGGCTGCGATGTAGGCTGTCACTGGTGCGATGTTAAGGAAAGCTGGGATGCCGAACTGCATCCGCTTACCCTTGCAGATGCTATTGTTGAGAACGCTTCAACATTTCCATCGAAAGCGGTGGTAGTTACCGGCGGCGAGCCTTTAATATATAATCTCGATTATCTTACCCAAAACCTGCAGCACAAAGGCATTAAAACTTTTATTGAAACATCCGGCGCCTACCCGCTTTCGGGCAGTTGGGACTGGATATGCCTTTCGCCAAAAAAATTTAAAGCGCCTATGCAGGTGGTGGCAGATAAAGCGAACGAGTTAAAGGTTATCATCTTCAATAAATCAGATTTTGCGTTTGCCGAGCATAATGCTAAGCTTGTAGGCCCAAACTGCAAGCTTTACCTGCAGCCCGAGTGGTCTAAGCACACCGAAATGACCCCCCTTATTGTAGACTATGTAATGGCTAACCCACAATGGGAAATATCCCTGCAAACACATAAGTACCTAAATATCCCTTAATAATGTAACTTAGTGTATTGATTATCGTATCAGTTACTAATGCGCAAAACCTGGTTTCTGTATATACTGTTATTAGCGCTTTATGCAAACGCATTTGGCCAGCAAAGGCAATACTCTACTACCGACAGAGAGGCTATCAAACAATTCGCCCTGGCCAATCAGAGCCTTGACGAGCATTTGTATGACGGAGCGATAAGCCAGTTAGAGCAGGCTATAAAAGCAGATCCAAAATTTGTTGAGGCCCATGCGCAATTGGCCGATGTTTTACGCATGAGGCGCGTTTATAAGCCCGCTATTATGCATTTTCTGAAAGTTATTGAACTTGACCCGGAGTATAACCGTGCGGTTTACCTAAAAATCGGCGATTGTGAACTTACTGCTGCCATGTACGAGCCGGCCTTGCACCACCTGGAAAAATACCTTACCTACCCCAATATTACCCCACAAAATATAGCTTATGCCCAAAAGCTGATAGCCGATTGCAAGTTTAGCATACAGGCCTTAAAACAACCGGTTAGTTTTGTACCTGTAAATATGGGCCCTGAGATAAACACCGCTGCCGATGAATATTTACCTGTTGCCACGGCTGACGAAAGTACACTGATATTTACCCGTAAGATTGATAATAATGAAGATTTTTATAAAAGCGTTAAATTAAATAATAACTGGCAAAAGGCTGGCTATCTGAGCAATATAATTAATACTTCGGCATATAACGAAGGTGCGCAGTCTATCTCGCAGGATGGCAAGTACCTTTTTTTTACCGGTTGCAACAGGCCTGATGGTTTGGGCCGGTGTGACATTTATATCGCGCAGAAAAAAGGCAACGATTGGGCAAAGCCGTTTAGCCTGAGCGCCCCGGTTAATACATCGGGCTGGGAAGCGCAGCCCTCAATCAGTGCCGACGGGCGTACCTTGTATTTTGTAAGTAACCGTAAAGGAGGCTATGGCGGTTACGATATCTGGAAGTCGACCCTGAGCGATAAAGGCTGGAGCGAACCTGAAAATATGGGTCCGCAGATAAATACGGCTTATGACGAGCAATCGCCGTTTATACACCCTGACGACAGTACTTTTTACTTTTCCAGCAATGGGTGGCCGGGTATGGGAGGCAAAGACCTTTTTGTAAGCCGACTTGGCAAAGATGGTAAATGGCAAAAGCCCGAGAACCTGGGCTATCCTATCAACTCCAGCGGGGACGAAAATGGTTTAACGCTTACGGCAAACGGCTCATTCGCTTTCTTTTCGTCAAATAATTTGAAGGGCTTTGGTGGTTATGATATTTACACGTTTGAATTGCCGCCAAACCTGCGGCCCAATATCGTTACTTATGTTAAAGGCACCGTGGCAGATAAAAAGACTAAACAACCGTTAGAAGCAGCCGTGGAGATCATCGACCTGCAAAAGAATATCCCAGTGTATCAGGACTACAGTTCGACAGATCTCGGGGAGTTTCTGGCCACTCTCTCGGCCGGAAAAAATTATGGCTTAAATATATCACGCGAAGGATATTTGTTTTATTCGGATAACTTTTCGCTGATAGGGCTTAAAGATAAAAAGGCATTTGACCTTTCCGTATTGCTAGCGCCTATTGAGGTGGGTAATAAAGTGATATTAAGGAATATATTTTTTGATACCAATAAGTTTGAGTTAAGAGCCGAATCGAAAGCCGAACTGCAAAAATTGATAGAATTTTTACAGCTCAACCCTACCGTTAAGATCGAAATATCGGGATATACGGATGATGTAGGTAACACTGAAACTAACATAGCGCTATCAGAAAAAAGGGCTAATTCGGTATACCAATATTTGTCGGCAAATGGCATCTTAGCAACCCGCCTGGTTTACAAAGGGTACGGCGAAGCGCAGCCCATTGCGCCAAACACGTCCGACGAAAACCGCGCGTTGAACCGGCGGACGGAGTTCATGATCATTGCTAAATAATAGGTATATAAATAAAAATCCCGGTAGCTGAAAAGCTATCGGGATTTTATTATAAGTTCCGTTTCCGGGCGTATATGGCTTATTTTACAGCGTCGATGATCGCTTTGAAAGCATCAGGATGGTTCATCGCCAGATCAGCTAAAACCTTACGATTTAAACCGATTTCTTTAGCGGCTAACTTACCTATTAATTGCGAGTAAGAAATACCGTGTTGGCGGGCACCTGCGTTGATACGTTGTATCCATAAAGCCCTGAATTCTCTTTTCTTGGTTTTACGGTCGCGGTATGCGTATTGTAAACCTTTTTCTACCGTGTTTTTAGCAACGGTGTAAACCTTGCTGCGTGAACCCCAATAACCTTTGGCGAGGTTCATGATTCTTTTCCTGCGTCTTCTGGACGCTACTGCGTTAACTGAACGTGGCATTTTGTTTGTTTTTTGGTAGTGAGTGTCCCTCTCGGAAGCTTTTTGACTCTAATACCTGGTTAAAAATTTGTTTAATTACTTGCCAATGCAAAGCATACGTTTAACGTTACCCATGTCAGCGTTTGAAACCAAACTTGTGTGACTAAGGTTACGCTTGCGTTTTGTCGACATCTTGGTTAAGATGTGGCTTTTGAAAGCATTCTTTCTGGCAATTTTACCGGTTCCAGTAAGCTTAAAACGCTTTTTTGCACTGGAATTGGTTTTCATTTTTGGCATAACTCTATTTATTTATTTAGATGTGAGATTTGAGATACGAGATGTGAGATACTACTCCCACACCGGCATACTTCATTTCCCGGTTTTTACTATTCAATTTGTTAGGTGAGTTCAAGACAAGTCTCAAATCTCATATCTAACATCTCATATCTACTTTTTTTGCGCTTTTGAAGCAACCGTTAAAAACATCCTCTTTCCTTCAAGTTTTGGCAATTGCTCTACTTTACCTAAATCTTCAAGGGCCTGCGCAAAACGCAGTAATAAAATCTCGCCTTGTTCTTTGTAAACAATTGCGCGGCCTTTAAAGTGTACGTAAGCCCTTACCTTTTCGCCTGATTCTAAAAACTTTTGAGCATGCTTTAATTTAAATTCAAAGTCATGGTCATCAGTATTCGGTCCGAAACGGATCTCCTTAATAACGGTTTGCTTGGCATTGCTCTTTATCTCTTTAAGCT
This sequence comes from Mucilaginibacter sp. AK015, assembly GCF_014200785.1. NCBI lineage: Bacteria > Pseudomonadati > Bacteroidota > Sphingobacteriia > Sphingobacteriales > Sphingobacteriaceae > Mucilaginibacter > Mucilaginibacter sp. AK015. Next base: position 628,165 of record NZ_JACHCV010000001.1, read on the forward strand.
TTTTCTTTTGTTCGTAAACAAATTTGTTATAATCTGTTACTTTACAAACGGGAGGTACTGCGTTCGGAGATATTTCAACCAGGTCAAGTTCCTGCTCCTGGGCAATAGCCAAAGCATCTCTTAATGAGTAAACGCCTTGTTCCACGTTATCGCCAACAAGGCGCACCTCTTGTGCCCTTATAAACTGGTTGATATTATGTTCAGCCTCTTTTTTCTTAAATGGAAGCCTGGGTCCTCTGTTGAAAGGTTTGTTTAAAGCCAAGTTATACTGTTATTTCTGTAATTATTTGTTTTTTAAAATCTTCAATGCTCATGCTTCCCAAATCGCCTGTACCATGCCTGCGAACCGAAACTAACCCTTCGGAAGCTTCCTTTTCGCCTACAATGAGCATATATGGGATCTTTTTAACTTCAGCGTCGCGTATTTTACGACCTATTTTTTCATCTCTAAAGTCAATCAGCCCGCAAATATCGGAATCTTTTAACTCATCTGAAAGTTTTTTTGCATAATCTTCATATTTTTCGGAGATCGGCAAAATAATAAATTGCTCAGGCGATAACCATAACGGGAAATTACCCGCGCAATGCTCTATTAATACTGCAACAAAGCGTTCGAGCGAGCCAAACGGCGCCCTGTGTATCATTACCGGGCGATGTTTCTGGTTGTCTGCGCCGGTGTATTCCAGCTCAAAACGCTCCGGCAGGTTATAATCCACCTGGATAGTTCCTAATTGCCATTTTCGGCCTAAAGCATCCTTCACCATAAAATCGAGCTTAGGCCCGTAGAAAGCCGCTTCACCGTACTCCACTACGGTTGGCAATCCTTTTTCTTCGGCAGCCTCAATAATTGATGATTCGGCCAATGCCCAATTCTCGTCGGTACCGATGTATTTAGCTTTGTTATTGGGGTCGCGCAGCGATACCTGTGCAATGTAATTATCAAAGCCCAAAGCGCCGAATACATACAATACCAGGTCTATTACCTTTTTAAACTCATCCTTTACCTGGTCGGGGCGACAAAATAAGTGCGCATCATCCTGTGTAAAGCCGCGTACACGGGTTAAGCCATGAAGCTCGCCGCTTTGTTCGTACCGGTAAACGGTACCGAACTCTGCCAATCGAACCGGCAGATCTTTGTAAGAGCGTGGCTTTGTTTTATATATCTCGCAGTGGTGCGGGCAGTTCATCGGCTTTAAAAAGAACTCTTCTCCCTCCTGCGGGGTTTTTATCGGCTGAAAAGAATCCGCACCGTACTTATCATAATGCCCCGATGTTACATACAGGTTTTTATGTCCGATGTGCGGAGTGATTACCTGCTCGTAACCGGCTTTTACCTGTGCTTTTTGCAAAAAGTTTGTCAAGCGCTCGCGCAGGGCAGCACCTTTAGGCAGCCATAACGGCAAGCCCATGCCCACTTTTTCGCTAAAAGCAAAAAGTTCAAGCTCTTTACCCAGTTTGCGATGGTCGCGCTTTTTGGCTTCTTCTATCACATGCAGGTAGTCGGTCAATTCGCTTGCTTTCGGAAACGTAACCCCATAGATGCGCGTAAGCTGCTTGCGGCTTTCGTCGCCGCGCCAATAAGCGCCGGCAACGCTCATCAGTTTTACAGCTTTGATAGCGCCGGTGTTAGGGATGTGCGGCCCGCGGCACAGGTCGGTAAAATTTCCCTGGGTGTAAAATGTTATGCTGCCATCGGGCAGGTCTTTGATCAGGTCCAGTTTGTACTCATCCCCTTTATCGGTAAAATATTCAATGGCATCGGCTTTGCTAACCGGTTTGCGAATGTATTCGCTTTTGGTTTTAGCAAGTTCTACCATCTTGTCCTCGATCTTTTTAAAATCGTCTGATGAGAACGCATGGTCGCCAAAATCAACATCGTAATAAAAGCCTGTTTCGATAGCCGGTCCAATACCAAATTTGGTACCCGGGTACAAAGCTTCCAATGCCTCGGCCAGTAAGTGGGCTGACGAATGCCAATAGGTTGATTTTCCCTTTGCGTCGTTCCAGGTTAACAATTTAACGGCCGAATCTTCTTCAATGGGGCGGCTTGCATCCCAAACCTCGCCGTTTACTTCGGCAGCTAATACGTTACGTGCTAAACCTTCGGAGATAGACAGCGCTATCTGCATGGAAGTGATCCCCTTGTCGTACTGACGAACGGCACCATCAGGAAGAGTAATACTAATCATCTACAACTATGATTTAAATTTTAATAAAAAATGAATTATAAAAAACCAATCGCATACTAACGCGATTTGTACTTATGGCAAAAATAGGATTTTATTTATACAGCGAAAGTAAATGTTTAAATAAGCCTCGCTAATGCAGAAATGTCATTGCGAGCGTAGTGCGGCAATCTTCGATAGAAAAGTTGGCGATAAGCATGTCAAGGATTGCCTTGTACCGTGCAATTACGTGCGCAGGCTAAATTGTCAAATACTTACTTCTGATTAAATTATAATGGTGCATTTCGTGGCCGGCAATGTGGTAGGCCAGCGCGCGTACGGTAGCATCATTAGCGGTACCTGTGCCGTGTCCCATCCTGTCGAAGGCTTCTTCGGGCAGGCCGTTGAATAAGGCTATGGTGGCTTTGCGTACAGCCTCATATTCGTCAAAAATATTGTCCAGGTCCCGCTTATCCGCGCCAGAGTATCTGGCATAGCTATCCTGGTCAAAGCCTATCAGGTTTTGCTGCTCGTTACGGGCAAAGCGCAGGGCGCGGTAAGCAAATATTCTTTCATCATCAATAATATGAACCAACACCTCTTTAATACTCCATTTACCCGGCGCATAGCGATGCAAAAGGCGTTCTTCAGATAACGAATAGATCAACTCCTTTACCCGGTAAAAGTTGTTTTGCAGATACTTTAGTATTAAGCCATCTGTTGGTATCAGCTTCATATACATAATTGCATATGGCGGGTAATCGCCCGGCTTGGGCGGCATTATTATTCTCATGAGTTTACGTTTTGCAAAAAGTAAATTTAACGAAAAAGCCCTTGCTTTTCGGCAAGGGCTCTAATACTTCGATAAACTCAGGATAACGATCTACTTATTAAAATGGCCTATAATCAGGCTGGCCAGTTCGACGCCTATACGCTCCTGGGCCTCGTTTGTGGCCGCGCCAATGTGCGGGGTCAGTGAAATTTTAGGATGGGCCAGGATCTCGGCACGAGGCGTTGGCTCGTTATCAAACACATCCAAAGCCGCGTATGATACCTGGCCGCTGTTTAAAGCCTCTATCAACGCCAGTTCGTCAATTAACCCGCCGCGCGAAATATTGATGAGTTTAACACCCTTTTTCATTTGCGCCAGTTCATCGGCACCAATCAGGGCTTTGTCAATAAATGGTGTATGCAGGGTTATAAAATCGGCTGTTTTGATGATCTCGTCGAGCGTTGAAGTTTTAACAGTTACATTAACTTTTGTGCCGCCCGTACCTAAAACAATCTCAACTTCCGGGTTAAAGGGGTGCAGGTCGTAAGCAATTACATCCATACCTACCCCTATCGCGATTTTTGCAACTTCGCGACCGATGCGGCCAAAGCCAACAATACCCAATGTTTTACCGCGCAGTTCAACACCCTTAGCATAGGCTTTTTTCAGGTCGTTGAATTTAGTGCCACCTTCAACCGGCATTTTGCGGTTGCTATCGTGCAGAAAACGTACGCCTGTAAAAAGCTGCGCGAAAACCAGTTCGGCAACTGATAATGAAGATGAAGCCGGCGTATTGTACACGCCAATGCCTTTTTGCTTCGCGTAGTCTACATCAATATTATCAACACCTACCCCACCGCGGCCAATAAGTTTAAGGTTTGGGCAAGCATCAATTAAAGCTGCGCGCACTTTGGTAGCGCTACGTACGGTTATAGCATCAAACTCCTGTAAACGTACTGGCAATTCATGCTGAGGGATATTATTGGTTTCTACGAAAAATCCGGCATCTTCCAACATTTTTTTTCCAATCGGGTCGATACCGTCGTTAGCTAATATTTTGATCATGATATTTTAGAGATTAGAGGTAGGAGATCAGACAATCCTGATCTCCACCCCTGATGATTACTTATTTTTATCTGCAAATTCGCGCATGGCATCAATCAGCACATAAACACTGGTTATTGGCAACGCGTTGTATATTGAAGCGCGGAAACCGCCTACGCTCCTGTGGCCCTTTAAACCTACTATTCCTTTTTCTTCGCATAGTTTCAGGAAAGGCTTTTCGTGCTCGGGGTTTTCGGCAACAAAACAAACGTTCATGCGCGAACGGTCTTCGGTGGCGGCAACAGCCTTAAACAACGGGTTACGGTCAATTTCCTCGTAAAGTACTTTTGCCTTTTCGTTGTTCTCTACCTCGATAGCCGAAACGCCGCCCTTTGCTTTTAACCACTTAAGAGTAAGCATGGATACGTATATGGCAAAACAAGGTGGTGTATTATACATCGATCCCCCTTCTATTTGCACCTGGTAGTTAAACATGGCCGGTATTTTACGGCCGGTTTTACCCAGCAGGTCATCTTTAACTATTACCAGTGTAACACCCGCAGGGCCCATATTTTTCTGAGCGCCGGCATATATCAAGCCAAAGTCGGCAACGTTTATTGTACGGCTGAATATATCTGACGACATGTCGCAAACCACCGGTATTGGCGATTTGGGGAAACGATGCATTTGCGTACCATAAATGGTGTTGTTTGATGTTACGTGAAAGTACGCCGCATCTTCGGGTATTTTATAATTTGTGGGGATATAAGTAAAGTTACTTTCCTTTGATGTAGCAACCACCTCTGTATCGCCGAAAAATTTAGCTTCTTTAATGGCTTTGTTAGCCCATACACCGGTTTCCAGGTAAGCGGCCTTACCACCTTCAGGTAACAGGTTGTAGGGCGCTAATGCAAACTGTGTACTTGCACCCCCTTGTAAAAATAAAACAGAATACCCTTCCGGAAGGTTGAAAAGTTCCTTTACGAGGCTTACAGCTTCGTTTAATACGGCTTCAAACTCCGGTGATCGGTGCGAGATCTCGAGCAGGGAAAGACCGGTTCCGTTAAAATCAATTACTGCCGCAGCAGCCTGTTTTAAAACTTCTTGTGGTAATATGCCGGGGCCGGCACCGAAATTATGTTTCATATGTTGAACTATATTTGACTTATAACTAATTATCAACTTTGTACTGAGAAAGGCCGAAGTTAATAAATTCGACAAATTTTATAGAGTATTTTTACAATTTTATAAAAAAGAGTTTTTTAGTAAGTCGTCATTATCGGCATACTGCCTGCAAAGCATATAAAATTTTGGTTGTCAGGCGTATACAGTAAATGTAGTAAGTGGCCATTTACAATACGGTATATTATAATTACCTGGTTATCAGATTTTAATGTTTGATCATAGTGGTCGCACCACGAACATCAATGTCCCGTAAACCATTACATAATTGAGTTAAAATCCTTATAATTGCATGTGGCAGCTTATACAGGTGCCAACTGCGAACTACTTAAATGAGACTAACCATACACGGCGCCGCGCGCCAGGTAACCGGCAGCATGCATTTGCTGCAGGCAGGCCAATATAAGATACTGATAGACTGCGGCCTTGACTACGAGAAAGACCATAACATACAAGTTAACGAAGACTTCGGCTTCCGTCCCGAAGAAATAGACGTGGTTATCCTTACCCACGCCCATATCGACCACTCGGGCAACCTGCCCACGCTGGTGCGCATGGGCTTTAACGGGCAGATACTTTGCACCCCGCCTACTGCCGATTTGACCGAACTGTTATTGATAGACTCGGTAAATATATTCTTAGCTAAATCGGAAAAAAGTAATGGCCGTAAACGGCGCAGGCATAAACACAGCGGCGGCGGCCCGCAGCCGCTTTACCTGCAAAAGCATGTGATGGATACTGTAGATCGTTTTGTAACAATTGGCTTCGATAAACCTTTCCGTATAACCGGCGATATCGAACTTACATTTATACCGGCGGGTCACCTGCTTGGCGCTGCCGCCGCCGTTTTAAAAATAAACGATGAGGGGGTAGAAAAATCCATTGCATTTACCGGTGACATAGGCCGTAAGAATTACCCGGTACTAAACGACCCCGACCCCCTGCCACAGGTAGATTATATCGTGTCGGAATCTACCTACGGCGGCAGGATGCACACCAAAGGTAAATCGGTACAGGAAACGCTGATTGAAACCATCGAAAAGGTTTGTGTTGCGGAGCAAGGGCGATTAATTATCCCGGCGTTCAGTATCGGCCGAACACAATCGTTGGTGTTCGCGTTAAATAAGATATTTAATAATGGTTTACTGCCCAGGATTCCCGTTTTTGTGGATAGCCCAATGGCTGCGCGCGCTACCGGTTTATACCGTAAACACCACAGCCTGGTAAACCCCGAAGCGCAGGAATTTTACAATAAACAAGGTGACGAATTCGATTTTGAGAACCTTACCTATGTGGAGACCTTAAAAGACAGCAGGCAGGTATCAAATTATTACGAGCCGTGCATTATCATTTCATCAGCAGGGATGCTGGAAGGCGGACGCATTCAGGACCACCTGTTCTACAATATCCAAAATTACTACTGTACTATTCTGTTTATAGGCTATTGCGCAAAAGGCACGCTGGGTTACCGCCTGCTTCGCGGTGACGCTATAGTACATATCAAAGACCGGGACCTGGCCGTTTACGCCACCATTAAACAAACGGACGTTTTAAGTGCCCACGGCGATCATGAAGACCTTATCAATAACATTAAAGGCCAGGACCCCCACCAGCTAAAAGGCGTCTATTTGGTGCACGGCGAGGCAAGCAGTATGCAGGCCATGGCCGATGCCTTGGAACAGGACGGTTATAAAGTAACTATCCCCGAGAAGGGCGTAGCATACGAGTTGTAATATTATTTTATTTATAAAAATCGTCCGTAGCAGCTACCAATGTAATGTGCTCTAATACAGGCTCCGCTTCCAGCCCGCTGGCCCAAAGTTCCTCGTCAAATTTTTTGAAGGATTGTAAGGACGTTAATATGTTATGCGCCTCCTCGTTTTCAAACTGGTCAAAGTGCATAAACGTTTTGCCATCGGGCAGCAGCCATGTGCTGTACTTAATGCCGGGATGGTTCAGCTCTTTTAATTCTTTTACGATGCCGGCGATGTTGGCCTGGTTTATCGGCGCAAATGCCGTGGTGGTGGTGTAGTGTACCCGTAATGCTTTCATAAAGTGCTTTGATTTATCAGATCAAATTTAGCCAATGCAACATTACGTTGTGAGGCAAATGAGGACAGGTTAACGGGGGAATTGCGACAAGCTACACGTCAAAACTAATTTTAATATTGTTTTTTGCGAAGAACCCCAATTAATTCGTCTGCTTCGAGCCTTATGGCAACGTATTGATAGATCCAGCCAAGCATAGCAAGTATTGCAAAGTAGTAAAACGTATCTTTAATTAAATATCCAAATAGCACAGTGCCAAGCAGGACAAATATTAAGTCTAAATACGCTATTTTATAAGCAAATTTTACATTCAGTAAAACATTTTCAAGTTTAAAGAAAAATGTGCCTTTTGCCACTTTTACAGAAGTGTGAAAAACTGATCTTTTAGTAGAGAAACCATTATCAAAGGAAACGAAATTATAAAATGACTTGATATCTTGATATTTTTCTTTCTTTAGAACAGCAACAATTCGATCCCTTGCAATATCTAAATCTAATTCGCTATTAACCTCGATATAATAGTTTAGTGTCCAATTCATCGCCGATTACACATTTCCCCATCCGTGAGCCAGCACATCGGCTATGTGGATAGTTTTAATGGGCAGGTTGTTTTTATCGATATACCCTTGCAGATGCAGCAGGCACGACGCGTCTGTAGAGATAATATAGTCAGCCTTAGCGGCCAGGGCGTTATCAACCTTTTGCTGCGCCATAGCTGTGGCAATGGCATCAAACTTAACCGAAAATGTGCCGCCAAAGCCGCAGCAGGTTTCATTATCTTTCAAATCCACCATTTCCAGGCCCAATACTTTCGATAACAGTTGGCGGGGCTCGTCTTTGATTTTGCATTCGCGCAGGCCGGCGCAGCTATCGTGGTAAACCGCACGGCCGTCCAGTTCGGCGCCGAAATAATCTACCTGTAATATGTTTACCAAAAAATCGCTCAGTTCATAAATATTGCTTTGGATATTGCGGCATTTATTATGCGATGTGGTATTGGTAAACAGGTCGTTATAATAATTGCGTACCATACCCGTGCACGACGCCGAGGGCGATACGATAACGCTGTCTTCATGAAAATCGTTCAGGAATTTACTGCCTACGGTTTTGGCTTCATCCCAGAAACCGGCATTAAATGCCGGCTGGCCACAACAAGTTTGCTCAGGGTTATAATTAACAGTACAGCCAGCTTTTTCAAGCACTTTTACAGTATTAAAAGCGGTATCGGGGTACAACTGATCTATAAAACACGGGACAAATAATTCAATTGTCATCTGTACATTAAAATTAACGGCGCTAAAGTCATGAATTTTTTTGAACTTTCCGTTCTGTTGTTAATAAAGAAAACAACAATAGCAGCCCTATAACAAAGAATAAGCCCAGAACCAAAGTAGAGTTGCGCATATCGCCGGTTAACTCTTCGATAAAACCAAAGCTGAACAAACCGCCCACAATGGCCAGTTTTTCGGTAACATCGTAAAAGCTGAAGAACGAGGCGGTATCAGGGATATCCTGCGGTAAAAACTTTGAGTAGGTTGACCGCGAAAGCGACTGGATACCACCCATAACCAGGCCTACTATCACCGCGATAATGTAAAATTGGGTTGATGTAGTGGTAAAGTACGCTGCTATACAAATGCCTATCCACATAAATACCACAAATATTAATACCCTTACATTGCCAAACTTGTCTGACAGGCGCGACATTAGTGTAGCGCCACCAATAGCGACGATCTGAATAATGAGGATGATAGCGATCAATTCCGGCGTTTTCATGTGCAGCTCTTTAGCGGCAAACGCCGTGGCAACCAGCATAATGGTTTGCACACCCATCGAGTAAAAAAAGAACGACGGCAAATACCGTTTTAACAAAGGCATACTCTTTATTTTCACCCACACCTTTCCCAGCTCTATAAAACCGCCTTTAATAATATTATGCTGATGGGTTTGCGCATTAGGGCTTCCTTTTGGCAATACCGAAAAAGGAATGGAAGCGAACCCTATCCACCATAAACCTACTAAAAGGAAGGAAATTTGTGCCGGAAGCGCCTTATCTGTTATACCGAATGTGCCGGGACTTAATACAAAGGCAAAGCAAACAAGCTGCAACAGCACGCTGCCTATGTAGCCGTAAGTAAAACCTTTGGCGCTTACTTTATCCTGCATATCAAGCGTTGCAATTTCGGGGAGGTACGAGTTATAAAATACAAATCCGCCCGCGTAGCCAATAGCAGCCAGCGCAAAACAAATTACCCCCCATTCTATACGCTGCGCGTTAAAAAAGAACAAACCACAACAAGCTAAAGAACCCAGCAGCGTAAAAAATTGCATAAATACTTTTTTGTTGCCACGATAATCGGCTATCGAGCTTAGTATGGGTAGTAAAAGCACCATAACCATATAGGCTGCAGCCAGGGCATAATTGGTAAGCGCTGTGTTTATAAAACTATGACCAAAAAAGTTTACCCGGTTGCCGTTAGCTGCGTTTTCGGTTATAATTACATAATATGTAGGGAAAACGGTGGTTGTGATGACCAGGTTATACGCCGAGTTGGCCCAATCGAACATGGCCCAGGCGCGGATGGTTTTAGGGTTGTTTTTCTCTTGCATCGCACATTAAAAGTATGCAATTTTTGTAGTTTCAGAAATTTTTAAGCAAATGCGCCAAATAAGTGCTTCGCTTTTTGTCCTGCTGTTGGTTTTAATGGCTTTAAGTAATCTTGTGTAATGCCAATCTCCGTAGTCCGATAATGAAGGTGATGAAACAAAAATAAATTATGCGGTATCACCTAAACCGGTGAATTGCCCGTCTTAAAACAGTAATAACCGGCGGCAGGTACCCAAGCGGAACCTGGCAAATGTTAACGCTTTCATACGGAAAGAAGTGTTGTTATTTGTCTGTCACGTTTCTTTAGCCCGGAAAATGGACGGCAAAGTCGGTGTTTTTACATTATCCTTACCTGTAATCAAATTGTTTGACAATGGTTTTCCTATAAAACAAGTACCATTTCGTACCTTAGCAACAAACATCTGTACATGTCAAAAAATAAAAAAAATAAATCTTCTATAAACCAGGTGCTCACGCAAATGGTGCTCGATATATTTGAACAAAACGGTAATACGCCGTTAAACCATAAACAAGTTTCAGCCAAATTAAACGTACGTGACCCTGACGCCCGCGGCGTTATTCTTGATATTTTGAAAGATGAAGCCTTTAAAGGTGTACTTAAAGAAATATCTCCCGGTAAATTTCAGTTGCTTGAGCTGAAAACCTTTATCGAGGGTAAGGTTGACCTGACAAACGACGGTTCGGCATTTATTGTTACCGACGATGAATTTGAAAGTGATATTTACGTTGCCCCCCGTAAACTGCGTAACGCCTTAAACGGCGATCGTGTAAAGGTTTACGTGTATGCCAAAAGCCGTGGTAAGCGTAAAGAGGGTGAGGTAATAGAAATATTGCATCGCCATAAAATGGAATTTACGGGTGTTGTGCGTTTATCAGAACATTACGCGTTTTTCCTGGCAGACGACAGGAAGATGATGCATGATATTTTTATCCCGCTGAGCGAATTGAACGGCGCGAAGAACGGCATAAAGGCGGTAGCTGAGATTACCGATTGGCCGGCAGGGGCTAAAAACCCGGTTGGCCGTATTAAATATGTACTGGGCGAACAGGGCGAGAACGATACCGAAATGAACGCCATATTGGCCGAGTATGGCTTTCCCCTTTCCTTCCCTGCCGAGGTTGAGCGCGAAGCCGAAGCGATATCAAGCGATATTACTGCCGATGAAATTGCCGGTCGCCGCGATTTCAGAGATGTGCTGACGTTCACCATCGACCCTTTTGATGCCAAGGATTTTGATGATGCCCTATCCTTTAAAAAGCTGGATAACGGCAATTACGAGGTTGGCGTGCATATTGCCGACGTATCGCACTACATTATCCCCGATTCGGCTTTGGATAAGGAAGCTTATGAACGCGGTACATCAGTTTACCTGGTTGACAGGGTGATCCCCATGCTGCCCGAAAGATTATCCAATGGTCTTTGCTCGCTTCGCCCAAAAGAAGACAAGCTTTGTTTTGCGGCGGTTTTTGAATTGGATGATAACGCCAACGTTATTGACCAATGGTTTGGCAAAACGGTTATCCATTCTGACAGGCGCTTTACTTATGAAGAAGTGCAAGAGGTTATTGAGACCAAAACCGGCGATTATATTGAAGAAATAGAAAAGTTAAACGCACTTGCCTACAAGCTGCGCGAACGAAAGTTTAAGGCGGGCGCCATTAGCTTTGAAACTACCGAGGTTAAATTTAAGCTGGATGAAACAGGCAAGCCTATTGGTGTTTATGTAAAGGAACGGAAAGACGCGCATAAGCTGATTGAAGATTTTATGCTGCTGGCTAACCGCAAAGTTGCCGAGCATGTAAGCAAAATGGGCAAAGGCAAGCATAAATACACCTTTGTTTACCGCGTGCATGATACCCCCAAGCCCGATGCCCTCGCAAACTTCGCGCAGTTTGCAGCAAGATTTGGCTACCGGATAAATACAAAATCTGACAAGGAAACCGCCCGCTCCCTTAACTTTTTAATGGAAGATGTAGAAGGCAAAAAAGAGCAGAACGTACTTACTCAACTGGCAATACGCTCAATGGCTAAAGCAATTTATACTACAAAAAGCAGCAGCCATTACGGTTTGGCGTTCGACCATTACACACACTTTACGTCGCCCATACGCCGCTACCCGGATGTAATGGTGCACCGGTTATTGCAACATTACCTTACCGGCGGCCAAAGCGCCAATGCCGAGCATTACGAAGAATTGTGTAAGCATAGCTCGCAGATGGAGAAAAAAGCAGCAGATGCAGAACGGTCGTCAGTTAAATATAAACAAGCCGAATATCTTAAAGACCAGGTTGGCAATGTATTTGCCGGTATCATTTCGGGTGTTACGGAATGGGGAATGTACGTAGAAATAGTTGATAACAAATGTGAAGGTATGATACGCCTGCGAGATATAAGCGATGATTTCTATACTTTAGACGAGAAAAATTACGCCATTATCGGCCAGCGTAAAAAGAAAGTTTACCAGCTTGGCGATGAGGTACAAATTAGGGTAAAAAACGTTGACCTGACCAAAAAACAGATAGACTTTTCATTAGTAAATAATTAAATCTTATGAGTTCCGGGAGTATGGTGCGCGGTGCGGTTAAACGCTTCGCTCCTTACTCTACATACTTCGTCCCCACAAACATGAGAAAACTTGAAGATCTGCAGTCCTTGATCGCACGCTCCTTGTCTGAACTGAAATTTCCTGAACACCCGGCAGAATTATACGAACCTATTAAATATATACTTGCTTTGGGCGGTAAGCGTATGCGCCCTGCCCTGCTGCTGATGGCCTGCGATTTGTTTGGGGGGGATGTGGAGGCTGCAATACCCCCGGCGCTTGCGATAGAGGTGTTTCATAACTTTACGCTGATGCACGATGATATTATGGACAACGCGCCAAAAAGACGCGGTAAAACCACCGTTCACGAAAAGTGGAACAACAATGTGGCTATACTATCGGGCGATGTAATGCTGATAAAAGGCTACGAGCTGATGATGCAGGTGCCTGATGATAAACTCCGTACGATCCTGGATATTTTTAATGAAACAGCAGCCGGCGTATGCGAAGGCCAGCAGTGGGATATGACCTTTGAGACCAGTAATAACATCAATATCGAGGAGTATTTGCGCATGATTCGCCTTAAAACTGCTGTGGTGTTGGGTGGTGCCTTAAAAATAGGCGCGCTTATTGGCAACGCTGATATTAAAGATGCCGACCTGCTGTGCAATTTTGGCGAGCACCTGGGCATAGCCTTCCAGCTGCAGGATGATATTTTGGACGTTTACGGCGACCCCGAAAAGTTTGGAAAGCAGGTTGGCGGAGATATTATTTCCAATAAAAAAACATACCTGCTGATTAAGGCGCTCGAACTGACCGAAGGTACTGATGCGGAAGAATTAATCCGGTGGATCACTTTTACACAGTTTAACCCCGAAGAGAAAGTGGCTGCTGTAACCGCTATCTATGATAACGTAAATATCCGCCAGTATGCCGAAAACGAAATGCAGGAACATGCTACACAAGCGTTTGAAGCGCTTGAACAGATAAACCTGCCCGAAGAAGGTAAACAATACCTCCGCGCTTTTGCAGATGGGTTACTGATGAGGGAATATTGATTATTAGATGATTAAGGCATTTACTCATAATAACCAATCTTTTTGTTCATTACTTTTTCAACACCAATTGAATTTACCCCTATTTGAATAGCTTTATATATCCTTAAAAAGCTAGGTATACGATATAACCCTTTAGATTTGCCAAATTTTTGAGCGCGACACTGCTTTATCAACTCAGCGGATGTTAAATCGAAAGGGAAATGATCTAAACTAGGGCGCCCATGGCTTATGAGTATTTGTTTTCTTTTTCTCAGTACATTTAAAAAAGTTGAAACCATCCACTTATCTAATTCTATCATCTGAGCTTCATTATCTATAATAGGATAAAAGCTCATCAAACCTTTGAAATTTAATCTATTGTAAGTACCATTTAAATATCTTGCAAGTGTGTTTTCCGATAAATTACCATACAAATATCGCCTGATTTGCATTATAGCGATTAAAAAGTCACGATCTCTGTCTTTTCCAGGGAGATTTATTGCATTAATTGGGAAATATTTAATAGGTTGAATCAAATTTTTATATAGAAGGTATGATATCTGTTTTTTAATTTTAATTACTGACTTATTTCTAATCCCAATCGTTTCGGTTGAAATTTTATAACCTAAAAACTCAACATGATATTTGGTCTTTGCAAACTCAGAACTAGTACCCTCTTTCTGCAAAAGTGATATGCCGTCTGATTTTGCGAAATTTATCTGTATTCCTGTTAATTGAGCGAATTGATTGATGATATCAAACGCCTTACAAATTTTAGTATAATCCTTTGTCCAAATAATAGTATCGTCTGCATATCTTGCAAACCTTAATCCCTCTTCTTCAAGTAATCGATCCAATCGCCAACACGCTAAATTTGCTAAAAATAAAGAGATGGATAAACCCTGAGGTACTCCGACACCATCTTTAGAACTATGTTTCAAAAAGGCTTCTATTACCGACCGTTCTGTTGAACTGACAGAAAAGCAATTTTCGGTCATTTGCTCAAAAATGTAGCTGTGTTTGATGGAACCAAAAAAATTACTAAAATCAAACTCAGCGACAAAAATTCTTTCTGAGTTCTTGATATCGTTAGCAATATCTTGAATAGCAAAATGAACGTTTCTATCATTTCTATATGCGTAAGAAAAATGACTAAAACGATGTTTATTTTTTTTTAATAGATCATGATAAAATTTGTCTGAAACAGCACTATCAGGCAATTGGTAAACTGATATCTCTCTCTCCCCCCCTCCAGCCTTGGGAATTGCCTTCTTGTACGGGGCCATAGGAGCATAAGTACCGTCCTTTATTTTCTTTGATATTGACTTAGCGATTTGAGAAACATGTCGTAAAACATAAAAAGGATTATACTTTTTATTGATCGTCCACTCATCTGGCACTTTCACTTCTTTACTTGGCACCCTCTTCAAACGTTTTATATTTCTTTCATATTCTAAATTTAAATAGTTGTGATAGTTTTGATAGCGTTCAGCATGCACTTGTGCTTCCTTGTTAATGTAGTATGTTATCGACCGTTCCATATATTATATTGATATAACAAAAGGCCTTCTTTCGAAGGCCTCCCACGGATAAACCATTAAAAAATAAGTTTCCAGTTTAAAATTCGATTGGGTCGAACTTTACCAAAGCCTAAACCACAACAGCTTAGGATTGGATTATCCGTTCATCCCCTTAGGACATTTACAAATGTAAAAAAAAATCAAACAAAAAGACCTTAGCCCTCGTTGGTAGTGTCACCAACAAGTTTTGTACCCATATATAAATTTTACAAAGCTTATCATCGCAATATAAATACACATCCTTACCTTTAAGCACACAATCATTCCTTATCTGATGAAAATAACATCAAAAATACCAGCCCTAGCCATCATGTTTGCCAGTTTTTGGCTTAATGCCCATGCACAAACATCGGGCGGTAAGCTGAAGCCGGAGCAGGCCATTATGGATGTTCGCCATTACACCATCGCGTTAAATTGCAACTTCGCGACAAAGTCGGTTGACGGTTCAACTATCGTTGATGTCATCATGGCACAGCCCACCAAAGTGCTGATGCTCGACCTGATGGATTCCCTGCATGTGAGCACTGTGACTGTAAACGGCAAAAAGGAGATATTTGACCATAAAGATGGCTTAATTACCATTAACCTGGCTAAACAACTGCCTGCCGGTAAAGCAAGCATAAAAGTTGTTTACTCCGGCCGGCCGCGCATTGCCAAAAATCCGCCCTGGGATGATGGCTTTACCTGGACACAGGATTCAACCGGCCATCAATGGCTGGCCGTAACCGCCGAGGGCACAGGCGGCAAAATATTCTTCCCATGTAAAGACCACCCCAGCGACGAGCCTAATGAAGGCGCTGATATGTTGATAACAGTTCCGAAAGACCTTGTTGTTGCCGGCCCGGGGCTGCTGAAAGGTGTAAGCAAAAGAGGTAACACCGCTACATATCACTGGCAAACCAAATACAGTATCAATAATTACAATATCGTATTCAATGCCGGAGATTATACCGTTGCCAAAGGCAGCTATAAATCGGTAGCGGGCAATACGGTTCCGGTTCAGTTTTATGTTTTAAGATACCACGCCGATAAAGCACCGCATTTTATTGATATGGTAGTAAAAGCAGCACATGCTAAAGAAAAATACTTTGGCGAATACCCTTGGGCTAAAGAAAAGCTGGGCATGGTAGAAACACCCCACCTGGGTATGGAACACCAAAGCATGGTAGCTTATGGTAATAAGTTCAGGTACACCAAAGTTGGCGGCGAGGACTTCGACTGGCTGATGTTCCACGAGTTTGGCCACGAATGGTGGGGCAACAAGGTTACAGCGCGCGATTGGGCCGATTATTGGATACATGAAGGCATCGATACTTATTCGGATGCCCTGCCCTACCTTGATCTTGAAGGCAGGCAAGCCTACATAAACCATTTTAAACAAACGGCATTTGGTATTCAGAACAAACAACCGCTGGTGTTGGGTAAGGATATTGACGAAGAATCGGCCTATAACAACGATATCTACACCAAAGGGGGCTTCTTTATGCATACGCTGCAATATGTTATGGGCGATACGCTCTTCTTCCATACCATTAAAGGTTTTGTGACTGATGCTAATTATACTTACGACCATCAGGATGTTACTGATGATGTAGAGCAATACTTCAGTAAAGCTTACGGGAGATCGCTTAAACCATTGTTTGATATGTATTTACGTACTACCAATAAACTGGAAATAAGTGTGAAGGCCAGGCCGCGTGATAAATACCTGATCATGTTGCTAAACATCGATATGGACCTGCCGGTAGATGTAACCACTGATACGGGTACTAAACGGATGGCCTTAACCAAAAAAGGAATCACAATTGAAAGTAAAACCGTCCCGGTAATTGATGCCGATGGCTGGTATTTCAAAAAGGTGATATTGGAGTAGATATCGGCATAATAACTATTCATATCGATGGGTTTAAATCCATCGATATTTTTATTACTAAAACATACAGCCAACCGTCATTGCGAGCGGAGCGTGGCAATCTTCAATTGAAAAGTCGACTACATGCATGTAGAGGATTGCCACGTCGCTATCGCTCCTCGCAGTGACGCGGGGAGGGAAAATCAACGCACAAAAAAGCCCTTATCATTTGATAAGGGCTTTTATATTTTGAGCTTACCGCTTAATTATTCAGCAGGAGCTTCTTCAGCATCGGGTGCTGCTTCTTTCTTTGCTTTTGGCGCTGCCGCTTTTTTAGCTTTAGGAGCTTCTTCAGCTACTTCTGCCGCTGCAACAGGTGCTTCAACCGCTTTAGCTTCGGCTTTAACAGCTGCTTTTGGTGCTGCATCTTCTGCAACCGGTGCGGTTTCAAACGGGATAACCGAAACGTATGAACGGTTATCTGCTTTCTTTTTGAATATAACCTGGCCTGCAGCTAATGCAAATAAGGTATGATCTTTACCGATACCTACGTTAAGGCCCGGGTTATGTTTGGTACCACGCTGGCGAACAATGATGTTACCTGCAATAGCTGGCTGACCACCGAAAATTTTGATACCTAAACGTTTGCTATGTGATTCGCGGCCGTTTCTTGAACTACCGGCCCCTTTTTTGTGTGCCATTTTTTAATTTCTTTTGTGACCCTGATGAAATCGAGTCGGTTAAAATTTAATTATAATGTTATACCGGTGATCTCGATCTTGGTAAATTGCTGACGGTGACCATTTCTTTTCTGGTAACCTTTTCTGCGTTTCTTTTTGAAGATAATTACTTTATCACCTTTTAAATGAGACACGATCTTAGCCGATACCTTAGCGCTTTTTAAATCAGAACCTAATTTAAATTTACCTTCGTTTTCTGCTAACAACACATTGTCAAATTCAATACTAGCGCCTTCATCTCCCTGTAAACGGTGTACAAAGATCTGCTGGTCTTTTGCAACTTTAAATTGCTGTCCGGCTATACTTACTATTGCGTACATTGTTAATTAATTATTGTTTTAAATTTTGAGGTGCAAATATATGGATTAATAAATTAATATCCAATTGGCTATTTGTTATTTCTTTGGCGCGCTTCGGCTTCGTTCAACACCTTCTGGATTTCTTTAAGCAGGCGCTGGTTAGCGTCAACTAATTTTTCGGGGCCATCGTACGAGGCGTCGTACACAACCTTTTTGCTTTTATGCTGATAGTTGAACTGGGTAACAAAACGTGGCACCCTGCCTTTTACCGAAGGGTTGAGCTCTTTAGCCGGGAAATCCCAAAAACCCAGGTCGGCAGCCTTGCGGTGCAGGTACAGCAACTCGTTCTTGCTGAGCCTTAGCTTCATTTTAATAACCGAATCGCGCTTGTTAACATATTGGTAATCACCAGTTTTAGAGTCGTACTTATTCAGCAGTGTATCGCCATAACCATACTGAAACTGCATTGATTCGAACTCCGAAAACTTATATGGAGCATTTTTAAGTATCATCCCGTAATAGTAAATACAATACAACAGAAACGGTACTATGATGCTTGCGAACAGGAATATTTTTTTTGATTGCGTAGTCATGTATGATTATTGTGATTTAATGAATTAAAGAATAAGATGGTAGTGTTACCGTTACACATTCAAATTTTGGATTGCAAAAGTAATCACCAGTTATCACTTCTCGAAATCAATAACTATTCCCCCGGTTCAAGTTCTCCCTCCCATTTGCTAACTACTGCGGTAGCCATGGCATTGCCCAAAACGTTAGTTGCCGAGCGGCCCATATCCAGCAACGGATCGATACCAATCAGCAAGGCCAAACCGGCTTCAGGAATGTTGAACATGGCTATGGTACCGGCGATTACTACCAGCGATGCACGGGGTACACCTGCAATACCCTTACTGGTAAGCATCAGAATAAGCAGCATGGATAATTGATGCTCAAACGAAAGATGGATATTATATGATTGCGCCAAAAACAGCGATGCGAAGGTCATATACATCATAGAGCCGTCCAGGTTGAATGAATACCCCAGCGGCAGCACAAAGCTCACTATCTTATTGTTGCAGCCAAAACGCTCAAGCTCCAGCAGCACCTTAGGATAGGCTGCCTCGCTTGTAGAAGTGCCGAAAGCTATCAGCATGGCATCTTTAATGCGGCCAACCAGCTTAAAGGCACGGCCTTTAATAACTACGGCGCCAGCCAGGATAATAACCAGCCACAGTATCACCAGCGAAAAATAAAACTCGCCGATAAATATGGCATAGGTTGATAATATGCCAAGGCCTTGTTTGGCAACCACCGCGGTAATAGCGCCAAATACCGCCAAAGGCGCAAGCTGCATTACGTACCCGGTTATTTTTAATATTACATGGGCAAAGGCATCCATAGCTTTTATAACAATATGGCCTTTTTCGCCAATTGCGGCCGTGCCTACACCAAAAAACAACGAGAATACAACTATCTGCAATATTTCGTTAGTGGCCATGGCCTCGATAAAGCTTGTAGGGAAAACGTGGCCTATAAAATCGCGTAGCGATAGGGCAGTTTTTTGTATGCCGGTAGAAAGATGGCTGTCTGGCAGTGGTAAATGCATGGCTTCGCCCGGTTTAAAAAAATTAACCAGCACCATACCCAATAGTAACGATACAAGTGTGGCGCTTAAAAACCAAAGCAGTGTTTTACCGCCTATGCGCCCAACCGCTTTTATATCCCCTACCTTGGCAACCCCTACCACAAGTGTGGTAAATACCAGCGGGGCCACTATCATTTTTATCAGTTTCAAAAAAATATCGCTGAGTATAGTAAAGCCAACCAGTTTATCCTCGCGTGTGGTACTGCTTGCCTTACGGATGGTTACCATGTCGTTACGCTCTGCTTTTAATGCTTTGTAACTTGCGGTAGTAGTATCTTTACTTGCAAACAATTGCTCATCTATTGTTTTTATATTTACATCGGCGGTGTTAATTTTGGTATTAATGTCGTTAATAACCGTAGCATTGTAAATATAACCGGCTATTACGCCTAATATTAACGCTAAAAAAATGTAAAGGGTAAGTTTGCTCTTCTGCATGTGTTTAATTGGTGCCGCAAAACTACAAATTTTTATAACTATTAGTCTTACCCCACCCTTTTGGGCCAGAAAAGGCTTAAAATATTTGCCCTTACAATGGCAGATTTTGAAGAGCCTATATAAACTATTTATACAACAATGAGTATTACTACCTATAGCCTACAGCAAATAAAAAAGGAATTACAGCATTTGCCGTCGGAGCAGCTGGCTGAATTATGCCTTAGGCTTGTGCGATATAAAAAAGAGAATAAAGAGTTATTGGCCTACCTGATGTTTGAATCGGACAACGAGCAGGATTTTATTGAAAGCGTAAAAGCCGAAGCCGGATTTATGTTTAGCCAGTTGCCCTCGCAAAGCTATTTTACGGCCAAGGGTTTGCGTAAAATATTAAAGATGCTTACCAAATACACCAAATTTGTTGGCAATAAAACCGCTGAGATAGAGCTGCTTTTAAACTTTTGTCAAAATTACCTGCAATATGTGATAAAGCAAACATCACATAAGCCCATACGGCTTATATTGATAAGGCAGGTAGAGAAAGTGCGGGCCTCAATAGGCAAACTGCACGAAGATCTGCAATTTGATTACAGTCAGGAGTATAACAACCTGCTGGACGATGCGGATAGCAAACTGCCCTGGTTTAATAAAAAAAGTTACCCGTTGTAACATTAAAGGCGTTAATTTGTCAAATTATAAATAACTATTAGGTGGCAGACAGAGAAGACGCTTTCCGCAAAATTTACGAAGCCAATTCAAAGAAAATTTACCATTTGTGCTATGGTTATACCGGCGATGATGACGCCGCCAACGACCTGTTGCAGGAAACTTTTTTAAAAGTTTGGCAAAACCTGCATAAGTTTCGTAACCAGGCGCTTATTTCCACCTGGATATATCGCATAGCGGTAAACACCTGCCTAACCTATTTACGATCGGAAAAACGACAGGCCAAAGACGAACTTACCCCGGCAATCGCTGAGAATAAACGCGAGGAGTTTTCAGAAAAGAACGAGCAGGTTGCTTTGCTGTATAAATGCATATCAAAACTGGAAGAGTCAGAAAGAATTATCATAACAATGGTACTTGACGAAGTGCCTTACCCCGAAATTGCAGAAGTATCGGGTATATCAGAGGGGAATTTGCGGGTGAAAATATATCGCATTAAACAAAAATTGACAGAGTTATACAATCAATATGAAAGACTTTGATCATTTAATGTCGGTTTGGCAGGGGCAGCCAAAGCAGGAAAAGCTTTCAGTGGATGAAGTGCTTAAGCAGGTGAAGAAAGGGATACGCGGATTAACAAGCCGCATATATTGGAGCATTGTGGCCATGATAGTAATTATAGCGTTCGCTTTTATAATTATGCTGTTCGGCGCATTTAGCTCGTGGATTACGACCGTAGGTATTTTAATAGTATTGGTAACTATGCTGATGTACCTGGGCCTTATTGTGAGGCATTACCATATATTAAGCAAGCGCGATGCCACTCTTAACCCATCAGAATATTTAGATAGTCTTAAAGCGTACCAAAAAAACCGCACTAAGGTTATCGGGTGGTTCTATTATATTTACACCCTGCTTATCAGTGCGGGCCTTGCGTTATATTTTGTTGAGGTGTTGCAAAACGCGTCGACGATTTTTAAGGGCGTAACATACGCATCAATCATTATATGGTTCCTGTTCACTACTTTTTATCTCAAACCCCGGATGTTTAAGAACGAGGAGGAGAAACTGAACCTGATGATAGATCGCCTGGTGCGCCTTCAGGACCAATTTGATTGATAATGCCTGTTGCTGTTGAAATAAAAAGAGTAACCATAGATGATATTGAGGCTTTGCTTACCCTTAGCCGCAAAACATTTTTTGACGCTTTTTTGCACCGCAACAACCCCGCTGATATGGAGGCCTATGCATCCACCGCTTTTACCGTAACCCGTTTTCAGGAAGAACTTATCAACCCTCATTCGGAATTTTATTTCGCTATTGCCGATAACGCTTTAGCAGGTTACATAAAACTGAATTTTAACGCCGCGCAAACCGACCTGCAAGATAACAATGCGCTGGAAGTGGAGCGTATATACATTTTACAGCAATACCAGGGCAGGCAAATAGGAAAGCATCTGCTCGATTTCGCCGCAGAAAAGGCTATCAACAACGGGCTTAGCTATATATGGCTTGGTGTTTGGGAGCATAATGCCAAGGCGATAAGCTTTTACCATAACAACGGCTTTACACAGTTCGGCAGCCACCCATTTAGGTTAGGTAATGACGAACAGACGGATATTTTGATGAAAAAGAAAGTGTAAATGTGCAGGTGCGAGGATCTGTAAATGTGTAAATGCACGCAAACACGTCAGTGATCTGCACGTCTGCATATCCACTCCCTACCCTCTCAAAAACGGGTTAAAGGAGCGCGCGCCAATCTCCATGCCTGCAGCGCGGCAAATAGTTTTATCGCCAAACCTAAAGTTAATGTTATCCATAGCCTGGTACAGCTTTATGCGTTCCTCGTTATCCTCAAAAAGGTTTATCTGGTAACTGCCCGTACACAGGTTGCTTAGCCTTACGCCTATCAGGCGGATTGGCCGGTGCTGGTTCCAGGCGCTTTTCAACAGGTTTTTTATGCCCGGTATCAGTATATGTTCGGCGGCCGTTAGTGCAATTTTTTGCTGCTGTGTGTGGGTTTCAAAATTGGCGTAACGTATCTTAATAGCCAGGCACGACGCCACCTTGTTCTCGCGCCGCAGTTTGCCTGCCAGTTCTTCGGTCATGCTTACCAAAATGTTTTCAAGTGTGCGCAGGTCTTTGACATCATTATGGAAGGTGTGTTCGGTTGAAATAGATTTACGATCGCTGTGCGGGATGATCTCGCTGTCGTCAATACCGTTTGCCTTGTTATAAATATATAAACCCATCTTACCGAAAACCGCCTCTAAAAACTTTAGGTTCACCCGCTGCAGGTCGCCTATCTTTTCAATGCCATACCTATATAGCTTTTGGCAGGTACTTTCGCCAAGTCCGGGTATCTTGCTGATGTTGAGCGGAGCTAAAAACTCTTTCTCTTTACCGGGTTGTATCCAAAGTTGCCCATTGGGTTTTGCCTGGTTTGTAGCCATCTTGGCTACTGTTTTGCCGGATGCCATCCCGAAAGAAATAGGGAGCCCCGTTTCTGCGATCACCTTTTGGCGAAGTTCGGTAGCCAGCCTGTACGGGTCATGATATCGCTCCATACCGCTCAGGTCGATATAAAATTCGTCTACTGATGATTTTTGATACAACGGCACCATGTCATGAATGATCTGCGTAACCTCGCGCGACGCTTCGGAATAGCGCCCATGGGTGCCGTGTATTACAATAGCATGCGGACAAAGCTTAAGCGCTTGCCGTGTAGGCATAGCCGAATGTACACCAAATTTACGCGCTTCATAACTGCACGAGGCCACTACGCCCCTATCCGCAGAGCCGCCTATAATAACAGCCTTGCCGATAAGCGAGGGGTTGAATTTCCGCTCTACTGACACGAAAAACGAATCGAGGTCGATATGTACAATATGCCGCTGAGCATCCATACACAAATATGAAAATATAATTTGAATTACTAAAATTATTAGCAAAATTTGTAGACCGATTTTCACCGATATGAACAGTTACATCGATTACCTTTTCCTGCTTTCGCCGCCTCAAACCATCAAGGAACTAATTGGCAAATATAAAATGGCTTCGGTAAAGCATATCGGCAGTTATAAAAGCATGGGGTCTCCGGCGCATATTTCTATTATGCATGCCGAGCGGCAAAAGCCCTTTTACGCCTCCACTACGATTGCAAAGGTTGAAGCCCGCCTCAACAGTATGCCTCCGGTATTACTCCATATAGACGGTTTTAAGTATTTCACGCATGTGCACGATCAATACACTATTTATGCGCATATCCGAATTACCCCGGCGGTTGATGCGTGGTTTGCCTTGATAAAGAAACATCTGGAAATAAAGAAGGGTTTGATACCTCACATAACGGTAGTACGGAACATACCGGCGAGTGATTTTAACACCTTATGGCCTCATTTTAGACATAAACGTGTGGTAGAGCCGTTCTGGATAGACGAATTGAAGATTGTAACGCGCGAAACTTTTGGTGGTATGGCCGGATGGCAACCATTTAAAACGGTGCAATTTAAAGGGGCTAACCTGCTGTTGC
This sequence comes from Mucilaginibacter sp. AK015, assembly GCF_014200785.1. Classification (NCBI taxonomy): domain Bacteria; kingdom Pseudomonadati; phylum Bacteroidota; class Sphingobacteriia; order Sphingobacteriales; family Sphingobacteriaceae; genus Mucilaginibacter; species Mucilaginibacter sp. AK015. The sequence continues at coordinate 652,338 of NZ_JACHCV010000001.1, forward strand.
CTAAGGACGACCTTACAAGCAGAACGCAAGTAAAGTTATTTTAACGGCAAAAAAATGCCCTTATTATTTTTAAGGGCATTAACCAACATTGATATTATTTTTTTTGCTGCGGTTTATGTGCACCGTCCCGGCTGGACGTTTGATCTGAGCGTTGCGCGCCCCCGTTGCTGATACCTTTTTGCTTTTGTGCTTCCCTGGCATCCGTAAACGCGCGGTCGGCGGTAGACGAACCTTGTCCGGTTACATTATTCTTTGAATCTTGGGTTTTCATAACAGATGTATTTTGGTTAAACAATGGGCTTAACAGCCTTTAGTATACCTATGCAACAACTGTGCCTGTAAAGTACTTTTATATAGTTTACGGTAAAAGAAATTGCGGCCCCAACCTTGATCCTTGTTTTAATAACGGGAATATAAAACAAAAATCGGGCTTGTTCATTCCTTACTATCATGGACAGATCGAAACAGGTTATGTTAACCGGGCAGCTAAAGTGGGTAGAGCGCATAGCGTCGGTAATGGACGATAAATTCAGGGTGCCGGGTACAAACTTTCGCTTTGGGCTCGATCCTGTTCTTAACCTTATACCCTTCGCGGGAGACATATCGGGTTTTGTGGTATCGGCGGCACTATTATATGTTATGTCCAAAAACGGCGTAAGCCGCAAAGTCCTCATTCTTATGGCGATAAACATCAGTATTGACGCAGCAGTGGGCGCTATCCCCCTTTTAGGGCAGATCTCTGATTTTTATATCAAGGCAAATACCCGTAACATACAATTGTTGAAAGAGCATTACCAGGAAGGTAAACACACCGGCAGCGGTAATGGCGTTATCGTCATCATCATTATTGTGTTATTAATCGTTTTAAGCGCAGTGTTATATGTAAGTTATATATCGCTGAGGTGGTTATTCACGCAGTTTTAAGTTGCCGCGCTATTACGCATATCATTCTTAAGGTTCACCGGGATGTATCCAATATTGGCATCAACACGCTCAAATACCGAAGGATGTACACTTTCGGCCGCGCGGGGCGTACTGAGCAGCTTACGCACAAACTGCCCTAATATTGAAAAAGGCAACGTGTTTGAGTTGTACAAACGCCCCTTGTTATTTGGCCGCACTTCGTCATCTACATATCCCTCCTCAAAACTCAAGCCCGCGCCTTTTGCTTTTGCAATCATCCAATGCAAAGCGATATCACTTAACCCTTCGTCCGGATAACCACCGCCAATGTTAGAGTGCACACCTGTAAACCAGCGCTGCTCAAACACCTGTTTGATGCCATTGTCCTGCACACTTTTGCTTTGCTGCCATAAAGTAGGTATGAAATTTTTACGACGCTCATCAATGGCCAGCGCATGATACGCATAGTCTACATAACTGCTTAAGGTAGTGTCATGAAACTCGTACCTCTTTCTGTTATAAAATAGCTTCACTGGTACGCCCAGGGCACCCACGGTATCCCATACGCCAATAAACTTAATGCGCACTTCAGGCTGGCTATGTTTTTCCCTGAATTCCCGCGCAATGTCGCCATCGGGATGTTTGGCCTTGTCCCCGCGGTCGCGGTACATATCGTAAGCCTGCTGTATCAGCCGCAGATTGTTATTTTTAACCAGGCCGGCCGTTCTGATAAGCCCGGCAAGGCTGCGCACCGTATACGCCCCCCTGCTAAACCCAAACAGGAATATCTCGTCCCCGATCTCATAATTCCAAATGATGAACTTATAAGCGTCAAGTATATTATCGTCTAAACCACGGCCGGTGGCGCCGTCAATCATCCGGCTAAGCTTTGTGCCGCTTGATCCGACGCCCTGATCGTAAAACTTTATTTGTTTAATGTGATTTTCATCCTCATTGCAAATAGCTTCAAAAATCTTTTGCACGTTTGTGCGCACAATTTCACCTTCGCAAATATCGCCGGGTTTGTTCCAGGTGCCATCGCTGCAAACTATAATTCTTTTCATGGCTTTTTTGTTAAGCAAATACCAAATAATCCTTACTTACCCACCGGTCGTCCATGTTAACCTTACACCAGCCATCCTGTTCCTTTACAATAAACAGCTCCTGGCCTTTTGTGTACGAACCCAGTTTCTGGAACGTCGTGCCCGGGCCGCTCCGCGCATTAAGCGTGTCGGCTTTTACTGTCGCCCTTTTTACATCGGTAGTGTATTTGCCCAGTACCCAATGCTCCTGGCTACCCGATATTTTATACCAGCCGTTAGTTTCTTTGTAAACCCGTAATATAGCGCCCAATGCCGCTGCATCCCTGTCTGTAGCTTTGGGGCTTGAAGCATCGGGTTTGGTACGTATATTTAATGACGATGCTGTTACGCTTACATACTTTAACACGGCGTTGGCCGAATTAACGGGTGCGGCCGGCGCACCGGCTTGTGTCACCAGGGGCAAAAAGTTCGCGATGCAGTCGGCTACCTTATTGCCACCAAAAAAGCTGGTTCCCGGGCATGTTTTGTTGTTTTTTGTGCCGTTGTTGCGTTCGCCGGTACTGAGGTCGAACCAGTGATGATACACAATGCTGTTGGTATTTACGGGCAGGCGGAAACGTTTGCAAAGCTTTGCTGTAATACGAATGATAGTATCGCGGTGAGCCGGGGCCATCGCATCTTTACCCGAATCGAAATTCCCAAGGTTTTCTATGCAAATGGCGTTAGCGTTCTGACCGACTATACACGCCGGTGACTTTTCAAGCGAACGGCCGGTCATGATAGTGCCATCGGGGAACGTAGTAAAGTGCTGCCCGATATCGCTCCAGCCATTTGCATTTACGTGGTAATTTTTCATGCCCTGTTGCAATGCGAAGTGATTGCTACCGTTGAATTGGGTGTAGGCAGGGCTATAAGTGTGGTGTTCCTGTATGGTTAAAACAGTGCGCGCCAGTTGCCGGGCATCTATCCAGGTTTCAAATTCCTGGATGCTCATTAATGTAAAACCGAATTTTGTTGTCATGATAATGTGTTTTAGGTGATGTAAGCTTCTTTTGCAGTTAACTGCATGATTATTAGTTTGATATACTAATATCGACAACTTTGGGAAGTATTATATCATGTTGTTATTTTTTATTTTAAAGGATATTTGATAATTACAGGCGGTGTTTTCTGGTAAAATATTTTACTTATATACCGGATATAGGATTTGCTTATGTGTGAAAATTGCCGGAAATTGCAGGTAGTATTGTATATAAATATTTAGTATTAAACCTACCGTAACAGAGCGGCAGGCAGACAATTATATCACACTTGATTACTATCACAATCTCCTGAAATTATGAAAAAAGTAACCGGCCTTGGCGGCGTTTTTTTTAAATGCGATGACCCGAAAGGCATGAACGAATGGTATTCAAAAAACCTTGGATTGGCTACCAGCGACTATGGAACCACTTTTGAATGGCGCCATGCCGACGATCCCTCAAAAAGCGGGTCTACTTCCTGGTGTACCTTTCCGCAGAATACCGAATACTTTAACCCGTCGGCAAAGCCGTTTATGATCAATTACCGTGTCGAGGATCTGGCGGCCCTGGTAGAGGAACTCAAAAAGGAAAATGTGACCATTGTTGACGAGATCGCTGAATATGATTACGGCAAATTTGTACATGTGCTTGATCCTGAAGGGAACATCATCGAACTTTGGGAACCAAAAGACGATGAAGCGGCCGGCTAATCGTAATTCAAGCATCGGCGCCTTCTGCCGGTGTGGTTTTAAAGCGAAAACTGAGCAATAAACGGGTTGCCGGGCCATGGCTGCCGGGGTAATTTTGTTGTATAAAAGTCAGAATTTTATGAAAACACAACAGGAATTAGATTACAACCGTATAGCCCGGGCCATAAGCTATTTTAAAGAGAACTATAAAAAACAACCCGGTTTAGAAGAAGTTGCCGGGCACGTTCATCTCAGTCCCTTTCATTTTCAGCGCATGTTTAAAGACTGGGCGGGCGTAACCCCGAAACAGTTTCTGCAGTACCTGAGTATAGAGCACGCCAAGCAAATATTAAAAAATACCGGTGCTAACCTGCTTGATACCGCTTACCACACCGGCCTATCGGGTACCGGCAGGCTTTACGATCTTTTTGTGAAGGTAGAGGGTATGACTCCCGGAGAGTATAAGAACGGTGGTGCCGCCTTAAACATCAATTACTCGTTTGCCGATACGCCATTTGGTAAGGTTATCGTCGCGTCGACCCATAAAGGTATCTGCCATATGGCTTTTACCGATGATGGCGAAGAAAGCGCCTTTAACCTTTTGAAAAGAAATTTTCCTAATGCGCAGTACAGCCAATTGGTTGATATGACACAGCAAAACGCTTTGTATATTTTTAATCAGGACTGGCAGCATCTTGACGAGATCAAATTACATCTGAAAGGTACCGATTTCCAGATCAAAGTGTGGGAGGCCTTACTTAAAGTTCCGGCAGGCGGGCTTACTACCTATGCTGCGCTGGCCGTTAAATCGGGCAGTATAAATGCTTCAAGGGCGGTTGGGTCGGCAGTGGCAAGCAACCCGGTGGCTTTTTTAATACCCTGTCACCGGGTGATCCGGTCCACAGGCGAAATTGGACAGTATCATTGGGGGGCGACGCGAAAAAATGCCATTATTGGCTGGGAAGCCGCTTTAAAGGAAAGCGCGGCCTGAAATATTGCAGTATAAAGAACAAAAACCATGTTACAAAACCGGGTTGATCCGTTTGGCTCGATCATTAAAACTCCGGCGCGTGGCGCCTGGCTGGGCAACCGTGGCGTTATTCACAATGCGCGGCAGCAAATTGTGCGGCCTTACAAGCTAAAGGCCTGGATCACCTGCGCACTTAACTTTAAAGGCCGCCACCGCCAGATAATGCAGCCTGACCGGTGGACGGAACTTTTTTTTCTTGACGAAGCCACCGCCTTCTCGGCCGGCCACCGCCCCTGCGCCGAATGCCGTTACCCCGACAATCGGCGTTTTAAAAATTATTGGCTCAAAGGGAACCCGCAATACGGTTTTGATATGAAAACACCCCTGAAACAAATAGATGATATTATCCATGCAGAACGTATAGCTACCGACAAGTCGAAAATTACCTATAGCAACAACTTGCACACATTACCAAATGGTACGTTTGTATCTTTGCAAGGTAATGCCTACCTGGTAAATAACAAACAACTGTACTTATGGTCGCCGGGAGGATATGACCTGCCTATACCCTGCCCCGATGCAGGTGAGGTATCGGTATTAACGCCGCGATCTTTTGTAAACATGTTTACCGCTGGGTATGTGCCGCAGATGGCTGTCGTTCAATAGCAATATATCTGTTATAAAACAATTTATCCGGTAATTCATTATTGTAACATGATAACAGTAATAGGCATATTTGATGATGCGAACCTTGCCGAAGAGGTAAGCTTATATCTTTTAGGAAACGGATTTACAAATGAAACGGTTGATGTACATACGCACGGCGACCAGCCCGACGACCATGATCGCGTGGGTGGCTTTTTCAACCACCTGATAGATGACGAAAAACAAGCGGAGCATTTTGCATCGCTGGGCCGCCGTGGCTCTATCGTAACTGTTCACGCGGTTTCGGCCCGCGAAGCCCAGGAAGCCGCTGACGCCCTAAATAATTATGGTGCGATAGATGTGAACGCTTCAGATGATAGCCCGTCGCACAGCCAAATGATAGAGCGTATTGTTACCGATGATAAAAGATTAAGGGGCAGCTACCCTATTGCCTGACCAATATCCCTATTTAACCACCGGTTTTAAGATATTTTATTTACTTTGGGTATTTGAAACCTTCGCCTAAAATAAAATGAACACCACCGATAAACACAACGATAGAATCGCTAACATGACCTTTTCTTCAGTATATCCAATGTACGTAAAAAAGGTGGAGGCGAAAGGCCGGACCGAAGAAGAATTGCAGCAGGTCATTACCTGGCTGACCGGTTTCGATAATACAAAGTTACAGGAATTGATCGACAAAAAGGTAACCTTCCATCAATTTTTTCAAATGGCGACGCTAAATCCAAACGCAGGCCTCATTACCGGTTTGATTTGCGGATATCGAATAGAAGATATTGAAAACCCGTTAACAAAGCAGGTTAGATACCTGGATAAACTGGTAGACGAGTTGGCAAAAGGCAAAAAAATGGAGAAGATATTACGGAAGGAAGAAGCATAGCCGACTTCCTGTTAGTACGCCAGTTTTTTCCTGATCAAAACTAAAAGACCTGTTATTATTAAACCTAAAACAATATACCCTACGGCCAGCGACGATTGATCCGTAATAGTTATGAAGCTTAACAAGCCCGATACCGTTACAGAAGTTACCAGGTATGCACCTCCGCTGGTTAACCCGCTTGCTACCCCGGCATTAAGCGGAAAACGCGTTAAACAATAGGTAAAGAAGATATTGTAAATACAGCCGCCAATAACGGTTGTCGGAATTACAAACAGCAGCAGCAATAATAGCCCGTTTTGTTCGGCAGCGAAAATGTACATCAGTGTTATTACAACCAATTGGCACAAGTTTGCCCACATAAGCCTTGTAAACAAGTTGCCGCTTTTGATAGTTTTACCTGCAATACCACCAACAAACAGCGACAGGCCCGAAAGCAGCGCGCAATAACCCGTGGTAACCGACGACAGGTGAAACTTATGCTCGACAATAAAAGGCGCCGACATGGTAAATATTAAAACCATAGCGAAACAGATACCCAGTATTATTATGCCCAAACTAAAATCCACCGACGATACAAGGTTGCGATAAACCTTAAATATCGACCGCAGATGAAAAGGCTGTTTTATTTTTATCGATTCGCCACTAAAAAAGAACTCCAATAAAAACATCACCAGGCCATACACCCCCAATACCACAAAATTGTATTGCCAGCCAAAACTTTTTTGAATGTAGCCGCCAAAAAAAGGTGCCAGTATAGGCGCCGTAGCCCAAATGATAGATAACATGCTGGTGTAGTGCCGTTGCTTTTCGCCCGTGTACACATCAACAAAAAAAGCCCTTTTGCCTACTATGATAAAAGCAGTTGCTGTGCCCTGCAGCACGCGCATCAAATACACCAGGTGAATATTGGTAGTGAATATAATAACTGCATTGCTTAAGGCAAATACAAGCAGGGCAGCCAGGTTTATACGATAACGGCCAAAGCTGTCTACAATAGAGCCAACAAATAATTGCGAAATGCCATAGCTTAACAAAAAACAGATGATGGTATATTGTATCCCTGCCGAGTTGGTATGAAAAGCGCTGGCCATACCCGGGAATGAAGGGATGTAAACGTCTGTTGCCAAGCCCGATAGCGGTACCAGCGCGAACGCCAGTAAGGTTGCCCGCCTACGGTTGCCATCGTTAATTTGTGTGTGGGATACAGTATTTGCGGGTAACCCGTTGTTTGTAGTCATGAAAGTCTCTTTTCGATGGCGGGCAAAGTTAGCCGACCGGGCGGTTAATTATTTAAGTGTCGAAGATTTTGACAAAGCGCCAACAATTATTAAACGCCGTAGAGATATATAAACAAAAAACGCCCCTCATTTTGCATGAGAGGCGTTGCGGGTAAATGATGGGGCTCGAACCCACGACCCTCGGTACCACAAACCGATGCTCTAACCAACTGAGCTACATCTACCGTGTTTGGAGGTTGCAAAAATAGAAATCTTACGCCAATTTGCAAAGCATTTTTTAAAATTACACTAAGCTTACCCGTTTAAACGGCCTACCGGTTAATTTTGTAATTATGGCAGAGCAATTAGTGGAGTTGAATGTTACCGGGATGCATTGCAACAACTGTGCAATGAGTATCCATAAGTTATTGGAGAAGAAAGGCTTGCACAATGTGTTGGTTAGCTTCGCCTCCGAAGAAGTGAAATTCAGCACTCCCGACCAGTCTATTCTGCCCCAGATCATCAAAGATATCGAAGGCCTCGGATTTAAGGTTGTTGACGAAGAAAATGCACAGCCAACACCATTTTATGACAAGGTGGAGAATAAATTCATCTTCAGCGCAATATTTACCGCCCCCTTATTGCTACACATGGTTTTGCCATGGCACTTTCTGCATAACCATATTGTACAATTAATACTATGCCTGCCCGTTTTTATTGTGGGTTGCCTGCATTTTGGTAAAAGTGCCTATAGCTCGTTAAAAAACGGTGTTCCTAATATGGATGTACTGATATTTATCGGTTCAACATCAGCCTTTATATATAGTCTGGTAGGTAGTATCCAAAATCTGGGCGGGCATTACCTTTTTTACGAAACCTGCGCAACCATCATTACCCTGGTATTACTTGGTAACGTGCTTGAAAAGCGGTCGGTAAACCAAACTACTTCGGCGGTAAAGGACCTGATGAAGTTTCAGCAGGTAATGGCTAACCGCGTTGTTAACGGCAGCATTGAAGTGATTGGCGCCAAAGAGGTGTTATCCGGCGATACCCTTTTGGTTAACGAAGGCGACCAGGTGCCCGTGGACGGCGAAATACTATCGGGCGATGCGCTGGTGAACGAAGCCATGATAACCGGCGAAAGCATCCCGGTAAGTAAAGGAAAGTATGATAAGGTTATTGGAGGCACTATTGTGCAGCAGGGCAATATCCGTATAATGGCAACAAAAGTTGGTTCAAACAGTACGCTTTCGCAGATCATCGATCTGATGAAGAAAGCCCAGGCCGCCAAGCCCCCGGTTCAAAAGCTGGGCGATAAGGTGGCGGCGATATTTGTGCCGGTGGTAATTGTAATAGCCCTGCTTACATTTCTGATCACTTACTTTGCAACAGATGCAGGCGTGCAAAATTCTATTATGAATGCTATTGCCGTTATGGTGATCTCGTGCCCGTGTGCAATGGGTTTGGCTACGCCTACCGCCGTAATGGTTGGCTTGGGTAGGGCCGCTAAAAATGGGATACTGATAAAAGGCGGCGATACGATTGAAGCAGTTGCCAACACTAAATATGTATTGTTTGACAAAACCGGTACGTTAACTACCGGTAAATTCAGCATCACCGAAATAAAGCCCGAAGAAGGTTTTACCATGGAACAGATACGCGGCGTGATAACCGCCATTGAAGAACGCTCTAACCACCCTATCGCCAAATCGCTGGTGAGCGGCTTGCAGGCGCAGCCTCAGCAAAAAATAATATTGCGCAGCGCGACCGAAGAAAAAGGCCTGGGCATGCGCGCCGAAGATATAGATGGCAATAACTATTTTTTAGGTACGGCCAAACATAAAACCCCCGATCATTTTAACCTCACCCTGTACCGCAACCAGGTACGGATGGCGCAAATAGCCGTTGATGATACCATAAAGCCTAATGCAATAAATTTGATATCCCAATTAAAGAAGTCGGGTATTACCCCTGTGCTGGTAAGTGGTGATAAAACGTTGCGCTGTTCAATACTTGCGGCAACCTTGGGTATTAAAGAGGTACATGCCGAGATGCTGCCTGATGATAAGCTGAAAGTGGTTGATATGTACCGCAAAAAGGGCAAAACCATAATGATAGGCGACGGTATAAACGATGCCCCTGCCCTTACCCAGGCAGATGTGGGCGTATCTATGAACGATGCCAGCCAAATTGCCATGCAATCGGCTAAGGTGATATTGCTTAACACCGATCTGCAATCGGTAGTAACCTTTCTGCAAATAAGCAGGCACACCCTGCTTACCATCAAACAAAACCTGTTTTGGGCTTTTGCCTATAATATCATAGCTATACCCGTAGCTGCGCTGGGTTTTCTGAACCCGATAATAGGCGCCCTTGCCATGGCGTTCTCGGATGTAATTGTGATTGGAAACTCCTTAAGGTTGAAGGTAAAAAAGGTGAGCCACCCGGGCTCCTGAAGGTAAGCTTTTTGAAACGCCTACGGTATATTACGTTTAGATTATAACTATTTATTTTACTTTTGTTCCCCTTTAGGGGGTTAAAGGGCTTATGATAGAAATTTATACAGACGGTGCATCAAGCGGAAACCCGGGGCCGGGCGGTTATGGAGTAATATTGCGTTCGGGACAGCACTATAAAGAGCTTTCGGCAGGATATCGTAAAACTACCAATAACCGTATGGAATTGCTGGCCGTTATCACCGGATTGGAAGCCATCAAAGCGCCTAACCAAAACGTCACCATTTACTCCGACTCCAAATATGTTATCGATGCGATTGAAAAACGCTGGGTACATGGCTGGGTTGCCAAGGGCTTTAAAGATAAGAAGAACAAGGACCTTTGGCTGCGATATCTTACTATTGCCAAAATACATAACATTAAATTTGTTTGGGTACGCGGCCATAACGGGCATCCCGAAAATGAGCGCTGCGACCAGCTTGCGGTAGCTGCCGGCAAACAAAAGGATCTTCTGATAGACTCTGTTTTCGAAATGGAATCGGCTAAAGCGGGTTTATTGTAAGCTGCCCTACGCTTAAAAATTGTACATGGTTACAAATTTCCGCTAAACTTTTGGTGGCACTATCGTGTCAGTACACAAAAATTGAAATAACTGATTATCAACATGTTCATAGTGTTCACGGTGTTCATGTGGTGTGAACGTGAACACTTAGGGTGTATTTCTATTCTTAGTAGTGACTCGTTTCAGTTACCGTGATCTGTCAACTATTAACTATCTACTGCAAACACACTTCACCCTCGAAATTCCGTTTTATCAGCTGCGGCGAAAAGCAGGCCATCATTTCTTCGGCCTTACCAACCATGTTTTTGGAGCCGATAAATATAGCCGATCGCTGGTGCAATTCGGTTACATCCAGTTCCAGTATGCGGTTATAGCCGTTACTGGCCTTCCCTCCTGCCTGTTCTATAATAAATGCCATAGGGTTACACTCGTAAACCAGGCGCAGTTTACCATTAGGGGCGGCCGCCGTTAACGGGTAAATAAATATACCCCCTTTGATCATGTTACGATGCAGGTCAGCCACCATCGAGCCTATATAGCGCGATGTATAAGGCCGTTTGGTTTTATCGTCTTCTACCTGGCAATATTTGATGTATTTTTTCACCCCATCCGGAAAATGCGAATAATAACCTTCATTGATGGAATAAATAACCCCATCATCCGGGATACGCATATTGGGGTGCGATAAGCAAAACTCGCCTATAGATGGGTCCAGCGTAAAGCCATTAACACCTTTGCCTGTGGTATAAACCAGCATGGTTGATGAGCCGTAAATTACATAACCTGCGGCAACCTGTTCGGTACCGCGCTGCAAAACGTCAGATAATTCGGCCTTGCCGTTGGTAGATATCCGGCGGTATATAGAAAAGATGGTACCCACACCAACGTTCACATCAATATTTGATGAACCGTCCAATGGGTCGATAGCCACCACGTATTTAGCGTTCTTCGAGATCTCCGATTCGATATGGATACATTCGTCATTTTCTTCGGATGCCACCATACAACACTCACCTCCATATTGCAGCGCCGAGATAAACTGCTCGTTAGCATATACATCCAGCTTCTTCTGACCTTCGCCCTGTATGTTTGTAGTGCCGTTATCGCCCAAAATATCAGCGAGGCCGGCTTTGTTCACCTCCCGGTTTACAATTTTAGCCGCGATGCCTATATCCCTTAAAAGGCGCGACAGCTCCCCTTTGGCATATGGAAAATCGGCTTGTTTTTCTATAATAAATTGTCCTAATGTTTTTACTGCTTTCATAGGCTTAGTGTAAAAACTACATATTATTTATGCAGTTCAATAACGTCTAAGGTATGAATTTTTTCGTCAGTAATAGAAAACCTTATCAAAGTTCGCACCTTGTGCCAGCCCTGTTTACCGGCTGCTCCGGGGTTTAAATGCAAACAATTTATTTTTTTATCGTAAATAACTTTCAAAATATGCGAGTGGCCACTTATAAATAAACCAGGAGGCTTAGTGTATATTTCACGCTTCACGTTTGGCGCGTACCTGTCCGGATAGCCGCCGATGTGCGTCATCCAAACATCCACCTTTTCGCACATAAAACGCAGGTGTTCAGGGTAAACTTTTCGTACATCGGCACCGTCAATATTGCCGTATACTCCTTTTAGTGGTTTAAAGGCGGCTAACTTGTCGGCCAGCTCAATATTTCCAAAATCACCGGCATGCCATATCTCGTCGCAATTTTCGAAATGCTTAAAAACGGCGTCGTCCAAAAAACCATGGGTATCTGATATCAGGCCTATACGAACCATACAATTTTAGAATTTAGATTTACGATTTTAGATGTTCCTTTGTGTTTTCGTCTTTTTAATTTCAGGATTTAGAGCTTTAAATTTAGAATTTCTCAAAATATCGTTAAAAAGTCTCCAAGGGCCAACTGGTACTCCACTGAGTAAACTTTGGGCACATCATAAATCACAAATTGTTCTTCGGTTATTCCCTTCTGCTCTTTGCCAAAAGTTAATATAACCCGGTGGGGTTCGCTATCAGCAAATGATTTTACAGCTATAACTTTTTGCAGGTACAGCTGGTATTTTGGCAACAGGTCCATAATAACAGCAGCTGTCGGTAAAGGTATGATCAACTGGCAGGTGCCTGTATCTGTTAGATGTTCGGCAGCATACTTCACCAATCGATCAAAAAATAAGCTATCCGTATGCCTCGCCAGGTTCTTCTTTTGATTTGCAGAGGTAAGCGAATCCAGGAAGAACGGCGGATTGGATACGATGAGATCATATTTTTCAGGATGCCCAACTTCTATAAAATCGCCTTTTATGATATTCAGTCTGTCTGCAAAAGCTGAATCTTCAAAATTTCGTGCAGCGGTTTCTGCCGCGTGCTCATCAATTTCAATGGCGGTAATATTTGCCTCGGCAAAGCGCTGCGCCAGCATTAACGCAATAGCCCCGGTGCCCGTGCCAATATCCAAAATGCTTTGCGGATTGTTTGCCGCAGCCAAAGCACCAAGCAGTACGCCGTCCGTATTCACCTTCATGGCGCAGCCCGTTTGGTCAACATCAAACTGTTTAAATTTGAATACGCTCATGGCTTATCGGCTAAACAAGCCATACTTTAATATACAATATATCGCGCGTACGCCATCCTTCCAGCCTATTTTTTTACCGTCCTCATAAGTGCGGCCATAATAAGAGATCCCTACTTCGTAAATGCGGATAAGTGGGATACGCGCAATTTTCATTGTTACTTCAGGCTCAAATCCAAAGCGTTTTTCCTTTAATTTGATGGATTGCAAAAGCTTGGTGTCAAACAACTTATAACAAGTTTCCATATCTGTAAGGTTAAGGTTGCTGATCATATTACTAAGAAAAGTTAGCCAGCGATTGCCAATGGTGTGCCAAAAAAACAATATCCGGTGCGGATTGCTGCCCATAAACCGCGAGCCGTAAACCACATCGGCGAAGCCGTTGCAAACGGGTTTTAGCAGGTCGTTGTATTCGGCCGGGTCGTATTCCAGGTCGGCATCCTGGATTATAAGATATTCGCCTGTAGCTTGTGCAATACCTGTGTGCAGCGATGCTCCTTTGCCACCATTCCTAATGTGCCTAAAGTATTTAATGTCAAGTTCGGGGTTGGCGGCCTGATAATCAGCAACGGTTTTTTCGGTATCATCGGTAGAGCAATCGTCAATAATTATAATTTCCTTTTGAATATTATCCATCAACGTAACGGCTTTTATCTTATTCAGAATGAGGTGTATGGTATCGCCCTCGTTAAAAGCCGGGATAATTATTGATAATTTACCTATTTTCATCATGGATTATAAAATGCCAAATTAATGCTATCCTGGATAAAGCAAAACCTGAAAAAGCCAAAAGTAGTGATATTACTGGCTATATTGTTTGCTTTAGGGTTGTGGTTTGCTCTTTGTTTACCCAGGCCTTTATTTGGCAACCCCACATCTTTTGTTATCGATGACGATGCAGGCAGGTTATTGGGTGCATCTATCGCGGCCGACGGACAATGGCGTTTTCCTCATAATGCTGAGGTGCCCGAAAAGTTTAAAAAATGTATCATAGCTTTTGAAGATAAACGTTTTGAAAGCCACTGGGGTTTCGATCCGCTGGCGTTTGGCCGGGCCATAAGGCAAAATATTAAGGCCAAACGGGTAACCAGCGGCGGCAGTACCATCACTATGCAGGTTATACGCCTCGCCACCCGTCACAACCGTACCGTATTGAATAAAATAGGCGAAATATTTATGGCGCTGCGGCTGGAACTGGGCTACAGTAAAAACCAAATAATGGCCCTGTATGCCAGCAACGCCCCATTTGGCAGTAATGTTATTGGTTTAGATGCCGCGGCCTGGCGCTACTTTGGCCGCGAACCCAATAAATTATCGTGGGGCGAAATGGCTGCGCTGGCCGTGCTGCCCAACTCGCCATCGTTGGTGCATCCCGGAAAAAACCGTGAAATTTTATTAAAAAAACGGAATTTATTGCTGGAAAAACTGAATAAACAAGGCGTAATAGACGGTACCACAACGGTACTTGCAAAACTGGAACCTGTACCCGATAAACCCGTGTCGCTGCCGCAGGTTGCCCCACACCTGCTGCAACGCTTTAAAGGAGATTTTAAAAACAACAGACAAACTTTTACCCGCTTACAAACCACCTTAAAAACTACGTTGCAAGATCAGGTTAGCGATATAGTCGAAAAACATCATCAGGTTTTGAAGGCCAACGATATTAACAATATTGCAGCAGTTGTTTTAGACGTAGAAAGCGGCGCCGCCCTGGCGTATGTTGGCAATATAACCCACCGCGAAGACCCCGAAATGGAAAGCGATGTTGACGTGGTAAATGCGCCACGAAGCCCGGGCAGCACACTAAAGCCCCTGCTTTACGCCAGTATGCTGCACGATGGGCTGATACTGCCCAACAGTCTGATAGCTGACGTACCTACGCAAATAGCCGGCTATCACCCCGAAAACTTTGATTTGGGGTACGATGGCGCTGTGCCTGCCTCAAATGCCCTGTCACGATCGTTGAATATCCCGGCGGTTAAAATGCTTCAGCAATATAAGTACGAGCGTTTTTACGATAAGCTAAAAAAAATAGGCTTTACCACTTTAAACCAACCTGCCGATCATTACGGCCTCTCGCTGATATTGGGTGGCGGCGAAAATACCCTTTGGGAACTTACAGGCGCTTACGCCGATATGGCTAGGGTACTTAACCATTACAATAACAATGGCGGCAAGTATGATCCGGCTGATTACCACGCCCCGGTATATTCGTTATCGCCCCGCCAGAAACCGGTGTTTGAGAAAAGCGGATTGCTTGATGCAGCCTCTATTTACTATACCCTGCAGGCCATGGAAGATGTAATGCGTCCCGGGGAAGAAATGCTTTGGCAGCAGTTCAGTTCTACCCAACGCATCGCGTGGAAAACGGGTACCAGTTTTGGTTTCAGGGATGGATGGGCCATTGGCATTACGCCCAAATATGTGGTGGGCGTTTGGGTAGGCAATACCGACGGCGAAGGCAGGCCGGGCTTAACCGGCATACATACCGCCGCGCCTGTATTGTTCGACATCTTTAGGCTTCTGCCTGCAGCACGCGATTGGTTTGAAGAGCCAACCGGCGAAATGGTTAAGATAAACGTATGTCGCGAAAGCGGGTACCGCGCCGGGCAATACTGTAATGATGTAATTGAGCAACGGGTACCCAAAAGTGGGCTAAAGGCACCTGTTTGTCCGTGGCACCGGCTGGTGCACCTTTCTGTTGACCAAAAGTACCAGGTAACGGGCAATTGCACTCTGCCAGATGATATCATTAACAAAAGCTGGTTTGTGCTGCCCCCATCAATGGAGTATTATTACAAAACCAAGAATTACCAGTACCACGCGCTGCCGCCATTTGCGCCGGGCTGCGAACAGGCCGAAACCAACCCGATGGAGCTCATCTATCCAAAAGATGGCGCCAAAGTTTACGTACCGCTGGAAGCCGACGGCAAGCGCGGCAGGCTGATCTGTAATGCCGCACACAGGCAAAGTGGTACGAAGATCTACTGGCACCTGGATGACAAATACATTGGCGAAAGCGGCACCTATCACCAAATGGCGCTAAACCCATCGCCCGGGAAACATAAACTGACGCTGGTTGATGCCGGTGGCAACACTCTGCAAATAAATTTTGAGGTGCTGGATAAGAATAAATAACTTAGTACCATGCTTGAACAATACGACCTGAGCAACCTGATGGTACTGGATATTGAGACCGTACCTCAATACAGTAATTACGACGATATGCCTGATGCGTTGCAGGAGCATTGGGCGCATAAAACACAATACCAGCGCAAAGACGACACACCGAAAGAATTTTACGACCGCGCGGGTATCTGGGCCGAGTTTGGCAAGATCGTTTGTATATCAGTGGGGATATTTACCAACAGCGGCGGCAACCGCCCGGGCCTGCGGGTAAAATCATTTGCGGGGCACGATGAAAGGGAACTGCTGGCAGATTTTAGCAAGATGCTGTGCAGCCAGCCCTTGAGCCTGATCCTTTGCGCGCATAACGGCAAGGAGTTCGACCTTCCTTACATTTGCCGCCGCATGTTGATCAATGGTGTAACTTTTCCGCCGCATTTACAGATACAGGGCAGAAAGCCATGGGAAATTCCCCACCTGGATACTATGGAGCTATGGAAGTTCGGCGATTATAAGAACTATACCTCGTTAAGCCTGCTTACCGCTATATTTAACATCCCCACCCCTAAGGATGATATCGATGGCAGCCAGGTTGGCTATGTTTACTGGGTTGAAAATGCTTTAGAACGCATTTGCACCTACTGCCAAAAAGATGTAGTAGCAACCGCGCAACTCATCAGGCGTTATCGGGGCGAGGCTTTAATAGAGGATGAATGTGTGACAATAGTGTAAGATGCACAAAAGCAGATCAATGCACCAAACCGCTACCCGCATTCATGGTAATTATTGAACTATGGCACTTTATATATGTATATTAGTATTCATGAAAAACGAAAAAAAAGGTTTACAGGAACCTGATGATCTGATATCTGTTAATGAAACTGAAAGGTTAAGGAGAGATATGAACCGACCCGATATGGAAAAATTACAGCTTTTCACTAAAATGCTCCGTACAAATTTGATATTAAAAAAAGCTGTTATCCGTCATAAGTAATTTATGGATATTTTGGATGATGAGTTGCTGAATTTTTGGCGCACTCTTAACTATAACGATGTAAGATATATAATGGTAGGTGGCTTTGCAACCCGTTTTCATGGCTTTAACCGCAATACCGATGATATAGATCTGTGGCTTGAGGATACAGCCACCAACCGGAAAAATTTGCGCAAAAGTTTTGTTGAATTAGGTTACGG
This sequence comes from Mucilaginibacter sp. AK015, assembly GCF_014200785.1. Taxonomy (NCBI): domain Bacteria; kingdom Pseudomonadati; phylum Bacteroidota; class Sphingobacteriia; order Sphingobacteriales; family Sphingobacteriaceae; genus Mucilaginibacter; species Mucilaginibacter sp. AK015. The sequence continues at coordinate 669,639 of NZ_JACHCV010000001.1, forward strand.
TGATTTCCCAACAGTTGAAACAATGCGATTTGTAGCCGGATGGACAAGCTTTTATATAGGGCAAACGATAGAATTGGACATTATGACTGACATGAAGGGACTGGAAAACTTTAGCTTTAATGAATGCCTCAATTTAGCATCCGTTGCCGACCTGGATGGCATAATTGTCCCTTTCCTTCATATAAATCAATTAATAATCAATAAAAAAGCTGTGAATCGCCCTAAAGACCAGGTTGATGTTTTAGAGCTTGAAAAAATTAAAAGACTGCGACACGGTGAGTGAAAAATAACATGGAAGACAAAGGCATATCCCTCCGCCCGTTTATAGGCGCTAAAGACTACGACGTATCGCGTAGATTTTACCGCGACCTTGGCTTTGAAGAAACCGTATTATCGCCCGATATGTGCGTATTTAAAAGCGGCGCCTTAAGCTTTTACCTGCAGGATGCGTACGTTAAAGACTGGATAGATAACACTATGCTTTTTATGGAGGTGGATGATGTGAACCGGTTTTGGCAGGAACTGGTAGCGCTTGATCTTACACAGAAATACAACGTACGCCTTACCCCCGTGAGAACCGAGCCCTGGGGCAAAGAATGCTTTGTGCACGACCCCTCAGGTGTTCTTTGGCACTTCGGGGAGTTTAAGAAATAATACCTCTCCGATGGCAACAAAAAGAAGATCTGCAGGAGCGGCATCTTGCCGCCGTAATTTAAAACCATGCGGCCGGAGAGCTTATAATAAACGTCACTCGGCATAAACCGAGCAACTGCATAAGACGATCGTTTAAAAAGTACACCTACTCACCCGTCAAATGGCGAAGGTATGTTGCCGGGTTATCTAAAAATGATTTGGTAAGGTAAAAATGTTCGGTGTCCTGGTAAGTAGTTTCGCGCACGCCGCTTTCGTCGAACTGGTAAATGGTGGCCCCAGGATAGCAAATAAGCATCGGCGAATGGGTTGCTATCAGAAATTGGGCCCTGCCGCTTTTATCAAGCTGGTTTATAACAGATATAAAGGCAAGTATCCTGGCGGGTGAAAGTGCCGCTTCGGGCTCATCAAGGATATAGATACCTGATTCGAACTGGTTATTAAATAAGGCTAAAAATGATTCGCCGTGCGACTGTTCATGCAACGACCGGCCGCCGTAAGCATTCAATATCCTGCGGTCGCTTCGGGCCAACTCATCGATGTATGAAGCAAAATTAAAAAAGCTTTCGGCCCTCATAAAAAAGCCCTCTGTTATCCGGCGTGGTGTCCATGACAATTGCAGACTGGAAGCTAATGCCGATTCATAACCTTCAAACCGGTGTCCGGTGTTCAAGTTATGGTTCCGGTTACCCCCTCTAAGGCTAAATCCGCATTGCTCTGCTATCCCTTCAAGTAATGTAGACTTGCCCGAACCATTCTCGCCTACAAAAAATGTTACGTTGTTTTTTAGTTCAAGTTGCAAACCATTATTAAGACTCGCAATGTGCTGCAAAAAACCCTCATTAAGCGGGGGAAGTGATACGCGTGATAAAAAAGGCATTGCTGTATTATTTAACCATAGCAAACTTACTACTCTTATCGGTTTTGCATACGGGACTGTATATAATTATGTCGCTTTGCTTACAAAGGTCGGCCCCATTCAGTTAACCCGAAAAGACCTTTACTATTCAATTTCCCCATAAAGTCTATCTTTTTACTATAAAGTAACAAAGTAAATACATTTAATTTAAAGGGAGGCTTAATCTTGCATGGTTAAATATAATCGCCCGATTTTTATTTGATAATTAATAAATATTTCCTGACATTCATTTTTTTATCTACTTACCCTTTAAAAACTCCTTTATGAAGAAACATCTACTCCTCTTTCTTCTGTTGGTTAATTGTTGTGCTTTGCAGGTAATGGCACAAAGCAAAACAATAACCGGAACAGTCACCTCAAGCGCAGACAACCTCTCAATGCCGGGTGTAACAGTAAAGATCAAAGGCACCACCACAGCGGTAAGCACCGATGTTAACGGCCGTTATTCTATTAACGCTGCACCTGGTCAGGTACTGGTTTATTCTTTTATAGGCAACAGTCCGGCCGAACGTACCGTGGGTGCCGAAAGTGTTATTAACGTAGTATTACAGCCCGATTTAAAAAGTCTGCAGGAAGTTACCATCACCACCGGCTTTGGTGTAAGGCAGGAAAAGCGTGACCTTACATCCTCTGTACAGGTAATAAAAGGCTCGGCGGTGCAGGCTACTCAGCGCGAAAACTTTGTAACGGCGTTACAGGGGCGTGTGGCGGGGGCTAATATCACCAGTACCAGCGGGCAACCGGGCGCTTCGGCTTCAATTGTGCTGCGGGGGATAACTTCTATAGGCGCCAGCAACCAGCCTTTGTTTGTAGTTGATGGTATTCGCGTTAATAACGACGCACTGAGCCAAAGCTCGCTGGCATCAAACGGCGACAACCGCCGACAGGATTTCACCAACCGTATAGCCGATATCAACTCCGACGATATCGAGAACATTACCGTACTTAAAGGTGCCGATGCGGCCGCCGTTTATGGCTCTGACGCGGCTGGCGGCGCCATTATCATCACCACTAAAAAAGGCCGGAGCGGCAATGGCGCGCTTACTTACGACAACAACTTTAGCTTTGCTAAGGCTTACCGTTTCCCGGAGGTCCAAAATACCTTTGGCCCGGGTTCATCAGGTAACCTCGACCCGTTGGTAAGGACAGCCTTTGGCCCTGCCTACGCGCCGGGCACACAAACTTATGATAACGTCAGGAATATCTTCCAAACGGGTTTTACCCAACAGCACGACCTGGCGCTTGAGGGTGGTAACGAAACAGCTACCTACCGCATATCTACCGAATACAGGCATACCGGCGGTGTGTTGCCAGTAGCTTATAATGATAAGATATCGCTGCGCCTTGCTGGTTCAGCTAAATTAAGCTCAAAATTATCCAGTAGTGCAAGCTTCAACTATTTCAATATAGATAACCGTAAGTTAAATAAGGGTAACTCCGGTACATACATTAATGCGCTGGCCTGGCCTACAAACGATGATGTACGCAACTATCTAAACCCTGATGGCAGCAGGCGTACCTTATTGCCGCCCAGTATAAAAAACGTAACAACCGATGCTTCGGTTGATTTCGATAACCCTTTGTGGGATGCCCATAAAAACATCAGCCGCGACAAAACAAACCGTATGCTTGGCAACGTGGACCTGTCTTTTGATGCGGCAAGCTGGTTAAACTTACGGGCACTGGTAGGTATCGATTTTTATACTACAAACGGCAATAACCTGTTAAGTCAGTACAGTTCATCGTACCAAAACTCGCCGTTAAATAGTTTCGCGGCTACTAACGGTATATCCACTGGTGGTATTATCGATAATTATAATGACAACAACCTGCTCACCAATGGGTCGTTATTTGCCACGTTTAAAAAGACCTTTGGCGATTTCAGAACCACGCTTGCCGTAGGTGCTGAGGTATACGATAACCGCGACCAGATCAATGGCTTTTATGGCGAGAAGTTTTTGCAGCCCGATTTTAATACCATCAATAACACCACGCCTACTACACAGCGCAACTCGAGCAACTTTTTTGAGACGCGCCGCATAGGGGAAATCGCACGGTTAGGTATTGTGTATAAGGAGATGCTAACTATTAATGCTACAGGCCGGCAGGATTACTCGTCGCGTTTAGCAGGTACACAAAAATCCAGCTATTTTTACCCGTCGTTTGGTGCAGGCTTTATCTTTACCGAGCTCCCTGCCTTAAAAGACAACAAGGTGTTATCCTATGGTAAATTGAGGTTTTCATATGCCGGTGTGGGTAAGGATCCTTTTGCGCCTTACAAAATCAAATCAAGTGTTGTACAGCAGGCTACCACCGGTGGCGGTTTTGCTTACGACGTTACAGGTAACAACCCAAACCTGCGGCCCGAAAAGGATTACCAGCTTGACTTTGGCGCAGAACTGCAGTTTTTTGAAGGCCGTTTAGGCGCAGATATCAGCTTTTACCAATATCGGGCGACCGACCAGATATTTGACCCGCGCATAAGCTACGGATCGGGTTATATCCTTGAATTTGTGAACGGCGGCGAAATAAAGAATCGTGGTATAGAGGCCCAGCTTACAGGCATCCCTGTTAAAACTCCAAACTTTACATGGAATACGTTTGTAAACTTTACCCTTAACCGAGGCAAGGTGATAAACCTTGGCGATTTGCCCGAGTACTATAACTCAGATACCTGGGTATATGCCAACGCACGTGCCAGTATATTCCCCGGCAGCAGCTTAACCAATATTGCGGCCTATACTTATGCCCGTAATGATAAAGGCCAGATATTGGTCGATCCATCGAGCGGGTTGCCTATATCAAACAACACCTTTGTAACCGTAGGCGACAGGCAGCCCGATTTCACTGTTGGGTTTGGCAACTCGTTTACTTACAAATCGTTGAATCTTTCTTTCCTGTTTGATATACGCAAGGGCGGCGATGTTTTTAACGCCAACGAACTGTTCCTTACCCGTTATGGTTTGAGCGCCCGTACGCTCGACAGGATGCAGCCGCGCATTATTCCCGGTGTATTAAAGGATGGCAACGAAAATTCGGCCAACCCGACCGTGAACACGATACAGGTTACACCGTATTACCAAAACACCTATTACTCGGCCGCCATGGAATCAGATTTTGTGGAACACGACATCAACTGGCTGCGTTTGAGAGACATAACGCTGAATTACGCCATACCACAAAGCGTGCTTGCACCATCAAAAGTGTTTAAAAGCGCGAGCATATTTGTTACGGCTACAGATGTGTTCATGCTCACCAATTACTCGGGTGCAGACCCAGATGTTAATGGTAACAATTCGTCAACAAGGGGCTCGGGTTCGGCCGGTTTTGATTACGGAACAGTGGCAACCCCGCGCACTATTTCGTTAGGTTTAAGAGTAAAATTATAAGCAGATAACCATGAAAAAAATTATATACACGTTTACTGCTTTACTTGCGATAAGCATTGCAAGCAGTTGTAAAAAATTCACCGATATTAATAATAATCCCAATGCACCAACCAATGTTGACGCAAGTACATTATTACCGCCAATGCTGGCAGGTATGGCCCGGGGTAACTGGTACGATAGCCGCTACATAGGCCAGTATGCACAAATATGGGGCTCGCCAAGCGCAAATAATGTTTGGGATCAGGAAGGTTATGTGCCCGGCAGCGATTCGGGCGGCGAGATGTGGCGTACGGTTTATTTTAGCCTTGGGCAAAATGTAAACCTGATGTGGGAAGATGCCATGGCCAAAAAGAAATACGATTACATTGGCGTTGGTTGGGCATTGCGCGCCTGGGGATGGCAAAACGGCGGCGATGAATATAATAACATGATTGTAAAAGAAGCCTTTGACCCTACAAAGCTTACCTTTAATTATGATAGCCCCGATTATGTGTACGCTGAGGTAGTTAAAGATTGCCAAAAAGCCCTTGATTATCTTAACCTTGCTATAAAAACAGATGGTAACACATCTGCCGACCTGGCAAAGGGCGATTACATGTATTACGGCGACAGGACAAAATGGGTGAAATTTGTGTATGCGATACTCGCCCAAAATATGCTTCACCAAAGCAATAAGGCCACCTTTAATGCCGATCTTGTAAAGAAGTATGCCGACAGCTCATTTGTAAGCAACGCCGATAATGCAAGCGTACAGTGCACCGGCTCGCAATCGGGCGATTCAAATTTCTGGGGCCCCACCCGCGGAAACATTCCGAGCTTTCGGCAGTCGGATTATATCGTCAGGTTACTTGACGGCCGCATATTGGCGGGATTGCCAGCACAAGATAAAACCATGGACCCTCGTTTGCCCCTATTGCTTGCGGCAAGTAAGGATGGTGTTTATCGCGGTGTTGTAGCTCCCCTCGGCGACCCTAATACCGCTGATGCAAATACCGCCATACCGGCAATGGCCGGGGCTACTACAGCCAACTCGGGTACACCGTCAGCAAAGTATATATTTAATGATAATTCCCGGGGTGTTTTGATGACTTACGCCGAGGTGCAGTTTTTCGCGGCCGAAGCGTTATTTAAAAAGGGTGATAAGCCCGGTGCTTATGCGGCCTACATAAATGGTATTAAGGGCGCACTTGACTTTGTAAGCAACCCTCCTATCGGCAGTTCTTTAACAGGTACTCAAAATTATATTTCCGAGCCTGCCAAAACCGCCTATTTAACCAGCGCGAGCGTACGCCAGGACCCAGCCTCGTTACAATTGAGCGATATAATACAGCAAAAGTATATTTCGCTGTTTGTGTGGGGCGCACCCGAAGCATGGGCTGATATGCGCAGGTACGAATATGATCAGAACATTTTCCAGGGGTATGTAAAGCCTACTACCATTTACCCTGCCAACGCAGGTAAACAGGTGTACCTTTTAAGGCCACGGTACAATTCTGAATACATATGGAATATTCCTGCGCTTAAGCTCATAGGTGCGCTCGATCCTGATTACCACACTAAAAAACCGTGGTTTGTATTACCATAAACAATAACAGACATGAACAAAACAATATACATAGCGTGCAGCCTGCTTTTAGTTATGGCAGGTTGTACCAAAACAAAAATAACCCAACAGGGCGAAATGGCTACCGGCGCGCAAATAAAGTTGATACACGCGGCGTCGGGTGTACCTGCAGTAGACGGCTTCGTTAATGATAAAAAGGTATCGGCGACAACCATTTATCCCGTAACTGATCAGGAAATAGTAACATCCATAACCACAGGCTTTAGTTATTTATCGGTTTTCCCCGGTTTAAATTACCTATCCGTGTCGCCCGGCAGTACTGTTATTAAATTCACAGCTGCAACTTCAGATCCGGTGTTAAAGAGCCCGCAAACTGTTGCACCCCAAACCGTTATCGGCGAGGTTACCCAGGCCACTAAAGATGGGTCTGCCTACTCGGCATTCTTAATGGGCTTGCCGGGCGGATCGGCCAATGGTTTAAAGGTTAAGGTGGTTGAGGATAAATTCCCGGCCCCGATAGCTAATAAAGCGTTTGTGCGCTTTGCTCATATGGTACCCAACGGCGAGGTTTTAGACCTGAACGCCACCTATACCCTGGCCGGCGGAACTGTAACTACGCAAACCGTAATACCCAATACAAGCTATGGCACGGTAACCGATTTTGTACCGGTAGATGTTAATCCTACAAGTACAACAAACTATAAGTTCCAGATGGCTTTGAGCAGCGCTGCCACCAACTTTGGTACTATAACCGCCGATATACCGCTGGCACCGGGCAGATACTATACCATAATAGGCAGAGGCCTTGCAAGCGATTACGCGGTGCCGGGCACTTCTATTCTTCTAAGGGCATCTGCCAGGCCAAAACTGCCAACCACCGACCCTATAACCCGTGCGCCTGAGATCTACTTTAATGCGCCCGGTATTACTTACTATACTAATAAATAACATCGATTCAGGGTTAATTAAAAACGCCACCCATTGGGTGGCGTTTTTATATTACAAATTTGTACAAATCTTACTACCTATGAATATCAAACCTGTCCAGGTTCATTACTTTACTCCAGGCGGCTACAAACTCTCTTACAAATTTATCGTGGGCATCTGCGCTTGCATAAACCTCAGCAACAGCTCTCAACTCGGAATTAGAACCAAATACCAGGTCCGCACGTGTCGCCGTCCATTTAACAGCCCCGGTAGTACGGTCACGTCCTTCATAAACTTCTTTGCTTTCTGATACCGCTTTCCACGCAGTGCTCATATCAAGCAGGTTTACAAAAAAGTCGTTTGTTAACCGGCCTGGAGTTGAAGTAAATACGCCATGTTTTGATCCGTCAAAGTTTGTTTCTAATACCCGCATACCGCCTATCAGCACTGTAAGTTCCGGTATAGTAAGTGTAAGTAGTTGTGCTTTATCAATCAGTAATTCCTCGGTAGATACCGGCATTTTTGATTTGCGATAATTGCGGAAACCATCGGCGGCGGGTTCAAGGTAACCAAACGATTCAATATCAGTTTGCTCCTGAGATGCATCCATACGGCCCGGTATGAACGGAACACTGATGTTCTCTCCTGCATCCCGTGCAGCTTTTTCAACACCCGCGCAGCCAGCCAGTACGATCAGGTCGGCAAGGGAAACTTTTTTGCCGCCTTGCTGCGTACTGTTATATTCATTTTGAATATTTTCTAATACCGTCAACACTTTTTGCAGCTGCGGCAGGTTATTTACCTGCCAGTATTTTTGCGGCGCTAAACGGATACGCGCACCGTTGGCACCCCCGCGTTTGTCAGACCCGCGAAAGGTAGATGCCGATGCCCAGGCTACTGTAACCAACTCTGAAACCGACAGACCTGACGCCAATATCTTTACCTTTAACACGGCAATATCAGTTTCATCAATTAATTGGTGATCAACCGCTGGTATGGGGTCTTGCCAGAGTAATACTTCCTGGGGCACGTCCGGTCCCAGGTATCTGTCGCGGGGGCCCATATCACGGTGTGTTAATTTAAACCATGCCCGCGCAAAAGCATCTGCAAACGCGTCAGGGTTTTCCAGGAAACGCCTCGATATTTTTTCGTACACTGGGTCGAACCGTAAGGACAGATCGGTGGTAAGCATGGTAGGCTTATGTTTCCTGGTGGCATCGTAAGCATCGGGTATAATGTCGTCTGCATTTTTAGCTACCCATTGATGCGCGCCACCCGGGCTTTTGGTAAGTTCCCATTCAAAACCGAACAGGTTCTCGAAAAAGCTGTTGCTCCATTGGGTAGGCGTTTTAGACCAGGTTACTTCAAGCCCGCTGGTTATGGTGTCAGGGCCTTTGCCAGAGCCGTATTGGTTAGCCCAGCCGAAGCCTTGTAATTCCAGATCGGCAGCTTCAGGCTCTTTGCCCACATGGTCTGACGAGGCAGCGCCGTGGGTTTTTCCAAAGCTATGCCCCCCCGCAATAAGCGCAACGGTTTCCTCGTCATTCATGGCCATACGACCGAACGTTTCGCGAATATCCTTTGCAGCCGCAATGGGATCAGGGTTGCCATCCGGACCTTCGGGGTTAACGTAAATTAAGCCCATGTGGGCGGCCGCAAGCGGTTTTTCAAGGTTGCGCGAGTGCGTATCTCCATCCGCATCTTCATCAGATACTAAAACACCATGCCCCTTTACACCCGGCGAACCGTCAGGATAACGCTTATCGTTACCCAGCCACGTGGTTTCAGAGCCCCAGTATACCGATTCGTCAGCTTCCCAAACATCCTGTCTGCCGCCCGCAAATCCAAACGTTTTAAAACCCATCGATTCCAGCGCAATATTACCGGCAAGTATCATCAAATCGGCCCAGGAAAGCTTGCGGCCATATTTTTGTTTTATGGGCCATAGTAATCTGCGTGCTTTATCCAGGCTAACATTGTCGGGCCAGCTGTTAAGCGGCGCAAACCGCTGTAACCCTGCACCACCACCACCGCGGCCATCGGTTACCCGGTAAGTACCCGCGCTATGCCATGCCATACGTATAAATAACCCGCCGTAGTGTCCAAAATCTGCCGGCCACCAATCCTGAGAGTCTGTCATGAGAGCATACAGATCGGTTTTAACAGCTTGCAGGTCGAGGCTTTTAAATTCCTCCGCATAATTGAAGCCCTCACCCATCGGATTCGATAAGGATGAATTTTGGCGGAGGATATTTAGTTTTAACTGGTTGGGCCACCAGTCGCGGTTGCGGGTACCGCCGCCGCCAACATTATGTTTCATACTGCCATTGTGAAAAGGGCATTTACTGATGTCGTTTGAATCGTTTTCCATTTCTTAGAGTTTGGTATTGGTATCTTGTTTATAATCGTTGTATCGGGACGCTTTATAAAAATAGGAGATTGATATTTATAATCATAATCAATAATCTCTATGAAAGGATAGTTAAAACTTATAATCGGCTCGCTAAGTGCTTTAAAGTGTTTGAGGCATAAAAAAAGCCGCTAACTTGCTCAGTTAACGGCTTCAAAAAAATGTGCGGAAGAAGGGACTCGAACCCCCACGCCTCGCGGCGCCAGATCCTAAGTCTGGTGCGGCTACCAATTACGCCACTTCCGCGTTTGGTTTTTTAGAGTTGGCAAAGATAGCTTAAAAAGCTATACTTTAAAACGGAATTTTACTTTTTTCGTTATCTGCCTCATTACATTGGTGTTAATTTGTCAATAAGGCCTTTAAAGTATGCCGGCGCATGTAACAAACGGCTACCATACCACGAAAACATTTCGCCATCAACCAGCATCACCTTTGCATCGGGTAACAGCTTTTTAAATTCATCAATATGTTTTTTAGCGAATGGATAAGGCTCCGATGACAACAGTATAACCTGTGGGTTCACCTCTTTTATACCCTCAATGGTAAGTTCGGGATACCTTGTTGCGTTAACCGCGTTTTCAAATCCGCATAATTGCAGCATGCTGTTTATAAACGTTCCGCTACCCGCAACCATATAAGGTTTACGCCATATCAAGTAGGCAACCCGCGTTTTTACACCACCAGTCTTTAAAGTGTGAAATTGGAGCGAAATTTTATTGGATAGGCTTAACGCTTCAGTTAGTTTCCCGGTCACCTCTCCTACTTTGGTTATCATGTCAAGCGCACCGTCCAGGTCAGTTATATCGCTTATCCAAACCGGATAGTGCTTCATCAGTTTTTCTACCTGGCTTTGCTCATTTTCTTCTTTATTAGCAACGATCAGGTCGGGCTGCAGTTGATGTATCGCTTCGATATTTAATTGCTTGGTGCCCCCAATTTTGGCCACCTGTTTAACTTTATCTGCCGGATGGATACAGAATTTGGTTACGCCAACAACCCGTTCGCCTAAACCCAGATAGAACAGCAGTTCCGTTTGCGATGGCACGATGGAAATGATTCGCCGCGGCGCTGCCGGCAAATCAATGGCGTTGTTCATCTGGTCGTAAAAAACAGGCATAATAGATTAGCTATGTTATATACGCTAAGGTAATTTAAATTTCAGCCACCAAAAATTTGTAGTTTTGCATTGATGAATTATTTCGAATTTTACGGCCTGCCCGAAACATTTAAGCCCGATGCAGCACAGCTTAAAAAGCAGTTTTATGCTTTAAGCAAGCAGTACCACCCCGACTTTTTCGCGAACGAGGACGATAACAAACAGCAGGAAATACTGGAGCTATCAACCCTGAACAATAAGGCCTACCAAACACTTAGCGACCCGAACAAGGTGTTAGAATATATATTGAGGCTGCACGACCTGGTAAGCGAGGGCGCTAAACCACAGCTACCGGCAGATTTTTTAATGGAGATGATGGATATCAACGAACGCCTGATGGAAATTGAGAACGCCCAGCAATTTGGCGACATCAGCGCGGAAGTCGCTGCCATTGAGGGCGATATAACCGAGGAACTCAGCGCGCTTACAAACGACTACGAAACCCTGAACGATACCGCCAGGGAAGACAGGCTAAATGATATTGCAAATGTTTACTACAGGCAAAAATATCTGTTGCGAATTAAAGAGAGTTTAGATACAATAAGCACACGGTTGTAACAATACCCACTGGCGGCCCCGATAGCTATCGGGGTGGTAGACGCGCTGGTCTCAAACACCTGTGGGAAACCGTGCCGGTTCGTCCCGATAGCTATCGGGACCGGCGCTGGGTACAAAGCCTTGATAGAAATATCAAGGCTTTTTTTATTTTTGGTTATGGCCTCCGTATATATCCTTTTTTCCAAAGAATTAAACCGTTATTATATCGGTAGCTGTAAGGATCTCCCCGATCGAATGAAGCAACACACCAACAAAGATTTCGTAAACAGCTTTACGGCAAAGTGTAATGATTGGGTGTTTTCTCTTTCAATTGACAACCTTGAATATCAGCAAGCACGTTTAATAGAATCGTATAAACGAATGAAAAGTAAAAATTATATAGAAAACCTTAAAAACTATCCTGAGGTAATTGAACGGTTAAATCTTAAATACTTATAACTATATATTTAAGCACTACAAAAGCATAGTTTATACAATAAAAATAATTATCAAAAGCAAAAATATCTATTGCGAATTAAAGAGAGTTTAGATACATTTGCAGCCCGCTTCTAAGCAAAAGACTTGCTTAAATAAGTATGCCCAGCTGGCGGAATTGGTAGACGCGCTGGTCTCAAACACCTGTGGGAAACCGTGCCGGTTCGACTCCGGCGCTGGGTACAAAGCCTTGATAGAAATATCAGGGCTTTGTTGTTTATGACGGAAAGCGTTTTTCCTTCTTCTACCCCAGCTTCTTCCTCAACCACTTCCTCACCGGCTCGTCATACCACTTTAAGGCGGCATAAGCCGATGCGATGGCGTTATTAAGATAAGTAACGCGTGAGGCCACACCGGCAAAATTGGTATACCTTTATGATTACTGATCCAGGTTAGGTAAAAGTAAACTAACCGGAGTGTGCCGTGTGGGTTTTGCTATCCACGAAAGCAACAGGCTGCAAAAAGAACGATGAATGGTAAGGGTGATTTGACATGGTTGCCCGTACACGGGTTATCGAGGCTTATAGCTGCTTTACAAAAGCAAACCCTGCAACCCCATTTGTATATGTTGGCATGATAAGGCTGTTTTTATTTGAATTTTTATCGTGGAATAATTTATTTCTGAATAAAGGATAGATCAGATATGCAGCCTTAGTAGAGAGTATACCGACTCCCGCCCCTGCAACAATATCGCTGAACCAATGGTCGCGGTTGTAAACACGCAATATGGCTGTTGCGGTAGCAAATGAATAACCCGCTATGCCATACCATGGCGACTTTTCGGAATATTCCTGTGCCATAAACTCGGCTGCCGCAAACGCGTTAGCGGTATGGCCGGAGGGGAACGAATAACTATTAGACCCATCAGGACGAAGCCGGTGAGTCACCTTCTTCAAAGTAAAAGTAGTAAATGACATTATACCTACCGACATGCCGTACAATATCGTTCTGTCTACGAAAGTATTTTTACCTTGTATACCTGCCAGGTTTAAACCGTAAACCATTGCTGCGGGTGCATATTGGAGATAATTCTCGATATGGTTATGAAAGTTCGGGTGATCTTCCTGCATATCGTTATAAACATGTATATCCACATCTCTTATCGGCTTTACAAATAACGATAGCGCACCGTAAGTGACAAACACGGCTGGCGCGATATATGAAGCCGCCTTGCTCTCCAGGTGCCTTACAGTGTCAGGTAAAGCTAATAATTTGGCTGAGTCTATCTTTGTGGTATCGGATGTTTGGCCGTTGACATTAAACCAGGTAATGCTTAACAACAGGACGATTATTTTTTTCAATGAGTGTTTGATATAATATCAGTTATAAATTTAAAACCATTTTTCGGCGGTAACGCCATACGTGAACAGCAGGTTTTCGCTGTTTGTACGATTTAAGCGATTATAGTTAAGTGATGTGGTAAGGCTGAGCCATTTTTGCAATTTAAACGAAAGACTTGTAGTAGATCGTATAATATAATCGCTTTGCTGCTGCATTGAGTTTTGCAAAAAGTTAGAGCCGTCTATTACCACCCTATCGCTAATATTAAACCTAAACTGCAAACGCAACGAGTTGCGGTAGGTTTGATACACGTCGCGCTTATTATTTGCCAGCATCAGGTCGCTGGAATCAATAATACACCATCGCTTATATTGAGATAAGTATTGGCGCTATCGAACAAACTATAGGCTATACCGGCCCCTGCAAGTAACTGATTATTTATTTTTAAAGAATAGCTGGTGTTGTAATTAACCAGGCCCCAGTAAAAAAAATGAGGGATGCCTTTATAAAGATTGAAATCCAACGCGGTTGAAAAATCATTGTTGCTAAGGTTTCCGTTTTGCTTGCCATATATCCAGTTGTTGCTGAAATTTAATGATATATCCTTCTTTTTAATGTTAAATCTAAACGTGTTGTTAAGCAGATATGCCGTACCATCGTTAGTTTTATTGATAGAGCCGGACGACTGGAAAGCAGTATGATAATGCGTGCTGTCGTTAAATTGCGCGTAGGTACTTTCAAAAACACAGGTGATTGCGGCCGTTAATATTAAAAGTTTAATGCAGATTGCAATTTTGGTCATGATGTTAAAATGGCAACAAGCCCGGGCTCAACTGGTTAATATTTACTAAAGAGTGCAAGTGATGATATAAGCGGAAATTCATTGCTTACGTATTTTATCCCTGATGCTTTCTTATTTTGATAAACACAAGTTTACTGGTTGGGCAGTTGCTTTTATCGTCTACGCTGTTTATAGGCACTAAAACATTCCCTTCGGGATAATAGGTAGCGGTGTTACGTTTCGGAATATCGTACGGCACGATGATAAACAGGCGGGCAACACGTTCAATACCATCATAGTGGTTAAACAGGTCAACTTGATCTCCTGCAGCAAAACCCGCTTCTGTTATATCTTGGGTATTCATAAATATAACCCTTCGCTCGTTATGGATGCCGCGGTAACGGTCATGCAGCCCATAAATAGTAGTGTTAAACTGGTCATGGCTTCGTATCGTGGTCATCATATATTCATTATCGGCTATTTGCTTAACCGGTAGTTGCGTAATGCTGAAAGGCACCTTGTCCTTGAACTTCGCGGATTCATATTTTCCCTCGCGTGGCCCATTCGGCAGATAAAACCCGCCGGGAAGGCGTATACGCTGGTTGTAATTCTCAAAGCCGGGTATCACCTGCGCTATTACATCGCGTACAGCATCATAACTATTGGCATATTTGTCCCAGTCAATAACGGTGCGGTTACTTAAAGTGGCTTTTGCCAACTCACAGATAATTTGTGTTTCGTTTAGCAGGTCTTTTGATATAGGCTCCAATATCCCTTTTGACGACTGCACCACCCCCATCGAGTTTTCGCAGCTGATAAATTGGTCTTCGCCATTAACAATATCTTTGTCGCTGCGCGAGAGCGTAGGCAAAATGAGCGATTCAAGGCCGTGCACCAAATGGCTGCGGTTAAGTTTGGTAGAAACCTGCACGTTCATTTCAAGTTTGCGCATGGCCTGGGCAGTAAATGCAGTATCGGGTGTAGCCGAAAGAAAATTGCCCCCCATAGCAAAAAACACCTTCAGTTTGCCCTCATGCATGGCCTTTATAGCCTCCACTACATCATAACCGGCCTCGTACGGGGGGGCGAAGCCAAACACCTCTTTCAACCTGTCCAACTGTTTCTTTTTGGGCTTATCCCATATTAACATGGTGCGGTTACCCTGTACATTACTATGCCCGCGCACGGGGCATAAGCCCGCCCCGGCTTTGCCAATGCTGCCTTTAAGCAGCACCAGGTTTAGTATTTCCTTAATGGTTTCTACGCCGTTTTTATGCTGGGTAATGCCCATAGCCCAACAAATGATGATCTTGCTTTTATGGTTTATCATTTCTGCCGCCTGCCTAACCTGTTCAACCGGTACGCCGGCCGCGGCACATAAAGCGTCCAGGTTAAAGTTTTTTACGCGGTCAATAAACTCGTCATATCCAACTGTGGTGTTATCAATAAACTCCCGGTCGAAAACTTTGCCCGGTTCCTGTTGCTCAGCGTCATACAAAAACTTTTCTAAGGCTTTAAGCAGCGCCATGTCGCCATTGATCTGCACCTGTAAGTATAAATCGGCCAGTTGGGTACTAAATCCCATTACGCCTTTAACCGTTTGCGGATTTTTAAATGCCATTAACCCGGCCTCGTGCAGCGGGTTAATCGCTATTATTTTTGACCCGTTCTTTTTGGCTTTCTCTAAAGCGGTTAGCATCCGTGGGTGATTGGTGCCGGGATTTTGCCCCATAATTATGATCACATCTGCAGAGTAAAAATCGTTAAGGGTTACTGTACCCTTGCCAATGCCAATGGTTTCGCCTAAAGC
Organism: Mucilaginibacter sp. AK015; assembly: GCF_014200785.1. Lineage (NCBI taxonomy): Bacteria > Pseudomonadati > Bacteroidota > Sphingobacteriia > Sphingobacteriales > Sphingobacteriaceae > Mucilaginibacter > Mucilaginibacter sp. AK015. Next base: position 685,559 of record NZ_JACHCV010000001.1, read on the forward strand.
CACGCTGCTCGATTCGTGGCACATGTTTGAGCAATCAGGCAAATTATTCGTGCCATACTCGCGCACAAACAACTGGTAAATAAACGAAGCCTCGTTGCTGGTACGACCCGATGTGTAAAACGCCGCTTCGTTCGGCGAGGCAAGTGCATTCAGCTTATCTCCAATTTTACGGAAAGCATCGTGCCAGGTAATTGGCAGATAATGTGTACCACCTTTTGGCAGGTACATAGGCTGCGCTATACGGCCCTTTTTGCCTATCTCCATATCATCCAGCCTGGCCAGGTCAGTTATAGAGTTCTGCGCAAAAAATTCGGGCGTCAGCTTTTTTGTAGTGGCCTCTTCGGCCAGGGCTTTTGCACCATTCTCGCAATACTCGGCCAAGGGGGAGCGGTCGTCATCAGGATCGGGCCATGCGCAGCTGGGGCAATCAAATCCGCCTTTTTGGTTCATGGTAAATAATGCCGCGGCCCCGCGCGTAACGCCTGTTTCTTCAAAAATATCTTTTAACGCCGCAGCTACAGCCGGCATTCCTGCCGCCCACTTTTTGGGTTCGGTAACCGTCAAATGGCGCAGTTCTTCGGGATTCAATGCCGCTGGTTGTTCGTTTTCATTTTTCATGACCTTGCAGCAGCTAAAGGGTTAGGATAATTATCACTTTGGTCTTCGTCAACATTATCAAGGCAGGTAAAATCTTTTTCAACCAATAAATGCAAGGCGTCGGTTTTGTGTTCGAAACCCACCTGATCGGTGCCTGTCCACTCGTTGGCTACCGTTTCAGGAACCAGCACGGTAATTATATTATTTTTGAAGGATGCCGATAGCAGGCTTCCGGGAGTACGTTGCAGAACGTAGGTGAGCGCATCATCACCTATGTGTACTTTCTCTTGAAAAATACCCTCGCGCGCAAATGCTGCTACCTCACTGCGCGTAAGCCTGTATCGTAGTCCGTTATTTTTTATACGTATCTTCATAAGTAGGTTTTAAAATGCGTTGCGGGGCTGTATAAATGTTAAATCGTTCCCCGCGTAAAAAGCCGGCCAGGGTAATGTTAAACTCCTGCGCCAGGTGTACCGCCAAACTCGACGGCGCGCCAACCGCGGCAATAATATTGATGCCGGCCATTGCAGCCTTTTGCACCAATTCGAAACTGGCCCGCCCGCTCAACAGCAAAACCGAGTTGTTTAACGGCAATGTATTTTGATCGAGCGCTGCGCCGATAAGCTTATCAAGCGCGTTGTGCCTGCCTACGTCCTCCCTAACGATTAGCAGTTCACCGGCTGTACTAAACAGCGCCGAGGCGTGTAAACCGCCTGTATCGGCAAATACCTTTTGATGTTCGCGGAGCGTATTAGGTAGCATTGTCAACAAGGTTGCATCAATTGCGTTGGCATCTGTTATATCGTTATTATAGCTGCTCACGGTGCGGATAGCGTTTATAGATCCTTTACCGCAAACACCACAGCTTGATGTAGTGTAAAAGTTGCGTTCGGTATTTTGCAGGTGCGGAACAATGTTTTCGGCAAGGCTAACTTGTATCACATTTTCGCGATTTTCAGCGCAAGCTATAAAGCAATGCGGCACCTTCTTTATATCCGAAGCGTTTTTGATGATGCCTTCGGTAAATAAAAAACCCTTGGCCAGTTCGGCATCATTGCCGGGCGTGCGCATGGTAACCGAAATATTCTGCACTTTGCGGTCGGCGACAGGGCCGTATTCCAGGCGAATCTCTAAAGGCTCTTCAATAGCAACAGCGTCATTAAGGGTTTCGCTTTCGCCATAGGTAAACCTGGTGACCGGTATTTGTGAAACAGCATTGGCAGCCATATTCAAATATACAATTTAGCGTAAAGCATTGTTCTTTATTTTGATACAACTAAATGGGTTATTGATGATATGAACAAGATTGTTGCATATTTGCGTTATGGAGATAACTGTGCTTGCATTCGGCATTGCCAAAGATATATTCGGGGCTTCAACGGTGAGGGTTAAATCAGAGGACGGTACAACTGCCGGCCTCAAAGCATCCCTGGAGAAAGAATACCCGAAGTTAAAACAGCTTGCCAGTTATATGGTCGCAGTCAACAATGAGTATGCACAGGACGGGTTGATCATCACCGAACGCGATGAAGTAGCGATAATACCGCCGGTGAGCGGCGGATAATACTTCTAGGAATACTCTTTGAAGAAGAGAACTTAAACCCTCTTTTCGAAGCGTAGCGGTTCACTCAAATTCAAGAAAACTAAATGCAAACCGATATACAAATACTTTCTACGCCCTTACATATCCAATCGTGCATTGACTGGGTGATGTCCCCCGATACTGGCGGGATAGATGTTTTTATTGGAACAGTAAGGAATGCCACAAAAGATAACAGGGTATTAAAACTTGAATTTGAAGCCTATAACAATATGGCTATCAATGAAATAAGGAAGATAATTAAACAGGCATCTGAAAAATGGCCGGTACAAAAAGTACTTGTGCATCACCGTACCGGCACATTACAGGTTGGGGAGGTGCCGGTAATTATAGCCGTATCTGCCGCGCACCGCGACGCTGCATTTGAAGCCTGCCGCTATATCATCGATACCCTTAAACAAACCGTACCTATTTGGAAAAAAGAGTTTTTTGAGGATGGTGAAGTTTGGGTAGCAGCGCATCCGTGACCGGGATTTTTACATCACGCGTCATCGCGAGGAGAGTAGAGACGTGGCAATCTTCGACAGAAAAGTCGGCAACAAGCATGTCGAAGATTGCCACGCTATCGCTCGCAATGACACTCTTTTACCAACTGCCCAAACCACCCTCAAGCGAATAAGCCTTAATACCCGGCAATTGCTGTTGAAGTAGTTTTACAGCTTCTCCGCTCCTTTTGCCTGAAGAACAATAGAATACATAGGTCTTCCCCGGCTTAAATTCATCCAGGTTATCTTCTAATTCATCCAGTTCAAAATGCAGGCCCCCGATGTTGTATTCATCCCGCTCCTGGTCGGTGCGGATATCAACCAATTCGACTATGTTATTATCAACACCCGCTTTGGCTTCGGCTGTAGTGATTGTTGGGATAATCGCGGTTTGCTGCAAAGCAGTAATATTAGTTTTGGTTGATGCGCCTATCTTAATGATGCGGCTTTGCATGGTTTGGGCATCGAAAATCAATATTTGCCTGTAAGCAGTTCGCCAGTGTTGGTTAGGTACTTTATCACCTCGTTAGCCTGCATACAACCAATTATCCCTGCGAGCGTAGGGATAACCCCGCCGACGGCACAATTAGGCACCTGTGTGGGATCTACCTGCGGAAACAGGTCGCGATAATTGGGTGAGCGGGTGCCGTCAGGATTAGACATATTCCAAACGGCAACCTGTCCTTCATACTGGTAAATCGCCCCATAAACTACCGGTTTCCCCGCAATCACCGAAGCATCATTTAGTAAATATCTCGTCTCAAAGTTATCAGTACCATCTACTATAACATCGTAACCGTCAATAACCTGCATTACGTTGTTTGAAGTTATTTTATCGATATGTGGTATCAATTTAACCTGTGGGTTTTGCTTTTGCAAACGTTCGCATACTACTTGAGTTTTTAACAACCCTACATCAGCCGGATCATATAAAACCTGCCTGTGCAGGTTGCTTATAGAAACCACATCAAAATCGGCAATGCCTAAGGTACCCACACCGCTTGAAGCCAGGTACTGGGCTGCGGGGCAGCCTAAACCCCCAGCGCCTACCACAAGTATTTTTGCCTGTTTCAATAACTGCTGGGCGGCCTCGCCGAAACCCGGCAATGCCACCTGGCAACTATATCGGGAGAGGTCAGGATGCATTAGTGTTGGCTATTTTTTGGTCAATGATCCGTTTTATTCTATCCATTTCTTCAGGTGTATTCACATTGGCCAGGGCATCAGGTCGAGCTGGTTGCAGCAGCGTAATATCACTATTGATAAGTACTTTACGCGGGCAGGAATATCCCTGTGCTAAAAATTGAAGTAAAGTTGGATAACTTTTTGGCTCATAAATAGTTATCAACGGTTCGGGGAAATCATTGTGGTCGCTTTTATAAGCCGTGGCTATGGTCGCTGTATTGCGGTTAGCGATCAGATGCTGTAATACATCCTCGTCTATCAAAGGCAGGTCGCAGGCTACAACTAACCATGCCCTATCGGGATGCTCCCGAAAGGCCGAAAGGATGCCGCCATACGGCCCGAGATTAGTAAACGTATCCGGCAGACTTAAATAACTGTTATCAATTTGCTGTTGCTGTTCGGCATCCCGGCAGGAGATAAAAACCTCATCACAATATTTTTTCAACAGATCGGCCATGTGGTAGCGCTGCTCTTTACCATACCAGTTAACCGCGCCTTTATCGTAACCCATGCGGGCGCTTTTGCCGCCGGCCAGAACAAGGCCGTTTAACACTGGCCTGGCTTGTTGCAATTTATTTTTGAAGAAATTGATGATCTGCGGGGTATCATTATTTAATTTTAGTGTCGGTATCTTCTGCCAGTTAGGTAAGGCTTCCTGTATAAAGTCGGGCACCTCGCTTGCGTTATCGGCAAATAAGAACAGCTCTACATTGCTTAATTGATCTAAACGCCTTTGCAGTGAGGCCCTTTTGTTGATATCGATAATCACTATCTGGGCCCTCGCCTGCTGGTGATTACCGTTTACCAGCACCAGATCCATAGCCAAAAACAACTCGCGCTGTGTAAACGGCGTTAAGGCAGCCTTATAATTTAACTGACTATGGTTAAGCTGATCGATATATTCAAGCGCAGCGCCGCTTGCCAGTTTGCCGGGCAAACCGATGATATCATCGTTATGTGAGGTATCGGCATAAGCGCATTGGTAATCAGGCGACAATGCGCTAATTACCTGATCGGCCAGGAATTTAATTACCGTGCATGGGCCGCCCAATATGGCCCACTCGTTACGGGCGAAATTACCCATAACCGGGCGTATTAAGGCAGTATGCTTTTTACGGTCGTTTAAAGTCACGTTTCCCTCCCGTTTTTTCTATCAGTTTTGTTTCTTTAATGGCGATATCATGGCTCATGGCTTTGCACATATCATATACCGTGAGCGCCGCTATTGAGGCACCAACCAGCGCTTCCATCTCAATACCGGTTTTAGCGGTAATGGTTGCTGTGCATTCAATTAACACTTCGTTGTTTTCAGATAACTCAATCGTTATCTTGCAATTATCCATACCCAACGGATGACAAAGCGGTATCAGTTCGCCGGTTTTTTTGGCGGCCATGATACCAGCTACGATAGCCGTTTGAAATACCGAACCTTTTTTGCTTTGCAATTCGCCATCTACCAGGTGCTGTAAAACTTCGGCAGGTAGCACCATAACACTTTGCGCCGTGGCCGTACGGTATGTAACCGGCTTTTCGGATACATCAACCATGGCGGGGTTATTTTGGCTATCTAAATGACTGAGCATATCTTAAAATTTTATTACCGGGAAAGCCTCTCCTGCCTTAAACACACTGGGTTCCATGGGCAGTTCCATAAACGCGTCGGTATCAGCTAAGTTAGCAAAATCTCCCGAGCCGTTGCCTTCTACAGGTTCGGCAGTTATTATCCCTTGTTTTGTAATGTTAAGTTTTACCTGCAAAAAGTATTTTAGCGGCGGCGTAAAAGTTACGTCTTTAGTTAGCTGCGCATACACAAGAGGTTTTCCGGATATGCCAAGGCAAGCGTTCAGCCACAGCAAAAAATAGCGGTGCACGCACATAAACGTTGCCACCGGATTACCGGGGAATGCGAACACCAACACGCCATTGTTATGCTTGCCAAACCAAAATGGTTTGCCGGGGCGCTGCGATACTCTATGAAACAGTTTTTTTACCTGCAGATCTTCTAACGCCTGCGGTATGTAGTCGAACTTACCCATGCTTATGCCACCACTTAGCAGTATTACATCGTAATTTTGCAAGCAGTTTTGTATCTGCTGTTTAGTGACATCAGCGTCCTCTGCGATATGCTCCATATCTGCGTTTATGCCATATCGCTTTAACACAGCTTTAATGGTATAGTTATTTGATCGTCTGATCTGAAAATCAGACGGGTTATCGGCAACATCTACAAGCTCATCTCCCGATGATATGATCACCACCCTCGGCATAGTTTTAACGCGTAACACGGGCTTGCCTACTGATGCAGCCAAACCTGAAATAGCGGGCGTTATTACCCGGTTTGCGGCAGCAACCACTTCACCCTTCTTCTTATCTTTTCCTTTTTGATGGATGTTTTGCCCCGGTTTTACATCGATGGTTAAAACCTTTGCCATACCATCTGATATAATAATATCCTCGTAGCGAATCACGGTATCTGCGGTTGATGATAATGCCGCTCCGGTCATGATCTCAATACATTCGTATACGGTATCAATATTAACAGGTTCATCGCCCGCCGCCTGGGTAGCTTTTATGGCAAATGTTGTGATACCCATTTCAATTGCCTCATATGCTATCGCGATGCCATCCATGGTAACCCTGTTAAATGGCGGCAGATCACGGTCGGTTTTTATATCTTCAGCCAGGACACGGCCTAAAGCCAATTCAAAAGGAACGGTTTCGTTACCATAATCATTTAATTGGTCGAGTATAAGTTGCTCGGCTTCTTCTACCGTTATCATATATTCCCTTTTTAACCGCCAATAGTGGCCATAGATTCGTGAAAGTTAGGGTTTTCTAACCGCTTTTGCTCGGCTTGCCAGCCGTCCTTTTCGCGGGTATTAAAGGTGAGGCGCAAGGTTTCTTCCAGTTCTGCGTCCTTTACACCCAGGCGCATCAAATCTTTAATATTTAATACGCCATCATCATAAAGGCAATTTTTTAAAATACCCTGCGGCGTTATCCGTATGCGGTTACAGGTGCCGCAAAAGGTACGTGAGTATGCGGCGATGATACCTACGCTACCCTGGTGGCCCGGCACGTGGTAATTATAAGCTGTGGAATATAGCGGGTCGGGCGTTTTTTGTATGCCGGGGAACGCCTGCTTTATCGCCTCCAATATCTTTACATAATCCCACACAATGCCGCTGTAGCTATGCCCCTCGCCGTTAAATGGCATTTCTTCAATAAAGCGCACACTTACCGGCAATTGCCTGGTTAACTCGACCAATGGAATAATATCCTGCGTGTTTTTACCCGCCATTACCACGGTGTTTATCTTCACATCTATATCGTGCTTTAACAGTTGCTCCATGGTTTCCGTTACCGCAGCAAACTCATCGCGGCGGGTAATGGCAAAAAAGCGGTTAGCATCCAATGTATCCAGACTCAGGTTTACCGAGCGCACGCCTATACGTTTTAACTCTCCTACGTAGGGCGCGGTTAAAATGCCGTTGGTGGTAAGGGTAAGTTCTTTTAAACCATCCAGTTTTGACAGGGCTTTGAGCAGTTGCATAATATCCTTGCGCACAAATGGCTCGCCACCAGTTATACGTACCTTTTCGATGCCCATCTTAACCATCAAAGTACATATATGCAGTATTTCTTCGTAGGTCATTAACTCTGTTCGCGACAGCCAGTCTAAGCCTTCTGCAGGCATGCAATAGAAGCAACGCAGGTTACAGCGGTCGGTAACAGCCAGCCGCAGATAGTTTATTTTTCGTCCGTGGTTATCTAAAAGCAAATGATGTTTATTTTGTTAACCCCGGCAATGAGCTGGAGTTTGGTAAAGGTAAGGATTACAAAGCTTTTTAATTGTTGTTAATGTGGCTAATAAATGGCTTCAGAAACTTATTTTTGAAGAAAGATACTTTGTGAAGGAATTAGAGGACATAGTACAGGCATTTGACGCCGCGCAAAACGCAGGTATGCAAAGCGCGTTGGCAACGGTAGTGCATGTAGAGGGTTCATCGTACAGGCGTGCCGGTGCGCGTATGCTTATCACCGATGATGGGCAGCTTACCGGTGCTATAAGCGGTGGCTGCCTGGAAGGCGATGCGCTACGCAAAGCCCGGCTGGCCATAGCCCGGCAAGCACCTATGTTGGTTACGTACGATACTACGGACGATGATGACGCAAAATTTGGTGTCGGGTTAGGCTGTAATGGCATTATTCACATATTGATTGAGCCGTTAAATGTGGTTTTGCCTAATAACCCTATAAACTATTTCAGACGGTTTTTAAGCGAACGAAAACCGGTTGTACTAATTACTGTTTTTGCCCTGAACGATAAACAAGCGGCGCAACCCGGTACCTGCGCTTTAATGACCGGAGATGGAAAAGTAACTGGCGCCTTTCCGGATGGTATAATTGAAGATGTTATTTTAACGGATGCTGCCGATGTGCTAAAAAAGGGCGATTCGGTTACCAAAACTTACATTTACGCAAACAGGTTCACTTGTTTTATCGAGTTGCTTCAACCGGCTGTATCGCTGATTATAGTTGGGGCCGGTAACGATGCCATACCGCTTACCAAACTGGCCGGCGTTTTAGGCTGGCAAATTACAGTTATAGATGGCCGGGCAAATTATGTCGTGGCAGATCGTTTCCCCATGGCGCATACCTTAATAGTAAGCAGGCCCGACCAGGCTTTGGCTCAACTTCATTTAGATAATCGCACCGTTTTTGTGTTAATGACCCATAACTACAATTATGATAGGGAGATGCTGAAACAGCTACTGCCATTGCAATTGTCATACATCGGCGCGTTAGGCCCTAAAAAGCGCCTTATTCGTATAATAGAAGAACTTCAGGAAGATGGCCTTGATATAACACCTCATCAATTAAATAACGTTTATGGCCCAGCCGGCTTAGACATAGGGTCGGAAAATGCCGAAGAGATCGCTTTATCTATCATTGCCGAGATTCAAGCGGTTTTAATGAGACGAAACGGGTCGTCATTGCGATACAAAACATCTGCCCACAGCACTCAAAACCTGCAAATGGTACAGAGCCCTTTATCCACAGACGCTTAAAGACCATGACAGCCATTGTTATCCTCGCAGCGGGCGCATCTACACGGATGGGTTCACCAAAACAAAATTTGGTATATAAAGGTCAAACACTTTTACAACACGCTATAGCTAACGCTTTATCTGTTACCGAAACGGTGATGGTAGTTTTAGGCGCTAATCATGGGGATATCGAATATTCCATCAAAGATCAGCCGGTTAATATCCTGTATAACTCCAACTGGCATGCGGGGATGGCTACATCCATCAGCCTTGCGGTTGAAACATTGCTTCGCGACTACCAGAATGTAAAATCCATAATTTTCATGCTTTGCGATCAGCCGTTTGCAGATAAAATACTATTAGAACGATTTATCACGGTCGCCCGGGATGACAATAAAGGCATTGTTGCGTCAGTATATAACGGTACGGTTGGTGTGCCGGCTTTATTCAAGCAAAAGTATTTCCCTTATCTGCTGGCGTTAAAGGGTAAGGAAGGCGCCAAAAAACTTTTGCAGCAACATACAGATGATGTATTACCCGTGCCATTCCCGCTAGGGAGTGTTGATATTGATACGGTGAAAGATTGGGAGATGTTTAACCAACACAAATCTGTCTAAAACAAAAAGAGACGCTAAATATCGCGTCTCTTTTTGTTTTAATTGTCGGGGTTCTTTATTTGACTACCGAAAACTTATAGATAGATTGTGTTTTATACGTTTGTCCCGGCTTTAATTCGGTCGACGGGAACGTAGGCTGGTTAGGCGAATCAGGATAGTGCTGGGTTTCCATCGCGAACGAGGTACGAAACTCGTCCTTTTTACCACCCTTCATCACGTTTTGTGCCTGCATAAAGTTACCGCTGTAAAACTGTAAAGCAGGTTCTTCGGTAAAAATTTCCATTTTGATACCGCTTTTGTCGCCAATAACGGTGGCAACCGGCGTGGTGATATCATGCTGGCTTAATACAAAATTATGGTCGTAGCCTTTGCCGTCTTTTAACTGCACGTTATCGGTATTGATTCGTGCCCCAATGGTAGCAGGCTTTGTAAAATCGAAAGGAGTACCGGCAACGGCCTCTATTTTACCTGTTGGTATAAGCGTGCTGTCTACCGGTGTATAATTATCCGCATTGATCTGTACCACATGATCAAGTATGGTGCCGCTGCCTTCGCCATTCAGGTTAAAAAAAGCGTGGTTGGTTAGGTTAACAACGGTGTTCTTATCGGTAGTCGCCGAGTAACTTACCTTCATGGCGTTATCATTGGTAATCTGGTAAGTGACTTTCACCTTAAGGTTGCCCGGGAAACCGCCCTCCATATCTTTGGCCAGGTAGCTCAGCTCTAAGGTAGCGCTGTCTGTCTGTTTGGCATCCCAAACTACCTCCTGAAAACCTGGATGGCCGCCGTGCAGCGTATTTGGCCCGTTGTTGGTAGCTAGCGTATATTCTTTGCCATCTAACTTAAACTTGCCTTTAGCTATCCGGTTACCGTAACGGCCTATGGTAGCGCCGTAATAAGGTTCTTTTGAGTTGATAAAGCCGTCTACATTCTCGAATCCTAAAACCACGTCTGTCAGTTTGCCATTCTTATCGGGCACTAAAAGGCTTACTATGCGTCCACCATAATTGGTAACAGCTGCCTCCACCCCATTTTTATTTTTTAGGATGTATAAATGAGTCTGTTTGCCATTAATGGTTTTTTCGAACGCTGATGCCTGTGGTAAATGTGGTGTAGTGGCGGTACTGTCTGTCATGATAGGTGTATTTTTTTTAGCAGATTGGTTGCAGGCCATAATAAGTAAACTGCCTGCTACCACTAGTGCCAAAGTTGGTTTTTTAAGTGTATTTCGCATAATATTTATAATTATTGGTTTACTTTCTTTGTGATGGTATAGGTAAAGCAACGCCTTCTTTAACCGGTTCGCCAAAATTTGGCGAGCCGTCTTTGTTCCAGGTAAACTTTTGCATCCGCGGCGAACGGTAGCCACCGCAACCTTGCCCTGGTTTTGAATTGGCGTGATACAGTATCCAGTCTTCCTGCCCATCAGGAGATTTGAAGAACGAGTTGTGCCCGGGCGCATATACGCTATTCTTACCAGACATTTTAAAAACCGGCTTTGCAGATTTCTTCCAGGAACGTGCATCAAGCAAATTGCTGTTTGCCGACGCAGTAAGCATACCCAGCGCATAAAAGTCTGTCCAACAGCCGCTGGCTGAGTAAACCAGGAAAATCTTATTATTGTGCTTTAATATCTCGGGGCCCTCGTTAACATTAACATGCGGTGGGTTGTTGGCGTCGTGCAGGTCTCCGTATTTTTCCCACTCATACAATGGGCTGGATATTTTTACTCTGTTACCATCAACCGTCCATGGGTTTTTCATTTTGGCAATATAAATATCCTGCTGCCCGTTCTCGTCGCCTTCCCATCCGGCCCATATCAAATAAAGCTGCCCTTTGTGACTAAATACCGAACCATCTATAGCCCATTTATCTGATGGGTCGCTTAGTTTGCCCTTTAATGTCCACTCACCTTCCAAAGGGTCGGCCGAAGCATTTTCTAATACATACAACCGGTGATGGTTGTTGTTGCCGTCGTCTGCAGCAAAATACATATACCACTTATGGTTTATGTAGTGCAATTCGGGCGCCCAAATTTCTTTAGAGTATAAAGTATTTGCAGGCGGTGTCCAAATTGTTTTTTGCCTGGCGGTTTTCAAATCCGCCAGGTTTTTGGTCTTCCATATTACCAGCTTATTTTGCAGCGAATTGGTGTAATAGTAATACCCTCCCTGATATATAACCCATGGGTCCGCGCCGGACGGAAGCAATGGATTGGTAAATGTTTTTTTGTACTGGCTAAATGCGGGTATAGCAAGCAACATGAGTATAAATAGCAAAAAATTTGAGGTTTGTCTCTTCATATTCATCATCTTAAAACGCCAAAACATCCGGCCCTAATACGGCGCTGTTACAAATATATGTAGGCACTATGCCGGTGGCCGCTATGCGGTTGTCCGCATCGGCGGGTTGTGTGTTCCCAGTTAAAACCAACACCGTGTCAAGCCCAAACTTGTTACCTCCAATAATGTCGGTCTGAAGCGTATCCCCGACCATTACTATCTGTTTTTTGCTTATCTGGCGGTAATCGCGTATCAGGTCGTAAGCAAACATAAACATCTGCGAATCGGGCTTACCAAAACGAATAAACTGTTTGCCTACTATAGCTTCGATCATGCCTGCCAGGCCCCCGATGGCGATGCCAACATCATTTTTTGATACAGGATAGGCGTAATCAGTGTTGGCCACGATAGCCGGTATAGTGCGTTTACGCAGCAGGTTAACTGTTTTATTCAGGTCGTCGCACCAGTCGAAGCCTTCATCGTCCATAAAAACCAGCACGTTTACTTTATCAATATTGGTGCTATTGATATCGCGTACCGGCAGGGTAGCCAATCCGGCGCTTTCCAGGTAATGTGCAGAATCGTCGGTACCCAGAAAGGCTACGATGCCGTCGTTTACTTTAAGGTCAAGATATTCCTTGGTCAGCATACCCGAGGATATGATCCTGTCGGCAGTTACTGTATACAAGCCCTTGTCATGATATGATTGCGCTAACTGGCCAGTGCTGCGCGATGCATCGTTGGTTACTATATAGTATTCTTTTTTTTGTGATAGCAGGTAATCAAATGTCCGCTCTATACCCGGCACCAGGCCGCTATGAGTTTTTAAAACACCAAACGCATCAAAAAAAATAATTTCGTAACGGTCAATTATCGATTTAAAATCTTCAATGCGCTTCATTTACTCTTGTGTGTTAACGGGCAGCAATTATTAGTATCACAAACGTTTAGTACTATAGGAAAATGCTAAAATATAAATGTTTGATAAACATTTATAGCGTTAATATACTTTTAATTCAACCCCAGTGCTTTAATTATTTTTTCGCCATCAAATTCCCGGTCAACCGATGGTAAATATATTTCCAGCGCTTCGGCCTGCAGCTTTTTAGCGTATTGTTCATTAAAAAAGTATTTCCCGTCCTTAATCACGTAATTAAGAATGAAAAAACGATAAGCTTCTTTTAAAAACCGTATTTCGTCGGCAGTTACAGGGTTAACCCGGTGATATTCTTTCAGAAAGGTGATAAACCTGTCTTCCATCATTGGCCCTATCACATAACTGAATACGGTACGATCGCCGGCATCAGATACCACACGGCTAAAAAAGTAAAAATCGAGCAGGCGATAACTCATCCTGAACCAATCGTAATCCCAGCGCGAGTAGAGCTCAAGATCGGGCGTCACCGAAAAGTTCCCGATATTCCAATCGATAAAAACCGGTATGATCTCGAAAGATTTCATATCGTACCTTGATCTGTTCTTTAAGAACTCTTCACAATGGTGTTTTAATAGTTCAACCTGGGCAGGTGTGCCAAATTTGCTTCCGTTTTTATCCAACTGCCGCTGCAGATCATAAATATCTGTACGCAATGTTTTTGATGATTTAGGTAAAACGTTTTTTACCCGCGAACAAGCTTTATGAAATTTACCTAATTGTATGCCCAGCTTTTTTATCTGTTCATCGTTAAGGCGGCGCGGAAGCCTGTTTAAAATGCGGGTTGGGTTGTAAAAAACCACCCACGCATCGTCTTTACCGTGTTTGTAACGGTACACATACACCCGGTTATTCTTCAAGAGTGACTTTGATAACAGGTTCTCGAACGGGTAAAGCAAGTTGTTTGATAACGATTGAATGATACGATGATCCTCTTTGAAATGTTCAAACTTCCCAAAAAACGAAAGTTTGGCAATAATAATATCTTCGTCATCAAACGTTATACGGTATACATGGTTTGTAGAAACCATAGCGCTGATATCCTCGATATCCCTTATGGTTTTTGATTTATCGTAGCCTTCCCAGGCCGATTTTATAATTAGATGAAAGTCCATTACCGGGATTAAGCTGGTTTTCGCTATTTACAGGATTATGGTCCTGTTCTGTTTGTTCGATTACGATCTTTAATTTACGGGGCTAATATAGTTTATATACTTTCAAAATACCTCTTCAACTCCCAATCGCTAACACTTCTGGCATATTGGCGATGCTCCCATATGCGGGTGTTGGTAAAGTGCTGTACAAAACCCTCTCCAAAAAGTTCGTTGGCAATATTAGATTTTTGCATGGCAACAGCTGCGTCGTACAAACCGGTGTGCAGAACGCCATTGCTTATATCCTGATAGCCGTTACCTGTAGTTGCCGTTATATGCAGCTTTAATTTGTTTTTAATACCGTATAAGCCTGACGCCAACGCAGCGGCCATAGCCAGGTAGGCATTCGTATCGGAACCGGGGATGCGGGTTTCTAAACGGGTGGATGATTTTGACGAGTTGATAATACGCATAGCTGTAGTGCGGTTATCTATACCCCAGGTTATGGTGGTTGGGGCCCATGCACCTTCTACCAGGCGCTTATAGCTATTAATAGTTGGCGCATACATAGGTAGCAAATGCGGTAAACAATATAACTGGCCTGCAAGGTATTGTTTAAAGGTATCGCTCATTTTGCCGGCATCACCATCGTCATAAAATAGATTATCGGACTGGTCACTACTCCATAAGCTTTGGTGGATATGACCTCCGCAGCCAGGCAAGTCCTGGTTCCATTTGGCCATGAACGACGCGGTTATGCCATGCCTGGCAGCTATATCTTTAACTGCCGCCTTAAATAAAACAGCTTTATCAGCTGCATCTAAAACGTCCGAGTGGGTTATAGCGGCTTCGTAAACCCCCGGTCCGGTTTCGGTATGCAGGCCTTCTATTGGTATATTAAATTGAGTCAATAAATTAAAAAGATCGTAATAAAACGCACTGTTTTGCGAAGTGCGCAATATAGAATAACCAAACATACCCGGCGATAAAGGCTCGAGATTGGTAAAGCTTTTTTGCTGTAACGTTTGCGGCGATTCTTTAAAATTGAACCATTCAAACTCCTGCGTAAATGCGGCATGGTAACCCATATCTGTGCATTCACCTGCAATTTGTTTAAGCAGGCTACGCGGACAAGCTGCGACAGTATCGCCTTTAGGACCTGTGAAATCAGCCAGAAAGAAAGGGATATCCCCTTCCCACGGAACTGTACGGAAAGTACTAAGATCTACATAACACTGCCTATCCGGATAACCGCTATGCCAGCCGGTAAGGTCAACATTGTCATAAGTTGCATCGCCGCTGTCCCATCCAAAAACAACATCGCAAAAGCCGTAGCCATGCTGCAGGCCATCTACAAACTTTTGGGTGCTAATAACCTTACCCCGTAGTATACCATCGATATCAGCAAAAGCGAACTTTACTTTGTTGACGTTATTTTCTCTTAAATAAGCTATAGCCTGTTCGGAATTCATGGGTGATGATATAAAATGCCAATTTAAGCAAGATAACTAATAAGTAGCATAAATTACCGCCGGATAGTTTGCGTTGATCAATCTTTAAAAGAAATATCAACGCAAAAAAAAATCCCCCGGTGTTAACACGGGGGATTTCAGAGGTATAAAAAAGATTATACTTTAGCAGACTTCACCGTCTTTATAATAACGGCCGCTACTTTATAAGGATCGGCAGCCGAGTTAGGGCGGCGATCTTCAAGATAACCGCTCCAGTCATGATCAACAGTATATAACGGGATACGGATAGAAGCTCCGCGGTCAGATACACCATAGCTGAAATCGGTTATCGAAGCGGTTTCGTGTTTACCTGTTAAGCGCAATTCGTTATGGGCACCGTAAACTGCAACACACTCATCAACCGCCGGGCGGAATGCTTCGCAAATTGCGGTAAATGTTTCTTTGCTGTTTGCTGTACGTAAAGTGCTATTTGAAAAGTTAGCATGCATACCAGACCCGTTCCAATCTAAGGTACCTAACGGTTTGCAATGCCAGTTTATAGCTACACCGTAGCTTTCGCCTATTCTTTCTAAAAGGTAACGAGCAACCCAAATTTGGTCACCTGCTTCTTTAGCGCCTTTGGCAAATATCTGAAACTCCCACTGACCGGCAGCAACCTCAGCATTAATGCCTTCAACGTTTAAGCCTGCTTCTAAACAAGCGTCTAAGTGCTCCTCTACAATGTCACGGCCAAATGCATTGTTAGCACCTACCGAGCAGTAGTATGGGCCTTGCGGTCCTGGGTAACCACCTTTAGGAAAACCAAGCGGTTTATTTGTTTCAGGATCCCATAGAAAGTACTCCTGCTCAAATCCAAACCAAAAATCATTGTCATCATCTTCGATCAAAGCGCGTCCGTTCGACTCGTGTGGCTGGCCTTTTGAATCTAAAACCTCGCACATAACCAGGTACGCATCTTTACGTTGCGGATCCGGGCAAACGTAAACCGGTTTTAAAACGCAATCTGAAGAACCGCCCGGTGCCTGCTCTGTTGACGAACCATCAAAGCTCCAGTTATCCAAATCTTCTACTTTACCGCTAAAAGATTTAACAATTTTTGTTTTACTGCGCAGGCTTTGTGTAGGTTTATAGCCGTCAAGCCAGATGTACTCAAGTTTAGTTGCCATTTTTAATGATTAGTTTGAATTTTTAAGTTTTTTATTATCGTTAATTGCAATATCATTTACATTTACAGTGCGAATTTAAATT
Organism: Mucilaginibacter sp. AK015; assembly: GCF_014200785.1. Classification (NCBI taxonomy): domain Bacteria; kingdom Pseudomonadati; phylum Bacteroidota; class Sphingobacteriia; order Sphingobacteriales; family Sphingobacteriaceae; genus Mucilaginibacter; species Mucilaginibacter sp. AK015. The sequence continues at coordinate 702,124 of NZ_JACHCV010000001.1, forward strand.
ATTTTTATAAAATTCATATAATTGTTGATAAATTTTATAAAAATTAATAACCAAATCAAATTTTAAGAGTTAAAATGCGCAATTGAGAGGATTTAATGTTCGCATTATAACCTTTTCGCCCGAAAATTATAAAATAAAAAAGCGGGGAAACTATTTGCTGCTCCCCCGCTTATGTTGTGGCGATAAGTTACATCAATTACTCGAAGCAACATTCCAAAAGCACTTTTGCCTGATCATCTTTAAGCCCGGGTTATCAACTTTTACTTCAGTTTTCCTTTTATTTACCTCAAAAAAAAGTTTAGCCGAGCTATTGTCGTAAATAAATGATGCAATTTTGGGGCTCCGGGCGCTTTTTTCCATAATATCCACCTTTAAGCCATTGGTGGCCGGGCGCTTATTTGTAGTATCCTGCGGCTGCGAGCTTTCAACCCAGTTGATCTTGTAGGTAATGTTTTTCGCCTGTCGTGATGCAACAAGGCTTTTGTAATCTGTTGTTTTTTGAATGATATCTAACACGCATTTAACACAGGGCTCCGCCACAGTGGCATTGCCATAGTTTTTTTGTGGGTTGTTTATTACACTGTCCTTTTTGCCATTTACGGTAACGGCGGTTTTAGCGATATCGTTAGAAACCGGTTTGGCTTTATGGTTATTGCACGATATACTTGCTATACATAGTGATATACCTATTATCAGTATTGGCTTTTTCATGATGGCGGCTGTTTAACGTTAAACACCGTTAGCGGTATTTTGTGTTTACATGCTTAGGGTTTTGTGGTAAGTAGTTCTATATAAAATTTGTACTGTTATTTGTATTTAGCAGGGTTTTAATGGGTGATTTTGCAATATTTTTTACTAAAATTGCGTCTGCATATAAAAGGGGTATAACACAACATTACAGAGCGGGCTTATTGCGCATTAGTGTAACCTCTGTATCATTTATTAGTTTACAAAAAGGTATTAATCTATCTAATAATTTATTTGAATGTATCTTTACATTCAATAATATCATGAATAAAGGCAGTAATATTTCAAATACAACGGTTGATGTAGTTTTAGTTGGCGCAGGCATCATGAGCGCAACACTTGGGGTAATGCTTAAACAGCTGCAGCCCGATCTTACCATCGAGATTTTTGAACGTTTGGATACCGTTGCAGCCGAAAGCTCTGATGCCATGAATAATGCCGGTACAGGCCACTCCGCATTTTGTGAACTTAACTACACCCCACAACGCCAGGATGGCAGTATTGAAATTACAAAGGCTATAAAAATTGCCGAACAATTTGAAATAACCAAGCAGTTTTGGGCCTTTTTAGTAGAAAATGGCTATGTTGGCGAACCGCAAACCTTTATCAGCAAAGTACCTCACATAAGTTTTGTTTGGGGTAATGACAATGTAGATTACCTAAAAAAACGCTGTGACGCATTGGTTCATCATCACTTTTTTAAGGGTATGCAATATGCTGAGGATAAGGAGCAGCTTAATAAATGGATGCCGCTGGTTATGGAAAACCGCGATCCCGAGCAAAAAGTATCGGCTACTTATATGGATATTGGTACCGATGTAAACTTTGGCACCCTTACCCGTAGCCTTGTTGACAAGTTAAAACAAAAGCCAGGTGTTACCTTAAGCCTTAACCACGAAGTAGATGATATAAAGCGTAATAAAGATAACACCTGGCAGGTAAAAGTTAACGATGCTAAAAGTGGCAGCAGCCGAAAACTTGACGCTAAATTTGTTTTTGTGGGCGCCGGTGGCGGTGCCCTGCCCCTGCTACAAAAATCAGACATACCAGAGAGTAAAGGCTTTGGCGGTTTCCCGGTGAGCGGGCAGTGGCTGGTTTGTACAAATCAGGAGGTTATCAATAAACATTCTGCCAAGGTTTATGGTAAAGCCTCGGTTGGTTCGCCGCCAATGTCGGTTCCGCACCTGGATACGAGAATTATCGACGGAAAAAAGGCGCTGCTTTTTGGCCCTTACGCAGGGTTTTCAACCCGGTTCTTAAAAAAGGGGTCGCTGCTTGATCTGTTTACTTCCATAAAGTTTAATAATATATTACCATTGCTTGCTGTTGGGCGCGATAATTGGCCACTTACCAAATATCTTATTAGCCAGGTGCTACAATCACCCGGCGACAGGTTAAAAGCCCTGCAGGAATATTTCCCGGCTGCTAAGGCAGACGAATGGGTATTGGATATTGCCGGGCAACGCGTACAGATCATAAAAAAAGATGCGAGGCGTACAGGTGTGCTTGAATTTGGTACCGAGGTAGTTACCAGTGCTGATGGCAGCATCTCGGCTCTGTTAGGGGCATCCCCCGGCGCTTCAACATCCGTGCCTATTATGGTTGACCTGATATGCCGATGCTTTAAGGATAAAGCTAACACAGCTGAATGGCAGGAAAAGTTCAAACAGATGATACCCTCGTATGGGCAGTCGCTTATTAATGACGAAGCTTTAGCCAACGCTACCCGGGAGCGCACCAGTAAAGTGCTTGGGTTGATTTAATAAAAATATTTGTTAAACCGATCTTTAACCTATCTTATCAGCGTTACGTAGCCCGACTGTCTGTTAGTTTCATCTATCTCCAGTACATAATAATATACTCCGGAGGTAATTGCTCCCCTTTACTGCTGGTGCCATCCCAACTGTTGTAATAACCTTTAAACTGGCGAACCAACCGGCCTGAACGGGTATAGATAAACATATGGTTCCCCGGCAAACGGTCAAGGTACTTAATAGCCCAGGTATCGTTAACACCATCTCCGTTTGGGGTAAACGTATTAGGTATCAGCACCTTCTTTTTTACACGTATGGTTACGTATGCAGTATCGCTGCAACCATTATCATTCAACACTATTAGTTGATAGGTAACATCGTCTCCAGGCGAAGCGACTGGGTTTGCAATATTAGGATTATCCAGGTACGTGTCAGGCAACCAACGATAATATTTAGCTCCCGAACCTTGTAAGTTTACATTAGAACCAATGGTAATTACGGTGTCCTTGTTCAAAATCTTAGCGGTAGGCTTGTCAAATATCAAATGAACAGGTTGTAAATCACTTAAGCACTTACCATTGGTAAGTTGTACAAATAATACTGTGTCCCTTTTTATGATGCCCGTATATAATGTGCCCGAGTTTTCTTCAATGAAATTTTGTTGGGCATCAAACCAATGATATTTTTCACCGATTTTGCCGCCGGCAACGCCTATGCTTGTGCTTCCTGCCTCACAAAGTATCGTATCACTGGTTACCGTTATAGGATTGAACCGGAAAAAATGAACATTGATACTGAGTGTTTCTCACGGCTATGATACGCATTGGTTATTTTCACCGAGTATTGTCCCTCCTGGCTTACCATTATTGATGACGACGTACTCCCGTTTGACCATAAGTAACTTCCTCCTGAAAGCGTAGCATCCAGCTTAATTGTTTCAAAAGCACATATTGTAGTATCGGCAGGCAGGGTTACGTCAATTACCTGGTCGTAACTAACCTTTATACTTCCACTACCGCTACACCCCGCGCTGCTGGTAACATCTACACTGTAAGTGCCCGGAGAAGTAACCAGCAGGGTTTGACCTGTGGTGCCGGTGTTCCATTTATAAGTACTGCCGGGCCATTTGGCATCAAGTAAAAGTGTTTGGCCATAAAACAATGTGGTGTCTTTGCCAAAATCTATTGATGGTATAGGCGATATTACGATAGTTTTTTGATAAGGTGTCATTACACCTTTTGAATAGGCCTTAAGTACAACATTATAACTTCCGGTATCCGTATATTTATGACTGGGGGTTTCCAATGCTAAGGTATTGTTTTGCGGCAGCGATTTGGCATCGCCAAAGTCCCATCTTAAACTGTCGATCCCCTCCAAAGACGATTTGGCGGCAAATTGCGTTATGTTACCAATACATGTTCCGTTTGCTGTAAATGATACTTCCGCAAAAAAGCTTTGAATGAAAGTAGGCAAGCCAAATACGGTATATCTCCCTTTAAGATCAATAGCCGATAAATTGAATTTACAAAGTGGCCCTTCAAGGTTCGGCTCTTCAATAGCGGCTAAAAAAGTGTTACTCGATCTGGATGCGTATATTTTACCGTCCGTTGCAAGTTGTAATGCGAATATATTGCCTTCTTGAGAAACTACATAACTGACATTATTTACATTATTTGACTGGACAGGTAACTTGATTTGATAAAGCTTAGCGTCAAAAAATCCTTCTTCCGAAACATACAGAAATTTTCCGTTTGGTGAAAATTCAACACCGTATGGCCCGGTGCTGCCAAAACCTGTTAGTGTAACCGGATTTGATATTTTGCCTGTTGCCGCGTCAAAATCATAAATTTCTACAATACGTTCATTATAGTCCATCGCTGCGGCCAGTTTATCGCCTTTTGGTGATGCTTTAAGATACCCAATAGTACTCAACGGGGATTGCCCCATGAAAGTGCCTATTTTTGAAACTACAGGTACTGCCTGTAAACCGTTTTTATCAATTAAATAGGTTACAAAATTTTGCGACGGATATTCGTGGGTGATAACCCAAATAGCCTGATTGGTCTTATGCCTTACGGCCGTTATTTTTTCAGTAGAACCGATTAATAACATTGTATTTTTTTCAATGACTTCGCCTAAACCGCTTTGTTTGGAAATGTCAATAACCGAATAATAAAGTGAACCGCCCTGCAACTGCACAGTAAATACATAATACAGGTTAGGGTTACCAGGATGCGGTACTATTACTCCTGACTGAGTAGACGATGGATCTCCGTAAAGTCCGGTACCGTTTGTCATTACATCGTGCTGTTTATTATAAACCGTTATGCCATCGGTATAAAATAAAAGTTTTCCATCGGCATCGGATATACTTGAACACCCTTCGCTTGTAGACAGTTTACCATCCGTTAAAGCAGTTGGTGGAGAAGTATTGAAATCTACTCCGGCATAATTTCCAAAATACCAAATATTGCCCTGCTTTTGAGCAATGGCAGGGATGGTAATACATAAAAACACCAGTAAAATGAGCTTTTTCAACAGCGTATAGAAAAGAAGTTTATATAAATTTAGAGACTGCCGGAATAACTGAGTATTAGCGAATGGACGGTATGGGGGAATAGGATAAGGTTCATTTTAGAATAGGGTTTCATCTGCGTATAAAGTTATAAAAATTACCGGACCTTATCAGCTAATATTTCTACTTAAATCTTATTGTAATAACCATCGCTCAAATTTTATATTTTTGCAGCAAACCTAACAGGTTCCTTAATAAATGGATATATCAGTAGTAGTACCACTTTACGATGAAGTAGAATCATTGCCGGAGCTTACCTCGTGGATAAGCCGCGTAATGGACGAGAACCGTTATAGTTACGAGATCATCCTTATAGACGATGGCAGCCGTGATGGCTCCTGGGATATGATCCTGAAATTAAAGCAGGCTAACCCTTTTATTAAAGCGTTCAAATTCAGGCGTAATTATGGTAAATCTGCTGCGTTAAACATTGGTTTCGAGGCGGCGCAGGGCAATGTGGTTATTACCATGGATGCCGACCTGCAGGATAGCCCCGACGAGATACCCGTGCTTTACCGCCGCATTACTGAAGAGCATTACGACCTTGTATCGGGCTGGAAGGCAAAACGCTACGACCCGATAACCAAAACGGTACCCACCAAACTTTTTAACGCGGCTACACGCAAAATGAGCGGTATACACAACCTGCACGATTTTAATTGTGGACTGAAAGCCTATCGCAAAGCGGTTGTTAAGAATATCGAGGTGTATGGCGAAATGCACCGGTATATACCCGTTATTGCCAAATGGGCAGGCTTTACCAAAATTGGCGAGCAGGTGGTTGAGCACCGCGCCCGTAAATACGGCAAAACCAAATTTGGGTGGACACGCTTTATAAACGGCTTTTTAGACCTCTTGTCGATATTTTTTGTGGGCAAATTTGGTAAACGCCCTATGCATTTTTTTGGCGCAATGGGCACGCTGAGTTTCTTTGCTGGGATAGTTATAACCATTTGGATGCTGAGCGAAAAACTATATTTGATAGCTCACAAATTACCCTATCGGGATGTAACGGATAATCCGCTGTTTTATATCGCCCTGGTGGCAATAATATTAGGTTCGCAGCTGTTTTTGACCGGCTTTGTTGCCGAACTTGTTGCCCGCAGCGCCCCCGAACGTAACAGATATCAAATAGAGGAAACGGTTTAGATATGAGATTTGAGATATTAGATTTGCGACACATTCTTTATTGTGCCCATTTTAATAGCTCCGCGTCTTCTCATATTTCAAGTCTCATATCTCACATCTAAAAAATATGTTTTTCTCCATCATCATACCTTTATATAACCGTCCGCAGGAAATTGCAGAACTACTGGATACATTAACTAAGCAAACCTATACCCTGTTCGAAGTTTTGGTTATAGAAGATGGTTCTGTTGACCGGGCCGAAGATATAGTAAGGGGATATGAAGGCAAGCTTGATGTACACTACTACGAAAAGCCGAACGAAGGCCAGGGATTTGCCCGCAATTTTGGTTTTGAACGCTCCAAGGGCGATTATTTCATAATTTTTGATTCGGATTGCCTGATACCTGACAACTACCTGGAAATAGTTAACAATGCGCTTGCCAACAATTGGCTGGATGCATATGGCGGGCCCGACGGCGCACACAAATCTTTTACAGCAATACAAAAAGCAATTAGTTACTCTATGACATCGCCATTTACTACGGGCGGTATCCGGGGAAATAAAAAAGGTATAGGGCAGTTTCATCCTCGTAGCTTTAATATGGGTATTTCGCGCCAGGCGTGGCAAAAGGCCGGTGGCTTTATTATTACCCGGTTAGGCGAAGACATAGAGTACAGCATCCGCATACATTCATTAGGCTTTAAAATTGGACTTATACCCGATGCCATTGTATATCACAAGCGCCGCACAGACTTTATGAAATTTTATAAGCAATTGCATTTTTTTGGTCGCGCCCGTATCAACATTTATAAATTCTTCCCTTCGCAGCTTAAGCTGGTGCATTTTTTTCCGGCCTTTGCCACGCTTGGCATGGTGTTTACAATAATTGCCAACATAGCACAGTGGCCTATTGCACAACTGTGCAATATTTTGCTATTGGTTTACATTTTGTTGATATTTTTTCACTCCCTGATTAAAAACAAATCAGCAAAAATCGCATTTTTGAGCATTATAGCTGCTTTTACACAATTGATAGCCTATGGGTTAGGCTTTATGCAGGATTTTTGGAAGCGCGTGATATTAAAAAAGCCATTAAAAACGTAGTATGTACCATCCATTTTCTGTTGCAGAAACTATTAAATCTGCATGGATAATTTTCAGAAAAAACTTTGTAACCATAATAGTTTATTCTGTTGTTTCTTTTCTTTTGCTCGGGATACTTGGCGTTGTTATTGGTGTCTTTTACTCGCCCGAGGATTATTGGATATCGATGATCGTAACCTTTATTATGGTTTGGTTGCAGGCCTATACAACTTTAGGGCTTTATAAGTTGATTTTTACTGTTATAGACAGTGAATATTACGACTTTGAATTTATACAGGTAATACCAAAAGCTAAAATGGTTTGGAGTTACCTCGCGGTGGTGTTCATTTTCGCTTTTGTAATAACCAATCTCGGTATCTTGGTTGATTATTTTGATGATAGCCCTAACATTCAGTTTGCCATAGAAGTTGTTGCAGGTATTATTGGGCTTTTTGTTGCGCTCCGAGTTATGTTTTTTAACACATTTATCGTTGACGATGCCTCGGGGCCTATTGAATCTATCAAGCAAAGTTTTGAACTTACACGCGGCAATTTGCTTAAAGTTGTAGTAATACTGGTTATTATAATTTTGTTGATTGCTGTGCCTGCAAAGCTAGCACAGTCATACGGGGTGGTAATTTTATCTATCTTGTTCACTTACCCTTTTGTGAATATTGTTTTAGCGGTCACCTACCGTAAATTAGTTTACAGCCACCAGGATGTGGATGATGATATCGCCGAAACCACGTAATTATGGGTTTTAAAGCAGCATTAAGCAAAGGATTTGCATGGTATGTAAACAGGCAGTTAAATAACATTCGCCGCAACGGTGTTGTGTTGCAGCAAAAAACGTTTAGTAACCTTGTACATGAAGCTAAAAATACCATCTTTGGTACCGATCATCATTTTGACTCAATTAAAAATTACGAAGATTTTAAAAGGCACGTACCTGTACGGGATTATGAAGAATTACGATCGTACATAGATCGTGTGGTAAGCGGAGAGGCTAACGTAACGTGGCCCGGCAAACCTGCATATCTGGCAAAAACATCTGGCACTACATCGGGCGTAAAATACATCCCCATTTCTAAACAAAGCATGCCCGAGCATATTAAAGCAGCCAGGAGTGCTTTGTTAAGTTATATCCACGAAACCGGCAAGGCAGACTTTGTAAATGGCAAAATGATATTTTTGCAAGGTAGCCCGGTACTGGCCGAAAAGCATGGTATACAAACGGGCAGACTATCGGGCATTGTAGCACACCATGTACCGGGATATTTGCAAAAAAACCGCCTGCCCTCGTATCAAACAAATTGTATTGATGACTGGGAGGAGAAAGTGGATGCTATTGTTACAGAAACCGCCAAAGAGGATATGCGCCTCATATCGGGCATACCGCCCTGGTGCCAAATGTATTTCGACAGGCTTTCGGCAGTATCAGGTGGTAAAAAGATCAAGGATATCTTTCCAAATTTTAAGCTGTACGTACACGGTGGCGTTAATTACGAGCCCTATCGGGCCCGTATGGAGGAAAGCATCGGTTTCAAAATAGATTCAATAGAAACCTACCCCGCATCAGAAGGTTTTATCGCTTTCCAGGATTCGCAACAGGAAAAAGGCTTATTGCTGATGGTTGACGCGGGAATATTTTACGAGTTTATCCCCGCCGACGAGTATTTTAACGACAAACCAACACGCATCAACCTTAAGGATGTAGAGCTTGATAAAAACTATGCCCTTATCCTGAACACCAATGCGGGTTTGTGGGGATACAGCCTGGGTGACACGGTTAAATTCGTATCGAAAAACCCTTACAAAATTGTAGTAACCGGCCGCATTAAACATTATATCTCTGCCTTTGGCGAACATGTAATAGGTGAAGAGGTTGAACAAGCCCTGATGAGTGTGGCTGCCAAAGAAGGTATTGATATAATCGAGTTTACGGTTGCCCCACAAGTGGCACCCACTGAAGGGGCATTACCTTACCACGAGTGGTTCATAGAATTTGGCACCAAACCCCGAGACCTTGCAGCGTTTGCCCTTAAGGTGGATAAAGCTTTACAGAAAAAAAATATTTACTACTTTGACCTTATTGAAGGTAACATATTACAACCTCTAATAGTCAGAAAGTTAAAAAAAGATACCTTTATAAACTATATGCGCAGCCAGGGAAAACTTGGCGGGCAAAATAAAGTACCGCGATTATCTAATGACAGGAAGATAGCGGATGAGTTAAAAGATTATATTGTTTAATTGGTGGATTGCTTTATTGTTGACTTTTGTGGTATTAAATGGAAAAGAACTATCTACAATTAAACGATTTGACATGTTATAAAACTTCATTTGCTTTTACAAATGAAGTTTGGAGTATAGTTTTAAAATGGGAATACTTTGCAAAGGATACGATTGGGAAACAGTTTGTCAATGCCGCTGATTCGATATCAGCAAATATCGCGGAAGGGTTTGGCAGATATCATAAAAAGGATAAAATAAAGTTTTACTATTATAGTTTTGGTTCTGTTAAAGAATGTGTAGACTGGTGTAATAAAGCTTTAGCAAGAAATTTAATATCGCCGGAAACGCATGCAAGATTATCGTTTACTTTGGAAGCCTTACCCCGAGAAATCCATCAATTAATAAAGTTCACAGACGAAAAGCTTAAGGTTTAACAAAGCAATTAATACTCACACCGTTTGATCAGCAATAAAACAATAACACAATCCAACAATATCAAGAGTATAGCCATTCTTGGTTCTACAGGTAGCATTGGCACACAAACACTTGAAGTTATCAGGGATAACAACCAGATGTTCAGCGCGTTTATGCTTACGGCGCATTCTAATGCGTACCTGCTTATACAGCAGGCCATTGAGTTTGTGCCCCGCTACGCTATTATTTGTGACGATACCAGATATCAGGAAGTAAAGGAAGCCCTCGCCCACTTACCCATTACTGTTATGAGCGGGCATCAGGCCATCAAAGAAACGGTTACGCACCCCGAAATTGATGTTGTGTTAACTGCGATGGTTGGTTTTGCCGGGTTGGAGCCTACGATAAACGCCATAAAAGCAGGTAAGGATATCGCATTGGCAAACAAAGAAACTTTGGTGGTTGCCGGTGAAATAATAACAGGGCTTGCCAAACAGCACAACGTAAAGATATTACCGGTAGATAGCGAGCATTCGGCTATTTTTCAGTGCCTTGCCGGTGAGGATTATAGTAAAATCGAAAAAATAATTATTACCGCGTCGGGCGGGCCATTTAGGGGAAAGACAACCCAATATTTAGCCAATGTTACCCGCGAACAGGCCCTTAAACACCCAAACTGGGTGATGGGTGCTAAGATTACCATAGACTCGGCATCGCTGATGAATAAGGGCCTGGAAGTTATCGAGGCTAAATGGTTGTTTGACCTTCGGGCCGACCAGATAGATGTAATTGTACATCCGCAGTCTATTGTTCATTCGCTGGTTCAGTTTCAGGATGGTTCTATCAAAGCACAAATGGGTTTGCCTGATATGAAGCTGCCTATACTATATGCCCTCGCCTATCCAAACCGGGTAACAACAAACTTTATACGGTTTGATTTTATCAACTACCCTCACCTTTCGTTCGAAAAACCGGATATAGATACCTTCCGTAATTTAAGGCTGGCCTACGAAGCATTGAATCAGGGTGGAAATATGCCATGTATTATCAACGCCGCAAACGAGGTTGCGGTGGCCGCGTTTTTAAAGAACGAAATAGGATTTTTAGCAATGAGCGATATTATCGAAACCTGTATGCAGAAGGTCCGTCTCATTAAAGAGCCATCTTTACACGACTATTTGAATACTGATAAAGAAACACGCATATTTGCGCAAAATTTAATACAATAAATGCCGTTAAAGGCAATACGATCTAAATATATAATATAACGGATGAGCGTTTTAATAATGGCCGGCCAACTAATACTTGGTCTTTCAATTTTAGTAATACTGCACGAGTTCGGGCATTTTTTAGCCGCCCGTGCTTTCGGAATAAAGGTTGAAAAATTTTACCTGTTTTTTGATGCCTGGGGTGTAAGCCTTTTTAAATTTAACTATAAGGGTGTTGAATATGGCATTGGGTGGTTGCCACTAGGCGGCTACGTTAAAATCGCCGGTATGATAGATGAATCGATGGATACCGACCAGTTGGCCGGCCCGCCGCAGCCATGGGAGTTCCGTTCAAAACCAGCCTGGCAGCGCCTTATTGTAATGCTTGGCGGTATTATTGTTAATATTATAGTAGGTATTTTCATATTTTGGGTATTAACCATGCGTTACGGCGAAACCTACACGCCAAACGCCGAGATCAAGAACGGTATTGTGCCGGGTGTTATAGGTCAAAAGATGGGGCTTAAGGCCGGCGATAAGATATATGCCGTAAACGGCAAACCAGTTGAGCGCTTCGAGGATCTGATAAGCTCTAAGGTCTTGCTTGATAAAACCATATTGAATGTACGGCGCGGTGACCAAACATTAGATATAAAAGTGCCTCCAACCATACTAAACGATTTGTCGGACTATGGGATCGAGGAGTTTATAAGCCGACTGCCCCGTGTAAAATTTGCTATTGATACGGTTGCTGCAAACAGCGGCGCCCAAAGCGCCGGCTTAAAAAAGGGTGATAGCATAATAGCTGTGAACGGTAAAGCGATTACCTATTTTGACCAGATGCAGGAGCAGCTGCGTCAAAACAAGAATAAAGAAGTGGAATTAACCATTAAGCGCGACACGGCGGTAAAAGAGGTTAAGGCCAGAATTGATAAAGATGGCGTGTTAGGCTTCAAACCAAAAGCTTTATTGCCAAAAGATACGACCATCAGATACGGTTTTTTTGCCTCCCTGCCTGTTGGTGCTACTAAAGCATGGGGAATGTTTACTGATAACGCGAAAGGCATCAAAAAGATATTTACCGGGCAGGTCAAGGCGCGTAAGGCTATATCAAGCCCTATAGGCATTGCTGTAATGTTTGGCAGCCATGTAGACTGGATTCGTTTTTGGAGCCTTGTAGGCTTTCTTTCGATGGTATTAGCGTTAACAAACTTACTGCCTATCCCCGGCCTTGATGGCGGACATACTGTATTCTTGATCATAGAGATGATAAAAGGCAAGCCGCTAAGCGATAAGTTCTTAGAACGCGCACAGATAGTTGGTTTTGTACTGTTGATATCGCTTATGGTATTTGCCTTCGGCAACGATATCGTGAAGCAGGTAATGAAGAAGTAGTTTAATCTACGGCCTTCGTTAGCTAATGGAGGCGCTTCTGAAACGTATAAAGCCTATCTAAATTAATAAATAGGCTTTATACGTTTTTATTATACCTATCTGATGTTTTGCAGGCGCGTAACAAAACCCTGCCTGGCACCGCTTGTTCGACCGCATCCTCAAGAGTAAGGTATTACATTTTCTAAACCATTACCATATGAGAATTACCACAAGGTTGAGGTAACCACGTAACATACGCCCGTTAACAAGAAAGCCGCTTCATAATTTGAAGCGGCTTTCTTGTTATAGACAACGTTATTTAAACGGATGGATCTATCGGAGTTTCGTCAATTACATCGTAAGCAGTACGCTCCTTTTTTAAGATGGCTGCGCTTATTAATGCCACAATGCAACCAAATATAAGCGTACTAATGGCGGTAGCAATAGCACCAAATATAGCACCATATTTTGTACCCATTTCTAAGGCTTTATCAATTTGGTCTTGCGACAGCCCCTTGTCAGCCATCGCCGATTGTTGTTGCTCCATCGCTTTAGTTAGCATCTCCGGACTCAGTACGGCAAGGTAAATATATATGAATACAGCAAGTAACAAACCACCAAACAACGAATATCTAAACCCTGGATTAAATGCCTGCCCAAATGTAATAAAGCCCCCCAACTGGTCTTTATACTCTTTTTGTGCTAAAAAACAAAATGCTATAAAAGGCAGATAACCTATATATTTTAAGCCGGAATTTTGATCGATATTGAGCAACTGAAAGGCATAAGTAATTACAATTGATACTGCTACATAAATTAATGCCCATTTGGTAGCAATTGCGGTGGGGTTAGGTGCTTTGGTTTCCATAATCAATTTGATAGGGTTTAAAATTTAATTTATTTAAAGCTAAACAATATTTCTAAAACAGCCATATCAAATGGTTTATTTATGGCATTATTTGCAACGGCACCTTTATTGTTGTCAGAAGCTTCCGGGTTTTGGAAAAAACACATCATCGGGTAAAATAATTCTTTCACTTCCGAATCTTCGGCGAGCGTTTGTGCTACCTTTTTAATCTCGCTTACAGGGCTTTCAATAAGTACCTGGTGTGCTATAACCGGTTCGTAAATACGGTATTCGTCCTGAAACTCGTCTTCATCAACCAGTAAAAATTCCTTCAGATAATCTTCCAGTTCGGGTTCAATATTTTCATCCTCGCACTCATTTAAGTATAACAACAAGTTCAGCAGTTCGGTGCCTCTGTCAAGCGTCCGTTCTTCAATATCCTCCCATTCAGAAGTTTCCAGGTAATCATCTTCCAGTTTTTTAACATCCTCGCTAAAAAAGTTGATCATCAGCAGATCAAAAAATACTTCACGAAGCTCTTCCAGTTGAGGAGCATCATCAAAAACGGCATCCAAAGCGTCTACTTTGCTCATAAAGTCATCATCGGATGAAAATACGGTCTCGAACTTGGTTTCAAGAGCGGCAGCGTCAAAGCCGCCGTATTGTGTAAACGCCTGTAAAGCGCCTGTAACGGCTGATCTTACTTTTGGGTCGGTCATGTGGTTTAATTTTTAAAGATTTGATTGTTATTACAGGTTAACAATACTTTTCCTTTTAAGTTCTGCCCTAAAAAAGGCGAATTATAACTTTTCGATCTGTTATTGTCCCTTGTGTATTCCCATCCTGCGTCTGCACTAAACAACACCAGATTAGCATTGGCGCCTTCGGTAATTTGCGGTACATCAATATTCAATATCGTTCGTGGGTTTATAGCCATTTTTTCAACAATCAGTCGCGGGGACAGGCCGGCCTTTAGGGCCAGCGAAAAGGCTGTCTGTAATCCGATAATGCCGTATTCGGCCACCTCAAACTCTACGTCCTTAAACTCAATTTCGTGGGGTGTGTGCTGGCTCACAATAGCATCAATAGTACCATCTTCTAAACCGGCTATCAAGGCATCTACATCCCTCTTTGTTCGCAGAGGTGGTTTCACCTTATACAGGCTATCGAAACCCACTAAGGCTTCATCGGTAAGTACCAGGTTATGTGCCGCAACATCGCAGGTAACTTTCAATCCCTTGCGCTTCCCCTCGCGTATCAGGTCTACGGCATGATGAGTAGATATGGTTGTAAAGTGTATCGCGGAGTTCGTGTCCTCTGCAAGATAAAGGTCCCGGGCTATCATTAATTCTTCGGCGAGTGCCGGGATGCCCTTCATGCCCAGCATGGTGCTTACCACGCCTTCGTTCACTTTCGCCTTACCGGCGATTGAAGTATCCTCGGGATACGAGATAACCTTTGCACCAAAGTTTTGCACGTAAAGAAGGGCACGCTCCATCAGTCCGGCATCCTGTACAGGTCGGTTACCATCTGTAAAGGCCCTGGCGCCGCTTTTAAACATATCAAACATTTCGGCCATATCCCTGCCTTCGCGCTTAACGGATATAGCCCCAAGCGGATAAATATCAACCAGGTTGTTCTTGGCTCGGTTTAACAGGTATTCCACTTCGGCTTTTGAATGTACGGGAGGGTGAGTATTTGGCATTAAGGCTATCCCGGTAAACCCACCCGCGGCTGCTGCCGCCGTACCGGTTTGCAGGTCTTCCTTGGTTTCAACACCCAACTCTCCAATATTACAGTTAAGGTCAAAAAAACCGGGAGAAACATACTGACCTTTAGCATCAATGGTTTTAACATCGGCACCAATTGATTTGTCTATTTTTGTGATAGTGCCTTTTTCAATTAAAATATCGGCAACCTTATCATTGAAGGGCGAGGCTGGATCTACAACAGTGGCGGATTTGATAAGCAAATTCATTAGCGCTGTTTTATGGTGGGTTTAGTTGGTATCCCGTGTTTGCCAAATGCTTGTTTTGTTGGTTTTATAATACCTTATAAGCAAAGTTTCGGCGGCCAGAAATACCAGGGCCAAAATTATACAAAGTTTCCATAATTGAAGCCCTGAATTTGCAACGCCGGCAATACTCTCGTCATTTAATTTGTTGCCGCTTAAAACAACTGCGTTTTTAGGCAGCAAATTTTCCAAACCGGCCCTGGTAAGGTACGATAGATCAGATTCTGTACGGTTATCATTGAATGCCAAAACTGCTGCGGTGCTATCCTGCTTTCTCAGCTCATAAGTTCCGGCCTCTGCAAGTTGTTCAGGAAAGTAAAGCATAGTGCTTCCCTCCTGCTGCCTAACATCGGGAATGATGGTTCCATTGCCTTTGACCAGCTTTACCATCTGTTTTTCTGTGGATTGTAACGGAACTGTTTCTATCGGGTCGTTACTTCCCAAAGTATAAAACAATGGCTGATCGTGTCCGCTTAGCAGGGCTATTCTGAACATTACAGGCACAAATAAGGCGTGAACAGGCAGATTGCTAAAATCTTCGTTTAACGCCACGGCAGCAACATACACCCTGCCTTTAGCAAAGGCTGAACCCTGCCAAAATGTTTGGCCGGCCTGCATCCTCATCAGGTATTCGCCGGGAGCACGGCCTGCATTCAAACTATAATACTTTTTTACTACCGGCAGATCGGGGTTGTTGGGTATGGATTCAAATATGCTTTTAAAAACCACATTATGCAGGTTAAGGGCCGATACTTTTGTAGCCTCTGTTTTTAACACTTCAGGATATGCCGCACCCATTGGTTGTAAAAAAGCTTTGTAACTGCTGATATCCGCATCAGCAGACGGAAATACAAGTAGCGTACCACCCTTACTCACATAAGTTTTTAGCTGTTGGGCCAAACCGGCGGATACGGTTTTTATGTCGCTTACAACAATAAGCGGCCAGGCGTTTAAACCGGCATAATCTACATTCCCGTCAATAACCTCTTTTGGCTCAAAAAAAGCGTCTGCAGCAAATAATGCTCTTAAATATTTATTAGGTATACCGCCATTGATAAGCAGTACGGGCAGTTTGTAGTTGACCTTAAAGGTAAAATAGAACTTATTATCAAAAGTAACGGGGTTGTCCTGCAATTGTATCTCTCCACGCTGCCATCCGCCCTGCAGGCCTGAAAATGACAGTGTATCGTTTTGTGATGAACGCGCGCCGATAGTAAAACTGCCGATAGCTTTTTGCACACCGTTGATCAATAGCCTAAGCGGTATTTTTTCGGCGGGTTTATCGGCGTAGTTTTTTAATCTTACCACTATTTTTTCGCTTTCGTTCGGACGATGTGTAGCACTCAACATCCATACAGAATCAACGGCCACATTTGGCAATGCATTCGCCTTAAGCTGCACAAGGCTTACCGGGTACCCGGGATTTACACCACTTGATGAGCCCTTAATATTCTTTTGAAAATCGGAGATAATATAACTATGTTTTGGCGCGCCTGCCTGCATATTCAGCAAACTTTGCTGTCTTGCTACAATTTGGTTGATATCTCTGCTTCGCGGACTTATTTTTACAGCATCCACCGCATCATCAAATTCCGTGCGGTTAAGCATTCGCTGGTGCTTGCCTTCAAAATCCAGGGTCAGCAGTTGAAACCGGTCATTGATGGAATAAGCAGCGGCAATTTGTTTGGCTTTTTGCTTAGCCTCGTCAAGTAATGTACCCTCGCGGTTTAGGGTTTGCATAGAGCTTGAATTATCCACAAATACACTTACTGCCTGCTGTTTGCCCGGGTTGCCCTGGCTTTTACCCGCTATATAAGGTCTTGCAAAAGCAAGTACTAAAAATAATAACGCCAATAATCGCGAGGCTAAGATCAAACGCTCTTTTAAATTACGCCGGCTTGCCTGCTGTTCCTGCACCTCTTTTAAGAACTGTACATTGCTAAACAATACCTTTTTGTAGCGCCTGAAATTAAACAGGTGAACAATAATCGGAATAGCCAGTGTTAACAGTGCAAATAAAAAAGCGGGATATAAAAAATGCATTAATGCTATGCCTATTGGGTATATTACAAATTTGCAAATTTATGAGCAGATTTTAAGCTGCGACGCAAAAATCAAATTGCCTTGCAAACAAAAACGTCTGCCCGACTTTTGTATTATCATGGATTGGCATATCGGTTGTTCGGGCTTTCATTACAAGCATTGGCGTGGTACCTTTTACCCTCAAAAGCTGGCCATGACCAAATGGTTTGATTTTTACTACCAGCATTTTAGCACCCTGGAACTAAATGTTACCTTTTATCGTTTTCCTCAGCTATCATTTCTGCAAAACTGGTATCATAAAAGCCCGGCGGATTTCCGGTTCGCGCTGAAGGCGCCACGGGCTATTACACATTTTAAAAAATTTAATGATACCACCCGAATGCTGGGTGACTTTTACAGTACAATAAACGATGGTTTGCAGGATAAACTTGGCCCGGTGCTTTTTCAGATGCCGCCAAACTATAATTATACCGATGAGAAGCTTGGCAAAATACTTAAAGCCTTAAACCCCGCTTTTAATAATGTATTGGAGCCCCGGCACGTAAGCTGGTGGCGCGATGATATCTACAAAAAACTGGCCGACCACAATATTACCTTTTGTGGCATGAGCCACCCCTTATTGCCTGATGATGTGGTACAGAACACACCGGTTATCTATTACCGGTTTCATGGCGTACCTGATCTGTACAGGTCGCGTTATTCAAAAGCTTATTTGCAAAAAGTTGTAGATGCAGTTAAAGCCAACTCAAAAGCTAAACAGGGCTGGTTTTACTATAATAACGATGTTGAAACACACGCCGTTTACAACGCCAAAGAAATGATGGAAATAGTTGGCTTACCTACTCCTCTAACCGGTTTATAAGAAGCCCCAGGCCTGTTTTCACCTTCTTGACCAGGACGGCAAGATCTTCCGGTGAAAGACCTTTTTCCAGGTCTTCTTCGTTGATATCGTTCAATTTATCAAGAACGGTGTCTAATCGCAGGTCATGTTCTTTATTAAGGTTATCGCCATCCAGTTCCAATACAACAAATAAATTTGAAAGACGCTGATAATACATATCGGTGGTAAGCATTCCCAGGTTATAATATTCAAACTTAAGCCTGTATAAAAATTCTTCTAATATCATCAGTCGTAAATAAAACAGGTGGCTTAGTAATTACAGCTAAACCACCTGTTATACCATATTTGCCTATCCTCTGTGTCTGCGACGTTTCTTTTTAGGTTCGGCGTGCTTACGTTTTTTTGATTTGCTAACCGTTTGCTGCTTTTCAGGTTCGGGTTGCTTTACAACAGCAGCTTTATTATCATCTATCGTGGCGGAATCCGTACTAAGCTGTTTTACCGTAAAATTGTTGCTTCGCAAGCTATACTCCAACTGCCGTTTCGCGCCGGTTGGCTTTGCTGATGCACTACTGCCATCATATACCGGGAACTCGCGGATCAGTTTGCCTTCCCGTATATAAAAGTCGTCGTTACCCCTGTATCCCCTGCGTTGCGTATTGGTCAGCTTCGGAAAATCGAGTTTATGAGCATCATTGTTATTGAACTCAAAAGCATAAATCTTAGTGTAATTCACCGTATCCTTCCCTTTAGCCTGAATAAGTATCTCGGGGTTGCCGTCAACATCCATATCAGCATTATATACGTCAGTAATTTCGCCGTCAAGGTCGCCCGTGGTAGTGGTGTACTTCATACCTGATGAATCGGAATGCAAAATAGCAAACGCCCCGATTTGCGATGACCCTCTGCCCCAGCTCAATACATCGTATGTTTGCCCGGGCGACACTTCAATTGCCTTATGGAAACGAAATGGTGCCATAACAGCAGGCTTTGCCGCCACAGGCGCACTTCTAACAGGCTTTTTATCATCGCCGCCGCAGGCCGCAATTAATGCGCAAACTGCTGATATGAATAAATAGTTCCTAAAATTCATACAGTGAATATAGCTATTAATTATACATCATATCCGGTGATATCTCACCTTTTGGCTTACCCGGGATGGTCATGTAAACGCGCAGGCCGCTGCCCGATGAATTGGCATCTACATATTTAATGGTGATCTTATGGTAGCCTTTTAACAATGGTATAGCGCCCTGCTGCTCAACCGTACCGGTACGGCCGTCATTATCAACAATAGGCACGTCATCGATCAGTAAAACGGAACCATTTGATGACTGGGTTGAAAAATTGTAGGTACCATCTACGTCGGCCTTGATATACCCGTAAAATACTACGCCATATTTATTGAACGCCTTTTTGAAAGCGCTTAGCGCTGTGCTGAAGCTTTTGGCTATACCGGTATCAATTACGGCAGCGGGATTGATTTGAGTAGTATTTACATATGTGCCCGCCGATGCCTGGTACTTTAAGCCAGGCGTATTACCTGTGTATTGTACAGGTGCCAGCGGTGCCTTGTTAAACACCTTGGCCGCGGTAACTACGCTGCGCTTGCCGGATGGCGTTATTACAATGGTTTTCAG
This sequence comes from Mucilaginibacter sp. AK015, assembly GCF_014200785.1. NCBI lineage: Bacteria > Pseudomonadati > Bacteroidota > Sphingobacteriia > Sphingobacteriales > Sphingobacteriaceae > Mucilaginibacter > Mucilaginibacter sp. AK015. The sequence continues at coordinate 722,028 of NZ_JACHCV010000001.1, forward strand.
GTCGCGGTATTCGTCGGGCGGTATCGGGTACGTCATTGGCCTGGTATATAACAATTCGGTTTCCCTTGGCGTGTAGCCATCAATAGTATAATATACCTTGGCACCCGTTACCGGCGATTTAAGGTTAACCGTCATGGAAGAACCTATCATTACAGTATCAACAGCGCCAATGGCAGCAGGTACCCGGTAATTATATCCTTCTTTATCAAAACGTGCTAAATGATCAGGCAAGCGCGTTTCCGAAAAGTCCTTAAAGTTTTTGTTCGCTACAGGTGTCCAAGCCACTTCAGATAAGGCCAGCATGCGCGGCAACAGCATATATTCCACTTTTGCATCGGTGGTGATATACTCTGTCCAGAGGTTGGCTTGTACACCTTTTATGTACTTTTGCTGGTCAGGGGTTAGTGCTGCAGGTGTGGGGTTATACGCGTAAGTTTTGTTTATGGGCGCATTGCCGCCTATACCTACAGGTTCCTGGTTTAATTTGCCTTGTGCATGATCCAGGTAAAGGCCCTGGCTGCTCGGCGTCATGATCACATCATGATGTTGTTTGGCGGCCTCTATACCACCTTCTTCACCACGCCAGCTCATTACAGTAGCATTTGGTGCAAGGCCGCCTTCCAATATTTCGTCCCATCCTATAATGCTGCGGCCTTTACTGTTTACAAACTTCTCCATCCGTTGGATGAAGTAGCTTTGCAAGCCATGCTCATCTTTTAATTTAAGGCGTTTTATCAGATCCTGGCAAAACTTCGACTGTTTCCAAACATCTTTGGGCGCTTCGTCGCCGCCAATGTGAATGTATTTGCTTGGAAACAGATCTATTACCTCGGTCAATACATCCTGCAAGAAGCTAAAGGTTTTTTCGGAAGGGCAATAGATGTTGTTAAATACTCCCCATTTACCTGTAACCTCATACTTGATGCGGGGATCGCAGCTTAACTCGGGGTAAGCCGACAATGCCGCCAGGGCGTGGCCCGGCATTTCAATTTCGGGCACAATGGTAATATAGCGGTCGGCAGCATATTTGATTACATCGCGTATCTGATCTTGTGTGTAGAAACCCGATACCGGTACACCATCATATTGCAGCGGTGTTCGGTCGCGGTAGTTACCTATAACGCTTTCCTTGCGGGTGCTGCCAACAGTAGTTAGCTTCGGATATTTTTTGATCTCGATGCGCCATCCCTGATCGTCTGTTAAATGCCAGTGAAAAGTGTTTAGTTTATAAGCGGCCATCAGGTCGATATATTTCTTGACAAACTCTACCGAGAAAAAATGGCGGCATACATCAAGCATCATGCCCCTGTAGCCAAAACGGGGGTAATCTTCGATGGTTACGGCGGGCAATTTTGCTGTAGCGCCCCGCTCAAGCGGTATTAATTGAATTAATGTTTGTATACCGTAAAATAAACCGGCGCCTTTGCCCGCAACTGTTATTTGCTGCGGGGTAATTGTTAAGCGGTAGCCTTCGGCGGGCAGGTTTTCTGTACCTGTTGATGTTAAATATATGCTGGTTGTACTAACCCGTGCATTTCTTAAAGCTACCTGCTTGTTATAAGCCATATGATCGGCTAAGTAGGCCGAGAAGAACTGCACAGCTTTATTGTTTGGCGTATCGGCTTGTATAATGGTCTCCTGGCTCAAAATAAATTCGCCGGGGGCTTTTTTCACCGACACCGGTGCAGGGATAATTCCTGCGTATGGGTCATTGTCCTGGGCGTTAACAATAATTGTTGAGGTTATCAAAAATGCAAGCAGTATTGCAGATATCTTTTTATTCATAAGAAAAATAGAAACAGGTGTATAAATGAGGTCGTAATTTAACATTATTTAAAAATAATGTACCATTATAACCCAAAAATTACACAAACAGAAACAAAAAAGCCGCATCCTTATTAAGAATGCGGCTTTTTAAAATATTTTAATTAGAGACAAGAGATTGGATAATAGAGATTATTTAGATCATAAATCCGATCTCTTACTAATCGCTGATTACGCTGTCACAACATGCTCTTTAGCAGCCAGATAACGCTCGGCATCTATAGCTGCCATGCAACCGGTGCCGGCGGCAGTAACTGCCTGGCGATAGATATGATCTTGCGCATCGCCGCAACAAAACACACCTTCTATATTTGTTTCGGTTGATCCGGGGCGGGTGATAATGTAACCTGTTTCATCCATATTTATAACCCCGCGAAAGATATCGGTATTTGGTTTGTGGCCTATGGCAACAAAAAAACCGGTAACGTCAAGTGTCCTGCCTTCATTTGTTTGATTATTGCAAACCTTAACCGCGTTAACGCTTTGGCCGTCGCCCAATATCTCAATAGTTTCGGTGTTGTATAATACTTCAATATTTGGCGTGTTTAAAACGCGGTGCACCATTGCTTTTGAAGCGCGGAACTCGTCGCGGCGAACGATCATGTATACCTTGCGGCAAAGTTTAGCCAGATAAGTTGCTTCTTCGGCAGCGGTATCCCCCGCACCTACAATAGCTACGTCCTGTCCTTTAAAGAAAAAACCGTCGCAAACGGCGCAGGCCGATACCCCAAAACCACTGTATTTTTGTTCAGACTCTAAACCCAGCCATTTTGCTGATGCGCCGGTAGATATAATAACGGTATCGGCCAGGATGGTTTTACTTTCGTCCACTGTCACCTTATGCGGCAATGACGAAAAATCAACTGAACTTACATATCCAAAACGGATGTCGGTACCCAGGCGCTCGGCCTGTTTACGAAAGTCTTCCATCATTTCGGGGCCCATTATACCGTCAGGATAGCCAGGAAAGTTCTCTACCTCGGTGGTTTGGGTAAGCTGCCCGCCGGCAAGCATACCGGTGTACATAACAGGGCGAAGGTCGGCACGTGAAGCATAAATAGCTGCGGTATAACCCGCCGGGCCCGACCCTATAATAAGGCATTTTACGTGTTCAATATCTTGTGACATTTGTATCTTTAAGTGAAGTGCGAATTTAAGATTTATACATGAGTGCGCCAATAGGTAATAGTCAACATACTGCCATACCTTGATGACTATTTACCAACATACCTCATGATAGTTTGTCGCTTTTTGTTGAGTTACCTTACAGTGTCAACGCCCAACATTGGCCTTTAATACCCTGATGAAATTACCGCCTAATATTTTGTAAATGTCTTTTTTACTGTAGTTCAGTTTAAGCAACTCCGCGGTTATCTTAGGGTAATCGGTAACGCCGTTTAATCCAAGCGGGTATGATTCTGCCCCGTCAAAATCCGAGCCGATACCCACGTGATCGGCCCCAATAAGTTTCACCATATAGTCGAGATGCTTAACAAGCATGCTCAGCGGTGGCCTGAACTGGTCAGATTCCGCTTTGTTGATCACATTCAGTCGGATGCTGGCCAGGTCATAGTCGTTATATATTTTTATTAACGAATCAAGCTCGGTTTTATGTTTTACAAGGTATGCCTCGTGGCGGGCGTCATAAGCACTGTCAATAAAACCACTGTAAAAATTCAGAAACACCACTCCCCCATTTTTTGCAATAGCCTTTAGCTGGTAGTCTTTTAAGTTTCGACGGTGTGGATTTAGCGCGTAAACACAGCTATGCGATGCGATAACCGGTTTGGTAGTAATGGCCATAACATCGTTAAAGGTTTGTTCGCCGGGGTGCGACAGGTCTATCATCACGCCCAAATCATTCAGTTTTTTAACCACCTGCTTGCCAAAATCAGTAAGGCCTTTATGTTTTAAGGTATCACTATGTAACACCTCGTCACGGGCGGATGATGCCCAACTGGTGCTGTTGTTCCAGGTCAAGGTCAGGTAGGTCATGCCGCGTTTGTGCAAGCTGTCAATATAATCCAGCCTGTCCTCTATCATATGGCCGCCTTCTACACCTATCATGGCGGCCAGCTTATTTTGTTTTACGGCTTTCTGGAGGTCGGCAGCATTACGCACCAACTGTATTTTATTTGGATAACGTTTAATAAGCGCGTCTAACGAATCTATTTCGCGATTTGCATAAGCATACGCTGTCCCGTGGCCATATTGGTCTCCGCACCAGATGGAAAAAACCTGTACATCCAAGCCGCCGGTTTTAGCGCGGGGTATATCGAAATTGCCTGTAGTTTGCGCTTTACCCAGGTCGGCCCCGGTGATAAGCTGGTTTGAAATAGCATCATTATGGGTGTCTATCAGGATAGCCTTTTGATGGATTTTATTAACATCCTGAGCAGATGCGGTTAGTGCTGATAGCAGGAATAGCGGTAATAGCAGCTTTTTCATTTTTTGAAGGTATGAAAAAAACCTGTCATTACGAGCGATAGCGGGGCAATCTCATTAGGACTGCCCGGCGGAATCGCATGAATGAATTCCTTAAGAAGATTGCCACGTGGCATCGCCTCGCAATGACGTGGAGGGATACTACGTTTGTATTATCCCCACATTAAAAGCTTTTTCTATCGGCGCGTGGTTAGCGGCTTCTATGCCCATTGATATTACTTTCCGGGTCTCCAACGGGTCGATAATACCATCTACCCAAAGCCTTGCCGCTGCGTAATATGGTGTGGTTTGCGCGTTATAGCGGTAGGTTGTTTGCTTTAGCAGCTCGGCTTCCTTTGCCTCGTCAACCACCTCGCCTTTTGCCTTTAAACCGGCCGATTGCATTTGCACCAGCACCTTAGCCGCCTGCGCGCCGCCCATTACAGCTATTTTTGCTGATGGCCAGGCGTAGATCAGCCGCGGATCGTAAGCCTTGCCGCACATGGCGTAGTTACCTGCACCGTACGAATTACCTATAACAATAGTGAATTTAGGGACTACGGAGTTTGATACCGCATTCACCATTTTAGCGCCGTCTTTGATGATGCCGCCATATTCGCTGCGGCTGCCTACCATAAAGCCGGTAACATCCTGCAAAAACACCAATGGTATCTTCTTTTGGTTACAATTCATGATAAAGCGGGTTGCCTTATCAGCCGAATCGGAATAGATAACCCCGCCAAACTGCATTTCGCCTTTTTTAGATTTGATAACCTTACGCTGGTTAGCCACAATACCTACCGCCCAGCCATCCACGCGGGCCAGCCCGCAAATGATAGATTGACCATAGCCAGCCTTATATTCTTCAAATTCCGAATTATCTATCAGGCGCTTGATGATCTCGTACATATCGTAGGCCTTTTCGCGGGTATCCGGCAATATTCCGTACATATCCTTTTCGTTTAGCTTAGGTGCAGCGGGTTTTATACGGTCGAAGCCGGCCTTATTATAATCGCCCACTTTGTTCATAATATTGCGGATAGAATCCAGGCAGGCCTTATCGTTGGGCTGTTTGTAATCGGTTACCCCCGATATCTCGCACTGTGTAGTCGCCCCGCCAAGTGTTTCATTGTCAACGTCTTCGCCGATAGCAGATTTAACCAGGTATGATCCCGCAAGGAAAACGGAACCTGTGCCTTCAACAATCATGGCCTCATCGCTCATGATAGGCAGGTAAGCCCCACCAGCCACACATGATCCCATAATGGCAGCTATCTGGATGATACCCATACTGCTCATGATGGCATTATTACGGAATATGCGGCCAAAGTGCTCTTTATCAGGGAATATCTCGTCCTGCAAAGGCAGGTACACACCCGCCGAGTCAACCAGATAGATGATTGGCAGGCGGTTTTCCATGGCAATTTCCTGGGCGCGCAGGTTCTTTTTAGCCGTTATTGGGAACCATGCTCCGGCCTTTACGGTAGCATCATTAGCTACTATAACGCACTGACGGCCAGCTATGTATCCTATACCACACACTACACCGCCGCTGGGGCAACCGCCATGATCGGCGTACATGCCGTCGGCGGTGAAGGCACCAACCTCAAGCCAGGGTTTGTCATCGTCTATCAGATAGGCAATACGCTCACGGGCAAGCAGTTTACCCTTCTCTTTTTGCTTAGCTGCGGCTTTTTCGCCCCCGCCGAGGTATATTTTTTTGAGCCTTGTGTTAAATTCGTAAACGAGCTGTTTGTTAACATCCTCATTTTTATTGAATTCCAGATCCATACATGTTTTATAATAGGTTATGTAATTTTAGGAAAATTAATCAGAAGATAACCTATCCATGATGAATTTATTATGCATGCATAATAAATAAGTTAGAAAATTCTTGAGAAAATTGAAGAAAATTACGTAAAATTCTGGTCTTTAAACCAAACTTCCTCAGGTCTTATGATGATGTTATCCATCAGGTTGACCAGTTCTATCGGGTCGGCAGAAGTGAGTATTAATTTACGGTTGGCGGGCTTAAGATAGCGCTGCTCAACCATAGCATCCATCTGCTGTAAAAGCAGATCGTAAAAACCGTTGACGTTCAGGATGCCAACCGGATGGTTGTGCAAGCCGAGCTGCAGCCAGGTAAGCACCTCAAAAAATTCTTCGAGCGTACCAATGCCGCCGGGAAGCATCATGATACCATCGCACAGGTCGTTCATCATTTGCTTGCGCTGGTGCATGTTGTCCACAATATGCAGTTTGGTGATACCGGTGTGGCCCACTTCCTTATCAATCAAAAACTTAGGCATAACGCCTATCACTTCTCCGCCCCTGCCCATCACTGCATCGGCCAGCAGACCCATGATGCCAACATTGCCGCCACCGTAAATAAGCGTGATTTTTTTACTCACCATTACATCAGCCAATGTTTCAATGGCTTGTTTCAGTACAGGGTCGCCGTTGAAGTTGGCACCGCAGAAGATGCAAATGCTGCGCATGGTTATTGGTTGATTTTGTGAGTGGGGAGTGGTATAAAAATGGTTAATTAAATGAACAGCTAAAACTACTCACCTAATCAACCAATCGCTATTCACTACCTCGTATAATTCGGAGCTTCCTTAGTTATGGTAATATCGTGCGGGTGGCTTTCGCGCATGCCGGCTGCAGTGATACGCACAAATTTTGCTTTCTGCAGATCTTCGATATTAGCCGCACCGCAGTAGTGCATGCCGGCGCGTAAACCGCCAATATACTGATAAACTACCTCGGCCATGTTGCCTTTGAACGGCACGCGACCAACGATGCCTTCGGGAACCAGTTTGGTTACCACATCGGTCTCGTCCTGAAAGTAGCGGTCTTTTGAGCCCTTGGCCATGGCTTCGATAGAACCCATGCCGCGGTACGATTTAAACTTACGGCCTTCATATATAATGGTTTCACCAGGTGATTCCTCAACCCCGGCAAATAATGAACCTGCCATGATAGAGCTGGCCCCTGCCGCTATGGCTTTTACGATATCTCCGGTTTGTTTGATACCGCCATCGGCAATAACCGGGATGCCCGTGCCCTCAAGGGCTTTAGCGCATTCATAAATGGCGTAAAGCTGCGGCACACCCACGCCGGCTATAATACGGGTTGTACAGATAGAGCCCGGGCCAATACCTACCTTCACAGCATCGGCACCAGCATCGGCAAGTGCCCTGGCAGCATCTGCAGTGGCAATGTTACCGGCAATTACCTGCAAGTCGGGATGTAGCTGTTTAACGGCCCTTACCATATCTATAACCCCTTTTGAGTGGCCATGGGCAGTATCAACCGTAATAACGTCAACACCAGCCTTTACCAGGGCCGTAACGCGATCAATATTATCCGCAGCAACGCCAACCGCGGCGCCAACGCGCAGGCGGCCAAACTCATCCTTACAGGCATTAGGGAAGTTTTTAACTTTCTGAATATCTTTATAGGTAATTAAACCTACCAGTTTACCATCCTTATCAACAACCGGCAGTTTTTCTATTTTGTTATCCTGCAATATAGCAGCAGCATCCTGCAAGGTTGTGCCCTGGGGCGCAACTATCAGGTTTGTTTTGGTCATTACATCTTTAACCGCAACGGTAAGGTCCTTTTGAAAGCGAAGGTCGCGGTTGGTAATGATGCCTTTTAATTTTCGCCCGGATGATATAACCGGGATACCGCCTATACTATTTTCGCGCATAATATTAACCGCGTCGGAAAGTAAAGCATCTTCCGACAGCGTAACCGGTTCCATGATCATGCCGCTTTCAGACCGTTTAACCTTGCGCACTTCGTCCGCCTGGGCCTGTATGGTCATGTTTTTATGCAGCATGCCGATGCCGCCTGCCTGGGCAATAGCAATAGCCAGGCCTGCTTCGGTTACGGTATCCATCGCAGCCGAAATGATGGGGATATTTAAACGAATCTTTTTTGTTAAAAAAGTACTGGTATTTACCTCGCGAGGCAGTACTTCTGAATATGCGGGGAGTAACAGTACGTCGTCATAAGTTAATCCTTCGGCGACAAATTTGGATGGGTCTAACTGCATAGCAAATAATTATTTGGAGTTATTATTTGCCGGGCAAAGCTAATAAAATATTTCGGATTTCGGATGTTCGATTTCGGATTTACGTGATTCTGACAATTAGATGTTATCCTGTTATTTCGAACTTCGGACGTTCAATTTTGGATTTACATAATTTACTAATTTGAGATTAGTAACTATTTAATATTTTGCCTTGCGTTCTTTTGATTTTCTTTAGCTGTTTTACCAATGGCTGTGAATATTGCGGTTAATTCATTTGCTTCGTTTAGTAAAGGGGTGATTTTATCCGCGGAAACTAATCCCGACTCATGCATAACTTCAAGCCAAAACATAGCTTCATCAGCTTCTTCCTCGACTATAACAATTTTATTGATAAAATCAGGTAATGATTTTCCCCTGCAAGCTGCTCTATAATTTGCTCCAACCGAAGACGAGCTTCTTAGTAATTGATTAACTAAAACATTAAGTGCTTTCCCACTTGGGAGCGTATCACCAATTTAATGACATCAATAGTGAACTTTTTGGTCCGCCTTTTTAGTTCAATTTTATCCATTAAACAAATTTAAAAACATTAATAAATCCGAAATCGAACATCCGAAATCAATATTTCCCTACTATCACCTTATAAAAGCTATCAAAATCAAGGTATTTATTGGCCAATGTTTTCAATTCTTCGGCGGTGATATGTTTTACGGTTTGGGTGTAGCGTTCATAATAATCGTAATCTAAACCGGCAAAGTACAGGTTCTTGAATTTATCAGCATGCGACAGCACATTCTCCAGGCTGCCTAAAAGCGAACCCAGCATAAAGTTGCGTACCAACGATAGTTCTTCGTCGGGGATGAGGTCGGTTTTTAACCGGTTTACTTCCTTTTCTACTTCCATAACTGCTGCTTTACATACGTCGGCCCCTACTTCGGAAGCGATAAAGAACGAGCCCGTTTGCCTGAACGACGACATGCCCGAACCAATGCCGTATGTATATCCCTTATCCTCGCGGATGTTTGCCATTAACCGCGAACCAAAATATCCACCCAACACGGTGTTCAGCACCTGCAACGCCGGAAAATCCGGATGTGTGCGGTTTACAAAAGGCGTACCTATACGTATGGCCGATTGCAGCGCGTCGGGTTTATCAATATAAAAAAAGCGTTCGGCGGCGTGTTGCAACGGGGGCTGCGTAGTATCGGCAGCTGTGGCAGCACCTGCCCATTGTCCTTCAAAAGTGGCTGTCACCGTTTTTAAAATTTCGGGGTCGGCCTTGCCTGCAATAATAATACTACAGTTATGTGGCTGGTACATTTGTTTAAAATGCGCAAGCAGGTCTTCCCTTTTAAGCGATCTGAAGTCCTCCGGTTCGGCAGCCAGGCCATAAATAGTTTCGCCGTAAAGTGCCTTATTAAATACCCGCCGGGCCACAAAGTCGTTCTTTTGCAGGCTAACCTGCAACTTTTGCTGCTGGTTACGCGCAAAGGTTTCCAGTTCCTTTTCAGGGAAAATGGAATCCGTAAGAATATCTTTTACGACAGGCAAAGTAGCCTCCAGGTGCTTGGTAAGCGTAAACAGTGTTACCTGCGATTGATCGTAGCTATAGTCGACCTGCAGGAACGCGCCGTAAAAGTCTATTTTTTCGGCAATTTGCGCGGCGGTCAGTTTGGTTGTTCCCTCGGTAAGCATCGTATTCGCCGCAACGTTAAGCAGGGGTTTGGCCGGGTCAAACCGCAGGTTAGTAAATATCCACTCAATCCGTACCAGGTCAAGCGTACCTGAATTGAAAGTAAATACGTTGCAGCCATTGGCAAGCTTGGTGCTTTCAGGGTGTATCAGGTTTATATTTTCTACCCCGTTAAATTGCGGGGCTAAGGTTCTGTCTATTTTGCTCATTAAGTTATTTACTTTGCTATAATTGAATCATTTGCTTCACTATCATTGAGTCAATACCCGTTGCGGGAACGGAAAGAATGACGAAATGAAGCCAGTGACTAATGACCTGTACTTTCTGTTAATTCGGGTTCAGACAATTCAGTCTTTTCTGCCAGGTATATCAGTGTTGATGAGTTGTCTTTCCTGAAGATAAGATTGGCATATTCCTTTATCTGCCCGGCAGTTACTGCTAAAAACTTTTCCGATTCGTGATTAAAGTTTTCCGCATCGCCCATCAGCTCGTAAAACGCCAGGTTCATGGCTTTGTCTAAAAGCGACATTTCAGAAAACACCATGGTCGATTCGGTTTTGTTCTTCACCTTGGTCAACTCATCCGCGGGCACTTCTTCGTTCTTCAGTTTCTCCAGTTCGCCCCAAAGCGCCTCCTCGGCCTGCTCAATGCTAATATTTTCGAGCGGCTTCCCTTCCAGCACAAACATCCCTTTATCCAGGCTGCCGGTTATATAAGCGTGCACTTCGCTAAAAATTGGCTTTTCCTTCACCAAACCGCGGTACAGGCGCGATGAGTTTCCCCTTGAAAGAATATCAGACATTAGCTCCACAGCGTAGTAACTCTTATCTACACGTCCCTCCATCTGGAAGGCAATGTATACATCATTGAGCGGCACCTTGCCGGTAACAGTTTCGCGGCGTTCCTCGTGCTGGGCCTGTTCCTGCGGCAGGTTGCGCACGTATTTTTCCCCGGCCGGGATTGGGCCAAACCACTTTTCGGCCAGCAACTTTATATCTTCGGTCTTAACATCGCCGCCCACCACCAAAATGGCGTTTTGAGGGTTATAATGCTTTTTAAAAAATGCCTTTACATCCTCAATCCTGGCATCCTCGATGTGTTTTATGGTTTTACCTATAGTGGCCCAACGGTACGGGTGCTGCTTGTAAACCAACGGCCTAAGCTTTAACCAAACATCGCCGTAAGGCTGGTTCAGGTAACGCTGTTTAAACTCCTCTATCACCACGTTGCGCTGTACCTCCAGGCTTTTTTCGCTAAAGGCAAGGTTTAACATACGGTCGCTCTCCAGCCAAAAGCCCGTCTCGATGTTAGCCGATGGCAGGGTGATGTAATAGTTGGTTATATCGTTGCTGGTAAAGGCGTTGTTTTCACCCCCTACCCGTTGCAGCGGGCCGTCGTAATTTGGAATATTTATTGAGCCGCCAAACATCAGGTGCTCAAATAAATGCGCAAAACCGGTTTGTTCCGGGTCTTCATCGCGCGCGCCAACATCATATAAAATGTTAAGCACGGCCATTGGGGTTGTATTATCTTCATGAACAAGCACCTTAAGGCCATTGTCCAGTGTAAATCGATTGAATTTAACCATGTAATAACGATTATTTAACGGTAGGCAAATGTATAATTTTTGTTATGCCGTGTTGTAGAATAGCGTAACTTTTTACGCCGTTATGTATTATGACGGTTAAACGCGGGCTATGTTGCGCTAAATATATTTAGGCCGCACTTACTTTTCGTCGCGACCATATAACTTGCGTAGCTTATTTTTAGCCCGCTCCAATGGTTTCTTTTGAGTTTTAGTAAGGTTTTTACCTGCACGATTGATATAAAAATTAAGCATCGACATAGCGCTTTGAAAAGGTGAGCCTTTTCGCCTATGGCTTTTATCAGCCGAGTGCTTTAACGATTCTGCGATCTCTTCCGGATCTTTCGATTTAAAAACTTCACGATCAAGGTCGAGCGCGTCGCTGGTTTCGGTGACCTTACCCGACCATTTTTTGGCGCCCTTTTTTGTTGTATGTTTCGCAGCCATCACCCTTAATTTTTTATAATAAAGCGATATCACCGGCTAAAGTTTTATAATTTTATATTTTCTGATGGACGCCCCGCTCACCACCGACAAGCTTGCACACCTGCTAATGGCGGACCCTGCCAAAGGGTTTATTGAGCGATTATCAGCCCGGTTGATAGCGGAGAAATTTGACCTTGATAAGTTGATAGACCTTACCTTTCACCCCAACGCCCGGGTGGCTTTTCGTGCGGCGTGGCTGCTGGACGCCACCATGCTGGCCTCGCCCGAACTGTATGTAAACAGCCTGGAATACTTTGTAAAACGCATGAGCGAGGTAAGTAATGCCAGCTGCAAAAGGCATTATACCCGTATTATGATGCACCTTACCGCACCCGGCGCGCCCGAAGCTATCCGGTTGAAACTGGCGGCCATTGATATGGAAAGTGTGGTTGAACAATGTTTTGATTGGATGATAGACCCAAAGGTAAAGGTGGCCGTAAAAGTATTTGCGGCGGATACGCTGTTTAATTTACGCCATCGGTACGATTGGATAAAGGAAGAATTGGCTAACCAGGTGCAATTTATGCTGCGCGGTGGAGGTCCGGCCATACAGGTGAGAGGTAAGAAACTTTTAGCCGGTTTGCAGTGATAAGTAGGCGGTTTGCGGTTAAAACGCTAACCGCAAACCGCCTACTGCAAACTTACTGTGTTGGCCTATCTGTGCCGTGCAGGTTATTGCTAACCTGGTGATGGTGTAGCTTGGCGTGTATTGCAGACGAACTGTCGTCGGCGTAAGTGCCATACGCGTTTATCAGTATGCCTTTAAGGTTGTACTTTGCCGAACTGATGGCATATACAATAGCCATATCCGAAGGATTGCTTTGTCCTTCAAAACGATAAAATTCGTCTATTTCAAAGTCTTCAGCGCCCATATGTACGTTTTGCGATTTATCGTCTATGGTATCGCCTTCAAGGCTCAAATTGGCGGTATATCCCCTTTTTGTAAGGTCGTTAGTGGCATCCACTAAGGTTTCAAAATTTTTCATGGTAGTTGTGTTATGTAATTTGTGATAACGATTATACCACAAATAACCATAAAGGTGAATTGTTGTTTTACAATATAACGGTTGAATTTTATTGGATTGATTTTCAACCTATAAGCAAAAAAACATCCTGTTGATTTGGCTAAGGAGTATTTGCGGGCTACTTTTATAACCTTGATCTTATCACATATATGAAGAAAATTTTAGTTATCGCCCTTGTAGCGTTGTTATTTAACGCTTGTAAAAAAGACAGCCAACCTGGTACCCCTGATCCGGATCCGCAACCCGGTACCAACACCAACCCTTCAACCGGTAAACATAAACTGGTATCTAAAGTTGTAACAACACAATCTAATGGCAATGTCATAGAGGAATATGTTTACAATGACCAAAACCAGCTTATCGAGATGCATTGGGGTGGCAACAGCCCCACTTTTATACACAGCGACTTTGTTTTAACTTATAATACCGATGGAACATTGAAAAGACAAACGCGTACATCCCAGGGAGTGGACGAATATCGCGATATTGAATATGAAAATGGAATGCCGACTTTGGTTACCAATACCAGGCCCTCAAACTCTTCGTATGATTATAAGATAAAGCTTAACACAGGCGACTCGAAAGTTTTGGGCGGTACATGGTTATATACGGTCGATGGAGTCGATAAGGTTAACAGCGTTATAACATTTGAATATTTGAACGAGAACGTAATAAAACAAACTACCGATTTCGGTACGTATAAACAGGAAACAACCAGGGAATTTGGAAATAAAAACAATCCGTTCCGGTATGGTGGCGATAAATTGTTTTTATCTTCGGCACCGTTCGCACACAAAAATGATATTCTAAAATTGGTTACTATAACAGGTGATAAAAACCAGACAATAGAATATACGTACACTTATGACGAGCAAGGATACCCTAAAACTACAAAAACTAAAAGTGTGACAACCAATCCGGGACAACCCCCATACACCTACGAAACTACATCTGTTTACACTTATATTGATGCTAAATAAGCGATCTTACTAAATCTTCATAAACAAAAAGAGCAGCCCTAAAGCTGCTATTTTTGCATAAATGCCATCTTACTCATCAAAACTTACTCACCGGCATTCATGAACACAAAGTTGTTATCAAACATATCCAGCTTTATCTTGCTGTCTCTATCCACCTTCCCGGCCAGTATTTGTTTGGATAACTCGTTCAGTATTTTCTTTTGTATCACCCGTTTCAACGGCCTTGCACCAAATTGCGGGTCGTAACCCAGCTGTGCAAGCCAGTCAAGCGCTTCATCAGACGCCTCGATAGTTACGCCCATTTCGGCCAAAGTTTTTTGTACCTGCCTGAACTGCAGTTTCACGATGTCGGTTATTTCGTCCCTGCTCAGCGGCGTAAACATGATGATCTCATCTATACGGTTCAAAAACTCGGGGCGGATGGTTTGCCGTAACAGGGTAAACAGTTCGTTCTTTGTTTTAGCGATAATTTCCTCGCGGTTGTTATCTTCCAGTGTGGCAAAGTTTTCCTGTATAATGTTTGAGCCGATGTTCGAGGTCATGATGATTATGGTGTTCTTAAAGTTCACCACGCGGCCTTTGTTGTCGGTTAAATGCCCGTCATCCAATACCTGCAACAATATATTAAATACATCAGGGTGCGCTTTTTCAATCTCATCAAGCAACACTACGCTGTAAGGTTTGCGGCGTACGGCTTCGGTTAGCTGACCGCCTTCATCGTAACCCACATATCCCGGAGGCGCGCCTATCAGTCTTGACACCGAGTGGCGTTCCTGGTATTCACTCATATCGATACGCACCAGCGAGTTTTCGTCATTAAATAAGTACTCGGCAAGGGCTTTGGCCAGCTCGGTTTTACCCACGCCTGTGGTGCCAAGGAATATGAATGAGCCAATAGGCTTGCGTTTATCCTGCAAACCGGCGCGGCTGCGGCGTATGGCATCGCTGATGGCTTCAATGGCTTCCTCCTGCCCGGCTACGCGTTTGTGCAGCTCATCTTCCAGGTTCAGCAGCTTTTCGCGTTCGCTCTGTATCATTTTACTAACAGGGATGCCTGTCCAGCGGCTTACAACACCGGCAATATCATCGGCAGTAACCTCTTCTTTCAGCATGCGGCTGTCGTCCTGGTTTTCGGCTAAGGCTGCTTTCAGCTTATCAACTTCCTGCTGGGCCTGTACAATGGTGCCATAACGTAATTCGGCTACTTTACCATAATCACCGGCCCGCTCGGCCTGCTCAGCTTCAAGTTTATAGTTTTCTATCTGTTCAACCTTTTGGTTAATACCGTCTACAATATCTTTTTCGCCCTGCCATTTAGCGCGCAGCGAATCGCGATCGGCCGAGAGGTTGGCAATTTCTTCGCTTAGTTCTTTTACCTTATGGTCATCTTTTTCGCGTTTGATGGCTTCGCGCTCAATCTCCAGCTGCATAATGCGGCGCTCGAGTTCGTCGACTGCTTCGGGTACCGAGTCCATCTCCAAACGCAGCTTTGAAGCAGCCTCATCCATCAGGTCTATAGCCTTATCCGGCAGGAACCTGTCAGAAATATAGCGCTGCGACATTTCTACCGCGGCAATGATCGCTTCGTCTTTTATCCGCACCTTGTGGTGGGCTTCGTAACGTTCTTTTAATCCACGCAGGATAGAAATAGCATCGGCAGTGTCAGGCTCATCTACCATCACCTTTTGGAAACGGCGTTCGAGGGCCTTATCTTTCTCTACGTATTTCTGGTACTCGTTTAGCGTGGTTGCACCTATGGCGCGTAATTCGCCGCGGGCAAGGGCCGGTTTCAGGATGTTAGCAGCATCCATAGCCCCTTCGCCGCCGCCAGCACCAACCAGGGTATGTATCTCGTCGATAAACAATACGATCTCGCCATCGCTTTGGATAACTTCTTTTATAACGGCTTTCAGGCGTTCCTCAAACTCGCCCTTGTACTTGGCGCCTGCTATCAGCGCGCCCATATCCAGCGAGTAAACTGTTTTAGTTTTCAGGCTCTCGGGCACGTCTCCTTTGATGATGCGGAAGGCGATACCTTCGGCAATGGCGGTTTTACCTACACCCGGCTCGCCAACCAGTATAGGGTTGTTTTTGGTACGGCGACTGAGGATCTGTATTACCCGCCTTATCTCTTCATCACGGCCAATAACCGGGTCAAGCTTGCCGCTTTCGGCATACTCGTTAAGGTTACGCGCATATTTGTTAAGCGCGTTATAGGTAGCTTCGGCGTTCTGATCGGTCACCTTGCTATCACCGCGGAGGCTGATAATGGCTTTTTTCAAGTCTTTTTCGGTAACGCCGGCGTCTTTTAAAACGCCCGCGGTGGCATCACTACCGGCAAGTATACCAAGCAATATATGCTCAACCGATACAAACTCATCCTTAAACTCTTTTAAGTAAGCGGTAGCCTTTTGTAAGGCGCTATTGGTGGCTGATGCCAGGTAAATATCGCTCCCGCTAACTTTCGGAAAAGATTTTATCTGCGCATCCAGCGTATCGTTTAGCCTGTTAAGGTTAACGTTTAATTTTTTTAATAAATAGGTTATAACGTTTTCGTCAACCAGTAACAAACCTTTCAGCAAATGCGCCGTCTCGATAGCCTGCTGCTGGTTGCCGGTTGCAATTTCGGAAGCCTTTTGAACGGCCTCCTGGGCTTTTATGGTAAAGTTGTTAAAATTCATAGTACTTTATCAGCCTCAAAATAATTGCCATAACTTGTTTAATGAATAAATGTCATTAAAATAATTTCAACACCGCCATTTTGTCAATATACCCTGCTGCAACTAACAGTATTTCAGATTTTTAATAAAAAATAAACAATTTGATATATTTTTGGAGGACCCTTACGCAATAACGACCTTGGAAACGCACTTTTTTACAAAACTCCCCCCCAAGTATAGTGTGGCCTATCGCAATTACTATACTTATCAAAACCTGCAGAGCGTTCGTACGGCAAGTTTTATATTTCTTACGTTAAGTATAGTTATCAGGATACTTTACCACGTTTTTCCGGAGAGCTTAACAAAAGCACAGAATTTCCCCGAGTTCAACTTTGTCAACTGGATATTCATTGTTGTTACCCCATTTTTTTATTTAATAAGCCACATGCTGGTACAGCAAATGCGCAAAACCAAGTACGCCACAGCGGGCATGGCTTTATTTGTTTTTGCATTTGCGTTGTATATTATATGCTGCGGCATGTATTCCAGCTTTATTTCTACATCCGACCCGAGCAACGCCCTTACCCTTTACCTGATAGCCCTTAGTATTGTAAGCGTGCTGTTTGTTTTTGAATATTACGAGACCATCGTGCTGCTGCTGGGCATCGAAATGCTGTTTACCATGATGCTTTTCCACGCGCAGGTTGGACCTACAGAAATGACGCATAACCAAATGATATCGGCCATTTTACTTGCGGGTTTCTACCTAACTTCGAGGTATTTTTTCTCATATAAGGCCAGCTATTACGGGCAGATAGTGGAGATACGCCATAAAAACCAGGAAATTGAAAGAGCTAACGTGTTTAAAAACCAGGTACTGGGCACGGTAGCCCACGACCTGCGCAACCCTATTGCCGCCGTAGAGTCGTTAGCGATGATGATGGAACTGGAAGATATTGACGAGGATACACAGGATAACCTAAAAATGATGCGCGAATCGTGTGTGAAGGCCCGTACCATTATTGACGACCTGCTTGAGGCCGCCCGCAGTGAAAATACCACCAGTTTTGACACCCGTAAAACCGAACTTAACGAGATGCTGCATGGTATAGTTAACACCTGGAAGATACAGCAGGGCGGCCATACAAATGTGGTGTTGATAAGCGACGTAAAAACGGTTTATGCCCAGATAAATCACGAAAAATTCCCGAGGGTTATTGATAACCTGATCAGCAATGCGCTGAAGTTTTCGAAAGAAACGGATAATGTCGAGGTGCATTTAAACAGTGATAAAAATAATATCACAATAAGGGTGACAGACCATGGACTGGGCATACCCAAAGAGATGATCCCCAAATTGTTCGAACGCTTTTCGGGCGCAGGGCGTACGGGGCTCAGGGGCGAGCAATCTACCGGGATTGGATTAAGTATTGTTAAGGACATTGTGGAAGGCCACGGCGGTAAAATAACCGTTAGCAGCGTTGAAGGCAAAGGCAGCACCTTTACCATTGTGCTGCCGCAGGCAGAGTGATCGGTTTGCAGTAATTAGTTGGCAGCTGGTTTTAAAAAGCCTCGGGTGGCGGCTCGGCGAAAAACTTACGGTTAAAGTTCACCAGGTAAAGCTCGTTGGTGGCCCGGGTGCAGGCAGTATAAAACCAGCGTAAAAAGTCGGTGTTTACCATTTCCTCGGTAAGGTAACCCTGATCAACAAATACGGCTTCCCACTGGCCGCCCTGCGCTTTATGGCAGGTAATTGCGTAGGCAAATTTTACCTGTAAAGCATTGTAATAGGGGTTTAATTTTAATTCGTTATGCCTTGCGCGCTTGTTAGGTATGTGTTCGTAATCCTTCATAGCCTCCAGGTAAAAGCGCTTCTGATCATCGGCCAGCAACGCTGGCGCTTCTGAATATAGCGTATCCAGCAATATCTTACAATCAAGCACTGGGTCTTCGGCGTAATCAATAAATTCCAACTGCACATCGGCAAACCTGAAGCCGTACATATCCTCTATCCGGCGCACCTTTTTAACACGGGCAATATCGCCATTAGCAATAAAGCCGGTGCTGCCCTCTTCCTGGTCCTGCAGCCAAAAATAGTTGTTCTTTACAACCATCAATTGGTCGCCGCCGGTAAGCTCTTCCTCGCGCATCAGTATGCGCCCGCGTATTTGCCGGTTATACAGGTTAGCATTTTTATTACTGCGGCAGATGATCAGCGTATTATCATGCCCGTATTTGCTGTAAGCGTAATTCAGGCCTTCTTCCAGCATATCCCCGCCCATGCGGTAAACATCTTTGTATCCTTTGGTAACAATTTGCGGCATTACCTCTTTGCCTTGCCGTATAATCTCGCGCACTTTGGTAACATTGTACAATATCCCCGAATCCTTTTGCTGCCGCAGCACATCGGTTAGTTCATAGCCGTACATGGTTAGGCCAAAGCGGTCTTTCATGAGTTTGGTATCCAACGCGGGGCTGTCATCAGCGCCCACGGGGGGCAGCTGGGCGGTATCGCCCACCAACATTAACTTACAATTTTTTGTGTTGTAAACGTAGTTTACCAGGTCGGTAAGCAAGCTACCCTGAAAACGGCCGGGCTCATCAGATATCATAGAAGCCTCATCGATAATAAAGAGGGTGTTGGCGCTTAAGTTTTCGGCCATGGCAAAAGATTCGTCAACGTTTAACGCCGACTTTTTACGGTAAATGCGCTTATGAATGGTAAAAGCTTTACGGCCGCTGTAATTGGTTATAACCTTTGCGGCGCGCCCTGTGGGGGCCAGCAGTACCGATTTAAAGTTATACTTAGGCAATGCTTTTACCAGCGCGCCAAGCACAGTTGTTTTGCCCGTGCCTGCATAACCCTTC
This sequence comes from Mucilaginibacter sp. AK015, assembly GCF_014200785.1. Lineage (NCBI taxonomy): Bacteria > Pseudomonadati > Bacteroidota > Sphingobacteriia > Sphingobacteriales > Sphingobacteriaceae > Mucilaginibacter > Mucilaginibacter sp. AK015. The sequence goes on from NZ_JACHCV010000001.1 coordinate 741,615, forward strand.
AGGATAAAGCAATCGTCCTCTTCGCCGCTTGTTAAAAAAGTATGCAGTTTACCAAACAACTCCTGCTGCTGTAGCGTAGGCTCGTGCGGGAAACTTTTGCTGATATCATTTATTATCGACACAGCACAAAAATGGGGATAAGTATGGGAAATAGGTAATTCAAAATTTATTACTTGCATAACGGTTGACTCACCCGGCCATCGCTGCGCCCAACCACCCTCTCTCCGCTTCGCGCAACGAGGGTCTTTGTATTTTCTTTTTATTTTTTCGTTTCATTTTTTTCGCCCGCTTTGCGCAGCAGAGAGGGTCGGGCAGTGATGGCGCAGTCAGGGTGAGTACCACCAGGCCATTTGTAGCACGGATGATAATTTGCTAATCAGGAAAAAATATTACTTTTGTTTACCTGCATGAGCGAACACATACACCACTATACCAGCGATGATTTAAGCCTTACACAGGCCCATAGCTACACCCTGTTGTTACAGGTTGATGAAAACCGCTTTAGTTATGCTGTAATTGACGGCAAACAGCTCTTGGACTGGGCCGAGAACCATCCGGTAGACGAATTGCGCGACCCGAAGCAACTGCGCGACATTTTAACCGCCAACTACAAACAAGTTGTAACCGGGTTGCACGGCACGGGGTTTACACTGCTTCCGAGCAGCCTGTTTGATACAGAACGTGTTGCTGATGCTGCCCGCCTGCTTGACGTAAGCGATGATGAGGAAGTAAGCGCCGAGGTGCTGGATAACCAAAACATTATTGTATACAAGATCAACGAGGCCTTAACCCGCGCCACTAAGGACCTGGACAACCAAAAAACAGTTTATAGCAATGCTGGCTGGATAAAGGCCATAGCAGATGCCCGGCCCGCTGATGCTGATATTTACCTGGATATGGGCAACGGTATGGTATCGATATTAAATTTTAAAGATACCAGGCTGCGCTTTTACAATACCTTTAAATTTAATAACCACGAAGAGCTCGCGTATTTTTGCGCCCTGGTATGCAGCGAATTAGCCATAAAGCCCGAAGATGCCAGGCTGATAATAAGCGGCGACATCAATGATACCGATGGCTATTTTACCTACCTGCAAGGTTTTTTCGGCGAGGTAACATTAAACGCCTTGCAGGTGCTTAACCTGCCACAAAATATCCCATCTCATAAAATACTGGCCCTTGCTGCCTTATCGCTATGCGCATTATCGGAGGAAAATTAAAAGGCTTAAGGCTTAACCCGCCAAAAAATTTACCCGTACGCCCTACTACCGACCTTGCAAAAGAGGCGCTGTTCAACATCCTCCAAAACCAAATTGAGTTTGAAGGCATTAAAGTGCTTGATCTTTTTAGCGGTACCGGCAACATAGCCATGGAGTTTGCATCGCGCGGCGCCCAAAAGGTTACCGGGGTTGACCGCGCCATACAATGCGTACATTATCTTAAAGATGCGTCGCGACAGCACGGATTAACCGCGATAGAGGTTTTTAAGGCCGATGTTTTTAAATACCTGGCCATGGAAACCGAACGGTACGACCTGATATTTGCCGACCCGCCCTATGACCTGAACAAAATACCCGAAATACCTAAAATTGTATTTGAGAAGAACCTGCTTGCCGAAGGCGGCATGCTGATAGTAGAGCATCAAAGCATGCAAAACCTAAGCAATCACCCCGCATTTACCGAGCAGCGTAAATACGGGCATTCGTCGTTCTCGTTCTTTAAAAATAACCATCTGCCCCAATGAATGATAAATTAAGAAACCTGCAAACGACGGTGCTATCAGATAACTGGTACACGTTAAAAAAAGCGAACTACGAATGGTTAGGTAACAACGGTAAGTGGCAGCCGCAATCGCGCGAGGTTTACGACCGTGGCAACGGGGCTACCATACTGCTGTATAATAAAGACGCCCAAACGGTGATGCTTACCCGCCAGTTTAGGATGCCTACTTATTTAAACGGAAATAAAGACGGGTATTTAATAGAAACCTGCGCAGGTTTACTGGACAAGGACAACCCGGAGGATTGCATCCGTAAGGAAACTGAAGAAGAGACCGGCTATAAAATAACATCGCTACAAAAAGCATTTGAGGCATATATGTCGCCAGGATCGGTCACCGAGATCTTGTACTTTTTTACCGCAGAATATACCAAAGAGATGAAAGTAAGCGATGGCGGCGGCCTGGCAGAAGAAACCGAAAATATAGAGGTGATGGAAATGCCCTTTACCACAGCCCTTGACATGGTTAAAACGGGCAAGATAAAAGATGCCAAAACCATTATGCTGCTGCAATATGCGCAGATAAATGGATTGCTTAATTAATAACGGTTGCGGTTAATTATCATAAATTATTAACTACTTTTACCCAAGCAACAACATCATCACTTGTATGAAAATAGCCCTTTTTCCCGGCTCGTTCGATCCTGTTACCAAAGCCCACGTTGATATTGTAAAACGGTCGGTAAGCTTATTTGATAAGGTTTATATAGGCATTGGGGTAAACAGTACCAAGCAGGGGCTGCTGAGTGTGGCTAAACGCGAGGATATGCTACGCGCCGTTTTTGCTAACGACGATAAGATACATATTGTGGCCTACGAAGGTTTAACCGTTGATTTTTGTAAAAGCATAGGCGCCGATTACATGATCCGCGGGATACGTACAGTATCAGATTTTGAATATGAAAAGGCCATCGCCCAGATGAACCACGCCCTTGAGCCCGAAATTGAAAGCATTTTTATAGTAAGCAAGCCGGGGTACTCGTCTATCAGCTCAAGCATTGTACGCGAAATTATTCGTTACAACGGCAATGTGGCCCAGTTTATCCCTAAAGAAGCACTTCCCTACTTGTAATCAGCTCCTCTTTTTCCAATACGTCAATAATAGAAGGGAAAGTGTTTTTTACAATGGTTGATACCTCTTCCGCTTTGAACCAGCGTACATCAGTGATGCCTTCTTCCAGTTGCGGTGTCAGTTTGGCATTGCCGTTATAGCTCATTTTAAACCAATGTGTTTTTTTTAGCACTACCTCGCCTTTGTAAATATAGGTATGGTAAGTTTTGCAGATCTTTTGCTCCAGTTTGTTTACCTTAATGCCGCACTCCTCTTCCACTTCGCGCACGGCGGCAATTTTAGTTTTTTCTTTTTTCTCTATCTTACCTTTTGGCAGGTCCCATTTATCATTACGATAAATAAACAGGTGTTCGCCGTGCTGGTTGGTTACCAGCCCGCCGGCAGCCTCTATTAGGGTATTGCTTTTGATGATCCTTTTTAGAAAGGCTTTGGCATTGTTACAAAGCACGTAAAACAAAGTGCCGGGTTGCTTATCAACCCAGTGATAAACTGTTTTCAGATCAAAGTGCTCTGCATCAATCTTTTGATAGTGTTTTGCAATTTTTGGTGTTTTCACTGTTAGCAAAATCACTTTTTCGTTAATATAAATTCTGTATTTTTGAGCCATGTTTACCAATAGTGAGACCGAACAGCAGGTAGCGGAATTTCTGCTGCAAATTAAAGCAATAAAACTACAACCTAATAATCCTTTTACATGGGCTTCAGGCTGGAAGTCGCCGATATATTGCGATAACCGCATCACGCTTTCGCATCCTACCATCCGTACTTATATACGCCAGCAATTAACGTCGGCCATACAGGAAGCTTTTGGCTCGGTTGGCTGTATAGCAGGGGTGGCTACAGCGGGCATTCCGCAGGGGGTATTGGTAGCGCAGGAAATGGGGCTGCCGTTTATATACGTGCGCGCGAAGGCAAAAGAGCATGGTACCGGCAGTTTAATTGAAGGCGAGATTTCCCCGGGCCAGCGTGTGGTGGTAATTGAAGACCTGATATCTACCGGTAAAAGCAGCTTACAGGCCGTAAACGCCCTGCGCGATGCGGGTTATAATGTGGCCGGCCTTGCCGCGATATTCAGCTATGGTTTTGATGTAGCTGCCGAGAATTTTAAAGAGGCTAAATGCCCGTTTATTACACTGTCTAACTACAATGCCCTGCTAAAATATGCCGAAGAGCACAACTACATTTCGGCGGCAGATACCGAAGTATTGAAACAATGGCGTACACAACCCTCAACCTGGGGACAATAACATCAATATGAGCGTTTTTGAAAGTGCCGTTACCGTAAATAAACCGGCAGCGCAGGTATATGCCTTTTTGGCTGATATGAACAATCACCACCGGCTGATGCCCGATAATATTGCCGATTGGGTATCAACAACGGATGAGGCCAGTTTTACCATACCCAATATCACCAGCCTTTCGTTAACCATCGCCGAGCGTGTAACCGATAGCCTGATCAGGATAATACCCGCCGGCCCCCCCCCGTTTGAAATGGAATTGAAATGGGAGTTAACTGAGGCCGACAATACAACCGAAGCTGTTTTTACCATTACCGCCGGCTTAAATATGATGATGAAAATGCTTGCTTCCGGGCCGCTGCAAAAGCTGGCTGATGAAGAAACAACTAACTTAGCAAAGCTGCTAAGTTAGTTGTAAGGGGTTTTAAGGCCTTTTCACTTTAATGTGTTGCACTACCACAAGTGCATTCACAATAAACAGGCTTGTAACTACAATAGCCATAATTAAGCAGGGGGTTTTAATAAATCAGGTTTAATTTAATTCAATAGTTATTCCAGAACGTAAGTTATGCATCTTTAGTGCATAAACAATATCCGCGTTAAAATAATTTGTTTGCAGCGGGGAAAAGTGTGGAACAGGAGCCCCGATATCGTCCCGGAATAGATGAATAAATGCCCGGCTTGGTTGCATTTATCTATCTAAATGCTGCCCGGGTTCAAATAAATTAACTATTTACCGTATTTTTGCGCCAAATATAAGTGCAGCATGATTACGGTATCTAATTTATCTTTACGTTACGGAAAACGCACCCTCTTTGAAGATGTTAACCTTAAATTTAGCCAGGGCAATTGCTATGGCATTATTGGGGCTAACGGCGCGGGTAAATCTACTTTTTTAAAAATACTATCAGGCGAGATCGACCCTACAAGCGGCTCGGTGAGCTTTACTCCCGGCGAACGCATGGCCGTATTAAGTCAAAACCATTACGCTTTTGACGAATATACCGTTCTGGAAGCGGTGATGATGGGCCATAAGGAAATGTATGCCGTGATGAAGGAAAAGGATGCTATTTACCTTAAAGAAGATTTTACCGATGCCGATGGCGAACGCGCCGGGGAACTGGAAAACCTTTTTGCCGAAATGGATGGCTGGAATGCCGAAAGCAACGCCGCTACCCTGCTGAGCAATTTGGGCATTAAAGAAGAATTTCATTATAAGCTGGTTAAAGACCTTGATAATACCCAAAAGGTACGTGTGTTGTTAGCGCAGGCGCTTTTTGGCAAGCCGGATATTTTACTGCTGGATGAGCCAACCAACGACCTTGACATACACACCATTAGCTGGCTGGAAGATTTCCTGGCATCGTACGAGGCTATTGTGCTGGTAGTATCGCACGACAGGCACTTCCTGGATACCGTGTGTACACACGTGGTAGATATTGATTTTGCCAAGATGACTATTTACACTGGTAACTACACCTTCTGGTACGAATCGAGCCAACTGGCGCTTAAACAACGCAGCGATCAGAACAAGAAAATGGAAGACCGCGTGAAGGAACTGCAAGAGTTTATCCGCAGGTTTAGCGCCAATGCCTCTAAATCAAAGCAGGCCACCAGCCGTAAAAAAGCCTTGGATAAGATCAACCTCGACGAGATACAGCCATCGAACCGCAAATACCCCGGAATTATATTTAATAACCAGGGCCGTGAAATTGGCGACCAGGTATTGCAAACCGAAAAACTTGGCAAAACCCTTAATGGCGAAGTGCTGTTTGCCAACATTGATTTTATGGCCAATAAAGGCGATAAAATTGCTGTGCTATCTCAGAACAGTTTGGCTACATCGGCCTTTTACGATATTTTAACGGGGAGGGATAAAGATTATACAGGCAGTTTTAAGTGGGGTGTTACAGTTAACCTGGCCGACATCCCTATTGATAACGCCGAATATTTTAAAGGCAAGGACGAAAACTTGATCGACTGGTTGCGCGAGTACTCTACCGGCGAAAAGGACGATCAGTTTATCCGTGGTTTCCTGGGGCGTATGTTGTTTAGCGGTGAAGAAGTGTTGAAAAAGAGCAGCGTATTATCGGGCGGCGAAAAAATGCGCTGTATGTTTAGCCGGATGATGCTGCAATCGGCCAATATGCTGTTGCTGGATGAGCCAACCAACCACCTTGATCTGGAATCCATCACTGCGTTAAACAACGGCATGAAAGACTTTAGAGGTAACATTATCTTTACTTCGCGAGATCATGAACTGGTGCAAACTGTTGCCAACCGCATTATTGAACTAACCCCGGGCGGTGTTATTGATAAGCTGATGACCTACGATGAATATATCAATAGCGACGTGGTGCAAAAACAACGCGAAGAAATGTACGCGATGGCGTAACCATTCGCTTCTTTTTATCGTCTTGCCGGTATGAAACGTTTATTAGTTGTCGCTTTTCTGATTTTTTCCGGGTTGTTTGCAAACGCCCAGGTGTTTGATGGGGTGGTTAAAGATGCCAAAACCAATTTGCCGCTGCCCTATGTTAACGTGGGTATTATTGGCAAAGCGGTAGGTACCGTTACAGATAGCCTCGGCCGTTATAAAATAAACCTGGCAGGCCACGATGCTGACACGCTGAGGTTGTCTATGATAGGTTATATTGCACAAACCTATAAAGTTGCGGGATTTATTAACGGTAACAAACAAATCATTGCACTTCAACCTTCTGTTACAGAGCTTAAAGAAGTTAAAGTAACCAACAAAAAGTGGAAGGAGGTGGTTTTAGGCAACACCTCACAATCAGAGAATACCAACGCCGGGTTTGATGCAAACAGGCTTGGGCACGAAATAGGCACCATCATCAAAATAAAAAAATCGCCCAGCTATCTTAAAAGGTTTAATGCGCATATCACCGACCCGCCCCTATACCCGGTGAAGCTTCGCCTAAATTTTTATACGCTGAAAAAAGGCATGCCCGACCAGCTAATGCAAAACCAGAATATTTTTGTAGACGTGCTGCCCGGGCAAAAAGATATACATGTTAACCTGGAGCCTTATAATATTTTTGCCGAAAACAACTTTTTTGTAAGCCTTGAATGGATCGAAAACAGCAAAGGCCATGGTCTGATGTTCTCGGCTTACCTAAGCCTGTTTGGCAGCGGTGCCATCATCTCTCGCGAAACCAGCCAGGCTGATTGGGAAAAAGAAGGCATTGCGGGTGTGGCGTTTAATATACTGGCAGAATATAAAAGATAGATTACCTGCAATTGCCAATAGATTGTATATTTGCAGCCCAACAGCAAACAAACACCCTGACTCCGTAGCTCAGTTGGTAGAGCAACAGACTCTTAATCTGTGGGTCCTGAGTTCGAGCCTCAGCGGGGTCACAAAAAAAAGAAAAAGCCTCAGGCCGAAGTCCTGAGGCTTTTTTACTTGGAGGGTTTCCGGCGTTATCAAGTTAGTTTAACAATCCCCTGCCATTTAATATTTTCCTGATCTTTCTTTTCAACCTGTTGGTAAAAGTATGCTGGCTTAACCGTCCGTCATAGTATATCAGGGGCTCATCAATATAGATACAATTGGTATATTTTAATATCCTGAGCCACATATCGGCATCTTCCGCGCCCAACGGCAAGTGGTTATAATAACCCGACCGACTTAACACCGCCCGTTCTATCGTCACCGAAGAATGTATGATAAAATTATGCTTACTGATAAGAGCGGATGTAAATATCCGCGGCAAACCACCCGACCAGCTGCCATAGTTTTTCAAAAAAAAGTTGCGGCAAAATTTTTCGTAATAGGTTTTATAATATAAAGGGTACGCCCTTTGAGGCTTAAAGTACGAATCGCCCATAAAACCTTCAGTGCATGACATTTGGACCCCATGCCTCATCATTTCATTAAGCTGAACCGATATCTTTTGAGGCATCCAAATATCGTCGTCATCCAAAAAGGCTATATAATCGCCGGTGGCATGCGATATTCCTGCATTACGCGTATAACCCAGGCACGGGAAACCGCAAACTTCCCTGCTGCTTCTGTCTAAAACTATCCACTTTATATTCGCAGTATGTTTGTGTTTGAGGTACTTTCTGTCGGTCGATCTATCGTCTACTACTATTATTTCGATATTTTTATGGGTCTGGCCCACTACACTTTCGATAGATCGTAGCAGCGATTTATACCTGTTATAAGTATTTATAATAACCGATACCTTTATTTTCCTAATCTGGTGCCCGTTGGCTTTTTGATCTTCTACAGCGATATCCGCAGCTAACATATTTTTATGATAAGCAACCTTTTTTAACCATCATTAAATTGTGTTAAACGAGGGCGGGAATCATCATCAATATCATCACAGCTCCATTTACACCCAGTCCCCAGTAATGAACCTTAAGCGATTTATGTTTTATAATATCATACAAAAAACCCACCAGGCCAATGGGCAATGCAATTAATTCTACACCAAATGGCATGGGTGGTGTGTGAGAATTACCCTTAAATCCAAATATCACGCCCGTAACAATAGCCATAGCTAATGCCGCCACATATAAAGCACGGTAAAGGTTTGCTGGAGTTGACATACCTATGCTTACAGCAACAACCCCTTAAGGTCTGCCGGCGAGTAATTGATAGATTTTAACGTTTTGTTATCTGCTGTACGAAAAACCAGGAACTTTGATTCTTCCTCTTTGTAGTGCGCTTCGCTGCCGTCTTTTTGCAGGTAATGCGCTATGGTTTCGTTAGCCTCTTGTATGCTGTTACAGGCTTTGCTCATGTTAGAGCGGTGCACCTCGTCAAACAGGGCCTTAAACTTATCGCCCAGGCCAAATTCAAGGATAGCGCCGGCCAGTACGTATTGTATATCGCAAAGGGCGTCGGCAATTTCAACCAGGTTATTATCGGCAATAGCTTCCTGAAGTTCTTTCACCTCTTCGGCCAATAGGGCAACCCGCAGGTCGCAGCGTGCAGGCGAGGGTATAGTGGGGGTATCCAAAACGGGGTGTTTAAACGTTTTATGAAATTCGGCAACCTGGTTAAGTGGAGATGCTTCCTGCATAGTATTATAGGTAATAAGTGATAATGATACGCCCAAAGCTAATCATTTTTGAAAATTTCCTGACTTATTTCGCTTCGGCAAACACATTTTCCCTGATCATAAAAAATGGCAACGACCCGTGCGACAGCACCCGGTCATGAAAATCCCTGATATCAAACCGGGCACCTTGCTCTTTCATTAACTCCGATTTCCACTCCATTAATTTGGCTGCGCCGTGTTTGTAAGTTATTACCTGTGCAGGCCATCGTCGCACCCGCTGTATCTCGCGCAGGGCAATCTCGTCCTGCCCCTTAATGTATTTTTTCCACAAGTTTAGCGCTTGTTCATCAGTCCAGCCGTAATAATTAATGCCTACATCAAGCGGCAACCTTATAGATCGTACTATCCCCCACTCTAACTTGCCCAGCCTGTCGTAGGGTGTTCGGTAAAGGCCAAGCTCGGCACCGTATTCTTCGGCATAGGCGCCCCACCCCTCGGCAAAGCCCATATAATAAAATAAGTTTTGCATAGCAGATACCTTTGCCTGCGCCAAAACAGACGATTGGTAATGATGGCCCGGCACCGCTTCGTGCAGAAAAAGCCAGTCTATCTGCCGTTTGTTTATATGGTTATTTAACGCGTTATAGTAAAACACATTATTATCATAGTAACCGGGCGTTTGTACCAGTGCTTTACTATCTCCGGCCTTAATATCAACTTGCGGTATATCGGTATTATTGAAAAGCCTGGGCAGGTTTTTTGTTACCATTGCCCTAACCCGTTCAAACACATCCTGAATTTTCGCCCTGCCGGTAACATAAAAGGATGTATCGTTAAGGTGCTTATAAAACGCGGCCTCATCCAGTCCCGTTTCGCGGCGGATGGCATCTATCTGCTTGTTCTGCCGTTCAACCTCAGCGAGTCCGTATTTATAAACGTATTCAGGGGTTATATCATCATTTACCCATCTTTTAATAAGGTATTTGTACCATTCTTTTCCGTTAGGGATGTTATAGATACCGGTGGTGGCTACTATGGCGGGGCGCGTGTGTATATACCCCAGCTCCAGGTTAACGCGTGTAAGGTTCAGGTCGGTTTCGTATTTTATCAACCGGTAATCCAGCCTTTGGGCGGCGGTTAGTTTTTGCGGGTCAAACTTTTTAAGGCCTTGTTTTACCCCGGTAAAAAACTCGAGCTGCTTTTTTTCTGCGGTAAGCGAGGGGATCTGCTGCAGCTGCCCTACATAACTTAATTCAAGCTGTGGTATTTGCAGGGCATTATAACCGCTGACAAAACCGTCGGCAAATGTTTTAAAATCGCCCTGGGCCGCAGCAGCTGTGAAAGCAAGCAGCATACCGGTAAAAGCACTGTAGAATTTCATTATAAGGGTTTATCCTACAGACTCGGCGTTACCGCAATTGTTACCGTGCGGCAAATAAAAAACCCGGCAGATTGCTAAAAACCGGCACCACCATATAGGGCCGTTATTTATTGGTGATAAAGAGATATCGTCATATTTAAAATATCCGGCCGCTTCTTTTATAAAAACAGATATTAAATTATCTTTATCAAATAAAGATTTTATAACCACTCCTTTTGAAAACAATTAGCCGACGCGATTTTTTAGGCAAGGGCGCCATGCTGGCGGGCGGCACCTACCCTGCCATGATGGCTTTAGGCTTATTACGGGCTGCCCCCGCGCATGCATTTAACTTACACGGAAGCGGCAACGGCAAACACATTATAATATTAGGCGCCGGCCTGGCTGGTATGACATGTGCTTACGAGCTGAATAAGTTGGGTTATAGGTGCACCATTATTGAAGCGAGGCACAGGACCGGCGGCCGCTGCTGGAGCGTACGTAACGGCAGCGCCCATGCCGAAGTTGATAAACCAACTGTTACCGCCCGGTTTGATGAAGGCCAGTACTTTAATGCCGGGCCATCGCGCATACCACATAACCACGAGCTTACCCTGCACTACTGCAAAGAGCTGGGCGTACCCATACAGGTATACAATAATGTAAACGAAGGCGCTTATTATTTTGCCGAAGGAACAGGCCCGTTATCAAACAAAAAGATAAAAGTGCGCGAGGTGCACAACGATATACGCGGCTATATGAGCGAAATGCTGGCCAAAAGTATTGAACACGGGGGCTTGGACAGCGCCTTAACAAGGGAGGATGCAGAAAAGGTTATTGAATATTTAAAGGCCGAAGGGGGGTTGGATATAGATAAGCTATATAAAGCATCAGCAAGGCGGGGCTATGCAGAAATGTACGGCGCCGCAGATAAACCGGGCAAAATTGCCGACCCTTATAAACTGGCTGACCTGATACACTCCGGCCTGATGGACCCGGATTTTTACAACGTTGCCGAATACACCTACGAGTTGCAGATGACCATGTTCCAGGCGGTTGGCGGGATGGATAAGATCGCATCAGCATTAGAAAAAAAAATTACGCCTTTTTTAAAGATGGGTGCCGAGGTTACCGATATTACCAATATGCCCGAGGGCGTGAAGATCTTATACAAAGATGCCACCGGCAAGCATGAACTAATTGCCGACCTGTGTATTTGCACCCTGCCCCTACCCGTGTTGAGCAATATCAATCATAATTTTTCGGGCGATGTAAGCAGGGCAATCGATTATATCGGTTATATCCCTACAGGAAAAATAGGCCTGCAGTTTAAACGCCGTTTTTGGGAGGAGGATGAGCACCTCTACGGCGGAATTACCCATACCAATAACGACCTTACACAGATATTTTATCCATCATACGATTACCTGGGCAAAAAGGGCATATTGATAGGATACTATAATTTTAATGATAAAGCACAGAAAATAGGCGCACTGAACTATGCGGAGCGTGAAAAATTCGCGCTGGAGAAAGGGAGGCTGATACATCCGCAATATGATAAAGAGTTTGAAAGCTCTTTTTCGGTTAGCTGGCATAAAACCAAATACTCCCTTGGCGGATGGGCGGTTTATACCACCGATACGCGCAAAAATCAATACCCTGCATTGTTAAAGCCCGATAAGCAGGTATATTTTGCCGGCGAGCATCTCACTTATTTAAACGCCTGGATGGCCGGTGCGTTTGAATCGGCACGCAGTACGGTAGCTGCGCTGCACGCTAGGGTAAGCGGCCAACAGGTTCAATATAAAGCGCAGCAATAAACAAAACAAGTAAAAAACTAAAAACACCTTCACAATGGCAAATTCAATTAACCGCAGAAACTGGATCAGGTCCAGCGCTTTTATAGCCGGGGGACTGGCTTTTTGTTCGGGCACCATCGGTAAGCTGGCTGCTATGCCCAAACGTGCCTTCAGATCATCGCGCAGCCTAACAGACCAGGAAGCTGTTTTAAGCGGGCCGTTTGATCTTAAGGCGCGGCTGCTGGCCAACGAGAACCCTTACGGTCCTTCGCCCGCAGCAAAAAAAGCCATCGCAGAATCGATTGATAGCAGCTACCAGTATCCGTTCATGCAGTTATCGCAGCTTTCGGGAAAAATTGCAGCCTATGAAGGGGTTAAACAACAAAATGTGCTGATGGATGCAGGTTCTACTCCGTTTTTGCTGGCTGCCGCCATGCATTACACCCGGGGCGGCAAAAGTGTCATTACCGGCGACCCATCCTACGATGACCTGCCCAGTCGCGCCGAGGAACTTGAGGGCAAATGGGTAAAAGTACCGTTAACCACCGACTATAAGTTAGACCTTGATGCCATGGAAGCTAAAGTGGACGATAATACCGGGCTGGTTTACATTTGCAATCCAAATAACCCTACCGCTACGGTGGTTGATACCGATAAACTTAAAGCTTTTTGCGAACGGGTATCAAAAAAAACAATGGTGTTTGTTGATGAGGCCTATATCGATTACCTGCCCGATCCGCAGGCGGCATCCATGATAAGTATGGTAAAAGCCGGGCATAACATTATTGTGGCACGCACTTTTTCGAAGCTTTATGGCTTTGCGGGTTTGCGCCTTGGCTACATTATCTCGCAGCCGGATATTATAAAAACGTTTAAAAGATATACCACTCAGGCCTGGAGCATTACCGGCACCACCCTGGCCGCCGCGCTGGCCGGGTACCGCGAAACCGATTTTTTAAACGATACCCTCAAAAAAACAAATGCTGCAAAAGAGTATCTGTACACTGTGTTAAAGAAAGAGGGTTACGATTATATACCATCGTCGGCGAACTTCGTAATGTTCCAGCTTAAAATGGACGGTGCAAGATTTTCGACCGAAATGTTCAAACGCGGTGTGGGCATACGCAACTGGAAATTTAACGGCAAGGAATGGTGCCGCGTAAGCATTGGCCGTATGGACGAAATGGAAGCCTTTGCGGCTGCTTTTAAAGAAATATCTTAATGTAAGAGAAGCAAGATATCAGGATGCAGGAAGCAAGACATATAAATACTGTTTGTTTCTTATCTTGTTTCTTGATTCTCACGATCTTGACTCTATTAATATGCGTAAACTAACTATAACACTTTTATTAACCGCTTTGGTTGCTATTGGCCGTGCGCAAACGGTTACGCCCAGGCCGCTTACCCTGGCTGAATATACCAGGGCCCAAACGTTTAACATCGCCGATCTGGATAAAGATACCTACGTAAAATTTGAGAATGCGTATGTACTTGACCGATACGAGGGACGTAAACCATACTTTATAACCGGCAGCGACGGCCTCAAAAAACGCATAGACCTTTACAAGTTGATTGCCAAAGACGGTTTGCAGGAAATTGGAACCATGGTTTTTTATACCAACGAAAAGGGTAAGCTGTACAAAGCCCTTGTGCCCAACTTTACGGCTGAGAGCAAAGTTTGGGAGCAATATTTCCAGGATATTGATAACATTAACAAAGTGGAAACCAATTTTATCCTTAAACTCTCTTACGTTTTATCTAAAGAATTCAGCTTTCAGCAATATAAGCTGTTAAACGGTGGCAAAGATATGAAAGAGGAATCGGCCACATACGGTAACGATATTTGTTTCCCCGGCGATGAACTGGTTACCATGGCCAATGGGGCTAAAAAGTTTTTGAAGGATGTTAAAAGCGGCGACCAGGTAATTACAGTTGATCCTGCTACCAAAGTTGCATCGGCGGTAACGGTGAAGGAGTTAACAGCGCACGTTGCCAAAAACTATGCGTTAACTAAACTTGTACTGGTATCGACACAAATTAACGGGCAGGATATCAGGCTAAGCAGTAAAGTGTTGCAGGCTACACCAAATCACCCGATGCTTACCGTACAGGGAAACCAAAAAATTGGCGAAATAACAATAGGCCAGGACGTACTATGCCTCGATGAAAAAACCGGCAAATACCAGGCGTATACCGTGCTGTTGAAGACAGAAAAGGCAGGTGGCACCCAAAAAGTTTATAACATTGTTGCAGATGGGGGCAGCACCGTTGTTATGAATGGGGTGATGGTATTACAAAAATGACGGCATTTACCTAATGTTAGTAAACGGAGAAGCTGTTCAAAAAACAGCGGCTGTTTTTTGCTTTCAATTTGGTACACTTGCTGAATAATACATCTGCTGCATCTAATGGCTAAAGCCGTACATCCTATTTATAACTTACACTTCGCGCTGGTTTGTCTTAGCTCGCTCTTATTCTCGGCAAGCTTTAATATGCTGATACCCGAACTTCCTGCTTATTTGAGCATTATGGGCGGCGGCGAGCACAAGGGCCTTATCATCGCTTTGTTTACCCTTACTGCGGGTATATCGCGCCCGTTCAGCGGCAGGCTTACCGATACCGTTGGCCGGGTGCCGGTAATGGCAGTAGGTTCTATAGTGTGCTTTATCTGCGGTTTTCTGTATCCTGTATTAAGCACAGTATCCGGATTTTTATTTCTGCGATTATTGCATGGGTTTTCTACAGGTTTTAAGCCTACTGCCACCGCGGCCTACGTTGCAGATATAGTTCCGCGCGAGCGCTGGGGCGAGGCCTTAGGCTTTCACGGCATTTGCTTTAGTACCGGCCTGGCCATAGGGCCCTTTATAGGCAGCACCATAAGGCTGGCATACTCTTTAAATATGCTGTTTTATGCATCATCGTTCTTCGCGCTAATGTCAATAGTAATACTGATGAACATGAAAGAATCGTTGAAATTTAAACAGCCATTTAGCTTGTCAGTATTAAAAATATCGCGGACGGACATTATTGCTGTTGAGGTTTTGCCCGCAGCCATTGTTACCCTTTTGTCGTACGTTGCATACGGCGCGATATTAACCCTCATCCCAGACTGGAGCGGCCACCTCGGCATCATGAATAAGGGTTTGTTTTTCATGGTGTTTACCATTGCATCGCTGCTGATACGTTTTATTGCCGGTAAGGTATCTGATAGGTACGGTCGTATTTATGTGATCAACACCGGCTTGGGCTTGCTGGTTATTGCCCTTTGTTTAATAGCGTACGAAAAAACCTCTTTCGGTTTATTGGTTGGCGGTATAGTTTATGGTGTGGCAACCGGCATCCTTTCCCCCGCCTTAAACGCCTGGACGGTAGATTTGAGCAAGCCCGCCCATCGCGGCAAGGCTATGGCAACCATGTATATCTCGTTAGAAGCCGGTATAGGTTTAGGCGCGCTCATATCCGGCTGGTTTTACCAGGATGTTATAGCGATGGTACCCGCAATATTGTATGCTACGGCTGTGGTTGCTGTTATGGCTGTTGTGTATATGGCTTTCCGTTCAAAAACTCCCGAAAAACACCGGGACGATATTTTGATAGAGGCCGAAGGCTGATCCGCGGGGCTATAACCCCTTTGCCACTTACAAAGCTCGTACTATAAAGTATTGGTTTTTGCGATGGTCTTTTTAACAGCCGGTACCGCTTTAATTTTAACGGATGGAACTTTAACCGTTTCCGCCTCTTTTTTCGACTGATCATCACCCCCTATCAAAGCACCTTTGTTTACCTTAATATGTTTAGCAAATTTTTTTGAAAGTTTCTTCGCTTCTTTTTCTACCTGTTTATCCAATTTTTTGGACCCTTCGCCAAATCTCGCGGTAATTTCTTTTAAATGTGTAACCAAGCTTAACTGGATGGCTTTTTGAGCTGCCTTTTTTGCTTCTTTTACAAGGGGTTTAAGTTTATCTTTCATATATAACGGTGTGATAATATCTGCAAAAGTATACCACAGCAGGGTTACTTTAATATTATCATTATGTTAAGCACTTGGGGCTACTTAACATTGACTTTTACATTTGCCGCGTTAAGTTATTGATTACCTTTTCAATACAAATTGATATAATACCGCGTCGGCACCATTAACTTTAAACTGCAGCGTGTTTGCTACCCCTATTGCATTGTGCTGTAACAGCTCTTTTGTGCTTATGATCTTGGAAACATCTATACCAAGTCGCCGAGGTGATAGCGCGTATTCCCTGGCTTGTTTACCGTAATTTATAACCGCCAGATAAAACCTATCGCCTGTCTGTTTGGTGAATACCTCTGATGTTGTAACATTACCTTCGAGCGGGCGAAATGCTTTGCCATTCTGTATTACGCTTAGCAATTCAGCGTCCTGATAGTATTTTTTCACACGCGCCGTCCACTGACCCGTCACCGAAAAATCATCTCCTGAGATCCAGGTACCCGTAATAATGGCGGATAGCAACCGGGCGCGGTTGGCCCCTATTGTTTCGTCGGCAAATACTACATGGTCTGCATCTATAAAGTTATAGAGATAGGTTTGCCACCAGCCATAACTTACGCTATTTAGCGTGTATTTTGTATGGTCGATGGTTTTAAACGCATCGCAGGCTATACGCCTCATGTGTACATACCGGCCTGTGGCCATGCTTGGCGATATAGCCGCATAGACCAGCATTTGTGTGCCGAGCTGGTCAACTACGTATTCCATCCCTTTACGGTATGCCTGCATTCCCGTGGTTACCGTTGGATCGTAAAATTTATTAGCCTCAACTGATGCGTGGCCTAAAAAATCTATCTTGATCATTTTAAACCCACAGGCTTTTAGCTTGCGCAATACAAATGCTATGCGTTGTTTTGTGCCAGGGTGTGTGGGGTCTAATGCCCTTGCTCCATCAATATCGTTATAACCGTTACCTATCTTCGTCCATAATTCGCCATAGGTGTACTCACTGCCATCTACCTTTCTGTTTGGGCCGCCGGCATGTCCCCAGTCGGTAAATGGCGCCCAATAAATACCCGGCTGCAGCCCTTTTGATTTACAATAATCTGCAAAATGTTTTAATTGGCTGTAATCGCCGTTGTGCACCAGGTTGTCCCAAAACGAATCCAGATCGATAAAAGCAGTGTTGCCTGTACGGAACGCAGGAATGCTGTCCGCGAAGAAGTTTGCTGTTTTGGTGATATTATCAAGCGTGATTTTTTCCTGTATAACGCCCCAGCTGTTCCAACCTACAGGGGTGGGTTTATTCCAGTTAAAAATGTAAGGTGGTTCGGCAATACGGTTGGCCTTTCCATATTCTTCCATACCCCTGCGCCAGTCGTTAAAGAAACCAACAAATATTTTTGGCGATTTTACTATACTTCCACTGATGCTACCATGCTCAATTTTGTCACGGGTTACCGCTTCTGAAGTATAACCGCCCCAAACCTTAATCTGGTTTAAACGCGCAAGGGATTGCACTTCAACCCCCGTTTTCCAAACTTCATGTTCAACAGAACCTGCTATGATACCCGCCCTGCTTTGGTTTGAAAACACCGTACCTACTTCAGAACTTACGTCCATAGTACCGTTAAAGGGTTTTGAATTATAGCTGATGAAGGTGTCGTTATCAAATGGGACAAAAACCGAACGCACATCGTCCCCGGGTATTTTCGTAAAGCCTCCGTTAAAAGGAGACATATAATTACTTTTTAGAGACACCCCGATAAATGATATTTCTGTTAGGAAATAGTTGCGGCGGGAGTAAGTGTAAAACACCTGCCGCATGGCAGGCAGGCCTTTACCTGTCAGCATTAAAGTATGCCTGAACCCTTTTCCAAAGCCATCATGTAGCGGCAGCCGCGTGTATTTTATTGACCGGTAGTCCTTAGAGCTGATAGTATCAGTTTTTACTTTGGCATACGCATAAATATCTGCGAATATGAGCTTGCCACTTTGAAACACCCGGTAAGTACCTGTGGTTAAATTGTAGCTTATTTTACCGGTTTTACCAAAGGGAAAAGTAACCAGTTGCGCGTTTGGTTTGGAACCACCTTCGGCCTTAAATGAAAACGCGACAAAAAACACGATACCGGCTAAGTACCGTTTAAAGGTTGTGAGCATCGTTAATAGACTTTAAGTATGATATCAGGCCTTTACGGCTGACCAGGTTTTTATAACGCCGTTGATCTTAACTTTAACCTTACGGGGACGTGGAGAAGTTATACGGCAATTGACCACTTTGCCGTTTTTCCAGCTAAAGTCCACAGTATAATTTCCACGGGCTTTCAGGCCTTTTACGCTGCCCGATGCTTTCCAGGCGTCGGGCACAGCAGGCAGTAACTCAATGAAGCCCGCATGGCTTTGTATAAGCATTTCGGCTATACCTGCAGTTGTTCCAAAGTTGCCGTCTATCTGAAACGGCGGTCCAGCCGAAAGCAGGTTTGGATAAATACCGCCACCTGCACCGTAATTTATATCGGTTTTAAGGGTTGGTTTCATTATTTCGGTAAACAATTTGTACGCCCGGTTACCATCGTGCAGGCGGGCCCAAAACAACTGTTTATATGCGATCGACCAGCTTGGACCGTCGTCGCCCCTAACCTCTAATGTTTTTTTACAGGCTTCGGCAAGCGCGGGAGTTGCTTCGGGCGTGATCAATGCTGCAGGATACAAACCATATAAGTGCGAAATATGCCTGTGCTGCGGTTCTGTTTCTTTATAATCTTCCAGCCATTCCATCAAACGGCCATCCTTGCTGATCCGCCCCACCGGCGGCAACTGCTTTAACTTGGCCACAAGGTCTTTTTTAAGGGCTTCATCTTTACCTAAAAGCCCGGCGGCGGTTATCACATTGTTAAATAACTCGCGTATGATCTGGTTATCAATGGTCGGCCCTACACATATACTGGCCGTTTTGCAGTTTGGCAGGTAAAAACTATTCTCTGGCGACGAAGAAGGCGAGGTCACCAGCCAGCCCGTTTTCTCGTCTTTAATAAGCATGCTGCTGTAAAACTGCGCAGAGCCTTTTAATATGGGATATATATCACGCAGGTAGCTCTTATCTTCAGAGTAGGCATAATGCTCCCACAGGTTATTACATAACCAGCCCGAACCGGATTTGGTTACCCCCCAGGACGCACTTTCACCCGGTTCCGTAAAACCCCACACATTAGTTATTACGTGGGCAACCCATCCATCGGCATTATAATAAGCTTTTGCAGTGCGCTCGCCGGGTTTAACCATGCCTTTAACCAACTGGGCCAAAGGCAGGTTAAGTTCCGATAAGTTTGACACCTCAACCGGCCAGTGATTCATTTGCACGTTGACATCCAGGTGGTAATCGCTGTTCCAAGGGGTGTTTATCTGGTTGGCCCACAGGCCCTGCAAATTTGGCGGCAATAAACCTACACGCGTACTGCTGATGGTTAGATATCGCCCATACTGATAAAACAATACCGGTAAATATTTATCGGCATTGGGGTTTTTGTGGAAGCTGATGAGCCGCTGATCGGTGGGTTCATCGCCGGCTGTGCCTGCGCCCAAATCAACCTTAACCCTATTGAACAGTTTTTGATACCTGGCAATATGCTGCGCACGCTCTTGTGTATAAGTGGTTTTTAACGCAGCTGTAAGCTGCGCATCTACATTTCTTTTATAATCAGCCCCTCTGAAATCGGTACCGGCTGTAATGTAAATAATAACTTCCGTGGCTTTTTTTATAACCAATTGATTATCAGTATAGCTTAACGTACCCCCCGTTAGCCGTGTTTTAACTTTGGTAAGATATTGCATGCCACCTTTCTCCGTACCACTTTTTAATTGCCCGTACATTTGCAGCCCGCCGTTTTTTTCAATTGTAGTGAACCTTTCCGGGCGGGATAAAGAGATGCTAAAATTTAGGTTCCCCGGCTTATCAGCCGATAGTTTGATGATACTTACATCATTATTAAAACTGGTGAAGTATTCGCGCTTGTAGTTAACCCCATCTATATTGTAAGTACAGGTTGCAACCGCTTTATCCAAAGAAAGTTCGCGTTTGTAGTTGGTAAAAACATGCTCGTTACCGGCATAATCAAATTTAATTTTCAGATCGCCAAGTACCTGGTATTTACCAAATGGCTCGCTACCCGAACCTTTGCCGGTACAAATAAAGTTTTTGTCGACCAATGCCTGTGCTTCGTTATTCTTACCCTCGGCAAGCAACCTTCTTATTTCGGGCAGGCTTTTGTAGGCTTCATAATTATTGGCATCCTGCGGCGCGCCCGACCATAGGGTAATATCGTTTAAAACTACATGCTCTTCCAGTTCACCCCCATCCGGTGTCATACCCAAATGGCCGTTACCTAAAGGCAGGGTCTCTTCCCACTGTGCAGCGGGTTTATCATACCAAAGCTTTAGCGGTTTGGTTTGGCTGTGTGCTGAAACGGCAAATAAAAAAATGATAGTAATTAGGCAGAAGTATCTTTTCATTATCGGTTATGTTATTCAAAACAGGTTATTAAAACGGGCCGGACTAACAGGCTTGTTTTATAAATTGGTGAAATACTAATTGGCTGGCTAAAAATATATGCTTGTTTCCGGCTTTAAAATGGACAAACCCCGCAAACAAATGGATTATTCGTTCCTAAGGAAGTAAACTATACGGCAGGCATTACCCTTACTGGCCGGGTTGTGCCGGTTGGCTATTTTTAGCTTAAGCACGTGCCTGCCTTTTGCCAGGTTACCGTTAAACAATATGTACCATGGCAGGTGCAGCCAGCCGCTCCATTGGGTGTACAAGTCGACAGTTTTATATGCGCCATTGTCAATGGCATACATTACCATTCCGGCGTCACTACCCGATACAATACCTATACCGATAGCTGTTCCGGTAAAAGGCAATGTTAATACTGCCCCGGGCTTATCAGCGGCTAATACCGGCACGTTTACAAAACCCGGGCGGGTATCCAGGCCATCCTTAGGTACCCAGTTTTTGTCAATAGCCCAGTTTTTATCGTGTTGCGCGTTGCTGATGTTATAATAACTTCCGAATTCAAAATTTGAAGCGTTCAAAGGTTTCGGCAGCTTTTTTACCGGTGCCTGTTTAACAAGTGTTTCGGAGCTGGATTGCAGCAAGCTTTTTATAGTAGCAAAATATAGCTCCTGACCAAATGCTGCCGGGTGGATATCTTTGAAGTCGTTAAGCCAGCTAAATTCCTTATTTTGAATTTTATCATACACTTCTTTAGCCAGATTAATAGATGGCAGGCTGTAATGGCTTGCCACCAGTTCGTGGTTTACTACTTCAACCGGACTGCTTCCCCTGGCGTAATCGCTGTTCTTATCCGGGTCGGCAAAGGACATCATGATGATATCCATTAAAGGGTTGGCCCGCCTGGCGTGCCTGATAATGCCTTCCAGGTCGCGCACTTGGGTAAGGCTGTCGGTTCCATTAACCCTGTCGTTTACTGCGGCCTCAACAAACATCAGGTCTACCCGGCCTGAATCCAGCACATCGCGCCTGAGGCGAAATGCGTGCGGTAAACTGCCCAGCGATGGTATGCCTGCCTGTATAAATCTAAACTTTGTTTTGGGATAACGCTCTTTAAGATACTTGCACACTTTATCGCGCCAGCCGGGGTTAAAAGTTATTGATCCCCCTAAAAAAGCTACTGTCGCGTCCTGGTTTTTTGCTACCGTCGAAAAAAAATGCTGAAGCCCTCCCCTAACCGAGTAATAGTTATGGTAGGGCAGTAAGGGCTTTAAAGGATAGGTATTAGCGGCTATGAAGCCTGCAATACTGTCGGGATGCTCAATGTCAAAATGATGCCCAAATAGTTCCTGTGGTTGTTTATCAGCCGTCATTATATACGCTAAGCCACCAAGCGCTATATATTTCCTGATCAAAGGATAGGTATTCTCGTTCGGAGGTACCAGCTTGTCTGTATTGCTGATCATATGCAGCAGGGGAACTTTAAAAGAAGCAAGCCCTTCCAAATTATCTACAGGATTGTCAGTGTAAGCCAGAACTTGCGCTTCGGTAAACCTATAAACTCGTTTCAGTTGTTTCCACGCAGCGGTGTCGCCCTTTCCCTGACCCTTGCCACCTGGCCAACTTTTAAAGTCGCAAACCGGTGTTTCCGCGTAAATGCAGCTCACCTTATCCGGGTTGCGCTTTGCCCATCCGTAGGCATATAAAGCGCCCCTGCTTACGGCCTCTAAAGCCGGCTTAGGCGATAAAGAAACCGTCTTTACGAGGTAGCTGTAAAACTTATCCCAAACCTGCAGTGCCTGCGGGGCGCCGTACTGATCGTCGACATTGATATAGGCAACGTAAAATCCCTTTGTAAGCAGGATGCTATCAATGTCGGTATGCCAATCTGCGAACGACGAGCGCCAAACCCAGGGATTACCGGGGAGCGGCGTGGAGGGTTTAACATAGTAAGCCCGGTAGTTATCTATGCTAAAATTAACACGTTCAAAACCTTTCCATGTATTATTTTGCGCGTGTAAGGGCCGTACGCTATAAAAACAAATAATAGCAACAAACAAATATTTAGTCATAAGCAACAATTTATGGCCGCCGGATAAGATCAACAGCTCATCTGCACAAAATCAGCAAGCCATCCGTTTATGAAGATGGCTTACTGATTTAAATAATTTAACCGGTTATTTAAGTACGTCATTAAAAAAGGTCAATTCGCTTATGTTGCTATAATAGCCATCGCCGGTAGTTACGTGCTTAACCCTTATGCGGATGTACCTTACCGGTGGTATACCTGCATCAAAGTTGACCTTGATCAACTGCTGGCCGTCGTCATTGCGGGTAACATCCTTTAAAAGCGTCCAGCCCTTTGCCTGCATTTCGGAAGTCCAGCCGTTATCATTAGGCGACAGGTTTGTAGCGGCATTGGTAATATCGGCGATGCCCCAAATTTCAAACTGATCAGGGTTATTGCAGCAGTTACGGCCGGTTTCTTCCATGCTGGTAAGCACTTTGTAAACCTTGCCCATATCAAATGTAAATGTATGCGGCAAATGATGGTCGCCATCGCTATGAAAAATGTTTGGATAACCCTGCGGGCCAACCGAACCGTCCCACAGTTTGCTTACGCTTGTACCCGACTCGTAAGTGCCTACATCGCCATTCATCTTATATTCCCTGAACAATGATTTAGCGCATTGGCTTATCCCGTTAATTTCCGGGAAAGTGCTGTAATTTGAAACATAAAATGTATCAATAGACCCTTTAACAGGAATATAGCCCGAACGGAAGCTTACAGGCTCGCCCGATTTATAATCTGTTATCATAAATGATGTACTATCGGGACTGAGGTCTTTTTCAACTATCTCCCCGTTACGGTTAGTATACTTAATAATTGTAGATACATTGAGCGATGTAGTATCGGCCTGCAAAAAGTTAAGCTTAACATTGCCATTTTCGGATACGGTAAAAGGATTGGCAGCATCGTACACACGGTTTGTTAACCCGCTTTGATAAACCGGTCCGTAAACCTTAACGTTGTTGATCTCTAAAGGGATAGAGCGGTTCCCCTTGGCATCATACGAATAAATTGTAAACGAATAGATATACTCGCTAAGGCCCGGTATTATAGCTGTGATAGAGTCGGCGGTATTATGGTTGGTTGAATTCACCACAACCGAATCCGCTTTATTGTTCCAGTAAATAACATACCTGCTTATGCTGGGGTCCGAACTTGGGTTCCATACCAGCGCGGCCCTTAAGTTGCCCGGTTTTGAATGTGGTTTTACTACAACACCCGGGTAAACCATTTCTTTATCACCTAAAAACTTCTTAAAGTCTGTATCCTTTTTTTCGCAGCTTATGGCGCCAATTACGACAATAGCGAACAGACATATCCGAAAAATATTTTTCATAATTTCTTTTTTAATTATTCATTAAACGTTACTGCGGCTTACCAAAAACCGTAACCTCCATTAAATGTGCAGCATCGCCCATTCCCCAGGTATCGTGTACCAGCAGCCTGAGGTATTTAACCGCCGGTGCTGATGCAGGCACCAGAAAATCCACGCCAGCCATTACAAACTTCTCATCGGCTGCGTTTGTGAAACCCGGCTGTAAGCCCGATGGCGGGTTTGGATAACGGTAATTGCCCAGGTTTACCCAATCGCCTACCACGGCACCAACCGGTGCAGATTGTGGCAATACAACGTCCTGTGGCGATTCGACAGTAGAGCCCCACCAACTAAAGTTTTTTGGGTTACCATGAAAGAAGGCGTATTCTAACGGTCGCTCGTATATTTTTATACGGCTTATTTGCGCGGTTACCCCTATGCCAAACGTACATTGCATGGGCTTGCCGGTACCCGGGTTGGTGTGCCATCCGTTTGAATAGCCGTCAATTTTGCCATCCCACAGGTACGGAAGATCCCAACCGTAGCCTATTTCGCTATCGCTTGGTTTACGGTACACTGTAAATTTGGTCTTATCCAGCTGAGTTTCAAAAAGCGGCGTAATATCCAGTAACGTAGTATCCGATATGTTACCATATTTATCGGTTACGTAAACCCCGAATTTGCGCTGTACTGACGGAAAGCCGCGTACGGAATAGTTTATGGTATCCTGATTGGTGTAATGCTGATCGCTTACCTCAAGCGCCTGGGTAGAATTATCCATCGCGATCAGGATCACTCCAATTTCTTTTTTATAGGGATTTAACGCCTGGATATTAACCCCTCCAAAATCTGTGGTAAGCGATACCGTAGGCTTAATGAGCTTGTAATACGGCACATCCGGATTTACAGTTACGGTTAACGGGTCAGACTTTACATTTGCCCTGCTTACGGTGTATAGCGTTACATCGTAGGGTTTATTGGTAGCAAATCCCTCCACCTTCACCGTGTCGCTGTAATAACTCGACTTGGTTTCTCGCGATGTTTTATCATTGATGTTATATTGCGCCAGCACATACAAAATATTATCAGAATTGGGCAGGTCGTAAGTAATATAAGCCCCCCCGTTATAGTTAGTAACCTTTACGTTGGTAACTACAGCCGGTTTTGTTTTATCGGTAGATACCGGTTCGGTATTGTAACCATCATTCTTTTTACAGGCCGAAAGCAAACAAACAAAAGCCAATATCTGCAGGCTGAACAAAGCCTTTGCGAAATATTTATTTATCTTTTTCATATCAAATTCTTTTATAGCTTATTTCTACCAGTAAGGGTTTTGAACCAAATTGTCGTTAACTGTCAGGCTGATATCCTTTATCGGCCACAGGTAATTGCGTACACCAAATATGGCCGAGAACAGGGTGCGCGGCTGATAATAATTAGCCGGTTGTGTTTCGTAAAGGTTCCACCCCTGCATCGGTTGGCTTAATACGCTTTGCAACTCCTTCCAGCGGCGCAGGTCCCAGCCGGCCTGGCCTTCAAACATCAGTTCTAAACGGCGTTCCTGGTGAATGATCTGCCTTAGCCCGTCCTTAGTGTTAAACTTGCCCGGGTTTTTAGCGTAATTTGTCCACGCTTCAACAACTCCCGGTAACCCCGCCCTTGCGCGTACCTTATCTATGTAGGTGTAAGCTTCGGGGGTTGGGCCGTGCACTTCATTAAGGGCCTCGGCATATAACAGGTATAAACCCGCAAGTCTGATCAATGGCAGGCGGTAGCTTATCTCCTGAAAACCATCATCATATACGGATTGATAATGAACCAGCTTTTTAGGCCATATACCCGTGATATTTAGGGTGTTAATATCCTTGGGGCCTGCATATGATTCGATGCCGCGTGCTTCAACATGGTACAGATCATTTAAATTTATCTTGCCGTTGCCAAACCATATCCCACCGTCGAAACCAAGACTGGCGTAAAAACGGGGCTCGCGGTTAAAGTTCACTTTGGCAGTTGAGTAATTTTGGGCAATATAAAAGCGGCTGGCCTGATCGCCGGTTTTAATATTATACCGGCCTGCATAATCAAAGGTCTTATCTTCGTTTATCGGCACACCTTTATCAGAGTAAAAGAGTTCCTGAACAGAAAGTGGTACCGCAAAGGTAGATGGGTTTGAAAATATGTTTACAACACCTTTCTGAGTTAAACGCGGTGTAGCATACCCCTGCCATTGAAAGGTTGGGTTCAGCGCCCATATCACTTCGGGGTTTAGTTCCCATTTTTCGGTAACGGCGTTTTGTATGGTTAAAACCTTTCTTAACGAATCGGGCAGAACCGTGATCGTAGAGGGCGGGATAAAACTATACAGTTTTAAGCCGTTGGCTTCGCAGGCCTCAATCGCGGCCTTGCATGCTAATGCCGCCCTGTCCCATTTTGTTGGATCGTAAGTTGACGGAAAAAGTTTTTCGCCGTCTTTATTTTGTGTACTTGTATAATCCGGATTGCCATTAAAAAGCGGGCTTGCCGCGGTAGCTAAAACCTCTGCCTTTACAGAAAGGGCAATTAGCTGCGTAATACGGCCAAGTTCCTGCGCCTGGTTATTTATTACAGGCGGCAGATCGGGTGTTGCCTCGTCTAACAACGATACGATATAATTGAAAGTTGAATCAACCGATGCGCGTTTTACCTTTATTTCATCGGTAGACGCGGTTATAGCCAGGTTGTTTTTGATCAATGGTATCGGGCCATACATACGCGCCAGGTAAAAATGATAGTAAGCCTTCAAGAACTTAACCTCGGCTATCCATCTTTTCTTTTCTGCAAATGACAGGTCTACAGGCTTGTCAATATTTTCGAGCATGGTGTTGCACCTGCGTATCGACCTGAATATAGCTTTACCGCTTTTTTCACCATCCCAATAATTAAGCCCGGGCTCCGCGCTGTTTTGCGACCCCCTAAGCAAGTTGAAGCCGGTTTCATCAATAGGATGCTTGGTTAAATTATTGGGGTAGATGATTTCGCCCGAAGTTGTAAAACCGGCATTGGTAGTAACATCTGCAAATTGCTGCAAGGTTGCATAGCAGGTAAATAAATAGTTTTCGGCTTCGTTACGGTTCCTGAAAGCATACTCGAGCGTGCCGGTGTTATTGGGCGCCAGATCGAGGTACTTCTTGCAGGATACGCCCGATAGCAGCAAAACTACCGCGCATAAGATCTGTGATATTTTTTTCATATAAATGATCTAAAATTGTCGTATGATTTATAGATTAACGTTTAGCCCTACGTTGAATACTTTTTGTATTGGATACGCGAACCCGTTTCCGCCTATTTCCGGATCCCACAGCTTAAACGGACTCCAGGTGTATAAATTCAAACCGTTGAAATAAAGACGCACTTTATTCATTTTCCATTTCTGGGTTAAGCGGGTTGGCAGCGTGTAGCCAACCTCAACAGATTTAAGGCGCAGGAAACTGCCGTCGCGCAGCCACCAGGTGCTATTTTGCCTGTTGTTTTCAATCTGGTTGCCGTTTACACCCAGGCGCGGGTATTGGGCGTACAAGTTTTGATTGTCCTCAGACCAATGGTCGTCAGCAAACGCTTTAAGCAGTTGGGTATTGCCGCTTGCATACGCGCCATCGGGGCTTTGTATAAAAGGACTGGTCCGGCTCGGATCGATAAAAAAGCTCACCTGTGCCTGCCCCTGCAAAAAGGCCGAAAGATCAAATCCTTTATAGCCACTCGATATACCGTAACCGTAAACAATTTGAGGGGTTGTTGGGTAGCCAATAAATGTTTGATCTTTACTATCAATTTTGCCATCGTTGTTCAGATCGCGATATTTTATATCACCGCCTTTTGGTGGTATACCGCCCGATGAAAATATCTGGCTCGGCGAATTTGCCGCTTCGTTATCATCAACAAACAGGCGTTCGGCAATATAACCCACCTGGCGTTCCAGGGTTTGTCCTACTCGGTACCGATAGTCCTCAGCATATTGAGGCTCTTCGTATTTGGTGTATTTGCTTGATGAAACCGTTAAGTTTCCCCTGCCTTGTATAAAACCACTTTTACCAAATGTTCTTTTATAATCCATCTGCAAATCAAGTCCTTTGGTTTCGGCGGCGCCAAAGTTAGCGCTGATCTCCGCCTCTAAGCCCATTGTGCTGGGTATAGATGAGCGCGCTTGCAGTACATTGGTACGGTTAAATTTGTAAACCTCGGCAGTAACATTAAGATCTTTTAAAAGCGTAAACTCGAGCCCTAAATTAAGCTGCTTTGAAGTTTCCCAGGTGATATCGGCATTTGGATAACTGTTAACTACAACACCGTTGCGGCCATACCCGTTATTGGTACCAAAATACGCCGGGTTACCCCCATTAAGATCCACGCGGGAAAGATAGAAAAAGCGCTCTGAGCCGATCTGGTCGTTACCTACGGTACCGTAGCTTCCGCGAAGTTTTAAGCGGTTGATGACCTGATAAAGGCCATCGCCCCAGAACTTTTCATCAGAAATTATCCACGAAGCGCCAATGGTTGGAAAAAATCCGAACCGGTTTTTAGCGGCAAAGCGTTCGGTACCGTTATATCCAAAGTTAAATTCTAAAAAATAACGGCTTTTGTACGAGTAAGTGGCACGGCCCGCAAGGGTGAGGTTGCGATAAGGCAGCGAGTTGAACAGGTTATCGGCATTACCGTAAAGCGTTTGCTGTTGTGTGCCTATTAACGAACTGCTGATATTGTGGTCGCCCATCCTTTTGGTATAATCTACCACACCCTGAAAAAACAGATAGGTATTTGCCTGGGTATTGTTAAAGTTACGGCTGTAATTCAGGTATTCTGTAGCGGCGCCGGGTTGCGGGTTTAACCATGATAAAGTATATGTGTTACTTGGTTTATCGTACGAGCCGATGTTGTAATAAAACGGATTATAACCCATCGAAGACTCGAAATACGAGAACCTGTTGGTATGAAACAACCCTCTGAAGCTTAAGCCATTTGTTACAAAATCAAGGTTTTGGTTCAACTCCATC
Source organism: Mucilaginibacter sp. AK015 (assembly GCF_014200785.1). Lineage (NCBI taxonomy): Bacteria > Pseudomonadati > Bacteroidota > Sphingobacteriia > Sphingobacteriales > Sphingobacteriaceae > Mucilaginibacter > Mucilaginibacter sp. AK015. Next base: position 770,789 of record NZ_JACHCV010000001.1, read on the forward strand.
TGTGCCGACATGCGCGACTGTGAGAAGTTTTTATGACCACGTAACAAAGCAGCATAAGGGTTAAGATAGGCTACCGCGTTTGACCCTGTACTGCCTGCTGACGGAGCATTGCCAAATAGTATATGCTGGGTGTTCACATTAGCATCATCCGCCGGGTACGAGGGTGCAAATAATACCGGGCTGGTATGCATGGCTATATTATACAAATCGGTTGAGAACGAGGCATCAGCAGTAAGCGGGCCGTTGTATTCGTTAAACGTTCCGGATAATCTTACGATCAGTTCTGTAGATTTGGTTAAATTGATATTAACGTTTGAACGCAATTGATAGTTACGGAAGTTTACGTTATTGTCGTTATTGTTCATAATATCCTGGCGGAGTATGCCGTGGTCGATATTATATGATCCCCCTACGTAATAGCGGGCTACGCCGCCGCCCCCGCTTACACTTAAGTTTGCCCTTTGCGTGTTGGCGCGGTCTTTAAAAAGCGTTTTCAGCCAGTCTACAGCCGGGTATACATATTGGTTACTGCCCGGGGCGTTAGCCAAAGTAGCCTCGGTATTAATAATTTTATTTTGACTAAAAGGCAGCGGACTTAACGGGTCGCGGGTGATGGTCGCTTCGTTAAATAAGCGCATATAAGTGATGGGATCTGCCAGCTGCAGGTTTTTAACCGATTGTGAAACGGAGTTCTCTACCCGCACATTTATTTGCGGCTTGCCAACCTTACCCTCTTTGGTGGTCACCAAAATCACGCCGTTCGCCCCTCTTGCACCATACAACGCTGTAGCGCTCGCATCCTTAAGTATTGAGAAACTTGCTATATCATCAACCTGTAAGCGGGCAAGGTCTGATGTGGATAGCTCCACGTTGTCGATTAAAATAAGCGGGTCTTTTTTATAGCCGAAAGTGGTTACCCCCCTGATAAAAAACGAAGAGTTGTCCAGGCCCGGCTGCCCGCTTGGCTGGTAGGCTATTACACCGGCTACCTGGCCTGCCAGGGCGTTTGTAAGGTTGCTTGCCGGTATCTTCAGATCGGTAGGTGTAATGGTAGTTACCGACCCTACAACAGCTTCTTTGCGTTGCTTACGCCCATAGGCGGTGATAACCACATCCGCAAACTCATTTTTTGTAACTTTCATTACAATGTTATACGTCTGTTTATCAGCCGAAACCGTAAAGGTTGTTTCCTTATAACCTACATAGGTAACCCTGAATATGGTACCCGGTTCGGCATCGATAACAAACTTACCATTAACATCAGTAGCAGTACTTACATTCTTTTTGTTTGTAGCTACAATGTTTGCACCAATTATACTGGTGCCCGTGGTATCGGTGATTACCCCTGTTATTGTTGCCCTTGTTTGCGCGTAGGTATTGGTGCTGAATACGGAACACAATATCATCAAAAGATACAACGTACCGGCAACCTTCCTGAGCGCGACTTTTGGCAGCCAAAAATCTGTTATGCGTTCGTAAAATAGTTTCATAAATGTTTCCTCATAATTCGGTTTTAAATTCTTTTATTCTAAAAAATCAATTGGTTCATTACATCCTAAGATCTTTCAGCGGTTTAAAAAGGCACGAGTTCTCCCTTCTGCAACTTCATGGCAAAGCCATATAGCTACAAGTTCTAACTACAGTTCTGTACAATTCAATGATTACGCGTTTGAAATTGCACCTTGAATTGAAGAGCAAAAAATGCGTCTTTCAGGGCGCTTATAACCGGCGTGATAAATCTGAAAAAAACGGATGAGGCATATTTCTTGCCTGATATGTGTAAAAATATTTCATAATTATAAGAATGGGTTAATTGGTTGGCTAAATTTAGATGCTTAATTTTTCCTTTAAAATGGATAAAGCTTTAAAGGTGATGGACTATTATATTATTTTATTACAAATTTTGCTTATTAACAAGTTGTATTTGTTATAACAGTTGCCGAAATATAACACAGTCATCAGCCTACCTGAAAATCCAGAACAAAACCACCATGACGGATATCAGCAAAACAGATAAAAACTTGTAGTTACCAAAGCCGTACCATCCGGGGCTTTTCAATGATTCCAGCGGCGATCTCCAGTAAAGCTTAGCGCTTTCGGCGGTATGGGTTGCCGGGTAGGCCAGTGTAAGAGCCCCCTGTAACACCAAACAAAAAACAAATAAGTAAAAAGCCATCATCATAAAGGGCACCGCGCCGATAAAACTGTGGGGCATAAGCTTGCTAAAGGCAAACACAAGCACCCCTGCTGCCGAACCGATATATAGGGTTAGTTGCGCCGACTTTGCCGACGCCCTGCCCCAAAACACCCCCAATAAAAAAACGCATGTTATGGGCGGAGCTATATGGGCAATAATATCATTTAAACCGTTAAAGATGCTTTCGTAACTGTTAAGCAGCGGTAAAAGCAATAGCGATATGATAAATGATACGCCCGCGGCTATTTTGCCCGCCGTAACCAATTCCTGGTCGTTAGCATCTGGCTTGTATCTTTTGTAGATATCGTAGCTGGCCATTGTAGATATAGAATTGAGCGCACCGGATATCTGGCTCATTAACCCGGATAATAGGGCCGCTACAAGTACCCCTGCCAAACCTTTTGGGATAAGCTGTAATATCATCAGTGTGTAAATACCTTTGCTGTTCACAACTTCTTTGCCATCTACAATAGTTTTTATACTATGTACATCCAACTGCCCGGTTTGGTATAACGCATAAGCAAACAAGCCGGGCATCACAAATATAAACACCGGTAAAATTTTTATAAATCCACAAAACAGAGGGCCTACCCTTGCATGGTTCTCATCCCTGGCACCCAAAACACGCTGTACGATGGTTTGATCGGCACACCAATACCAAATACCCAGTACCGGGTAACCCAATAACACTGCGTACCACGGCAGGCCGCTGGAATCGCCATGGGGGCGCATCATAGACAGTTTACTCATCTCGTTCTTTTGCTGCAGCACATGCACCATACTATCCCATCCGCCTGCTTTATTATAAGCCACAATGCTCATAATAACAGCTCCTGATAGCAGCACTACGGTTTGAATAGACTCGGTAACTACTACTGCCTTTAGCCCGCCTACCACCGTGTAAACAGTAGTTATCACCGAAATGATAATAATGCTGGTATACATATTAACGCCAAACAGTGTTTGCAAAACAATGCCACCCGCCAGTAACGAGAAAGATATATGTATGATTATAGCTGATAGTATTGATATAAATGCCAGCCAGTCGCGGCTGGCGCGGTTGTAACGTTTCTCTAAAAAGTCGGGCAAGGTTGATACTCCTGATTTGATGTAGAACGGGACGAAGAACACCGCAAGTAAAATAAGTGTGAACGATGCCATCCACTCAAAGGTGCCATTAAGCAGGCCGGTATCAAAACCGCTTTGTGCAAGGCTCACAAGGTGCACACACGATATGTTAGTAGCAAAAAGCGCCAGTCCTATCATGGGCCAGCGCAAACTTTTGCCTGCCAGGAAATAATCGCTCGCGACGTTTGTTTTCTTACTTGCCGACCGATGCCGAAGGCCGGTCCATAAACCTATTGCCAGGATCAGGATAACATACAGAATACTTACGGTGGCATCAAACGATCCTATCATGGCTATCTGGTGTTAATTCTTTAAAATAAGCAGGTCGCAACTGCTGCCGGCTTCCTGCGGTGTCAGGTAAACGCCATTTACAATTTTAGCAGGATTTGCGAAATGCTTTTGCAAATGCGGAATATGCTCCAGGAACAAAGCCTGGTGCCCCATGCCGATATGGTTAAATAAAACCAGGTGCTGATGTAACTGGCCCATATCGCCCACATGCGGCACAACAGGCACGCCAAATTTTTTGCACATCAGGCTTATGGTAATAAACTCACTCACCCCGCCTACCCGCACGGCATCTACCTGCATAAACGAAGATGAACCGGCTTGCAAATAATTTTTAAAAATGATCTTATTAGGCACGTGCTCACCCAGCGCAAGCCGTACCGGGGCAATGGCGTCCGCCAGTTTGGTATGCGCGTTTACATCGTCTGGGTGTGTCGGTTCCTCAATCCAGTACGGGTTCATACTCTTTAACCGGGTACAAGTATCAATTGCCCGGGGCAGATTCCATTGCTGGTTAGCGTCAAGCATCACTTTAATGTCATCGCCGGCTATTTCACGTACGATATGCGCCCTGCGGATATCCCGGTCAGGATCAGCAGCCCCTACCTTTAGCTTCATGGCGGTAAAGCCTTGCGCCAAAGCTTTTTTGCAGTTTTCCTTAACCATTTCGTCAGGATAATTAAACCAGCCCACGGAAGTATCGTAACCAGGATACCCTTTATCTAAAATGCTTTTTCTTGCTTCCTTTTGCGACAGCTGTTCGGTAAGCATACTCACTGCCTGGTCATACGTCAACTCGTCTTCCAGGTACGACAGATCGAGTGTATTTACAATTTGCTCAGGCGATAGCTCTGTAAGCAATTTCCATAAGGGAACACCCCTTTTTTTGGCCCACAGATCATAACAAGCGTTGGTTACCGATGCCAGGGCCAGATGAACAACACCTTTATGTGGCCCAAGCCAGCGAAATTGCTGGTCGTTAGATAGCGTCCTGAATAATTCGCCAAAGCTGGCCATGGTTTCTTCAATATCCCTACCTGTTAGCAGGCGGGCATAGTATTCCGCTGCCTGGCAAACCAGGTTGTTACCCTCTCCCAAAGTGAAGGCAAATCCCGTTCCGGTTATGCCGCTATCGTCCATCAGCTGCGTTACGGCGTATGAGTATACCGGATCGCGGTGTATAGCATCGCTGCCGGCGTTACCATCCAGCGGGAAACGAATGTCTGACACTTTTATCTTCGAGATCATGATAGGGTTACTTTTTCATCAACGATGGCGTTAGCGGGTCCGGGTTGCCCCGTATATCTGCGATACCCTAACTCGGCCCCGCCCGACACAGGCAGGATGCACCCGGTAATAAAACGCGCTTGTTCAGATACCAGGAAGAGGCAGGCATCGGCCACAACATCACCTTCGGGACAGTACCCTAACGGGTGGATCCCGTCCAAATAGGTTTCTATATGAGCTGCGTTGGGTTGCTGACTGCTCCACCGCCTCAGCATCGGGGTCCATACACCTGCAGGAGCCACAGCGTTAACACGTACCCCATACGGTGCATAATCAAGTGCCATAGATTTTGTAAGGGCATTAACTGCACCTTTAGTAGCAGTATAAGCCGCATGAAGTTCCTGCCCAATGTCGCCAACAAGGCTGCTGCTGTTAAGTATATTGCCGCTGGTAGCTTTTAAAGCGTCGATACCAAATTTTGTAGTATTATAAATGCCTTTAACGTTTACATTAAAAACCCTGTTCCACTCTTCGTCCGTAGTGGCGCAAACGGTTTTAGATGGGTTAGACACCCCTGCGTTGTTATGAATGACGTTTATTTTACCGAACCTGGTCAGGGTTTCGGCAATTGCCCGCTGCACATCCGCAGCGCTTGAAACATCCGCAAGAATGTAATGAATATTGTCGTCAAAGAATTGCGAGCGGCATTGGTTTAAACTGTATTCTTTATGAGTTATGATGCTAACCTTTGCCCCGGCCTGATGGTAAACCGCGGCGCATTCATAGCCGATGCCTTCCGTACCGCCGGTTAAAAAAACAACCTTATCTTTTAGTAATTGCATAAATGTGCACAATAATTTAATACAAGCCCGCAATTAATACCTGCACTGATTGATACGATACTAAAACGGCTGTGTTTTGTATGACCCCGCGTTCTTTATCTTAGTCAGTCACCTTAAAAAAGCCAGCTTCTACCGGGTGATACTTATAATTGGTTTATTAAATGCGGTGACCAAATTTAGTTTCCGGCAAAAAGTTATCTAATAGCCAATTCATCTATTTTAATGGATAATTCTATCGGTATTTAAAAATCATTATCGGTTATTTGTAAATAACCATTATTATTACATTAAAAAAAACTTACTTTGGCACAACCAAGCGTCATTATTGCCCACCTAATGGAATATTCTATTAATTACAATTATTAAAACATGGCTGGTTCTTTTAAAAGGAAGGATGGTTTTGAAGGTGAAAAGCTAATGAGCTTGCCACAAAAAATACTGAAGGACTTTGTAAAAAAATACCCTTCGATATTTAATATTTACATCACCCAAATAGGTTATTTCCCGCAGGCGTCCTACCATTACAAAGAACGGCGAAAAGGCTGCGAAGACAATATATTGATATATTGCCTGAAGGGAAAAGGGTATTATATAATTGACAAGAAAAAGTTTGAGGTTACCCCTAACCAGTTCTTTATACTGCCTGCCACCGAGGTTTATATGCGCTACTGGGCTGATGAAGAAGACCCATGGACTATTTACTGGGTGCATTTTACCGGAGACGATATCGCCACTTTTAACTCGTCGTTAAACATTGGGTTGTTTAAAGGCCCCGTGCAGATTCCTTTCAATAATAAGGCGCTTGACATCTGGAACAATATATATCAAAACCTGGAAATGGGCTACAGTAAAGAAAACTTGTGCAATGCAACCTTTTGCCTGTATAATATGATAGCCACCTTTTTGTTCCCGGATAAACATGTGGTAAGCGAACCAAACGATGCGCCGGATATTATAACAACAACCATTATCAATATGAAGAACAATATTGAAAAGAAAATGACTGTTGAAGATATGGCGGGTCAGCACAAGCTTTCCAGTTCGCATTTTTCCAGCCTGTTCCGAAAGGCTACCGGTATGCCCCCTATCGATTATTTTATACATCTTAAAATGCAGAAAGCCTGCCAGTATCTTTATGCAAACGAAGCCAAAATAAAAACTATAGCAATGGATCTGGGGTATGATGACCCGTACTATTTTTCGCGTGTGTTTAAAAAATATATGGGGATGTCGCCTGAGCAGTATAAACTTACCACTAACGTTCGGTCGCAGGTGTAGCGATAAACAACGTTTAGCAAATTGATGCGCCGTTGCAGTAGTCAGGCTACGATCCAATCCATCCTACCGGTACGCAAGTAACCGGAACCTGGCCAATGTTAGTTTTAATATTGTTAAAATAATACCCTTTCATCAAGCTGCCGGTACAGGCAGGAATTTAAAATTCACTTTAAAAAACGCGCTTTAACAGCACGTAAGTAGCTTTGTTACAATAGTGCACATTTTAGAAAATGTAGTGTAATCATCTGCATTGGCGGCAGTTTAACTTCGGGTTAATTATTTAACCAAATTCAAACACATTATGAAAAAACTTAATCAACTGTCTGTAGGCGGCGCGTTGCTGCTGGCACTGTGTTTTGGCTGCGCCAAAGACGCGAACAAACCAAGTACTACACCTAACAAGGCCGAAGCGACTGTGCCTCGCGCGGCCGTACCCCAAAGCGCTTTCAATCTTTGGCAAACATGTAACGGCACGCCTTACAACATTTCGGGTACCAATGGTATTTGCGTACCAGTGGGCAATTGCAGCACCGATATTGATGCAGCACAGCAAAAAAGCGGACAAAATGCAACCGGCATGCAATTTAACGGCTGCTTTAAAGGAGGTTCAAACGCCTATAGTTCGGCAAGCGAGCAAGCGGTTTTTTTGGCCGATAATGTTTCGCAGTGGAACGGTAACGAAATGGGCTTTGTGAAAACCCTGAATGACAACGCGCTGAAGGCTTATTTGCAGGGTGGCGGCCAATACTATACACAAGTGTTATCCATTAACGATAACGGTTATCATACTTATAAGTGCCAGGCAAGGTCAAGCAATACACACCAGGTTGATTTTTATGTAGACGGCGCATACAAATGCACCCTTACTAATAATAGTGGCAGCTACTATAATAAATACTATTACTTTGTAGGCACCAACCACTGGTACGGCGGTTCAAACCCTACTGGCCAGCAAATTGAAATGTACAACATGACCACTTATTAGCGCTTTTATTACCATAAACCTTAAAACAATAAATGCCGCCTTAAAGTGGCATTTATTGTTATTTTTTTTCGATCGTCAACACTATTTCGTTAAAATCAGATTCGGTTTGATTATGATCTGAACTGATCAAACTGATTTTCCAGGCACAATTGTACTTTGTCTTAAAGTGAATTAAAACATACTTTCATCAACGGTTTGCGCCGGAAGCTTTGGTCACCTGTCTTGCTTTTGCTGTGCAAATATGTACTTTTGAAAATTGCAAGCCCTTAATTGTGATCTTGTGTTTTCAGCCGAACGACGATAATGCCAAAAACCCTTCTTTCTACATATAACAATTATCCTTATAAGCCAGGTGGCGGCGTTGTTAAAAGGTTTTTATGGTATTATGTCAATTTAATATGCTTTAAATCGGGTTGGTTTCCTTTTAATGCTTTCAAGATCTTTTTATTGAGGCTGTTTGGTGCTCAAATTGGCAACGGTGTTGTAATAAAACCCGGGGTTAATATAAAGTACGCATGGAATCTCAAAATCGGCACACACAGTTGGATAGGCGAAAGCGTTTGGATCGATAACCTGGCACCTGTTATCATTGCAGATAACGTTTGCATATCCCAGGGAGCCATGCTGCAAACAGGCAGCCACAATTACAAAAAAGAATCATTTGAGCTGATAACCGGAAACATAACTATTGAAGATGGTGTATGGATTGGTTGCGGCGCTATACTAAACCAGGGCATAACTGCCGGTAGCCATAGCGTGGTTACAAGCGGATCTGTAGCTAACAAAAACCTGGAGCCGTATTTTATTTACCAGGGCAACCCGGCTGTTAAGCTGCGTCCCCGCATTATGGAATAATACACCTACAAATGCAAAAAAGATATTTGCCGATACACGCCCTTATACTGATAGTGCTGTTTGTAGTAGCCACCTTATTGTGCGTACTCACTTTTATAACTCCGCCTGCTATTTTCCCCGACGCCAGCTGGGGGTTTCTTGTTTTGCGCTCTATGCAAATGGGCGGCAGTTTCAATATTTACACACACCCCGATCAACAAAATATTGCTTTAAATGCCGGTGAATTCATTTCGTGGTGGTCGCCGGGTCAATACCTGCTTCCCCAATTTTTTAAAATGGTATTTGGCGTTAATACCGGGCATGCCTCTGCTATTACTATTGCCGTTTGCCAGGTTACCGGTCTTGCAGGTTTCTATATGTTTTTCAAAAAGGTGGGTTATACGCCGTTGGTTAGCGCTTTGAGCCTCGTTGTGATCATTTGTCAACAAGCGTATTTTACGCCGCATATTTTTTATACCGGCGGCGAAGTATTAATTTTCGCCTTTGCCGGATGGTTTTTATATGGGTGCGTTAGATTTGCAAAGCCCGATTACAAACTGCTTTTGTTTGTGCTTTTGTCGGGGTGGATAGGCTTCTTTTGCAAGTCCTCATTTATATGGATATATGCAGCGGGCCTGTTATTTATATCGATAGCCATTTCCACTGGCCTTAAAGGTATTAAAGCCTGGATACTCAACAGTTCATGGATAGCAATACCCGCAATTATATCAGTAGCCGTTATATACACTTTGTATTTAAGTAAAGGACTTAACCCGGTATCAGCACCAAACGGTTTCAGCTTAAGCTGGAAAACACTGGCCTTCCCTGTGGCATCTCCCCTTCTTTCCGGATTTTCTGTAGACGACCTGTTTAACGGCCTTATATTCCACAACGATGTGGCCATACTATCGCCGGGATGGGCTTTGGCTGTAATGCTGGCGCTGGCTGTTGTAAGTGTAATATTAGTGTGTGCCGTATACAAACACAACGCGAATAAGAATTACCGGTTGCTCCTGGTTATATTTTACGGTGTATCCATCCTATTTTTTGCTTCTGCTTATATGCGCAGGCTGGATATTTCTTACGAGGCCCGCCACTTCAGGATCATTGGTTTAATAATTATCCCCGGAGTATTGCAGCTTTTTAGCCGCTATAAGCCGGTTTACCGGGTTTTGTTAGGATCAATGGTTGCAGCTATACTTGTTTTCAGCCTCAATTTTTATTTAACAGGTTACAAAGGCTTAAAAACTGACGTTGCCTACGGAACATCAGGTATTGGCCAGCAGTTTATTGATCGGCAAAGCCTTGCTTACATTAAGCTGCTCGACGACAAAAATAACAACGCTGTTTTTGTTTTTTTTAGTCCGGATATTGGTTTAGAGGTACGGCACAACCGTGTAATCATCTTGCCCGGGTTAAATAAAGATATCAATATCAACTTTGATGAATACCTTTATAAAGGCCATGCGGGGCCGCTATATATTTTAATGCCTTCGTATTATATGGGTATAAGGGCAAGTGTTATCTTAAAATCATTTCCGGGTTACAAAGGCTTTTCGCTTAAAGAGTTAAGTGATAATTATGTTTTGTATTTTGCAACAGAAGCGCGTTAACAACTTAACGGCATCAACCCTGCTTGCTGCTATCAACCCAAATTGCCTATAAGAAAAGTATCGGTGCCACATCTAAAGTATGTTGCCGCTATGCCATAACCGAAACCATGTTAAGTACTGTTTGGCCAAGCTCCTGGTTGCCGGTAATAATTACCTTATCTTTTATTTGATCCGGTCTTAAGCTTTTCGAAAAAAGCTTCCAGGCGGTATCCGGATCAATCATAATTTCGGTGTCGGGCTGCACTTCATTCTTCTTGCTTAACGTCCAGGCATCATCCGCCCGTACCAGAAACCATGCCCCGCCAATATCGGTAGTTATTGTTGTTTTTACCACCGTACCATTTTCGGCTAAAACATTGCGGTAAGTATGCGGTAAAGCAAGCATAAAAATGTCGATAAACGGGTAATAAAGTTCAGGTGTCATTAAGCCGGGTTTATTTACAGCATCGCGTATCTGCTGCTGGTGCAGCCATTTTTCCGTGTATTCGCGCGCAATTTCCATCCAGTTTCTGCTTTCTGTTTCGCCCGCCCACTCTACGGCAAAAGCCGATCTGCCCCATGGGTCAACCGATTTAAAGTAATCGCAAAAAAGCGGTCCTGTTATCTTATGTAGAACAATAAGCATTTGCGGGCTTACCCTTTTCATGGCTTTTACCCAATCGGCATTAAGGCCGTTTAAAAAATCTAACAGGTCCTGGCGCGATTTTATAACCGGTTGCTCGCCATAAAAACCATCGCGCAGAATGGATAATATGCGTATGTTGGTATCCAGCAGATGTGCAACCACATCTTTCACTACCCACAATTTTGCTATCGTCTGCTTTTCCCATTCTTCAGGTGTGAGGGACACTAGTAGTTCAATAAGCTTTTTATCCAGAACGGGCAGCAGGTTTACTACATCAATAGGAACAGGTGGTTTAGTCATGGCGTTAGGATTGATTGTGGTTCAAATACCTGTAATTTTCTTGAAAAAACCGGACTTTTTTCCGGGCAAATTGGAGTAAAACCGTTGCTTTAAGGAAGAATAAAATAGTCATGTATATAATAACAACCCTAACTATAGGTTAAAATATTAACTATCCAATTAAACAAGGATGGGTCTTTATATGTTAATAATTTATGGATCCATCCGGCTATGAACACTTTTCTCCTGCCGAAGCTATTGCTTACCAGGAAGAGTTACGCCATAAAATTCGGATCCGTGAATTGACCACCCCAATTAATACCATCGCCGGGGCCGATATATCCTTCGACAAAGACTCGGCGATACTCTACGCCGGAATTGTAGTTTTCAAATACCCGGCGTTGAGTGTTATAACTACTTCAACTGCCATATCGCATACGGAGTTTCCGTACATTGCCGGGTTGCTGGCTTTCAGAGAGTTGCCCGCCCTGTTTAATGCGTGGAACAATCTTTATATTAAACCCGACCTGCTGATACTTGACGGCCAGGGCATAGCGCACAAACGGCGGCTGGGCATAGCCACACATTTTGGCTTACTGGCCAACGTGCCAACCATTGGCAGCGCCAAAAGCAGGCTGCATGGCACCTATGATGAACCTGCCCCCGAGATGTTTGCTCAAAGCCCGATGTATGATCAAAACGAACAGATAGGCGTGGCGCTGCGCAGTAAACAGCACTGTAACCCTATTTATATATCGCCTGGGCATAATATCAATATTCAACAAAGTGTTGATGTAATAAAAAATTGTATTCGTGGCTACCGCATGCCCGAGCCTACAAGACAGGCGCGTTCTTTAGTGAACAAGATCAGGGAAGAAAACAGTGAAAAACCCAGCCCTCAATACAATTTATTTGATTGATATGCGTATAGTATCAATCCATGCAACGCCTAACTACCCTCACTATTCAATATTACCGCTCGCTGCTGCTTTATAATATAACCTTTACTTTTTTGTGTATAGTTTTGGTTGGCTTTGGCGCAGGCATCAACCTGGTGAGTATTTTCTTTTCAAAGATCATCGGTTTTTTATCAGCGACAGGGCTGCATTATTACTCATCGGCCAATACATACTTTTATTATCGCAATGCGGGTATAACCATCAGAAGATTATATTTTTATGCCTTTTTGGTTGATCTTGCAGCATTTATATTAATCGCCCTTTTAATTAACCTATGCAGCCGCTTGTTTTAAAGGTTGATAGCGTTCAGCTGCAGTTTGATGACCGCAAAATATTGCAGGACATTTATCTTGAATGCAGGCAGGGCCAGGTGATTGGTTTATTGGGCAGAAACGGCAGCGGTAAATCATCATTACTACGGGTTATTTTCGGTACCCTGCAGGCATCGTATAAATATGTAAGTATTGATAACAACTTTATTTATAAAGGGTATCATAACAACCGCATAGCCTATTTACCGCAGCATGGTTATTTACCGGCCCACATACAAATAAGCAAACTTGCCAGAATGCTGGTGGACGAACAGGCCTGGGATGAGTTTGCCGCGTTAGAAATATACCGGCAGCATTCGCATAAAACAGCGGCGCAATTATCCGGCGGCGAACTGCGACAATTGGAGATGATGATGATTATGCATAGCCGCGCCGATTTTATATTGTTAGATGAGCCTTTTACCCATATATCACCCGTTCAGGCCGACGAATTTAAACCCGTTATACGCAATTGCGCCAAACGTAAGGGCATCATTTTAACCGATCATCAATATTATAATATTTTAGAGGTTAGTGATAAAGTGATCTTATTGAATAACGGCTGCACAAAACACATCACCAATAATGATGAATTGGTTACTTACGGCTATCTTAGCGGTAAATAATACTTTATCATCATGACCATCCCTATTTTCCAGGCCGATGCCTTTACCGATAAAATGTTTGGCGGCAATCCGGCCGCTGTTTGTCCGCTGGATGAGTGGCTGCCCGACGAAACCATGCAGAAAATTGCCCTGGAGAACAACCTGGCCGAAACCGCTTTTTTCGTAAAGAACGCTACCGGCTATCTGCTGCGCTGGTTTACTCCCGAACTGGAGATCGACCTTTGTGGCCACGCCACCCTGGCATCCGCACATATATTATTCACGGAACTTGGTTATGAGAGCGATACCATTTATTTTGATACGGTAAAAGCTGGCACGCTCGTAGTAAAACGCGAGGGCGATAGATACTCGATGGATTTCCCGTCACGGCCTCCGTTCGCGGCTGATAAGCCGGAAGGCCTGATTGAAGCCCTGGGCGGGAAAAAACCAAAAGAAATACTGCGCAGCCGCGATTATTTTTTGGTTTACGATAACGAAGATGATATTTTGGACATTAAGCCCGACCACTTTGCACTATCTAAAATTGATACGCTGGGTGTTATTGTAACGGCGCCAGGCAAGGATGTAGATTTTGTGTCGCGTTTCTTCGCACCGGGCGCAGGTGTACCCGAAGACCCGGTTACCGGGTCGGCGCATTGCAACCTGATACCATACTGGGCCGGAAAACTGGGTAAAAACACATTACATGCTTACCAAATAAGCGCCCGCAAAGGCGAGCTTTGGTGCGAATTAAAAGGCGACCGGGTTGTAATGGCAGGTAAGGCGGTTACTTATTTAAGAGGCGAGATCGAGATAACGCATAAAAGTGAAAGCTAAAAGCCCGGGTAAAAAGCTTTGCGTTTTTAGCTTTCTGCTTTCGGCTAAAATTCTTATTTTCCGAACTCAATTTTTCAAGACGACGCGCACTATCAATGCAGCTTACCAGGTTAGAAATCAAGGGTTTCAAGAGTTTCGGAGATAAGATCACCATTAATTTTAATGAGGGTGTTACCGCTATTGTTGGGCCAAACGGTTGTGGTAAAAGCAATGTTGTCGATTCGATACGCTGGGTATTGGGCGAGCAAAGTACCCGCGCGCTTCGGTCCGAAAAAATGGATAACATTATTTTTAACGGCACCAAAAGCCGCAAGGCAGCCAACCTGGCCGAGGTATCGTTAACCTTTGATAATACCAAAAATGTACTTCCTACCGATTTTTCGCAGGTTACCTTAACGCGCAGGCTGTACCGCACCGGCGAAAGTGAGTACCGTCTTAACGATGTACAGTGCCGCTTAAAGGATATTACCGACCTGTTCCTTGATACCGGAATAGGCGCCGACTCGTACGCCATCATCGAGTTAAAGATGATTGACGAGATCATCAACAACAAGGAAGGATCGCGCCGTAATCTGTTTGAGGAAGCATCAGGTATATCTAAATATAAACTCCGTAAAAAGCAAACCTTCAGTAAGTTAAAAGATACAGAAGCCGATCTGGAGCGCGTTGAAGACCTGCTGTTTGAGATAGAGAAGAACTTAAAAACGCTTGAGAACCAGGCTAAAAAAACCGAGCGCTACTACAAGCTTCGCGACCAGTATAAAACGCTGAGCATTGCGCTGGCATCGTTCCGCATAGCAAATTTCAGCAGGTCGCTTGCCGAAATTGAAGAGAAGGAACAAATACAGCGCGAAGAAAAGGCAGGGATCGCTACGCAGATAGATAAGCTGGAAGCAGCTTTACAGCAAAGCAAGCTGGATAGCCTTACCAAAGAGAAGAACCTTGCCGCCCAGCAAAAGGCCAGCAACGAGTTTACGGCTAAGATACGTGCCTACGAGAGCGAAAAACGGGTAAAGAACGAGCAGTTGAAGAACGCCCAGGATAAAGAGAGCCGTTTAAAGGACGAACTTGAGCGTGATAATAACCAGTTTAAGCACGTACAATATAATATAAAGCGGCTGAACGAAGAAAAACTGCAGGAAGAAGAAAACCTGCACATCATTACCCAACGCTTGGCAGAGATGAAAGAGGCTGTTGACGAGCTGCGCGCGCAGCAAACCGAAGCGCGTAATGAACTGAACGAGCTGAACAGCATAAACGGCCGCCTGCAAAACCAGGTTTACAAGGCCGAAAAAGACATCGATATCCTGAATATACAACAACAGGCGCTTGAGCAGGAAAGCCAGCGCAATATGGAGGATACCACCAATAAGGAAGCCGAGCTATCGCACTTTAATAAAGTGGTAGCCGAACTGGAGAGCCGCGTTGAAACGCTAAAAAGCGAATATGAGCTGGCTGTAGAGGCAGATAACAAATTGCAGCAACAGGTAGCCGAAACGGAAACCGAGCTTAAAACTGTAATAGACAGTATTGCTGCCGACGGCCGTAAACTGGACGCCAAACAAAACGAATATAACCTGACAAAAAGTTTGGTTGATAACCTGGAGGGGTTCCCGGAGAGTATCCGTTTTTTAAAAAAGAACACCAATTGGGCTAAAACCGTGACCCTGTTCAGCGATATTTTATTTTGCAAGGAAGAATACCGCATAGCTATCGAGAACTACCTGGAGCCTTTTATGAACCATTACGTGGTGAATACTTACAGCGAGGCCATTGCGGCTATTAACCTGTTAAGTAATTCGGCAAAGGGCCGGGCGCAGTTTTTTATTTTAGATAATTACGAAGCCACTAAGCAGGCCGATAAAACACTGGTAGATGATGCAGCCATCCCTGCCCTTTCTGTTGTAGAGGTTGAGGAGCGCTACAAACCGCTATGCAACCATTTATTAAAACAGGTTTACCTGATTAACGATAATACCGAACAGGATATTAACGACATACCATTACCGGGTGATGTAGTGCTTATTGGTAAAAGCGGTAAGTTCACAAAATCTAAACACACCATGGCAGGCGGCTCGGTTGGGTTGTTTGAGGGCAAGCGTATAGGTCGCGCTAAAAACCTTGATAACCTGCTGAAAGAGATCAAACAAGCGGAGAGCCGCATACAAAGCTTTAGAACTAAAAGTGAGGAATTGCACAGCCGTTTGGCAGCTTTAAAGGCATCAAACAAAACCAACGAACTAAGAGAGCAACAATACCAACTAAACCAGGTTAACACCGAACTTATCACCGTTAAAACCAAACAGGAACAATACCAGGCCTTTATTGAGAACAGTCTTAACCGTAAGCAGGACATAGCCAATAAAGTGGCCGGTATAAAAAACGAGATACTTTCACTGGGCCCGTTATTGATAGATCTGAAGGCACAAAAGCAGGTACAGGCCGATATGCTGCTGGAAAAACAGCAGGCCTTTAACGAGCTTAATGAAATGGTTACGGTGCAATCTAACATCTACAACCAGGAGAACATCCGCTTTCACCAGCAGCAAAATAAGGTTTCGGGATTGGTAAAAGACCTTGAGTACCGCGAAACGCAGCTGGAGCACCTGGAAGTACGCATCCGGCAGAACAGTGCCGAACTTGAAAAGGTTAAAGCGCAGATCATGGAGAACCTGCAGCAAACCGGCGACAGCGACGAAAGCTTGCTTGAAATGTATGAGCAGAAAGAAGCGCTTGAAAAAGGCACCGCCGAAGCTGAGCAGGAATATTACGCCTGGCGCGCCGGTATTACCGAAAGCGAGAATGAAGTATCAAAGCTTCGGCAGAAAAAAGACCAGACCGAGGCTGTTGAGAACGAATTGAAAGATGAGCGCAACAATTTAAGATTGGAGCTTAGCGCGCTTAAAGAGCGGCTATCGGTAGAGTTTAATGTAGATATAAATGACCTGCTTGAAGCGGAAAATAATGAAGCCGGTGACGAAGAAGAAATACGCGAACGTACCGAAAAGCTAAAACGCCAACTGGATGATTTTGGCGCTATAAACCCAATGGCTGTTGAAGCGTATAACGAAATGAGCGAGCGCCACACCTTTATACAGGATCAGAAAAAAGACCTTGCCGAAGCAAAAGCCTCGCTTCTTGCCACCATACAGGAAATTGATGATACGGCTAAAGAAAAATTCATGTCGGCCTTTATAATGGTCCGCGAAAACTTTATCAAGGTGTTTCGTTCGCTGTTTAACGAAGAAGACTCGTGCGACCTGATATTGAGCAACCCCGAAGCTCCGCTCGAATCGGAGATTGATATTATTGCACGGCCTAAGGGTAAGCGCCCCCTTTCTATTAACCAGCTTTCGGGCGGCGAAAAAACCTTGACGGCAACCGCTATACTATTCTCGCTTTATCTGTTAAAGCCGGCCCCCTTCTGCATCTTTGACGAGGTTGATGCGCCGCTTGATGATACCAACATCGATAAGTTCAACAACATTATCCGCAAGTTCTCAAAAGAATCACAATTCATTATTATATCTCACAACAAACGCACTATTGCCTGTACTGATATTATCTACGGTGTTACCATGGTAGAGCAAGGGATATCGCGGGTGGTACCTGTAGACCTGCGCGAACTGGCAGATTAAACGGAAATTTGTTAAATAAAAAAGCCGGAAGTTTAAACTCCCGGCTTTGACTGATAACAGGCGAATTATTTTTTAGCCTTCGGATCATTAAGTATCATCCCTCTGAATTTTTTGCCCTCAACTTGAATACCAACCTCGCGGGACTGATCAACCGAAAAGGTTTTAAGCTGGTTAGCGCTTTGTATTCTTGTACCTGATATGGCGAAGGTGCCATTTTTAACATAATTTATAGCGTATGCAAACAGCCCTTCCGCGGGGTCGCCGAAATCTTTGGTAACATCATCATTTGCAAGTTTGCCCGGATAAGTAGTACTTCCCGGTTTCATACCGGCGTAGTAACCGCCGTTACCATTGGCATTCTTTGTTTCAAATTGCGGTATGTACATTTGATATTTATTGATATCGATATCAAAGAAACCCACCGGTTTACCATATGAAGTTGTACCTATTAGCTTTACATCCATTTTTGGTATTAAATTGTTGATGGTAAGCTCGCTGGCTGATGCTGTAGAGCCGGTTACTATAAAAAATACGTGGCTTAGATTAAGGGTAGCGGGCACATCTGCTTTCGAAAAGCGTATCGTATTAGCGCTTGGTGTATAGTTAATGTCGAAATAGCTGTACGTTTGGCCGTTATCGTCCTTACGTTTCTGATTTTTAAGGATGGTGGCCTTGCCCTCAGTCATCATCTGGTTAAAATTATAGCTGAACATCACCGACCCGTCGGCACTTGCAGGTGCAATTAAGTTGCTTAAATATTCGGCAGTCGACACGTAGCCGCCGCCGTTATAACGCAGGTCAACAACAAGGTCGGTTATGTTACTACCGGCAAAGGTGTTAAAAGCAGTGTTAAGCCTTGGTACAGCATTCGCGTCGGCTGTAAAACTGTTAAAGGCGATATAACCTACTTTTTTACCGCCGCCCGCATCAATAACTTTTGTAGCCAAAACAGGGTTCACCGTGTAACTGCCGGTTGACATGGCTGCCGTAAAGGTAGTGCCATCAGGTTTTTTTAAGGTAAGGGTAATGTCGTTAGACTGGCTGTAAGCCTTGATAAGGAAGTCAACATTAGTTCCGTTATCATAAGTAAGGCCCGAACCTGTGCGGCCGTTTATGCCCACAATCTGGTAGCCTCTCTTTAACCCTTTCACATCGGCCGGAGAGCCCGGGTAAACATACTTAACCCTGATGTCATCCTCGCTTATCCATACCGGCGCAAAGCCAAAATCACCTTTTACGCCGCCTAACTCGCCTGATACGCTGCCATCGTCAATAAATGAGTATTTGGCGTAACCAGGTGCAGGTGTGTAATATTCGTACGGTTTACCGGTTTCGGGGTTTTTGCTGTATTGAGTCATCGCGTCAATTTCTGTTTGCAAAGCATCCAGATCGCTTGTGCCGCTAAAAGAACGTGGTTTGAAAGCCGCGTAAGTAGGCAGCGAGGTGTTCCAGTAATAGGTTTGCTGGGCATACAAAAATACGGAATCTTTGATCAGGTCGAGCGTAGAACCTGTTTTAGATGGGCCATCAGTGTTATCGCCGCCGCCATCGCCACCCGGAGTGATCTTCTTATCTTTTGAACAAGATGTGATAATTGTTACCAAAACAATTATAAATAAGTAAAATATTTTCTTCACAGTTTAAATTATTAGTTTGTGTTTTATTAACGAAGTTATTATTTATATATTATATTAGTTTAATTTATTATTTCGCTAACGTTTACGTAATCAATCCCGCAGGCTTCGGCACATAACCTGTCTGTCTCTGAACCTTCTATCATTATCAGGTCGCGTCGTTCCAAATTATGCTCTTTCATCAATAAATGTAATACGTCCGGTTCGGGTTTAGGCACGCTTTCTTCAGTAAAATAGCATGTTAAATACGGTTCTAAACCATGCCATTCAATTTGCCTGAGCTTGTTAAGCTGTTGCTGCGCGGCGCCGTTTGTAACTATAAAAAGTTTTTTACGGTCTAAAACCACTTCCTGCATAAAGCTAAGCATATTTTTATAAAGCAACAATTTTAGCGGCAAGCGCGATGTTAGCAGCATTATCTCCAGGTTTTTTCTGTACTTCTTATCTATATTTAACCTTGCGGCAATTTCATCAAACACTTCCCCCTCCCCCTTTTCATTATACGTATTTATCATTAACTCGGTTGTCGTGGCAGCGCTATTTAATTCGGTGTACTCCAACAGGTTGGCAAACAGGTAGTAAATCTGGTAGTAATAATCTTTAGCCGGGTACAATACATCGTCAAGTTCAAAAATAAACGCCTTTTTGCGCGGGTCTATGTCGTTATACGTTAAGGCTGCCATTTATAATATCTATGTTATATTCTTTAAACAGTTGTTCTGATAATAACAGCACGGCTGCTTCCTGTGGGTTTAACAAGTAAACAGCGTCGAAACCGTTATCAAGGCAAAGCGTCAGCATTTCGTGCGCGTAAGTATCTGTGGCGGGGTTTGGCAGTTTAAGCATCTGCATAAATGCCGGTAACTCGTTGAAATCGCCTAATACAACTTCGTCATTGGGCAGGCTGCCTTTAAGCTTATGCGCCGCAGCCGATGTAGCGGAGGTAACAAGTATCTTCACTTATAAATTATTTACAATTAACCCGTCTTTCATTAATATGGTGCGGTCGCTCATGTCAGACAGGTCCTGGTTATGGGTTACAATGATAAAGGTTTGGTTAAAATCGTTGCGCAACTTAATAAACAACTCGTGCAGTTCAAGCGCGTTTTTAGAATCGAGGTTACCTGAGGGTTCGTCGGCAAATATCAGCGCCGGATCGTTAATCAGCGCCCGCGCTACCGCCACACGCTGCTGCTCGCCGCCGGATAGTTCGGCTGGTTTGTGATGTATCCTGTCGCCCAGGCCAAGCATCTGTAATAGTTCAGTCGCTTTTTTTTCGGCATCGGCGCGCGACACGCCCGCAATAAAAGCCGGGATGCAAACGTTCTCGAGCGCGTTAAACTCTACCAGTAAATGATGAAACTGGAATATAAAACCTATCTTTTTGTTGCGAAAAGCGCTTAAGTTTTTATTATTGAGCTTACTGACTTCAACGTTATCGATAAATATCCGCCCCGAATCGG
Organism: Mucilaginibacter sp. AK015; assembly: GCF_014200785.1. Taxonomy (NCBI): domain Bacteria; kingdom Pseudomonadati; phylum Bacteroidota; class Sphingobacteriia; order Sphingobacteriales; family Sphingobacteriaceae; genus Mucilaginibacter; species Mucilaginibacter sp. AK015. Next base: position 791,532 of record NZ_JACHCV010000001.1, read on the forward strand.
GGCTGTCCAAAGTCCCCAGTATATTAAGCAAGGAGCTTTTGCCCGCGCCTGACGCGCCTACTATGGTCACAATTTCGCCGCGCTTAACTTCCAGATCAACGCCTTTAAGGATATGAAGTTTGCCGTATGATTTATTTATAGATTGCGCTTTAAGCATGGGCGAATTTAGTGATTAGAGATTAGTTAATCAGAGATCAGGTGATTATTTTAACAGATATTTAGAAAGATCGTCGCTGATATTATTACAATATAATGGAGATAAATATTACAAATCTCTAATCTCCGACCTCTTATCTCTAAAAACAAAATAGTAGCTTTACCGCAAATTCTTCAAATACATGAACATTCACGAATATCAGGGCAAAGCGATTTTAAAAAGCTTTGGCGTACGAGTACAGGAGGGCATAGTTGCAGATACACCTGAAGAGGCTGTTGCTGCCGCTCAGAAAATGAAGGAAGACTTTGGGTCGGACTGGACAGTAATAAAAGCACAGATACACGCAGGTGGCCGCGGTAAAGGCGGTGGTGTTAAGCTGGCCAAGAATGCCGAACAGGTTAAAGAAATTGCAGGCAAAATCATTGGCATGCAACTGGTTACACCACAAACCGGCCCCGAAGGTAAATTGGTAAAGAAAGTTTTGGTTGCACAGGATGTTTATTATCCGGGCGAAAGCGAAACAAAAGAGTTTTATATTAGCGTACTGCTCGACCGTGCTAAGGGACGGAATATCATTATGTACAGCACCGAAGGCGGTATGGATATAGAAGAAGTGGCGCACTCTACCCCGGAACTTATCCATAAAGAAGAAATTGACCCTAAGGTTGGTTTACAAGGTTTCCAGGCGCGTAAAATTGCGTTTAACCTGGGCCTGTCAGGCGACGCGTTTAAGGATATGGTAAAATTTGTCACTGCTTTATACAAAGCATATGACGCTACCGACTCCTCTCAATTTGAAATCAACCCCGTACTAAAAACATCAGATAATAAAATATTAGCGGTTGATGCCAAGGTTAATCTTGATGATAACGCGTTGTTCCGCCACCCGGATTACGCTGCCCTGCGCGATACCGACGAAGAAGACCCTACCGAGGTTGAAGCAAGCAAAAGCAACCTTAATTATGTAAAACTTGATGGTAACGTAGGCTGTATGGTTAACGGTGCCGGTTTGGCAATGGCAACCATGGATATTATTAAACTTGCAGGCGGCGAACCTGCCAACTTCCTTGACGTGGGTGGTACCGCCAACGCGCAGACAGTGAAAGCCGGTTTTAACATTATCCTTTCAGACCCTAATGTTAAGGCTATTCTGATCAATATATTTGGCGGCATTGTACGCTGCGATCGTGTTGCACAAGGCGTAATTGATGCTTATAAAGAGATAGGCAATATCCCGGTTCCCATTATTGTACGCTTACAGGGTACCAATGCCAAAGAAGCAAAGGAACTTATCGATAATTCGGGCCTGCAGGTTTATTCGGCTATTTTGCTGAAAGAAGCTGCCGACCGCGTTAAAGAGGTTTTAGCGTTATAGCTGGTCAGCGCTTGTTTAATTAATCAATTAACTGTAATATATAAGGGGGCCAAATGGCCCCTTTTTGCTGCACTTATATTTCTTATGCATGACAAACAATCCCCTATTTTAGTCGTTAAATCTCTATATGTCTGTAAATTGTAATACTTCCATATAATAATACATGTTTAAACATATATTATTATATTTGTGTTATAATCAAGAAAAAACAAAAACTAAACATCATGGCAACAACTAAATGGGTATTAGACCCAACGCACTCAGAAGTACAATTTAAGGTAAAACACCTTGTAATATCTACCGTAACCGGCTCTTTTAAAACCTTTGAGGGTTCGTTAGAAACCGATAACGAGGACTTTACAGATGCTAAAGTTGAGTTTTCGTTAGATGTGGATAGTATTGACACCACTCAATCGCAACGCGATGAGCACTTGAAAAGCGCAGACTTTTTTGATGCGGCTACCCATCCTAAAATTACCTTTAAATCTACATCGTTTACCAAAGATGGTGATGATTATAAATTGAACGGACTTGTGACCATAAAGGATGTGACTAAACCTATAACACTTAATGTTGAGCATGGTGGCATAGCAGGTGACTTTTACGGTAATACCAAAGCGGGTTTTGAAGTAAGCGGCAAAATAAACCGCAAAGAGTTCGGCCTTACCTGGGACGGCGTAACCGAAGCAGGTTCTATTGTAGTTGGCGAAGATATTAAGCTGATAGCAAACGTTCAGTTTGCTAAGCAAGCATAAATTAGTTATCAATAATTGGTTGATCAGAGATTAGTTACTGACATCGTGAAAAAAGCCATTCGTTTAAACGGGTGGCTTTTTCTTTTTAAAACTATTTGTCTGTTATATTTGCTTTACACTTATGTTGATCAAGATCTACCCGGAAAATCCAAACGAAAAAGCAATTGAACAGGCCGTTGATGTATTGCGCAAAGGAGGCATCATCATCTATCCCACCGACACCGTGTATGGGCTTGGGTGCGATATTACCAATCAAAAGGCTATTGAGCGAATCTGTAAGATCAGGAACATCAAACCCGAAAAAGCAAACTTCTCATTTATCTGTTATGACCTTAGCCACATATCAGATTATATAAAACCCATTGATAACGCAACCTTCAGGGTGTTGAAAAAAGCGCTGCCGGGTCCGTTCACTTTTATATTTAACGCAAGCCACGCAGTGCCAAAGCTTTTAAGCAGCAATAAAAAAACGGTAGGTATACGTGTGCCTGACAACAACATTGCCCGCGAAATTGTGAAGGCATTGGGCAACCCTATCCTATCCACATCCATTCATGATGAAGATGATATCATTGAATATTCTACCGACCCTGAACTGATACATGAAAAGTACGAGGATATGGTAGACCTTGTTATTGATGGCGGCTATGGCGACAACGTACCCTCGACGGTGATAGACTGCACATCGGGCGAGTTTGAAGTTATCCGCGAAGGCAAAGGTAACCTGCAAGAATATTTATAATCTTATATTTGCCGCATTACATTGTAATCTACTCAATACATTTTGATCAGTAACCTTAAACAATTTGCCGAATTTATACGCTCTTACGCCACAGGTGGTGCTATTCTTATTGCCTGTGTAATTTTATCGCTCGTAATTGCCAACACCGGTTTTAACCATAGCTTCAGCAATTTGCTTAGCATTCAACTTGGCCCCTACACCTCATTGGCCTGGATAAACGATGGATTAATGGCCATATTTTTTTTGCTGGTTGGGCTGGAGATAAAAGACGAAGTTTTAAACGGCGAATTATCCGACAGGCATTCGGCCACACTACCCGTGTTTGCAGCCATTGGCGGCATGATTGTACCAGCCGGCATCTATGCACTTGTAAACGTTAACACGGCAACAGCCGCCGGCTGGGGTATCCCTATGGCTACTGATATAGCCTTTGTAGTGGCAATTATCAGCGTTATAAAATCACGCGTACCGCAGTCCTTACAGGTATTTATAAAAGCACTAGCTATAGTCGACGACCTGGGGGCTATACTGGTCATCGCTTTATTTTATTCGGCAGGACTGCACACCACCTATCTGCTGTTAGCGTTAGCGATGTTTATAACGCAGCTGCTATTTAACCGCTTTAATGTGCGTTACATAGCGGCATATCTTATACCCGGTGCGTTTATGTGGTATTTTATCCATCATAGCGGTATACACGCTACTGTTGCAGGGGTGCTTACAGCAATGGCTATCCCGCATAATATAAAACGGAATTACTCACCCCTAAAAAAACTCATCCACCTGCTCGAAAACCCGGTGAATTTTATCATCATTCCCATATTCGCGTTAGCAAATTCAAACATCAACATTACGGAAAGCCTGTCTATCGGTAACATCGTCAACCCGCTATCGGTAGGGATACTTTTTGGTTTGCTGTTAGGCAAGCCAATAGGCATCACATTATTTAGCTGGCTGGCTGTAAAGCTCAAACTATCAAAACTTGCCGAAGGCGTAAAATGGGCGCAGGTGTGGGGTATTGGCCAACTGGCGGGGATAGGCTTCACTATGTCGATATTTATTGCGCTGCTGTCGTTTACAGATGCCGGGCTGCAAGGTCAGGCTAAGTTTACCATATTAATTACCTCGTTGTTGGCAGCAACAATAGGTTACGTTGTTCTGCTTCAGATTAAAAACAGAACCGGACACACAACGTAGCAATATTTTGCGTCTTTTTTAGAATATTCAATTAAAGACGCGAAGTATCGCGTCTCTACAATAAACATTTTAAGATTTAATGCTGCTTATAAACGCCGGGATCTTCTGCATGTAACCATCCTGCCCCAGCAATTTTACAAAAGCGCTGCCTACAATGGCCCCGTTTGCATATTCGCAGGCTTTACTGAACGATCTGTTATCTGAGATGCCAAAACCGATAATGGTCGGATTCCTCAGTTCCATCGCCTTAATGCGGCTGTAATACCCTTCAATGCTATCAGTAAGCTGCAGGTTGCCGCCGGTTATAGATGATGACGAAAGTAAATAAATAAAGCTGTTACTCAATTCATCTATCTTGCGTATCCGCTCTGCCGATGTTTGCGGCGTTACCAGGAAGATGTTGCTCAGCCCGTTGTCTTCAAAGTGGTTGCTGTAAAGCATTTCGTACTCGTACATCGGCAGGTCTGGCACTATTATACCGTCTACCCCTGCTTCGGCTGCGGCTTTGCAAAACCGTTCAACGCCGTATTGCACAATGGGGTTAACATAACCCATTAACAAAACCGGGATGGTTACGCGGCTGCGCAGTTGTTTTAGCTGCTCAAACAACACATTCAAATTCATGCCGTTATCTAACGCCGTTTGCGAGCTGTGCTGAATGGTAGGCCCGTCGGCAACAGGGTCTGAATAAGGAAAGCCTATTTCCAGGAAATCCGCACCGGCTTTTTCCAATGCTTCCGCAATATCAACCGTTGTGTTCAGTTGCGGGTAACCGGCGGTAAAATAAATCGAAAGCAGGTGTTCTTTTTTTGTTTCAAAAAGCTGGTTTAAACGGTTCATCGAAGCGGTGGTGTTAGCCATATACTGCAAAAGTATTGTTTATTAATGTTTTTACCACCGGGTGGGCAGAGTTTTTTCACTCAGATAGCAAGGACATAGCGTGCAACTTAACCGTTGTTGATTTATATATCTGTTGGTCCGTCGGGGTAATAAACTTATACAACCAAATAATTTTGTTTTGCTGATAACTAACCTCTACTTTAGAGCGGTTTGTTTGATACCTGTAAAAACTAAATTATGTCTCCCGGAATACTACTTTCGTTTATAATAGGCTACTTTTTGGTGTTAATGGTGATTTCTTACCTCACCTCCAGGAAATCGTCTGATAACGACACTTTTTTTGTGGCCAACCGCAACTCTAAATGGTACCTGGTAGCGTTTGGGATGATAGGAACCGCACTTAGCGGTGTAACGTTTATATCGGTACCCGGCAAAGTTGGCGCCCCAAGTGGCGACCAATTTGCATATTTTCAGTTTGTGCTTGGCAATGCGGCAGGGTTTATTGTTATCGCCACGGTATTGCTTCCGCTATACTACCGAATGAAGCTCACATCAATTTACAGCTACATAGAGCATACTTTAGGTACCTGGAGCTATAAAACCGCGGCAGGCATATTTTTGTTGAGCCGCACCATCGGCTCGGCGTTCAGGCTTTACCTGGTGGTAATTGTGTTACAAAAGTTCATCTTCGATAGCTACGGCGTGCCTTTCGCAGCTACTGTATTGATATGTTTGGTGCTTATCTGGTCTTATACGTTCAAAGGCGGCTTAAAAACCATTATCATAACCGATAGTCTGCAAACCCTTTTCCTGGTATCGTCCGTATTCCTGTCTATTTACTTTATTTGCCGCAGCCTGGACTACAGCCTGTTTGAAGCTGCAGACGCGATAAAAAACAGCAGCTATTCTAAAATATTTTTCTTTAACGATTTCCTAAGCAGCCACTTCCATTTTAGCAAAGAGTTTTTAGGCGGGTTGTTTATTACCGTAGGCATGACCGGCCTTGACCAGGACCTGATGCAGAAAAACCTGAGCCTTAAAAACATTAAAGAGGCACAAAAAAACATGTTCAGTTTTACAGGCGTGTTTGTGGTTATCAATATCTTTTTTTTAAGCGTAGGCGCTTTGCTTTACCTGTATGCCCAGCGCAACGGCATCTCGGTAGAAAAAACCGATTACCTGTACCCTACTATCGCGCTAAAATACCTGGGCATTATACCGGCTATGGTTTTCATGCTTGGTTTAACCGCCGCTACATTTGCCACAACCGATTCGGCACTAACAGCGCTAACTACCTCCTTTTGTGTCGACTTTTTAAACTTTAACAAGCGTGGTGATACCAACAGTAAAAAAATGGTGAACGTACGCCATTATGTGCATGTGGCATTCTCGGGGTTAATGTTCCTGACTATTATCCTGTTTAACGCTTTAAATAACGATGCGGTGGTAACGGCTATTTTCAAGGTCGCCTCGTACACCTATGGGCCGTTGCTGGGGTTATACAGCTTTGGGTTGTTTATGAGCCGCAGGCAGGTTACAGACAAGCTGGTGCCATTTATTTGCCTTATATCCCCGGCGGTGTGTTACTTCCTGAGTACCGAATCAAAAAACCTTTTGGGCGGTTATGTATTTGATAACGAACTGATCATCGTAAACGGGCTCATTACCTTTATTGGCCTCTGGCTCACCTCGCATGCAAAAGTCGGGAAGACCATAAGTGCGAAAGCAGCATAAAGGCACCTTGTAAAACCTTAAGGAAAATTTATTGTAATATCTATCATACTACCGGACTTACCGACTTTTCGGACTTTCGGACTAATCTACTATCATGACTGGTGAAGAAAAAATAAGACAAGCATTTGAGAACAAAAACTGGCAGGAAATTAAGGTAACCGATTCCTGGCAAATATTTAAAATTATGGCCGAATTTGTTGACGGCTTTGAGAAACTGGCCAAGATAGGCCCCTGTGTATCTATTTTTGGGTCGGCACGTACCAAAACCGATAACCCTTACTACAAACTTGCCGAAGATACGGCCCGTTTACTTACCGAGCGCGGCTACGGTGTTATATCAGGTGGCGGCCCCGGTATCATGGAAGCGGCCAACAAAGGCGCCTACGAGGCCGGCGGTAAATCTGTAGGGTTAAATATCGAGCTGCCTTTTGAACAGTTTCATAACAAATATATCGACAGGGATAAGATCCTGGAATTTGACTACTTCTTTATCCGTAAGGTAATGTTCATGAAGTATTCGCAAGGCTTCATTGTGTTACCGGGTGGATTTGGCACCATGGACGAATCATTTGAAGCGATAACACTGATACAAACCGGCAAGATAGCCCGGTTCCCGATAGTTTTTGTGGGCGTTGACTATTGGAGCGGCCTGTTTAAATGGGTTGAAGAACGTATGCTTAAAGAAGAACATAACATCAGCGCGGAGGACCTTAACCTTTACCGTGTAGTAGATACCGCCGAAGAAGCCGCCGAACATATCTTCCGTTTTTACGACAAGTATGTGTTAAAGCCAAACTTTTAATAAAACCCTGATTCTGCATTACGGGAATTTGTTAAATTAAGGGCATGAAAAAATTACTGGCTATTACAGTGGTTATAGCTGTTGTACTGGTATGTTTATGGTATTTATTAAAGGTTACTTACCTGTTTGCTGTATACAAGGTACCCACCGATGCCAATAAACCCGCTATTAAACCCGGTGATGTTATCTACGCGTCGCGGTTTGCAGACCCGGGCCTAAACAATTTTTTGTGTTTCCAAAAGCCGGGCGTTCCGCTATCCATATTCAGGTGCATTGGCTTGCCTAATGACGTGATCGAAATAAGGACCGGTATTGTATATAGGAACGGCAAACCGGTAGACGAGCCTGGGGTGTGGAACGAATACCTGATAAATAAGGCAACACTGAATAGCATTATAGGTTACTTAACCCTTAATGGCCATGATCTGTATACAGTAAATGACAGCACCGCCAGCGTTGCTATATCTAAAAATGATCTGCGCGAACTTAAGCTGAACCTGCAGCGGCGGGTCACAGCAAAAGATTCTGTTAATGAAATGATCTCGAAGGCATACCCGGGCACACATTATAACGAAGATAACTTTGGGCCGGTAAAAATACCCACTGACAGCTATTTTGTACTTGGTGATGACAGGCACAACGCGGCCGATTCCCGGTATATCGGTTTTATAAATAAGGATGAAATAAAGGCAACGGTTATCAATAAGTAACGGGCATAAAAAAAAGGCCCTTCTTACGAGGAAGGGCCTTCACGTCTTATAATAAATTCTATTATTTCACCATAGATACTTTTGGCGCGCTGGCAACCGCCTCTGGGTCGGTTGTCATCTCAACCATGTCTGTAACCTCGTCCAGTACCGCCTCGGATGAGCCCGAATAACCCACGTATTTAAAGCGGATGTTGCCGTCTTTGTCAATTACAAATTTGGTAGGTATGCCGCTTACATTAAACTGAGTTACCACTTTGGCCTGGCGGCCCTGCTCGTTCTTTTCGTCTATCAACACGTGGAAGGTGTAGTTGTTATCGGCAATGAACTTTTTAACTCCGGGCAGATAATTATCGCCGTTTTCCCAGGTATCAATAAACAGGAACTTCACATTGGGGTTGTCTTTAAATTTGTTAACCGCCATTTGCATACCCGGGAACGATGCTTTACAAGGCCCGCACCAGGTTGCCCAAAAATCCACAACCACTACTTTGCCTTTAAGGCTTGCCAGCGACACCTCTTTCCCATCAAAATCCTTTAACGCAAAGGCCGGTGCAGGCGTATTGATCATTTGCTTGGCCAGTTTTTCTCTTGCAATAGCCGATTTTTGCTTATCCAATCCGGCCAAATAATCGGCATAGCCGGCGTCACTTCCTTTTACTTTAGCGTAAGCCGTGGCTAATTGATTTTTCAAACCTTCTGAGCTTTTGCCGGCAACAATAGATTTTTCGGCAACTTCTTTGGCTTTGGCGTATTGGCCGTTTGCGTTTAGTATCATGGCGTAATGCTCATTAATTTCAGCATCCTGGTAGGCCATCCCATCATATACCGCGCTCTGATATTTTAACGCTTCGGGGAATTTGCCCTGTTTGTATAAAATGAAGGCGTAGGTATCGGCATTGTTCCGGTAGGTTGCGCGGTTATTATCGCTCATTTGCTTGGGGGTCATATACATACCGCTGCCGCCGTTTTTCAGGTCTGCGTCTAAAATATCTAAAGATTGTTTTGAAAATGCCGCGGCTTCGTCCAGGTGCTCGCCTTTTTCGGCCATGTTCCAGGCAACATTATTCAGTGCCATAGCCAACGGCGCCTTATTTTTAACCTTTGCCGCCCACTCGTTATATTTTGCGGTATTATTTGCGTTTAGATACGCAGATGCGATTTGTGACCTTATGTTGTCAAGTATTGCAGCGCTTTTATCGTTCTCAGGATACTTGGCCAGGTAAGCATTATAAAGCGTTTCCTTTTTTACCGCATCCCGTTCTTCATTAATCGCCATCCGCGCCGCATTTTGGGCAGCTTCTCCGTTCGGAAATTTCGCAGTAATAACAGCGGTCAATGAGTCGGCCGAACTTTTTTTCCTGAGCATGCTGTAAAGGCTCGAAGCCATCATCATATCTTTTTCCTTGCCGCTATTTGACCATGCTGCCAATTTATTCTTAACCAGGTCCTGGCTTGCCGGGTCTTTCATGCCGGCAATCATTGCCATATAGTTCAGGCCGTAGTCCTGTTCGCTTTGCGGGTATAATTCAAACTCTTTCTTATACAGGTCAATAGCCATTGGGGCGTCGGTTTTTAGCTTGGTAAAGTAATTACCCATCCCGCTGCCTAAAGTATAGGCTTTCATGGCGTAAGCACCTGCAACCGGTTTGTTATTACTGTCGTAAACCATATACACGTATCCTTTTTCAACATTATCATCAATAGCGTCGCCGCTGCTGAGCTTAAAAAACAATGTTTTTGTATCTGCCGGCACGGTAAACTCGCCTTTTAATTCGGTCCCGGCTTTAGTCAGGCTAACGTCTGCAGCGTTATTCTTTTTATTATCTAAAAAATATACGGCGGCCTGTATATTTTGTTTTCCGTCGAGCGGAGTACCCGAGGGGTTGTAGGTAAAACTAACCTTCTGCCCTGCAGATGGCGTTTCGTCTGATAGCTTAAGATGATCTGTCGTTTGCGCAAAAGCACCTTGCATTAGCAACGCACAGGGTAACGCCAAATAAAGTTTGAGTGTTTTCATAGCCAACTAATTTTTTAGTCAATTTAAGAATTTATTGATGTAAGTTCCAAATATTATCTGATAATTAATACTTAGTTTTAAATTATTAGTTGTTTATTTACGGCAATGGACTTGCTTACCCAACCTAAAAAAAAGGCCGCACTAAGTTTTATATTTATCACCCTGCTTATTGATGTTATTGGCTTGGCCATTATCATTCCTGTGTTTCCAAAACTCATAGAAACGCTTATCCATGGCAATATCAGCCAGGCTTCAAAATATTCAGGGCTATTACTCGTGGCTTACGCAGTTATGCAATTCCTGTTTTCGCCAATGGTGGGCAACCTCAGCGATAAATACGGGCGCAGGCCGGTACTTTTATTCTCGCTGTTAGGTTTCGGTATCGATTATCTTTTCCTGGCGTTTGCCCCTACCATAGGCTGGTTATTTGTGGGCCGCATTATAGCAGGCATAACCGGGGCAAGCTTTACAACAGCATCTGCCTATATTGCCGATGTTAGCGAACCCGACAAACGCGCCCAAAACTTTGGAATGATAGGTGTGGCTTTTGGGCTTGGTTTTATTATCGGCCCATTTATAGGGGGCGTATTGGGTAATTTAGATACCAGATACCCCTTTTATGCAGCGGCGGCCCTGGCACTTTTAAATGCGGCCTATGGCTTTTTTATCCTCCCCGAATCTTTAGACAAAGAACACCGTCGCGAATTTGACTGGAAGCGTGCTAACCCAATGGGTTCGTTATTGCAATTAAAAAAATACCCGGCCGTAATTGGATTAGCTACGTGCCTGTTCATTGTTTATTTTGCCGGCCATGCGGTACAAAGCGTATGGACATTTTATACAATAGAAAAGTTTAAATGGAGCGTGGCTACGGTTGGCTATTCGTTAACTTTTATAGGAGCAATGATAGCGCTGGTACAGGGTGGCTTAATACGTATAGCGATACCCAAACTTGGGCAAAACCGCAGCATTTGGATAGGGCTTATTTTATATGCTGCAGGTATGCTGCTTTTTGGCCTGGCCAACAAAAGCTGGATGATGTTTGCCTTTATGATACCTTACGCATTAGGTGGTATTTGCGGCCCCGCCCTGCAAGGGGTGATGACCAACGAGGTACCGAAGAACGAGCAGGGCGAACTGCAGGGCGGCCTAACAAGCCTGATGAGCCTGAGTTCTATTTTCGGTCCCTGGTTCATGACCTGGATATTTGCTTACTTTACTGCTGATAACGCACCCGTTCATTTACCGGGCGCACCATACTTTGTGGCATCGGCTTTGATGCTCATTGGCGCGATACTTGCCGTACGTAGTTTCAAAAAAGAAAAACGATCTGCAGATGAACCATCTTTTAACCGCAGCTTACATTAACAAGATATTTTATGAGTAAACCTGTTCAACACGGCAAGGCTGCTTTAGGATTTATCTTCGTTACGATATTTATAGACGTATTGGGGCTGGGTATCATCATCCCTATCCTGCCCAAACTATTAGAAGAACTTGGCCACGTAGATATTAGTATGGCCAGCCAGTACAGCGGATGGCTTACATTTACCTATGCATCTATGCAGTTTTTATTCGCGCCGGTGTTGGGCAACCTGAGCGACCTGATAGGCCGCAGGCCGGTGCTGCTGTTCTCGCTGCTTGGTTTTGGCATTGATTACCTTTTTATGGCCTTTGCCCCAACTATATTGTGGCTTTTTGCCGGGCGTTTTATTGCCGGCATAGCAGGCGCAAGCACCACCACAGCCACTGCCTACATAGCCGATGTAAGCAGCGGCGATAAACGGGCTGCCAATTTTGGTTTAATAGGCGCTGCAACCGGCTTAGGCTTTATCCTTGGTATTGGTTTAGGTGGATTTTTGGGTGCTTACTGGATAAAGCTGCCATTTATAGTAGCCGCCGGGCTGGCTTTATTAAATGCGTTATATGGTTACTTTGTATTGCCCGAGTCGTTGATATTGAGGCACCGCCGCAGGTTCGAGTGGAAACGCGCCAACCCGGTTGGGTCCTTGTTAAGACTCCGTAAGTATTCAATGGCCATTAGCACATTAATAACCGCCTATACCATAGTTTACATTGGCCAAAAGGCTATCGAGAGCGTATTGCCCTTTTACCTGATAGAAAAGTTTCAATGGACACTGCACAGCATCAGCGCCCTGGGTGTTTTTATAGGCCTGCTGATCGCAGGTATACAGGGGGGCTTTGTGCGGTGGACAATACCCAAATTTGGCCTGCGAAAAAATATTATGGCCGGGATAGCCTTTTATGGTATAGGCCTGGTATTAATAGCATTTAACAACGTTGGCTGGCTGATGTATGTTTACATGATACCTTATTGCCTGGGTGGTATAGGTGGCACGGCTTTGCAGGGCTTTATATCTGAGAACGTACCAGCCAATGAGCAAGGCGAGTTGCAAGGAGCCCTTGCCAGCCTGGTAAGCTTAACAACCATTATCGGGCCGCTGATGATGACCACCCTGTTCCATCACTTTACCATCAAAGGCGCATCGGTTTATTTCCCCGGGGCACCGTTTTTAATGGGCGCGGTATTGATGTTTATCAGTGTGATATTGACCATACGCAGCTTTAAAAAGAAAGACCCAAAGCTGCTGCCGCAAAATGCTTCTACACCAGGCCACTAACCCCGCCGGATATGACAAACTTCATCACCTCGGCGGCATTTTTATCTATCGGTTTTACTTTATCTGCCGATACAATAACCACCTGCCCCGCAAACGAGTACGACATTGGAAAATATACCGCTACCTCGCCAGGGAGGTGAAGCGCCCTCATGTCCTTCTGAACCAGGAAACCTATCTTTTTTAGTCCAAATTCGTTAACTTCTACCAAAACTGGCTCGTTGAATTTTTTCTCCTCGCCTACAAACGCCCCGGTGAAGTCTTTTATCGATGAATACAGGAATTTAAATAACGGCAAGCGGTTGAGCCAGCGCATAAACCATTTTTTAATGGGATCTGTTATCACGTTGGTAACCAACACGCCGGCTATTAAAATAATAACAATTACGGTTAAAATACCTAAACCCGGTATATATAAAGGTTTACCTTTATTATCAACCAATAGCTCGCTGCTAAGGTTTAGCGATGTATCGATGCTTGCTATGACCCAGAATATCAGGAAAAAAGCTGCGCCAAGCGGCACAACAATCAGCAGGCCTTTGATAAAATAATTTAAAAGGGCACGGAATATTCTCTTCATCAGGTAATTAGTAATTTAGTGATTTTTGAACGACTAAATCTGGATTCCATATCCACCTAAAATCTGCGCATTTGCACATCTATTCGTAAAAGTACACTCTTTTTACCCGCTGTGAAATATTTGTTAGTATTTCGTACGGGATGGTGCCTATCTGCAGCGCAAGTTCTTCTATACGTTGCTGCTCATTAAACACAATTACCTCGTCCCCCTCTTTTACCTCTACATTGCTTACATCAAGCATACACATGTCCATGGTAATATTGCCAACCGTTGGCACAAGCGTTCCGTTCACCAGCATACGGCCCACTCCATTGCCAAAAGCGCGCAGGTAACCATCGGCATAGCCAATACGCACGGTTGCTATTTTACCATCGGCTTTAAGGCTGCCATTGCGGTTATAGCCAATAGTTTCCGCAGCGGCCATCTTTTTTACCTGCGATACCGTGGTTTTTAAGGTAGCAACAGGCTGCAAACCGCTTTCCTCGCGCGGTACAGCCGCATCCACTCCATACAGGCCAATACCCAACCTTACCATATCATAGTGCGCATTTGGCCAGCGTATAATGCCCGATGTGTTGCTGATATGTTTGATCACTTTATAACCCAAAGCCTCCTCAATCTGTGTAAAGGCCTTTTCAAATATGCTGATCTGCTGCAAGGTAAAAAGGTCATGCTGCTCGGCATCACTTGCCACCAGATGCGAGTAAACCGACTGTACTTGTATATAAGGGTTTATCTCCAGCAGGTCGCAAAGAGCTTCAATTTCAAAGCCTTCAAAACCAACGCGGTGCATACCGCTATCAATTTTAATGTGTACCGGGTAATTATATATCTCCTCATCCTGGGCAAACTTCACAAATTCGTCAAGTAAAGAAAAGCTGTAAATAGCCGGTTCTAATTTATTGGCAACCAGCTTGTCATAAGCCAGCGGTTCGGGGTTAAGTACCATTATAGGCAGGGTAATGCCTGTGTCGCGCAGGGCTATACCTTCGTCGGTATATGCAACCGCAAGATAATCTACTTTGTTATACTGCAGCATATTTGCAACCTCAAAGGTTCCGCTGCCGTATGAGAAGGCTTTTACCATCGCCATTATTTTAACGCCCGGCGTTAGCCTGGCCTTATAAAAATTTAAATTACTCAGTAAGGTGTTCAGGTTTATCTCTAGCACCGTTTCGTGTGCTTTTTGACCCAGGGCGCGACTTATCCGCTCAAATCCAAAACTCCTTGAGCCCTTTATCAGGATGGTTTCGTCGTGCAGGTGCAGCCTGTTCATCTCCTTCAGCAACGATGCCGTATCTGCATAAAAATGCATTTGCGGCAGGTTAAAATAGTCCTTATACTGCTGCAAGAACGTACCTACCCCAATAAGCCGGTCAACTTGCTTTGCGCTTACCATTTCGGCAACCTGCCTGTACAATGCTTCCTGCTGCAGCCCCGACTGGTAAATATCCGACAGGATGAGGGTTTTCTTTTGATGCTGGTTTTG
This sequence comes from Mucilaginibacter sp. AK015, assembly GCF_014200785.1. Lineage (NCBI taxonomy): Bacteria > Pseudomonadati > Bacteroidota > Sphingobacteriia > Sphingobacteriales > Sphingobacteriaceae > Mucilaginibacter > Mucilaginibacter sp. AK015. The sequence goes on from NZ_JACHCV010000001.1 coordinate 806,569, forward strand.
CTGGGTTAAAAAATTAAGCGCTATTTCAAGCGACTGGATATCCGAATTATAAGAATCATCTATAATGGAACAATCATTTATACCATGTTTCAGCTCCAGGCGCATACTCACGGCGGCAAGGCGCTCTATACGGTCGTCCGCATCTGCCGGGCTGTAGCCCATGGCCAGCATGGTTGCCCAGCAAACTATGGCGTTCTCTATCGAAGCCTCGTCGCGAAAAGGTAAAAGGCACTCGATCTCTTTCTCCTGGTAAATGGCGCGCATGTAATATTTGCCGGATATGGTGGTTTCGCTAAATACATACAGGTCAACCAGGTTAAATTTGCGGCTCCAGGAAAAACAGTCGCGTAGTTTCAGTTCATCCTTATAATCAAGCAGGGCTTCATAATTATATACCAGCTTTTTGCAATTCTTAAACAGCTTCAATTTTTCGGATAGCTTTTGCTCAGGCGATTCGAAGCCTTCATCATGAGCGGTACCAATGTGGGTAAGCACACCTATTGTTGGCTGTATAATAGCTTCCAGTTTATCCATTTCGCCCGGCGCTGATATACCAGCCTCAAATATCCCTAAATTGTGCGTTTGGTTCATTTGCCAAACTGATAACGGCACCCCTATCTGCGAATTATAGCTTTTAGGGTTACGCACTATGGTCTTTTCGGGACACATCAGCTGGTAAAGCCATTCTTTTACAATAGTTTTACCATTACTGCCGGTAATGCCGATAACTTCAATATCATATTGTTTGCGGCGATGTGCTGCAAGTGTTTGTAAAGCCGCCAATACATCTGCCACAACTAAAAAGTTAGCATCGGGCATTATAGTATCCGGCTGATGGTTAACCACAAAATTGCGCACACCCGATGTATATGCGTCGGCAATAAACTCATGCCCGTCGCGCCGGCCACCCAACGCGAAAAACAGCGCTCCTGTGGGGTTGTTTATCCGCCGGCTATCTGTTAGCAGTACGCTGATGGCGGTATCCTCTACCACGGTGCCGCCCGCGTTTATTACCTCTTTTACATCGTTTATAGTGTAAGTATTTTGCATGGCACTAATATCGTACACTTTTGATGGATTTAATAAGCAAGTGGCAACAAAAAATGGGCAGGTTGTGGTCAGCCTGTTGCCTTACTTATCATTGTCTTAATGAATCGTCTGAGTTGTCTGACGGGACAGGTTTTTTCTTCAATATCCAAAAGCCACCTTTTATCAATGTCGAAAGCGGGATGGAATACGCTATCGTTACAAATCCCCGTCTGTGCCCCGGTGTTAGCGTACCCAATTCATAACCGCCCCCAAATTGAAAATTTAACACACTAAAAGTTGCTGTTAAAGCAAAAATATTGGTTGCCCCCTGATTATTGGTCACGGTGGTAGTGGATGTTGCGGATGTTGACGGATCAGTTTCTGTGGTTGTTTGGGTATTGGTGCCGCTGCCACCGCCACCTGCGGCAAACAAAACTCCTACCTGGAAGCCTAATCGGTTAGTTAGTTCCTGCGATATCACAGTGCCGTCGGCACTGGTAATTCTTTCCAGTTTGCCCCACGAATAACCCACACCTGCCCCTACTGAATTAAACAAAGATACACTCGCTTTTTTATTTTCTATCGCGGCAGGATCGTTAACTAAAAAATTGACGCGAACCATAGGGATAATAAAATTGGTACTTAACACGTGTGCCGAATAATTTACACGATTGCCCGCTACCGCTTTCCCTAACCTTACCTCGTCTTCGTGCTCCGCTATTTTCAAGGCACGCTTAAGCGCTTTCTTCGATTCGTACTTTTCAAATTTGGCCCTGTCTTTAGCGTTCAATTTAGCTTTCTCACTTTCTTTTTCTTGCGCTAAAAGTACAGCTGTTTTCTGGGCTTCGGCTTTTATTTCGGCTTCAGTTTTTACCGGGGTGGTAGTTGTTCCGCCCGTTTGGGCACTGGCTTTTATGCAAAAAAGCACCATCGTAATAAATAAAAGTTTTTTCATGTAATATGTGTTTAGATATCATAAAATTACTTTTAAATATTTTAAATAAACAGGGTGTAAACACCTTTTTGTAATAACTATAATTAATTTGAGCTTGAACACAGTTTCGATCCTGTGAGGATTTGAATGGAATTTTAACGTATTTTGATTTTAATGGATACGCCGAAAAAAGTAAAGATCACTGATGTAAACGTTGCCATGGCTAAAGCGGAACATTACTGCGCCTACCAGGAACGCTCGCAACAGGAAGTGCGCAACAAACTTTATGACTGGGGCTTGTGGCCCGACGCGGTAGAAAACATAATAACCCGACTGATTGAAGAGAATTATTTAAACGAAGACCGCTTTGCCAAGGCCTACACCAAAGGCAAGTTTAACCAAAAAGGCTGGGGTAAAATAAAGATAAAGCAGGGACTGAAGTTTAAAAACGTATCGCCTGTACTAATAAAAAAGGCGCTTTTAACCATTGATGCAAGCGACTATATGGATACCCTTACCCGCTTAATGCAGAAAAAAGCAGCCACCCTGCCCGAAAAGGACCCCTATAAACGCCGGTATAAACTGCAACAGTATGCCTTAAGCCGTGGTTTTGAAACCGACCTGGCCGCGGAGGTTTTGAAAAACAGCGAGTTATAAAAAACTTTAAAAAAAGTTCATTTTTTCCTTGCAGAACATTCATTTCTGTCTATATTTGCACTCCCGCAAACGCAATAAGGCACACGCCGAAAGCCAAGCAGGAAACACCAACGCGAAAGTAGCTCAGTTGGTAGAGCACGACCTTGCCAAGGTCGGGGTCGCGAGTTCGAATCTCGTCTTTCGCTCAAATCCCTTCCTAACCGAAGGGATTTATTGTTAAAAGGTTAATCGCCTGCTCAGATGGTGGAACTGGTAGACACGCAGGACTTAAAATCCTGTTCCCGTTAAAGGAGTGCGGGTTCGATTCCCGCTCTGAGTACTTGAAAATGAGGCAGTTAGGTGAAAGACACTAACTGCCTTTTTCTTTTGGGTGAAACATTGGTGAAACATTTTAATTGTAACTCAGTGAGACATATACAGCAATTTCAAGGCCGTTTAGCTTGAGTGGAGGTTCCGCTGAAATTGACCACCTGATTCCGATTTAAAGTGACCACCCATTCCGGATTCAAAGTGAGCAGGGTATTCCGGATCAAACTGACCACCCCGTTTTTGTAACTACGCTTTAGATACTGCTTGTGCTGTTTAGAAGCGTGATATGGCGACCCGATGAAAAAGTTAATCGGGAGCCTGATCGCGTAAGGGAAATGGTCCTGTAAAGCCGCTATTAAAGCGATGGACGATGATTACCGAAAGAGATATGCGGTAACTACCCAGGTGTTTCAAGCTTCTAAGAAAAAGCATGAGCGCCACCAGACCAATTGGGAAAAGGTAAATAAGCTATCTTTGTTTTATGCTGCTAAAGCATCTGCTGCATTTCTTTGCCAGCAAAATAGGTGGTCAGTTTGCCACGGAATAGGGTGTAACATATCTCCGAAACACCCACACAGGAGATTGATTTATTGATTTCTAATAAAAATAAAATCGACGAACAAGAATTGCTTGTAGAAGAAGGCAAATTAAAACTTCAAAAAATACAGGAGGAGATTGTTAAAGTACTAATTGCAGTAGGTGTTCAACCAAACATAGCAACCGTAGCACAAGTTAATGATAAACTCGGTAATCGTATCCGTGTTAATGTGAGTTATGATTACGAAGAAGTCTTCCATTATAATTTTTGAGAGCTTATTAGCCGAAGCTGGAAACTTATACTTTAGCTAATTGGCGCAGTGTCAAGCCGGGCCATGACATCGTCCATCGCACTATCGATTTCCTCGTTTACAAAATTGTTGTTCATGTAGCCCTCTGTTGTTTTCAAATCAGAGTGCCGGAATATTTCCTGTAGCTTATAAGCAGGAATGACACTTTTTGCCATTTGTGCAAAGCTATGACGGGTTTTGTGCGATGTGGCTTTCTTATCTACCTTAGCCGCTTCCATAGCGGCAACCATGTGGTAATTGTTGGATTTTATGCGGACTTTAATATAAGCCTGCGTTGCTGATTTATCGTTAAGGTCGGGTAACTTTTCTAAATCAGGAAATACCAAATCATGCTTTGGCTTATCGCGTTTGTATTGAGATAATATCGCTTCAATCTTTGAGGTTATCTTTAAAGAACCACCTTTCTCATTTTTGCCCATTTTGTAATAAAGGCGACCATCTTCAAAATCAGACCATTTTAGGCGCAAGACATCTGACGCACGCATCCCACCACAATAAAAAGCAAACAGCCATAAATTGCGGGCGTGGTTAGCTTCGTCTTTTAATTCAGCGTTTTCCAGCGCAACGATGTCAGCAGGTGTTAACCCGCTTTTCTTGCTGTCAGGGAACTTAATAATAACCCCGCCCTTACCGAACGGGTAATATTTAGGGTCAACCAGTTTATCGGCTATCGCCTGATTGTATATCGAACGAATGACCACCCAATGATTGACAGCTGTGCGCTCTGTAATCGTGCGGGTGCCTTTAAGCCATGTTTTAAAGTCTTTTAAGAACGTTACATCGATTTCCGAGAAATGTACGTCACGGTTATTCAGAAATTCTTTTACGCGCTTCACGCGTGGCTTTTCTGCCGAAACGCGATTGAAGTTTCCGGCCTTTTCAAGTCGTGCAATATATAAATCTGCCTGTTTGAAAAACGTGTTATCCTTTGCCGCTTTTACAGCGCGTTTGATAACATGTACGGAGGTATCGGTATTATTTACTTCGAGCTGGATAAGTTTGTCGTTTGCCTCGCTAACGCGTTTTGCGATTAAATTATTTAGCCAGGCTGAATTAGGGTGCGACTTTTTGACCTTGGCGTTTTTTGCATCCCAATCACTTTCTTTGACCGAATGCCCTAATGTGATAACCGACTTTTTGCGGTTTTTGAGAATTTGAATAATAATCGCATATTCACCGTTAGCGCTCTCACGTTCGCGCAAACGTACTTTTATCGAAGCCATATCTTATTGATTTATTGATACTAAGATACGAAATACGGGTGAAACATTGGTGAAACATTTAGCGGTTTTTATCAACATTATGCGGTTTTATCTGATGCAAAAAACGCTTTTAAAGTATAAATAAGCCTGTTTTGCCTCGGATGAAACCGCAAGGAACATGACTTAAAATCCTGTTCCCGTTAAAGGAGTGCGGGTTCGATTCCCGCTCTGAGTACAAAGCCCGATACATGCCCGTATCGGGCTTTTTTGTTTTATGTCAGCTTTACTATCCTTATCAACCGCTAACCTCCAACTTATACCCTTTGCCGCGTACAACGACAATATTGATATTAGGATCGGGTTCAAGCTTTTTCCTGAGTTTTGAGATAAACATGTCAAGGCTGCGGCCTACAATAACACCTTCGTCCTCCCATATCTCTTTTTGAAGCCGGCCCCTGTCTATCGTTTCATTTGGCGATAGTGCGAAGATACGCAGCAAACGCGTTTCAGTCCCGGTCAGGTCTATCGATTTTCCATTTATGATAAGCTTACGATTGGTGGCATCAAACAATCCTGCACCTAAAGTTAACATATTAGTTGGCTGATTATCAATAGATATTCTTCGCGGCTTTCGGGACCTAAAGAACACAAAACCAACAAATGCTAAAATCGGCAGGCTGCCCAAAACATATCCGTTTTTTATTGTAATTACTCCCGTTGGCTTAAATTTCACGTCGATCACATAATATTCGCGGGGTTGCTTTCTTCCTTTGCACGGTACAATATCATCTTTCCTGTTTTTAGATACAGCGAATCCATAGGCCACACTGTTGGTGCCCCGGTTTAAAATATTGACAACATAGTCACTTGTGAGCGGATCATTAGCCAGCACACGGCTAATAGTATTCACCACGAGGGTTGGTTGAAAAGTGAACCGGTTTTCGAAACTGATCTGGTATTCATTGGCTGCGACCTTTTTTACCGGAAGCACCCTTGATGTGCTATCGCCCGACTGGAGCAGCAGTTCGTGCCCTATCCTTCGCAGCAAAATTTCCCTCCGGGCAAGGTCAAAATCGTCGCTGCCTGCCATACTAAAAGCCAGGCTTGTTACCGCAATGAACAAGAGTATCAACAATCCGAACAAGAATTTGCGATTTCCGGAAAGCAGGTTTCGGCTATCAACCATAGTGTTAAGTTTTATTTACAAAGTTTACATTTTTATTTACAATCCCGGTTCTTCAGATAGAAAGATATGCAGGTAGCTTCGTGGTATCAATTAAATAAACACATAAAATATGAAAAAAGTAATGTATGCGCTGATCTTACCGCTGGTTATAGTAAGCGGGATGGTATTTGCCAATCGTAAGATGAAAAACGAAACTTCTCATAGAGATGACCGCAAAAAATGGGAGGCTTCGCCTGATGGTATCAGGTATAAAAAATGGGAAGCATCCCCCGCGGGTAAAAAAGTATATGCCGGTGCGGCTAAAATAAGGAAGCAAATTACAGATTATACCAACATGGAGGCTGTTGTAACCTCTCTCTCCCTTCCGCCGGGCTCGTTATTAGGTTTCGGCGTGATGGCCCGGATAAATGGCGAAGACTATATTCTTAGATTTGACGATGAACCTCAAGAACTAAAAAGCCTGAAGATCAACGACAGGATGATCATAAAAAGCCATAGTGTATCGTATGCGCCTAAGTATGCATATCCAATAGTATCAGGCGAGTATGCAGAACGGGATGGTAAAATAATTTATAAGCATGCCCCCCGCAAAGGTTGCTAACCGTATCTTAAGAGATATGCATACAAAAGCCCGATGTTTGTATACATGGGCTTTTGTTTCATTGTATTGAGTTATATTTAATCTTTTAGCGCACCTATGTGCTTATAAGTATTTAACAGTAAACCTGTCGCGGTACTTACCGAGCTTACAAATTCGAGCTTACGGGCGTCGAAATCTTCTGTAAACAACCGTTTTCCCTTGCCCAATAAAACCGGGTAAGTGATGAGCACCACTTCATCAGTCAGTCCTTGATCAAGCAATATTGAAGTCAGCGTCGAGCTCCCTACTACGGCCAGGTCGGGGCCATCAGCAGCTTTAAGATCGCGTATGGTATCTGCGATATCTCCACCCAAACCTTGTACCGGCCCCCATTCCAGGCTTTGGGGCCGGTGGGTTACAATATATTTTTTAGCGGCATTTATAGCGTTTGCCATTGGAAAGTCGCCGGCTGTAGGCCAATAGCCGCTGAATATATCATACGTGCGGCGGCCAAGCAGCAAGTCAAAATTTGGGCCATAAGCCTCAAGCAGCATACCGGCACCCGCAGGAGTACGGTATGGTATGGTCCATGCGCCGTAAGTATAATCGCCGGCATGTTCTATCACGCCATCCAGCGAGATGTGTTCAAATATCCTGATCTTTCTCATATTGTTCTGTTTTAATTTTTGCTTAAGCCAAAGGTAAAAGCTGGCAGGCCACGCATGTGAGGTGCATTAATGACAATAAAAGGGTGTTTCGCGACTACATGACTTATCTTTTTAAGCTGCGATCAAACCCGCGCTTGGCTCGCCGCCCTACCCGTGCATTCAAGCTAAAATATTTAATTTTCACTTTGCATTTCAAAGTAAAACACAATAACTTTGCAACACAAAGTACTTTTATTATTGGGAACAAATATTTAACTTAATTCATTTAATCATTATGATACAAAAAAACATTTCAATACAGCGAGTTGACGCGGCAATATTAACCAAACGCATGTTAATTGGCGCGGGGATCGGATTGATCGTGATCCTTACATTTATACTTCCCGTTAACCACCCGCGCGCCGAATGGGGCAAGTTATGGATGGTTAGGCCACTACTTATTGTTCCGTTTGCCGGCGCAGTAGGCGGTGCGTTTCACTATTACGTAAACCTGCTTACTGCCGGCACCTGGAAAAAGGTTTTGGCTAATGCAATAAGCCTTATCGTATTTATCATAGGCTTATGGATGGGTATTGTATTGGGCCTGGTAGGCACCCTTTGGCATTAATGGCGCGGCACTGATCAGCGGGCGTGTAAAAGCCGGGCAAAATGGTATCCCCGGCTTTTACAGTATTGCATATTTCCATCGATTTGATAAATTGCAATAAACACGTTTCAAAATGAAAAGATCAGCCAAAACCACACTCAATCGCCGGAAATTCATTACAGCGTCCGCTATCTCAGTCGGCGGCCTGGCATTATCTTCAGTAACACCGGCTTTTACAAAGATATTGCCGTCGCGAAAGCAGTATACGGTACAAAATATTATTGACTTGATCATGAAAGAGGGGAACCTGTTACCCATCAAGGGCACGGTTGATACGCTTAAATCGGGTGAGCCGGGCTTGATCGTCACGGGCATTGTAACCACCATGTTTGCTACAGTGGAGGTGATAAAAGAGGCCGCAAAGCTTGGCGCCAACTTCATTATAGCGCACGAACCAACCTTTTATAATCACCGTGATGATATCAATTGGGTTAACAATAACGATTTGGCGAGGCAAAAACAAGCTTTGTTAAAGGCACAGCACACTACGGTTTGGCGCTGCCATGATTATATTCACAGTTTAAAACCGGATGCAATGTTATACGGGGCTATGAAGAAGTTAAACTGGCTCCCCTACTTTACAACCAACACACCAACTATCACCATCCCCCAAACCAGTTTAGCGGCTTTGGTTAAACACCTTAAAACATCATTAGGTATCACCCACCTGCGCATTATAGGTGATCTTAACCAATACTGCAGCCGGGTAACTTATTTACCGGGCGCGCCGGGCGGGCAAATGCAGGTAAGTGTCGCGATAAATCAAAAACCAGACGTGCTTATTGTTGGCGAATTATCTGAGTGGGAAACCGCCGAATATATACGCGACGCCCGCCTGTTAGGCTCAAAGATCTCTTTGATCATACTTGGTCATAATATGAGTGAAGACCCCGGCATGGATTATTTTGTTGATTGGTTGCAGCCAAAACTTACAGATTTGAAGGTACAGCACGTACCATCCGGCGATCCATTTACATGGCTTTAGTCGGCATACACCCCCAAGTTGGTCGTATTTGCCCCTTTCGGGATGTTAGATGACAGGATAACTTTGTGTAAATAAACAACAAAATAAAACGTCATGAATAAGATAACCCCATTTTTGTGGTTTGATAACAACCTGGAAGAGGCTATGGAATTTTATCAAACCGTGTTCAAAAATTTTAGCGTAAATAACGTCCTCAGGTATTCAAAGGCAGGCCCCGGGCCGGAAGGGGCCGTTATGACAGCGTCATTCACTTTAAATGGCCAGGAATTTACCGGCATGAACGGAGGCCCGCAATATAAGTTTACCGAGGCTGTATCATTTGTTATAGATTGCCAAACACAGGAGGAAGTTGATTATTATTGGGAAAAACTAACCGCAGGCGGCCAGGAAGTAGCTTGTGGCTGGTTAAAAGACAAGTTCGGGCTTTCCTGGCAGGTAACACCGTCTGTATTGATAAAGTACCTGGGCGATAACGACAAGGAAAAGGCCGGCCGTGTTATGCAGGCCATGATGCAAATGGTGAAGCTGGATGTTAAAGGTATAGAAGATGCTTATAACGGCTAAAGCGATCCGTCATCATTAAGTGTTAAGTTTAAGGTTTAAGGCGTGTTTTAATGTAAATACATATCTATTGTTATTCGGCAGATTTTGCCTACCTTAATGCCTTAAACCTTACACTTTTTATAATGAGCTTATCTACAAACACTGGCGGCGACACCTTTTCATTAAAGCACAAAGCGCCAGCGAGTATCCCCGATATTATTGGCTTTAATAAATGGCCTTCTACGTTTGTGAAGTATAAGTTTCGCCGTGCGGATATTGTTCCGCAATTACAAATTGTTTTCTCGTTCGATATCAGTCGTTACCAATCAGCCACCGCTTTATCCGGCAGTGATACGGAAATACCGCAATGGATACAAAACGCGATGGACGACCTGATCATATTTCAAAATATCCGGCGTCAGCTAAGATGGAAGTACGCACCCGATAAGAAAAAACCGACCGAAAAATTACCGGTCACTAATCTTTCACTATTTACCAGCCTCACCCCTGCCATTACCTATCCGTTTTCAAGGCAGCAAACCGCCAGTACGCTGGCATTTATCAATATCGTAATTTCATGGCTGCAACAATGTATCAACTCCAGCAATAGCAACTTAACTTTAAAAACGCCGGTTAGCCGCTCAGTCTTCTTCGCACTTACCGAAGGCATCAACTTAAAAAATGTATTTGAAGTAGAAACTACGCTTACTATCACAAGTGTGGATACAGAAACCGGCTTGCCTGCCCTACCTGCTGTTACACCTATATCGCCATACATTGGTACAGGCCTGGTTAGCTTTGCCAAACAATTCGAATTGGTTTTTAAAAACGATGACTGCCGTTTAAAACTTGCAACCGGCATCAGTCATTCCGGCAGTAACAACTTAAACCAGTTATGGGTGATACGCGTGGCAAACAATAATACAGGCAAAGGAATATTTTATAACATTATAGCAGGTACGGCGATGGCCATAGCACCGGCGCCGCTATCAACAACCCTTGTTACCAACAGCAGCACACCCATACGCCCGTATAAAACCGGTACCGGCATTAATTGGGAAACCCCGCCCGAATACCTGCGGTTTGATGGTGTGGATATTGATACGTGGATGCGGGAAGTGCTGCGGGGCATCGATTTCCTGTTTACCCCAACACATATCAAACAGGTTTTCGCTTGTAGCGCATTATATAAACTGCAGAGTCCGGAGCATGGAGACCTGCTGAACGATATAGCACAGGCTAAAAAGGGTATTATCAGTGGGTTGGTTAACCAGCTTTCGCCGATAATTGCCGGACAGACCGCAAACCTTGATGATGCAGTTGCCTGCCTTACTAAACTATTAAACGATCGGTTGTATAATTTTTATTCAACAACCGCCGTAGTACAATATGATGTGTCTGCTGCCGTAAACGGCGATACAGGCATAGTTAAACTTTTAGGCGATGTAACGCCCGTGTCAATTCCGTATAAAAAATCGGGCCTGAAAACCCATAGCGCTTCAATAAAACTAAGTCCGGAGGCCTATTGTAAAGCACAGTCATTTTTATCCTTTGCGATAGACCTGAAAAGTCCGGCGCAGCAAACACACTTGTCCTTTAGCGCTAAATTCAGGCCAACACAGGTCGATTACACAACAGACAAAGGTTCGAATATCATACTTACCCTATTACTTTCCGAGCCCTCGCCCGCATTTGATGCAGATATACCCGTTGTTATTCGCGAATATCCAACACTGCCCACGCTGGTATCGCAGGTAAACGAAAAAACTTGTGAAGATGACGCGGTAACCATTCCGTCAGCCCTGTTATGGAATTATAACTGTGAATACGCATCGCAAACGGTTGCGCAGGATGTGATCACCGCTCAACTGTTTGTTAATGAAAAAACGTTACCTGCTAACGCTGCCGTTTCAGGTTCAAGCGACCTGTTTGAAAGCCTGGCACAATTTGCAAGCGTATATCCATCGATAAAAACCGACCTGAAGAACGCGTTGCGAAAAATAAAGCCCGCTACGAAAACGGATAGTATAAACTATAAAATCGCGCTTCAGGCTCTAATTTCCTTCACCCAATTGATCACAAATGTAAAAAAATCTTTACAGGTGCGGCGAGCCGAGCCAGCTATAGCGGCAACTACCTCGTTTGATAACTCCAATGTGTTTGGCATTCAAGAGACCTCAGCAGATACCGGGGATGATAACAGGCTAATGGTAACGGTATACGCGGACAAAAAAGCCCCCAAACAGGTCGAACTGCCGCAGGTGATCATAGAGGGATACCACGCAACCCTCGCCAAAACTTTAGATACAGAGGAAATTATTTCTAAGAGCTATACCTACTCATCGGGTATCGGGGCTTTACAGTTTGCTGATACTTTGGGCGATCGTAAGGGCAGGTTGATGAGGTTTGGATCATTTAATGCCATACAGACACAAAACCTTTGCAGCACGGTCGGCATTTGCCGTAACAAAAATTTGTTGCCCAAACCAACCGGTGGTTTTTTTAAAACCGACAATAAATTTATTTATGATATTAAAGGTGCAATCCCCAGCCAAAAACTCTCTCCCGGGCTATCCTGGACGGGTGTAGAATTAAATATTGCCAGTCTGAATAAAGGCACCACTAAACTCAGTTTAGAAAAATACCTTGAACTATTTATGAAAGCATTAACAGATGCAGCTGATGATGCATCCTTCGAGATGAAAATGCAGGTGAATTACCAGTACTTTATCGACGCTAAGGGCTTGATGCCGCCGGTTACTATGCCAATACTCATGGTACCACCTACGACGTTCATGGCCAACGATACTGCCAAACAAAAACTGTTTGCTACCGAAGTTTCGGGCGGTATAAACGCCTGGCAGGAAGCCCGGGGTATACAGGATTATAACCCGCGCTATAAATTAATCGTTTCCATATTTTCAACTGCGGATGACAGCGCGCAGCTGTTTTACCTGGATAGCGCTTATATTGATCAGAATGACATCGACAAATAAAAATTGCGGTTATCTGTGTAAACGTTTAAAACACAAATAACCGCATCAATCTATAGGTTTTCTTTTTAAATGCTTAGTAAACGGTGTCGGGTGCTTTGTAATCAAATATAAAATCTACAATTTTTTTCAGTTCGGGTATTTTAAGCTTAGTGCCTTTGTATTCCCATTTTTCCCGTTCCTTATCTATGCTTATTTCGCCCAAAAAGTTCGGGTCATTTTTATCAGTAGGTTCGTTGGGTATTTCTTTATGAGACAGCCTGTTCAAAAATTTCGCGGCAAAAATTTTATAGGCTCCGCTTCCCCAAACACCTCGTTCTGTAACTATTTCAACCTGCTTTTCAGGTTCATTTTCAGTACCAACTTTTAAAATTACCATATTGCTTTAAGATTATATTGTTATGACAAAACTTCCGCTAAGTTGTTTGCGTGAAATTAAGATTTTTTTTACAAAATAGCATCATGCGGACGTCTGATTTCGCCGCAGCTTTTAATCAAACATTTGTCACTTTTGAGTATGATATCGGGTAAAAAAAATCCAAAATATTATATTTGAGACCGTTTGAGTTTCTATTCCCCAACAGCTATAACATTGAAGGTGCATTTGCAAATCTCTGCAAGCCGTTTTACCAGTATTATTTTATCAATACTGTTTTTAACAGTGTCATGCATTTCACGCTCGCAACCCGTGCCTGCCAAGCCGGACGATACCATTGATTACTACAATAAGCTGGTGTTGCGTTACCGTTATGATAAACCCGACTCGGCAACTTACTTTGCTAACCTGGGCCTTGAGGTTGCCAAACGCTTAAAAAATTTGCGCGGGCAAGCTTTAATGCTTAACCAGTTAGGCATGATAGCCGACAATGTTGGGCAATTTGACAGTTCGCGTACCAAATATCTGGACGCGCTTAAATTATACAAGCAAATTGGCCACACCACGGGAATGGCTACAGAAAACATACGACTTGGCGTGGTTGAGATACGCAACGGGCAGTATGATAAGGCCATCGGCTATTTTCTACAAGCCCTTGACCTTAGCCAGCATAATGGTAACCTGGCGGGGCAAATGGAAAGCTATATTACCCTCGGCGAAGCATTTGCCGCGCAAAAAAAATATACTGAAGCTATCAGGTATTATAAAGTTGCCGAGGGTTTAAACAACAAATTGCCTTTTTCTAACTTATCCTTAAACTTGTTTAATGATATTGCCTCGGCTTTTCGCGAAACCGGCAGGCTTGATGAAGCAAAGGCTTATTTGTTAAAAGGGATAAAACAAAGCAACGTTCCGCAGTATCAGGGGCTGAATATTACGCTTACCAATACGCTTGCATCTGTTTACGCGAAGGCCGGCGATAGGCAAACGTCAATAAAACTGCAGAAATCGGCACTGGAAAAAGCCAGGAAGATCAATAACTACATCCGTCAGATTCAAACGTTAACAGGTTTGGCAACCACGTACGGAAAGGCGGATCCTAAAAATGCGTTATATTACTGGCAGCAGGCCTATAAGCTATCTAAAAGTAAAGGTACCTATAATGAGCAAATAGCCGATTTAAATGCCATCGCCGATATTTACAAATCTCAGCAAAACTATAAACAAGCTTACGAGGCCCGCACAAAACAGCTGCAACTGGCCGACACTTTCTTTTATAAGAAAATGTCAAAACAAATTGTAAGTCTGCAAAACGCCTACGAGTTAAACCAATCTAAGGCGCGTGTGCAGGAACTGCGCTTTGCAAACAACAAAAATAAGTTGGAGCAAAATATAGCATATGCTGTTATTGCGGGTGTATTGGTTATACTTTTGGTGGTGATATTTTACTATTTTAAAACCAGGCGACTAAACCTGCTGCTTAATAAAACCAACGCCGAATTACAGGAGTCGAACACGGTGAAAGACAAACTGTTCTCGGTATTGGGGCACGACCTTCGTTCGCCCTTTATATCAGTTATCAACCTGCTCGAGATAATAGACGATGACCTTGAGCCCGAACAACGCAGGGCCATGCTGCATCGGCTGGAAATAAATACCAGGGCATCTTTAGATACGCTTGACAGCCTGCTTAGGTGGGGGCAAATGCAAATCAAAGGCATCCAGCTTAATCAAACTCATTTTTTTATTGCCCCATTGATCAAACGTTCAGTGTTGTTTCTTTCGGGCGTTGCTGCAGGCAAAGGAATTCATATTCAAAGCGATGTTGCAGATGATGTTAAAGTACTTGCCGATGCAGATCACCTGGAATTTATTATCCGTAACCTGCTTTCAAACGCTATAAAGTTCAGCGAGGTTGGGAGCGACGTTACCATAACGGCCGCGTCAGAAAATGGGCTCACAGCAATTACAGTTACAGATAAAGGTATAGGCATACCTGCTGATAAAATAAAGGGGATATTTAATCTTAATAATGTAAGCACGCGCGGCACAGGTAACGAAAGCGGCACTGGCCTTGGGCTTTTATTATGCAAAGAGTTTGCTGAGGTAAACCACGGTAGCATACAGGTTACCAGCAAGCAAGGCGAAGGTTCGGCGTTTACAGTCACGCTTAAAACTGCGTGATAAAGGGCTTACCCTATCTCTTCATCCCCCTCGTTCTCCTCGCGTTCTACGGTCAGGCTGCATTCGCCAACAAATAAAGCAAGCGCGCCAACTGCCGCAAGCACGGGAGCAATAACTGCCGCAACAACCCCTACCGATAAAGGGAACGTCATAAGTTCCTTTCCATTTTTATCGCTTATGGTAATACTGGTGATGTTACCTTCTTCAATAAGTTCCTTGATCTTATTAACCAGGTTTTTGCCATGAATGCTAAAGGTTTCTTTCTTTTTCATAACGTATAGACTACTGACAGTCACATAAGTTACAAAAAAATGGAACGGGTTATTTCAAAAATACTTCAAGAGCGTTACAACGATTTTTGCATAGCCGTTGCCGATTCGGGGCAAATATGTGCAAACTCAGATGAGCCTTTTACTTCTTCGGGGATATCCATACGGGCAATATGTTCGTAACCCTTTGTTTCAAAATAATCCCGGGAACTTTCGGTGAAAAGGTATATCGCTTTAAGGCCCAAATCAGCGGCGAGCGCTTCTATTTTATTAAGCAATTGCGACGCGATGCCCTGCCCGCGCCACGCCCTTGCGGTAGCGACAGAACGTAATAACCCATAAGCACCATAAGTTTCCAAGCCGCCAACACCTATTACTTCTCCATTATTCACTGCCACAAAAAAGTTACTGAGCATAACAGCAAGATCGCTTGTTGGCAGCTTCTCGGTGGTTAGCAAGGCGATAACATTATCGCGGTATAGTTCTGCAGGCTTTATTTGAATGTCCATAGCTGTTTTTTACTTAAAGCAATCGCATCGGCGGTTTTGTTTGCGATATATTGAACAGCCTATTATTTGCTTACGAGGCTACGCTTAACAATGGCAGTTCGATAACGTAGGTTACCCCCTTGCCCGGCGTAGCATCAATAGCCAAACTGCCGCCGATGTACGCCACGCGCGATTCGATATTCTTTAATCCCAGCCCTTTGTTGGTCTTCAAAAGGCTATCCTTGTCAAAGCCTACCCCATCGTCCACGATCATCAGGGTAAGTTCGGTATCGTGGTTTACCAACTCGATATGAATATTTTTTGCCCGGGCGTGCTTAAATATGTTGGATATGATCTCCTGCACGCTTCGGTATAACATCAGTGTAGTGGTTTTATCTATCGACATGCTATCCGTGTTCACCCATTCGGTATAAATGTTAACCAGGTCTTTATTATTAAGCCTGTGTATAAACTCCTCAATGGCCTCCCTCAGATTTTTGTTGAGGATATAAGGCGGCATCATACTATGCGACAGGTCGCGCACCTCTTTTATAGAGTCATCCAGCATCTGCAGGGCGGCATTATCTTCATCCGCCGGGCCATCATCTAATTGTGAATATTCCAGCTGCATACGGGCGCTGCAAAGCATTTGACCTATACCATCGTGCAATTCACGGGCAAGGCGCTGGCGTTCGTTCTCTTCGGCATCCATAATAGCTTGCGTGCGCAAATGTTCCTCCTCAAGCATCGCCTCGCGAAAGCGCGCCTGTTGTTTAATGCGGTAGCGGTTGTAAACCAGGTAAAATATTATAGCTAAAAATATAATAGTGGCCAACAAGGCGTATATACCAACCCGGTTACGGCTTAACTCAGCCTTTTGTTCTCTTGCTTTAGCTAAAAGCAGCTTGTTCTCCTGTTCTTTCTTGTCGGTAGCATATTTAGTTTGTAACTCCTCAATGTCTTTATTACGCTTCGCGTCCAGTTCTTGCTGGGTAAGCTCAAGGTAAGTTGTCTGCGCTTCAAAAGCTTCTTTATACTTTCCCTGCATTTTATAACTTACAGCCAGCTGGCTGTAAGTATATGTTTCAAGGGCGGCGTATTTAAGCGCATGCGCCTTTTTTCCCGCTTCTATAAAATAAGGAGAAGCCTCGGCAGGCTTATTTATTTTTAGATAAAGCTCACCTATATTATTTACGGCTATGGCCTCTCCCGTTTTATCGCCTACACCGGCGCGCAGCTGCTTGCTCTCGTTCATGGCAGACAGCGCCGGGCCATATTGCCCTTTTTCGGATAATGCCGAAGCCATATAGTCTAACGCATACGCCATACCAACTTTGTCTTTAATAACTTTGTAGATAGCATAACTTTTGCTGAAGTAAGTAATGGCACTGTCCATTTTGCCGCCATCTAAAAACATCAACCCCCTGTTATTTATTGCCGCGGACAGCCGCTGTTTATTTTTGGTTCGCAAAGCGTAGCTAATTGCTTTTTGGCTGATCTCATCGGCTTCCTTCATCTTTTTCAAACGCAGGTATAGTATCCCCATGTCCGAGTATAGCTCGGCCAGCCCGTCGGTAAAATCTGCAGCCTGATAAAGTTTTTCGGCTTCGATATACCAGCGTAACGTTTTATCGTGGTTGCCAGAAAGGTAATTGCCCATGCCTATCATAAAGGCAGCTTCGCCTTGTAACTTTATTTGATTTTCGGCCCTGGCCTGCTCATAAGCGCGTGTTGCAAATTTGACAACCTTAGCGAAATTGGTTGTTTTGTTTACGCGGGCCGAATCGATGAGCTGCCTTGTTGTTTGTGACGATGCACCAATGGTAAGAAAAACGACGAACATCACGACCAGGGGGATACGCTTCATATTCTGTTTTGTATAAATATGATGTATATATAAATAATATTTATGATAATCAACAGATTAGGTAATAAAATACTACATATGTAGTATGCCAAAATCACTATTTTAAACCTGTTTACCGAACTTGTGTGTCAGATACTTGTATTACTATCAGCTAAAGACATCAACCCATGAAAATATTTCAGCAAATAACGCAACTGAAACAGCGCCGGCGCGGTTTTCATATCATTACAGCCGACGTAGTAAACGCCATCCCACAGCTAAGCGAGATCAAAACCGGTATATGCCAGGTATTTATACAACATACTTCGGCAGCTTTATGTATCAACGAAAATGCCGACCCTACTGTACGTCAGGATTTCGAAATGTATTTCAACAAGGCCGTTCCCGAGAATGATCCGGACTATCGGCACGATGATGAGGGCCCGGATGATATGCCCGCGCATTTAAAAGCTGCTATGCTGGGTTGCTCGGTACAGATCCCTGTTCGTAATGGAAGGTTGGCGCTGGGTACCTGGCAGGGTATCTACTTATGCGAGCATCGCAACCACGGCGGCAACCGAAACCTGGTTATCACCGCCTGGGGAGAATGATGATGTGTTTGTCGCTTTATACCCCTTCTTTGACGCAAAAGCACCTTACGCAGGTTGATAAGTTTATGCAGATTTGTATTATCCAATAATATAAATATGAAATTGATAGAGATCATCAACACTGCAAAACAGCTCAACGTGCGCGAGGCCATGCTGGAGAACTCCACAATTAAAACGGCATGCCTTAATGGCTTACAGATGAACGACGTTTCGGCTACCAACATGAAAATATTTGATGCCAACCTTAGCGACCTGGAAATCTGTTACGCGCAATTGGGCGGGGCATATATCCACAGCATAGGGTTACCCCCCGAAGGGCACCCGAATTATGACGCTAACGCCAGGCAACGTCCGCTCAAATTCGATGATTGCTACCTGGCGGGCAGCACTGTAACAAATTGTGATTTAAGCGGCGTTGCCATAAGCGATTGCAACCTTACCGGTACAACCATCAATGGCATTTTGGTAGAAGACCTGTTAAAGGCTTATCATAAGTAACACTTGTATAAAACGCGACGAAGCGCCTGCGGTACTGTTATCATTTAGTACCGGCAGGCGCTTCGTTTACGCTCAATAGTAAATTACTTTTTAAGCCATTGCTGTTCCAACACTTTCATAAAATAGCCGCCCACCACACTGCGCGCCTGGAAACCCACCTGTTTGCCGTTGGTGGTTTCGTGCCAGTCGCTGATAGGTACGCGCGACGATGTTTCGGTAGCGTATTTATAGATAGGGTCTGTCAAGGCTTTAAAATCATTGGCATTATCCGCTAATGTCGCTGTCCATACTATCCAGTCGGACTTTGTGTACGTTTTGCGGCTATCCAGCGGCAAGCCGTATTCGTTTTGTTTGGTAAGGTAGTATTTTATCTCTTTTTCGTAAACCGATTTAGGGAACAGTTTCAATCCTAACAGTTTATCCCAAACCAGGTTATATTTCTGGCTCCAGGTATCGGGCTTTTCAAACACCAGCGAGTAGTGGTCGCCGGCATCGGCCATTTGCATCCATTTAGCTACAAAATCCTTTGCTATAGTATGGTATTTTGCAGCGATAGCTTTATAGCCAAGCATATCTGCCAGCATAGCGTAAGCGCCAATGCCGTTGATGGCTTTTAACGATAAGTTGGCATTACGTGCCAGGTGCCCCGCAAAATCGTCGGTACAAAGCTGGTTTGCCGGGTCAAGGCCCTCTTTGATCAGGTAATTTGTCCAGGTGGTTAAAGTTGCCCAGTGCTTTTTGGCATAATTGGCATTACCCTCGGCCTTTGCAATGGCAGCAACCAGCAGCAGCATGTTACCAGATTCCTCTACCGGCATACCTTCGCCGTAAGTTTGTCCGTTTGCAAAGGGGTACGTCCCCAAGTCATGCGCGGCGAAAGGGTGTTTGAATTTACCTGTTTCACTAAATTCGAAAATACCGTTCAGCATACCTTCGGCAAGCTTTGGGTTATAAATTAAGAACAACGGCGCCGATGGATAAGTAACATCAACAGTATTGATGAAACCGCCGCTAAAATTCTCTTTAGATAGCCACAGGATTTCGCCTTTAGGGCTTTGGGTTAACATATGTGCGGCAATAGCTTGCCTGTAAGCAATGGCGCAAAGCTTGGCATATTCTAAACCACCCGCTGCAGATGCCTTCACATTCATAGCATCGTCAAAGGCCTTACATTTAGCAATTACCGTTCTGTAATCGACAGCCGCTTGCTTCAGCTCGCCCAATATGGTTTTTTTACCTTCTTTATTCCACCACGGCCTCAGGTTTTTACCAAAGTATTGAACCGAAAAACCATCATCATACCCTAGTTCGATAAATTTTTCGACAGCGGCACTGCCAACCCTGCCAAACGGGATAACCGTGTTTAAAAACGCCCCCTCGCCGCCTACGGTTGTAGCCGGCATGGATTTACTCGTAAACGCCCCAGCAGTCTGCATATCGTTACTGATAAACTGCGTAGCATTTGCAGCTGCCGGGGCCGCAACGTACAGGTAGCCCCAATCTATACGCAGGTCATCGCCTTTCTTTTGTAATACCGGCTGTTCTTTTGTACCAACCTTTAAAACAGATAGCTGTTTTTGTATATACCGCTGCGCTATAACAGGTTGGGTAGGTTTATTACGCGCCAGATCTGCCGATGCGCCAAAGTAAACCTTTACGTCGTGCGCTTTATTGTCATTTGCCTTTACGCTGTACGTGATATACGTTACCGGCCTCGAGAGCAGGTTAAGGTTATCCATCAGCAACGGCGATGTAAATGTTAGTTTAAGATCGGCGTCGCCACATTTAAAGGTATATATGGTTTGTGTAGCGTTAATGGTAACGCCGGTTTGCTTAGCTGTTTTGACATCCTTATTGATCACCGGTTTTAACTCATCGGCGAAACCGGCATCCAGCCATGCACCGCCGCCTGTGTTAACGCAATGCATAGCCAGCACGTTCTCGCCATCCTTTAGCTTATCTGCAACGTCGCCTTTTATATCAACCGGCAGCAGGTCGCCATTGGCGCCGGGCCCTACCGCTATTTTTTCTCCGTTAAGGTAAACTTCAGCATCGTCGTCATGACGTAATCTCAATATAAGCTTACTTATCGGCTCCGACTTTTTATAAATGAAGGTACGGCGCACCCACAGGTCGCGGGATTTCCAAAGTGTTTTGGCCATCTTGGGGTCGTCGCCAAATGGTGCCGTACCCGTTTTCCAGGCTTTATCGTTAAAATCGGTTGCTTCCCACCCGTCTGCCGGTTTGCTTTCGGTATATTTTGCGGTATATGGCTTTGTTTCGCCATCGGGCACTAAAGTTCTGTAACTTACCGGCATTTTACCCATAAACCTGTACGTTTCGCCATCTACTTTTATCAATCCCAACATCGATTGGTTTTTGCC
Source organism: Mucilaginibacter sp. AK015 (assembly GCF_014200785.1). Taxonomy (NCBI): domain Bacteria; kingdom Pseudomonadati; phylum Bacteroidota; class Sphingobacteriia; order Sphingobacteriales; family Sphingobacteriaceae; genus Mucilaginibacter; species Mucilaginibacter sp. AK015. The sequence goes on from NZ_JACHCV010000001.1 coordinate 827,805, forward strand.
CGTCCAGTGGCGGGTGGTAGATTCGTTCAGGTCGTCAAAAAACGACCACACGCTAAAATAGGTATTGTGCGTAATCAGCGGATAAGCGGGCGCCTTTGTAGCTTGTGCATGGGCAAAGCTATTCGCAAATACCCCTGCCATCAGGCAAACGGTCTTTAAAATGTTTTTCATGAATAGATGTTAATGTTACAGTTATAAAGTTTGGTAAATATACAAACTCAATTAGTTTAACCTAACAGTTGAGGCTTTTGCGTATAAGTTTCCCAGAGTAACTCGCCAAAAAGAGTGTTAGCCCAGGCAAACCACTTACGGGTAAATTTTGTAGGATCGTTTTTATGGAACGACTCGTGCATAAAACCTGTACCGCCGTGCGTTTTGCGCAGCGTTTCAATACATTCCTTTATTTCGGCATCGTTGTTACTGGTTATAGCGCGTATGATGATGCTTATAGGCCATATCATATCCTTGCCGATATGCGGCCCGCCAATCCCCTCGCCTGCCGTGCCCTTAAAAAAGAAAGGGTTGTTTAACGACAATAACATCTTGCGAGTATTGATATAAACGGGATCGGTGTTTTTTACGGCATCAAGGTATGGCATGCCTAATAAACTCGGCACGTTGGCATCGTCCATCAGGTTGTAACTGCCAAAACCATTCACCTCGTAAGCGTATATTTTTCCGTAATCCGGGTGGTCTATTACAGCATTTTTTTGCAGCGCGGCGTCAACCTCGTTTGCAAGTGCAAGTAATTCGGCGGCTAAAGCATCGTCCTTTGAGATACTTTTCACCATTTCTGATGCCTGTTTTAAGCTGGTTACCGCGAAGAAGTTTGACGGCACCAGGTACGAGTAAATGGTAGCATCATCACTGGGGCGGAACGCCGAGCAGATAAGGCCATTTGGTTTAACCGGGTAACCATAGCCGTTCATAGGCACACCATCGGTAGCCCACGATGTTCTGCGCTGAAACGAGTATGGCCCGTCGTTTTCTTTACGCTGCTGCTCTTTAAATGTTTTCAGGATGCTTTGTATGGCGGTTTTCCACCGGGTATCAAAAGGCGATGTATCGCCGGTGAGTTTCCAGTATTTATAGGCCAGGCGTATAGGGTAACAAAGCGAGTCGATCTCCCATTTGCGTTCGTGCAGGCCGGGTTTCATGTCGGTGACATCATCCTTCCACTCACCTACTTTGTTAGGGTCATCATAAAAGGCGTTGGCATATGGGTCGCGCAGGATACACGTTACCTGGCGGTTTATTACGCCTGCAACCAGTTTTTTAAGGTCGGCATCTTTATTTATAAAAGCAATGTAAGGCCAAACCTGCGCACTGCTGTCGCGCAGCCACATGGCGTCGATATCGCCGGTAATTACATAGGTATCGGGCTTATTATTGACAAGCTTATAGGTAACCGTTGTGTCCAGCGTGTTTGGGAAACAATTTTCGAAAAGCCATCCCAGTTCGGGGTTTTTAACTTTCGATTTAAATTCGGCTATCGCTTTTTCAACCGATACACTTTTAAACCTGCGCTGTGATACGGGTACCCTTACCACAGGAAAAGCGGGCTTAGCCGCTAACGAAAATTTGCTCATTAAAACACCGGCACCCAATACCGTGGTACTCCCAATAAATTGCCTTCTCTTCATATTCATAAATAGGTAAATAAAAAAATCTTCCGGACAAATATAGCCCGGAAGATCCAACTCTCTGTGTTTAAAATTTGCCGGCTGCTTTTAACGTGGCTGCGGCTTCCATCATCGTAACCCCGCTTATTTGCGTGGTGAGGTCTGTAGTGCCCGATGGTTTTGATTTCCAGTCGGGGCTAACCATAAGGTCGGGCCTGCTTATCCCTTTTACAAATAAGGTTTCGGCATTATATTTTAAAAATTTGGCGTAGGCTTCGCGGTCGGCGGCAGCAACGTCATCTTTAAGGGTAAGCAAGGTTAAGTACCGTACCAAAATACCTTTAAACAAACCACCGTCGCCCTGGCCTTCGTTTCTCAACAGGCCTCCGGGTGCAATATCCAGGTCTTTTATGGTAGCTGATGCCGTGCGTACAGCGTCGGCTAAATAAGCGGCATCGCCGGTAACGTTATATAGCTCAAGCGCGGCGCCGATAAACGTACCCTGGTTATAAGTAAATTTATTTTTGCTGATCTGTCCGTCATGGTCGCCGTTAATACCATCCCAAACTATGCCGCTGCCCGGGTCAACCAGGGTGGTTTTCAACCACGAGTACAATTCTTTGGCAATGGCCAGATCGTCGGCATTGTGCTGCAAGCGGTAAAGGCGGGCCGCGAAAATTATAGCGGGCGCATTTGCCGGGGTATTTTTATAGTCGAGCTGCGACTTTCTCCAGGCAATACCACCACCCTGGTTATCGTTTTTGCCTGTTTTTATGTCGGTCCATAAGATATTGGCGGCATTCATATAATCATTGTCACCGGTTGCCTCAAAGGCACGCAGGCTTGCAAGCGCCAGCCACTCCATATCGTCATAATACTCGTTCTGGTATTTGTTACCATTGGTAATGCGGGTACCATTCAATAACGATTTCATGCGCTGTTTGTAAATATCGTTCTTGGTGCGCAAGTAAGCGTCGGTAAAAACATCAAGCGTGTGGGCCTGCGGCCAGTAGTTATAATTGGTGTTGCCGGCATTGTTCTGCACAAAATAATTACCATTGGCAGACAGGAATGTGGTGTAAGTTTTCTCCTGCAGCGAATCGGCCGTAGCAGCAAAGGTATAATCAACCGCTGGTGTAGGCTTATTGCCATAAAGCGGGAAGGGTTTGTCCTTTAAGCAGGAAGTAAGCACAACCGGGATAAGCCCGGCCAAAGCCACTTTTTTTATATGTTGGATGATGCTGTTCATAAACTAAAGTTTAACGATGTTAAGTTTGCAAGGCCGTGAGGCCCTGCAAACCAGTTTTATAATACTGATTAGTTACCGGTTACCGTGTGTGTATACTGAGGAACGGTAGCGTTGAATATTACTTTAATGTCAGCAGTTTTATTATCAAAATCGTGGTTAAACTTAAATGTATAATCGTACTGCGAGTTGTTTACCGGCAACATGTAATAGTAAGTTGGCGGTGTACCTGCATTTGCCGCGCTGTTATCAGCATTTGCACTGCCGTAATACTGGGTTGTTGTTGAGCCATCGGCATTTTTGAACGTAAACCTGAACTTGTAACGTTCGTCGCGGCCCCATGATTCCTGGTGGAATACAATTGATTTATCGTTTGCCTCCCAGGTGCCATTGCCTGCATAAGTAAGGTCGAACCATATCTTGTTATCCGCAGAGAACCATAAACCTACGTTGGTAACCTCGGTAGTTTTATACGATGCCACGTTCATATCAACTTCTATCCTTTCAACTTTAGTTGAGCCGGTAAACTCTGTATTGCCGCCTTCTGTAAGCTTCGCGCCATCATACGAGAATGTCGACGGTGTACCGGTAGTACGGTCAGCAAAATGGAAGCTACCTGCTTTTAACGAAGTGAACGCCTCAAACTTACCGGGAGCGGTTTGTTTCATTTTGATGGCTTTGCTCAGGTCATCGCCGCCTTCGGTTGCAGTACCTGTTATAAACAGTTCGGTTGGAATTTCGGTAAAGCCGGCAGGGCGCTCAATTTCAACCACTCGTTTCTGGGTAGAAGCTACGGCGTTAATACCTTTTGATGAACGTACTGTCCAGATAACCTTGCCCGATTCCTGTGGCTTTACACCAGCCAGGGTAGCAATTTTGTTCAAGTCGCTGAACGATGCGGTGAGCTTGTTGTACAAGCCGTTACCATCTGATGGCACCGAATAAAGGGGCTGTGAAAAATCGCCGCCCTCTTTATCGAATACCACTTCATATAAAACCAACCCATTATCTTCTGCGCGGGCCTGCTCCCATTCAAACGAAACAGAGCCTGATGCGCCCGACGCTATCTTAATGTATTTACCGTCTTCGGGTAAAAACAAATTGCTAACCGCAGATACATTTGTGTTACCTATTGTTTTATCTTTTTTGCAGCCCGATACAGACATCAGCGCTACTATACCTGCAACCAGGCAGTAAAAAATATTTTTCATGATCTTAATAAATTATAATTTTTTATAAATATTTAATGAATTACCAGCCCGGGTTTTGAGTAAGGTTGGGGTTAATAGCCCGTTCGTCCCTCGGTATCGGCCATAAATAATTTTTGCTTGCATCAAACGTGCGCAGGTTAGCGCGTATATAACCGCCATCTACACCGGCAGGGCCAAACTTAGCGCCATGCGCCCAGCCATTCAACACGTCGTCGGCAATTTTCCAGCGGCGTATGTCAAATATGCGCAGGCCTTCCATGGCAAACTCGCTGCGGCGTTCGTTACGCACTATCTCACGTAACTCAGAAGCACCAACGGCCGGGAAGTTAAGCGCGGCAGCATCGGTAAAGCCCGCACGTGCACGTATTGGTTTTATAGTTTTATCCCAAACGCCTGCATCAAGCTGTCCAAGTTCCATTTTTGCTTCGGCATACATTAACAGCACATCTGCATAACGGATGAGTATTAAATTAAGGCCCGAACCAAAATCGGCAGGTGTTGATGTAGGGTCATAGTATTTACGGGTATAATAACCGGTTGGCGAGGTAATCGCTCCAGGCGCATATTCATCAAAGTGATGCTCCTGATCCGGGTCTGAACCTGGTTTAGTGTAAATAGTTTGTATGCTGTTATCCGGCTTTTTCCATTTGTACAGATGATATACAACGGTGTAAGTTAAACGCGGGTCGCGGTCAACATACGGGTTGTTCTCGTCATATCCTGAGCCCGAATCGCCCGGTTTTTTGCCGTTCAGCATCAGGTAGCTGTCTACCAGTTCCTGTGTTGGCGCTACGGCGTTGAGCCTTCCGCCTACTGATAAAGGTGCCAGATCCCTGAACTCGGTATACGAGCGGCTGCCCACTGAAGGCGGCAGGTATTGCAGATCGAACATTACCTCGCTGTTATACTCGTTCTGCGGCAAAAACAAACCTTCGTACGATGGGAACAGCGCGTAAGTGCCATTGTCAGTTTTACCGATCAGCTTTTCGCATTCGGTGACAACATCAGCCCAGCGGCTCTCGTAAAGCAGCACCCGTGCCTTTAAGGCAATAGCAGCGCCCTTGGTTACGCGACCCCTGTCGGCATCCGCCAAAGCCGTGTTTACCGGCAGGTCGGCAGCAGCCGCATCAAGTTCTTTCAATACAAAATCAACTACCTGTGCCTTTGGCGTGCGCGAAATGGTCTTCGCTTCGTCAATGGTAAGGTCTTTCTCAATCAGCGGCACATCGCCCCACCAGGTCTCCAGCAAAAAGTAATGCCATGCGCGTATAAACCTCGCTTCGGCCTTCATGCGCGCTTTTAACCCGGCATCCATAGCGGTAACGCGGTCAACATTTTCAAGGAAAATGTTACAGGTTTTTATGCCGTTGTAATGGTCGTACCATTCGCTTTTAAAACGGCCTAATGACGCGTCGTAAGTGCCCGCGGCCAACGATGCTGCATTAAAAGCATCGCCACGGCCCATATACGCATTGTCAGAAAGCGCTTCCTGCGAAAAGAAATACCCGCTATTTGATATTTGTGTATAAGCTGTGTTTAAAACGTTATTTGCTTTATCGGTTGTTGTCCAGTAGTTGGCATCGGTAAACCTGTTTTCGGGCGCAAGGTCAAGTTTCTTGCAGGCCGATAAACTTAATGCCAGTAATAACGCAACCCCTATTTTGTTGATATTAAATTTTTTCATGTTTGTATAGATTAAAGGGTTATATCAATACCAAAACCATAATAAACAGGCAACGGGTACGATCTGCCGCTGTTTGCACCACCCGCACTCACATTACCCCCTAATTCTGTCGACTCAGGATCGATAAACTTCATACCAGAGAAAGTAAGCACGTTTTGCCCGGTAAGGTATGCCCTAACTTTGCGCATGCCAATTGTTTTGGCCACACCCACGGGTAAAGTATAACCTATTTGTACGTTTTTAACCCTCAGGTATGAACCATCAAACAAGTACATATCAGAGCCCCGGCGGAAGTTGTTCTCGTTAGACTGGCTGCCGCTTGCCGCAAGGCGCGGGTACCGGGCATTGGGGTTTTGCGGTGTCCAGTAATCAAGCTGGTGCTGGTAAATAACCTGCGAATAGTTAACGTGGAAAGGCTCAACCTGCTCGCCCCTTACAAACATGCTGCGTTTGCCAACACCCTGTAAAAACAGGTTAAAGTCGAAACCTTTGAACGTCATGTTATAAGTAAAGCCGAACGTTAAACGTGGGAAACCGTTACCTAACACAAACTTGTCGTTTTCGTCAATAACACCATCGCCATTCACGTCTACATACCGGTTATCGCCGGGCTGCACATTAAGGCCTGCCGGCTTAGGGCCATTGTTGATATCATCAAGATTTTGGAAATAGCCATCGCGAACCAAACCAACGTACGACCCGATAGGCAAACCAACTTTGTTGATGATCTGCATCTCGTCGTAACCTTTTAGCTGGTCGCCGCCCTCCAATTTCAACACCTTGTTTTTGGTATCACCCACGTTCAACGCAAAGCTGTGGTTAAAAGCGCCGGTTTTTAAGCGATAATTCAGGTTAACTTCCCAGCCACGGTTTTGTACTTCGCCGGCATTATAGTCGGGCAGCGATGCGCCAAATACGCCGGGAACTACAGGCGGCAGTAAAATATCGCGCGTAATTTTATTGAAGTAATCAACAGAAAGGGTCAACGCGTTTTTAAAGAATGTTGCATCGGCACCTACGTTAAAGGTGGATGCGCGCTCCCAGCGGATATCAGGGTTAGCAAATTTTATATCGGTAGTGCTTACCGGTAAGTTGTTAAACGCATAATATGAGCCTGTTGATACGCCATAAGTATTCAGGAACTGGTAAATACCAACGTTTTGGTTACCCAGTATACCGTATGATGCACGCAGTTTAAGGTCGCCTACTTTATCGCGGTAGTTTTGCATAAAGTCTTCTTCAGTAATGCGGTAACCTGCTGTTACCGATGGGAAAAACGCGTCGCGGTTTTGCTTTGCGAATTTTGACGAAGCATCTATCCTGAAGTCAAACTCGCCGTAGTATTTGTTTTTGAATGAGTACGACGCGCGGCCGAACAACGAGTTCAGGCTGGTTTCTAACCTGTTGTTGTTTGTCGCGGTTGATGATGTTTCAATAACTGTACCTGTAATGGGCGTACCCAGTTCAGGATCGGTATATTTTAACCGCAGGTAATTGCTCTGGTTATCTGTCGATTCGTTTGCAACGCCTAACAATATATCCACATTATGATCTTTTGCAAAGGTTTTGGTGTATTGCGCCAGGAACTGTGTATTGATATAAAGATTTTTGTTATTATCGTCGTTGGTGTTCCTGTCAGATCCATACGTGCCTTTTGGCAGATAGTTAACCTGCATAACGCGGCCGAACATGTGGTTAGAAAGTAATGTACCACCAAATACTCCTTTCAACTTCAGGTCTTTGGTGATGCCCAGTTCGGCTGTAAGGTTTCCAAAAATATTATCGTTATCGCGCCTGCGGTAACCCCCTTTTTCAAGGATACCAAGCGGGTTAAATTCTGCCAGTACATCATTGGTTAAATAATTGCCCTGGTCGTCTTTGATGGGATAATAAGTTGGGGTACGGCCCGCATCAACTATCAAAGTACCGGTGTTATAAGAGTGCTCTTTTATCTCGGTACGGGCGTACGAAAGAATGCTGGTCAGTTTTAAGCGGCCAAACTCGGTGCTCATGTTCATACGGTAGTTGTAACGCCTTAAACCGTAATCGGGTCCAACCAGGTTGCTGCGCTGATCGAGCACGCCGGCTGATACCAGGTAGGTAGATGTAGCATTACCACCCGACAGGCTAAGGTTATGACTTTGCTGAACAGCGTTCTTTAAGATAGCATCTAAAAACCATTGGTTATCGCCCTGAGTTTGAAACTGGCGTATTTGCTCGGGAGTGTAAATTGGCGTTAAACCCGCATTTACTACCGCCTCGTTGCGCAAAATGGCGTTCTCGTAAGAGTGTACCGGTTTGTAACCAACATGTGGAACCTGCACGCCACCCTGCCCATTATAAGTAAGTGAAGCTCCTGCGTTTTTGCTCCCCTTTTTGGTGGTAACCAGTATTACACCATTTGCCGCGCGCGAACCATAAATTGCAGCGCTACCGGCGTCTTTCAACACAGATACGCTCTCAATATCCTGCGGATTTAACAGGTTAAGGTCGCCGCCGGTTATGCCGTCAATTACAATAAGCGGGTTATTATCACCAAATGTACTTACACCGCGTATGTTAATGGTTTGATAAGCACCGGGCTCGTTGCTGGTTTGCTGTATTATTAAGTTAGGTGATGTACCCTGTAAGGCCTGTGTAAGGTTTACCGCGGGTTTGCCTTCAATGGCTTTTGATGTTACCTGGTCAACCGCGCCAATAACATTAACACGTTTTTGGGTACCGTAACCAATAACTACAACCTCGTTAAGCGAGCTTTGTGAGGCTACCAGCTGGATGTTTCCAACGGATGTTTGCCCGTTAAGCGGCACTTCCTTAGTGGTAAAGCCAATAAAGCTGAATACAAGGGTGCCATCAGTATTTGGAACGTCTAAAACAAAGTTTCCGTTAACATCAGTTACCGTGCCTAAGTTGGTGCCTTTAAGCTTTACGCTTACACCCGGTAAAGGCAGGTTGGTATCGTCTACCACCCTACCCTGCACCTTTACTGCTAGAACCGCCTGCGAGGTAATACCTGTAAGTGTTGTAGCGGCCGGTCCTTCGCCTATAACCACAACATCATCAATAATTTTGTAACTGAGGTTAAACGGAGTTAAAACCTCATCAAGCACCTCCCTGATGCTTTTGTTAGTTACGTTAAGATCTACCCTGAACGTCGGCTTCAGTAAATTATCCGCATAAGCAAATTTTACTTTTTTATCGGCCGCAATCTTCTCAAGCGCATCGGTAAGCTTTTGGTTTTTAAACTTAAGCGTTACCTGTTGCTCTAAAAATTTCTGGCCATATGAATTGTTTGCAACCGCTGTAAAACACATCAGGCAAACAACAAAGCAGGCAAGCGAGGTAAATTTCATTAATATTAATACATAACGAACTACTCCATTTGAAAATAGAGATATATTCATAGATTTGAATAAATTAAAGTGTTTGAAATTCAAGTGCAGCGTTCTGAATTCGACCTCTGAAACGTACACTTAATAATAACCCGGCATTTTAATCACCCTGTTTCAAAATCCTATTGAACAGGGTTTTTTTATGTATTTATGTCATCATCTGTTTTATTTAGGTTAATTGATAATTGGTTATCTGTTTTGTAATTGGTTTTTCTTTTGTCAGCAGCCCTTGCCTTTTAAATAATAGCCGGGCCCATCGGCGTATGCCCTGCCCCTCACCAGTTTCGAGATGATCTTGATGATGTTTTGAAGGGATACATTTGTAAAATTGGCTGTTATGGAACATTTTACAAGGTTAGCATCAGCCTTTACCTGTATGTTGTACCGATGATATATGGCGTTCAATACTTCGGGCAGCGGCATATTCTTTACGTTAAAATCGCCGCTCTTCCAGCCGGCAAGCGTATTTACATCAACACCCTTACTGGTAATTGCGCTGTGGTTTGCTTTATCTACCATCACCTCATGTGATGGCAGCAGGAATACTGTTTTAGCAGCCCGTGCAACCACACCAACCTTTCCGGTGGCTACATCAACTTTTACAAACTTATCTTCGGGGTAAGCCTTTACATTAAAGCTGGTACCTAATACCTGTGTTTTGATATCGCCCGTATGAACGATAAAAGCTTTTGTTGCATCGTGCGCTACTTCAAAAAAGGCCTCGCCGGTTAAGGTTATCTGCCTTTTATCGCCGCGGAAAGCTTCGGGGTAACTTAACTTACTGCCCCCGTTAAGCCATACTTTTGTACCGTCGGCAAGGGTTAGGTTTGCCACCTGGCCATTGATTGTAGCAATTTGATGCTGCGCTATCGGAGATATCACGTCAAGCACCTGGGTACGGTACTGATAGATGAACGCAGAAGATGCTGCTATAGCAACCAATGAGGCAGCAACCATCCATTTTTTATTTATACCCGCAGGTTTAACCGGCATAGCATCGATATCGTCGATAATGCGGTTGTATATGTCATTGCTGTTAAAACCTGTTTGCCCGGCTTCCAGGTCCTGATCGTTCAGATCAAGGTCCTCGAAATACCTGGTTACAAGTTTTTCCTGCAAAGAGCGGTCTTTGGCCTGGATTTTTTTTCTCAGAAAAGTAAACTTTCTCATTGGTTTATATGTGTAAGATGCGTTTAGCATGCCTACCCCCTAAGCCGGATGAAATATTTTTTGAGATGAGTGGAAAGGGGAAGGCGAAAGCTAAAAGTCCAAGCACAAAGCTTTTTATGGACTGCTGTTATAGCTTTCTGTTTTTAGCTTTGAGCCAAAATAATTAACGCAGCCACTATCATGGGCAGGTAATCGCCAAGGCCGGTGCGCAGGTAGCGCAAGGCGATAGTCATTTGATTTTCCACGGTTTTTACCGAGATATTTAAACGCGAAGCTATCTCTTTATTAGAAAGGTATTCCTTACGGCTTAACGTAAATATCTGGCGGCACTTTTCGGGAAGGCGTTCTACATTATTTTCGAGTATATTGCTGATATCTCCCTGAAGCAGCCTGCTATCCGTGGTATATTTTTCAGTAAGCATGGCAATGGCCGAAAGATCAAGCGTGGCCCGCTGGGTGCGCAGATACATCAGCACACGGTTTTTAATGGCAACCTTAAGGTACCACTCCAGCGAAGAGATATTCAGCTTGTGTCGCTTTGTCCACAGGTCGATAAAAAGCTCCTGCACCAGGTCCTCGCAGATGGCCTTATCGCGGAACAGATTATATGCTGCCTGGTAAACTTTGGCCGAATATTTTTTGTACAGTGTTTCAAACGCCTTACGGTCGTCCAGCCTTAGCAGGTTTAAAAGCTCTGCATCGGGCCACATTTGATATTCCTTTTGTGGAAGCATAAAATGAGACGGTAGATAGTTTGTATATTGGTAGGGCATAATTACAAAGTATTTTTCAAATAACAAATAGCTGCTTAAATTTCGATACACTAAGCCCCTGTTTTTTATGAGCATACCTTAGCCGGTATTTTGTTAGTTTTACTAAAAATCTTATACTATTATGCCTACAGTTGCATTGGGCAGTAAAGCGGGTAAATGGATAATGGTATCAACCATTATGGCATCGGCTATGGCCTTTATCGATGCCACAGCGCTTAACGTGGTATTGCCATCGCTGCAAAAAAGCCTTGGCGCCAGCGGCACCGACTTGTTTTGGATCTTAAACGCCTACCTGCTGATGCTGGCTTCGCTGATACTCATCGGAGGGGCGCTGGGCGATAAGCTTGGTCGCAAAAGGATATTCATGACGGGTATTTTTATTTTTATTACCGGCTCGGCAGCCTGCGGCTTTGCACCGGGCGTAACTTTGCTTATCGTATTCAGGATGCTGCAGGGTATTGGCGGGGCACTAATGATACCCGGCAGTTTATCGCTTATCTCCTCTTCTATCAACCCGGCCGAGCGCGGCAAGGCCATTGGCACCTGGAGCGCCTTTACCACTGTGGTTACTATGGGCGGCCCCGTTTTAGGCGGCGCCTTTGCCGATGCCGGTTTGTGGCGGTACATTTTTTTTATAAACATACCCATTGGCATAGCCGCCCTTATCATACTGGCTAAGCAGGTTAAGGAGATACGGGGCGACGAAAACAAACAACCCCTTGATGTTACGGGCGCCATTGCCATTGCTTTGGGCCTTGCAGCCGTTACTTTCGGTTTTTTGCGTATACCTGATGTTGGCGCGGGCAACTGGCAAGTGTATACCACGTTGGTTGGTGGCCTGGTTTTATTAACGGGTTTCGTGCTGATCGAAAAACACAGCAAAAACCCCATGATGCCGCTGCAGCTGTTTAAAAATTCAACCTTTAGCGGTGCCAACCTGCTTACACTCTTCCTTTATGCCGGCCTAAGCACGGGCATGCTGTTTCTGAGCTTAAATATGGTACAGGTCCAGCGGTACAGCCAGCTGCAATCAGGCTTAACGTTTTTACCATTTACCATATTGATGATCGTTGTAGCCCGTTTTGCTGGGGCGCTGGCCGACAAACACGGGCCGCGATCATTCCTTATAGCAGGCCCTGTCATAGCAGGTGCCGGGTTGTTTTTGTTGTCCTTTGTAAAACAAACAGCCGGTCCGGCAGATTATTGGACCACTTTTTTTCCGGGAATATTGGTGCTTGGTTTGGGGATGTCGTTTACGGTTGCCCCGCTCACTGCGGCGGTTATGGGTTCGGTAAGCGATCGTTTTGCCGGTACAGCATCGGGTGTAAACAATGCGCTCACCCGGGTGGCTAACGTTTTTGCCAATGCCATATTGGGCGCTTTGGCGGTGCTGTTGTTTTCGGGCGCATTGCAAAGCAGCATCAAAAATTTAAAGCTGAACGACACGCAGAAACAGGCTGTTGTAAAACAAGCTGTTAACCTGGGAAACGCAAAAGCGCCCTCAGAATTTACCGGGGTGGAAAAAAGTGAAATAAACAAGGCATATACCGGCAGTTTTATAACTGCTTATGCCAATATTATGCGGATATCGGCCGGGCTGGGCTTTTTGGGCGCGCTAATGGCAGTAATGCTTATTAAAAACAACGCGGTAAAGCCAGACCAATAAGCCAATTTCTGCTGATATAAATAGCAGAAGCATAGTATTTATCATAAAAAGTGTGATATTACAGCCCTTTTATTATCAATCAATTGTAACACCTGTACCATGAACAGAAGCAAATTCTTAAAAAACAGCGCGTTGGCAGCAAGTTCGCTTTTAGCCGGTAACGCGGTTTTGGCTAGCACAACAAGTTGCAATACGGGCGCGCCGGCGGCGCCCGGCAAGCCTTTTAACATGAACTATGCACCGCACGATGGCATGTTTAAAAATTCGGCAGGCACAAATTTTTTGGATCAGATACAGTTTATATACGACCAAGGCTTCCGGAGCATCGAGGACAACGGCATGAGCGGCAGACCGCCCGCCGAGCAGGAAAAAATTGGCAACCTGCTGGCAAAGCTCGGTATGGCTATGGGTGTTTTTGTGCTCGACAAAGGTGGTAACGGGGCTAATACACTGGCAGCAGGCAAACAGGAGCATGTTGATATTTTTTTAAAGGGATGCCGGCAGGCGGTTGAGGTATCTAAACGCTGCGGCGGTAAGTTAGCCACCGTCGTACCCGGCGATTTTGCCCGCAACCTGCCCCTCGATATCCAAAACGCGAACGTAATAACTGCCTTAAGGAAAGGTGCCGAAATATTGGAGCCGCACGGCATTGTAATGGTGCTTGAGCCTTTAAGCGATACCCCCGATCTGTACCTGCGCACGTCTGCGCAAACCTATATGATATGCAAAGGGGTTAACAGCCCAAGCTGCAAAATTTTGTATGATATGTACCACATGCAGAAAAATGAAGGCAATACGATCAACAATATTAAGCTTGCCTGGGACGAGATCGCGTACTTCCAGATAGGTGATAACCCCGGCCGTAACGAACCTACCACCGGCGAAGTTAACTACAAGAATATTTTTAAATTCCTGCACGAAAAAGGCTACAAAGGTATATTGGGTATGGAGCACGGTAACTCAAAACCCGGTAAAGAGGGTGAGCAAAGGGTTATTGCGGCTTATAGGGAAAGTGATAGTTTTTTGTAGTAGATTAATTATGAAACAGTGCCTATCCAGACCCCTGCAATTAATGTCAATATGCTAAATGCCCATTTTCTTGTTTCATCGTCATACCTTGCAGATAAAATAACGAATAATGCAGCGCAACAAAATATTAAAGAAAAGCCAACTTTAACCCAGAAAATATTGTCAGATGGTTTATCTCCTAAATACTTTGCTGAATTTTTCGGATTAGTAAAATAGCTATCATTTGGTTTGGCAGAACTATTTGAATATCTATCCCAATTTATTGCGTTAAGATTTTTGTTAAAATCGGATTGAGCTTTTTTAATTGACAAAAACTCCCAGACGCCTAATGATAATATTACCACTAATATTATTAAACTTAACAAGTTGATAGCTCTGATCATGTTTAGGTTAAATAGGGTTGTATCAAATATAATGATTAGTCATTATTAATAGTGCTTATCTGCCCGAAGGCTCATAAGCATACACCACATGGTAAGGCGTACTTTTTAGCTTGGCCGACATTTGACCTATTCCCAGGTTCTCAACCTGAGGGGTTGGCTCACATATCGAGTAGGTTTTACCCTTGTACACAATGGGGTAGCCCACTGGGTGGCTAAACTCAACCGCCATGGTAATATGGGTTGGATAAAGCAGGGCTATCATGGGCAGGTTATATATTTCTTTTACCAGGTAAAAGAACAGGGCCGCGCGGTCATCGCAATCGCTGTAATTGGCGGCCAGTGTTTCTCCCGGCGACAGGCGTTTCTCTTTACCGTAGTTGTCATTATCGTTCTCATATAAAAACGCATAGCGGGTAAAGCGCATCAGGTAATCAACCCCCTTTTGCTCGTTCATCCCTTTCATATTCTTTTTTAACAACGGGATAAGCGATCCGTAAGTTTCCTTACTCAGCGGGATATTAAAATATGTTTCAAAACTAACACCCGGGTAATTGTTAAACGCCTTTTGCTGATCGGTATTCAGCTTTACCTTAAAATAATATTTCTTATGATCGTACTCAAACGATACCTGTTTCTCGATGTCGTGCTCGGGCATAAAATCGGGCATCATGGTTACCCGGTACGAGAACGCTCCCGTTGCCCCGGCTATAGCGATATTTACGGGTACAGGCGGGTCATCATTAAGGTTGGCGTTAGCATAATCATGAATGTTAAGGCAAACGTATTGCTTGCCGTTGATCATAAAGTATGGTATATCGCTGATATCTTCGGTGTTGTAAACATAAAATATCACCTTGTTACTTGTTAGCGCCAACCGCGCGTCATATCCCGATTTATTTAGCATAAACCACTTATAAAAAGTGTACCTGCCATAATTTTCTTCCTTAGGGCTTATTTGCTGCGCTACCCGGCGAACAAGCTGGTAATACAGCCAGTCGTTAAGCTGATGTTCTTGCTTATAGGCCAAAAGCGAATCTATGATGGGCTGGCTCTTTGCCGCGTTAACAGCGGCATATCCTTTTTTGAAGCTTTCGGAGCTAAACCGCTGCGGAATATCTACCATAACAGACCTATCTACCACAACAGTAAACGGGTCTTTATAAAAATCTACGCGTACCTGCTGCCCCTGCCCTTTTACGGCAGTAAAACACACTGCAAAGCACAGTGTAAACAAAAAGCATGAAAGCGCGCGCATGGGCTTAACAATTTGGTTACATTAAATGTACGTTATTTTAACGATTATTTAATGCAAAAAATTCTTTAAATCGCTATAAGTTACAGCAATTGCCGGCTGTTTTGCTGCGCGCAAATTAACAGGTTATAAAATGCTTACAGCTTTTGGTATTGCTTAGCGGCATCATCTAAAACCAGTACCCAATCTTGCCCGTAACCGTTTGACGGCGGGCTGAATTTATTGTTCTGCCGGTTTGAAACTGTTCCGGCATCCCGGGTTTTACCATCGCGCGGGTTATACCAGTAAGCGTTTAAGGTGTTACCTGATATTTTATTGGCAACCACGGTAAACGGCTCGCCGCTGGCCGAGTAAACAAATATGTAATCTGTACCCCGTGCGGCCTGGATACGCCCGGGCGCGGGCTTGTCGTTTTCCAGCACTACCGACTGGTCGGGCACCCTGTCCAGCAACGGGTGCGATTCCATTAGCCTGCGTACATGACGCATCTGGTTGGCGCCCGGCAAATCAACAGCAACGAACCAAAACATGTGCGGGCCGTTTAGCGGCTCGTGCTCCGGCGAATACATCTGCCAGATGTCATGGCAGCCATAAGTATGCCCAAAAGCCCCGGAAAACAAATCTAAATAGGCTGATTTCCGTACGTCGTAAGCGCTTGAAGTGCCCAGGTCATTCACATTAAAACAAACGGGATGGTCTTCGTAAATGGGTTCGCCGTCAATAGTCGGTTTTGTTGGCTGGGCGTTGTACGATGCGTTTATCCTGTCGTAAACCGGCGTATCGCGACAATGCCCGGTCTGGAACATGTTAAAGCTAAACCAGCCCTCGTTCCTGAACCACTCTGCCGAGCCCAATTGGTTTGGCTGGCAGTGATAACTGATAATGGCTTTGTTATTGGTTACCTTCATAATGGCCCGGCCCATAGCGCGCCAAACAGCAATATCCTGTTCACCGCGGGGCTGGCGGTCGCCGCCCAATATCCAAATGATGTTGGTTTTGTTTTTATAACGGTTGGCCAGCCACGCGGCATAAACAGCCGCGTTCTTTTCGTTCAGTATTTCCGGGCCTTTGCCCCAGGTGCTTGCATTAAGTTTATCACCCCAGGTTGGCAAAAAGGCTATGGTGATGCCATATTCTGCAGCTTTATCGATAATATAATCCACGTGTTCAAAATACTTTGGGTTAGGCCTGGTCAAATCCTCATTTACCAGGGGTTTCTCCCCATAAGCATTTGGCTCGCGGATGCCATCCAGCTCGGCAAGGGCAACAGCCTGCACAACCGTAAAGCCCTGTTCGCTCCGTTTTTTCAGGTACCTGTCAGCATCCCCGCGGTTAAGGCGATGGAACAGCTCCCACGCGGTATCACCCATCCAGAAAAATGGTTTGCCCGCCTTAAGTATATTATGCTTATCGGGGCTAACGCTAAACTGTGCCGATGCAAGCTGCACTGCAGCGATAAAAACGATCAATAAACTATATTTCCTCATGTCAGATCATTTTGACGGCAGGGCGAAAGCCACATAGCTATCGCCCGACTTTGTATTCATTTTACCGCCGCCACAGGCTATCACAATATATTGCTTTCCATCAATTTCGTAAACCGACGGTGTTGCGTAACCCGGCGCCGGCAGCGTAACCTGCCAAAGCAGCTTACCGGTTCTTTTATTGAAAGCGCGGAACTTACCATCTTTGGTAGCCGCAATAAACAGCAGTCCGCCTTTGGTTATAACCGATGCACCATAATTTTCGGTACCCGAATCTTCTTTTCCGTGCGGAAATTCAGGATCGTTCCCCAAAGCTCTTTTCCAAACAAATTTACCTGTATTAAGGTCAATAGCGTTAAGGGTGCCCCAGGGTGGTTTTATACCGGGATACCCCTCTTTGCTTAAAAATTTATTGTAGCCTGCCATCGCGTACGGCAGGCGGTAATACTCGTCGTTTTTACTAAATTCGTCAATAAAGCTTTTAGGCTGCTCGTTCCCGATATCGAGCACAAACGAAGCTATAGCTTTACGCTCCGCGGGCTTAAGCTGCCTGAAAGCCGGCATCATCCTGCGCCCGGATTGTATCAGCGTATCAAACTGCAAGGCATTATATTTTCTGTTGATATTGATAAGCGAGGGAACGGTACCCGCGCCTTTGCGGTCTGATCCGTGGCAGGTCATGCAGTACGATCGATAGAGCCTTTGCCCGGCAAGCAGGTTGGTTTCGCCCGCCCCGCCTTTGGTATCAACGGTGAGCATACTTATGGCCCAGGCCATTTCGTTTGCGTTAACGTACAGGATACCTGTTTCCGGGTCGTAAGACGGGCCGCCCCATTCGCCGCCTCCATCAAGCCCCGGGAATTCCACGATTCCACCAAGTGTTGGCGCGTTGAACATATGATTGGTACGGTAGCTTTTAAAGGCCGCCAAAACCGCTTTTCGGGAGCTATCAGGCATGTAAGGGTTCAGTTCCTGCTCGGTTACCAGCTGGCGCATAAACGGGGCAGGTGCGGTTGGATAAGGCTGTGTTGGCGATAGCTTCTCGCCTTTCAGGTCGGTAAAGGTTGGCACCGGTTTTTCTACAATGTCGTAAACGGGTTTCCCCGTTTCCCTGTCGAAAGTGAATATAAAACCTGTTTTGGTGGTAACGGCAACAGCGTCAATATTTTTCCCCTCTTTTTTTATGGTAACCAATGCCGGTGCGGTTGGGATATCCCTGTCCCAAACATCGTGATGAATATCCTGAAAGTGCCATTTAAGCTTGCCTGTTTTCACATCAAGCGCCAGCAGGCAATCGGCGTACAGGTTATTGCCCAGGCGTTTTCCGCCATACCAATCGTACGATGCCGAGCCTGTGCAGCCATAAACAATACCTCGCTTTTCATCAAGGCTAAAGCCCGACCATGCATTTGCACCGCCGATGTATTTCCAGGCGTTCTTGTCCTCCCACGATTCGAAACCCGGTTCGCCGGGGTGCGGGATGGTGTGGAATATCCATACCTGTTTACCGGTAAGCACATCAAAGGCCCTGATGTGACCGGGTGCCGCGTGCGCGCCCTCGTCTACGCGCGTGCCCATTACCATAATATTACGGTACATGATAGGCGGCGAGGTTGCGGTAACAAACAGGTCCTTTACGTCGCGGTCAAGGCCGTCGTGCAGGTCAAGCTTGCCTTTATCGGCAAAGCTGCTGATGGTTTTGCCGGTTATGGCATTTATGGCATAAAGGTAAGGCCCGGCGCTGTAATATATCCGTTTATCTTCACCATTGGCCCAGTACGCCACCCCGCGCGAATTGTTCATGATAAAAAACATCTTTTTGTCCTTAGCCAACGAATCGAAGGGGTTAAACTGCCATTTTTCCTGGCCGGTGGTGGCATCAACAGCAAACAACTTCATTTTTGGCGTGGTGCCATACAGTACCCCATCCATAACAATGGGGTTACACTGTATCTGCGAATGGTTTATGGTGTCGGCATCACGGGTGTGGTATGTCCACGCTACCTGCAGCCTACTAACATTTGTGGTATCTACCTCGGTTAATGAAGAATAATGAATGTTTTCATTTGAACCTTTGTATTGCGGCCAGGATCTGTAGTCCTTTTTTTGGTTACAGCCGTATAGCAATACAAAAACGGCCGCCGCAAAGGGCAACCCAATAATTTTTTTCATTTATAATTCAGGTTTAGCGATCAAGTTAAAAATAAATTTTGTGATGTATATCAGGGCTGGCCTGATCGCAGCATTTTTTATAGCGGGGCCGGCTGAGCTTGCCTTAAAATCGGCAGCCCTGGCACCGGCGGGTTGGTGTGCAGCGGCCTTAAATAGCTAATATCATTTATTAGTCGCTGATAAACAAGGCATTAACTTGGGTAGAACCCAGTTTTGGCCGTGGTGACGCTGTTGCGCCACTATTAATATCAACTTCCTGATAATCAGGCGTTCATGAATGTTCACGGTGTTCACGTGCGCCGAACGTGAACACCTGCCGGTAAGCGATCAATTATTCCTGATTACTTGTTTTTAATAATAAGGTCGTTTACATCATCAAGCAGAAAGCAATGTGTAAAATTGGTCATACCGGTTTTCGGGTAATAATTTACAGCGGCCGGCGCGGCAAGCAATATGAGTTTGGCTTTTGGCGAATGCTTTTTGGTTTCGGCTATTAACCTAACCCCAATCCCCGATCGCTGATACGCCTGATCTACGGCAAGATCCGACAGGTAAGTGCAAAAAGCAAAATCAGTTAACGCGCGCGATAAACCAATCAGTTTGCCATCCAGCCGTGCGGTAACTATCAGGTTGGCGTTTTGCAGCATATTCTTTATACGTTCGGCATCGTCAACAGGGCGGCGCTCGGCAAGGGTGCTGCGGTTTAATACGTCAATAAATTCATCCGCGTTAAGCGTAAGTTCGCGCTGGTAAACAATTTTTGAAATGGACATTGTAATGGGTTTAATTGTAAATTATAATTTTAAAGGTACGGCGGGCCATGTTCAAATTTTATAATTCTCCAAACGAGCTAAATAGTCCAATAAATATAAATGGTTTAGTCCAGTTAATACTGCGCCGTAAAGGTCAGCCCGGGATTTGCTGCGCGCATAGCCAGGCAACGGGCTTATCGATGATGCAACACCTACCGTGTATAGCCAAATGGCAACCTGCCAAAACAAAAAAACCGGCTTTTGAGCCGGGCTTTAAATCACTTAGATCAGGGTTTTAGTTCTAACACAAACCCACCTTTTGGCATCATGGTAACCATAAGTTTGTTGTCTTTTTTCTTTACCACATCGTTATGAACGATGGTGCGTGTGGTACTGCCATCAGTAAATAAGGTTCCCCGATAACTTTTTTTGTGGTCTAAAAACGGCAGGTTTATGGTGTAGTTTTTAGAAATATTTTCGCCATTAATACCGGCAATATACCAGTTTTTGCCTTTACGCCTTGCTATAACTGCGTCTTTACCGGGCTCGCCCTGTATCAACCTGGTTTCATCCCAGGCGTTGGGCACATCGCTTAAAAACTTTTTTACAGCCGCATCCTGGCTCAGGTACGATGAATCGCTGTCGGCGAAATGCATCATACCCGATTCGAATACCACGCTTAAAGCCAGTTCGTGGGTGTTGGTGGTAGTATGGGGGCAACACTTATAATCCGAAAACGTTACCGGCGTATAATCCATAGAACCGGCTACGTTGCGGGTATAAACGTATATGGTGTTCAATTCAGCAGCATCCATGGCAAATCGGGGGTCCCATCCATAGTTCTCTGCCCCGCGTACCGACTCCATTGATAGCAGATTGGGGTATGTGCGTGCCCAGCCCCGTGGCATGGTACTTCCATGAAATATCACCATGATCTGCTGCTGGGCAGCATCCTTTAAAATATCCAGGTACAGCTTCATAACATCCTGTTTATCGCTTTGAAAAAAATCAACTTTAATGGCTTTGACTCCCCAATCGTGAAGTTTTTTCATCTCCAGTTTCCGGGTATCCGGGTTAAACATCACATCGCGCGGTTGTTCTGTAACGTTGTTATGAGGCCCGCCAGAGTTATACCATAAGGTTAGTTTTACATCCTTCTGCTTTGCGTATTTAACCAGATCCTCGATTGTACCGCCTTCAGTGGGTATATTCCAGTTAGCATCTACCAGTGAATATTCCCAATTCATTTTAGCCGACAGGTCGATGAAACGTTTCATCGTGGGAATGTTACGGCTGCTTGCATGGTCGCTCCACCAGCTCCAAGACGAGCGGCCGGGTTTAACCCACGATACACTGCCAATTGCATTTGGCTGCGCTAAATTATTAACCAGGTTTGACTGTACTATAGCCGACGTATTTTTACCGGCTATAACAAGCCGCCACGCGGTTGCAAAAGGCGTTACTGCAACCGGGTACGGGCTACCCTGCCCCAACCCTTCGCCTGCCAGCGGGAACGCAATTTTATACACGCCGTTATCGCAGTTTTGCTGCAGGTGCATGGCAGCGTTATCCGCAGTAATGTTACTTTCTGCTATAAACAACCAATGGTCTTTGGTATGAAAAAGGGCGGGAAAAGCCCAGCCACTGCTATCTTTGGCAGCGGTTCCGGCTGCTATGCCATTTTTAAATACATTTTCGTAGGCGGGGTCGTGGCCATAGGGCTGCATCCATGCAGAGGCTTCGGGCACGGCGAATTCTGTAAGTTCTTTTACCAGCGTATAGGTTTTAGCTGAATCGGGGAAACGATACCTGAAGGCCACACCATCATTATAGGCGCGCAAATCAATAGTTACCTGGCTTTGTTGCCCGTTTGCAAAGGTGATGCTCGCCTGGTTAGCGTTTGCGCGATATACCCCGGTTTTCCCCGCAGGCAGGGTATATATTTCGTTAATTTTACGGGTAAGCTCGTTCACAAAACTCAGTTCGCCGGTAAATTTATCAGTAGAGCTTTCAATTCCCAGTTTTGAACGACGGATGATATCGGCGCCGTTATTTTGCACATAATAGCTCAAACAGCCGTTATTTAATTCAAGGTTTATTTGAAGGGAACGATCTGGCGAATAAACCTTCCATTCTTTAGCTGTTTGCGCCAAAGTTGCGGTGAGTAACCCTAAGCTTACTGTTAATGTTAAAGTAAGTTTTCTTAAAAATGTATTCATTAGTTTTTCCTGTTAGGTGATGGAAGATTAGCAGTGCTTGCTGATTAGCTATACCGGCACACGCCGAAGTTACGCACATGCAGTTATTAAACAAATTCCCCTTCGTTTTATAACAACGCCTTTATAAAACCCAGGGAAGGTTTTTGTACCATTTGCAAACAGACTTATTTAAACTGTTATCATTGTATTCGTGCGTTTAAACCGGGCAAATGGCTGATTGTATTCGTTTAAGCCCGCGCACCAAATCAACTGTGTGATGCTACCTTCTGAAACCGGGCTTTTATACGAAGGAAATAACGTTCGTACCCATAATATGATAAAGTAGCCAGCGCAACTACCGCAACTACGGTTACAACATAAATTACGATATTTTGCACCAACAGACCGGTGCCGTTCATATACGTTTTTACCAGGTAAAACACCATGAACAGGGGATATTTGTGCAGCAGGTATATTCCGTAAGATATTTTGCCCATGTACTGTAAAGGCCTGCTCTTCAAATTAAAAATACTTGTGGCAGGCTCACATAAATTTACAATAAGCAGGGCTGCCAACAGTGCCATAATCATATCGCCCTGTGGTATTTCGTGCTTTAAATAAAAGTAAATAAATATTACAAAAGCCGTAATCGACAACCATTGTGCAACGCGGGTAAAAAACCAGTCGAAGAGCTTCTGAAACCTGAATGTAAACGCGCGATGTTTGGTATTGTAATAAAGCGTAGCTACAATTGCCCCGATCATCATATTATCAAACCGGGCATAATATAAAAAAAGCCCTAAATTTTTTGTGAACGGCGTGCTTACCGGGAAATTGCGCACCGCGATATTGATGATTATCAACATGCCTGTTATGATGATAAGTGCGTTAAAAATATTCTCGGGCTTCTTTATTTTAAAAATGTGGGGATGAAAAATATAAAATTGTTCTTCGGTGCCGATAGACCATATCGGGTCGAATATGGAAGGAAGCATTTTTAGGCAAAAGGCAAGGTTGGGCAAAAAAAACACGCTTAGCCATAGCGCGGTAGACGAGCCTTTAGCCGGGTATACAAAGAAACCTATTATAACCACCAAAAAATACAGCGGCCAAATACGAAGGATGCGGCGTATGTAAAAATCTTTGAGGCTTACGGTTTGATATTTCTTCTTTTCGACCAGCAGCAGGTAGGTGATCAAAAAACCACTGAGCGCAAAAAATATAGTTACACCTATTTTACCAAAGTTTTGCAGGCTGATTGCCAGTTGCTGCAACCCATATTCGGTTTTATGATATTCGATATGCGATACCACAACCATCAAGGCCGCTATTGCCCTTACGCTATCTAAATTTGAAAAATAGACCGGACTTTTGTTATCCGCAGTGGCTTGTTTATGGCTTTGCATACGCTGCTTTACATCTTATTTATTATCGCGGTAAAGTTATTTGTGCACGTATCAATATCAAATTCATAAGTAAATGTATCGCATGCACGGGTAATTATCATCAACCCAAAATGTTCTGTCAGGGTATTAATATCAAGCGGACCTGTTTCCGTTACCTCTTCTATAAAAAACTGAAGCCTGCAATTGTTTGTTAACCTGGCGTTCAAAATGGCACTGGCATCGGTATAAACCGTAATTACCTTATTGCCGTAATGCTTGCCCGGCAAGGGCCATACCATCAAATTTTGGTTACTGCTAATGGTAAGCCCGTTACCGGTATCAATTTTTTTAATGGCTATCTGCGCGCCGGTTACAGCAACTTCAATAATAGTTTCGCCCCCGCCCGAATGCTTTAAGGAGTTGGTAAGCATTTCAACCAACACTAACTTTAATTTAGATACCGTACTATCGCTTACCTTACCTGTGTTGGTAATATGGTCGATGATATCGATCATCGATGGATAAAGGCTCTCGGCAAGGTTATTGAACGCAAACTTTTTTAAGCTGGCATTGTGCATAACATTAGCTTTTACGCTCAGCGGCATCTGCTACCGAACCATATACCATAAATGCCTTATCAAGCCTGATCAACTGAAATAAACCCGCTACGTCTTTATTCAACCCGGCCACCACTATTTCTGCCTTGTTGGCTATGGCATATTTAAGCGATGAAACCAGCGCACCCAGAAACGAACTGTCTACATATATCACCTGTTCAAAATTTACAATAATGTACTTGTTTCCGTGGTCAATCAGCTTTGTCATCTCCTCTTTAAAACTGTCAGATACGGTAAGGTTTGCTTCCTTTACCTGTATATCAGCTATCAAAGCATTGTTTTGCGTGTTGGTTGTTAATATCATGAACTTGTTTTTTGTAAATAAATTAAGCTGCAATCATCTATATGTGCAGTCGCCTTTTCTTTTAAAAACCCGCTTTGTTTAAAACTGGCGAAAGGCTGGGTCAGGAAGGGTGTTACGGCCGTAGTAAAGGTTTCGTAATCGGTTTTTTTTCCTTTTTCCGTCTCAAAATCAATTATACCATCTGTAAACGCAAACAATCTGTCGCCGTTGGTAAGTTTTAGCGTCACCTCGTCAAAATCACCATCGGGCATCAGGCCAAGCAACATCCCGCCCGACCGTATCTGCGTCAAGCTGCCATCGGCGTGGTTATAATAAAGCAAGGGCAGGTCGCCCGCGCCCGAGTAGGTTATGGCCGAGGCAGCGGTGTCTATCATAATAAGCGACAAGCTCGACAGTACATCGTTCACCACCGGATCGTGATACACCACCGCGTTAATTTTCTGCAGGATACTTTTTGTAGAGAAATTGCCCTCGGATATGCAGATCCGCACTGCGGCACGTATATAACTTAAAAAGCCGAACGAAAAGTACCATGCGCCCCACTTTTTCCCCATTACATCGCCTAAAACCACAAAGGTGTGCCGCTCGTCAATTGTAATAAAATCAATAAAATCGCCACCGGGGTAGTTCTGAAAAGATGTATGCCAAAAATCTATTTCGAAACCGTTTACAGCCGGCAGCGTTTGCGGCACCGAATGCAGGTTTAACGCCATGGCCGCAACGCTTAGCTCTTTCAGCGTGCGTTCATGTTCCTCCCGCACGCTATTTAAAAAGTTGTTTATTTTTGATACCACCACCGGCAGCGGGGTATCCTTCAAAATATAATCTACTGCCTCCAGGTTAATACCTTCCAGCATCAGATCGTTATCAACCTCTGATGTAAGGAACATAAAAGGGATATCCTTATACGCTGGCATGGCTATCAGCTTTTGCCTGAACATAAAACCATCCATATCGGGCATGTGATAATCTGACAGGATAATGTCCGGCCGCTCTTGTTTAAGCATATCCATCGCCGCATTTGCCGAAATGGCTTTCATGCAGTAAAAACCTTCTTTGCTCAAAGCCCTGCCCATCATCTCTAAAACAATCGGGTTATCGTCAACCAACAGAATTTTTTTTAATACGGGCATATTAAGGTCATGCGGTGCGTTTTTTTAATAAAGCGCTTAAAAACAAATATACGCCTGTAAACACAATAAGCAATGCTATCAGGTCCATTAGGGTTACCCCATCGTTATCGTTAAAATAAAAAACCGTAAACATTTCAAAATAGGGTGGCGCAGGCATTATGATCATGGCCATACCCAGGGTTATCATTACGATGCCTATAATGATGATAACAAACTTTTTTACCCTTTCGTGAGTGAGGTATTTTTTTGAAACATCGGTATCTAACTGGTGCTGCGACAGCAACATTTCCAGGTCGTTAAGCAGGTCAACCCTATCGCGGTCGGTATCCAGCTCTTTGAAGGCCTCAATGGTTTTTGGCAAGGATGCCTCATCAATAGCATTATTTATTTTTTGCTGTATGGCTTTAGCTTGTTTAGCATCAACACTACCTTTTTGAAGCAAAGCCACCAACTCATCAGCTTTCTGGTCAATTAATGCGGCTTCGTTAAAAACTGGTTTATCCTTCAATTTAATAATTTTTTTACTGAACTTTTGCTAATATTAGGGCATTAAAAAATACTGCATGAAAAAAGTATCTGTTGTCACCATAAATTTCAACCAGGACAAAGTTACAGAAGAGCTTTTAGTATCAATTGCCCAAACCAACACCTATCAGAACCTTGAGGTGATTGTTGTAGATAATGGCAGTACTGTTAACCCTATCCCATTATGGACTGTTAAATACCCCGATGTTAAGTTTATACGGTCTGAACTTAATTTAGGTTTCTCTGGCGGCAACAATATTGGTATTGCACAGGCTACCGGCGATTACTATTTCCTGGTGAATAACGATACCGAATTTACGCCCGGCCTGGTTCAGAAACTGGTAGATATTTTAGACACACACCCACAGGTAGGCATTATATCGCCCAAACTTGTTTATGATTTCGACAGAAGCATTATACAGTATGTAGGCTTTACCCAGGTTGATTACTACACCTGCCGCAACCGCGCTGTCGGTAAAAACGAGAAGGACATAGGGCAGTATGATAACCTGCTGGGGCAAACAGGTTACTGCCATGGCGGTGCTATGATGGTTAAAAAAGAAACCTGCGAAAAGGCCGGCTTAATGGCCGATAACTTCTTTATTTATTACGAGGAAGTAGACTGGGGCGAACGCATTAACAGATCTGGCTACCAGGCCTGGGTGCGCGGCGACGCCGTTATTTACCACAAAGAATCAATGACGGTGGGCAAGAACAGCGCTTTTAAAGAGTACTTTATGAACCGCAACCGCATCCTTTTCATCCGCCATAACGCGCCTGCCTTTAAAGCCCTTGTATTTTATTTTTACTTTGTTTTACTTGTTGTGCCGCGCAACATTGTAAACTACATTAAGGAAAAAAAGTACGATTTCATCAGCATACTTTTCCGCGCTATCTGGTGGAATATTACCCATAGTAAGCATAGTACCGAATTAGGCTTCACTATAAATAAAGTTTCATGATACTTACCTTCTGGATAAGTTTATTCGTTGCCTTTTACACCTTTGTCGGTTACGGGTTCTTGCTGTATTTTATCATAAAAATCAAACGGGCTGTTAAAGGTAAACCTGTTATACCGGCTGTCGCAGATGATGGCCTGCCTACCTGTACCCTGGTTGTTGCCGCCTATAACGAAGAGCACTTTATAGCGCAAAAAATTGCCAACAGCCTGCAGCTGAATTACCCGGCAGGCAAACTTAAATTTGTATTTGTAACCGATGGCTCGACAGACAGGACGGCCGAAATAATTGGCCTGCACCCGCAGATACAACTGCTGCACCGCCCCGGGCGTGCCGGTAAAATTGCCGCCATACACCGGGCAATGGAGTACGTGGAAACGGAAGTGGTGGTTTTTACCGACGCCAACACTTTTCTTAACCCAGAAGCCATTACCCGCATTTGCCGCCACTACAGCGATAAAACAGTGGGCGCCGTTGCCGGCGAAAAGCGGGTGCAGATAGATGCCAGCGCCGATGCCAGCGCAGCCGGAGAAGGCTTTTACTGGAAGTACGAGTCGGCGCTTAAAAAGTGGGATTCGGAGCTTTACTCGGTAGTGGGCGCGGCAGGCGAATTGTTTAGCGTGAGGCGTGATCTGTACCAGGATGTCCCCTCGGATACAGTGCTCGACGATTTTATGATATCGATGCTGATTGCAGCCAAAGGTTACCGCATTATTTACGAACCCGAAGCTTACGCGCTGGAAACCGCATCTGAAAATGTATCGGAAGAGCTGAAGCGCAAGATCCGTATTGCAGCGGGGGGCATGCAATCTATATTACGTTTAAAAAACCTCTTGTTTTCTTTTAAATATCCGGTGCTGTCGTTCCAATACGTAAGTCACCGTGTGCTGCGGTGGACGGTGACCCCCTTCTTTTTGATAGTGGCGTTCATTACCAATTTTGCCGTAGCATTTGCAGGGAAGGGCTTTGTATACGAAGTGCTTTTTGCCGGGCAGGCATTGTTTTATTGCCTGGCCATCTTCGGCTATATTATGGAGGAGCGCCACATCCGCATCAAAGTGCTTTTTATCCCTTACTACTTTTGCGTAATGAACTACGCGGTAATAGCAGGTATTATCCGCTACTTTACCACGCAGCAAAGCTCCGTTTGGGAAAAAGCACAAAGAAAACATTGACGGGGTTAATAAACGTTGTCTGGTGAATCTCACCCGCCCGTCATTGCGAGGTACGAAGCAATCTCAAAACTTTTCATAACCGATATGCTTCAAGGGAGATTGCTTCGTACCTCGCAATGACGGTTTTTACAAGTTATTATTCTACCCCTCTTACATTCATCCTCATCACATAAACAGCCTTTGATGCCGTTATAAACAACGTGCGCCTGTCCTTGCCTCCAAAACAAACATTGGCAGTCCATGGTTCGGGAACAGCTATATGGGCAAGCTTTTGCCCCTTGGGGTTGTAAATGGTTATACCATTACCTGCCGCGTACAGGTTACCCTGCTCATCAAGGGTTAAACCGTCGGCAGTTTGCTCTGCAAATACCTGGCGGTCGTCTAAAGTGCCGTCGGTATCAATATTGAACTTGTATATTTTACCATCGCCAATATCGGCAACATACAGGTAGTTACCGTCCGGCGTACCCACAATACCGTTTGGCTTTTTTAAAGTTTCATCTGCAATGACAGGCTGCAACACGCTGTTATCCAGATAATAAACCTTTTCCCCCTCAAGTTGGGTTTTGGTGCGGGTCCAGTAATCGCGCTGATAATATGGATCAGTAAAATAGATGCCGCCTTTTTTGTCTACCCACAGGTCGTTGGGGCCATTAAGCAATTTTCCGTTAAGATCTTTTAGCAGTACCTTAACCTTTCCTTCCGGGCTTATTTTCCAAAGCCGGTTATGCTCATCGGCGCATACTATGAGGTTACCTTTACGGTCAAAATACATGCCGTTCGGCCGCCCGGCATTCTCCATAAAAACGGAGAGCTTGCCATCGTTACCGTACTTCCAGATACGGTTATTCGGCTGATCGGTAAAAAAGATATCACCCAGCTTATTCACCGCCGGCCCTTCCGTAAAAACAAATTGCCGCGAGATTAGCCTGGGTTCTTCGCCGGCATCAAAAAGCGCCTTGTTCTGCGCAGAAACATTTGCAAAAAGCACCGAAAAAACCCCGAAAAAATTCAAGAATTTTCTAAAATTCATCTCAAAATTTGTGTGCCGTTTTATTATCCATTAGGGGTGATACGTCGTTAAATTTGGCCTCTTTGTAAAGCCCGAAATCGCTCAGCGCAATACAAGCCGGCGACTTGATAATGCGCAGCCGCACTTTGCTTGTGGTAATATCGTTATCCAGTTTTATAAGCCTGTTGCCGCCAATACTGGTGGCTTTTGCTACCTCTTTCCACCGGCCGTTCTGCCAGGTATCTACGGCTACTTCTTCTATCCGCTGGCCAAGCTTTATGTTCTCGCGCAGGCGTATCACGTTAAATGTTTTGGATTGATGAAGATCAAGTATCAGTTGAGGTGTATGCACCTTATCGTCTGTAGACCAATAAGTATATCTATCGGCATCTAACAGGTTTGCAGGGCCAAATTTCGCTTGGTTATGCCCTCTGGTGTTGCTTGCAGTAAGCGTTGCACCTTTAGCAAGGTTAACCGCGAACGTGCGTTTTAAGATATCTCCAAAAGCTTTCAATGAGGCAACATCATTAGCACTTAACTGACCTGTCCTGTCGGGCGATAATCCCAGATCAAGCGCCGCGCCGCGGCCTACGCTTTGGTAATAAAGCTTTAAAAGCACCTGGGGTGTTTTCACAGAATCATCCTGCCGCTGGTGGTAAAACCATCCCGGCCGCAAAGACACATCACATTCGGCCGGCATCCAGTACTTTCCGTCGCGGTGACCTTCTGTTCCTTCATAGTCTTTCACATACCCGTTGCCTGGCTTTTTACCCGCATCAGGGGCATGGGGTGTATAGGTGGCCCAGCTGGTTTCGCCGGCCTGGCCGCGCTCGTTACCTACCCAGCGCACATCAGGGCCTACATCGCCAAATATTACTGCGTTGGGCTGCATTTTGCGGGTAATTCCCCAAGTTTCGTCCCAGCCGTAGTAAACGGAGCGATCTATTTTTCGTTCCTCTCGCGCTCCGCCATAATAGCCGTCGCCGCCGTTGGCGCCATCATGCCACGATATAAAAAGCGGGCCGTAATTGCTATAAAGCTCTTTTAGCTGCTCGCGATAGATCTGCGTAACATACTCAGGCTTACCGTACAAGGCGCTGTTCCTGTCCCACGGCGAGCAGTAAACACCCATCTTCATACCCAGTTTATCGCATGCCTCGCGGTATTCGCGCAAAATATCGCCTTTGCCATTTTTGTACGGGCTTTTACTGATGTTATGTTCGGTTGTTTTTGTTGGCCACAGGCAAAAGCCATCATGGTGCTTGGCCACCACTACAATACCCTTAAAACCGCCGGCTTTTGCGGCGCCCACAATTTGCATAGCACTAAAATTTGATGGATTGATCAGGTCCGGGCTTTCGTCGCCATAGCCCCACTCTTTGTCGGTATAGGTATCTACACCCCAGTGTATAATACAATACATGCCGGTTTCCTGCCAGTTAAGCTGGCCCTGTGTGGGCAGCGGGCCATAAGGTTTTGGTGCCGGTTGGGCAAAGGTTAGTGAGCTGAAAAGGAGTAAAAGCAGCGTTAGGTATTTCATGTTCATTGGTTGATGAAGCAATAGGTGCAAGCTCAAAGCTAACATTTACACACAAAATAATTGGCAGAGCGGCCTATTTCTTTTAAGTTAGCATTCCCATTATCCCGCCTGTATGAAAACTCGTTTCTGTTACCTGCTGCTTTCATTTTTAATGCCGATAGCAGTTATCGCGCAGCAAAAAATGATCTATAAAGACAGTAAGCAACCATTAGACACCCGTGTAAAAGACCTTGTATCACGCCTGACATTAGAGGAAAAAATAGCCCTGTTAGGCTATCAAAGTAAAGCAGTGCCCCGGCTTGGAATCCCTGCTTATAACTGGTGGAACGAGGCGCTACACGGCGTGGCAAGAGCTGGCGAGGCAACCATTTTCCCACAGGCTATTGGTATGGCGGCAACCTTTAACGATGACCTGCTGAAACAGGTATCAACCGTTATATCCACCGAAGCAAGGGCAAAGTACAATCTTTCTACCAACATGGGCAGGCGGCTGCAATATATGGGTCTTACCTTCTGGACGCCTAACATCAACATCTTCCGCGACCCACGCTGGGGCCGCGGGCAGGAAACTTACGGCGAGGATCCGTTCCTTACCTCGCGCATGGGCAGGGCTTTTGTAACCGGCTTGCAGGGCAACGACCCGCATTACCTAAAAGCCAGCGCCACGGCCAAGCATTACGCCGTACATAGCGGCCCCGAAGCAGGCAGGCATGAGTTTAACGCCATCATTGATGAAAAAGACCTTCGCGAAACTTACCTGTATTCGTTTAAGTACCTGGTAGATGGCGGCGTGGAAAGCATTATGTGCGCTTACAACCGGGTAAACGATGAGCCTTGCTGCACAAGCAATACTTTATTAAAAGATATTTTGATGAACGAATGGAAATTCAAAGGCCATGTAGTTACCGATTGCGGCGCTTTGGATGATATTTACCTGCGCCATAAAACGCAGCCCGACCAGGTAATAGTAGCTGCAGAGGCTATTAAAGCCGGCGTTGACCTGGATTGCTCTACCCTATTGCAAAACGATGTAATGCGGGCGGTTAAACGCGGCTTATTAAAAGCAAGCGATGTGGATAAGGCCTTATCGGCAACGTTGCGTACCCAGTTCAAACTTGGTTTTTACGACGATGCATCGCTTAATCCTTACCACGGTTACGGTGCCGATAGCGTGCATAATACCCGGCATGTGGCTCTTGCCCGCAAGGTTGCACAGCAAAGTATGGTACTTTTAAAGAACGATAATCATATACTACCGCTCAGCCGAAGTAAATACAGCAGCTACATGGTTGCGGGGCCCAATGCTACGTCGTACGACGCGCTGATAGGCAATTATCATGGCACCGGCAAGGTTATCAACTTTGTTGAGGGCATAACTGCGGCTGTTGGCCCTGCCGCGCGGGTTGAGTATGACCTTGGCGCAGATAACCGCGATACTACCCATTTTGGCGGTGTTTGGGCCGCAGGCAATGCCGATGTTACCATTGCGGTACTTGGCCTTTCGCCGGTTAACGAGGGCGAAGAAGGCGACGCTTTCCTGGCGCCAGGCGGTGGCGATAAGCTGGATATTAGTTTGCCCGCAAGCCATATTGCATACCTAAAACGTCTGCGAAGGGATGTTAAAAAGCCCATTATTGCAGTGATAACAGCAGGCAGTGATGTGGATGTTGCGGCCATCGCTCCTTATGCCGATGCCGTTATACTGGCCTGGTACCCCGGCGAACAAGGCGGCAATGCGCTGGCAGATATTTTATTCGGCGATGTATCGCCGTCGGGGCATTTGCCGGTCACTTTTTATAAATCGCTGAGCAACCTGCCCGATTATAAGGACTACAACATGAAAGGCCGCACCTATCGTTATTACGACGGCCCGGTGCAATACCCTTTTGGTTTTGGCATGAGTTACACCACATTTGCTTATACTGTCGATAGTAACTTCAAAACCAAATACAAACCTACTGATACCATCAGTGTTAGCTTGAACATTAAAAATACCGGCGAATTTAACGGCGACGAGGTTGTGCAGGCTTATATCCAATATCCGCAGGTGGATAGGATGCCACTGAAAGAATTAAAAGGATTTAAGCGTGTAAGCGTGTCCACAGGCGGGCAACAAGCCGCAACCATTCGTATACCGGTGAAAGAGTTGCAGAAATGGGATTTAGGCACAAACAAATGGAAGCTTTACCCGGGAGAATATAAGCTGATATTGGGAAGTAATTCGATGGACGAGAAGATAAGTTTGAAATTTGATATTAATAACTGATCCTTTACCGCGTCATTGCGAGGAACGAAGCAATCTCTTTTGAACAGTTGTACACCTTGCACAAACGAATTGCTTAAAGAGATTGTTTTGTCGCTAGGCTCCGCGCAATGACGATCGAAGCGAGTGGCTATCTTGCTGTTTAGAACTATTTATTTGTCATTTTTGTTACCTTCATGTACTCTAAAGATCAGGCATCGCAGTTAAAACAAGCATTCTGGACAGCGTTTGGGCAGTATATGGTGCCGGTGCTTTCTGCCGAAGGCTTGCGTACCAACTGGATAAACTATAAAACGGGCGTTAAGCACATCTACTTCCGCATGCAGGCCGATAATAAAACGGCAAGTATTTCCATCGATATCACCCATCCTGATAAAGAATTACAGCAGCTTTTTTTTGAACAGTTTACCGCTTATAAAACTCTGCTGCACAGCAACTTAAACGAAGACTGGGAATGGCAGCTGCACACAACGGACGAATATGGTAAAACTATCAGTCGTGTTTATACCAGCATCTCCCCTGTCAGCATATTTCAAAAGGAAGACTGGCCAAAGCTGATCTCGTTCTTCAAGCCCCGCATTATTGCGCTGGATGAGTTTTGGACTGATGTGAAGGTTGCGTTTGAGGTGTAAGTAAAAACCTGTCATGCAGAACGCGAGTGAAGGGTGACAGGTAAAGAATAAATCTAAATTTTTTGCTAACTTTGTTAGCATGAAGCGTTCAGGAAGTGCTGATCTGCCTTTGCACTATGGCTATGTACCCGTTTGGCTTGCCGAACGCATGGCCAAGCTGGGCCTGGCCGTAATGGAAACCATTGTAATGGATTACGGTAAGGATGAAGTTTTGCGCCGCCTGAGCGACCCGTTCTGGTTTCAGAGTTTGGGCGCTGTAATGGGTATGGACTGGCATTCGTCAGGTATCACCACTTCGGTGATGGGTGCGTTAAAACGTGCCATTAACCCACACAGCCGCCACCTTGGGATATATATTTGCGGCGGCAAGGGCAAGCACTCTACCAAAACACCGCAGGAGCTGTTGAACGTTTGCAACTCCACCGGTCTTGATGGCAACTACCTGGTAAAATGCAGCAAGCTTAGCGCCAAGGTCGACAATACCGCCATACAGGATGGCTTTCAGCTTTATACCCACAATTTTATTTTAAGCGATACCGGCAAATGGGCTGTTGTACAGCAAGGTATGAGCGACAAAAGCCGAACCGCACGCCGCTATCACTGGCATTCGGAACAGCTTACATCCTTTGTAGAAGACCCACATACGGCTATTCACGGACATAATTATGGGCTGATATTAAATATGGCCGATAAACTGGCCGATGGTTCGCGCAACGGGGTAATGCAGATAGCCACCGAGCAGCCCGACCGCATGTTAAAAGAAATAAGCAGGCTGGTCATGCCAAACCATCACGAGGTAATGGCTAAGGATGTTGACCTGAAACGCCTGGGCGCTGTGTTGTGGCTGGCGCACGAAAAGCAGCCAAAGGATTTTGAAGATCTGTTATTGCTGCAGGGTCTTGGCCCGCGCACATTGCAGTCGTTAGCTTTAGTAAGCGAGGTGATACACGGTACACCATCAAGGTTTAAAGACCCGGCAAGGTTTTCTTTTGCACACGGGGGTAAGGATGGCCATCCCTTCCCCGTACCTACCAAAGTTTATGACGAAACCACAGGTGTGTTGCAAACAGCCATCCACAAAGCCAAACTGGGCAACAGTGAAAAAAGCGAGGCCATTAAACGTTTAACCAACATAGCCCAAGCCGCTGAAAAAGATTTTACCCCTAATGCTAACTTTGACAAGGTGATAGAGAGGGAGAGAAATGAATCGTGGAAATACGGCGGGCGTACAGTTTTTGGCAAAGCTAAACCGCCGGTTCAGCAGCAATTAAAACTATTTTAAGTCGAGGCAAATCGCATTCGCTTTTTTAAGATGATCTTGTAGCGTAGGCAACGTTTTGTCGGCATAGCTTTTCAGCTTCTCATCGGTATTATCTTTACCCTTTTTAAAAACAAGGATAGCATTTTCATGGTCGTTTACCATTGCCTGCATGTATTCTTTATCAAACTCCTTTCCCGTTTTTTTCGATAAACTCCCCAACAGTTGCTGGTGGGCGGCGCTTAGCGTATCAGGTGGGACTTTGCTGCCGGCTATCTTCTTCAATTCGGCATCCGCGTTAGTATGGTCGGCAATTAACATTTTTGCAAACTCAACCACTTCCGTGTTTTTAGAGTTGGTTAAAGCCAACTGAGACACCTTTATTTCCGCCGCGCCGGATTCAAGGGCATTTTTCACAAATGAGATACCCTCCTCGTTCGCCTGGCTTATTTTATTGTAGTTTTTGGCTTTGCGATTATTACAAGCTTGTGTAAAAACAAAGGCAATTAATGTAAGGGCGATATAAAATGTTCTTTTCATCATAAATATTAGCTTGTAATACTTAGGTAACAAACATTGGTACATACAGTTTCAATAAATAGTTTTATTATGAGGCTAAATATCAATGGCGTGTTTTCATACATTTCAAAACAGGTGTATTCACCCTTGCATACAGTTGTTGATTATCAGATATTTACATACCTAAACTTAAATCACAATTATCATGTTAAAAGATTTCTTTAACTCGCTCAGTAAGTTGCAAACAATTGTTATAGCAGTTTTAACATTGTTAATATTTGTGTCGTTTGTTCCACAAATACCGGCTATAACACGTTGGTTCAATTCTTCCACATCAGAAGAATATGAGCCCTGGAATCCCGAAAACATCAATGTAATTAAAAATAATATCGACAGGCTGAATAATGAGGCGGAGGATATAAATTTTCAGTTAGATATACTCCCATCCTTTGAAAAGGATATTGTATTAAATATTAAAATACTAAACGATACCAAGTTAGATACACCTTACCGCACGGTAGCAGCAAAACTTCAACCCAATAAAATTATAAATGCTATTGAAACTTATTATGAAAACAATCCCGACAATACGGGGTCGTATGTTAAAAAATTAAACAAATCATTTAGCTTGCAAATTGATAATAAAAGGCAGCAGTATATTCAAGAATATATCAATATGATTGATGCGCTTGGGTTTAGTACCGACTATTTTTACAATAGAAATAATACATATATACTATCCCCGGCAAATTTTTATCCCAAAACAGGATTTGCAGCAACATTGCAGGTAAACAGAACCGATTCGGCTAACAGGTTTACCCACGTGTTCCCAAGTATGAAAGATGCCACTGCTTCATTCTTAAATTCTAAATCAGAACTTAAAAATATCCTTACCGCTTTAGATACGTTACTTTTAAAACGAATTACCACTTTAGAGGCCCGGAAAAAAGAATTACCTGCTAATCAGGAGAAATTAAAGGACGACTTTAATAAAAAGAACTTTAATATTAACCAATACGCCGTTGTAATAGGGATCCCCTTTTTTATAATAGCTGCCTTGCTGATGTACTGGTACGGCCTTAGAAGCAATAAAGAATCAAACGGAGTGCCCGGCAATGTCATGAACCCGAAAGACAAGCTAGCCTTTGCTTTAAATACCATAACGGTGTTGATACTTATACTATCGCTGCTGATATTAGGCCTGGCTAAAGTGATATCCGAAAATGCACTCGCAGCTTTACTGGGCACAATTGGCGGCTATGTATTAAACAACGCAAAGACTAAAGACGCTCAAACTATAACTACCGCTAATGGACCGGCAGTAGGAACAACTGTAATAAATACCGACGATAATGACACCAAAAATTAATTACCGGGTAAGAATTATTACTTTTTACGTATCAAAAGCTGGGCTATTGCTAACATAGGCTTTATTTATACAATGATTTACAGCTAAAGCATTACGCTAAGTTCCTGCCCGCGTTTACTATACCATACACTGTGCGTATAACCAGTTTATTGTAAATACCTGTTAGTTCATCGTCATCAGTATGGTTAAGGCACTGCAGGGCATAATGCTGAATGATGACAAGGGGCAATACTATCTTCTCGCGAAGGGCAATCGAACGCCTGTCTACCGGGAATTCTTCCATCAGCACCTTGCTATCTGTTAACTCAAGCAACATCTGGCGGGTCAACTCATACTCGGCCTTAAGGCCCTTCCAGAATTTTTTGAACCGGGCGTCTTTTTCCATGTAAGCCGTTACCCTGAAATCGGATTTGGACATCGACATCATGCAGTTATCCAGCATGGTTTTAAAGAAACCCGAATTTTGGTAAAGTTCCTGCACCGCTTTCCATTCGCCATCGTCCTTCATCTTCTTTAAGGCCGTGCCTACACCGTAAAAGCCGGGGATATTTTGCTTTAACTGGCTCCATGATGTTACAAAGCTGATAGCGCGCAGATCCTCTAACTTCAGTTTAGCATCGGCGTTGCGTTTTGTAGGCCTGCTGCTGATATTTATTTGCGATAAGAGCTTAAGCGGACTGAATTTCTCGAGGTATTCCATAAACAGCGGGTGCTCGCGCAGGGCCAGGAAAAGGCCGTGGCTTTCTTCGGCCATTGTAGCTATCAGGGCTTTATGTTTATCGTCCAACAGGTCGTTATGATTAGGGTGCAGCGCGCTGATAACGCCGGCGTTAACCAATTGCTCGGTATTGAAACGAGCAGTTTCAACCGATCCGTACTGCGAACTTATGGTTTGTCCCTGTATGGTCAGCTGTATATGGTCATTAGCAATTTCTTTTCCCATCGATGCATAAAAGCGATGAGTTTTGCCACCACCACGCGCAGGGGGGCCGCCGCGACCGTCAAAAAAAGCCAGGTCGATATTATGTTTGCGGGCCATCGCCGTTAATTCAACTTTGGCTTTATAAATGCTCCAGTTGGCCATCAGGTAACCGCCATCCTTGGTGCTGTCGCTAAAACCCAGCATGATGGTTTGCCTGTTACCCCGCTTTTTTAAATGACTTTTATAGAACGGATGAGTGTATAACTTTTCCATTACCCCGCTTGCGGCTTTCAAATCGTTAACCGTTTCAAAAAGCGGCATAAAATCAACGCTCAGCTTATCCTTTTCCCAGCCGCTCCATAAAAACAATGCTATCAGCTGTAAAATATCCGAGGCTTCCTGGCAGTTGCTGATGATAAATCGCTGGCAGCCTTTTTCACCATTACTATACTGAATCTGCTTCATCAGCCTGATAGTATCAAGGGTGTCGCGCACCAGGGGTTCAGCGTTGGCAGGGCATACAAAATCAGCCTGGTTAAATGGCAGACTTTTGATTTTGGCTGCCTCGCTCATTTCGGCATAATTCTTCGGCACGCCGGTGTATACTTTTTCGGTAGTATATTTAAAAACGTTGCGCAACACACGGCTATCCTGCCTTATGTCCAGGGTGGCAAAGTACGATCCAAATAATTGCACCTTTTGTATCAGGTTATCTACAATGCTTACAAACAGGCTATCATGTTCTGTCACCAAAGTTTGACGCATTGACTTAAGTAATTCAAGCAATTCGGGCTGCAGGTCCTTCGGGGTATCGGGGATGCCAAAAGCATTGTCGTAAAGCGTTTTTTCCAGTTGGCTTATGGTATCGACAAACCCTCTGAAGGTGATCCGGCGCTTAACGTTCCTGAAATCGCGGTAATAGCAACGGTATATTACCTGCCTTAACATTGATGATACCGCGCGGGTGGTTTCGGTGGTTACATTTGGATTGCCATCCCTGTCGCCTCCGGGCCAAAACCCAAGCTCGAGCAACTGTTGATTGCCCTCTATATCAAATTCATCTTCCAGTTTTGACTGTATACCAGCAAGCGCGTGATAAAAAATATTCTCCAGGAACCAAACCAGCCTAACGGCTTCATCCACCGGCGTAGGCGAGGTTTTGTTAAAGAAAGGTGTTTTGCCTAATTGCTGTAAAAGGCCGTCAATAGACGGGATATCATTGGTTTTAAGAGCCTCGATCAGGTCGGTCATGATACCAAGTACCGACCCGGGGTAAAATTGCGTAGGGTGTGCTGTAAGCACCAGCCTTAACGAAAAATCTTTTAATTGTTTACTAATGCTGGCCCTTTCCTGCTCGTTTTGAGATGCCTGCTGCACCATGCTTTGAAGGGTGCCGGTATCGTCCACGCGGCCTATCTTGCTGAACGAAGAATCTTCAATAGCATCAAACAAAACCACCTGGCGTTCAATATATTGTATAAACCTGAATAAACGGTTTATTTGCTCCCGCTTATCAATACCCGGTACATACTTTTCAAAAAACGACTCAATGATCTCGGTAGGCGACAATTGCGCCGCAGTGCCCGCATCGCAATGCGAACTAAAAAAAGGCAACAATATACCTGTATCCTTAACCTGGTAAAAGGGCAGCGTTTGAAACAAGCTGTTGTATAGCTCAAAGCGCTTTACCACTTCGTGATTAAATATCGATTCTTTCTGACTAAGCCTTAAGGTAGCTGGCATAATAATACAGGTTTATAAATTACAGGAATATTGACGGCGTAATTTAACTATCTAAAATTAAAATATGATAAAAACTGAAAAATTTATAATGGTTTGCACATTTTAATGCAATAATTGTTATTGCGGAACACTCCACGTTTTATTTGTTTAATTTTGCATAATAAATTCAACGCCTAATAATGAGTAGATGAACAACCCCAAAAGAGAAATAAAAAGCTTTTTTTACGGCCAGTATTTTTCGGACGGGTTGCGCATGTCTGTCGGCATTTTGGTACCATCGCTGGTTATGATGCAATTAGGGAATTTCAGCATGGGGTTAACCATGTCGCTTGGCGCGCTTTGCATCTGTACTGTCGATGGTCCCGGGCCAATATCCCACAAACGCAATGCCATGGCTGCGGGTAATTTATGTATGTTGGCCGTAGCTGTAATTACCGGTTTTGCCCGTTTTAATGTTTACACACTGGGTGCAGAGATCACCTTGTTTTCCTTTCTGTTTTCCATGTTTACGGTATATGGCAACCGCGCAGCATCTATAGGCACCTCGGCATTGCTTATCATGATATTGATGATGGATAAGGCTGTACCCTTACCACAACTGCCTGCCTTTTGCGCTACACTTGTGTGTGGCGGCCTGTGGTACATGACCTTTAGCCTTGTTTTTGTGGGGTTAAGGCCTTATCGGGCGGCACAGCAGGTACTTGGCGAAAATGTGGCTGATATTGCCCGGTTTTTACGTATAAAAGCTGATTTTTATTCGGGCAATGTTGATATTGATGCTAACTACCGCAAGCTGGTTTTGCAGCAAATACAGGTGAGCAATCATCAGGACGCCGTGCGCGAAATACTTTTTAAGAGCCGCTTAATAGTTAAAGAATCTACACCGGCCAGCCGGGTAATTGTATTAACGTTTATAGACCTGGTGGATATGTTTGAACAGATAATGGCCACCCATTATGATTATAATTACATCCGCGAGAAATTTGAAAACACGGGTATCCTGAAAGATATTGCCGACTTTCTGCATCATGTTGCCGATGACCTCGACAATATAGGCTATTCCATACTGGCTAATGACCGGCCGGAAAAATTAAGTAATCTTGAACTGCGGCTGGAGCAGCTAAAACTTAAAATTGACGCCGTTGGTACAGATGATAAGGAAACCAGCAACCTGGTGCTAAAAAAGATTCTTATAAACCTGCGGGACCTGAGCAAAAGCATATCAAACATTTATAAATACTATCACTCTAAAGCATCTGATAGTTTGGTGCAAAACCCTACAGACGTAGAATACTCTAAATTTGTAACCCACCAGGATTATGCACCGCATATTTTCACAGATAACCTTACCTTTAATTCGGGAGCCTTTAAACATGCCTTAAGGGTAGCCATTGTGTGTTTAGTTGGTTTTATAACCGCCAAGAATGTATCACTTGGCGGGCACAGCTATTGGGTGTTGCTTACCATTATTGTAATACTTAAACCAGGGTTCAGCCTGTCTAAACAGCGTAATTATCAGCGTTTGATAGGTACCATGGCAGGTGGGGTAATTGGAATATTGATCTTAAATTTTATTCCAGATAAAACGGCCCAGTTTGTTTTTCTGATTGTATTTATGATAGGCACCTATAGCTTTTTGCGGTTAAATTATATAGTGGCCGTTATATTCACTACGCCGTATGTACTTATCCTTTTTAAATTTTTAGGCTTAGGCCTTATAAACGTAGCGCAGGAACGTATAATTGATACGTTAATAGGATCGGGTATAGCTTTCATAGGCAGCTACACCTTATTCCCGACGTGGGAATTTGAACAGATAAACGAAACCCTTAGATCTGTTATCAGGGCTAATATTAATTACCTGAAAAAAATATCAGAAAGTATCTCGGGCAAAGCGGTTGAAATTACCGGGTATAAGCTTGCCCGAAAAGATGTATATGTAAATTCGGCTAACTTATCGGCCGCGTTTGAGCGCATGACCTCGGAACCCAAAAGTAAGCAGCGAAGCATTAAGGACATTCATAAATTTGTGGTGCTCAACCATATCTTAGCATCCTATACGGCAAACATAGCGTCAGCATTAATTAGGTTAGGGCAATTACGCCCGCATACCGATATGTTAAAACTCGTTAAACGCAGTATTGCCGTCTTGACAGAAACCGAAAAAAAATTAAGTGGCGAAAGCACGGAAAAGACCTCAACACCCTCAAAAACGGCCGAAACTACGAAACCGGAAATTCCCTCCGTGCCCCTAACGGCCGACGACCTGTTAATGAAAGAACAATTAGGATTTATCAACAAGATAACGGTTGATATAGCCAAGATCACAGACAGTATTTTAAGATAGCTTATCGCAGATGTTTAAATATTCTGGAGGTGGTTGTGATGAATCGCTGAGCAGACAAGTATCAAGCGTTTTGGCAGGTACATCTTCACGGCGTTGTCTTAACCATTTTTGTGTTTGCCATAAAATTTTGTCTGGCTTACATTAAGCGAACCCGGCGGAATAGGCGCATCCTTTTCTGCTTTTGCCAGTGCTATACGTATTTCCTCATCCGTTTCGTGGTCAATTACACGGCCTTTTTCATACAGCGGCAGGGAAAGTAAATTGGTAATACTTACCCCCGGCAATTTAACATTATCGTT
Source organism: Mucilaginibacter sp. AK015 (assembly GCF_014200785.1). Taxonomy (NCBI): domain Bacteria; kingdom Pseudomonadati; phylum Bacteroidota; class Sphingobacteriia; order Sphingobacteriales; family Sphingobacteriaceae; genus Mucilaginibacter; species Mucilaginibacter sp. AK015. Next base: position 869,841 of record NZ_JACHCV010000001.1, read on the forward strand.
ATCAAGGTCAAAATCGGCCACTTCAATAGGTACCAATACCCGGCCCTCTTCCAGGTCAACATCGTTGCTTTCCATATCAACTACTATGTAGCGTACCTTACGGGTGTTTGGGTTAAACATCAACTCGTACACCTCTCCTACTTTGTTCTTATGCGTATCAATAACATCCCAGCCAAATATATCGGGTTGGCCGTCTGCTATTTCAAAGTCACTATCGCTTAATTCCTGCAGGTCATCGTAATCTGTACTGTTATCTAAAGCCATAATTATTAGGTTGAATTTATTCTCTCGGTCCTTCTGTAAAGGCCACTATTTCTACACTGCGGTTTTGCGCCCGGCCCGATTTTGTTTTGTTGGAAGCAATGGGCTGTTTTTCGCCGAGTGAATGTACTGACAGGTTGCCGGCCTCGATACCACCCTCGGTAAGCAACCAGTCCTTAACCGCGTTTGCACGGCTGGTACCCAGTGCATGGTTGTCTGATTCCGATCCAACAGAATCGGTATGTCCGTAAATGGCGATAGCAGCTTTTTTATAACGTTTTTCAAGGGACGCCGCCACCTGCTTTAACTTTGACTCGGCAGATGGCTGCAAGGTACTTTCGTCAGGCGGGAACAGGATATTTTCGCCCATGCTGTAAATGGTATATTTATCGGTGCCTCTAACTATGATGGCGGTGTCGGTTACCTCGTCATATTTTACCTTCGGTATGTTAAAATCTATCGCGTTCCAATCGGGCTGCGTGGTTACAATTACATTGGTGTCAATTTTACTGCTGTCTTTTGCTACCGTATCGGTGCTGTCTATCTTCAGCGGGGCCGAACGGTTACAGCCGCGGTATAACAAAACTGCTACACCTATAGCCAAAACAAAAAATATAAGCCAGATCCACACGGAGCGGCGGCGTTTAGGCTGAACATCTAATTGTGCCATTTTCGGTTGATAGTTAGTATCATGTATCAAGCATTAAACGGGCCAATTGGTTTTAAAAATTTTAGATTTTAATCAGCCTTTTTGTATTATAAACACCACAGCTATGTTTGTATACAACAGGAATGTTACACAGGTAACCTATGCGTAAATATGTTTTAAGCCATGCATTTTATACATTCGCTATACAAACTAAGCCCTATATCAAACAGATATGAAAAACTTTACCAAACTGCTTGTCGCCTCGGCATTATTTGCCGGAAGCACAACCTTTGCACAAACTAAAAGCCAGGTTGTAGATAATATTGTAAAAGAGGGAAACGATAACTCCCAGCTTGAAAAGCTCGCCCACGAATTACTCGATGGTATCGGCCCGCGCCTGGTAGGTACCCCACAGTTTGACCAGGCCGGCAAATGGGCGCTTGATAAGTACAAAGGCTGGGGTATTACCGCCCGACAGGAAAAATGGGGTGAGTGGCGCGGCTGGGAACGCGGGATATCGCATATTGATATGGTTTACCCGCGCGTTCACAGCATTGAAGGCACACAACTGGCCTGGAGCCCGGGCATGAAAAAGCCGGTTACCGCCGAAACGATTATTTTACCTGAACTTGCAGATTCAATAGCTTTTCAAAAATGGCTGCCGGCAGTTAAGGGCAAGTTTGTAATGATATCCATGAATCAGCCAACAGGCCGTCCGGATGATAACTGGAAAGAGTTCGGCTTAAGCGGATCAATGGATAAAATGAAAGCCGAACGTACCTCCCAAACCGCTGCTTGGCGCAAACGCATCAGCAATACAGGCTTAACTAACCGAACTTTACCGGTAGCGCTGGAAAAAGCGGGCGCGGCGGGTATCATTACCAACTATTGGAGCGCAGGTTTTGGTGTGGATAAAATATTTGCTGCCTATACCAAAACTATCCCTACGGTTGATATAGCCCTTGAGGATTACGGCTTGCTTTACCGCCTTACCGAAAACAATGAAAAACCACGTATCACTATCCAGACCGAATCAAAAGAGCGCGGTACAGTACCAACTTTTAACGTTGTTGGCGAAATAAAAGGCACCGAAAAGCCAAACGAATACGTAATGCTTTCTGCGCACTTTGACTCATGGGACGGCGGTACCGGCGCAACTGATAACGGTACAGGCACTTTAACCATGATGGAAGCTATGCGTATACTAAAGAAAGTTTATCCACACCCAAAACGTACCATATTGGTTGGCCATTGGAGCAGTGAAGAGCAAGGACTTAATGGTTCGCGCGCTTTTGTTGAGGATCATCCGGAGATTGTTGCAAACCTACAGGCCCTGTTTAACCAGGATAATGGTACCGGCCGTGTGGTAAACATTAGCGGCCAGGGTTTCGAGAAAGCAGGCGACTTTATAACGCGGTGGCTCGAGGCTGTACCCGACACCATCCGCCACCAGATAAAAACCAATTTTCCGGGTGCACCGGGCGGCGGCGGATCTGATTTTGCCTCTTTTGTAGCCGTGGGTGCCCCCGGGTTTTCACTGGGTTCAAACAGCTGGTCGTACGGTAATTACACCTGGCACACTAACCGCGATACTTATGATAAGATAGTTTTTGATGATTTGCGCAGCAATGCCATATTGACCGCTATACTGGTTTACATGGCAAGCGAGGATCCGGAAAAGTTCCCGCGCGATAAATCAAACAACCTCCCCGCCGGACGTAACGGGCAGCCTGCCAAATGGCCCGAGCCTGTTAAAGCAAACCGCCATGGTGGATTTGATTGATGAACTTTTTACACACAAAAAACCCGGTACATTAAAAACGTACCGGGTTTTTTTATGAATTAAACATTACACTTGCGGGTGTTTCTCCTGCATATTCTTGACGCCCTGCCTTACTAGTTCCCGCAAAATATCCTCGTTGATGTCGGCCAGTCTTTTTACATGAATGCAACTGCCAGACATCCTATGCTTTCCAAGCTTTTGCAACAATCCTGTTTTAGCATCACCCGGTGATATATACAACGAAAAGTCATTTGCTCGTGGCGAAAAAGCAACCAACGGTGCATCACCTTCTCGCCCGCTTTCGTATTTGTAATGATAACTTCCAAAACCCACTATCGCGTTACCCCACATTTTAGCTTCAAACCCCGATTCCTCCTTCATGATTTCAGCCAGATGATGCCCGTCATGCCGTTTGGTTTCGTCCGTGATCTTGTTTATAAAATCGTCCACGCTTGCGGTGTTTTCGGTGGTTTTATTTGCTGCCATGGCTTTTAATGTTATCTATTTATTACATAATAAAGTTAATATAATTATATATCCCAGTTAAAATTCACTTCCCTGTTATTCAGTTTCCACCTCGCCGGGAACTGGTTAGTTAACCAATCTAGCGGCTCGCCATTTGGTTGCACCCTTGCGGCATCAGTAAAAGCCTGCTTTATAGCGGCTTTTTTTTCATTATCTAATATATCTAATTCAGCTGATATAAATAGCGGCGAACCGCTTTCTGCCAGCAATTGCATCCATTGCCTGTTCTTTGCCCACGGAATATACTTGGTTAAGCCTACGCAGTCGCCGTCGGCAGCGTAAAAAGTGTTGTTTTGCGGCAAGCGGAAACCAAGCGTATTTACGCCCATTTTCTGGGTGCGTGCCCACTCCCTGCCGCTTGTGTCGTCGCCAATACGGTTAAGCTCAAACACGCCTGCCGATAAATGGCTAAATGTATTGCAGCCTATAAGATACATGTCGCCAGCCGACTCGCGGATAGCGCCATACAGATTATTAATGATCTCGGCATTGGTTTTGGTCTGGTCGTGAAACTTCCACCCGGGTGCTGTAAAGTTATCATTCATTTGCATGCCCCATTTACCAAAAATATCCCAGCTGCTGTAATCGTGCTTAACCATGTGGTAACCCCATTGCTTGTACAAAGATATATTGCGTTTTACACGGGCTATATTTTCGGGGATAGTAGGATCGAGTATTAATTCGTCATCCTGGCCGCGCCCTGGTATTTTAGGGGCAAGCAGCGTTTTACTATCATCTCGCCGGGCTATCAAAGGGCGTGTCCACAATCCCGGGCGCATACCATGGCTTTTTATTTCGTCGGCCGTTTTATGCATATCCTTAAATTTATCATTCACCAGCGAAAAATCGTCAGGTTGCTGCCAGCCATCATCAATTACCGAGAACGGGCGATTAACCGTGCTGGTAACCATTTCGGCCATTGCAGCGGTTTGATCTTTGATGGTTTGAAAAGAGTTTTTACCATACACCACATACCAGTCGTTAATGCCATAAACCGGCTGTTTTGGTAAACGCGGATTTGTGCACATCACCTTACAAAAATTTGTTAAAGCGCTGTAGGGGCTTTCGTGCAGTTTGCTGATACCTGTTACAATATCGGCCGCATGCAAGGTACGTTCACCAAGTTTAACACCTACGCCGCCCGATTGGGTATCCATGGTAAGTTCAATGCTGCCCGGTTTTACCTGCCAATAACAAATAGTGTTGGCGCCGGTTTTAACGCCGAAGCAAGCGGTTTGTTTACCATCGTACAACAATGCGTACCACGGATTTTTTACATTGGCATCAGGGGCTCGCCATGCCAGGTCGCCATAGCTGCGCTCCCAATGGTCGCCCAATATTTTCGAATATTTTTCAGTTTGATATTTCCAGTTGAGTTTTACTGCCTGCAATTCGGTAAGGGGCGCGTGCACATACACCGGCCGTGAGTTGGCGCCCGACTTGATTTCGACCCTTATATCCTGATGGGTAAATACCGACCCGCCTTTACCGGTAAGTTTGATCCATTGACCGGCAACCTGCGCCCATGCCTCGTCAGGCTGGCTAATAAGCGAACCGCCGGTAACCGTAGCATAAGTTAACCTGCTGTACATAACCGAGGCAACCCCTGCGGCCGATAGTTTTATAAAATTGCGTCGTAACATAGTTTTTAGTATAGATGGCTAATTTAACAATTACAAAGTTTTGTACAACACATCTGTCAATTTATGGCGCACATGATACCCATCTCAATAAATAAGCCGCTAAATAAGCGGCTTATTGGTGATAACGTTATATGAGAGTATTTATGCCAGGCTGCTTTTGTTACTCCACCGGCTTTTGCTGCTCAGCCATGGTGTGGGCTACCGCACTATCGGGCATCATATTACCCATGCCAACCTGCATTTTATTTTTAAAGCCAGATATTACCCTGTCGGTACCGGCCATCAGCGCCTCGTAACCATCTTTCGCTACATCAGCAGGGTCAGACATGGCTTCCTTATCCTGTACAATCTTGCTTTGGTTCATATCTGCCTTGTTAAAGAAATCAGTATCTGTCGGGCCGGGCAACAGCGCGGTAAAAGTTATGCCGCTATCCTTCAATTCTTCGCGGATGGCCGTTGTAAACGAAAGTACAAATGCTTTGGTAGCATGATATACCGCCTGCCATGGCCCGGGCATTTTTCCGGCAATCGAACCAAGGTTAAGCACTTTTCCTTCGCCGCGGGCGGCCATTTGCCTTACAAAATGCTTGGTAAGAATAACAGTAGCGCAAATATTAAGATGAATAATGTCCAGCTCACGCTCCAGGTCGTTATCAATAAATAAACCATATACACCTTGCCCTGCATCGTTTACCAATATATCAACCTGTTGTGTAACCTCTGTACACAGCGCTTTTACCTGCTCCATATCCGACAAGTCTTTTGAGATGGTACTTACTTCAATACCGCTTTGCTTAAGTTCAGCCGCTGTGTTCGCCAGTTCCGCCTCGTCGCGTGCTACGATAATTAAGTTATAACCGTCTGCTGCAAATAGCTTAGCCAGTTCTTTGCCAATACCTTGTGTCGCACCGGTAATTAACGCTGTTTTTTTATTATTTTCCATAGTAGTAGTTGTTAATAAATGAAAATTTTAACCGTTAACCACCTCTCCGCCGTTAATATGAATAACCTGGCCGGTAATATATGAGGCATCGTCTGAAGCCAGGAACACATAGGCCGGGCCAAGTTCTGACGGCTGGCCAGCCCTTTTCATGGCCGTTTCGCTGCCAAATTTTTCGATCTTTTCGGTGTCAAATGTTGATACGATAAGCGGTGTCCACACAGGCCCCGGGGCAACTGCGTTTACTCTTATGTTTTTTTCGGTGAGATTGGTTGCAAGCGACCTTGTAAAAGTTGTTATAGCGCCCTTAGTTGACGAATAGTCGATAAGCGCGGGCGATGACCTGTAAGCGGTAACAGAGGTTGTATTGATGATGCAATCGCCTGCCTGCAAATAATCAAGCGCGGCTTCGGCAAAATAAAAATAAGCAAAGATGTTAGTACGGAAAGTGATCTCCAATTGCTCTTTGCTGATGTTCTGCGCATCTTTCTGCGGAAACTGCATTCCGGCGTTATTTACCAAAACGTTTAGTTTGCCCAGTTTTTTTACTGTCTCTTTAACCACCTTTTTACAAAAGCTATCGTCTTTTACATCGCCCTTTATCAGCAGGCATTTCCGCCCGGCAGCTTCAACCAGTTTTTTTGTTTCCTCAGCATCTATATCTTCATCCAGGTAAACAATGGCTACATCTGCCCCTTCTTTAGCAAAATGCACACTCACAGCCCGTCCAATGCCGCTATCCCCTCCGGTTATCAAAGCTACTTTATCTAAAAGCTTTCCTGCAGCTTTATAGCCGGCCTTTATGTACTCTGGTGCCGGGTTCATTTCTGCCTCTATGCCGGGCTGTTTATCTTGTTTCTTTGGTTTTTTTCCTGCTTTTGCCATATTAATTCAATAGATAACTATATGCATTAGTCGTTACCGACACAGTTGATCATATTATTTTCAACAGATTTTTTAAAGCAAGGTTTTAACGTATAATAAAATTTATTTCTTACAAATACTCAAACACCTGCTTTTCTCCTTTGTATAATCTTAAACCATCAAATGCGAATTAACATGGACGACAATAACAAAATCAGCCGCCGTAAAGTAATTGGCAGTATTGGCACCACACTTGCAGCTGTTGCAGCAGCGCCGGTTTTGGCTGCAACTAACAATGATAAAATTATGGAAGCATTACCTTTAGAAGACCCGATCAACAAATATCCCAAACCGCCTTTTGAGGCGCAATCGCAACCCTGGCCCGGGCTGGCCGTTAAAATGACGCCCCGCCCCGATCATGGCGAGAAAAGTTATAAAGGATTTGGCAGGCTAGCAGGCCGCAGGGCATTGATAACAGGCGGCGATAGCGGCATAGGCCGCGCTGCTGCTATAGCCTACGCCCGCGAGGGTGCGGATGTCGCCATAAATTATTTTCCAACGGAAGAACCAGATGCGCAGGAAGTAATTGCGCTGATAAAGGCCGAAGGCAGAAAAGCGATAGCAATACCCGGCGACCTGCGCGATGAAGCCTTTTGCAAGAAACTGGTGGATGAGTGTGTTAGCAAACTTGGCGGACTGGATATTTTAGTAAACAACGCCGGCAGGCAGCAAAGCCACGACTCGATTTTGGATATCACCACCGAACAGTTCGACTGGACAATGAAGACAAACATTTACGCGCCGTTTTGGATCATTAAGGCGGCGCTGCCGCATTTGCAGCCCGGATCTGTTATCATTGGCACCACATCAGAACAGGCATACGACCCTACTCCGGACCTTTATGATTATGCACAAACCAAAGCTGCTACCATGAACTATGTAAAATCGCTGGCTAAGCAGCTGGCACCAAAAGGCATACGCGTTAATGGTGTAGCGCCTGGCCCTGTTTGGACACCATTACAAGTTAGTGGCGGCGCCAGTATGGAAAAACTGAAAAACTTTGGAGGGCAAACGCCATTTAAGCGCCCGGGGCAGCCCGCCGAGCTGGCCTCGATATATGTTCAACTGGCGGATCCCGGCGCAAGTTTTGCCACCGGGCAGATCTACGGTTCATCTGGCGGCGCAGGGCAACCTTAAGATTTTAAATTATCGTTATAAGTTATTTTTTTTCAAACAATAACAAAGTATCACGTGTTGTAACAACATACATTTAACCTAAGAAAACATGGCAACTAAAACAAAAACAACCAAAAAAGGAAAAATGGAAAATTCAGAGTTTCATGAATTTTTTGTTGACGAGTTAAAGGATATTTACTGGGCAGAAAAGCACCTTGTAAAGGCTTTACCAAAAATGAAAAAAGCAGCAACCAGCCCCGAACTGGCCGCCGCCATTGATAAACACACTGCAGAAACCGAGACGCATATTGCTACGCTGGAACAAGTATTTGAGCTGTTGGAGGAAAAACCTGCGGCAAAAAAATGCGATGCAATGGCCGGTTTACTTGAAGAAGGCAATGGTATTATTGAAGATACCGATAGCGGTACAATGATACGTGATGCCGGCCTTATATTAGCCGCGCAAAAGATAGAGCATTATGAGATAGCTACGTATGGCGGCTTACGCACGCTGGCAGCTACCATGGGACGCGATGATGTAGCCGAATTGCTGCAGCAAACGCTGGATAACGAAAAAGCAACTGATGAAGCGCTTACCACCTGTGCCGAAAGCCTTGTGAACGAGCAGGCAGTTGCCGAATAATTGTATTAACTGCTTATCAAAAGGCCCTGTAAGTTACAGGGCCTTTTTTATGTGGTTAACGTAACCAAAATGGCAGGTCGGATCCTGGCTAACCTTGTTTTTTTATGGCGCTGATATCGCCGTTGCGTTCCATGTACACTTTTTCTATCTTATCCATATCTTCGGTAAGCGCCGATTTACGTACCCCCTGCATAAGATCCTCTTCACAAACCAGTGCGCGCTTCATTTGATCTCGCAGAAATCTATCTTTATCAAACAGCAATATCTTATCGCCTTCCATAACCCTCACAAAACGGTTGTTTGTGGCTACAAGCCATCCGAAAAGGCGGTGAAGCAGCACAATTACAAAGCAGCACACCACTACCGGTATAAAAGGAGAAACGCCGACTATTGCGCGGCTCAATACTGCACCTAATGAAATGGTAATAATATTATCAAGCGGGTTTTTAACGCCGAAAGAGCGCCTGCCGGATACACGGATGAGCAACAGGGCTATAAAGAAAACTACAACACCCCGGCTGCTCATTTGAATGACGTTGAGATCTTTCCCCTCGCCAAAAATTTTAATAAAGATCTCCATAGGCTTTACTTCTGTAATTCATTTATCAATAATTCGGCCGTTGCTGCAACGGTTTGGTGAATAACTTCTTCGCAACTCCCTTTAAAAACTTCACGGAAACTTGCCGGCTGCCCATTGATAAGAGCAAAAACGAACATGGTACCTACAGGCTTTTCAGGGGTTTCGCTGCCGCCGGGGCTGGTTAGGCCTGTTACAGTAACCTGTATATCTGAAGGGATAAGCCGCGCCAGGCAATAAGCCATCTCGCGGGTAACCTCCATCGACTCCGGTGTGTAGGTATCAATAAGATGTTGTGGTACTTTTAACAGATCTACCTTCAACGAAGCATCGTAACATGTTATACCACCTTTAAGTACCGCGCCAGAATGAGGCGTGAGCGCAAATTCAGAGCAGAGCCACCCTGCGGTAGCGCTTTCGGCGAAAGCAATTGTTAAGTGTTTGGCCGCCATCAGGCTGGCACATTGTGTGATCTTGTTTTCGGCCATATTATTTGGTTTATATCGTATATAGATAAACAACCGGCCATAAACAAGGTTTAAAAAAATTATGCCTGCAATAAGAGATTGGGCATATAAATCTATTTAACCGGCAAGGTAAAATAAAAGGTTGAGCCTACGCCAAACTCACTCTCTACCCATATTTTTCCGCCATGCCTTTGTATGATCTCGGCACTTAGGTACAAACCGATGCCGAAACCCGAAATATGCCAGGTGTGCTCGCCCTCTACCCGGTAAAAACGCTCAAACAACCTTTCCTTATCCGTATCCCTTATTCCTATACCCTGATCCTTTACGCTCACCTGGGCCCCACCTGCAGTTGCTACACAATTTATAGTTATACGGGTCCCTTTCGCCGAGTACTTAACAGCGTTGTTTAACAAGTTGGAAATTACCGATCCTATTTTATCCGGGTCGGCTTCAACAATCACAGGCATAGATGGGTCAAATATTATCTTGTGGCTGGTTGCAGAAAGTGCAGCCTCGTGCACTGCACTTTCAAGTAGTTCTTCCAGGTCAAATCGCTCAGGATTTATGTGTATCTGGCTCGATTCTAATCTGGAAATGTTTAAAAAGCCATTGATAATGGTGGCCATTTTACGTGTTTGCATGGTTGCCTTGTCCATGGCGTTGGCTAAAAACGGATCTTCACTTTTCCGAAGCTTAACGTTGACCGCCTGTATCAGCGCTGTAAGTGAAGTTAACGGTGTCTTCAGTTCATGACTTACCATTCCGATAAAGTCGTTCTTACGGGTTTCATCGCGCTTCCTTTCAGAAATGTCGCGGGCTATCTTAGAGGCACCAATGATATTACCTTTCGTATCTTTTACCGGTGAAATAGTTAAAGAAACGTCAATCAATTTACCATCTTTTGTTACGCGCAGGGTTTCAAAATGCTCAATCCGCTCTCCCTTTTTTAAACGTTCGATAATACGCGGCTCCTCTTCATGCCTGTCCGCGGGCACCAGTTTCAAGATATGCTGCCCTATAGCTTCTGACTCGGTGTATCCAAATAACCGCTCAGCAGAACGATTCCAACTGGTGATAACGCCGTCAAGCGTTTTGCTTATAATAGCATCATCTGAAGATTCTACTATAGCTGCGAGTTTAGCGCTGCGCTCTTCTGCTTGTTTAATATCAGAAATATCCAGCGCTATAACAAGTAACGCATAAATAGCCTGCTTATCGTCCCTAAGTGGTACAAAGTCAACTCTCAGATCGGTACCATCGGCGCCTTTACGCTCTTCGGTAATATGTTCTCCGGAAAGGGCGCGTTCAAATAACGGCTTAACATCGTTGTAACGGTCAACCGGTATCACTTCATTTGCGCGCCGGCCTATATAGTCAGGGTTATCATAAGCCAATTGGTGCATCAGGTCCCCCTCCACGGCTACAAAACGCTGGTCGGTGTCAACCAAAATAATAAGCGACTTCGGGATATTCACGGCGATGGATCTAAACAGCGCCTCGCTTTTTTGAAGTTCCTGGCGGCTCATGGCCAACTCTTCATTTGTAGCCAGCATTTCTTCGTTAGCTGCGGCGAGTTCCTCATTAATAGCGGTTAATTCTTCATTAAGCGCCTGCGTTTCTTCTTCGCTATCCATCAATGCCTTAGTACGCTGCTCAACTTTATCCTCGAGCGACCGGTTAAGTTCAGCCAGGTTCTGCTGTGCTTCGGCCAGCTCCTCGTTTATCGTCATTAACTCTTCGTTAGTTGCGGCTATCTCTTCGTTGGCAGCGGTTAATTCTTCATTAAAGGCCGCGGTTTCGCGTTCTTTATCGTATAGCTCTTTTTGCAAACGCTCCTTTTCTTTTATATCACACATTACGGTGTAATAAAAGAAAAGTGAGATAATTATTGCTAAACCAATGGCAAACAAGATAGCAAAAGGCGTAAGGGCAACATACCTGTTAAGGCTCGCCGTGCGTTCAGACAGCAATTGCCGTTCGGCCGTTTCGGCCTTATTAATTGCAACACGTAAGGCATCCATGGCCATTTTTCCACTGCTTAGATCGGCCGGTGTTATGGTTTCGTTACGTTGTTTTTTTTCGATGAGCGCCCGGAGGATGTCAAGTCGGTGTTCTAATATCGCCTTAAGCGAAGCCATATTTATCTGCTGGCCAATATCGTCTTTGGTAAGCACTTTCGCTTCGGCAATAAGGCCGAGTGCGTGCCGGTAAGCGCCATTATAAGGTTCCAGGAAGCGGCGATCGCCGCTGAGCAAGTAGCCCCGCTGCCCGGTTTCGGCATCTTTCATTACCGATAGGGTACGCTCCAGCTTTTCTATGACTAAGTTACTGTGTGCCACCGCGTGGTTACTCATCAACAACTTCTGAAGGGTGGCATAAGAGATAATACCAACAAGGATCAGGATCAACAGGGCTGATCCAAAGCCTAACTGCAGGTTACTGTTTAACTTAAGTTTCATAAGGCGGCCGGCATATTCCTTAAAGGAGTGCCGTTAAATATAATACTTTGAATAAGATGCTGCAAATATGGCGTTTGAACACCGTTTTGCAATCAAAAACCTCACTGTTTTGTTATACTTAAAAAAAGGAGGAATTATGCCCTGGTATAACGGAGATTATCCGCCATCGTACAAAAATCAGCCAAAAAAGATTAGGGATAAAGCTACAGAGATAGCTAACGAGGTATTAAAAACAACCGGTAACGAAGGTGAAGCTATTGCCACCGGCCTGAAGCAGGCACGAGCGCATTTCAAAAAGGAAGAAGAAGCAAAAAAACAATAATGCCCTCAACGGTAATTGCCCATATTGGTTACGATGCAGAAACTAAAAAGCTTACCATTGTTTACGTTTCAGGGCATACGTATGTTTATCATTCTGTGCCCGAAACTGTTTATAAAGACCTAAAGGCGTCGCGGGTAAAGGGCCGATACCTGCGCTTTTTTGTGAAGGACAAATATTCATTTGAAAAAATCGTCGGTCCCGGGCCCATTGATGCCCCCCCGCCACCTGAATAACCTTATACCTTTTGGTAGTGACAGTTATTTATTAACACCCGATTTTTTGGGCACGCAATTTGCAAGTTACTGGTAATGAGCTCGGACGAATTTAACAAACTAGGGTACCACGAAAAAACAGAAGCTGTTTTGACAGGCACCTTTTTGGCTGACCGGCTTACTGACCACTTTTATGTTAAGCTTTATAACCTCGACAATTTTTATATAGAAGTTTTCTTTGACGATCGCTCGCACCTGATTGTTAAATTCCGCGCCTTTGAACATACCCTTTTTGTATTGCCCTACCTGGAAGAAGTAAAAATAGCGGTGTAAATTAGTGTCCCGCTAATGCGGCGGCGATACGTTTTATTTGATGTACGTGCCGTTTTGTATGTACTATTGTAAAGGTTATAGCTTCTGCACGGGTAATATAGCCCATCACCGGCATCTCAAATGCTTTACATGTTTTGGTCACGTCAAGCGTATCAATGGCTTGCAGCAAGTTTGTTTTTATCAGTTGCAGCTTTTCAATCAATTGTTGTTTTTGATAGATCTTATCCTCCGGTATAATAAAGTCCGGGGATTTAAGCTTTGTATCAAAATCAAGGAAAATCGACTTAAGTTGTTCCACCCCTGCTTCCGGGTCGCGGTTAGTGTCAGTCACTGGTCCGTTCAGTAATTCCACAAAGCTGCCCGCCGATAAAATTACATGCTGCGCAACCTGCGCCGCTGTCCAGCTTCCTGCAAACGGTACGGTGTTCGCCTGCTCATCGGTTATAGATGATAGCCCGGCCAGCAGTTCATCAAAGGTTTGTGCTGTTTCGATATTTGCTTGTTCAATATTCATATACAAATGTGCGTGTTAAGGAACAAAAAAGGCGGTGGTAAAAACGACAACTTAGCGGTGTGATCGCGCCAAACTGCACGCTAAATTAATACGCTTGATTACCTTAAGCAGCTTTAGTACACCTTAGAATCACATGCATACTGCATGAGCCGTAAGGCTAGCCGTGGAGGTTGCGATTTAACGCCGCATTTAATTCCCGGCAGATGGCTCGTCTAATTTTGCTGATATATTCTTGATAGCATCGTCGAGCTGCACCGCGGCATTTACCAGGTGGTTTCGCGATTCATGGAAGGCATCTTCCTTATTATCGCTGTTTTCAATAACCGTAACTATCCCTAAAATATTAGAAAGGTGCCTGCGTACCTCGTGCGAATTGATAAACGCGAGCTCATCCTTTTTAAATTTAAAGAACAACTGTTCGTAATGTCTTTTTTGCCTGATGTTTCGATATAACATCGTACCTATGCCAATAATAAGTATTGCGCTTATAGCCGTAAACACTAACCACAGGCGCGTTCTTTTAAAACTTTCTTCTTTGCGTATGTAAGCGCCCTCTATTTCATCTACCTTTATCTGCGAAGAAATGATACCTACCTGGGTTAAACGTTCAATTTGTTTTTTTGCCTGCCCCAGTGCCAGCTGATATTGTAAAACCGCTTCATCTTTATCGCTCCTGTTTAAGGCCACGCCACCCAATATTTCATATAATCGCACCTGTATCTCGGGGTGGTTTTGATATTCCCTGCCGGCCAATACCTGCAATGCAATATTCTGAGCCGAATCTAATTCCCCGGCTTTGAAGTAAGCATCTGCAAGGTTTAATTCGTCATAAGCTTCAAATACAAATTTTGGGTCATCCTTTGCTGCGCGGATCAGGGCGACAGCCTGCTGATACTTTTGCTGAAGTAAAGCAAGGTAATAGGCCATTCTTTTATGAATTGTATACAGCCGGCCCGATGTGTTTGGAGCACTATTTAATAATTTACTGTACAGCGCCACAGAGTCTGCCTTACCCAGGCAAAAATAGTTTTCTGCCTTGTTAGACCAGATCATCACTTGCAGGATGTTATCTGCAAATTTTCTCTGATCTACAATTCCCTGGGCCTCCTGCAAGTAAAGCAACGACTGGCTGTACAGGTTGTTTTTGTAATAAATATCGGAGATGTTGATATCAACCATCGCCTGTATATAGGCATCGTTAAGGGTTAAGGCCTCCTTCCTGGCCAACCGAAAGTTAGATATAGCCTCGATGGTGTTGCCTTTAATTGTTTGCAGAAAAGCCATATGCGTAAAGCAGGCATACAGCAGGTAGTGCGCCTTGTTTTTATGAGCCAGTTCAGTAGCTTTGGTTAATGTCTTTTCGGCCTCCTTGTACTGTTTAATCCCCATCTGATACATGGTTTCAACAAAGTATCCTAACGCTTCCTGATTTTGAACGTGGTGCGTTTGCAGTATATTTAGTAGCTCCGATTTGGTGGTCTCCAGTTTTTTTACCGGTACGTCATTGAAGTAGTAGCGAATATTGAGTACCAGTTTTTTTTCCTTCAGGTCCGGATCGGTAATTTGCAGAATATGTAAAAGACTGTCTTGCTTAGGTGTTGCGCATACGCCGCTGATCAAATAACAGCAACAAAAAATAATTAATAAAGCACGTTTGAAAGGCATATATGATTTAGCAATTGGCAGTTATCATAGGGTTGCCTAAAGATAAAAAAATATTTCGTACCGGTTAAACAAATTGATATCGGTTATCCACCGATGGTTCATGAAAGAAGCTATTAGAAACAAATTGGCCGGTTGTTAGCCGGCCGTTGTTGTGTTTATTGCAGTCGTACAGTGTGTTATTTCTTGAAAGCTCGGCATACCGTAGCCTATTGGCAAATGGCTGCCGCTAAAAGTTGCTTTTTTTTACGTATTTGTTTGTTATTTATCGGTATCCTCTTTCGTCAAATAATTCTAATCGATAGAGCGGAGAGTGTTGCGTTAATAATCCCGCAAAAAACGACACCAATCCAAGCAGCAGATGAGGCAGGAATACGAAATGATAAAAGCCATATATCCACGGGGCAGCAATTAATATAATACCTACTATCATATCTATAACAAGATGCAACTGCATCGGGAATGCTTTGAAGATCCCGTATGGATGGGTGCTGAATATGGCCATCACCAGTTGCATGGAGCCCATACACAAAGGCAGGTACAGCGGCGCGCCGCCCAACTTGGCAAATCCGAAAATCCAGGGAGAGAAGGTAATAAGCAAGCCGCCCACATAATCTAATATGCCATGCGCTTTCAGAGAAATTAAAGGCTTCATAATATAAGTAATTAGTGCTGTTAACCCGTTAAGCAGCGTTACAGCGTGTGTTAAAAATTATAGTTGATACAGTACGCGCGTAATTTCAGTTGTGTTTTAACCGATCGGATAGTATATGGCGGAAATATTTCCGGTAAGGCAGCAGCATGCAGGTTAAAAACAACCTCTAATCAAATAACCATATCCGGGCCCGAAAGTTTTATCAAGCGAAAAAAGATTAACTACAAATTATAATCTAGTGATCTTAATGCAAAGGCATGCGGCCGGCACGTTTCTTTATAGCGCGCATCAGTATTAAAAAATGAATTACAGGTTAAAACCTTTTAATACACACGCTGGTTGTATACATACCTTTCAGATACCATTTAAGTACTTGCCGGATAGAATATTGATTTATCAAGTTAAACTGTGATTATACAGCTATGAATAAATACGACATCCATTTAAAACAATCTGGACCTATAAAAACAGGCAACCCACCACATCTTTTTTTTTATAGAAGTATTCCGAACGCTCGTTCTTTATTCATTTCCCACTCACTATTACCCGCCGGCATTTGTAAGACACTTACAATTGTTGATGATACAGCCGGCACCTTTTACGGGTATTTAGTATAATATTACGCAACCATAATATGAAACCTGAATTAACAATTTGGGCGGTTACAGCCGCCGAACAACTAACAAACCTGTCTGAAAACCCCCTTCTGCAGCGCAACGCTAACGAATTCACTTTTAATGTACACCTGCTGCACGATACTTTATGGGTAATTGTAAAATGGAGAAATAAAGACCGGGCGGCGTTCCGTACCGCATACTCTCCAGACGGTTTAAAAGTAAAACAGCTTACCAAAAGCGATGACGGTGCGCAAGTAAACTTAAGTTCAACAATTGGCGAGTTTGATGTTGATATCACCTTCCCCGATGCGCAAAAGACGGTTTTACACTACACCGTAACCTTTAAGGCAAGCAATAACCTGTATATTCCCTTTTGGCCTAAGGACGTATTGATGTTAGGAAATAAGGGCACCCAGGTACCGGCTGGTGACGTGCATATCAGGCAGAGGGGCATCCGCACAGGGGTGGTATACGCAGCGTTTAAACAACCTGCAGAAGGGTCGCTGCTTTATTTCCAAAACCTTACGGCCTTGAATGATTATTGCAAGCTTACCGAAACGTCTGTTTCTGAAACCGTAGGCGGTGAATGGCCGGAGTTCGGGTTTTCGCTGCCGCTCACCAAAGAGAAACCAATGCCTGCGGGTAAAAAACTAACCATTGCCGACGCGTTTGTATCCTTTAGCACCAAAACGCCAAAAGATCAGTTTGAGATAGCAAGGCAATACCTAGATCATTTAGCAGCAATTTATTTGTTATTACCACGCCCGGATACCAAATACCAGGATTACCCGGACTTTATAAAAAGAGCTATCCACGACCTTGAACATAATAAGGGCTGCTGGTGCCAGCATAGCGGATGCTCTTACCTGAACGCCTATGTATGCGATTATACCACGCCGCCCGAAATTATGGTACAGCTTGCCGTGCTGCTGCCGGTGTGGGATTATATGGATTGGAGCGGCGAAAAGCTGCCATTCTCAAACCAGTTATACGATAACCTACGTACTTTTTACAGCGATGAATTAAAAACAATAAAGCGCTGGCTACCCGCAGCCGAAGATCAGCTGGACGAATCGGAAGAACAAAAGGTGCCCAACACCATGGATTCCTGGTACTTGCATCACCCATTGCTAAACCTTGGCCGCATGGCCTTAAAAGGCGACAACGTTGGCAAGGAGCTATTTTTAAATTCGGTTGACTTTGCGATAAAGGTTGCCCACCATTTCCATTACAAATGGCCGGTGTTCTATGATATGCAATCGCTTGAAACGCTTAAGGAAGAAACGCAGCCCGGCATGGGAGGCGAAAAGGATGTGGCCGGCGTTTACGCCCAGGTAATGTTGCTGGCGTATGATATAACCGGCAAAAAGCGCTTTTTAGAAGAGGCCGAAAAAGCAGCGCAATCACTTGTGCAATTTGGGTTCGATATATTTTACCAGGCCAATAACACAACATTTTCTGCTAAGGCCATGCTGCGCCTTTATAAAGAAACTAAAAAGCAGCAGTACCTTGATCTCTGCTACCTGCATATAGCAAACCTGTTTAAAAACATGGCCATCTGGGAGTGTAACTATGGTTACGGCGTAAACTTCCCAATGTTTTTTGGTTTGTTCCCGTTAAATGATGCCCCATACCTGGCTGTTTACGAAGAGCAGGAAAGCTTCGCATCAATGCACGAGTTGTTGGTGTTGGCTGAAGGAACCGATTTTTTACCAAGCGCCCGTTTATTGCTTGCCGAATATGTTAAATATATGATACATCGTGCAGTTTATTATTTCCCGCCTATGCTGCCAAGAGAAATGCTGGCCGGCGAAACTAAAACCGGCGAGATAGACCCTAAACTTTGGATAGCGCTTGAGGATATTTACGATGGCTGGGAAAAAGCGGGTGCCGTTGGGCAAGAGGTATATGGCGCCGGTCTATGCTTTGGTATCGTACCACGCCATTACATACGTATACCCGGGCAACCGTTTATGATATATATGGATTACCCTACGGGCAATAAGATTGTAAAAAATAATACCATAACAATAAATGTACTGGGCAGCAAAGAACTTACATGCCGCGTATGTATTATTAATACATACGATGGAAACCTTCCAAAAATAAGCATTGTAGCCGGCAATGAACAAGACCAGCAGCAGTTGGATAAGTTAAGTGCTAAAAAGCTGCCAAATGAATTTGAAATACATGGCGAGCAGACCATTATTATAAAGTGGAACGATTAATATGACTACTATGGAGGATGATAAAATGAAAGCTGCGTTAAAAACGCTTGAAGGAGATTTTGAACTAAGCCAGGTTAAAACACCCGAAATTAAACATCCCGATTGGGTTTTGGCCCGGGTGAAGGTGGCCGGTATATGCGGTACCGACCTGCGGCACTGGAAGATAAAGGAGCCCGAACTGGAATGCAAAATAATGGGCCACGAACTTGCCGGCGAGGTGGTTGAGGTTGGCCCCGCTGTTACCAACGTAAAGCCCGGCGACCGGGTGGTTATTGAAACCCTCCTTGGCGACGATACCTGTGAGTGGTGCAATATTCAACGTTATAATTTGTGCCCTAATTTGTATCCGGTAAGGATGAAAACGCTTTCGCAGGCGTTTGCCCAATACGTGGCCGGGCCGCAAAAGAAATTTTATAAGCTGCCGGATCATGTAAGCTTTGAAGAAGCTACTTTACTTGACACTTTTTCGGTTTGTATGCACGCCATACAACTAAGCGGTATCAAGTTAAACGATAAGGTGGTGATAATAGGCGCGGGTTGCATCGGGCTTGGACAATTGCAATTAGCCAAAATAAGCGGTGCCGATGTATTGATCATAGATAAGGTTGATTCGGCTCTTAAGCTGGCAAAAGAACTTGGGGCAAACGAAGTTGTAAACTCTGAAAGTGAAAATGCCCACGAAAAAGTAATGCAGTTTACCGGGAACCGTGGCGCCGACATTGTATTTGAATGCGCGGGCGGCTCGGCAATGCCCATAACCTTGCCCCAGGCAGTAACCTATAGCAGGGTAAATGGCAAGGTGGTTATAGTAGGTGGTTTTGAAAAAGACCAGAAGCTAATTGAAATGGATTGGTCGCGAATTCAAATGTCGGAGATCAAATTGATCCCGAGCGCGAGTTACTCGTTCTGGGATATCTATCCTGAAATGCAGATATCGCTTGACCTGGTGGCAAATGGCAAGTTAAATGCCAAAAAACTCATTACTCATAATTTTCCGCTTGATAAGATCAACGAAGCATTTGAAACCGCAAGAAACAAAGAAGAAACCGGCGCCGTGTTTGTCGCGCTGACTGTTTAGCCAATTAATATTAACAGAATGGAAAATAACATTAGTCACGATAGTAAACTGCAAATTGCCGGGGCAGGTATAATTGTAACCGGCGGAACCACCGGTATAGGCCGCGCCATAGCCGCGGTGCTGGCTAAAGAAGGGGCAAATGTTTTTCTGTGCGGTACCAACGAGGATCACCTGAGGGAAACTTTACAGCACATTGAAGATAAACAGGTGCGGGGAAAGGTTAAAGGAAAAACGACCGACCTATCCACGGAAGACGGCATAAAAGAACTTTTTAAGAGCGCGGACGAACATTTAGGTAAGCTGGACGTGTTAGTTAATAACGCCGCGCTTGCCATCAGGATGTTTATGACGGCGAATACAGCGATTGGGAACGGGTAATAAAAACAAACCTGCTCAGCTACATTGCCTGTACCCGTTACGCCTTAGACCGCATGACGCCCACAGGCAGAGGCCATATAATTAATATAGGGTCGATGAGTTCGGACGTGCGCGAAAAGGGTAGTTCTATTTATGTAGCCACTAAATCGGGGATACAAGGATTTACTGAAACCCTGCGAAAGGAAGTAAACGAAAAAGGAATAAAAGTATCGTTGGTAGAGCCCGGCGCGGTGATGTCGAACATGCAGCCGGCAGAGGTTGAAGAACAACGGGAAGGCCTGGCACGAATGGAAATGATGGAAGCGGAAGACATTGGGGACGCCGTTCTGTTTGCATTAACCCGGCCAATGCGCTGTGATGTAGCCGAAATAAAAATAAAGCCTCACTTGCAAATCATTTAATGCGTAAACAATTACACAGCCGGTTCATCTGTCACTGACGATGATTCTTCATTTGATTTGATGAGCCGGTAAGTAATAGTTGCAAACACAGCAAAAACCACATGCGCCGGTATGCGCTGCAGGTAATAATGATCGAACCGCATAAGCGGCGGCAGCGGGTGTGCCTTAAAAGTGCCCTTCCAGATTAGAAAACCTAACACGCCGCTAACAAGGCCGAGTATTACTCCGTTTAGGATGGTGTGTTTTATTTTGCGCGTTTCCCACAACTCCACATAAACGGCTGCAAACACAAAACCCATAGCAAAATGGGCGCCCCATCCGGCTATCTGTTTTGCATTTTTTGACAACGCCGGGGCCAGCCTGCCTATCATGGTGGCCAGGTGCTGCGGTTCGCGAAAATTTTCTCCGAATATCTCCGACATCAGGTGGCTGCTAAGAGTCATCACGCTGGTGCCTCCAATGGCTGAAAGTGCGGTTTTTGCTGCTTGGTTCATGGCTGTAAATAATGTACATAAAAAAAGCAATTGCCGTAAATTTTGTTTTACGGCAATTGCTTATATTTTATTTTTTTCGGGTAACGGTTGTTACTATGGCCGCTGTTACCAGGGCCGTTATAGCGAGTTTGGACAGGAAGCCTACCGCGTTGTGCTTCATTTCAACCTTCCACCCTCTTTCCGCAAATACATTGGGTACATGGCCTTTTCGCAAGTCCTCAATTACGCCCTCAAAAACGTTTATACGGTCGGCAAATATTAACGGCAGCCAATGCCGGTACCGGTCTTCGCTGTGTTTAAAAGCGTAACGCCTGATGGCGCCGCTTAGGCCCGATGGTGGTACGCTGGTACCAAAAACAGTGGTAATGGCCGGTCGTTCGGTCGACTGCAATATCTCCACCGTTTGGGGCTGCTGTACCGAACGTTCATAATTAATGCGGTTATGATCATCGCCGGTATAATGTTTCATGGGGTAAGTCGGCTCGTTTTCCGGGTCGGCATCCATACCATACCCGGGAATTGTAGTTACATCTATTTTATTAGTTGTCATGGTTTTAAGATTTAGCAGATGGTATCAATACCGTTTTTATACAATTATCCAGTTTCGAAGAAAAGAGCCTGTAAGCATCGGCCACCTCTTCTAACGGGATGCGGTGTGTGATCAGCTCTTTGGGGTTAAGCCTTCCTGATTGTACATGATCTATAAGTTTTGGCAGCAACCGCTTTACCGACGCCTGGTTAGCCCTAAGCGTGATACCTTTATTTACAACATTCCCTATCGGGATAAGGTTAAACGGCGGGCCATACACACCCACAACAGAAACTATCCCGCCTTTTTTTACCGAGTTGATAGCCCATTGTAACGCAGTACCCGCACCTGCCTGCATTAAACTTACGCGGCCACTAAAGGTTTGCAGGGTATTACCTTCTGCTTCGCAGCCCACGCAATCTATACACACGTCGGCCCCGTACCAGTCGGTGGTTTTCTTCAGGAACAATACCGGGTCTTCCAGTGATTTAAAATTATAAACCTCGCATTTCGCATAGTTTTTAGCAAACTCCAGGCGGTAATCAATATGGTCTATAACAATAACACGCGACGGGCCAAAAAACCAGGCACATCGTGCGGCCATAATACCTATTGGGCCGGCACCAAATACCACAACCGTATCGCCGGGTTTTATACCACCCATCTCTGCAGCCTGGTACCCGGTCGGTACCACATCGGTTAGTAAAACGGCATCGTCGGGGTCCATATCAGCCGGTATAACAGTGGGGCCTACATCTGCATAAGGTACGCGTACATACTCGGCCTGCCCACCGTCAAAGCCGCCCGCGGTGTGCGAATAGCCAAATATCCCACCTACCGCGGTTGCCATCGGGTTAGATTCGTGACAGTTGCCATACAGCCCTTGTTTGCAAAAGTTACATTTGCCGCAGGCAATATTAAAAGGCACAAGCACCTGGTCGCCAACTTTCAAGTTCCGTACCATTGGCCCAACCTCTTCTACTATCCCGGTAAACTCGTGGCCAAAAGTAGACCCAACGCGGGTGTCGGGTACCATACCATGATAAAGGTGCAGATCTGAACCGCAGATGCAGGTACGGGTTACCCTCACAATAGCATCCTCAGGGTGCTGTATCTCCGGCATTGGCCGCTGTTCGGCCCGGACCCTATAGGGCCCTCGGTAATTCATTGCTAACATATATTTTAATTAAGTGGTGTTTTCCTGATAGAAGAACATCGCGAAAGCAACTTGGTTTGAAAATATATTAATTAAAAAGAAAGAAACAATATTTTTCGCGATTGGTTATATAGACGGCCTTATGAAAAAATAGCTGGATAACAGAAGTGATATCAGGACCTTGAATTTGAAGAAAAAACCGCTCCCAGTAAGTTGTTCATACTGAGCCGGACTTTTACGACACCGGCGATTATAACAAATGCTTGTAGTCCCTTGTAACGGCCTCTAAATAAATATAAAAAACAAACATATGGTACCAGAAGAAAACGCGGCCCCGGGCCAGCAGAATTTCCCTGATGAAAATGGCGACACGCAACGCGAAACCCAATCAGGACAGGAAATAATCAACGGCGCACGCCAGGAAGATCAGTTGGATGCGATGAAAGAAGAAGCCAAAAATAATCCGTCTGAAAACAGCCAGGGGGCATCGCCAGACGATGCTGAAGGTGAGGATAAGAACCGCCTATCGCAAAACGATATTAACAATAACATCAACACTTTTGAGCAAACCCAGGCCGCCCGCTCGGCGCTGGAAACGCCTGAAGGAAAAAATAATGGCGCCAAACCCGCCGCTTTCGACGGGCAGCAAAGCAGCCACCCATAACGGCTGCTTATTAACTTTTAAAGCAGTACCAGCAAAGTACGAATATTAATATCATGAAGGCTGCCCAGGCAGTGAAAAAGACCCATAAAGGAATTCTTTTTCTATTTAAAGTTTTCATAAAAGTTCTTGCTAAATCGGTGTTATCGTTAGCGTATCGGAAAGTAGATATTTATATTACAAATCCGGAGCGGGAATGTTTAACTTTTAAATAATTTTTTTACTTATTTAAAAAAATATTCATGAGTCACGCGGTTATGCAGATATACTGATCACATTATGGACAACGGTTCAACATTTGTAAAAGGCCAAAAAGTAATCACCCCACGGGGCGAAGGTTACATAGTTGAAATATTGGGCAATGATGCTACGGTAAAACTTGATGGCGGCGAAGAAGCCACAGTTCGTACCGACGAGCTGGAGGATGATTCGGACGCCGGGTAATAATTAAATTTTATGCAGACATACCTGCACACTAATATTAAAACAAAATTATGAAAAAATTATTTGTGATAGCTGTACTATCTGTTTGTACAGTTTTAAGCGCTTGTAAAGGGAACGGAAGTACCAGTACCGATACGACCTCTACAATGTCTGACACTACCACGGGTTTAAACGACGGAACCGGCGCGCCTGGTTCAGGAACAGGTGCTGCAGGTGCGGGTACCGTTGGCGACTCCACTGCTACGCCGCAGGATACTGTTAACGGTGCACCCCAGCCGCAGCGCCCGGACACTATGAAGCACTAAGTGTGCGTTCATCAGATCGGTCCTCAGTTATTCTTGTAATTTAACGGGCGGGAAATCATCCTGCCCATTGTTATTTTCGGTGGTAACCCGTATCCTCGGTAAGCTGGAAGGATAGTTTTCCTGCAGATATTTCAGCATGTTTTCGCGAATATAACATCTCAGATCGAACGCTTTCGATGAATTGTGCGCGCTTACCAACATCCGCACTTCAACAGTTGTTTCCTTTACATCTGTTACTTGTAATATGCCCAGGCGTTTATCCCACAGCGGCGTTTCATTAAGCAACCGGGTTAACTCTGCCCTGAGCGGTTCGGCAGGGACATTGTAATCAACGTATAAAAAAACTGTACCTAACAGTTCAGAGGTCGTTCGCGTCCAGTTCTGAAACGGCTTTTCGATGAAGTAATTTATAGGCAGTATAAGCCTGCGCTGATCCCAGATATTTAATACCACGTAAGTAAGTGTTATCTCCTCTACCCTGCCCCATTCGCCCTCAACTACCAGCACATCGTCAATACGTATAGGCTGCGTAAACGCTATCTGGAAACCCGCCAAAAGGTTGCCTAATGATTTCTGGGCGGCAAAACCTATAATAATACCGCCTATACCTACCCCGGTGAGCAGCCCGGCCCCAAGCTTTCGCACACCGTCAAAACTTAGCAGAATGAGCGACAGTGTTATTACAATGATAAGTACCGTAGACACCTTTCTGATAAATTGCAGCTGGGTGCGTACCTTACGCTCCCTAAGGTTATCCGTTTTGTTAAAATCGTACTTATAGTACACATAATCTTCAAGTACCTTAATAGCGTTCATCAAAATACTTGCAAAGGATACGAGCAGCGCTATGCCGAGCCACCGCCTTACATCATTATCGTAAGCGTCTTTTAACGCGACAAAGGGTAACAGGATATTTGCTACAAAAAGCGGTATAAAGTGGTTCAAAGGCCGGCTTAAATGCGTGACCAACGACCTGAAGAAAGAGTACTCCGCTTCCTTTTTATTCTTGTAATAATTTAACAGCAGTTTAATAAATACCTTGATTATAAAACCAATAAGCAGCACAAAAGCAATGATCGCCAGGTTCCATAACCACGGCGGAAGTTGTTTTGCCCATATATTTATTTGTTTTTCCATTATAAAAATATCGGTCGGTCAAGTTTCATTGCAATCCTGTAAGCCGCGTTCATGAGCCCCACGTGGCTGTAGGCTTGCGGGAAGTTACCCCACTGGCTTCCTGTAGCCTCGTCAACATCTTCGCTAAACAACAGCAAATGGTTGCAATATTTCATCAATTTTTCAAATTCTTTGATCGCATCATCAATCCTGCCTACACAGGCAAGCGCTTCTACATACCAGAAAGCACAGATCAGGAAAGTAGTTTTGGGCTTGCCAAAGTCGTCGCTGTGTATATACCGGTAAAAAAGACCTCCCTCGGTCTTAAGCTCCTTTTCCAGGGCTATCAAATGATCTTTAGCCCGTTGCGATGCCGGATCAAGGTAATTCATCATGATCAGCTGCAGGGTACTTGCGTCAAGGTAAGGGCTGCCCACAGCGTGTGTGTAAACCTTCCGTTCTTCGTCATAACAGCTTTCTATATGCGCCGCGGCCTTGTCTTTTAATCGCCGCGCTTTTTCTACCAGTTCATCATTATTGATGGTCAGCGCTATTTTTTCGGCCGCACAACATCCCGCCCATTGAAAAAGGTTGCTGTAGCAATGTATATGCGCTATATTCCTGAATTCCCATATACCAGCGTCTTTTTCATCTATGGTACGTTCTATTTTATTCAGGATGAATAAGATCCATTTATCAGAGTCTTTACGCTCACTAAAAACAAAACGGTGATCGGTGTAAAGCGGCAAAAGCGAAACCAGCACCTGGCCGTAAATGTCGTTCTGAATATGCTCTGATGCCTGGTTGCCAATGCGCACCGGTTTATTCCCCATATAACCATCCAGATGTTCCATTATGGTTTCGGTGAGGTCCTTATTGCCTGCAATACCGTATAGCGGCTGATACCTGAAGCTGTCCTTTTCTCCGAAAGAAATATCGGTTATATAACTAAAGTAACGCTCCATTTCTTCAAAATGCCCTATATGGTTTAGCGATGTAAGCACATAGTAGGTATCGCGCAGCCAGCAGTACCGGTAATCCCAATTGCGCCCGCTTCCCGGCGACTCCGGCAAACTGCTGGTGCTTGCCGCAATTACAGCGCCCGTATCCTCGTACTGGTGTATTTTAAGGGCAAGGGCAGCGCGGATAACGTAAGGCTGGTAAAACCCAGCTATAGAAGAATGCTTGATCCATAAGCGCCAATACTCAACCGTTTGCCGCAAGTATTTTTCTGCAATGCCCGAAAGCGATTCATCTATCTCGGCCCCATAGTTCAACAGCAGGTATTTGGTTTCGTTAAGCGAAAAGTACGATGCCTCGGCAAGGTAGGTAAGCGGGATGTTCGAAGTAAGCGTCATGCGTTCATCGCAACCGGTAAATTCTATCGAGTCGCTGCCAAGCAGTTGGTCCCATTTGTTACGGCCATAATCGCAAACCGGTTCGCATTTTACGCGCACCCTGGGGTTGCCCTCCAGCACTTCTATCTTCCGCACCAATATCAGCGGTTTGTAGTACCGTTCGTTCTTCCGGAACCTCGGTGCAAAATCCGTTACCCTGTATTTGCCGTTGGCGCAGGTAATTTCTGTACACAAAACGTTGGTGTTTTCCAGGTAATATTGCCTTGATGTAAAGTCGCCCAAAGGCTTAACAGAAAATTCGCCGCCCTTATGCTCGTCAAGCAAACCTCCGAAGATAAAGGGGCTGTCAAAACGGGGCCAGCACATCCATTCGATGTTGGTATCTGTATTAATATGAGCTAAAAATGCACAATTGCCAATTATGCCGGTTTTATAAGTATGTTTTTCCATTAATCAATTTAAACTAACATACCAACAACTATAATTTGTAATTGTTAACAAAACCTGAAATTATTCTGCATTTGCTGTTTCTGATAGCATAGCAATTAATAAAGTCATATCATTTAAACTTAGGGGTTTGTTTAAAAGATGTGTACAGCCAAATTTTGGTGCAAAACGTTGTAAATTATCATATTCTGTTAGTAGCGCTACCGGCAGGTTATGTAAATATTTATCACATTTAATTTGATGGCATGCGCTTCCGCCGTTACCGTCCTCCAATATAAAATCAATAATTACCAAGTCGGGCGTATGCTTATAAAGCGTATTTAACAAACCTTGTGATGATTGCCGTGTTACACCCTTTACAGCCAGTTGAAAACAGCAATCCTTAAACAAATTTATTGTAAAGGCATCATTGCTCACTAAAAGAATATCGGTGGTCATAAAGCGTGGTTTATTACATAACATTTAAATAGCGCACTGGTTTTATAATTTTCATATAACGATAATTTTAAATTACTAAAACATTTTAACGGTATTTTAATTCCTAGATGCATGAAAAAGATTTATCCCGGAAAGCCATACCCACTTGGCGCAACATATAATGGCAAAGGCGTAAATTTTGCGCTGTATGCCGATAACGCCACTGGTGTTGAACTTTGCCTGTTTGATGCAAATGACGAAGGGAAAGACCCCGAAGTGCGTATAACGCTTACCGAGCGTACGCACCAGGTTTGGCATTGTTACCTGCCTGATATAGCCCCCGGGCAACTTTACGGGTACCGGGTACATGGCCCGTACGAGCCACAGAACGGGCACAGGTTTAACCCGAATAAAGTGCTTATAGACCCGTATGCCAAAGCCATATCAGGTACCATAAACTGGCACGACTCGCTTTTTGGATACGAACTTGGCCATGAGGCCGAAGATCTGAGTTTTAGCACATCAGACAGTGCACCCTTTATACCTAAAGCAGTTGTGGTCGACCAGGCGTTCGACTGGGGCGACGACCAGCCGCCGCGCACACCTTACCATCAATCCATTATATACGAAACGCACGTAAAAGGGTTTACACAGCAACACCCCGACATTCCTGACGAGATCAGGGGCACCTATGCCGCGATAGGCCACCCGGCTTGCATAAAATACTTAACCCAACTGGGAGTTACAGCCATTGAGCTGATGCCGGTGCATCACTTTGTAGCCGACAGGCACCTGGTTGAAAAAGGACTAACCAATTATTGGGGCTATAACACTGTAGGTTTTTTTGCGCCCGATATACGCTATGCGGGCAAAGTAGAAAACGGACTGCAGGTGCAGGAATTTAAACAGATGGTAAAGGAGCTGCATAAAGCCGGTATTGAGGTTATACTGGATGTTGTGTACAACCACACCGGCGAAGGTAACCATATGGGCCCTACACTATCTTTAAAGGGCATAGATAATTCATCTTACTACCGCCTGGTTGATGATGATAAACGCTATTATAAAGATTACACAGGCACAGGCAATACCTTAAATGCAATGCTGCCCAATGTGCTGCGCTATATTATGGATAGCCTGCGTTATTGGATCACTGAAATGCATGTAGACGGCTTTAGGTTTGACCTGGCCGCAACACTTGCCCGCGAACTGCATGATGTAAACCGGCTGAGCGGCTTTTTTGATATCATTTACCAGGACCCGATCATTTCGCAGGTAAAATTAATAGCAGAACCCTGGGATATTGGCGAAGGCGGTTACCAGGTGGGCAACTTTCCGGCGGGTTGGGGCGAGTGGAACGGCAAATTCCGTGATTGCATCCGCGATTACTGGATAGGTGCCCATAGCATGCTGGGCGAGTTTGGCCAGCGCTTTACCGGCAGCCCCGATCTTTACCAGGACGATTACCGTAAGCCTACGGCAAGCATCAATTTTGTGACGGCACACGATGGTTTTACACTGAATGACCTGGTATCGTACAACGAAAAACATAACGAGGCAAACGGCGAGGACAACAACGATGGCGAAAGCCATAACCGATCGTGGAACTGCGGTGCCGAAGGGCCCACAGATGACCAGGAAGTTATCAGACTGCGCAACCGCCAAAAACGCAACTTGCTTACCACCTTATTTTTATCGCAGGGGGTGCCTATGCTGGTTGCCGGCGATGAGCTTGGCCGTACCCAACACGGAAATAATAATGCTTATTGCCAGGATAACGAGATTTCGTGGCTTAACTGGGCAGAAGCCGACGAAAGCCTGCTGGCGTTTACGCAAAGGCTGATAGCGCTGCGTAAAGGTCACCCCGTGTTCAGACGGCGACAATGGTTTAGGGGTAAACCCGTTAAAGGCAAAGGCCCCAAAGATATTGCCTGGTTTTTGCCCGAGGGCGGCGAAATGGAAGATCATAACTGGGATCACGACTTTGCCCGCTCGCTTGGCATTTATTTGAACGGACTAGGCCTGCATACGGTGGATGCCAATGGCGAACATATTAAAGATGATAATTTTTATATCATGTTTAACGCCCATCACGAAGCCATAGAGTACACCTTGCCAGGGGTATTGGCCCATAAAACCTGGCAAGTAGTTTTGGACACGAACAATGACGAAGTGTTGGAGCAAACCCTAAACAAGGATGAAAAGATAAGTGTTGAAGGGAGATCAGTGGTGGTATTGTGTAACAAACTTTTTAATGAATAACGTAGATAAACCGGAGCTAATGCCGGGTGTCAGCTTCTTAACGGATGGCAGGGCGGCTTTCTGGCTTTGGGCGCCAAAAGCCCAAAGCGCCGCTATCCTTTTAGAAGATGGCAGCGAGTTTGATTTAACAAAACAAGAAAAAGGTTATTGGACGATAATCACTGATCGGCTAAAACCACAAGGCCGTTACCAGGTTCGGTTAGACGGCGAAAAGTTACTGCCCGATCCTGCCTCCAAATCGCAACCCGATGGTGTTCATGGGCCATCGCAGGCTATCGATCTTAATGGCTTTGAATGGCAGGCCAGCCAGTGGCCTGCTGTCCCGCTAAAAGAGTACATTATTTATGAATTGCATACGGGCACTTTTAGTGCCGCCGGCACATTTGACGGCATTGAAACCAAACTGGAATATTTAAAAGAACTGGGGGTAACCGCTATCGAGATCATGCCGGTTGCCCAGTTTCCCGGCGAACGCAACTGGGGTTATGACGGTGCGTTCCCTTACGCGGTGCAAAATTCGTATGGGGGTGCCGAAGGTTTAATGAAGCTGGTGGACGCCTGCCATAAGCATGGGCTTGCCGTTATTTTAGATGTAGTGTATAACCACATTGGCCCCGAAGGAAATTACTTTAACGAGTTTGGCCCCTATTTTACGGGCAAGTACAACACCCCCTGGGGCGATGCGATCAATTTTGACGATGCCGGAAGCGATGAAGTGCGGCGGTATTTTGTGCAGAACGCGTTAATGTGGTTCCGGGATTTTAGAATTGATGCCTTGCGTTTGGATGCTGTGCATGCCATAAAAGACTTTGGTCCGAAACATATATTGCAGGAGATCCGCGAGGCGGCAGACGCGCTCATGGCCGAAACGGGACGTACGCATTACCTTATCATCGAGTTCGACCTTAATGATAATCGGTTCATCAACCCGGTAAATAAAAATGGGTATGGTATGGATGCGCAGTGGATAGACGAATTTCACCACGCCCTGCGCGTAACAGCCGGCGAAGAACGAAATGGCTATTACTCAGATTTTGAAGGTGTAAAGCACCTGGCTAAAGCCTACCGCGACGCGTATGTTTATGATGGCATTTATTCCCCCGGCCGCCAAAAAACATTTGGCGTTAAAACAGATAACCCAGGCGTACAATTTGTGGTATTTTCTCAAAACCACGATCATGTAGGCAACCGCATGCTCGGCGAACGCAGTAGCATTCTGTTCAGTTTCCAAATGCAAAAACTAATGGCGGCGGCAGTAATGGTAAGCCCTTACTTGCCAATGCTTTTTATGGGCGAGGAATATGGCGAGAAAAACCCGTTTTTATATTTTGTAAGCCATACTGATGAGCAGCTTGTTGAAGCGGTAAGACAAGGGCGGCGGGACGAATTTAAATCGTTCCATTCGGAAGGGGAAACGCCAGATCCGCAGGCGGTTGATACATTTGAAAGATCGAAGCTAAATTGGCAAAGCCAGGGCAACACGCAACAGCAAGCCATGCTTCATTACTATAAAAAACTTATAAAGCTTCGTAAGGGGCTTGCCGCATTGCGCAGCCTTAACCGCGATAACTTATCCGTAAGCTTTAACGAAGAACAACAAACGTTGCAATTGCACCGGTGGGAGGGCAATAATCATGTTTATTGCTTCCTGAACTTCTCAAAGCACGAGCAACCGTTTGATATGCCCGCCACCGATCTGACGGTTGCTCTGAATTCCCACGGTGATGACCAGGCCCGAAACATGCTTCAACCAGAGTCGATAATAATTTATACCAATAACCATGTTTAACCCGGTTTCAACATATCGTATTCAATTCCATAAAGACTTTACGTTTATACATCTGGAGGAGATACTTCCCTATTTAGCCGAATTGGGTATAAAAACAATTTATGCCTCACCCATATTCAGCGCGGTGCCGGGTAGTACCCACGGTTATGATGGTGTAGACCCGCTTACCATAAACCCCGAGATAGGTACACTTGAACAATTAAGAGCGATCAGCGTTAAATTAAAGCAGTTGGGTATCAGCTGGCTGCAGGATATAGTGCCGAACCATATGGCGTTTCATCACCACAACAAATGGCTGATGGACTTGCTAAAAAACGGGCCATCTTCACCTTACCGCAACTACTTTGACCAAAGCCTGGCAGATGGAAGCTTTTTTGAAGGCCCCATCATGGTACCCTTTTTAGGGGATGACCTGGACACGGTGATTACAAACGGACAATTAAAGCTGATCGCCGAAGAAAAGAGTATGTATTTTAGTTATGCGGATCAAAAGTGGCCGCTTAATGCAGCGTCATCTGCCGGGCTTGCAGTTACCGACCTGGAAAAACTAACTACCGATAAAATTAAAGCCATTGCCGACCAGCAGTACTACAGGCTATGCAGCTGGAAAGAAACGGACCAAACTATCAATTTCAGGCGCTTTTTTACAGTTAATGGCCTTATTTGCATTAATATACAGCACCCCGAGGTATTTGACCATTTCCACAGGTTGATAGCAACGTTGCTGAAAGATGATATCATACAAGGCCTTCGCATTGACCATATTGACGGCTTATATGATCCTGAACAATATTTGCAGCGCCTGCGTAAACTGGCCGGTGATGAAACTTACATCGTTGTAGAAAAAATATTAGAGCCCGGAGAGCAGTTGCCCGCATGGCCCATACAGGGAACTACGGGGTACGATTTTCTGGCGCAGGTAAATAACCTGTTTACCAACCGTAAAAGCGAAAAAGCGTTCACGCGCTTTTACCAGGACCTAACCGGCAAGAACAAATCCGTGCATGAGCAGATCAGGGAAAAGAAGAAGCTGATACTTACCACTCACATGAACGGCGAACTGGAAAACCTGACCAAATTTTATTTAACGTTGAACTTAGGTGAACAGCAAGACCGTGAAGCAGTTAAACAGGCCATTGCACAATTACTCATTAACTTTCCGGTTTATCGCTTTTACGGCAATGGCTGGCCCCTGTCCCGGGGCGAAATGGAACAAGTAGACCAAATATTACAGGAAGCGACAAGCAACCCCGTACAACTTTTTAAGCAGGATGTGGGCGATGACTATAATCAAAGGGCATTAAAGTTTTACCAGCGCTGTATGCAGTTTAGCGGCCCGCTAATGGCCAAGGGTGTAGAGGATACCCTGATGTACACCTACAATCGCTTCATCGACCATAACGAAGTGGGTGATTCGCCGGATGTATTCGGGTTGCCGGTAGACGAATTTCACACCCTGATGCTGCAACGTCAACTGCAA
Organism: Mucilaginibacter sp. AK015; assembly: GCF_014200785.1. Classification (NCBI taxonomy): domain Bacteria; kingdom Pseudomonadati; phylum Bacteroidota; class Sphingobacteriia; order Sphingobacteriales; family Sphingobacteriaceae; genus Mucilaginibacter; species Mucilaginibacter sp. AK015. Next base: position 902,689 of record NZ_JACHCV010000001.1, read on the forward strand.
TGGCCCCTGGCGTTAAATGCAACCTCTACACACGATACCAAACGCGGCGAAGATGTAAGGGCACGGCTTAACGTACTCACCGCCCTTAGCGACGAATGGCTTTCCAAAATCACAGAGTGGCAAGGCTTAAATGCGGATATCAAACAAAAGGGCGCTCCTGATAAAAATGATGAATACTTTATTTACCAAACCCTTATTGGCACTTACCCGATGCCGGGAGAGAATAACGGCGACTTTACGACCCGGCTGCAAGAATATTTGGAAAAAACGCTCCGCGAAGCAAAAAGGCATTCAAACTGGGCCGAACCAAATGAAGAGTACGAAAATGGTGTAAAAGCCTTCGTTAGTAGTTTGCTCGACACCAGCCGCTCCTTTTGGAAAAGCTTTGCCTGTTTTCACCAAAAAGTGAGCGAACTCGGGGTTATCAATTCACTCGGTCAGGTAACCCTTAAATTAACCTGCCCCGGCGTACCCGATATTTATCAGGGTTGTGAACTTTGGGACCTAAGCATGGTAGACCCCGATAACCGCAGGCCTGTAGACTATAAAAAACGACTGCAATTTCTCGGAAAAAACTTAAAAAATTTCAAGAATTTTCAGGAAAAAGAGGTAGACGGGCAGAGCAAAAGCTGGCTGTTACAAAAGCTCTTAAAATTACGGTCAGCGCTTCCGCAGCTTTTTGAAAAAGGCGATTACCTGCCACTGACTGTTAGCGGTAAGCATGCCGAAGGCGCCATTGCCTTTGCCAGAACTTATGATGAGGAGTGGGTGGTTACTATTGTCCCTATCCGCCCCCAAACAGACTGGAGCCATACTTATATTCATATACCTTACGAGGCACCGGTATCGGCCAAAAACATCCTTACAGGCAAAACAAGTGTACTAAGCGGCAAAACGCAGATACAAAATGTTTTAGATGAGTTGCCGGTCGCAGTGCTGTATTTGGGCAAATCAACAAATAAGCGCAGCGCTGGGGTTTTGCTGCATATTACCTCGCTTCCTTCTAAATTCGGGCTTGGCGATTTTGGCCCGGCGGCAAAGGAATTTGCCCATATACTAAAAAAGGGCTGCCAGCGCTACTGGCAAATATTACCGCTTAATGCTGTAAGCGCCGCCGATGCTTATTCGCCTTATAGTTCAACGTCAAGCCAGGCGGGTAACGTGTTACTGATCAGCCCTGAAGTGCTGGCAGAAGACGGCTTATTAACAGCAAACGATCTGAGACAACATGCTCAGCAGGACATAGATTTAGTAGAGTTTGAAAGAGTGCAACAAGCTAAAGATCAGTTACTCGATATGGCCTGGGAGGTTTACCGTGCCCATCCGCCTGAACTATTAGAAAATGGGTTTAGATCGTTCTGCAAGAATGAAAATTACTGGTTGGACGACTTTGCGCTTTACAGCGTACTTAAGGAACTGTATAACCAGGCCCCCTGGCACACCTGGCCCGATCATTATAGATACCGGGACAACGCTGCGCTGACTAAAATAATTAAAGACGAGGCTGTTAAAATTGAAAAAGTAAAATGGCTGCAGTTTATATTCACCCGGCAATGGCTTAAGCTCAGAGAATACTGTAATAAGCTGGATATTAAAATATTGGGCGACCTCCCCTTTTATGTTAGTTACGATTCCGCCGATGTATGGGCAAACCCAGGGATTTTTAACCTGGATGAGAACCTGAAAATGGTAAGCGTGTCCGGCGTGCCACCCGACTATTTTAACCAAAACGGCCAGCGCTGGGGCACCCCTGTGTACAACTGGCAGAAGCTGAAAGAACAAGGATACAAATGGTGGATAGATCGCATAGCTAAGAACCTGCAATGGTACGATACGCTGCGGCTGGATCATTTCAGGGCCTTCTCGGCTTATTGGGATGTACCGGCTGATGAAGAAACAGCTATCAACGGCAAATGGTTGGACGGACCCGGTTCGGATTTTTTTAGTACGATTAAAAAAACGTTTACTGATCTGCCTTTTGTTGCGGAGGATCTTGGTGAGATAGATGAACCTGTATACGCGCTTAAAGACCAATTTTGCCTACCGGGGATGAAGGTTTTACAATTTGCTTTTGGCCACGACATCGCAAAGTCGGGCTATGCACCACACCATCACGCACCAAACAATTTTGTTTATACCGGCACACACGATAATAATACTACTTTGGGATGGTTACAAAATGATGCAGATAAAATCACCTTTAAAAACTTAAAAAAATACATGGGGATAAAAGTCAACAAAAAAAACATCTGTAAAACCCTGATCAGGGCTGCGTTTTCATCGGTTTGTGATACTGCCATTATACCCATGCAAGATTGGCTTAACCTGCCCGAAGACGCGAGGATGAATACTCCCGCCGGCACAGGGGTTAACTGGGCCTGGAAGTTAACAGCCGACTCCTTCGATAATATACCAATCAGAAAAATGAAAGATTGGGCGGTTATATTCGACAGAATTTAACGTGAAGAAATGATCGGTGCTAAAATAAAACCCTATGCTATACAATGTGTTACTGATAGATGGAGTCGACTGTTTTTCATGATCTAACAGAAAAGTCATCTGTTGCGAGCTTTGTATTTAACATAAATACCGGGAAGTTTATTTACGCCAACCCGGCTTTTGCGTCCTTAGTGGGAGCCAATTACGATGAACTAACCCCCAATCACCTTTCAGAAATTATTCATCCGGAAGATCGTGTCTACGCACAAAAAGCGCTTGCTGATGTGCTTGGCCACACGTTAGCAAACTACGTTCAGTTGCGGATATTAGTAAATAAAGAGATAAAATGGGTAAGGATAACCGCCTCACAGGACAAAGACAAAACCGGTGACATGTTGCTTTACGGCAATGTGGCAGACATAACCTCGGAGCTGCAAAACCAGCTCGGCTTTGAAAAATATGCGAATAAAAAAGATGCCATATTAAACATACTTGCGCACGATTTGGCCGGCCCGTTAAGTGTCATCAATATGTTAGGTTCGTCTCTCAGGTCATCGATCCACGATCCGGCCGACATCACCCAGATAGATAATATAATCAAAATTAATACACAGGCGATCGCCTTGATAAGAGAATTCACGGCGCGTGAATTTTTAGAAACAGCCGACATCACGTTGGCAAAAAAACGGGTCAATATCGCGCAGAAAGTGCGGGAATATGTAGAAGAATATCAAAAGTCGATTACCGATATTAAGCGGACATTTAACTTTTTCACCTCGGCGGAAAATATTTTCATAAATGTAGACGAACCAAAGTTCTTTCAGATATTAAACAACTTAACCACAAACGCATTAAAGTTTACAAGCGATAACGGCGTAATAACCGTAAGCGTAATAGATAAAGGCGACGTTGTGCAATTTTCGGTAAAGGATGATGGCATAGGTATCCCCGAAAAATATAGGGATATTTTATTTGATAAATTTACCGACGCAAGTAGAAAAGGACTGCAAGGGGAACCTACTATTGGATTGGGAATGTATGTTATTAAAAACATTATTGATTGGCATAATGGTACGTTATGGGTAAATAGCACAGAAAATAAAGGAACCACTATATTTTTCGAACTTCCTAAAATTTAGGTTGCACGGTACAGGCTACCTACTTATGTCACAGCTAACGGGCATGTACTTCCCTACTTCAACTACCCTAAAATATAGCCGATAATAAGTGCCACAACTATTAACCCCCACCATAAATATTGCAATGTTTCAAGTTTGGATAACCTTTTCTTAAGGTCTGCTATCAGCGCTTCGTTTGACAGCCTAAGGTTTTGCAGGCGCATGTTTTGTTGCTGAAGTTTGGCAAGGGTGCCGCCAACTTCTACCGGTTTTTGCTGCTCCTGATGATAACGTCGTAGAAAGCCACCGCTTTTCAAAAATTTTTCGCCTTTTGGTTTTAGTACCAGCTTTTGCGGCAAATCATAGGGCCCGTGTTCACCAGTGCCTTTCACAAGCCCTTCGCGTATCAATATCTGTATCATAGCAAATGCCGCCGACTCGTCCTGATCAAAAAGTAACATCACCTGATCGCGTGTAAGGCTATCCGGTACGCCAAAAGCTTCCAGCAGTGTGTCCAGCATTTCGCACTCATACTCATTCAGATCAGTCATGTGTGCAAATTTCGTAATATTTCCATTAGCTTAATAATTTTCTTAGATAAGCTGTCAGGGTATAGAGCCCCGGGCAACATTAAAAATGGCATGTTGTTAGATACAGGTATGATCGTTGAAGACAAATCCGAAAGATGATTAATTTTTAATTAACTATTTTCAAAAATATGAAACATATAGGCTTTCTTATAAGTTGTACATATACACCATTTAAAATGAAAAACTATGTTTCACCACGTAAAAGACCTACAATTTAATGCACGGGTGTCGCGCCCCGACCCGTATTTCGCCAACCTGTTATTAGAACAATTTGGCGGCGAAAATGGCGAGTTGGCTGCGGCAATGCAATATTTTACCCAGGCTTTTGGCGCTAAAATGCCACATCCGGATAAATATGATATGCTGATGGATATAGCTACCGAAGAGTTTAGCCACCTGGAAATTGTTGGCGCAACAATTCAGATGCTGCTAAAAGGCGTAAACGGCGAATTAAAAGACGCCGCTGATCAATCAGAGATCATGCAGGTTATGGACGGTAAGGCCGCTAAAGAGAACATTATACACCAGGCACTATCGGCAAACCCGCAATTCGGCATCATCACCGGTGGTGGGGTAACGCCGCGCAATAGCCAGGGTATTCCGTGGTGCGCAAGCTACATCCACTCCAACGGCGATTTGACAGTGGACCTGCGCAGCAACCTGGCTTCAGAGTCGCGTGCTAAACTGGTTTACGAACACCTGATGAAGTTTACCGACGACCCTTATGTGCACGAAAGTTTATCGTTTTTGATGACCAGGGAAGTGGCGCATTACAAGATGTTTGAGGCCGCGCTTAATGATATTCAGCCAAACTTCCCACCCGGTGTATTGGCATCTGACCCCCGCTTTACGCAGCAATATTTCAATTTGTCTAACGGCGCCACTGTACGCGGCCCATGGAACGAAGGAGAAATGCCTGACATGGGGAAAGAATGGAACTATATTGCTGATCCGCTGGCTTATGTGCAGGACACACAAGGTATAACCGCAACGGATAAAACACTTGATAAAGAGCTGAAGCAAGCCCAAAAGCTGGATAAGGAAATGAGCGAGATGCGAAGTACTGAAGTTAAAAACAGCGAACCTGAGGGTGTTTCGGAATGGAGCAACTACAACGCTCCCAAAAAATAAATTTTGTCAGTAAGTTATGCCAGTATTAACCGGCTTTTAAATGGCAAGGGCCGGGTTTAATTACCCGGCCCTTGCCTGTATAGGTTGTTGAGTTTACCAAAACCTATAGGCTTGAGTGAGGACCAGTGACCCGAACAACATTAATAGTTCATTGTTGCACGAGTGGCGGGCTTGAGCAGGAGGCATTACGTTTATTGGATTAGGAAATGAAACTTGGAGCACAATTATTAGCATTATTAGCCAAGGTGTATAAACCTTCGAGCATGATTGAGACTACGTTTCAGCGGTATGATATTGCGTTTAAAACTGATGAGCAAGGCAGGCCAATTCTTTTGTATATTGGCAGAAGAGAACCCGGTGGCAAAATAAAAGGGGAACGATTTGCCAGGCGACTATTAACTACCGCCGATGGCTTAATTATTAAAGATCACTGGGACAATAAAGGCAAGGCATGATAGTTGAAAATAACAAACAAAAAGGCGGTGTTGGCGATCATCTGGCTAACGAGCGCACCTTTCTTGCGTGGATCCGCACAAGCATAGCGTTAATGGGATTTGGGTTCGTAGTGGTCAAATTCTCGCTTTTTGTGCGGCAGCTTTCATTGGTGGTTACCGGCCACAATATTACGCCGGTTAAAGGCTTTTCGGGCGTTATAGGGGTTTGCCTTGTGGCTATAGGGGCCGTAGCGGCCGTTATTGGTTACCTGCGCTACCGCCGGGTTGAAAAACAGTTGCTCAACCAGGCGTTTCATCCGGAGTCGGGTTTGTTGCTTGCACTTACACTGGCCGTTATCGGTGGCAGTTTGCTGCTGTTATACTACCTGTTGCCAAACTTATAGCCAATGAAGAAAAAAAGTTACAAGATAACCTTTAGTTTGCAGGAGGGCTACAAACCGGGCGCAAAGGTCCACCGGATCAATTTTGCCGCACGGATAATTAAGGAATGGATGACAGACCGATTAACTGATAAACAGCCGGTGGTTAGCGGTCTTTTACAAACGGGTACATTGTTTTTTCCTGCCAAAGATACCGCGAATGGTATGGTTACCGTATCGCCCACGGCGATATTTACCGGCGAGCTTTCTTCAACGGAGGGCATTAGCCGCAAAAATAAAGAGGTGAAACAAACGCTGGAATCGCTGGCCGTGGTGCTTAAGGAGCGGCTTAAACAAGAATCGGTTTTTATAGTTTACCGCGATACAAATTGGTGTGTGTAATAACCCTATAAAATGGCTAAACAGCTGATTCGTTCAATCTTTTTTTTAGCGGCCGCGTTCGGTTGAATAATGCTAAGCTCCTTTTTTTACTTGCAAGCTGCTCATTAATTGATCGTACAGGTCATTGCTTTTTGTAGCTTTTGGTTTAAGTTTCTTTATAGTTGGGCGTTTACCTTTCGCCTTAGCTTCAATGATCTTCAACAGCTCGTTATGGTATTCATCCTTATATTTTGAAAGATCGAGCGGTTCGGCGTATTGGTTTATCAGGGCCAGCCCCATATCCAGTTCTTTTTTACTAACCGTGATCTTGCTATCCAGGTTTAAGTCGCTTTGGTCGCGTATCTGCTGCTGGAAGCGAATACGGGTAACAACAATATCCTTTTCAACAGGGTGTACAATACATAAACTTTCTGTGCTGCGCAGTACAAATCTGGCTAATCCGGCTTTACCTGATTTTTTCAGGGCCTCTAAAAGCAACGCGTAGGCCTTGTTGTTTTTTGTAGCCGGTTCGGTATAGTACGAAGTTTCGTAATACATAGGATTAACCGAGGTCAGATCTACAAAGTTTTCAATTTCTATAACCTTACTTTTTTCAGGTGCAGCGGCCTCAAAATCAGCGGCCTCTACAATTACATAGTCATCATCATATTTATATCCCTTAACTATTTTATCATAAGGGACTTCTTTCTTTGTATTTTCGTTTACCCGCTGAAATTTGATGTGTGCGTGGTCTCGGCTGTCCAGCATATCCAGGTCCAGCGAAGCAGTTTGCACTGCAGAAAATAATTTGACGGGTATGCTTACGAGCCCAAAGCCAATAGAGCCTGTCCAGATCGATCTCATAATCTAAAAAAATTTAGTGATAACGCTGATGAGGATGATGAGCTTCAATCTGATCAGCAAGTAAGTGCAATATCTCTTCGTCCAGGTTTCCTGGGTTTTGGCAAATGTGAAGGCATTGCTGCGCGTCAGGTTCAAAACTGGCTACAAATTTGCCGGCTTCAAAAATTTTGAATTTACAGCTCATCTCATCATGGTGCAGGTATTCGCCTACTTCAAAATGATGAATTTGCTTGTCCTTACTGATTGTGATCGGATAATTCTCCATAGTTCAATCCTCACACAAATAACTGTTAACCTGCGTTTTTGTTTTTGCAGGCAAAGCATCGCATGGTTAGATAACAAGCCTAAACGTTAAATTGATACGTGGCCTCATTGGTTTGGCGGATTTGGCTATACGGTGCTCCCACTCCTCCTGCAATCCTGCTTTCATCAACAGGAACGACCCGTGCTCCAGCCTAACCGAATAATGTTCCTTATGATCTGCCTTTCTACGGATGTCGAAACTACGTACCTGGCCAAAACTTACAGATGCAATAACAGGTTGACTGCCCATAATACTTTCTTTATCACTATGCCAGGCAACTGAATCATTCCCATCCCTGTAATAATTAAGCAGCACGGTATTAAATTTTATGCCCGCCAGGGGTTCAACCATTTCACGGATTGCTTGCAGGTCCGGCGTCCAGGGCAATGTGCCCGGGATACGTTGGGTATCGCCATACCAGCAGGTTAAACGGGGTGTAAGGTATTCTTTGTCCCAAAGTTTTTGCGTAGTTTGCTTCCAGGGCGTTTCCTTTATAAATTTTCCCAATAAATGGTCGCTTGTTTTACGGTCAATCAGGCACGGCTGGTATTCCAGTAATTCTTTGGGCAAACCCTTACTTTGGCCGCCATAAGTAAAAAAACTTAACTGCTCCATAACACCTCCATATTATGCACAATAAATTTACCCAATTGTTCCTGTTCGATAACGGCTAACTGCTCACCGTCATATATCCAATAACCATCCTGATCAAATAAAATGCGGCCCAGAGAGATGTCGTCAAAGGCCGTGAATAAGTTATAAACCAACGATGCATCAGTGCATTTAATATCCTGAATAACTTTTATCACTTCATCAGGTCCGTTTTTCCGTTTGATCCAGGCGTTCATATTACAAATGTAATAACTTTTACTAAAATACTAAAAATATTAGCATAATGTTCACTGAGCAACAGTCATTAAATAGAACCATTACCTGAAGGGTTAAATCGCCCTGGCAATATGGCTATAAACACCTTTTTTTCAATCATTTAAACACAATAACAATTTACTTAAGTAGATTTAGGAACCTAATACTATGGCATGCCTTCACAATTACTGTTGCCGGCTGTTGGTGTCGCTATACCATTAGTTGTTCTGCTCACAATTTTTTAACCTTAAACTGAACAATAAATGACTGAAAAACTTAACCGGTTTGGCATGGGCGCAAGCTTTGTACCTGCCGAAACCTTAAATGAAATAGACCTTGGGCCTTTAAAACAACTGGTAGGCGAATGGGAGAGCGTTATATTAACGCAAACTGATGAAAAAGGTGTATCTAAACCGCTTGCAAGCGGATGGAATGTTATTTCGGTACCCGGTGTGCCTAAATTTACCTTCGAGGTTATCCCTTATAAAGAAAACCTAAAGTTTTCTACCGTAGCGGTGCATGCCGGTAACCGGGGACCTGTACTAAACGGAACGCAGTTTGATCAGGAAATATTCGGTTTGTTTTATGAACAGCAAATAGTGAGTATGTGCGATACCGACTTTTGCAACAGCAGGGGCTTTGGAAAAGATACCGTTATACACGCCGAAACCGGCCTTCTGCTTTATGTAAGCAATATAAATGGTGGTTATAATATCGCGCGGTTGGGTACTATCCCCCATGGTAACGCCATTCTGGCGCTCGGGAAATCGGCGCAAGCAAACAACCCGGGAACCGATTTTTTTGAAGTAATATCTGCCTTGGGCGTAAACCTGGATGGCAGCATACCTGCCATGCTTGGATACAATGACCAAATAAGCGGCATACCGCAATTTGCCGAATTTCAACAGGTGCACCCCAACACATTTCTGAAATCTACTTTAGATACCATTGTTGGCAGCGGTTCTGTTACAGATATGACCGTCTTGAGCATGTCTACCAGCCACCCCGATGCAACAGGCGGTATCCTCAATATACCTTTCATACAATCTAATGTGACAGCTACTTCAATGGATGCCACATTTTGGATAGAAAATATTTCCGGTGGCAGCGAACCTGAAATATTACAATATTCGCAGACCATCAACCTGGTATTCCCATCCACAGGTACTGTAACACCTATCATTTGGCCGCATATTACTATTAGCACTTTAAAGCGAATGCAACCACAACCTGAAACAAACGAAACGCTAACATTATCTGCCCAGGCGCAGAGTAATACACCTGGCGTACCTCAGTTATAATACAAGCAGCAAGTTTTCAAGCGGGGGTATTTTACAAACCTGCTTGAAAACGCTTGTCATCCGGATACTTCGGTTACGTGGGGGATCATGTTGTTATGTATTTTAGCGCCCAAGTGCCCGGCTTCAAGGTCAAGCACTTGTGCAAAGCACGTTTGCGCCAGATTGTATTGTTGTATACCCAAATAACCCAAACCTTGTAAAAAGTGGCAATGCACACGATTACGCATGTTAAGGTCGTCCTCAAATATCAGCAAGTTTGGTAATGATACGGCAAAGTAATCGATCTTCACATCATCATTCATATGCGCTTCGCCATAGCTTATCAGCTTTTTAAATATCCGGTTTGCCCCTTCTGTGTCTGCAAGGCTTTTTTTGGCTAACGCCTGATAAAACAATTTATCGGGCTGTTGATCATTATAAAATATGGCGGCTGTTGCTTCTTCTGATCCTACAGCTGCTTTTTCAAAACATATGTTAGCCCGCTGCTTTTGCTGTAATTGTTCATAAGCGCAGCCCAACCAATACAAAATATCATTTTCGCGCGCGCCATACAATTTCCCTTCTCCCAGATTATGCGGATAAGTTTGTGCTTCGGTAAGATTTTGTATAGCATCGCTGTAATCCCCTTTTTTGATTTTACTTTTAGCGATCTCTACCAACGCTAATACATATTGGCCAGATACCTTACCTTCCCCTCCCTCCCAGGGGTGAAACTGCCGTTGCATGATCAAATCGTAAGCCTGTTGGTGCCAACCACAAAAATTGTATAAAGTTACCCGTTCCAGATACAGGTCGTCCCGCTGCTCTACCAACTGTAGGTTCGCTTCTAAAAAGTCGAGCCGTGTTTTTGGCGCGCGATTCAGCTTTTTATAAAGCTGATCGAGTTCCATAAGTACGCGTGCATCCGTGGTATCCAAACTAAACGCCTTTTCAAAACAAGTAAGCGCTTTAACTGCGTTATTACGCTTGTTATAGTATGCTATACCCAGGTTACGAAACACTGTCGGAAACTTATCATCAAGGACTGCAGAAGTTTCCCACGCGGCAATAGCGTCGTCATATTGCAACTTATCGTAAAGCAGGTTACCCAAATAGTACGGCGCCCGGGCATCCGCCGGGTTCACTTGCGACGCTAATTTAAGCACCGTTATATCCTCTAATCGGTCCGGGAAACACAAGTAAGAGTTTGCAGCTGAAGCTTGTTTAAAATAAGCCATTGCCTGGCTGATATTACTCAACTTATATTGAAAATAGCCCAGGTAATAGTAAACCATGGGGTTAGTGTTTTCCCCATTTACCGCATTTTTCAATAATTCAGTCGCCTCACCAAATAAACCTGCAGCAGCATAATCAAGCGCATATTCAATAAAGTTTTGATCATACCCTCTGGAAAGCTTTATCAATTGTTTTAAGATAAGGTCCCTTTGCTCCTCTCTGCCCGTTTCTGCGTAACTGCAGGCTTGTTCAAACAAAGCGCCCAGATTAAACGGATCGCGCTTAAGAGCGGCTGCCGATGTGGTAATGGCTTCTTCAAATTGCTGTAATTTACGATACGCCGCTGACCTTAAAACGTAAGCTTTACTATTATTTGCGTTTCGGTCAATTGAGGCTATAGTATGATCAAGTGCCAGTTGGTAATCGTTATTGATAAGGTCTATCTGTGCTACCGAAAAATAACCGCTGTCTTTCCAGGCGTTGCTCCAGGTGGCTTTATAAAAAGCTTTATACGCTTCATTTAACCGCCCCATAAATTTAAGTGCCAAGCCAAGGTTGTAGTAGCATTCGCCATCATATGGATTGGGATTCCGCTGTGTGCTGGTGTCTATCGCCGTACGAAAATAAGCCTCGCTTTTAGCAAATTGCCCCCGGCGCAAATACCATAGCCCCAAAGCGTTATTACTGCGGATATCCTTAGGATCGCGGCGCAATGCTTCTTCGTAATAAGGCACGGCGCTGTAAGTGGCATGACGGTACTGTTCCAAATGCTGGCCGGTTAAAAACAACTGTTCATTATTTTCAATATCGGCCGGTTGCTGCGCTGGTTTGGCCGGCTGTGGCACCTCACTCAACTCATTATCTGCGGGATTGTACGCTATCAGCATTGTACCCTTATCAGAATATATTTCAACGGCTACCTGCCGTTCATCTACACCACCGGCATAAACTTGTTTCTTGTAAACCTTTTCGGGGGTAATGCTCGTTACCTCGTCAAGCAACAGCGTACTTTTATAATTTAATTTAATGCTGATATTATTTTGTATACCTGTGGTATACACCTTAACATCTATTACATCGTCCAAAACATCAAGTGCTATTAACAAATCCTTACTGGCATTTTTTATAACCCCCAGCTCGCGATAAGGCATAAAGTATTGAGTAAAATGCTTTTCCTCATTTGGCATCAGCCAGGTAAAATCGGGCTGGTTATCTGTAAACATGCCCGTCATCAGCTCAATATAAGGTCCGTCCTCGTCAGTCAGGTTCCTGTCCCAGGCCAGGCCAAAATCGCTGTGGCCCCATGTCCACTGCTTTTTCCCGGGTGATACGTGATGATTAGCCACGTGCAATAAGCCTGCTTGCGTATCGTGCTCATAACCGCCCACAAAATCGTAATTAGAATTGATGGCCATATACGAGGTTGGCACCGGGATATTTTTGTACCGCGATATATCCGTACCCGGTGAGTAATCAACTTTATAATAGGTGCCCGTAGCAATCGGGAAGGTGGAAACATCACGCTTACCGTGGTCAAAAACAGCGTTCACATCCGGCGGGAAAACCGACTGGTAATGGTCGTTAACCTTAACCGCGGGGTTTGCCCACCACAAAAAAGTTTGCGGCAGTGCAGAGCGGTTATACAATTTCGCCTTTATTTCGATGTATGCCTTATCCGGATGTAAGGTGTATCCTGCCATCCCCTTGGTATGAAACATTCGTTCCACTTCGTTAACCAATACCGTTTTACTGCCATCAGCATTTTCTTCGATCTTGTAGTCAACCGGCTCAAATGTGCTGGGGCGGTGGTGCTGCGGCCAGTTAAATTCTATCCCGCCTGATATCCACGGCCCGGTAAGGCCCACTAATGCCGGCTTTATTACCTGGTTATAATATACAAAATGCCTCTGTTTTATTTTATCGTATGCCATTTGGATACGTCCGCCCAATTCAGGTAGTATCAGCACCTTCAGGTATTTATTTTCCAGGTAGAGGCCAATATATTCCTTATCCTCTTTCTCGTCGTAAATTTTTTCGATAACCGGGTTCGGATATACTTTACCGCTGCTGCCCTGGTAAACCCTTTTTTCAAAAAACATTGGGTTCTTATCCGGTTTGCCAATACCATATGTAGGTATAATCACCTTCTCTTCCCAAACGTTCACATACAAATTGTTCATGTATATAATGTTATATTAATGCCTTATTAAATTTTCTTCAAGTTCTTCGAGCGTTTGCCCTTTGGTTTCCTTCACTTTGATTTTTACGAACAAAAACCCTGCGAAACATATTGCCGCATAAAGGTAAAATGGACCGTAAGCGCCCAATATTTTCGCCAGTATCGGAAACGTAAATACCAGTATAAAGTATGCTCCCCATAACGATACAATGGCCACCGACGAGGCAACACCGCGAATTTTGTTGGGGAATATCTCTGAGATGAGCACCCACGTTACAGGTGCTAACGATATGGCGTACGTGCTAATGGCCAGCAAAACAAATATGGATACCAGACCCGCCGGGAAATGGTTTTGCAGCAGAAAGGCCAGTATGATATATAATACCGATAAACCAACGGACCCATACAGCATTAACGGGCGGCGCCCAAGTTTATCAACCTGCCACATAGCCAGCAGGGTAAATACCAGGTTTACTATACCAATGGCTACCGTTTCAAACAACTGGCGGTTTAAACTGGCACCTACCGATTCAAATATGGTTGAGGTATAATTAAACACTACATTGATACCGCAAAATTGCTGGAAAACAGCCAGTGTGATACCTACTACAACCGCCGGCCGAACGGTTTTTTCGAACACCATTGCGTACGATTGTTTGGTGATGCCAGCTAACGACCTTTCGACCGCGTTAAAAGTGGTTTCGGCAAAACCGGCCGAACCAATTTTGTTGAGTATGATCTTCGCCTTTTCAGGCTGGCCTGATTTTATTAGCCACCTTGGGCTTTCGGGCAGCCAGGTAACACCTATTAAAAATATAGCCGAGGGCACTACACCCAATCCAAACATCCACCGCCACGAATCGGCGCCCTGATCTGCTAAAAAGTAGTTAACCAGGTTAGTCACCAAAATGCCGATAACCACAGTAAGTTGGTTAATGGCAACATTCCTTCCCCTTACAGCAGCAGGCGATATCTCTGCTATGTACATCGGGCAAAGCATGGATGCCATGCCTACCCCGATACCGGCCGCAAACCGCAGTACCAGGAAGTAAGTTAATGTTGGCGAAAACGCTATGCCGATGGATGATACCGCGAAGATAAATGCGGCTATCATGAGCCCCGGTTTACGGCCGTACCGATCGGCAATGTTACCTGCAAGCAGGCAGCCTACTATACAGCCCAACGCCAGCGAGCCTGTTAAAAAACCTTCCCAAATCGGGGTAAGCGCAAATTGGGTTCGCAAAAATGGCAGCGCGCCGGATATCACGGCAAAATCAAACCCAAAAAGATACCCCCCTAACGCCGAAATAAAAGAAATGCCGATAATGTAGCGGCTATTGAATGTAATGGCTTTACCTGATGTTAATGTCATGCTCCTTAAAATTAATTATTTAGTATGCAGATAAACAACTGCTCCGCCACCTTGCATCAGTTTCAGGTTGAGTTTATTTTGGCGGTTAATGGTTATGGTTTTGTGTTCGTATTTTGACGCGTCCTTATCGGCATCCGCAGCATCAGTATATATATCGGCAATATAATTGGTATTGGCGGGCAAAAAGGACAGGTCGAGGTTAATATCCCTTGCATCCCAGTTGGTCATGGCGCCTAAATACCAGCTATCACCTTTCTTTTTTGCTATCGCGATATATTCGCCAACCCGGGCATCCAGCACACGTGTTTCGTCAAAGGTGGTGGGCACCGCCGAGAGATAACTCATAATATCAGGGTATTTTTCATACTCGGTTGGCGAATCGCATAGCACACCCAACGGCTGATCAAAAATTACAAACATCGCCAGCTCGTGGCAGCGGGTACCTTGTGTGGAGGGCAGCCCTTGGGCAATTGGCTTAAAGTTACTTTTCGATCTATTACGCATCGATCCCGGGGTATAATCCATCGGACCGGCCAACATCCTGATAAAAGGGATAAGGGTATGGTGTTCAGGATTGGTAGTATAATCCCACTTAGAACATTCTTGCCCGCGCACGGCCTCGTAGTTTACAATATTAGGATAAGTACGTTCCAATCCGGTTGGCTTGCTGCAGCCATGAAAATCAACCATCAGGTGCCTTTCCGCTGCCTTTTTTGCAATCAATTCGTACCAGCCTACTGCCTGCTGATCGTCGCGGTCAAAAAAATCAACCTTAAAACCCGCGGCGCCAATACCCATAATGTAATTTAAACTGGCATCCAGGTCCTTCAGGATCGACGATGCCACACACCACACAAAAACACCTACTTTTTTCTGCTTCGCATGCTGTATAATATCCCTGATATCCGACCGGCCCGTGGGTTTCCGGACATCATAGTTATCAGACCAACCCGCATCTATCAGTAAATATTCCAGCTTGTTCTTGGCAGCGAAATCAACATAATAGTTATATAATTCTGTACTGCGATGGTTCATACCCGATGGGATCGGCGCGTCTGGCAACAGGGCATCATGCCACCACTCCCAGGCCGCTTTGCCAGGCTTTATCCAATCGGTATTGTGCAAAGCTGAGGGCCGCGAAAGTTTATAGATCAGCTGATTGGTTAACAGGGCCTTGTCATCTTCAGTAGCAATAACTACCCGCCAGGGGTAATTTCGCTTACCATTTGTTTTTGCTATAAAGTTCTTACGAGCTTGCACTACCGATACAAAATCGCCCCAACTGCCCATTTTGGCAAACTCGGGATAAGCGGCCCATTCGCCTTGCAGACTGCCATTCTTTTTTTGAATATACATGCCCGGATAATCAAACAGATCTGCTTCGGCTACTACTACTTTCACCCCGGTTGGATAAGCGAATAATGCCGGCGTAATGGCCCTTCTCCCATCTTTGATCTGGCTGATAGCCTTATATTGAACATAAGGCAATTCCCAGGCGGTATAGTTGTCTGTTTCGGCCATTATCGCGGCAGCGGCGGGGCTAATATTAAAATCGGCCTGCTCATTTATCACCGTTACCGGGTGGGCAAAATTTGTTACAAACCTATAAGCCACCCCTTCGTTGTAAGCCCGGAGTACCAGTTGATAATCGCCGTTAAAGGTTACGGTTAACTCGTTATAGTTATCATTAAGGGTAGTCTGCTTGCCATTTATCGGGTGTATCAGCCTTCTTACGGTCGCTTTTTTGATGCCGGAAACTTTTGCTGCGGTACCCAACACATGGGTATCAAGTTTCATGGAAATAGCGGAGGGCAATACCGCAGCAGTACCCTTATAAGTAACTGAATACGTTATACTGTCGTTCACCTGTAAATCCATTCTCAGGTTATTATCGGGTGATGTTACGGTAGAATGTTGTGCAAAAGCGCGGCTAATCAATGCAGAAAAAATTAAAAACGGTATGATGGATCTCTTCATAATAAGCCGAACTTGAACCGGATGTTTTGATTATAAATTTGGTTGGGCCCTAATACCGCTTGTGGAAAATTGCAGTGATTGATACTATCAGGGTAGTGCTGGCATTCCAGGCAAAGTGCACCAAATGGTTTTGCCGGCTCGCCGGTATGTGTTGGTGCGGTGCTGGTTAAAAAATCACCGGTATACAAAAATATACCCGGATAATCGGTGTAAACCTCTAATGTACGGCCTGACGCACCGTCAATTAACCTGGCAGTGGGCGCCATGGTTCCGGCACTTTCATTTTCATCGGCAACGTAGAACAGGTTTAAGCCTTTTATGCCGGCATCGCTAACCTGGAATTTATCGCACAGCCTGTTATTATTAAAAGCCCTTGGCCCGGCCGGAATAACTGCGCCACTAACGGAATGGTCGGGCCACGCGTGCAACACCAGCCCACTATTTATGGTAAGCTTATGATCCTGTATATCACGCTTAAATTCCGAAAGATTAAAATATGCATGATTGGTAAAGTTCGCTATGGTATCTTTATCTGTAGTTGCCTGGTAATTTACCAGCAACTCGTTATTGTCGTTCCAGGTGTAAGTAACCGTTAAGGCAAGGTTACCGGGAAAACCGCCATCGCCATCGGGGCTGGTAATAGCCATTTGAACGCCATTATCCGTAACCGATGATTCGAACACCCGGCAATTTAATCCACTTTTACCGCCATGGTTACAATTTTCACCATCATTATTATCCAAATGATAAATATGACCATTAATACTAAACTTCGCTCCGCTAATTCGGTTAGCGTAACGCCCGATAGTTGAACCTATGTAACAGGTATCGCTAAGATAGCCTTCCAGGCTGGGGAAGCCTACCACTACATGCCCCAAAATCTGCTGCCTGTCGGGCACTACAACAGATACCAGGGTGGCGCCATAATTGGTTAGTTCTACATACGCCCCATTGTTGTTCTGTAACCGATATAAAAATACAGGGACATTATTAAGCTGACCCCACAGGCGGGACGAAATTTTAACAGCCATAATATATCCGTAGTGTTTTCAATACTTAACAATTAAACAACCATGTTATCATCTCAGCGTGTAAGCAGGCAGATCGGGTTTGGTATTCCCCGCTATTGGTTTTGGTAAACCTACCATGAATTGCCGTTAAAAAAAATGGATAAACTTTAAATTTTGATGGATAATATTATCATTTAACAAATATCAAAAATATTATTCCGCTCTCTTTTAATTAATAACTTAGCAACCGTAAACCGTTCGCTTATGAGTACTCTTGCCGAACCTAAAAAGCGTATAAAAGAAGGCTTTATTGGCCAAAGAATGATTGTTTTGCCACCAAATATAAAACGGGCAATAACAAGCAACGCTTTAATAAAGGATTTTTACCTTACGGCTATAGGTTATTACCCTAAAGCCGCCTATCACGACCGCGAACGGCGCAATGGCAGTAACGAGTATATTTTACTTTATTGCATTGATGGTGAAGGGCATGTTTATTTAAACGGATATGAACATAACCTTAAGCCCAACACCTTTTTTATTATTCCCCGTAATGTGGCGCACCGTTACAAAAGTTCTGAAACAAACCCATGGAGTATTTATTGGGTACACTTTAGCGGCCCGAATGCCGGCCTTATCTACAACCGATCGTTAGAGAACAATTTGCCGGTTGTTCAGCCGGTGCCTTATGATGCCAGCCGCATAAAATTATACGAACAGATTTACACGGTGCTTGAACATAGTTACCACGAAAAGGAAATGGAGATCGTAAATATCAACTTGCTGCACTTTATTTCGTCGTTAGTTTATTATAAACAAACTAACCCGGTTGATTATGACAACGATTTTGTGAGTAACTCCATCGCGTATATGAAAAAGCACTTGAGCACAAAAGTAGAGGTTGAGCAGTTAGCCAGGCAGCAAGGTATATCAGCATCACATTATCTGCGGTTGTTTAAACAAAAAACCGGCACCTCGCCTATTAATTATTTCAATTTGCTAAAAATCCAGACGTCTTGCCAGTACTTGTACTTTACCGATCGAAGTATAAAAGAGATCTGTGCTGATATTGGTTTTGATGATCCTTATTATTTTTCGAGGTTATTTTCAAAGCTTATCGGTATATCGCCCTCTAAATACCGTAAAACACATAAGCGATAACAAAAAAGCCCGCGTATTAACGGCGGGCTTTTGTATAATAAAAATATTCAATTACTTAACTGGTGCAAACAGTGTTATTTCGAGCGCGTGAAAGTAATTTGTATTACCCCAGGTTTGGAGTATTTTAAACCTTATATACCTCACCGGCGCACCTCCCGGCGGAAAAGTAAACGATTCGCCCTGTGCCGCAAAACTCGCATCTTCAGTCGAATTTTGCCCGGTTGGCAACCCCGACGGCTTTACAGAAGTGAAACTGGCAAGCTTTGTCCATCCGGTGTAGTCGCCGTTACTGTTCGGATTGTTTGTGCCCCATATTTCAAAAACTTTTGGGTTGCCGTAGTTGTACAAACCCGAAGTTCTTTGCCAAAGTTTTAACCTTGCCAGTTCAGTGGGGTTACCAAGATCGATGGTAAACCAAATCGGGAAATCTTGCCCCGGGGTATGAAAGCCGGGCTCGTTGGTACTTTTATCCCATAGATATGGCAGTTCCCAGCCATAGGCCGAGCTTACATCTGATGGCAGATGGACAGCTGTCATTTTACTTTTGTTAACTTCAACAATTTCATAAATGATGGGGAAACTATCCGCATCGGGCACAAAAAAATCATCGATGGCGTTTTTTACAGGAACGTAAGTAGACTGATATGTTATGGGCGTACCGAATTTAAGGTCGCTGATCATTACGGAATTGTCTTTTGCGGCAACCGTTTTCTGCCGGGCGGCGCCCGTATTATCGGTATATTTTATAACAGTGCTAACATTATTGCTATCGGCTTTAATAAAGTTGATTGATACCGACCCATCATTGTTGTAAACGTAGGGTTTAGCAGGATCAGGCGGCCTGTTTGAAAGGTTTGCGGCAAAGGCATTACCATACACCCTCACATTATCAATAGATTGACCTATTGACGAATTTCCATCCTTATCCTTAGCTATCAGCTTAAAGCTGTATACATATTCCTTTAAGTTGGGGATGACCACACTGATACTGTCAGCAGGGTTTTGGGTAGTTGCCGGCACCATTGTTGAATCCATACCGTTATTCCATTTTACCACGTAATTGGATATGGTAGGATCAGGGCTTGGGTGCCACACCAGTTTTACGCGCAAATTACCGGGATAATAATGCAGGTTTGACGCCAGCCCGGGATACACATTCTCTTTATTTTTAAGAAAATCGGATTTATAATCCTGATCGTACCTTTTACAGCCCACCAAAGCGAGGCCCATGAATAGAACTATGATAATATTATTTGGTTGTTTCATTTTGATACTTGTTACTACAATGGGTTACCGTATAAGGATATTTCGAGTGCATTTACATAATCAAGCCCGCCCCAGGTTTCGGTACACATAAACCTGATGTATTTGGTAGCCGGTGCCGATATTGGTATCTTAAAATTAACCCCTTCAGACACGAACTTTTGGTCGGCAGCGTTTGCCTGATTAGGCGGTAAACCTGAGGGCGGGTTAGGGAATACGAAATTACCCATATTTACCCAATCGCCTACCACTGTGCCTGGTGCCGAATTTTTGGGCAGTTCCGCATCGGCCGGATTATCTTTATCCGTGCCCCATAAGGTCATTTTCTTGATATTTTGATAAGCGTACACGCCGCCATTTATCCTTTCCCAAAGCACAAAGCGGCTAAGCTTAGCATTTACACCCAATTTAAATGTACACTGCATACGCGGAGCCGATAACGTGTGCCACCCGGGTTCGCCGGTATTGCCGTCAAAAAAATACTGCAGTTCCCAGCCATAACCAATAGGGCTGTCACTTGGCTGGCGGTGTACCGAAAACTTGCTTTTGTCGAGCATGGTCTCGAAAAGCGGCGTAAGGGTTTTATATATAGTATCGGACATGTTTCCAAACCTGTCGGTTGTATACACTCCAAACTTTCTTTCTGTGGCATTATATCCACGCACCGAAAAGTTAACCGTATCGGTACTTATGTATTGCGGCTTCTCTTCTATGTATTTTTTTGCTGCTTCGTCATAAGCTATAACGTGTACAGCTATGGGCGCCTTATCGGGATTAAGTGTATAAAAATTAGCGCCGCCAAAATCAGCGGTGATATCAATGCTTGTATTTATGCGTTGATAATTTGGCGTTAGCGGGTTAACCTTTACCACTACAGGATCTGACTTAACGTTGGCACGACTAACTGCATACAGGGTAACCTCATACTCCTTGGCACGGGCAAAACCATCTGCTACAATTGTATCTACATAATAACTGGCCTTTGTTTCGCGGGTACGTGTATCATTTATTTTATAGCTTGCCAAAACGTACAACAGGTTCTTTGAATTCGGCAGCTTATAAGTAATACGGGCACTACCATTCAGGTTATCTACATGTACATCGGTAACAATGCCCGGTTTGGTTTTATCGTCGGATATCACACCAATGTTAGTCTCGCTTTTTTTACACGAGAGGCCAAGCATGATAAGCATCCCTGCTATTATGAAAGCTATGCCCCTTAGTTTATTTATATTCTTCATATAATTCAATTTTGTTTTACCGGATATGTTATCCTACCAGTAAGGGTTTTGTGTAAGATTATCGTTTATAATAATACTGTTGGTACTTATAGGCCATAAGTAATCGCGTATGCTAAAAACGGGTTGATAAACCGTTTGCGGTCGATAAAAATTAACCGGGTTTGATTCATAAATATTCCAGCCCTGTACAGGTTTGCTTAGAACATCCTGCAACTCTTTCCATCTCCGTAAATCCCATCCACTCTGGCCTTCAAAGCAAAGCTCAATCCTGCGTTCCTGATGAATTATTTGACGCAGTCCGTCCTTGCTATTAGGCTTTCCCGCGTTTTTTGCATACAACGACCAAGCTTCCTGCACTCCTTTCAACCCCGCCCTTGCGCGTACTTTATCAATATAAGTATAAACCTCGGCCGAAGGCCCTTCGGCCTCGTTTAAGGTTTCGGCATACAGCAGGTACAGCCCCGCCAGTCGTATCAGCGGTAATTTATAATCAGCCGTAGTGAATACATTGTCATAAACAGTAAGGTAGTTGGCCAGCTTTTTTGGCCAGTAGGCCGTAGCATTGGTAGCATATAAACTTTTAGGTCCCGCAAGTGCTTCGGGGCCGCGCGCCTGGATGTAATAAGCGTCGCTTTCGTTTATTTTTCCATTGCCAAACCACACGCCACCATCAAATCCTATATTAGCATAAAACCTCCTCTCGCGACGAAAATGCAACTTAACAGTAGTGTAACCCGATTTGATGTAAGATGCATCGGCATCGCCGGCTACCTGCAGGTTATACCTGTTACTATAATCCCAGGTTTTATCTTCATTAATTGGCACGCCGTTATCCGTATAATACAGGTCAGTTGTACCGATCGGAACGGAAAAGTTTGAAGGCGCAGACGACGCCAGGCCGGTGGCCGCGCTCGTAAATCTCGGCACCGTAAAGTTTTGATAAGGGAAACCATAGTTTAATGCCCATATCAGTTCGGGATTCTGTTCCCATCTATCCGTAATAAGGCCTTGTAATTTAAGCACCTCCTTCATTTTATCAGATACGTTACCCACGCTTGCCGCGGGTACTTTGTTATATAATTGCAGGTCTTGCGCTTCACATTCCATTATGGCTTCTTTACAGGCGTTCGCCGCTTTTTTCCACAAGGTCTCATCGTATGTTGTCGAGAACAGATTTTTCCCATCTTTATCTTTAAATCCAGCATAGTCGGGATTGCCGTTAAACAACGGGCTTGCCTGGGTAGCCATAATCTCGGCTTTAAAGGCCATAGCTATAAATTTTGTTACGCGCCCGTACTCAAGCGTCTGGTTTTCAATAGCCGCCGGTAAATCTGGTATCGCTTCATCCATTAAGGACAGTACATAACTGAATCCCTCATCTACCGATGATCTTTTACGTTTTATGGCGTCGGCTGACGCATCAATGGGATTATTATCCTTTATCAATACGATAGGCCCGTACATCCTTATCAGATAATAATGGTAAAATGCTTTCAGGAATTTTGTTTCGGCAATCCATCTCTTCTTTTCGCTTTCGCTAAGGTCAATGGGTTTATTGATATTTTCGAGCATTATATTGCACCGCCTGATGGCCTGATAAATAGCAGGTATGCCATGGCCGCCGTCACCATCCCAATAGTTAAGGCTTGGGCCCGAGGCTGTTTGTAAACCCTTGGGCAGGTTAAAGCCCGATTCTTCAAAAAAATGAAAATCTGTGGGGTTAGTGTAAACAATTTCTGTAGAGTAAACAAACCCCGGGCTTTTTACTACCTCGTTCAGGTGCTGCATAGTTGAGTAGCAGGTAAAAAGATAATCCTCTGTTTCGTTACGGTTCCTGAAAGTGTAATCAAGTGTAGCTACATTATCGGGCACTATGTCCAGATACTTTTTGCACGACTGACCCAGTAAACACACCATGGTCAGTACAATTATTTTAATATATGATCTCATATCGGTTACCTTTAATCGTTATAAATTGGCTAAAATACCCAGGTTAAATACTTTTTGTATCGGATACGCAAACCCATTCCCTCCAAGTTCCGGATCCCACATCTTGAAAGGGCTCCAGGTTAACAGGTTTAAGCCATTAAAATAGATGCGCAAACTTTTAAGCTTCATTGATTTTGATAATCGAGATGGCAGTGTGTAGCCAATCTCGGCCTGTTTAAGTCTCATAAAGCTACCATCCCTAAGCCACCATGTACTTGGCTGCAGGTTGTTGGTTACCGAGTTGCGCGTGGTACCCAACCTGGGGTAAAGCGCGTAAAGATTCTGGTTTTCTTCAGACCAGTGGTCGTTTGCAAAATCAGAAAGCACCTGGGTATTACCGTATATGTAAGCCTCGTCGCTTGGTATGAAAGGGCTCACCTTATTTGGGTTGATAAAGAATGATACCCTGGCTTGCCCCTGAAAGAAGGCGGATATATCAAACCCTTTATAAACAGTTGAGAAACCGAAACCATAAACAATTTCGGGCGTAGTTGGGTAACCGATAAACGCCTGGTCAAGGTAATCTATTTTACCGTCGTTGTTTAAATCCCGGTACTTAATATCACCGCCGCGTGGTAAATTGGCCGAACTGCTGCTGGCATCAAATATCTGTGTTGGTGAATTGCGCGCTTCCTGATCGTCAACAAATAGACGCTCGGCAATGTAACCATATCCGCGACTTATCGGCTGGCCGATAAAATGCCTCCATGATTCAGCGTAGTTAGGCTCAAGCAAATATTCATACTTATTTGTTGAGTAAGTAAAGTTGCCCCTGATTGATGCCGACAGGTCTTTGCTGAATATCTGCTTATAGTCAAGCGATAGATCCACCCCTTTCGAATTAACTTTACCCAGGTTAGAACTAATACCTGCCTCTAAACCTTCTGATGACGGAATACGTGTGCCATCAAGGCTTTGCAAAATATCATAGCGGTGGTTTTTGTAAAACTCTGCAATAAAATTAAAGTTCCTAAACAGCGTTGCTTCTATTGCAATATTGGTTTGCCGTGAAGTTTCCCAGGTAACGTTTGGATTTTCGTAATTCCGTATTACTACCCCCTTACGTTCGTATTGATTGTTTATACCAAACTGGGCATAGTTTCCACCATCGTTCAGCAACACGTCCGATTGGTAGAAAAACCTTTGTGAGCCTATAGCGTCGTTACCCACTAAACCGTAGCTGGCACGTATTTTAAGCCTGTCGATAAAGCTAACATTCCAAAACGATTCGTTTGATGCCACCCAGGAGGCACCGATAGTTGGGAAAAAACCATACCTGTGCTGAACGTTAAACCTTTCGGAACCGTTTAGCCCAAAATTTAATTCGGTAAAATACTTGCTCTTATACGAATATGTTAAACGGCCGGCCAACCCCAGGTTACGATAAGGAAGCGAATATTGTAACGTGGTAGTATTGGTACGTGGGTCAATGGCGCTTGAATATACCGTTTGTTGCGCGGTACCAATAAGTGTTGAACTGATGTTATGGTCGCCAAATGCCTTATTATATTCTAAAGCGGTTTGCAGATACATAAATGTGTTGGCGTTAGGCTCACTGCGGTTATACTGAAGATATTCAGTTGCTCCTGAACGGCCTGATGCTGCCGGTTGATTATTTATCCAGTTAAGTTTATACTCCTCGCTTGTTTTATCAATTGAATAATAGAAAGGGTTGTAAGCAAGTTGCGACTGAAAATACGAATAGCGGTTTGTGCTGAAGATGCTTTTAAACTTCAATCCGTCGGTAATGAACCTTAGGTCCTGATTGAGTTCAAATTGAGCAGACATCCTCGATTCTGACGAATTTTTATGTCCCCGTAATAAATTAGCATAAGGATTGTTATAAAGCACGCTGTTATCATTGTTTGATGTTGCAGTAGCTACGTTACCAAACAAAATATGCTGGGCGTTGGCATTAGCCGCATCGGGCTCAAAATAAGCCGGAAATAGTACAGGGCTGGTGTGTATCGCTACATTGTATAAATCAGAAGCGAAAGAACCATCGGTTGTAACGGGGCCATTATACTCGTTAAACAGCCCGGACAACCTGACAACCACTTCGGTAGTAGGCGTTACGTTAACATTAACATTGGCGCGTAACTGATAGTTCCTGAATTTAACATTGTTATTATTGTTGTTGCGGATATCTTCGTTTAAAACACCGTTGTCCAAATTATAAGCACCGGCTATATAATAGCGCGCGGCCTTACCACCGCCGCTTATATTAAGATTATTACGTTGTGTGCTGGCCCGTTTTTTAAACAGCAGGCCCAGCCAGTCTACCGCCGGGTACAAATACGGGTTATATCCCGGAGCTTTGTCAAGCGTAGCTTTAACCCCGTTAATATCAGTTTGGGTAAAAGGCAGCGGCAACCGCGGGTCTCGGGTTAACGATGCCTCGTTATACAAGGTCATGTATTGTATTGGATCAACCAAATTAAGTGTTTGGGTTGACTGCGAGGTGGAATATTCAGATCTAAAGCTGACATTTACAGGCCCCTCTTTCCCCTCTTTTGTGCTTACCAAAATAACACCGTTTGCGCCGCGCGCACCATATAAAGCTGTTGCGCTGGCATCTTTCAGGATGGAAAAACTTGCTATATCATCAACATTAAGTCGTGCAAGGTCATTGGCCGACAGTTCTACGTTATCAATCAATATAAGTGGGTCGCGTTTATAACCAAAGGTCGTTACCCCCCTTATGAAAAACTGCGCGTTGTCCTGTCCTGGTTGCCCGCTGGGCTGGTACGCAATAACGCCTGCAGCCTGGCCAGCTAATGCGCTGGTGAGGTTACTCGCCGGTATTTTAAGTTCGGCAGGCTTAACAGAAGTAACCGAGCCTACAATAGCCTCCTTTCGTTCTTTTTTACCAAATGCTGTAATAACTACCTCGTCGGTAATTAGTTTCTGCTCCTTAAGAACAATCGTAAGCGATCTGGTTTCGGACGTTACGGTTATCTGCTGCGAAACGAAGCCGACAAAAGAAATACGGAGCACTGTTCCAGGCGTTACATCTAAAACGAAACGGCCGTTCTCATCGGCGGATGTCGCAACATTTTTTATACCTTCTGCAACAATACTGGCACCAGGTAATTTAATACCAAGGGTATCAGTAACCTTACCCGTTACGGTAATTTTTGATTGAGACCAGGCATTACTAAATACCAACATCAGCAACAGCAGCATTGCCAGCCTCGTTACCGGCATAACGGCATAACGATTATTGCTTTTTGCAGGTATTTCACTGTATGTAAAGTTTAGCTTCATAAAATTAGGTTCATATATATTATCGTGTTAATTGGTTCGTATTGGTCGCCGCATAAGCATTTTGGGGATGCTGTATAAGCATACGTATGTCCCTGCAGTTATTTTTGTTAACTACTAAATCATTCACCCCGAATATCAGTTATGTTTCCCTGCTTTTTAAAATGATAGCCTATATTATCATTATCATTGCAGGTATGATAGATGTTCAGGCAATCATAACCTAAGTATATTGCCCGTAAGAATACAGTACTTATTGGCTTGTAATGCAGCGTAATTTTCGTTCATGCTTATTAGGGTTTAAACTTTACAATTGGTATTGTAAATGTATAGGGCAGTGCCAAAATTAAAAATGGATAAAACCTATAAAAAGATGGATAATATTATCAATAAGATAAATACCTATTAAATATATTCAGGAGATAATTAACATACATAGACAGTACATTACACTCATGCCAATAAAGTGTTAACCGCGGAATTGGAAATACATTTGTGTAACAGTATCCGTTAGCGAAGTGAACGGCCATTACAGAGTTACTTGAACGGTTGTTAAGTAAGGGTTAATACAGTAAAAAATAATGATAGTGTAACCCCGCTTATCAGTAGAGGTTACACTACCCTTCTCGATATTATTTTAGCGCCACTTTTGTGAATATATGATATTCACCGGGTGCCAGTGTTGCAATATAATTGTTTGACGATAAGGTAACGCTGCCGTTGCCCGAAGCATCTATCCATGAACCTGAACTTCCAAAATCAATGTTTGCGGTTTGGCCCACAACGTCAAAGTTTCCCACTACCACAACGGTGTTACCGGCATCAGTTAGCTTAATATATTTTACAGCATTGGCTAAGTTATAAGTGGAGTTTGTGGTACTGAATATGGCGTTATTCCTTTTTAGCTTAATAAACTTAGCGTAAGCGTCGTAAAGCGCTTTTCGCTGGGGGTCGGCATAGTATTCCCACTTAATAGGCTTATCACCCGTACGGCCGTTAAAATCGATGCTGGTATCATATCCCAGTTCACCAAACTGCCAAACCATTTTGGGCCCGGGCACGCTAAATAAAAACGCTGCGGCAAGTTCCTCGCGTTTAAGCGATGTAGCCAGATCATTTTTGATAACGTAGCTTCCCGACGCATTACCATAGGATATATTTTTGAAGTTCAACCGCTCTTCGTCGTGGCTTTCACCGTAGGTTACCAGGTTCTCTGAGCCCGAAAATCCATGCCTGCCATAAAATGCCCACGAAAAATCAGAATTGCCTAACCAGCCCATGGTAGCCTCGTTCAGGTTGTAATTTACATTATTCCAAAGCATCATGCCTTCGCTGGCCAACACCTGCTCTTCTGATTCTTCTGCAAAATGCTCCAAAATCACGTAAAAATTATTGGGATCGATGCTTTTAATATAATTGTTGTAATCCTTCCATATCGCTATCCTGCCGGCATCATATTTTCTAAAGCCTCCGTCATCTACTGATGCGGTTTGTGTGAAACCTTTCGACAGGTCGAACCTGTACCCATCTATGTGATACTGCTGCATCCAAAATTTCATCACGTTCTTCGCGAAATATTTTGTAGCCGCACTTTCGTGATTAAAATCATATCCAACATTAAACGGATGTTTGGGGTCAACGTTAAACCACGGGCTTTCCGCGGTGGGCTTAGCGCCGTCAAAATACAGCTGTACCATGGGCGACTGGCCAAACGAGTGGTTCAAAACCATATCCATTATTACTGCTATGCCTTTACCGTGGCACTCATCAATAAAATTTTGCAGCGCCACTTTAGTACCATAATATTTATCCGGTGCAAAATAAAACGACGGGTTATATCCCCAGCTTAGGTTGCCTTCAAATTCAGTTACCGGCATTAGCTCTATGGCATTTATGCCCAGGGCGCTAAGGTAATCAAGCTTTTGCAGCGTAGAAGCGTAAGTATGCTCGCTGGTAAAGTCGCGAATAAGTAATTCGTAAATCACCAGGTTATTCTTCTCCGGGCGCTTAAACGATGTGTTTTTCCAGGTATAGGTTGCCTGGTCGGCCTGCATTACGCTTACTATACCGGTTGTTTTACCAGTTGGGTAAGCTTTTAGGTTTGGGTACACAGTCGCTGTTATATAGGGATCGTTTGCCGGGTCCAGAACTTTTTCGCAGTAAGGGTCGGCAACTTTTAGTTTACCATCAACTAAAAACTGATAGGCATACTCTTTTTTCGGATCCAGATTATTTACCTGTACCCACCAGGTATTGCCGTCGCTGGTTTTTTCCATCGCGTCTGCCGTTGCAGACCAGTTATTGAATTCGCCGATCAACGATACCGACTTTTTACCGGGCGCATACAGGGTCACTATTGCCGAAGTACCGTTATTTATAAAGGCGACTCCATCCTTTGCCCCCGCCGGAAGATTGGTTGAAGGCGGATCTACAATAGGATCCGGTCCTTTTTCAATACCCGACTTTTTGCAGGCAGAACCTAAAGCAGTTATAAACAGCAATATGTAAATTACTTTTTTCATGTTTTTATAATCATAGCGCTGTTTCAACAGGCTTGTAAATAATCAATTATGTGTTAAAGCGATCTGTTTTCTTCGATCTCAAGTTTTGAAGTGAGCACCGTGTCGGTGTTTTTCGGCTCCTTTATCAGTATATAACATAATACTGCTGCCAGTATCATTAATACCCCGCCAAGTTGAACCGCAAGGATCCTGTCGTTATTTAAAATGTTTTTCATGAGCCACCCAAACCCTAACGAAGCAATTATCTCGGGTAAAACAATAAAAAAATTAAAAATGCCCATATAAACACCTATTTTATCTTTAGGTAACGATCCGCTTAACATGGCATACGGCATAGAAAGTATACTGGCCCAGGCAATGCCAACGCCCGTCATGCATAAAAAAAGCATGTTCTTATCATGAACCCATGCTACGCTAATGATACCCAAAGCGCCGCAAGCAAGGCATAAGGCATGTGTTGCCTTGCGGCCCAGCAAATCGGCTATTTTGGGCAAAATAAGGGCAAATAAAAATGTTACCACACTGTAATAAGCAAGAGTTAAACTGCCAAAATCGGCACCGGCAGCATACACCGGGTCGCTTGCATCCTTACCGCCGAAAACGTTAACTGCTACTGCTGTGGTGTAATAAAACCACAATAAAAACAAGCCCGGCCAGGTAAAAAACTGAATAAGCGATACTATTTTCATCCGGCGGGGCATATTAGTCAGCGCGCCAAAAATTTCTTTTATACCCCCGCCCAAGCCAGCTTTGTTTTTTGCTTTGTTTATATCCGCGTCTTGTGGCGGGTATTCCTTACTTGTAAAAATGGTCCATAAAACCGATGCTAAAAAGAAAAACGCTCCGATGTAAAAAGATAGCTTTACATTTTCAGGAATGTTCCCTTTTTCGGCTGTGTTTGTTAAATGGAAAACATTGTTCATTAACCATGGTAACGACGACGCTATGCTGCCCCCCAAACCAATCATCATGCTTTGCATAATAAAACCGCGATTAACCTGGCTATCGGGCAGCTTATCGGTAACAAAAGCACGGAAAGGTTCCATAGTTATATTGCCGAAAACATCAAGTACCCAAAGCAAACCGGCTGCCATCCACAAAGCGCTGCTATGCGGCATAAATATCAGGGCGATGCTGCTCACAAGCGCTCCTACAAAAAAGTAAGGCCTTCTGCGGCCCCATGTAGGGTGCCAGGTACGGTCGCTTAAGTAACCGATGACAGGCTGTACCAGCAGACCTGTTAACGGCGCTGCCAAAAAAAGCAGGGGAACCTGGTCCGGGTTGGCACCCAGATTTTCATAGATACGTGCCATATTAGCACGCTGCAAATCCCAGCCAAACTGGATGCCAAAGAAACCCACACTCATATTAATGATCTGCGTAATGGTTAATTTGGGGTTTTCAAATACACTCTTTAGGGTCATCTTCTCTGGTTTATTTCTTGTCGCCTTCGGCGTTTAAAATGCTATGATCTGTGCCGATACCGGTTTCACTTTGATTGCAATGCCCGCGCCTTTTACAGGATTTAATTGTTTACCTGTTAACAGATCAACAGCTGCTGCGGTTGGTTTCAGTTTCAATATATCCGCCGGGATTTCAATAGCTGTATCAAGTGTATGCGCGCGGTCAAAATTGGCCACGATAAGCAAACGCTGTTTTGCCGTATAACGGATAAAGGCGAACATGCGGTTATCTGCGCCGGAGTTTATAGGCACTTCGCAAACTTTACCTCTAACAATTGCGTTGCTTTGTGTGGCAATTTTGAGCAGCCGTTTATAATAAGCCCTGAGGGTTCGCCCGGCCGCGCTCAAGTGTTTACCGTCAAAAGCGCCATTATTCATCCATTGCTGATGATTAGGCACACCCCAATAATCAAATATTGTAGTACGGTTATCTTCGCCGCCAAACCCTTCAATTCCTTTACCAGGCTCCCCTACTTCCTGGCCAAAATACAGCATCACGGGGCCGCCGCTCAACGTTGCCGAAACTACCATTGCCGGTAAAGCCAGTTCGGCCAGGCCGGCAAACCCTGCCGATGCAATACGTTCTTCATCATGATTCTCGAGAAAGCGGAGCATATGGTTGCCCAGATGGTCGGTTTGATCCTGTAACGACTGCCTGATATCTTTAACATCTGCCGTTGGCTCGTTTTTGATCAACCGTTTAAGGCCATCGTAAAGGCCCACTTTATCATATAAATAGTCAAACTTACCTGTTGTTAAATATTGCTGGTAGGCTGCGGGGTTGTAAGCTTCACCTATAAATATTAAAGAAGGGTGCGTTTTTTTCACGTGCGGGATAACCCAGCTCCAAAACTCAACCGGTACCATTTCGGCTACGTCACAACGGAAACCATCAACGCCTTTGTTTGCCCAATAATTTAGAATATCACGCATTTTCAGCCATACCTGCGGAATGGGGTCGAAATATTTTTTCTCTCCATTTTGATAATCAACCCCGTAATTCAGTTTTATGGTTTCGTACCAGTCATCAATCTTAGGCTGCGCATTAAAAACATTATTGCCGGTTACTTTGGCGGGACTTTCGTTGAACTTGCCATCTTGCAAGCTTGAGATAGGATTTTGGTGGCGATTGCCGTAAGGCACTGTGAAGGCCTGGCCGGGCAAATAGTAAAAATCGTTTTTTGCACTAAAACTCTTAGTGAGGTCATCCCCTGCACCAAAATCTGTCACGGAAGCCGGTTTTGCGTATGAATGATATTCGCGCGCAACGTGATTAGGGACAAAATCAATCAATACTTTTAAGTTTTTGGCGTGTGTGCGTTTTATCAGCGCTTCAAACTCCTTCATCCGGTTTTTCACATTAACCGCCAGGTCAGGGTCAACGTCGTAATAATCGCGAATGGCATATGGCGATCCAGCGCGGCCTTTAACCACATCTGCATCGTTTACCTTGATACCGTATGCACTGTAATCGGTGAGGCTTGCATGAGCCAGTACACCAGTATACCATACGTAGTTAACACGAAGTTCTTTTAAACCGTCCAGCGCGCGGCCGGTAATGTCGTTAAACTTCCCACAACCATTTTGACTAATGGTACCGTATGGAACATTCGCCGTTTTTTTATTGCCAAACAACCGTGGCAACAACTGGTATATTACCACCTTTTGTTTAGGCGGTGCCGTAGTTTGTGACCGGCCGATGGCTGAAAACGACACCAGCAATATGATAACTAAAAAACAATCTAAGCGCCGCACGGTGGTAGTAATCCCGCGGGTTACTTTGCAGAATGCCGCCTCCGCTATTAAGCTTTGGCGTTTATTCATTCCGTAATTGTTTTCATACTTGTTTATCATGCCAATTCCTTGTAAGTTGCTTCTAACAGGCTGTGGCCGGCCAATGTAAATTGCTGGTTCTTTACCGTTATTTCAAGGTTGATAGCAGTGTTGTTTTTTATGCTGATCTCACTTTCGGTTATTTTAACATTTAATACAGTACCCCTGAAACCTATAGTAAACGAGAACGACTGCCACTTCCCGGGTAAAAACGGATTAAACTGCAGCTTGCCATCACGTACGCGCATCCCGGCAAAACCTTCTACCACACTCATCCAGGTTCCGGCCATTGAGGTTATATGCAGGCCGTCTTCGGTATCGTTGTTATAATCATCCAAATCAAGGCGGGCGGTGCGTAAATAAAACTCATATGCACGTGCTTCATCATTTAAGCGGGCCGCCAGTATACTGTGCACACAGGGAGATAGTGAGCTTTCATGAACGGTACGCGGTTCATAAAAATCAAAATTGCGCTTGATAGTTTCGGTGTCGTAATCATCCTCAAAAAAATACAGCCCCTGCAATACATCCGCCTGCTTAATATAGCACGACCTCAGGATCCTATCCCAACTCCACTTTTGATTGATAGGCCGCTGGCTGACAGGCAAATCCTTCACCAGTATTTGTTCCTTATCCAAATACCCGTCCTGCTGCAGGAATATTCCTTTTTCAGTGTCAACAGGGTAATACATTTTATCAATAATTTGAGTCCAGTCGTTAAATTCGTTTTCGCCCAGGCTTAATTTATTTATCAGCGCCTGATATTTTTCCGGTTGCGCTGCTTCAACAATTCCGGCGGCTTCAGTAGCATATTTCATGCACCAGGCGGCCAACAAATTAGTGTACCAGTTATTGTTTACATTGTTTTCGTACTCGTTAGGCCCGGTCACACCTAAAATCACATACTGCTGTTTAGCATCGCTCCAGTTTACACGTTGCTGCCAAAAACGGGCTATGCCAACCAATACTTCCAGGCCGTAATCGTATAAATAGCTGTCGTCGCCGGTGTAACGTATGTAGTTAAAAATAGCGTAAGCTATTGCCCCGTTGCGGTGTATCTCTTCAAATGTAATTTCCCATTCGTTGTGGCACTCTTCGCCATTAATGGTAACCATCGGGTATAGGGCAGCGCCCTTATCAAAACCAAGTTTGGCAGCGTTCTCAATCGCTTTATCCAATTGTTTATACCGATATATTAAAAGGTTTTTGCTCACCTGCTGAGGCGCAGTAGCCAGGTAAAATGGCACGCAGTATGCCTCGGTATCCCAGTAGGTAGAGCCGCCGTATTTTTCGCCGGTAAAGCCTTTTGGACCTATATTCAGCCGGCTATCCTTACCCGTGTACGTTTGAAAAAGCTGGAAAATATTAAAACGGATGGCCTGCTGCGCTGCAACGTCGCCCTCAATAACAATATCGCTTTCCTCCCATTTAACCGCCCATGCTTCTGCCTGCTGCTGCAAAAGCACATCAAAGCCTTTTTGGGCCGCCGCTTTAACCACAGACTGCGTTTGCTGTAAAATATCTGCTTTGGTATGGTTTTCTGATGAAAGATTGGCGGCGATCTTCACCAGCGTTATCTCTTCCCCGGCGCTTACATTTAACGTAAATTGATGCCCTACGTATTTTTCTTTAATTATATGCTCTGGCGCAATATCCTGACTTGTGCCGTTACGGTAAACTTCGATGCTGCTTCCTGTGCAAACTTCGAATCCGGTTTTTTTGGTGCGTAGTGTTAAAAACGCTTCGGTGCCGCTGATTTTATCATTTACAGCTTCCCAAAACTTTTCATCGTAGTTGCTATCTTGATTCTTTACATCACCGTCAATAAAGGGCAGTAAGGTTAATTTACCATCAAAATTCAGCGGGGTAATGGAATACCGGATGGCGCCCACCTCATCGTCAACAATGCTGCAAAAGCGCGTTGATGTTACCTTTAGTGTTTTCCCGCTTTTTAGCGTAGCAGTAAAGGAGCGTTCCAAATAGCCCGCATGCATATTTAAAACACGTTTAAAATCTGTAACGCTGCAAGTGGCCAGGTCAAGTATTTCATCGTCTATCTTTACCTCGATGCCTACCCAGTTTGCCGCGTTAAGCACCTTTGCAAAATATTCAGGGTACCCGTTTTTCCACCAGCCGACACGCGTTTTATCGGGATAGTAAATACCTGCCACGTAATTTCCGGGGAGCGTTTCACCCGTATAAGTTTCCTCAAAATTGGCGCGCTGGCCCATACGGCCATTACCCAAACTGAAAATACTTTCTGATATTTTGTTCAGATGCGGATCAAAGCCCTCTTCAATTATATTCCACTCGTGTGGCTTAATATAGTTCTTCATGTTGTATTCGTACTGTGTTGATTGATAGAGGTATCGGCTAATGCGTTTACCTTTTTCACACAAGTATATCAATTAGTTGATGATTGCCTTCTTTTTTTGGCTACAATCGCTTTAAATCTTGTGATGTTAATTTGTCCAAGCCGCTCACCACCATATCAGCACCGGTGAGCACGTTTTTATTTCCAATACCAATAGCTTTCATGCCGCCCCTCTTCGCAGCTTCGATACCTGCAACCGCATCTTCAAAAACAACACACTGATTTGGCGCCACACCTAACAGTTCTGCACCCTTTAAAAACACTTCAGGATCAGGTTTTGAGGCAGATACCAGGTTACCGTCAACTATGGCGTCAAAAAAATGGGCAAGGTTAGTCTTCTCGAGTATGATCCCAGAGTTTTTACTGGCAGATCCTAAAGCCACCAGGTAGCCGTCTTTGCGTACAGATGTTAAAAAATCCACTGTGCCGGCCAATACCTCAGCAGGTGTCATATGGCTGATCATATCTACGTACCAGTTATTTTTCAGGGTGGCCAGTTCCAGTTTCTCGGCTTCCGATTTTTTTACATTCCCCCATGCTAATATCCTATTAAGGCTCTCTGCCCTGCTGATGCCCTTAAGGTGTTCATTTTGTTCTTCAGTAAAATCAAAACCGAGGGAGTTCGCCAGGCGTTTCCATGCTTTGTAATGATAAACTGCGGTATCTACCAACACACCATCCAGATCAAAAAGACAAGCTTTAATACCGGCTGCTGTGTTTGTTGGGTTAACTGTATGCTGCATTTTATATTTGGTTCCTCAGTCCGCGAAAATCTTTAATTCAATTCAAGTACCATCGCCGTTTTCGCAGGCACTTTTATTTCTTTTAATGCTATGGTCTCGTTAGTAACGATATTTTTGGCCGATGTACATTCCTTTATGCGCTCGCTAAATCTGTCGGTGGCTAAATTCTTGTCATCATCTGTTGCATTTAAGATCACCATAACCGTTCCTTTGGCGGCTGTATTATAGCGGAAATATACGTACAGATCGTTCTGCGGTACGTATTGCATCAGTTTACCTGTTTGCAGCGCAGGACTGGTTTTACGATAGTTTGCCAGTTTCTTTACAAAGTTAAAGGCCTCGTTCTCTTTATCTGTACGGCCATCTGCAACAAATTTATTTTTCTTGTCACCTTCCCAGCCGCCCGGGAAATCCGACCGTACCAAACCATCGGGGTTCGAATAGTTTTTCATTAAAATCTCGGTACCATAATACATCTCGGGTACACCACGCATAGTTAGTAAAAGCGTCATCCCCTCTTTATACTTGCTAAAATCTTCGTTCACCATCGAGTAAAAACGGCTCATATCATGGTTATCCAAAAAAATGCAATTGGTGTTTGGATCTTTATATAAAAAGTCGTGGGCAAGAGTAGCGTATATACGGTTTACACCGTCTATCCAACCGCTCTTTCCATTCAATCCTTCGTATATCGCGTCTTTTAAAACCGCGTCTGTTACGCCCTGTAAATGGGTATCGAAGCCCCTGTTAACCGTGTTGCCGCCAGTAAAAAAGGCCTGGTTAGCCGCAGCGGTAACTAAAGTTTCGCCAAATACAGAAAGGTGCGGGAACTCGGCTTTTAGCTTAATAGCCCAGTCGGCCATGTAAACGGGGTCATTATATGGGTATGTATCCAGGCGAAGCCCATCAATACCTGCGTATTCAATCCACCAGATGTGGTTTTGTGTAAGGTAGTTCTGAACATACGGGTTCCTTTGGTTCATATCCGGCATAGACGGAACAAACCAACCGTCGATCATTTGCTTACGATCGGCAGCTGATGCGTGCGGGTCCATTACGGTTTGGTCGCGGTAGCTGGAGTTTGTGAACTTTGGCCACTGGTTTACCCACGATTTCATGGGCATATCTTTATAAAACCAATGCCCGGTGCCTATATGGTTGTGCACAACGTCCTTTATCACCTTCAACCCTTTTGCATGGCACGCTTCAACATATTTTTTATAAAGCTCGTTGGTGCCGTAACGCGGATCTATCTTGTAGTGATCGGTTACAGCATAGCCATGATACGATGCCATTGGCATATCGTTCTCCACCTCCGGTGTCATCCAAATGGTTGTTACACCCAGGTCTTTCAAGTAATCAAGATGATTCATTACACCTTGTATATCGCCGCCATGGCGCGAGTACATGCTATCGCG
Organism: Mucilaginibacter sp. AK015; assembly: GCF_014200785.1. Lineage (NCBI taxonomy): Bacteria > Pseudomonadati > Bacteroidota > Sphingobacteriia > Sphingobacteriales > Sphingobacteriaceae > Mucilaginibacter > Mucilaginibacter sp. AK015. The sequence goes on from NZ_JACHCV010000001.1 coordinate 939,522, forward strand.
GTGTAACCCCGTCTCAGTTAAACCGGCCACCACATCATTGTTTTTATCTCCGTTTGAAAACCGATCAGGCATCAACAGGTAAATAAAATCTTTATTAGTTACGCCTTGTATCCGGTTAGGGCTTTTATCACGGTTCCTTAACTCGTAGATGTAGGTTTGCTTTTTACCGGCCGCTACAAAGTTTATAGGAAACTTTCCTGCCTTAGCCGACGGCGATATTGCCAGATCTAAAAACAGGTAGTTGGGATTTTCGACCTTGTTTACCTTAACCAACTTAACACCGGGGTAATTTAACGACACTGCGTTGGAGGCAATGTTTTGGCCATGCACCAATAATTGCAGCTTAGGGTTATGCATCCCGGTAAACCAAAACATTGGCTCGATACGTTCCAGCTTTTGGGCGAAAATATTTAAACTGGTAATAAGGGCGGTTAACAGGAGGAAAAGTTTTTTCATGATAGATATTTTTAGCTAACGACAGCTAACTTATACAATTATACCGGGTCTATTTAATTAATAAATGCTGGTACAAATTACTCAATTTCAATCATTTCAGGTAATTTATGTACCCAACCCGTGGGGTTTTAACAGCTGCAGGTTTATAGGCAGCTAAGTTAAAAATCACAGTCCTGCCAAAGACGAGTTTAGCAGGACTGTAATGTTCAAATTAATTTTTAACAATTGTGTAGGTGTTCTCGGTAACGTTTAAAGTAACCGTATAATTACCGGCAGTTGAAACTGCTATATTATCGCCACCCGGCGTTAATGTGCCATTACTGCCGCCAAGGTTAACATCCCACTTATTGTCCTGTCTGAATTTTATTGCGCCTGCTTTTAAGTCGAGGGTGATTTTCCATGTACCTTTTCCGTCATTCACAAACTTCATGTCGGTATCATTATCCCAGCCTCCCGGGGTGGCATCACCAATAATGCCCCAACTTTTAACATCGGCAATCGTCCATGTTTTAGCATTTACATCAACCGTTAACTGCTTTAAGCCTTCGGTACCTGCATTGAAATTACCGCCCGAAGTGCTGATGGTGCCGCCGCCGGCATCGCCGTAGGCTACATCCCATGCTTTCGCAGGGGTAACTTTAAACTCCAGATTACCTGCGGTATAAGCAATAACGCCTGTATAAATTCCGTTACTTGTGGCCGAAACTAAGCTGTCAGCTGTTTTCGGGTCCCATCCCTGGTACGCTCCCGGAACGTATATCCACGAGGTTGCCTGGAAAGGGGTAGCATGCAAAGTAATGACGTTTGAATACGTTATGGCATTTGCGGCAGCGCCAGATTTAAGCCTTACTTCAACTTCGGTCGGGCTGCCTATCTGGGCACCCAGCGCCAGCAGCATGGCGTTAAACTGGTTAACTGTTGGCGAATAGGTGCCCGTAGTAACAACCATCTCTTTAGCTTTGGCAAAATTGTTGCCTTTAATATCAATTTGTAAAGTAGATGTTACCGGCACCTGGTACCCTGTAACTGTTGGCTTAGGGAAAGATATGGTAAATGCTTCTTTAGCTCCGTTAGCCTGGTTTAATGCCACATCAGTGGTTGATGCGGTAAGTGCGCCTGCCGGACTCACCCCGGCTACAACACGTGTTTCTTCCTTTTTGCATGACCAAAGCGAAATGGTCATTAACCCAATCAGGAACGATTTAAAAAATATTGATTTCATCTTTTTTATGTTAAGATTAATAGCCTTTGTTTTGAACCAGATTTGGATTGGCGATCAGGTCGGCAGCTGGGATCGGATATAAATTCCTATATTCCGGAACACTGGTGCCCGATTTGGTGCCGCCTTTATATGGCCACAGGTAGCTTGAACCTGTAAACTTGCCATATCTTACCAGGTCGGTACGGCGGTGGCCTTCCCAGTACAATTCGCGTCCGCGCTCATCCAGGTAGAAATCTTTTGTCAAGGCCGACAAGGAAACGTTGCCCGATGCATCGCCATAGGCGCGTTGGCGTAATTGGTTTACGTAGATCAACGCTTGCGCTGCGGTACCGCCGCTGCCACCGCGTGCAACAGCCTCTCCGTAAATAAGATATTGCTCAGCCAAACGGAATATGGCAAAATCAAGCGAGGCGTAGGTGCCGCCTAATGAAGGAGCAGTAACACCGGTTGAAGAAATGTTTTTGAATTTGGTAACGCGTAAGCCATCGGTAAATGTAGCGATGTCATCAACTTCGGCTTTAGCGCCGAAGAATGAGCCGCGTTTATCCTTGTTGCCATTAGGGTCAGGGAATAACGCAGGGAGGTTCTGGCGCGTTCTGTTACCGCCCCAGCCGCCAGAAGGTACACCAAACGATGCTGGGTTCATATCTGCGTTAATAGCGGCGTTAATAAGGTAAGTAGTACCGCCGTTGTTTGTGCCCTTAACTCCATCGTAATTAATGGTCAGGATGTTTTCTTTATTATTTACGTTATTATCTGTTAAAAACAGGTCTTTGTAGTTTTGCTTCAGTTCATATCCGCTGTTTATCACCTTACTTGCATATTTGATAGCTTCGGTATATTTTGCCGTGCCGGTATATACTTCAGCATTCAGATATAATCGTGCCAGCAATGCCCAGTCAGCACCTTTATCAGCGCGGCCATATTCATTTGCGCGTGGCTCGGCAAGGTCACCTTCAATGGCGGTCAGTTCCGATTCAACGTATTTAAATAACTCTGCTCTTGTAGTTTGCTTTGGCGGATTTTTACCGATCTCGTCTTTTTCTGTTACAAACGGCGGGTTGCCAAAAGCATCTAAAAGCACCCAGTACTGGTAAGCGCGTAAAAAACGCGCTTCGGCACGGTAGCGCTGAACATCTGCAGCATCAGCGCCGGTTATATTGCGGCTTGTCAGTTTTTCAGGAGTGCTTTCGCGAAGGAACTCGTTGCAGAAAGTGATCTGCAGGATACTGCGCGAATACAAACCGCGGATAAACTGGTTATCAAGCGACCAGGTAGAATTATCAAGCTCAGGGATACCTGTATCGCCCCATGAACAAACAGCCTCATCGGTAGTTAATTCCTGCAGCATCCAGAATAACCTTAAAAAATCGGCGAAGCCTGAGTTTAATCCGCCCACATCACTTCCGTCGGCTCCCGAAGGGCCTGTTAAACCGTAAGTAGCGTATAATTTAACCAGGGCTTGTTTATAGCCGGCCGGAGTGGCGTATACCGTTGATGCGGTTACGTCATTAGTGGGCTTCAGGTCAAGATCGCCCTTTTTACATGAATTTATCGACAGCAGTAAAATAACCGATGCCAACATTGTTTTATATAAATTTCTCATTGTTATTGTTATTAAAAACTAACATTTAAACCTAAAGTGAATGTACGCGGCCTTGGGTATAAATTGTAATCGATACCAGATACCAGTTCAGGATCAAGCCCTTTATAATTGCTCACCACAAAAACGTTCTGGCAATTGGCCGATACTCTAAAGTTTGTTTTGCTCGATTTAATGATCCTTCCAAAATCGTACGATACACCAAAATTATCCATTTTTAAGAACGACGCGTTTTTTACATAATAATCGCTCATGTACTGGTTGTTTTGGAAGTTAGTGAACAGGATATCTGTGCCTGCGTTATTTATTAAACCGCTTGGGCTTAAAATATTTGAGCGGATACCAAAGTTCGACGAAACGTTATCATAAACGTAATTACCTAAATTGGCCCTCAGCACGGTGCTAACTGTCCATTTTTTATAGGTAAAGGCTGTATTAAAGCCCATGGTAATATTGGGGTCTGGTGCTTTATAAAAATACTGATCGGCGGTGTTGATCACACCATTGTTATCGCGGTCGACATAAACGCCTTCAAGCGGCTTGCCATTGTCGTCGTAAACTTGTTGGTACACAAAGAATGAACCCGGTACCTGGTTAACAGCGTTGTATTTAAGCGTAACACCTGTACCACCGGCAATATCGCCCGCTCCTACTTTTGATCCCGGATCGGGGTTCAACGTAAGGTTGGTTACTTTTCGTTTATTATAAGCAATGTTAAATCCTAAGTTCCAGGTAATATCCTTGTTTCGGATAGCTACATAGTTCAAACTTCCTTCTACACCCCTTACCTCCATATTACCAACGTTTGTTGTTAACAGGTTGCTGAAGTTTATACCCACCGGTATGTTAATAGTGCTTAAAAGATCTTTGGTTTTTTTATAATACACATCAACACTTCCGTACAGTTTTCCGTCTAAAATACCGTAATCTAAACCGGCATTGTAGGTGGTGGTAGTTTCCCAACGCAAATCAGGGTCGTAAGCGGCAGGGCTGTAATAGTTATAAAACTCATCGCCTATTTGGTACTGGCCCTGGTTAGTGTTAGCATAGTATTTTGACAGGTAATCATAGTTGCCTATACCGTCCTTGTTACCGGTTTCACCGTAGCTTAACCTTAATTTAAGATCAGAGAGAACTTTACTATCTTTCAGAAAATCCTCGCTGATGGCCCTCCAGGTGAAACCAACCGATGGGAAGTAACCCCAACGGTTATCAGCCGAGAATTTTGACGAAGCATCAGCACGCATGGTACCCTGTAATATATACTTATCGTTATACGTATAGGTAAACCTGCCGTAGTACGATAATAATTTATTCTGCTGTACAGCAAACGGGAAAACCGGTGTGGTTAAAACATCACCTAAGGCATTGTAAGAGCTATAATAAAAATCGGTGGTTGCATCATCATAATACCCGTAACCGGCGGTTACGTCAAAACGGCTTTTTATGCTGGCAACATCATGCGCATAGTTCAGGTAAAACTCCGAAAATTTATTGGTCTCGGTATTTTTCCTTTTTGTTGATGATCCTTTTGTTGAATAGCTTTGGGCAGCATATTCCGGAATAAATGTTCCGCCGTATCCTTTAGAAATATCGTAACCCACGTTTAAGTTAGCATGCAATTCTGGCAGGAAATGGAAAGAATAATCTAACCTGGCATTGCCAAAGCTCCTTTGCGCATTACCATGGTTGTTTTGCAGTTTTATTAAACCAACAGGGTTACGCGGCGCGTTAGGGTTAGGTACAGCTCCTGCAATCCATTCGTAGTAATTACCAAATGCGTTATCGGCATTCACAGGCTGGGTTGGGTCAAACTGGATAGCGTTACCTATCGCATTATCATTAGGATATTGCGAACTGCTTAGCGACCCTTTCACACTCAGGTCAACCTTTAAGTGATTAGTAAAAAATTTAGGAGACAATGTAATAGCACCTGTTCCCCTTCTCAGTTTGCTGGTTATCAGCACACCTTCCTGGTTCAAATACCCAAAAGATACACGGTATGGTATGCCTTTAACAGAACCTGCCACACTTAAGTTGTTATCTGTTGAAAATGCCGGCTGGTAAATTTCGTCTTGCCAATCGGTATTAGATGAACCCAACAGGTCGCTGTATTTTTTACCATCGTTATAAGTGGCGTTTGGCTGATTATTTACATAATCCCTGATTTGCCCCGCCGAAAGCACATTTACTTTTCGGGCAACGGTAGCAATAGAATTATTTGTGCTGAAATTAATAACTGCGGCACCCGAACCGGCTTTTTTAGTAGTAATAAGCACTACCCCGTTTGACGCTCTTGAACCGTAAATAGCAGTGGCATTGGCATCCTTTAGAACAGTAAAGGTTTCGATATCGTTCGGATTAATTAATGATAGCGGGCTTGGCGCGTTGCCAATTGAATTACCGCTAAATGGCACACCATCAACAACGATCAGTGGGTCGTTACTGGCGTTTAAAGACGCCCCACCGCGGATACGGATAACACTACCCGACCCAGGCGCGCCACTGTTTGATACAATGTTTACGCCGGCTACCTTACCCTGTATCAATTGCTCAGGGGTGGTGATGGTACCTTTCTGGAAATCTTTTGAAGATACCGTAGTGATAGAGCCCGTAAGGTTTTTCTTTTCGGCACTACCGTAACCAATTACTACAACTTCGTTTAGTTTTTGGGCATCAGGCACCAACTGAAAATTAACGGTAGTGTTACCGGCAACACTCACGGTTTTATCTAAAGTTGTAAAACCAACAAAGCTTGCGGATAAGGTAACAGAACCTCCCGAAACGTTGGTAAAGGTGAAATTACCGTTCACATCGGTTGCGATGCTCCTGGTTGTTCCTTTTATTAAAATGGTGGCCCCGGGTAAGGGCTGACCGGTTTCATCAAGCACTTTTCCAGACACGGATCCGGTTTGTGCTTGTACTGTTAATGCCGCAAAAATAAGTAGCATTAAAAGCCCCTGTTTTAGCAGGTAAAATACTTTCATGTGGTTACTTGGTTAAGTATAAAAATTGGTTTGAAATTTTGTGATTTACACGAAGGCTTAATTTACGGCGGTAAATTATATTTCAAAATTTATTTAAAAAATAATTTTTTCAAGCCACCACCTTTAAGGGTTTGCTGGTAAAAAGCGATATAAAAAAGAGGCCTGAGTTATCAAGTTTTATCATTTAAATAACTTATTATCAGTTATATATAAATTATATTACTGTTATATTAACGTATAATTTACACTAAGTACATTTCAAACACATTTTTCGGGAACGTTCCCGAAATTGGACTGAAATTCTGAGCCTTTTTTCGGGAACGTTCCCGAAATTTTGGCTAAATTCTGCGTGTTTTACACTAAGTGGTCAAAAAAATTCACGAAAAAGACTCCTGGGAAAATTTGAAAAAACTCAAAAAAATTGGAAGAATTTACCGCTTTTTTCAGGTTGTTTTTGACGACAACGCGGTGGATCTGCGCTCGATAATTTTTGACTGAAGAACCAGTTCGCGGGTGCTATTTTTCCCGGTTTCGGCGTTCAATATCCTGAACAACATTTGAGCGGCCTCCATCCCTATCTCACTTGCGGGTTGGGTAATAGTTGTTAACGAAGGATTAAGCAGGGGGGCTATCTCAAGGCTCGAGAAGCTGATCACCTTTACGTCATCAGGGATCTTAATGTTCAGGTCCTGGCAGGCATAATAAGTGGCAAATGCAAGACGCTCCACGGAGGCGAATATACCATCGGGCTTAAACTGGATTAAAGCATTTTTAATAATGCGGCTATTTTCTTCATAATCGTTACTGCAATCAATTACAAGGTCTTCGTTAAACGCTATGTGGTGTTTTTGCAGCGCATTAATATAGCCCTGCATACGCGTTTTACCAATAGATAAACTTTTGTTTACCACTAAATAGGCAATACGCTTACATCCCTGCTGTATTAAATGCTCGGTTGCCGAAAAGCTGCTGTCGTAATCATTGGTAATTACACGTGGCGTTTCAATATCTTCATATATCCTGTCGAAAAACACCAATGGCAGTCTTTTATCGCCAAAATCGTTCAGGTAATTGTGGTCATTCGCCTCTCCGGAAACCGACATAATAATGCCATCGGCCCGGCCATTATGCAGGTGGCGGATAAAATTGACTTCCTTTTTATAATCGTCATCAGTCACGTAGATCAAAATATGATACCCGTTTGCCCGGGCAATCCTTTCGATACCATGAATGGCCTGCGAAAAGTAGTTATTAGCCAATTCGGGAACAATAACCGCGATGGTTTTACTTTTTTGCTCACGTAAGTTACTGGCGTAGTGATTAGGCTGGTAATTTAGCTCCTTAGCTTTTAATAGGATGCGTTCCTTTGTACTTACACTAATCTCCTTGTTGTCTCGGAACGCTCTGGAAATTGTAGATGTAGATAAATTTAAGGCCTCGGCTAATTTCTTAATGTTTATGCTATCCATTTAGTTTGAAAACCCTATCTATCTTATAATAATATTATTATATAGCGCTGTGATTGCGCCTTAACTGCCCCATCCTGGCGTTATTATATCCCGGAAGCGCCTGTTGTATCATATCTGCAATATTAAAAAAGGGCCGCCATTTCTTTATTAAAAAGTTCAGATATATTATCAACCGTGGCTTTTACGCAAATTAAGGCAGCATTGATACATTATGTGCAAACTATTTCAGCGTTAACCGGTTGGCCGTACGCTGACTTAAAGGTAGTAAAATGAATATCGTTTTGGGCAAAAAGCCTTAATCTTTCTTCTTAAAGAGGCTGTTGGGCTTATTTATAAACGTGGTTAATGAAAATTCCTGCCTTTGTGAAATGCGCCCTCCGGGGTCGAACGTTTATCATAATCATAGGGTTTAGTGGTTTCATCCCCTTTAGCGAGTGTTTGTGGTAAGGGATCGCCGCCGGCCTGGTTTAAAGTATTGAGCAATGGGGTGAGGTTGAAACACTGGCGGACAACGAGATGGGTAACACCGTTAGCGATCTGCAATTTGCCAAAAACCATAAGAAGTTTAGACTGGACGATCTCTTTACGGTATCGGTCAAAAAGCTGCTGCCATACCACAAGGTTGGCCGAGCCGGTCTCGTCCTCCATGGTCATAAATAGTACGCCTTTTGCTGTGCCCGGGCGCTGGCGAACGGTAATAAGGCCGGCAAGGCGAACAAAATCGCCATCTTTATAGCGTTGGATATCGCTTATCCGGATGTTTTGGAACCTGGTTAGTTGGTTTCTGATCAAACCAACAGGATGATCTTTAAGTGACAGGCCGGTGGTGATGTAATCCTGCACAACATGCTCGCCTTTTGTCATCAGCGGCAGCGGTATGTTTTCTTCCAGAGTGGTTTCGGATAACTGGCCATCAAAGAGGCCGATGGGCCGGTCGGCAAGCGCCGATACTTCCCAAAGGGCTGTACGCCGGTCAGCACCCATAGAGCGGAAGGCATCGGCTGCTGCCAGCTTTTCGAGGGCGGCCTCCGGAACACCTGCGGCACGCAACTGATCGATATGTACATAGCCCTGGTTACGCATGGCGGTGAGGGTAAGCATATCCTCTTCCCTGAGCCCTTTGGATTGGCGAAAACCGAGGCGAACCGCATATTTGCGATCCCCTTTTAGTTCCAGGGTGTTATCCCATTCAGAATAGTTAACATCTATGGGCAATACCTGTACCCCATGGTTCCTGGCATCCTGAACAATCTGTGCGGGCTGATAAAAGCCCATAGGCTGGCTGTTTAACAGGGCAGCGCAAAATACATCCGGATAATGATATTTTAACCAGGACGAGATGTAAACAAGCAAGGCAAAACTGGCAGCATGACTTTCGGGAAAGCCATAGCCTTCAAAACCCTGGAGCTGTTTAAAGATACGTTTTGCAAACTCTTCTTCGTACCCTCTTTTGGTCATACCATCTACCAGCTTCTTTTCATAAATATGCAGTTTGCCGTTGGCTTTAAAGGATGCCATACTCCTTCTTAGCTGGTCGGCTTCAGCAGGTGTAAACCCGGCAGCAACTATGGCTATTTCCATGGCCTGTTCTTGAAAAAGCGGTACGCCGAGCGTACGTTTCAGTATTTCTTCCAGCTCGGGTTTGGGATATTCAGGCAATTCTTCGTTGTTTCTTCTTCTAAGGTATGGGTGCACCATGTCGCCCTGTATGGGGCCGGGGCGTACAATGGCTACCTCTATCACCAGGTCGTAAAACTCTTTAGGCTTTAGGCGGGGCAGCATAGACATTTGCGCACGGCTTTCGATCTGGAAAACGCCGATGGTATCGGCCCGGCAGATCATTTCATACACTTCGCTATCATCCTGCGGGACGTTAGCCAGGGTAAGCTGTTTGCCGTAATATTTAAGCACCATATCAAACGCTTTGCGGATCATGGTGAGCATGCCAAGGCCGAGTACGTCTACTTTCAGGATACCCAGATCTTCCAGGTCGTCTTTATTCCATTCTACTTGTGTGCGGTTCTCCATGCGGGCGTTAAGCACGGGGCAAAGGTCGGATAAGTTACCTTCCGTGATCACGAAGCCGCCGGTATGCTGGCCAAGCTGGCGGGGAAAACCAATAAGCTGGCAGGTTAGTTCAAGTACTTTGTGGATTAGCGGATCGTGCGGATTAAGACCTTGTTCCCTTAAGCGTTTTTCATCAAACCCTTCTTCATAAAAATCCCAGATGGTGGCCCCTATTCTTTTGATGGTATCTTCTGAAAGGCCCATAGCCTTGCCTATGTCGCGGATAGCCCCTTTATGTCTTTCCTGAGTAACAGTGGCAACGATAGCAGCACGGTGGCGGCCATAATCGTTATAGATGAACTGGATGATCTCTTCCCTGCGCTCGTGTTCAAAATCCACATCAATATCAGGCCATTCGTCACGGGCATCAGACATGAAGCGCGAAAACAGCAGGCGCGATTTGGCAGGGTTAACGGCGGTAATACCCAGGCAAAAGCAAACGGTAGAATTTGCGGCAGAACCCCGGCCCTGGTGCAATATGCCCCAGTCTTCGGCCTGCTGCGTATAACGGTATACGCGTAAAAAATACCATGCAAGTTTGCGCCTTTCAATAAAATCGAGCTCGAACTCTATCTGCTTTTTATGCTTTTCGGGTACGGGGTCTCCAAAACGTTCTTTTGCACCCTCCCAGGTTAAACTGGCCAGGCGCTGCTGCGAACTCATACCCCCCTCATGTTTTTCTTCGGGTTCAAGGTATTTGAGCTCGTCAAGAGAAAAGCTACAATTTTTGGCTATGAAATTGGCGTTGGCTATCGCTTGGGGATATTGCCTGAAAAGGCGGTAAATTTCTTCTTTAGACTTAAGGCAGCGCTCGGCATTAGCATGCAAGCGATAGCCGGCGGTATTGATAGTGCATTTTTCGCGGATGCAGGTTAACACATCCTGCAATTCGCGGCGCTCGGGTATATGGTAATATGCGTCGCAGGTAGCAATTAAAGGAACACCTGTTTCCTGCAGGCGAAACAGTCGCTTTGCATCCTGGCCCTGGTAATGAAAAGAAGCTGCCAGGTAAAGTGATCGGCCAAATTGCTGTTTGTATTCGGCCAGATCGCTCAGAAACGAGTCTTCGAACTGAAACTGGCAATTAAGGCGTTCAGGGGGTACAGCCGCAAAAATCATCCCTTGTTTGTGGCTGTAAACATCTGCTTTTCTAAGTTCACATTGCCCCTTTTCGGTTCTAAGGTTACCGAGGGTAAGCAAAGCTGATAAACGTGCGTAAGCCTGATGGTCGGTAGGATAAGCCAGCAGGCTCGTTCCGTCGGTAAGGTCAAGGCGGCAGGCGGGTATAAACTTTAATTTAAGTTGTTTTGCTTCCATATGGGCGCGTACAATGCCAGCCATTGAATTACGGTCGGTAATGGCAATGGCTGAGTAACCGAGCGCTACTGCCTGAGCGACAAGCTCATGAGGATGTGCCCCCCCGCGCAGGAAGCTGAAATTAGACGTCGTTTGTAATTCCGCGTAATCCATAGGTTATCTTTTTTCATGCAAAATAGCCATGCAGGTACCATCGGGCGTCGCTGCCGTCATAGTGCCCCGAACGGAATACCCAATAGCGGTTGCCTTCACTGTCTTCTATGCTGTAATAATCGCGATGCAGGCCCTGGTCGTGCCACCACTCGCGCCCAATGCGTTCGGGGCCATCGGCTTTGGCGATGATGTGTCGTTTATTTTTGTAAGTAAATACTTTGGGCGGGTGGTCTGGTACGAGCGCCATAACTTCAATAGGTTCGGGTGTGTGCAACAGGCGTATCGGCCTGGGCAGTTCGGGCCAGTGGTTTTGGGGCTGCTCGGTTAAGCATTTGGCGAGCTTTACCGAACGTTCGGGCCAGTGGTTTTCTGAAGGCAGGAATCGCTGTATAACATCAGCCCCTACCTTGCCGGCAATCCGGTCAAGAAGTTCGGCCAGCGCAATATCCTCTAGGCCTTTGGCTTCGGCCCATAATTGTTCCTGCAGTGCTTCCATATCCTCGGTACGCGTAGCTTCAAGTATAAATAACTCTATGCCTAATGCGGGCTCTATCTTGCTGATCTGTAACTGAAATAGCTTTTTAAGGTGCGATATACTGTGCGAACCCCTGGTAGTACTTATAGCGGCCTGTACTTTTTTACCATCGATGCGGTAGCATTTAAGAATGGCCTTCCGAACGCCTTTACCTTCGGCTTTCAAGCGTGTGCAGAGCGCTTCGAGCAGCCTTTCAACAGCTATTTCTATGCCCTGGGCGGTACAAATGGGGTCAAGGCAGGGAAGCCGTTCGGTATAAGGTACCGGTGGTTGCAAAGGTTTAAGAAATTCCTCTACATGCCCAAGGGCTTGCCCCATACGGTTAAGCAACCCCTGCCCAAAGCGGCGGCGCAGTACGGAATTTTGTAATTGCAGTAAAGGCGCGATAGTGCGGAACCCTAGTTTTTGAAGGCGGTCAAGAACTTCGGGTTCGAGGCGCAGGGCCGCAGGGGGCAGGTTGGCAATAGCATTGGCTTGCTCCCGGCAGGGCACAATGGGGTTGATTTTTGCAAACCGGGCCACCGCCCAGGCAGCACCTATGGTATCGGCAATTGCGGCCCTTGCATCAAAACCGTTTTCCCGGAGCTTCAGGACGATTTCTTTGAGGTAATTGCGCTCGCCGCCCCAAAGGTAAGTGCAACCGGAAATATCAAGGAGCAGGCCATTTGGAAAGTCGAGGCTTACTATAGGCGTATATCGTATACAGCCGAGGCCAAGCAGGTGCAGGAGCTTAGCGGTTTGCCCGGGCAGTTCATCCATGACCACCAGATCAGCGGTTGCCGCGCGGGCATCGGCAACGGCCATACCGGTAAAAACGCCTTCCCTTTCAGCATTTTGGCTTGCGGCGGTAATGATGATGCGATTTTTTTGGGGTGAGGCAATAACAAAAGGCAGTTCTTTAAGATCGGGACGCCGCCGCGCCATACCGTCCGTCATCAAATGCCGGAACCAAATCGCCATAAAGCGCTTTTGCATCATTCAACCTACCTGCCTTTCTTCTCTGATTTGCGGGGCCTGCGATGGTACATTAATAAAGCCACCGTCCATCCATTGCAGTGTCCAGCTGCCGGTATGCCCGTTACGCACTTTAAGCAAGTCTGCCTGCCACCGTAAAAAGCCAAGGCCCGGCAAGCCTTGCGGAAGGGCGCTGGGTAGTGGCCTGATCTGCCAGCGTGCTGCGCATGCCGTAGAACTAAGGTTGCCTTTAGCGTTGCGCAGTACAAAGCCGGTAACCCTGCTATGCTCTACAGCACGCTGAAAACGCTGCGATTGTTTGAAATCCATATTCTGCAGTTCGCAAACAACAGCGGTAAGGCCGGGGCATTTCAGGGCTTCTTCGGTTACCCAAAGGGTATCAGCATCGTTTTGCAGGCTGATAAAGATGACCTGGTGCGGAGCGACACCAAATGTTTTCAGGGCGGGGGGAAATAAGCGACGGGAACGGGCAATCCATATACATACGCCCCCCTGCTGCATTAGCAGCGAAATAATACCGGTAACCAGCCCGCCGGTGGCAGCAGCCTGTTCTGTATTAGCGCAAATCAATTCGTGTACGCTGCATTTTGGGAACACACCATTAGGAAAGGCACTTTCGAGCGGGCCCAAACCAAGGGTATCCTTTCTGCCTATCTCAGGGGGCTTATAGCCTTCCCACTGCAAAATCTGCCGCTGCAGGCGCTGAATGATATGTTGGTTTGCCGGTGCCATCTTTTTTAGTTTAACGTTGATGCGCGGATCTGCGCAGCGGACAGACCGGGGTACCTGGTTCGGGTTTATGATAACCATAACACCTGCCTTCAACAGGTCTATTTAGGGTTAAAAGATCAATATCGAATTGCAGCGTTTTGAGCATGGACCAGCCTACGGACGATATATCGTCCATCTGTATCCGGGCACGGTACCGGGGCAGTTCAATATCAATATTAAATCTCCGCATAGCAAAATCACTACAAACATAATGCTAAAAATATTAGCAAATAATAAAATGTTTATAATTTTTTGCATTGAGGTATAGAAAGGGATTTAAGACAGCAGCAGTACGGCATACTTAGCGGATTAAAACATGAACAAAAACCGCTTTTAGCAACTCATAACTTAAGACGGAAAGTGTTACGGTGATCCGTGATACATTAAATGAGGGAGTCAGTGACAGATAGCTTAAACCATACGCCTTTTCCGGCAGCAGGGAACAAATGGCTCATGAAGTAAACTGCAGGTACAACATTGCCACCGCTGCGGCAGCCATTAATATAAAGGTTAGTCCGCCCAGCATGTTAGACCAACGCCCGTTAACATGCGGCCCCATTACCGATCTGTTGTTACTGATATGCAGGACAACCAGAATGATGACCGGCGCTGTAAGACCATAAAGTATAGCAGCATAAAGCAGGCCTTGAACAGGATTGATGCCGATAAGATTAAGCAGCACGCCAATAAGCAACGAAACAATAATGACCCCATAAAATGGCTTTGCCTGGAAAAATTTCTTGTCAAGGCCTTGTTTCCAGTTAAAGGTTTCCGCAAACATATAAGATAACGACCCGCTAAGTACCGGGATGGCAAGGAAACCTGTACCAATAATACCCGTTGCAAACAGCCAGTAAGCTTTATCGCCGGCAATGGGCCGTAGTGCAGTGGCCGCTTGTTCTACCGTTTCTATCTGGTGAATACCGTGAGGATAAAGCACGCTGCCACAGGTAAGGATGATGAAAAACATAACCACGTTTGAAAAAAGCATACCCAAATCAACGTCTTTTCGCATTTTAGTGATCATCCGTTTATCAACTATTAACGTAGCGCCACGCTGTTGCACATCTTCGGCTTCCATGGTGGCCTGCCAAAAAAACAGGTAGGGCGAAATGGTGGTACCCAGTATAGCTACAAGTGCATTAATATAATCTTTACTCCAGTTAACATGAGGGATAATGGTCGACCTGAACACGAGCGGCCAGTTCACATCGGTAAAAAACGGTACGGCTATATAAACCAGCAGGCTGATGCAAAACCATTTGAGTATGCCTGCAACCTTTTGATAAGGAAAGATGATAATAGATACCAGAATGAGCACCGTAAAAACTATACTGAAAGCAAATGCCGGTACGCCGGCACAATCAGGTTAGCGGCCGCACCCATACCGGCAATATCTGCGCCGATATTTAAAATGATCGCCGGGAATGAAAACAGGATCATAACCCAGAGTATCCATTTAGGGTAATGATTCCGGAGTGTCGAGGTCAACCCTTTAGTAGTTACCAACCCAATTCGCGCGCACATTTCCTGAATAGCGGCCATGAGCGGAAACGTGACCAATGCCGTCCAGAGAGCAGTAAATCCAAACTGAGCGCCAACCTGGGAATAGGTGGCAATCCCCGAAGGATCGTCGTCACTTGCCCCCGTCACCAATCCGGGTCCTAAGGTTTTTAACCCGGCGGTCAGTTTTCGTACATACTTATTCGATTTATTCATTTGCGTGGGCATTTAAAGATAAGGGAAGGCTTGATTGTAAACAAATACATTTGGTTGATAAAAAAGGGCATGGTGTATTCACAACTACCGTGCACTTAAAGAACCGGCATTAAGCGTGATACAAGGATGATCTTTGTCATTTTACATTCTGATTGGTGTCACGGTATGTGAACCTGGGAAAAAGGAACTTAGAGGCATGGAAAAGATACTTGTAACAACTGACATGTCTTCAAACTCGAAGTCTGCTGTACGGTTAGCCATTAAGCAGGCTGTAGCCAGAGGCGCCGAGCTGGACATTTTATACGTGTATTATTTGATAAAGCCCTTTAACTGGACCCCGCTGGCATTTGATGTATATAGTGCTGAGTATAAAAAGAAAACCCTCAAAGAATTATCCTCGTTTTTTAAACGCATTTTGCATGAGGCCGGAGACCCGTCCGTATCCTATAAATTGGTCCTTGTGAGCGATATCAACACTACGGAAGGAATTATCAGTTATGCTGTGGAAAACAATTGTTCATTCATTTGCATTGCCACGCGGGGAGCAGGGAATATCAAAAAATTGTTTGGCACACATACCAGTAAGCTTATCGGTAATTCGCCGGTACCAGTGCTTTCGGTACCCAGCAATTACCGCCTCCGGCCGCTTCAAACAATTCTGTATGCAAGTGATATTACCGACTACGAACGCGAACTAACACAGGTAGTGGCATTTGCCCGGCCTATCGGTGCAATGATCCGGCTTTTGCATATCAGGCAATCTTATGAGTTTACGCTGGACCCGGACATCGTATCACCATCTCTGAAAAAGCGGCTCAATTACGATATTGATATCTTGACCACGGAAAGGGAAGTCTCGAACACCCTTTTAGACGATATAGGCACTGTGTTGAAAAAAGTTAAGCCAGATATACTTGTTTTATTTACACACCAGCACAGGTCCCTTACAGATAAATTGATTTCTTCGTCGAATGCTAAAAATTCTTCCTTTGAAAGCAAGATACCTTTATTAACTTTCCCAAAAGTGGCTGATTAGTGCTGAGGAGTACTTAAGATCTCTCTATCGACATCCCGGTGAGTAATTAACGCACCGCATACGAAATTTAAAATGCCGCCAATCGTCTTATCTTTGATGGTGCAACATACAGAGATAAACGTTTTGGATGAAATTACTCACAGCATACACGGCTTTTGGTATCGTGAAATAGACCTTGGACCTATGCCGGCGTCTTTTGAAGTTTTGCCCGACGGCCATGCGGAGATCATCTTCCATTTCGGCTGCGATTTGATGCTGGAGGGGCAGCCCATACCCTTGCCCTCTCCTTTTATGGTCGGGCTGCTTTATACGCCCATTTATTTCCAGACAAAGGGACGTGTACAAGTCATCGGTATCAAGTGTTTGCCCTGGGCGGTTTATGATCTGCTCGACCTACCTCTCCTGACAGGCGGCGTACAAAGCTTTTCGCATCCCATCGCATCGTTACAACCCGAGCTTCAACATCGCATCAGCAGCGGTGAAATAGATGCCGCGTTGGGCTTGGTCAGGGACTGGTGTTTGAAACGCCGGACAGGGATTGCCCCGGAGTTAAAGAAAGCGGGTAAGGCTATGCTGGCATCTAATGGCTCTTTACCGGTTAATTCCATTGCCGAGACGGCGCACACAACGGTAAGAACATTGGAGCGCAAATTCAAAGCTTCATCGGGGCACACCCCGAAAGACGTATCTGGACTGATACGGTTTGAACAGGCTTGTGAAAGGTTATGGGACAACCCAGAGATAAGTATATCGGCCCTTGCACATGAACTGGGTTATGCAGACCAGTCGCATATGAACCGGGAGTTTAAGCGCTACAGCGGTAATACAGCGGCCGCTTTTGTAAGGCAAACACAGGCCAGAAAAAAAGAGCTGGGCGATAACTTTGTCGCAATTGTTCTATCCTCCTGACTACATGGTACAGATTTTTGCACCATGGAAAAACAAAAAGTACTAGTGGCCGGTGCGAGTATCGCAGGCCTTACCACCGCTTGGTGGCTAAATCACATCGGTTACCAGGTAAGTGTGGTTGAGCTGGCGGCCGCTCCACGCACTAACGGCGTAGCTGTAGATCTAAATGCCCCCACCGTTGCCATTGCCCGCCGCATGGGATTATATGAAGCGCTTAAAGCACATCAATTGGGTGTTGACCAGATCGAATATAAAAATGCGGAAGACATCACCGAAGGCACGATCGTGATCAATCATGGATCAGAAGCCCCGGCAGATGAGATAGAGATAGAGCGCGACAAGTTTGTGGAGGTGCTGATGGCCGCGCTTAGCGGTAAAGTGGAGTTCTTATTTAGTGACCGCATTATGGCGCTAAAGGAGACCAAAGACAATATGCTTGTTACTTTTAAAAATGCAGCTCCGCGCGCTTTTGACCTGGTTTTTGGCTGTGACGGTTCACATTCGGGCACCCGCAAGGTTTGGTTTGGGCCCGAGCAGGATTTCGCTCATTTTATGGGTGCTTATTTCTCTATCAGCATCGTACCGGCGCTGCTGGTTAAGGAGCGCACCATGCAAACCTTTAGCGTTCCCTATAAATCGGTAATGCTCAACGCCTATAATGGCAAAACAGATATCATTTTCATTTTTCTGGCTGAAAACGAGATTCCTTATGACTACCGTGACCTGACTCAACAACGAAGTATCATTAACGAGCATTTTTCCGGCGATGGTTGGCGAATCCCTGAATTGCTTGAAGAAGTGCAGCGATCCCCGGGGTTCTATTTCGATAAATTCTGCCAGATCAAAATGCCTTCCTGGTCAAAGGGTCGCGTAACGTTGATTGGCGACGCAGCCTATTGCCCTTCGCCGGCTTCAGGTCAGGGCGGCTCACTGGCGATGCAGGGCGCGGCTGCTGTGGCAGATGCTTTACTAAAGCACCAGGGCGACCATCAAAAAGCTTTTGCCGAATATGAACGCAAGCTACGGCCGCATATTGAAGAACTGCAGTTGATGGCCGAGCACAACGTTAAAACGCATTTTGTATTAAAAACCGAAGAAGAGATATACAAACGTAATACCCAAGCAAAACTCTTTTAATAATTTGCTGCCAACCCGTTGCGCACGATGTCTTAAATGGGCTTCATTACTTCGGAAAATAAGCTCTTATTTTGACAGGACGACCTGCATGGTGGTAAATGGGCTATTTATTAATGATACTGGAAAAAAGTTATTCTAAACTTTCACTAAAAAAGAGATAGCGCCTGTTAGCTTTCTCACTGACCGTGATATACAGACCCTGCAAAGCTGGCTTTATGCTTGAGGGCTTTGCATTAGCGCCGCTAACCCTGGATGATTTTTTATAGTGATCCGATTATGGCTGATGCTCAGCAATTCTTCGTTAACCATTGATTTAACAGTACGGAATACAGTTTCGTAGGTAGCTGCAGTTAAATCGGCCAGGTCCGTCCAGGCAAAACGAAAATTGATCGCACCGTCGGCATCATTGCCGAACTGTTTCTCCAGTCGCAAAAGCGCCTGGGCTATACAGCCTAGGTCACACATTTTTTATCCGCGGCATCCAGTTCTTCCGCCAGCAGGATCATGAGCCTGTAGCAAAGGTGACTGTTCGATTCTAAAATTTCCCTGAAAAAGGACAGTTCAATAAAACATACGACAAGCGATTCCAATGCCGTGGCAGAAACTGCTTAAACCAGGTTACTGCCCAGCCGCGATGCCCCATGATAGTCCCCGCAGAGGCAAAACGACTGATCAATTCCTTAGCGGCATCTGACATCACGATGTTATGATATTACAAATGTTTTTTCAATCGACATTGTTCAGGAACAAATATTGTTTTTTCAAATGAGGAATAATTATCCGGAAAGATTAATTTATTTTCTTTAATTTAAAAGCGTTAATTCTGAGCGGCTTCGGTTGCTTCCAACTTAAACCTCATGAGCTACCAATTAGAGATCCACCATGTGGATGTAACGGGCGGTGACGCAACCTTTATCGTCATCCGCTATGGCACAGCGCCTTACCCTGTCGTTTACAGCATCCTGATAGATACCGGCGGGATCGGCAATGGCCCCGATAAACTGGCCGGCTACTTAAAGAAATATTTCCCCGACGTTAAGATCGATCTGATGATCACTTCTCATTGCCACGATGACCACGTGAGCGGTATCAGCGTAGCCAGTACAGACGGTAATTGTGTTTTCGAACCTGAAAAACTCTGTGATGTGGGTTATGATCAAAAGGATTATTACCCTGCAACCACCCCTGCCTATGATAAACTTCTTCCCTACGTTTCTACTTATCGTACCTTCTCTTTCAAGTATAAAGAGAAAACAAAACGTTTGATCCCACCTTTCCTGGACCTTGAACTGTATAACGAAGACAAGTTCACGGGAAGCATCAATTCGATAAGCCTAAAGGATACGGCACTATCAACCAATACGGGGTTTTACCTGACCTTCTGGAGCGGTAAGGGTGTGCTGGCAGATGGGACGAACATTATAAAGCAACAGTCAAAACCGAGTAAGGTCAACCCCAACGATCTTTCCATAAGTTTCACTATTCATAACCCGGATACTGGTTTCTCCTATTTTTCGGGCGGGGACCTGAGTGGGGACCCTAATCTGACTGCCTATCATAACGTTGAAGGGCCAACCGTTGACCTGTTAGCCAAAACTTTTAAAAAATGGAATGAGGACAAAATGGACTATAAATTTGAAATTAAGGTCCTGAAGGCTACCCATCACGGCAGCAATTTTAATAACCATAAAAGAGACGCGGATTATGCGGACAACAAATTTAACAGCGCACCGGGCTTTTTAGAAACACTGAAGCCCGAGTTAGTGATAGTTCCTTGTAACAAGGACCTCCAGGTGCCAGGGCCTGTTTTTATTAAGGAAAGGCTGGCGCCCCACCTGGAGGGCGTGGAAAAAAGATATGCCTATTTTCTGAACGAATTTCACTACCCTAACCGGGACCGCGGGGATGATCAGGAAATGTCCGATGCGATCAAAGCCTTACGTGCTGCGGCGCCCGACCGCACAAATGTCATTTTAAATGAGGTCGACAACTGGTTTTACACAGAAGGTATAGGTTCGGTGGTTGTCGTCTCAAATTCTAATGGGCCGGCAGATCTTGTGACTCCGCAAAATATGAGCAAGCTGAGTGAAACAGTATCTACAAATTGTTATACGGTTTTTATAAACAAGGAGGAAATAGAGGCTACAGCGCTGACTTTCCGTGTCGCCGCACCCAGGCTGGCTGACAGATTTTATGACTTTGAAGTAAATGAGAACCTTGAAGGTAAGGTCATGATACGGGCCGGCTTTCTGGGGCAGGCGAATGAAATAATGAGGGAGCTATCGATCAATTTATCAAATGATAAGATCCTGGTTTTGAAACGAAAGTTTCCTGCTTTGCTGAATTGTTTCCGAAGCACGGAAAAGGAAGACGTTACCGAGAAATCCATCAAACATTATATAACAGACAATTTACCGCAGAGGCTGGTGGAGCAAATGATCCGCGTTTTTAAAAATTGCTATACCTTCGATTTCTGGTGGGCCAGAAACCCCGACATTCCAAACGAGGATTTCATTACAATGGCCAATTTGCTGTATTATAACCCCTATCAGTATCAGTATAACTACAAGGAAAGCAATTATAACTTGGAAAGACAAACATTTATCAGCTTACTGCCGCTGGAAATGTGGGGCAAAAAAACGAATGAGGAAAAAGAGCAGTTTGCCCTGGCCATCGGCAAAACCCTGGGCGTGCGGCCACACCGGGAGGAAGAGCTTGATACTGAAGAGCCTGTAAAAAAAAGAAGACGGACAAAAAAATAGCACACGAGCGTGATGGATAAAAATGAACTCTATAAAGACTGGCAAGAAAAGATCGAACAGGGTAACGATTTGAAATTAAGCGCGGCTGCGTACCCCCAATTGGCGCTGGAAGCACCTTTAAGTCTTTTGTCGGCTGCCGAAGTCACGGTTCGTGGGCCGGTACTGACGCAAACCGGGCCTGACGGCATCCTGCTAAAGGGCGGTCTCGCCGGGGGAAACTTAAAAGTGCGTTCTTTCCAGGTGTGGGTTGATTTTGAAGAAATGATCTTCACCTCCCTCCGTTTTGAGATAGATGCCATAAATTTCGACTGGCTGCGGCAAAAGGGCCTGCCCGAACTACCCGGCGAACTGGCCAGCCTCTCCAATGCCGGGATTGAAAAAGTGATCGTCGAATACCTGTCTGATGAAGAAGAATTCCGCTTTCACGTCATTTTCGCTGATATCGAAATAGACATCTTTAAGGACTACCACCTTCATTTTCGCAAACCCCTGCTAACCGCGGTGATCAGCAAGGGGCAGTGCCGTTCGGTCTCAATTACTGTCGCTGCAGATTTCCTGGGCCGCGAGCGGGATTTTCGTTTCAGTATCCCGTTTACCACAGGCGGGAACTGGGAGATAGAATTGCTGGATGAGACGGACCATGATATCAAACTTGCCGATGCAGTTAAACAGGTGGAGATCCATACCGGGCGACAAGATCTTTTTTTAAGCATCCCGGACCTGGTCACCGATCAACTGTCAAACATTTCTATAACTGCCCTTCGTTTTAGCTGCTCCTATACACGCAGCAGCGCCCTCACCTTTTCGGTTACATTATCTTCTTTCCGTCATGTATCCTTATTGCCGGGCATAACGCTTGCCTTTCCGCGGCTGGTGCTTGATGCCGGGTATATCGGCGGTGAAATGAAGTTGTCCGTTGCTTTTAAAGGCGTATTTGCTATTAGGGAAAATATAAAGCTTGGCTTAAGCGCATTCCTGAGCACTAACCCGGCGCTACCCTGGAATTTCCACATCGACGGCATGATCGATCTGGAAAATATAAAGCTGCTGGAAGAACTGCCTTTTGGCATCGACCTGTCCGGGCTTAACTTCCCGGGGGATATTGCCCAGGTACACTCGGTAACCCTGAGGCGCTTCGACGTAATTGCTAACCTGGCACAAAAAAAGATCAGCCAAATAGAGTTGGATCTGTCCGCCGAGTGCGAACTGCAATTGATCAGGGGAATCTGGCTGGCAAACCCCCGGTTCAACCTCAGCTACCTGCCGGGAGAAAGCACGTACGATGCGATGAGTGGATCGTTCAAGGGAGAACTGCTGATAGGTAAAACAAGCTTTTACGGAGAAGTGGCTAAATCCGGCCGCGACTGGACACTAACCGCGGGCACCGGGTTGACCGAACCGTTTTTACTGCGCCAGTTTGTAGCCGGCCTGAACGAAATAACCCATGCAGAGCTACCCGTTGAACTTATACCCGATATAAAGGTTGGCTTTACCGAGCTGGAATATCAAACCGGAAACGGTTCGTTGTCGTTCACATCAAGCCTGGAGGTGCCGCTACCCCTGCCCTTTCTTACCGATCAAAGCCTCGTTTTAGGCAGCTATATCGATGTGCAGTTAAAAAGGACCGGTGAGCAATACGATCTGTCGTATAATTTTTCGGCCAGCCTGCAGGTAGGGCTGGCGGTTTTGGCAGTAGCCATCAGTAAAGACGAAGGGGCGCGGTCATACGCCGGCGGGTGGAAAGCCGTTGAGGGAGAAGGGACGCTTAGCCTGGCAAAAATAGCCCGGGCAATAGGCATAGAACTGGACCTGACTTCCCTCCCGGCACTTTTAAACCCTCAGTTCTGCGAAATAGCATTCAGTTATACCCAAGCCGACGGCACTTTTGCCCTTAGCGCATATACCACCAATAACACTACTTACTTTTTTATAGCCCGTAAAACAGCCGGAGACAAATGGCACTATGTGATAGGCCTTGATTATGATATTGCCTCACCGGCACCTACCGACGACATCGGCGAACTAAGCCAGGCGGCTAAAGCTGCAGGGCTTACACAACTGCACTTACTTTACGCCGGTACCGATCTGCAGGATTTTAGCCTGCCGCGTGTGCCGGACCTTACAGGCAAAGGCAGCCCATTGGATGGCGGTAAGCTTCTTACCGTTAAAAAAGGCCTTTTTATAGCGGCAGAGGCGAATAATATCGCGACACCGCAAATAGGGAAGCTCCGCGGAAACCTTAAGCAATTTTATGTGTCTGTTGAAAAGCGGGAACAGGTAGTGGTACTGGTTAAGGGCCATATGGACCTCATGGCGGGCGAAAGATCAGTTAACATCGACCTGCAGGCCGGGTTTGCTTCGGGGGCGAAAGACCTGTCGTTCAGCGGTAAGGTTGTCGCCGATATAGGCTTAATGCCTTTGTTGAGCGCTATATTTGATGAGGAACTGGCATTGCCCGAAGGTGTTAGCTGGCCGGATATCAGTGAGGCCGGACTTGCATTCAGCACCGCTGAAGGCACCGTTAATATGACAATCACCACAGTCCCTGCACGAAACAGGTTAGCCGTTGATGACTTGTTCAGCATCGGCGCAGACCGGATAAGCCTGAATCTGTCAAAGAGCAGCGCCGATCTTACTATTACAGGGGGCCATTTACAACTGCACCTGCTTGACGACCTGTTTCCAGGGGGCGTTGGCGGCGCGCTCAGCCTACATATCGAAAAAGCTAACAACCGCTTTGTGTTCAAGCCATCCGGCTTTGAGATCGTTACCCCTAAGATTGATTACCAGGAATGTACGGAAACCACACAGGCAGACGGAAAAACGCAGCCTAAAACGATCACACGCAGCCTGTGCGCCAAACTTACTCCCGGCGAGTTTTCATTTAAGCAAGAGGATAAGCAGTGGACCATTGCCGCCGAGGCAGTCCTTATTTTGCAGGACCTTCCGGACCCTGTACGCAGGATATTTATGGAGGAAAAAGAACAGCATTGGGTAAGCAAACCCCTACTGTTAGCCGCCGGGCTAAAAAACGGCACGCTTTTCTTTGCAGCCACGGGCACCCTGCTCCAACTGGAAATTCCTGATTTGATGGCCGAGATCGGGGTAACATCGGTACCGGCATTTGGTAAGAGCGCCATCAGGCTGTCGGGCGCTGAGTTTTATATCGGTAAGGACGTTGCGCTCGAACTGGAGTTTGGTTATGCATTACCTATGCGCCTGAACGAAGTTTTGGGCATGCAGCAAACAAAAATATTTAAGACCCTGGCCTCGCCGCCCGGTGAACAATTCACCCGTTTTAGGGTAAGTATCGGCTCGGCAGGCATCAGCGGTCAACTGATCGACTCGCCATTTTACACCATTGAAGGCATCACCGAACAGGACAATAAGGTAAGGATTGACCTTAACCGCGTATTCAACGACAAAGACCTCGGCTGTATCAGTTTTATAAAACCAGTTATAAAGCTTGACGTGGAAAAAGGCACATTTCAGTTCAAGGGCGGTTATGAGATAGATCCGGAAAATCCTGTGGCTATCCCATTGACTTTGTTGCGCAGGCTTTTCGAAGCGCTCAAACTCAATAAAGTGGCTCAAAATTTACCGAAGAGCATCCCGGTAAAAACGATGAAGCTGGAAGATACGCTCACCTGGCTTATCAACATGCTTGACCGTTGCGGCATCACCCTTCCCAAAGCATTGGGCGATCTGCTGCTCTCGGTACAAAAAATTGAAAACAGCCTGCCTGCGCGCTTCCGCGGGTACTTAAGCCTGTCGGTACCACGCGCGCTTGAAGCATCGGTAGATATAACTGCCGATGGCGGTATCGGTTTCTCGCTTACCACAAAAGATGCTCCGCTGCAATTCCTGGTACCAACGCCGTTGGCCTTTGTTGGGCTGCGCTTAAGCCATATTTCGCTGGGCACGGCGATGGGCGGTTCTTTACTAAAATTTGAGTGCAGCGCAGAGCTGGACACTTTTGACTACGCCGAATTGTTGCTATCGACCACCCTTTACCAATCGGAAGTGGTCGCGGCGAAACTACCGCCCCGCGATGAACTACAACACACCTTTGCTGTAAACGAATTGCTGATACTGATCGTTTACGAAACGGGCATCCCTATCCCTGTCCCGCTGTTTTATGAAAACATATTGTTTAAATTCAAGGGAATAGAAGGTTTGGATATACACACCTCAATTTCGTTCCCGCAGCCAAAGGTTAACGTGATGAAGGTGCTGAAAATAGCGAGCGACCTGAAAAAGCTTTTTTCGGAAGGCAAAGACCTTGATGTTACGTATCCCCTCAGCATACAGAAAGACGGCGGTGAACCGGGCTTTAACCTCGTATTTGATGCCGGGCCTTTCTATATGCGCCTGCCCAAGTATGTTGCCAGGGGCGAGGATGAAAAGGGCCTTTTACTCGGCTGGACAAACAACTATCGCTTGCTGGACCTGATGAACCTTGCCGGGATTTTACTTAACGGCATCAATCATCTTATCAAGGAAAAGACCCCTGCTTATCTGGTACAGGCGCTGCCGCTGGCATTGCGTTATAACAATATTACAGTGTTCCCTTTAGAGAACCTGGAAGCCTCTGTTGCGTGGCTGATGGCCACACCAAAGGAAGTAACCAGGCTATACCAAGATCACCAGCTGCCCGACGCCGCGCTTGAAGAACTGGTTCCCCTGTTGAGTCTGTTAACATTTCAGCCAGGCGCCGCGCCTGATAGCAAAGCTGTTACCGCACCAGACAACGCGGTGCTATTTTTTATGCAGGGTAAGCTTAAGGTGGGCTCAATTGCCGAGGCCAGGCTGAGCGCTGCTTTGTGTTGGCTGCCCGATGGCCTTGCATCGTCTATGCTTATCCATGTGGCCGCGCCTAACGACATCCTTTTGCTTCACCTGGATGGGAAGCAAGCCATTACAGCTACTAATTTCCAGGTGAGCGGTAACACATACCTGAAACTGTTTGGCTTTAATATTTTCCAGGGAACTTTTATTGCTGCAAAGGGCATGCTGTATTTAGAAGCCAGCGCCTTTGATACTGCTACATCCCCTATTGGCTTTTACGGTAAGATAGAAGGTGTGTTTAACAACGATGTTGTTAAACTTAACGGCATCGCGCGCTTTAAATTTTTCGCTATACATGTAGATGCACAGGTGAATCTTGACCTGAATAATAGCTCAGATTCTTCTTTCAGCGCCGCCGCAATGGTATCAGCCGGTGAAGTTTTTAGCGGCACCTTTTTGTTCAGATCGCTGCTTACCCAAAATTCGT
This sequence comes from Mucilaginibacter sp. AK015, assembly GCF_014200785.1. Classification (NCBI taxonomy): domain Bacteria; kingdom Pseudomonadati; phylum Bacteroidota; class Sphingobacteriia; order Sphingobacteriales; family Sphingobacteriaceae; genus Mucilaginibacter; species Mucilaginibacter sp. AK015. Next base: position 965,915 of record NZ_JACHCV010000001.1, read on the forward strand.
CCTTTGACGCGTCGGTGAATTTTGAGCTGAAGGTGTTAAATATCTTCGGCTTAGTTTACGAACAGCATACGCATATCGATCCGCTGAAGCTGCAATTACAAGGCGAAATAGACTTCCTTTTTCTCGGCAGAAAATTCCTTTCAGCGGCTTTGCTATACCAGGACGACACATTGAGTATCGCTGCGGATTTTACAATACTGGATATACTCAGGATAAAGGGCGCCATCAGCATCCGGGATGAATACTTTCAATTGGGCGGCGAACTGTCTTTTGACCTTGCAGGCATCACCACTACCGGCACGATAGACGTACTAAGCGATAAAAATAATAAAAAGTTTGAGCTGGTTATCAACAAGCTTTTTGGTGATGAAAACACGCTTAAGTTTTCGCTCCAAAGCGCCGCCGATTCCGTCAAATTTCTATCCTACAGCCAAAAACCCATCAGCGTATTTAATGGCATGTTGCTGATCTCCGGCGTTAGCGATGAACAGGCAGGGCCCGTGTTTGCTATGGGCTTCGATCATATTGGCATGCAATACCTGATGACCGAAGCAAAGGTAAACGCTTTTGGCCTGGCACAAGCAGCCGTAACCATGCAATATGCCAACGCTACGGGTTCTTTTTCTGCCGCACTTCGCACCTCTGTTCATACAGGCGTATTTGAGTCTGATGCGGTGTTTAATATGATATATAATACCAATCTGTTTAAATTGACAGGAGCCTTAAATTTCGGCGTCGACCTGGGGCTTGCGATAAAGACCGTATTTTATAATTTTTTTCATATTGATATTGCTGCGCCAAGCTTTTTTGTACAATTTGAACTGAGTGATTTTGAATTTTCGGTTGAATGTACGCCAAGCCCAGTGTCGCCCGACCTGCGCGAAATAGAAAAGGCTATCGAAGCCGTCGACAAACGCATCGCAGAGATCAATGCGCTATCGAAAACCGCCCTCGAAGGCCTGAACCACTTATTTGCGGAATCCGCGCAAACGGTCGCAGAGATAGATAATATGCTGAACAACGAACTTCAAACATGGCAGCGAAGCTTGCTTATAAAATGGAAGGATAAGCTGCCAAAAAATATAGCTGATATACAGCCGTTTATCACCAACCATAACAATCACCAGCAAATGATCAAAGATGCAAGGCTGGAATTGAGCGATGCCAGTTACAAGGTACGCGATTTCGAAAGCAACTGGGCATCTATGTTAAGGTGGTTTGACACCCTCGACAGCCGGGCAGAATATATCGGCATTGACTGGAGCGGGAACAGCAAATACATCATGATGATGGATAAGGACAATACCTATGATTATATGGCTGATGTTTTACAAAATATTGATTATAGCGAGATTGATGACATACATGAAAATTATTACGGCAAGCATTGTTATAAATGGATAGGTAACAGGCAAAACTCAGATCAATGGATACAGATCAAGAAGGTAGACCTTGACACCAGGAAAGAAGCCGGCTACCAATGGCGCAAAGGAAATTTCGACAGCATTGTTGCGAAAATTGACCATTATGAAGCTGAACTGGTCAAATTTATCAACCTTTTCAACAACGCGGCCATACCCATCATTAAAGCCGACCTTTTGCAAAGCCATATTGATATGAAGCTCATCAACACTTACAAAAAGAGTGATGAACTTGCAAAGCATGAGCTGCCTTTAACAACCCTTTCGACTGACGCGGTAAACGCAAATAATATGATCATGCGTGTGGTATTCAGGGGCAAAGGCTGTGCAAATATCCCGGGAATCGGAAAAATTTCTTTAGGTGACGTTCAGGTCAGCTGGGCCGGTATCAGTGATCTGGGTGCCGACAGCTCATTATGGCAGCATTTGCAGCGCGCTTTAAACGCTTACCTGAGCCAGCAGTTGATGAAAATCCTCAATGAACAATATCAGTCCATTTGGGAAATTGCAGCTTGTTTAAAAAGAATGATCGCCGGCGGAAATGCCATGCAGGATAGCAGCGACGTAGATCTGGCCAGCATGATAGGAGGCTTTGCCCTGCTCCCGGCCGAAGTGTCAAAAAACATGAAAGATACCCTTGACAATCCGCCGCCTTTATCGATAAAATGACAGTACACGCCAATTCTTTGACTTATGACGACCTACCGCCCTAGCTTTTTCAGGAACTTTCACAAACGTACCGGGTGAGTTCGGGATTAGCATTATTATATATTGCCCTCACCATCGCCGTGATAGTACCCTTTTTTAGTAATACATAATGGGGTAGAATAACCAGTGAAACGTATTGTTATTATATATAATGAATACCCTTCCTGACATTTATCGCGATTACCTGGAGTGCTTGAACAGGCAAGCGTGGAATGAGCTGCAATTTTTTGTTGCTGAAGAGGTGTGTTACAATGATCAGGAAATAGGTCTGACCGGATACCTGTCCATGCTGAAACAGAATTATCAGGACATTCCTGATCTTTATTTCGAGGCCGAGCTGGTTGTAAGCGATTCCTCTTATCTCGCTTGCAGATTAATGTTTAACTGTACACCTGTAGGGACGTTTATGGGTCTGCCTGTAAATGGCCGTAAGATCCGCTTTTCAGAAAATGTGTTTTATGAATTCCGTAATCATAAAATATCCCGGGTTTGGTCAGTGATTGATAAGGCAACGATCGAGCAGCAACTTTATTAGCGTACATCTCTTTTGCTGCCGACCCTCACTGCCTCCATATTATTTTGTTACTGGGGGCGTCGGATCCCAGGTTCCCTGCAGTTCCGGCGGTGCGATCTGATTTCCCCAGTCATACATGGCTTTCAGCACGGGAATAAGCGTTTTGCCCAGTTCGCTTAACTCGTATTCTACACGCGGCGGTTTTTCCATATAGCTATGACGGATGATCAGTCCATCCTCTTCCAACTCCTTCAATTGCTGACTGAGTATTTTGCGTGAAATATCAGCCATTTGCACACAAAGCTTGCCAAACCGTACCTTCCCTCCGTTCAGCAAACGCACCAGTATAATGGGTTTCCATTTGTTGCCGATATAACCCACCGTTCGTACCACAGCGCAGTTTTCGGGATTTTGCAGCATTTTTCTCATTTTGTTAGTTACCAATAGGTTACTGCTATTTTGCTTTAGTTACTTGCTTGTAACCACTAATAGCGGTGTATCATCAAATATAGTTAATTTACTTTAGTTTCTTTTTGAAACAAAAGTAATTGTATAAAATATGGAAATGCAGAAGCAACAGATCAAAGACCTTGAAGGAAAAATAGCGCTGGTAACAGGCGGCACAAAAGGCATTGGCAAAGCGGTAACCGCAAGATTATTGCAGGCTGGTGCAACGGTTATTATTACAGCAAGGAATGAGCCGGATGAGCATAATAAGCCGTATCATTTTATTGCCGCTGATCTGGCTAAGCGTGAAGATGTAGAAAAAGTAGCGGCGGAGATCAATGACCGGTTTGGCGGTGTTGATATCCTGATCAATAATATCGGTGCTAACACCTTTCCCGGCGGCGGCTTCAGTACGCTTGCTGATGAGCACTGGTACCAGGCGCTGGAGATCAACCTGCTATCTTCGGTACGGTTAGACCGGGCCTTATTGCCCAAAATGCTGGAAAAGAAGAGCGGTGTGATCATCCACATCTCTTCTACAAGCGGGCAGTTCCCGATCTGGGAGTCGACCATGGCCTACAGTGCGGCCAAAGCGGCGCTGAATGCCTACAGTAAATCGCTGGCTGATGAAACGGGTCCGCATGGTGTGCGTGTACTCACCGTTTCCCCCGGCCTTAATAAAACGGAAGCGATGTCTGATTTTCTCGGCCAGTTGGCAGCCAAAGAGGGCATTACGTTTGATGAGATGACCCAGAGGCTCTTTGACCGCGTTGGAGGGATACCGCTGGGCAGAATGGCTGAACCGGAAGAAACGGCAGAACTGATCTACTTCCTGGCGTCGCCAAAAGCCTCTTATATCAGCGGGGCGAATTATTTTATTGACGGCGGTAATTTTCCGGTTGTGAAATAAGGCCTAAACCATAGACACCTCTGAACTTATAGGTGCAAAATTTAGGATAACTTTTCCGTTCTCCGGAAATTGCATCAGGTAGGAAACGGATCAAGAGGAAATTCGATCGTCATTGACCCGTCTCCATATGCCCAGGAGTCTTTTATCAAAAAGATAGTTGCTTATTTTGAAACCAAATAGCGATCCATATCCCTTCAACCTGTCATGATTTCTGTGGATGCTTTTATTTATAAGCCTTTGACAAGTGAATGGAATGTGCTATAGGCCGATCAAGTAAGAACCCGTTAAAGTTATGACACACGCCTGCATTGAAAATTAAATTATTTTTGAAGATGATCAAATTACGTTTTCTGATTACGTTCTCATTCGTCGCTCATAGTTTACTATCATTCGCTCAAAAGTTACCGGTTGATCGCAATTATGCCAAGGCACTCGCTGCAAATACGCGTAGTGAGACGGGACTACCAGGTAAAGACTATTGGCAAAACCGGGCCGATTACAAGCTAGACGTAAGTTTTAATCCGACACGAGGGAAATTAATGGAAAAGTAAGTATTCAATATTACAATAATAGCCCTGATACCTTAAACAGGCTGGTGTTAAAGCTATACGCCAACCTGTATAAGAGCAACGCTATGCGAAATGTCTTTGTATCTTCCGAAGACGTCGGCGACGGTATAAACATCACCGCTATCGAAATTGACCATCAGGCAAAATCAGATAAAGAATATAGCATCAGCGGTACAAACATGCACGTCAAAAAAGTACGCTTAGCACCGCATCACAGGGTTAGCATTGATATAGCGTATCATTACACGCTCAATAAGGGTTCATTCTTACGTACAGGTCAAATCGCTGAAGGCTCCTATTTTATAGCTTACTTCTATCCTCGTGTTGCGGTTTATGATGATATAGATGGCTGGAATGAATATGCCTATTTAGGTAAAGAAGAATTTTACAATGATTACGGGAATTTTAAAGCAAGTATAACTGTTCCGGATAACTATTCTGTTTGGTCCACCGGAACGCTTACGAACGGCAAAGAATTATATCAGCCGGCCATTTTAAAAAAAATTGAAGAAGCCGAAAAAAGCGATAGCGTTATCGATGTTATCAATCGGGATGAAATACAAAATAAAAATGTTACCAGACACAAGGAGGCCAATACATGGAATTTTGAAGCAGATAACGTGACTGATCTTGCTTTTGCGGTAAGCGACAAGTATGTGTGGAAGGCTTCAAGTATTGAAGTAGATCGTAATACACACCGTCGCACCCGTATAGATGCCGTATATGATCCTAACCACAATACGTATGACCATGTTGCTGACTACGCGCGAAAAACGGTGGAACAGATCAGTTATCATTTACCTCGAATTCCGTTTCCTTATCCTCATATCAGCATTGTGGATGGTCTGGATGCTATGGAATATCCGATGATGGTAAACGACCTGCCATTTAAGGATGAAAGGGATGTTGTGGAGTTTACAGCGCACGAAGTTTTCCATTCCATATTTCCTTTCTACGTCGGAACAAATGAAACAAAATATTCATTCATGGATGAGGGCTGGGCAACAATGACGGAATTTATGTTCCATCCGTTGATTGCACCGCAGGTTAAAATGGACTATGACATCAGTAGTGTAAATGATTACGCAGGCTTGGCGGAAGACATGCCTTTAATGACGCCAACACCTCAATTGTATGGCAAAGCGCGTTATGGTGATAAAGATTTAAAACCCGCACTGGCACTGTACTATCTGAAGGAGGCACTGGGCGAAAAGAAATTTATCGATGCGTTGCAATTCTTTATTAAAACCTGGGCTGGTAAGCATCCGACGCCATACGATTTTTTCAACTGCATGAACCATGGTACGGGCGCTGATCTCAACTGGTATTGGAAAAAGTGGTATTTCGAAAAAGCAGTGCCAGATCTTTCGATCGAAAAGGTTTCGCACAAGGGTTCGACCTATCAAATCAGTATAATTAACAAAGGCACCGTGCCGATGCCGATTCACGTACGGGTCATCATGTCAGATTCAACAACAAAAGATCTGTTGCGAACCGTCAATGTATGGAAAGATAACGATAAAGTCATGATCTATTTACACTCAAAAAAGAGTATAAAAAGAATTGTTCTTGGAAATGCTTATGACGCAGACGTAAATCCTGCCGACAACGTTTGGTTAAGTAATAATTGATCAGGAACTTACCCACCGCATATTTACCATACATTACCCGATATAATCGAGGAAATTCGCACTGATCCGTTAAAAGAAAACATCTTAAGTTGCTCAGCCAAATTCCTTACGACGAATTTCCTGAGTTTTAAAAGATATTTTAGTTACCGGGGTCATTAGTCTTTATTGGCCACAAAACTGTCCGGTTCGTTAGCTGTTTCAACGCGATAGACCACTTTTCCAAAAAAACAAAGACTACACGGATCGCGTAGAAAATATTGCGTTTTTTGACATATTTTGCTGCAGCGGCAAAAAAAAGCCGCTAAATCATACGATTCAGCGGCTTTTGCATGGTTTGATTATCTTTTCAGCGGTGAGGGAGGGATTCGAACCCTCGGTACAGTTTCCCGTACGTCAGTTTAGCAAACTGATCCTTTCGGCCTCTCAGGCACCTCACCGTATTTATTGCGGTTTTTCCCTTTTTTCAGGGATTGCAAATATAGTAATTCGCTTAAGCTGTCAAAAAAATAAATCAGATTTTTAATAATCAATCCGCACATGATAAATACTCGCCAGCATCCGCTTAAATATCTGTTTAATTGTTTCCAGATCTTTCAGCGTTATATTACTGTCACTCAACTGGTTTTGATCGAGTTTGTATTTTACAATACGGTCAACCAAGATGCCGATAGATTCCTCGTCCGGCTCTTTTAACGAGCGCGAAGCTGCCTCAACCGAGTCGGCAAGCATTAAAACACCGGCTTCTTTCGAGAATGGGATAGGCCCCGGATACCGGAAAATGTTCTCGTTAATGAATTTTTCGGGGAAATTTTTAAGGAACGACTGATAAAAATAATCTACACGGGTATTGCCGTGGTGGGTACGTATAAAGTCGATAACTATTTCGGGCAGGTTTGCTTTGCGCGCCATCTCAATGCCCTTACTTACATGGCTGATGATGATCTGTGCGCTCTCTTCATAAGGTAATTTATCATGTGGATTAAAACCCGATAATTGGTTTTCAATAAAAAACAACGGGTTTTGCATTTTACCAATATCGTGGTACAGCGCCCCCGCCCTAACCAATAAGGCATTACCACCTATCGAGTATATGGCGTTTTCGGCCAGGTTAGCCACCTGTAACGAGTGCTGAAAGGTACCCGGGGCACTAAAAGCCATTTCACGCAGTAAGGGAGCGTTGGTGTTAGTGAGTTCAATAAGGGTAATGTCCGATGTTATAGCGAACATCTTTTCGAAAAGGTAAATCAGCGGGTATGCCAGTAACGTGAGCAGTACACTTACAGCAAAAGGAATAAAATCGACCCAGTCAATTGTATTAAGCGTACCCTCCCTGATCAGCGATATGCCCAGAAACGATACAAAGTAGCTAAAGGTGATGATCAATGCCGATATCAGGAACTGCTCGCGGCGGATAAGGTTCTTGATGCTATAGATAGATACCATACCGGCGGTAATTTCAAAATAGGCAAACTCAAAGCTGTTAGGTACAAAAAAACCGGCTATTAATACAACCAGCAAGTGTATGTTTAGCGCTAAACGGGTATCAAACAGTATGCGAATAATGATAGGGACGATACAATAGGGTATATAATAAAAGTTGGGCAGCCCAAGTTTTATGGCCAGCGAAAGGCCTGCCAGCATAGCGGTTATAACCAGCAATATCAGGCTTACCAAACGGTTATCATCATAAATATCGCGCCTGAACAGGTACAGAAAAACCATTAACAGCGTTATGGTGATGCCAACCAGTAAAAACTGCCCTAACAATACCATGCCATGGTTACCATTGGTACGGGCGTTATCCTCAAAAGCCTTTTTATACGATGCCAGCTTTTGGTAGGCCTCGTCGTTTATAACCGAGCCTTTGCTGATAATAACGTCTCCCTTTTGTACCATGCCGCGGGTAATAGAAAGGTTTTCGGTAACCTCTTTCTCTAACCGGGCTGTCAGGTTAGCATCAAATGACAGGTTGTTCTGTAGCCGATCTTGCACCAGGTCGAGCAGAAAGGCTTTATCCAGGCCGGGTACTTTACTGATTTCGGCGTCACAATAGGCAATAGCCCTTTCGCGGGTAAGCAGGTCGGCAGTATTTTTTTCAGTTGCAACGTTCGCGCTCAATATCGTGATCGCGTAGTTTTTTCCATTTTGCTGATATTTAGGGTTCAGTTTCAGAATACCCTTGTCATAACATGTTTTTAAAACGTTGTATCCGGTTTGCAGGTAAGCGTTCTTCTGTTTATCATTTATGCCCGCGGCATGCCACTTTACTTCCAGATCAGTTTTAAAACCATCCTGCTGCTGCCGTTCCATGTCATCATTTTTCTGATATATAGGGGTAACGGCAGCCAAAGCGGCCTTTTGGTCGGCCTCTATCTCGGCATCGGTTTTTAGGATGGCAAAGTTGTAAGGCGATACCAGATCCTTTTGATTCCATATCCTGCCTTTTTCAAATTCGTACCCAAACTTGGCTTGCTTAGGCAGCGCGTATACAATTACGATCACGCTCGCAAGCATCATAAAAAACTTAACATTTAGCGCGTATTTGCGCAATAATGCCTTTTGCCTGGACGATGAAAGTTTTGCCATTAGCTGTGTTTATCCAATCAAAAATAATATAAGTTTCGGTTATATGTTATTTTTCTTGCTTTTATCACATCAAAGTTGATATCTTTATGATATCAATTTAAAATCATAATCACGATCATGCAAACCGAAAAAGTTACCACAGCACCTTCGGGCTATTTGGCCTTTGTTTTAGTACTTGTGCTTATTGCCGCAGCAGCCGTTTCTTTCTATTGGCAGCAACATGTAATAGGCGCTATTATATGTGTAATAAACTTCGTTTTTATTTTACCCGGCCTTGCTATTGTAAATCCAAACGAATCTAAAGTGCTTACCCTTTTTGGAAAATACCAGGGAACAGTAAAAAAAGACGGCTTCTTTTGGGTAAACCCCTTCACCGTTAAAAAGAAGGTATCACTAAAGGCATTTAACCTGAATGGCCAGCAATTAAAGGTAAACGACAGCGTAGGCAATCCTATTGAAATTGCCGCTGTAATTGTATGGCAGATACAGGACACCGCCAAAGCCGTTTTCGCGGTTGAAAATTACCTGCAATATGTAAATATACAGAGCGAGGCCGCAGTGAGGCATTTGGCCAACTCATTCCCTTATGATCACATCGAGGACGAGAACGCAAGCATTACCCTGCGTGGCGGATCTGAGCAGGTAGGCATACTGCTGGTACAGGAACTAAACGAGCGCCTTGAACGCGCGGGTATCGAGGTATTGGAAGCCCGGATATCGCACCTGGCCTACGCGCCTGAAATTGCCCATGCCATGTTGCAGCGCCAGCAGGCATCGGCTATTATATCTGCCCGCAGGCTTATTGTTGAAGGCGCGGTGGGCATGGTTGAAATGGCCCTGCAAAAAATGGAGGAAAAAAACATTATCGAGCTGGATGAAGAACGCAAAGCAGCTATGGTGAGCAACCTGCTGGTTGTACTTTGTGGTGATAAAGCGGTTAACCCGATAGTAAATACGGGCACTTTATATCATTAATACGATGACCGATTTCAGAGATTTTGCGCTGGTTAAAACCAACGAGTTGTTTATCACCCGTCATAAATGGTTCTTCCCGTATTACGAACTTACCGACGGCCAGTTTGTTTATGGTAAGCTCAGCTACAAGGCGAATTTTAAACGCTATGCCGTTATAGAAACCGCTGAAGGGACCTGGACCATTAAACGTAAGGGCATGTTTAACCGCACCCTGCTTTTGAATAAGGGCGAGGATGAAACCATTGGCAACCTGGTACCCGAAACATGGAAAAGGGATATCGCTATAAAAATGGATAACGGCTTTGAGGCAGTTTACATGTTTAAAAAAGTTTTCTCCCGGAGTTTTACGCTAACACATGCGCTATACGGCGATATTTTACAAATTGAACATACAGCCTTTGGGATAAAAAAACCTTTTGAGGTCAGCTTTGACAAAACGGAGCAGATAAACAATATGCCCCAAGTACCCCTACTGGCATTAATTGGGATAAATATTTTACTGATACGCCAGCAACACGCGGCGGCAGCACATTAAGCATGGCCGAAAAAAAAGCTTTTATATTAAGGATAAACCCGGATGTGCTCAAAGAAATTGAAATGTGGGGCGCAGACGAGTTTCGCAGCACTAACGGGCAGATAGAGTTCCTGTTGCAGGAAGCCCTTAAAGCGCGCAAAAGGTTGCCGCGTAAGAAAAAGAATTAGACAAATACTATGCATGCATAATATTTTTCAAATCTGTCGTTACTATTAAAAGTAAACTATAAATTTGCTGACCATTATATAAAAGACAGCACTTTTCTTATGAAAGAAGTATATATCGTATCGGCCACACGTACCCCTATCGGCAGTTTTGGCGGCAGTTTAGCATCATTATCAGCTACTCAGTTAGGCGCTGTGGTTATCAAATCGGCCGTTGAAAAGGCCGGCCTGCAGCCATCAGATATTCAGGAAGTGTACATGGGTAATGTACTGTCGGCTAACCTGGGACAGGCACCCGCAACCCAGGCGGCAATATTTGCAGGCCTGCCACACATGCCCGCTACTACTATAAATAAGGTATGCGCATCGGGCATGAAAGCTATTATGCTTGCAGCGCAAAGCATCGCCAATGGCGATAACGAAATTGTATTGGCGGGTGGTATGGAAAGCATGAGCAACGTACCTTATTACCTTGACAAGGCCCGTAACGGCTACCGCCTTGGTAACGGGCAGATCATTGATGGCCTGGTAAAAGATGGCCTTTGGGATGTATATAACGATTATCACATGGGTTCGGCAGCTGAGCTTTGCGCTGTTGACTGCAATGTAACGCGCGAAGAGCAGGATGCTTTCGCTGTAGAATCGTACAAACGGGCGCAGCAAGCACAGGCCGATGGCAAGTTTAAAACAGAGATAACCCCTGTTGAACTGAAAGATAAAAAAGGCGATGTTACCGTGTTTGCCGACGATGAGGAACCAAAAACAGTAAAATTTGAAAAAATACCCACGCTTAAGCCGGTATTTAAAAAAGATGGTACAGTTACAGCTGCCAATGCATCAACTTTAAACGACGGTGCGGCAGCCCTAATATTAATGAGCAAAGAAAAAGCCGAAGCAATGGGCATTAAGCCGCTTGCCAGGATAGTATCCTTTGCTGATGCGCAGCAGGCGCCTGAATATTTTACCACGGCCCCGGCCAAAGCCCTTCCGCTTGCATTACATAAGGCAGGTTTATCTGCCGATGAGGTAGATTTTTTTGAGATAAACGAGGCCTTTTCCGTTGTAGCGTTAGCTAATAATAAATTATTAAAACTTAATGCTGCTAAAGTAAATGTTAACGGCGGAGCTGTCGCCATTGGCCACCCGCTTGGCGCCTCGGGCGCGCGCATTATGGTAACGCTGATACATGTTTTACAGCAAAACAAAGGCCGCATAGGTGCTGCAGGGATATGTAACGGTGGGGGCGGCGCAAGCGCAATGGTTATCGAAAACTTGTTATAACATCAATATAGTTTAATAATTTAGCAGCGGGTAATACGTTATTATCTGCAATGTATTTTTATCGTAAAATATTGATGAAAGGTTTTTTAGTAGCCGCCTTCGTGTTATTAACCGTCAGCACCTCCTTCGCGCAGCACTCCGATGAAAGCACCAGCCTGAAGAATTTAAGCGTTTACCAGGACAGTCTTGAAGCACTGGGCAAAAAATTTGTGAACGACCCGGATGATATAGAGCGTAAAAATGCAAACTACAAGTTTATTCGCATGCTGGTTGGCGCTTTAAAGGTACCCCACTCGTTTAACTATCCCTTTGATTCGCTTAAGAGCATTAGCATTATTAATGCGCCCGATAACCGGTTCCGGATAATTAGCTGGCATATCATGAACCAGGACGGGAGTTACCGTTTTTATGGTACCGTGCAAATGAACACCGGCGGAAACCTGCTGATGTATCCGCTTGAAGATTACTCGCCCCTGTTAAAAAACCCCGAAGACTCCGTTACGGATAACCGCAAGTGGTATGGCGCGCAGTATTACAAAATTATTAAGGTAGCCGCAGCAAAACCATATTATGTTTTATTGGGATGGAAAGGCAACACGGTAAAATCGACAAAAAAGGTAATCGAGATACTATCGTTTGACAGGGATGACAAGCCGCTTTTTGGCATGCCTGTATTTGATGGTGGTAATAAAAACCGCAAACGCGTAATATTTGAATACACCCGGCAGGCATCAATGCTATTGCGCTATGTGCCCGACCAGCAACTCATCGTATTTGACCACCTTGCCCCGCCTGATGATAAATTAAAAGACCGGCCCGATACCTTTGGCCCCGATCTTACTTATGATGGCTATAAATTAAAAAATGGCAGGTGGGTATTTGCAGATAACCTTGATATGCGCAACATACCCGAAGAACGGGACGCTCAATATGTCGACCCTAAAGCACAGGCCGTTAAAGACCGGGCCTCTGTTCCGTTAAACAAAAAAAATTAAAGCTTTAGTATTTAAGCGTAATCAAAACATTGCAGGTTACGCTGTAATAATTTCGGTATAAAATTTCGGATTAATTTAATAATAGTATTTTAGGCAAAAATAGTTCAAAAGTATGGCAGAAAACCTACAGGCAGCCGCTCCGGCAAAAACAAAATCAAGATTTCCAAAAGCCGTACCCTATATTATCGGCAACGAAGCCGCAGAGCGCTTTAGCTTTTACGGGATGCGATCGGTACTTACACTTTTTTTGGTAAACCAATTTTTTAACCCGGCAGATAACCCGGCTTTAACCGATCAGGCCAACGCCCATGCCAATAAGCTGCACCACCTGTTTGTGATGGTAGCTTACGCGCTGCCATTTGTAGGCGGCATGATAGCCGATTGGTTTACCGGCAAGTACAAGCTTATCCTTTATGTATCTATAATTTACTGCATCGGGCACTTAATGCTGGCAACCTTTGATGGTGGCCTCACCGGTTTCGAGTTAGGTTTACTGGTGGTTGCAATTGGTGCGGGGGGGATCAAATCGTGCGTATCGGCCAACGTGGGCGATCAGTTTGACGCCACCAACCAGGACTTGCTTTCAAAAGTTTACGGCTGGTTTTACTTCAGTATCAACGCCGGCTCTATGATATCAACCGTTGCCATCCCCTGGACGTATGAGCACTTTGGGCCAAAATGGGCTTTTGGTATCCCCGGGCTGCTGATGGCACTGGCTACTATCATATTCTTTTCGGGCCGTAAAAAATATGTAAAGGTTCCGCCACAGGGAGTTAACCGCAATAACCTGGTTTTTATTACCTGGTATGCGTTAACACATTTAAGCCAGCGCAAACCGGGGCAGTCTATGCTTGATGTTGCCAAAGGCCCTTATGATCCAGAACGCGTTGAAGGCGTAAAGGCAGTTTACCGCGTTATGGCAGTTTTCTTTTTCGCGCTGGCCTTTTGGGCTGTTTGGGACCAATGCTTATCTGAATGGACACTTTACGCCGAAAAAATGGACCGTGTGATCAACCTTGGTTTTACTAAATTCACCATATATCCGGGCCAGCTATCAACCTTTAACACAGTATTCTTGCTCCTGTTTATCCCGTTTTTCAATTACGTGGTATATCCGTGGCTGGACAAAAAGGGACTAAAAACCACCCCTCTGCGCAGGCTGGGGACCGGCCTGGTGCTAACCGCGTTATCGTTTGTGGTAATAGGTGTTATACACACCAGCCTGGATCATGGGGGTTCGCCGTCTATCTGGTGGCAGGTGCTGGCGTTTATGATACTTTCAGCAGCCGAGGTATTGGTATCAATTACCGGTTTGGAGTACGCTTATACCCACTCGCCAAAATCAATGAAGAGCACCATGACGGGTATCTGGTTCCTGGTGGTATCGTTTGGTAACCTGATCACCGCTGTTGTTAACGGCCTTATTGAAAATGGCGGCTGGTGGGCCACAGCTCTTAAGGGCGCCAATTACGAATGGTTTTTCGTAGCGTTTATATGCGTTTTCATAGTGGCCTTTTTAATTATATCTCCGCGCCTTAAAGAACGAAATTACATTACCGACCCGGTCGGTATTAACGAGGTAGCTGCTGAAACAGAACGCCTGTAACAAACATACTACTTATAAAAAGCAGGAAAGTGAACCACTTTCCTGCTTTTTATTTTAATGCGGTATAAAATTAAATTATTTTAGCGGCGTTCATTAAAAACAAACAAAAAGCTCTACGTGCCCGATAGCATTGTCATCATTCCTACTTATAACGAGAAGGAAAACATCGAACGGATGATCCGCAAGGTGTTTTCCCTCCCGCACGACTTCCATGTTCTGATCATTGACGACGGCTCGCCGGATGGTACCGCAAGCATTGTAAAACAATTGCAGCAGGAGTATGCCGATACACTTTTTATAGAAGAACGAACCGGCAAACAAGGTTTGGGTACCGCCTATATCCATGGGTTTAAATGGGCCATAGCGCATCATTACGATTTTATATTTGAAATGGATGCCGATTTTTCGCACAACCCCGACGACTTGCTGCGGCTGCGCCAGGCCTGTATTAATGGTGCCGACGCGGCTATCGGGTCGCGCTACATAAAGGGTGTTAACGTGGTTAACTGGCCCATGAGCCGTGTATTAATGAGTTTTTTTGCATCGGTTTATGTGCGCTTTATAACCGGCATTGATATACAGGACGCCACCGCCGGCTTTATGTGCTACAAGCGTAAAGTGCTGCAAACCCTTAATCTTGATAAGATCAAATTTGTGGGGTACGCGTTCCAGATAGAAATGAAATACACCACTATCAAACATGGTTTTAAGGTAACCGAAGTACCCATCATCTTTACCGATCGTACGGCGGGTACATCTAAAATGTCATCGGGCATATTCAAGGAAGCTTTTTTTGGGGTTATACAAATGAAGATCAACAGCATTTTCAGGAAATATCCCGAAGGGTGATAATACGCCAGGCACCTTGCCTGCACAGTTTTATAAACGCACGGCTAAAGTGCTTTAACCTGCAAAGTGTTCACGTTCGCCACACGTGAACACCGTGAACGCTCGTGAACACTTCATAACCAGGCACTTATAAAAACGGCTACTGACACAACAGCGCCACCATTTATATAATTAAATTTTATACAAAGTACATGCTGTTTTAAAACCTTTCTGCTTTTACCTTTCGCCTAAAAATTACTAATTTCGTTGGCAATGAACGAAAACCTCGATCCGGATAGCGAACGCCTCTCTCCTGCTGAGCGTGACATCGAAAAAGTTTTACGCCCGCAGGCATTTGAGGATTTTACCGGTCAGCATAAAATACTGGCAAACCTGCGCGTTTTTGTACAGGCCGCCCGCCAGCGCGGCGAAGCGCTTGACCATGTACTGCTGCATGGCCCTCCGGGCTTGGGCAAAACCACCCTATCCCATATCATCGCTAATGAGATGGGCGTGGGTATCAAGATCACATCGGGCCCGGTGCTGGATAAACCGGGCGATCTTGCCGGCCTGCTTACCGGCCTGGAAACAGGCGACATCCTTTTTATTGACGAGATACACCGCTTAAGCCCGCTGGTAGAAGAATACTTGTACTCGGCTATGGAGGATTTTAAGATAGATATTATGCTGGAGAGCGGCCCTAACGCCCGCTCGGTGCAAATTTCGCTTAACCCTTTCACGCTTGTTGGCGCTACCACCCGGTCGGGTTTATTAACAGCGCCATTACGTGCCAGGTTTGGCATTAACAGCCGTTTAGAGTATTACGACGCGAAACTCCTCACTACAATTGTGCTGCGGTCAGCATCCATATTACGCTCGCCCATAAGCGATGAAGGCGCTTATGAAATTGCCCGCCGCAGCCGCGGCACCCCGCGTATTGCCAACGCCCTTTTACGCCGTACCCGCGATTTTGCACAAATAAAAGGTAACGGCAGCATTGATACCGATATTGCGCAATATGCCCTTAACGCCCTGAATGTTGACGAGCACGGGCTGGACGAAATGGACAATAAGATACTGTCGACCATCATCGATAAATTTAAAGGGGGGCCCGTTGGCCTCAAAACCATTGCCACCGCGGTTGGTGAAGAGGAAGGGACCATTGAAGAGGTTTACGAGCCGTTCCTGATCCAGGAAGGATTTTTGATGCGGACCGCAAGGGGCCGCGAGGCTACCGAGAGCGCATACCGGCACCTGGGCAAGATAAGACCCGGAGCAAATCCCTCTTTATTCTGACTTATACAAAGGTTATTTATTTTTTGCAGAGGTTAAGTGTTTAATGATTAGATAATCGCAAGGAGTTTTTATTGCTCCTGATGATACTTTTTTAACATTAAAACATTATTTGGTTGCAGTTTTAGTATTTTTTTTATTACTTGCCTGCTCCAATCATCACCTATGTCCGACTTGTTACCTTGTGAAAAAGAGTTGCTCTTGAGGGTTGCCCGTGGAGACGAACACGCGTTTAGCGAATTGTTTAACATCCATCACCAGCTTTTGGGTACGCATATCTACCGCATAACCGATTCGGTTGAAATGGCCGAGGAAGTGGTGCAGGACGTTTTTTTAAAGATCTGGATGAACCGCGAAACGCTATCGTCGGTTCAAAATTTTAAAGCTTATTTATTTGTCGTCTCCAAAAATCATGCGTTAAACTGCCTGCGAAGGTTGGCTAAAGAGCGTATCCGCCAAAAAACAATGGAAGACAATGCTTTGGCCCTTGCCAGCGAAGATAATTCGGGGCAGGACAATTATTACAGTTTATTGGACGAGGCCATTGACCACTTACCGCCGCAGCAGCAAAAAGTATATTTACTAAGCCGGCACGGCCGCTTAAAGTACGATGAGATAGCGCACCAGATGGGCCTGTCGCGCGAAACAGTGAAAAAATATTTGCAGGGGGCCACCCACTCCATCACCAGCTTTGTGCAGTCCAATATTGATATTTCGGCCATAATTATACTGGCGGCTACACTTTTTTTAAAAAAAATATAAAGGTATACCCCCTTTTTATGTGCCCCTGGTGTCTTTACAATAAAGTTCCCCGGCTTTTCTACACTACCAGTTATTGAACAACATTTAATGAAAACATCTAGGCTAAGGTTGAGGTACCTTTTTGATCGCTATTACAGCAAATCGGCCACGCCGCAAGAGCGCGACGAACTGTTTGCGGCCATCAACGCAGGCGCAAGCGATGAGGAACTCTCCCTGCTTATCCGCCAGGCCTGGGACGATCTGAGGCCCGATGCGCCGGTGTTCAGCGCTGATAAAACAGACATTATCCTCAGCAATATTTTAAAGGCCGGTACAAACAACGGTGCAAAGCGCAGCAACATTATATTATGGGCTAAGATAGCAACCGCCGCTATTGTGTTATTTTTTGTCGGCATCGGGTTTCATAAGTTAAAAAGGCAACAAAAGGTTGCGCAACATTTCACCAAAACAAACCGCGTGCTTCACGATGCCCAGCCGGGCGGTAATAGGGCCACGCTAACCCTTGCCGATGGTAAAACGATTATTTTAGACAACGCCGAAAATGGCACCGTGGCCAAACAGGGCAATACATTCATCAAAAAAGCTGCCGATGGCCGGTTGATATACAATGTATCGGCACTTGCAGGTGCCAATATTGCGCCATCAATAAATACCATTACCACACCGCGCGGCGGGCAATACCAGGTTGATTTGCCCGATGGCACCAGGGTTTGGTTAAACTCTGCCTCATCGCTCACCTTCCCTACCCGTTTTACCGGTGCAGCCAGGCAGGTTGCAATTACCGGCGAGGCTTACTTCGAGGTTACAAAAAACGCGTCCATGCCTTTCAGGGTAAAAACAAACCGCGCCCAAATTGAAGTATTAGGCACCCATTTTAATGTAATGGCCTACGACGACGAAAATGTAATGAAAACCACCCTGCTTGAGGGAGCGGTGAACATTACCAGCGGTGGGTTCAGCGCGCGGTTAAAACCCGGCCAGCAGGCGCAAATTAAAGCATCGGGCCAAAATAAAGTGATTGACGATGTTGACGTAGACGATGAGACCGCCTGGAAAGATGGGATCTTTCAATTCAGGGAGGTACGTATAGATGCCATATTGCGCCAGGCCGCCCGCTGGTACGATGTAGATGTTACCTATGCCGGCAAAGTGCCCGATAAAGTTTTTACAGGCCGTTTATCGCGCAATGTAAAGGCCTCGGTACTATTAGAGATTTTGAAATACACAGGTATCGACCTGAAAATTGAAGGAAAGAAAATTATAGTGTTATAGTAAAACAGCCAAAAAACAATACATATATATCAATTATTCACCCTACAAAAAACAACTTATGATGAAAGAAATACACCCCGCAAGCTAAGCGCAATTGGCGGCCCCATTCTTATCCATAAGCGTTAAGACCGGCATATAAAAAAGCCGGGAAGTGTTTCGACCCACTTTCCCGGCTAAATGCCTGGGCCCCATAATAATTGCAACTGACGAATTGAAACTTAATGTTTAACCCAAACACAACAAACTTATGAATTTTAATTCTAAGGCCATGCCTTTGGCATGGTCTAAACTCTCCAAAATAATATTGGTTATGAAACTAACTGCCATTTTAATAATTGCAGCCCTTACCAATGTAACCGCAAAAACGTTCAGTCAAACTGTATCGTTGCGGCAAAAGAATGCCTCTGTTGAAAAAGTTCTTCGCCTGATAGAGAAACAAACCGGCTATCATTTTATGTATGATAAGCAGGATGTATCAAAAGCCGGCGGTATCAATATCAACGTAGACAAGGTTACCGTTGACCAGGCCCTTACCCAGGCATTTAAAGACCAGCCCCTTACTTACAAAATTTTTGAGGAAACCATTGTAGTAAAAAAGAAGGACGCTAATAATACCCCGATAGAAATTAAAGCTATTGATATACAGGGTACAGTAAGCGATGCCAAAGGCCCCCTGCCGGGTGTGAACGTAAAGTTAAAAGGCACCATCATCGGCACATCAACTGATGTTAACGGCAAGTATAAGCTGACCGTTCCGGATGGTTCTGGCGTGCTGGTGTTTAGCTTTATTGGGTATACATCAAAAGAAGTGCCTATTAATAACCAGCAAACCATTGATGTGGTATTGACCGAGCAGGCCAAAGACCTGAATGAAGTTGTGGTAATTGGTTACGGTACCGCAAAAAAATCGGACCTTACCGGGGCTGTAACAACCGTGAAGGCCGAGCAGCTGTTAGATAAGCCGGTGCCAAACCTATCGCAGGCATTGCAGGGCAAGGTTGCGGGTGTTGATGTAAGTGTTAACAGCAATGCGCCCGGCGCGGCCGCAAAGGTACGCATCAGGGGTATCGGCTCTATCAACTCTAACCTCGACCCTTTGTATGTTGTCGACGGCGTTGTTGGGGTGGACCCCAACTCTATCAACCCTAATGATGTTGCATCGCTCGAGGTGTTAAAAGACGCGTCATCAACCGCTATTTATGGTGTGCGCGGCGCTAACGGTGTAATTATGGTAACCACCAAACGCGGCCGAAAAGGCCCGGCTACCATTAGCTACGAGGCAAATGCCAACATAAGCGACCTGTACCGGCATGTGCCAACGCTTAACTCGCAGCAATTTGTCGACATTTATAACCAGGCGTTTGCCAACGGGGCTAAGTTTGACCCTACCGGAACAGTACAAACCCCGCCAAAGGCTTTAAACCATGCTAATTTCCCGCTATTGTTTGATGCCAATGACAAACCCCTTTACAATACCAACTGGGAAAAAGAAACCTATAAACCGGCCTTTTCGCAAAGCCATCAATTGATCATACAGGGCGGCAGCGAAAAATCAGTTTACAGCTTGTCATTAGGGTATCTTAACCAAAATGGCTTAACTCCTACATCAAACTTCAAGCGTTACTCGGTTAAAATGACGATGGACAATGATGTTAAGGACTGGTTAAAAATAGGCGGCAGCATAAATGCCATAGCCAGCAGGCAGCGTGTGGTAACTGATGGCAACGGTAGTTTGAATGTACCGCGCGCCGTAACAGAAGAAGTACCCATCGTGCCGATCAAATATCCGGATGGCACCTGGGCCGGAAATTTTGATATAGCAGGCCTTGAAGGGGCGCCAAACCCTATACAGATAGCTAACGAGCGCTATACTATTAACAATACCCAGCAAGTGGTGGGTAACGTATACATGCTGTTTAAGATATCTGATGAACTGGAATTTAAAACAGACCTGGGGTACGATCTGCGCAGCCAAAAAAACAACTTTTACTCGTCGCTTTCCCTGCAGCATTTATCTGCCGACCAGGGTGGTGTAGCTAATATCAATGCCAATACAAACTATTACTGGCAATCAGAAAACTACCTTACCTGGAATAAAAAGATCAACGACCGTCAAAAACTGACCGCATTGTTAGGTATATCTTTCAGCGACGACGTGTACGAAAGGGTACGTGCCGAAACGCAGAACTTCATAGATGATTATTTCCAGTATAATAACTTAGGTGCCGGATCAGTTAAAAGCGCTTCCGAATCAGACAATCAGCCCAACTCACCCGGTGGTTACCAGCCGGGCGCGTTAAACTCATACTATGGCCGTATCAGCTATAATATCGATGAAAAGTACCTGTTTACAGCAACCGGCCGCTACGATGGTTCCTCAAGGTTCAGCAGTAAAAACAAATACTCCTTCTTCCCTTCGGCGGGTGTGGCATGGCGCGTATCGCAGGAGAACTTCCTGAAGGACAGTAAGTCGATATCAAACTTAAAGGTACGGACCAGCTACGGTATCACAGGTAACCAGGAAATTGGTAATTACCGTTCACTCGCGCAATTATCTACCAACCAAACCGCCTTAGATGGTGCATCGGTAATAACGTTATTGCCGGGCTACCTTGGCAACCCCGACCTGAAATGGGAAAGGACCAAAATGTTTGATGCCGGCTTAGAATTAGGTTTATTTGGCGACAGGGTGAACTTTACCGCGGATTTTTATATCAAAAACACCAGCGATATTTTATTGCAAACCCCTATACCATGGACAGCCGGTTTTACCACCGCTAACGTTTATAAAAATGTTGGCTCGATGCGTAACACGGGTATAGAGCTAAGCTTAAACACCGAAAATATCAAAACTGATAATTTTAGATGGTCGACCAACTTATTATTTGCAAGTAATAAAAATGAGGTAACCAAACTTAACGACGGTAATGCCGATATTTTTCCGGGGCCTAACTTTTTAGGGCAAAACTATGTGATACGGGTTGGCGCACCAATAGGATCATTTTACGGAATGACCAGGCTTGGCACTTACAGCGATTCGCCTGCTGATGTTGCCGAAGCGGCCAAGCACGGCTTAAAACCCGGAGACCGTAAATATATCTATAACGCGGATGGCAGCAATTACTACAGTATCATCGGCCGTTCTACACCAAAATGGACCGGGGATATTAACAGCAGCATGCAATACAAAAACTGGGATTTTTCGTTTGATATCCGTTTTGTACAAGGCGTAAACACCGCGGCTAACTTTAAGCATTCGGCCGAAGACAGGCAAACCATTTCAAACAGTTTAGCCACCGTATTAAACGGGTGGACACCTACAAACCAAAACACCATGATATCGCAGGTGCGTAATTATAAATACGCGCAGGATTCGCACTTTGATACCTGGTGGGTTGAAGATGGCTCGTTCATCCGCGGGCAAAACTTTGTTTTAGGTTACAATTTCCCTACGTCAACGCTTAAAAATTTAGGCATGACGCGCTTACGCATTTATACCAGCGTTCAAAACCTGTTTGTGATAACCAAATACACCGGCTACGATCCGGAGGTTGACACATTCAATCAAACTTACGGCAACAACTCGGCGCTTTCGCAAAACATCGACTTTTTTGCGAATCCCCGCCCCCGTATTTGGAACCTTGGTGTGCAGGTAGGATTTTAAACTTATTATATGATTAAAACGCATAGCAACAGTAGTAAAGGATTGAATCATATCATACAAAACCGTATTAAAATGAAAACATTAAAAAATATATTGATAGTGGCATGTTTATTACTTACATGCTCGTGCAAAAAATTCCTGGAAGAAAAACCCGAGGGCTTTTTAACACCCGATGCCAACTTATCGAGCGCGAAAGTTGCCAGGGCGCTCGCCAACGGGTCGTATCAAAACCTGTCGGGTTTCCTTAATGGCCAGCCCTCGTCATACGGCGGCAACACCTGGAATTTGATGGAGTTTATGACCGGTAAGGCAAACAGCGACCTTGGGCAAACGGGTTTTGTGAATTTTCAAACCCTGATATATGACAATACATCGTTTTATATAGATACCTGGTGGCAGCAACTGTATTTGGGCGTTGGCGCAACTAACCTGGCTATCCAAAAGATACCAACCATTAACGCCGCGGGTTTAAGCGATGCCGAGAAGACCAATATGGTAGCCGAGGCCCGCACCCTGCGCGCCCTGTACTACTTTTACCTGGTGCGCATGTTTGGCGCGGTGCCCAAAGTAACCGAACCGCCAAAGGACCTGAACCTGCAAATACCGCGTGTGCCTGCCAAGCAAATTTATGACGAAATTATAATACCGGATTTGCTGGAGGCCGAAAAATCAACCCTCCCCTGGAAAGATGCCACCGGCAAAGTATCAATGGGCGCGGTAAAATCCATCCTGGCCGATGTATATTTAACCTATGCCGGCGCTGCCATTAACGGCGGCGAACAATATTACGCCGAGTCGGCCAAACGCTCGCTCGACGTGATCCAGAACGGAGGTTATACCCTATTCCCCGAGTATACAGATATGATCGTTCCGGCTAACAAAAACAGCAGGGAGTTCATTTTCCAGATACAGTATGCGGCAGCCATCCCAAAAACAAACCCGCTTACCCCGCTTACCATTCCCAACTATTCGGGCATATCTGCATATTCTGACGAGTATGGTTCGGTTTACCCAACAGACCAGTTCATCGCCTCGTTCCCGGCTGGTGATAAGCGGGTACAGGAAAAGCAATTCTTTTTTACCAACTACGCCAGCTATAAAACGCCTGCCGAAACGGTGAACTTTAAAAACCACTACATTTATAAATGGTTTGATGTAAACGCGGTGCGCAACACCACAAAATCCGATCTTAACTTCACCCTCTATCGCCTGGCCGATGTGATGTTAATGTACGCCGAGGCATCTAACCGTGCCGAAGGCGCTCCAAATTCAAACGCGATCAAATATGTGAACGAGATACGCGACCGGGCCGACCTTGCGCCTATCGGGGCATTATCGCAGGATGAGTTTGAGAAGGAAGTGTGGCTGCAACGCTATTTTGAGCTTTGCTTTGAAAACAAAATGTGGTTTGATATGCTTCGTACCCGCAAGGTACACAACGATGTTACCGGCAATTGGGACAATTTTGTAGGTCATAAAACCGTTTTCGGATCCACCTTTACCGAAAAACAATTGCTGTTCCCGATACCGAAACAGGAAACTGATGTAAACCCTTTATTGTTACCAAATAACCCTGGTTTTTAATTAAACTGTTTAATGAAAAACCCAGCGTGGCAATAATTTTACAATATAAAAGACTGGCAATACCTGCCAGTCTTTTATATTTACGGCCGATTACACCATAACTATTAACGCTTCCCATGAAAAAAAGGCTCCTTTTTTTAATTTCCATACTATTTACCGCTGCTACATTTGCCCAACAGGTTACCAAAGTGACCGAACCGGTAGAATGGATAAACCCGTTAATGGGCACACAATCTAAATACGACCTGAGCAACGGCAATACCTACCCGGCTATTGCTGTACCGTGGGGCATGAACTTTTGGACACCTCAAACCGGCAAAATGGGCGACGGCTGGCAATACACCTACGACGCCTATAAAATAAACGGCTTTAAACAAACGCACCAGCCATCGCCGTGGATGAACGATTACGGGCAGTTTGCTATTATGCCTTTTACAGGCAAAATAAAGGTATCGCAAAACCAGCGTCAAAGCTGGTTCTCGCACAAAGCTGAAATTGCTAAGCCTTATTATTACAGCGTTTATCTGGCCGACCACGATGTTACCACCGAGATAGCTCCTACCGAGCGCGCCGCCCAGTTCAGGTTCACGTATCCAAAAACAGACAGCTCTTTTATCGTGATAGATGCTTTTGACCGCGGATCGTACATTAAAGTTATCCCCGGCGAAAAAAAGATAGTGGGGTACTCGAGCAAATACGCACGCGGCCCGCTTAAAAACTTCAAAAACTATTTTGTTATCTACGTAGATAAGCCCATAACCCTTGCGCAGGTTTACAGCGACAGCACTTTGAACGATGGCCTTGAACTTACTGCTAAACATGCGAGCGCCGTTATCGGCTTTAAAACCACTAAGGGCGAAAAGGTACACCTGCGCGTAGCATCTTCGTTCATCAGTATCGAGCAGGCCGAGATCAGCTTGAACAGGGAAATAGGCAACGACAATTTCGACATAACTAAACAAAAGGCAAAAACCGTTTGGAATAAAACCCTAAGTCGCCTGGCAGTTGAAGGCGGCTCGGTGGAGCAGGTAAAAACATTTTACTCGTGCCTTTACCGCATGCTGTTCTTCCCAAATAAAATGTACGAGATAAACGGCAAAGGGCAGATAATGCATTACAGCGCCCAAAACGGACAAATATTACCTGGCTACAAATTTGCCGGTACCGGCTTTTGGGATACCTTCAGGGCATTATATCCATTCCTGAACCTGGTTTACCCTTCTATTAACAAAGAGATGCAGCAGGGCCTGATAAACGATTATAAGGAGGGTGGCTGGCTGCCCGAGTGGAGCAGCCCCGGCTATGCCAATGTAATGGTAGGCAACAACTCGGCATCGGTAGTGTCCGAAGCGTACTTAAAAGGTGGCCGGGGGTATGATATCGGCACTTTATACCAGGCTTTGCTACATGGCGCCAATAATGATGGCCCCGCAGCTACAGGCCGCGACGGTGTAGACTATTACAATAGTTTAGGTTATGTGCCTTATGATGTTAAAATAAATGAAAATGCCGCCCGTACCCTGGAGTATGCTTACGACGATTTTGCTATTTACAAATTAGGCAAAGCGCTGGGCCGCCCGGCATCCGAAACAGAGATATACCGCAAGCGCAGCATGAACTACAAAAACCTTTTTGACCCACAAACAGGCCTCATGCGCGGTAAGAACAAGGATGGTAAATTTCAAAGTCCGTTTAACCCTTTTAAATGGGGCGATGCTTTTACCGAAGGCAACAGCTGGCACTACACCTGGAGCGTTTTTCATGATGTGCAGGGATTGATAGACCTGATGGGCGGCAAGGAAAAATTCGTAACCAAATTGGATTCGATATGGACATTGCCCCCAATATTTGACGATAGCTACTACGGCGAGGTTATCCACGAGATCCGCGAAATGCAGATAGCCGGCATGGGCCAGTATGCGCACGGTAACCAGCCCATCCAGCACATGACCTACCTGTACAATTACGCGGGCCAGCCCTGGAAAACCCAGCTGCACGTGCGCGACGTAATGAACAAAATGTATCACTCTGCCCCCGACGGCTATTGCGGCGATGAGGATAACGGCCAAACATCGGCCTGGTACGTGTTTTCGGCAATGGGCTTTTACCCGGTAACCCCTGCCAGCGACCAATATGTATTAGGTGCACCCCTGTTTAAAAAGATAACCCTTACCTTAGAAAACGGTAAGGTGGTTACCATAAACGCGGCAAACAACAGCGCGCAAAACCGTTTTGTAAAAGCCCTTACCGTTAATGGCAGGCCATACACCCATAACTGGCTTAGTCATTCGGCTTTGCAACAAGGCCAAACGCTTAATTTTAACATGTCGGCCGTACCCAATATGGTGAGGGGTAACAACGCGGCAGACGCACCATATTCGTTATCAAATGAGAAATAGCATCATAAAAACCGCGAGGTTAATATTCTGCGCGTTATTTATATCGTGCGCGTTTTTCCAAGCCGCAGTGGGGCAAACTACATCGGTTGTAAAAACATTGCCGCTTGCGCCGGTGCAGCCGGTGTTACTGAGCACCCAGAAGCTGGCGATAGCAGGGCTGTCGCACGATCATGTGCACAATATACTGGGCGATTATCGAAACGGTAAGGTACTTATTGTAGGTATTGCCGAGGGCGACAAGCAGCTCCGCGCACGGTACCAGAAACAATACAATCTACCCGATTCTATCTTTTTTGATGACCTGAAAAAGATGGTTACAACCAAAAAGCCCGATGTGGTACTGGGCTATAACCCCGTAGCAAAGCACATCGATATTGTAGAGGTTTGCGCCCCCCTGGGCATCTCTGTAATGGTTGAAAAACCGCTGGCCGCTACCCTGGCACAAGCTAACCGCATGGAATTTTTAGCCTTAAAATATTACATAAAGCTGCTTACCAACTATGAAACCACCTGGTACCCATCGTACCAGCACGTATATGATATGGTGGCGCAGGATAGTATAGGCCAGATCAGGAAAATGGTTGTGCACGATGGGCATCAGGGGCCCAAAGAGATTGGCTGCAGCAAAGATTTTACCAACTGGCTCACCGACCCCGAAATGAACGGCGCCGGCGCGCTAAACGACTTTGGCTGTTACGGTGCCGACCTGATGACCTGGCTAATGAACGGGCAAAAACCGGTAGCGGTAACAGCCGTTGCGCGTCATTTTAAACTAAAAACTTACCCCAAGGTGGATGATGACGCTACGATAATTGTGGAGTACCCAACGGCCACAGGTATCATTGAGGCATCGTGGAACTGGCCGTTCTCCATCAAAGACCTTGAGGTGTTCGGCGACGAGGGCTATATGCACGCGTTAGATAAAGATACCGTTATTACCCGCTTAAATAACTTGCCGGCGGTTAAAAGCGTCGCGGCCCCTTTGCTTACACCTAATGATCATCCTATCCCCTATCTCCAGGTTGTTGTAAAAAACCGGCTGAAAGGGATTACAGACAGGTCATCGCTAAAGTATAATATGATAGTAATGCAGATACTGGATGCCGCCAAGCGGTCAATCGCCGAAGGCAAACGAATAGTGCTGTGATCTGTTTAGCACCCTTGGATACTTACATTGGGGCGCAATTCGATATCGAAATAATATTTATTAACAGTTAATACATCGCTGCATAATTGTATTATTTTAGCGGCATATAAATCATCATCCATATATGTTAAAGCAATTTTCGGCGTTGCTGCCACTTTGTATCATGGGCATGGTATCGTGCCAGTCAAAACCATCATCTACAGAAAAAACCGCTGCCGACAGCGCCAAAACCACCACCGAAGAAACCGCGACGCCGGTGGCTAAGCTGGCAACCGGCCCTGTTGATAAAGCCGCAGTTTTAGCCCGCAAACAGGTGCCTATACTATGTTATCACCAAATACGCGACTGGAAGGCAACCGACTCAAAAAACGCTAAGGATTATATCGTTCAGATAGCGGCATTTAAAGAGCATATGAAAATGCTGGCCGATAGCGGCTACCATACCATATTGCCCGACCAATTGTATAACTACCTGGTTACCGGGGCACCGCTGCCTAAAAAGCCAATTATGCTAACGTTTGATGATACCGACGTTGACCAGTTTACCATTGCCGCGCCCGAAATGAAAAAATATGGCTTTAAGGGCGTTTTCTTTGTGATGACGGTATCAATAGGTCGGCCGCATTACATGACTGCGGAGATGATCAAGAAACTTTCTGACGAGGGGCACGTAATTTCGAGCCACACCTGGGACCACCACCGTGTAGACAAATACTCGCATAACTCTAATTTGGTGATAAAGGGCTTAAACGGTAAGATAACCAACCGCCCGGTTGACGACTGGGTTACCCAGATTGACAAACCGACAAAAAAACTGGAAGAAATTACCGGTAAAAAAATCCAATACTTTGCCTACCCTTTTGGTATATGGAAGAAACCGGTTTTACCTGAGCTTGATAAAAGGGGCTTTAAAATGGCGTTCCAACTGGCTGATAAGCGCGATCCGGATTACCCGTTATTAACTGTGCGCCGCATATTAGACAGCGGTTACTGGAGCGCAAAAACGTTAAGCAACAGTATTAGGAATAGCTTTTAACGGCTGACTTTCAATAAAAATAAAACCCTCTTTGGTACCACATAAGAGGGTTTTATAATTTAATATATCTTGCTACTTTTAATACATGACAATTACCCTGCGCCCTATCCTTGCTGCGTTACTGGCAATTGCGTTTACAGCTTGCAATAATAAGCCCGATAAACCCGCAGTTGGCCAAAGCGATATTTCAAAACAAGTTATTGACGAGCATTTCAGGTACCTGAATGACCATGATCTGAAAAGCCTGGTTGCACAGTATGACGATAAAGCCAAAATAACCACAAGCGACTGGGACGGCGAAAACATGGGCAAACAAGGTGCCGACCAAATATTCCACCAGCTATTCTACGTATCGCCTGATGCTAAATACCTAGTGGATAATATAATCAATAACGATTCGACGGTGGTAGTTGAATACGACGTGATCGGCCTGAAAGAAAAAGCAGGCAGCCCTATCCGTTACGATCTGCGAAACTGCAGCATCTTCAGGATCAAGGGTGATAAGATCACGGGCGAGGCTACTTATTCAAATTCGAGGCTGTATCATAACAGGTAGGACATATTTGCGAGCATGGCTATAATATTACGTCATTGCGAGGTACGAAGCAATCTCTTCACATCCTATGTGGCAATACAAAGTCTGGAGATTGCTTCCTACCTCGCAATGATGGTTTATATTAAGCCCTTTATTTTTATAAATTTTCACCCGAAGGGCCCTGCCCTTTGTTAGAAGAATTTTCTTCGGTAGACGGGCCCGGGCCGCCGTTATCATTATCGGGCACAACCGTTTTCACGCGTGTATCATCAGGTTTATCCTGAACGTTTGGTTCACCCCCTTTATCCAGTTCGTCACTGTCGGTATTGGCGCGTACGTTCTGGTTGTGTAAATTATCTATATTGCCCTTTGTATCGTGATTCTGACCTTGCTCATTGGCTCTTTCAAAACCTCCTGTATTGTTTTCCATAGTATGTTTATTTTGTTTGTTCAATAGTTTCTTCTTCTTTCGCGTTTATCCATTGTACAGCCTGGTCAAGCTGGGCCAGCGAAAAGCCTTTTGAGTTACCCGGCACAAAAAAACGGAACGCATCTGTAACCCACTGTACGCCTTTCTGGTCGCTAACCACCGCTATTTTGTTCCACTTTGTAAAGTTTTTCAGTCCCACCTTAATATCGTTCCACCACGCGCCCATCGTCCAGTTCTGCACATCGGTATCCAGCACCAGCAGGTAGTTTATTTCGCCCTGCCGCGCTACAAGTTCGTCAATACGCGGCATCAATACATTTTCAATATCTTCTTTGGTCACCTCGCCTGTGGCGTGTATGCCTACTACATGAGGTTCCAGGTCGTTAATAAATTGCAGCATAATGTTTCTGTTTTGTAAACTATACCAAAAGCCATACCATTGTTTAAAAGAAACTTTTTTATTGCATACTTTAATTTATTTCGTCGGCTGTGCGGTGGTAAGCGGCCTGAAAACACCGGTATATTGTATCTTTGCAAAATGCAGCAAAAACTGTCGGCATACTCGCAACTGATAAAAACCGAAGCTAAAAACCTCGGCTTTTTGTTTTGCGGTATAGCCAGGGCTGAATTTTTGGAAGAGGAGGCGCCACGACTGGAAACATGGCTTAACAAGGGCATGCACGGCGAAATGCGCTACATGGAAAACTATTTTGATAAGCGCCTTGACCCACGTTTACTGGTAGATGGTGCAAGATCTGTTATTTCGTTAAGGCTTAACTATTATACCGACGCTGTACAACACGACCCACTGGCTCCCAAAATATCAAAGTATGCTTACGGCGCTGATTACCATACGGTTATAAAGGATAAACTAAAGCAATTATTAGCAATAATAAATCAAAAAATTGGCGCGGTAGGCGGCCGCGCGTTTGTAGATTCGGCACCGGTACTTGATAAAGCATGGGCTAAAAAGGCGGGTTTAGGGTGGGTTGGGAAAAATACCAACCTGATAAGCAAACAGGCCGGCTCATTCTTCTTTTTAGCAGAGCTGATAGTAGATATTGAGCTAGAGTACGATATTGAGCCTACTGCCGACCATTGCGGCACCTGCACCCGCTGCATTGATGCATGCCCTACCGATGCCATTGTTGCCCCCTACGTGGTTGACGGCAGCCGCTGTATATCGTACCTGACCATTGAACTGAAGAACGAGATACCGCAGGAGTTTAAGGGCAAAATGGATAACTGGATGTTTGGCTGCGATATATGCCAGGATGTATGCCCCTGGAACCGGTTTTCGGTACTGCACAACGAACCCGCATTTGACCCGCACCCTGAACTGCACGGCCTTAAAAAGCAGGATTGGGAAGAGATAACGACCGATGTTTTTCAAAAGGTATTTAAAAATTCGGCGGTGAAGCGCACCAAATTTGAGGGTTTGAGAAGAAATATCCAGTTTTTAAAAAAAACATAACAGCACCGTCATTGCGAGGTACGAAGCAATCTCTTTAGTGCAGTTATACACCCTGCAAGGGCGATTTGCTAAAGAGATTGCTTCGTACCTCGCAATGACGCTCGGAAGCGCTTACCCCTTCTTAAATTTATTGGCTAACTGTGCCAGCATATCATCATCAACGGGCCTGGCAGGTTCTTCTTTCTTTTTATACGGCTGGTTATTTATTTGCGGGCTGCTTTTAGGGCTGTTATTCTGAAACGCCGGCCTTGGGGTCTGTACCTGCTGGTTTGCCCCCGTTGCTTGCTGTTGCGGCCTGGCCTGCTGCGCGGGCCTTGCCTGCTGCCGTTCGGCCGCCTTCCTGGCGTTCCAGCGCTTGTATATCTCTTCAAGTTTACGTTTGGTGTATAGCGGGAAATCGCCCTGCATCATCCACGAGTAATAGCTTGGTTCAACGTCAAATACATCTTCCAC
Organism: Mucilaginibacter sp. AK015; assembly: GCF_014200785.1. NCBI lineage: Bacteria > Pseudomonadati > Bacteroidota > Sphingobacteriia > Sphingobacteriales > Sphingobacteriaceae > Mucilaginibacter > Mucilaginibacter sp. AK015. The sequence goes on from NZ_JACHCV010000001.1 coordinate 997,134, forward strand.
CCTTTTGCCTTTGTGCTTGCCAAAGTTTATCACTTCTTCGCCTTGTTCGTTATAAACCATGCGACCGGCAAAGTCAACCGGGCGGCTAAGGTTGGTAAACTTATGTAATGCCTCTACATCGCCTATCACCGGGATGCTTTTATTACCCTTTTTATCTTCCCACTCTATATTCTCGTAGCGCTCTATCTGCGCCAGCAAAACTTCCATGGTAGCGCGGGTGTCGGCCTCGGCCGAATGCGCGTTAACAATTTGCTTATTACAATAAAACTGGTAGGCAGCTTTTAAGGTGCGCTGCTCCATTTGGTGAAAAATGTTCTGCACATCTACAAAATGGCGCTGATCAAGGTCAAACTGCACACCCGCGCGTAAAAACTCCTCCATCAGCATCGGGATATCAAACTTGTTGGAATTATAGCCTGCAAGATCGCTGTCGTGGATAAAATCGGCAATTTCCTGCCCCAGGTCATGAAAACGCTTTTCGTCCTTCACGTGCTCGTCGTAAATACCGTGTACCAACGATGACTCCAAAGGTATAGGTATACCCGGATGGATGCGCCAGGTTTTTACATGTTCGCTGCCATCAGGGTTAAGCTTAATAACAGATATCTCCACTATGCGGTCGGCGCCAATATTGGTACCGGTAGTTTCCAGGTCAAAAAAGGCAAGAGGCCGCTTTAATTGTAATTTCATGCTTACTTATCAGTAGCACAAAGGTGGTAATTCTCTTAAAATTATCAGCACACTATTTTGTAGCAAAATGTGGTTTTTATTTTTTACTTTCAGGTTTATAGTATAACACCTAAACTAAATGAATAAATTTTTACTTAACCTACTGGTACTCATCTCACTTACTACCCTGGCAAACGCACAGGATTTTCCTTACGGTCAATTCACCCTCGAAGAAATGAGGGCAACTAATTACAAGAACGATACTTCGGCCCATGCCTATGTGATACAGGAGTTTGGTTCCAGCCGGTTAGATATCACCGGCGACGACGATTTAAAGATAGCTTTTACCTACCACGTAAAGATCAAGATATTAGACAGTAAAGGTTTTGATAAAGGCACGGTAAGCATCCCTTTTTATGATTTTGATGACATTCATGATGCCGTTACCGATATCAAGGGCCGCACCACTTACATGGAAGAAAGCGGCGCGATAAAAACCAGTGATCTTGATAATTCAAAAATTTACCCTACCACACAAAACAAGTACTGGAAAGAGATAAAGTTTGCTTTACCCAACCTGCGCAGCGGGTGCGTTATAGAATACTCTTACACCAAAATGGTGGATGGGTTTTACAGGTTCCCCTCGTGGCAGTTCCAGGATGATATCCCCAAAAAATATTCGGAATATCAGGCGCATATCCCAGCGTTTTGGACATACAACGCCCTGATACGGGGTAGCCTTGCGCTTACAAAAAATAAAGCCGACGTAGAAAAGGAGTGTTTCAGCAGCCGCGGCGCAAAGTGCGATTGTTCTTTTCTGACCTTTGGGATGGCGGATATCCCGGCTTTTACCGAGGAAGATTACATGACGTCGCCAAAAAACTTCCTGTCGGCCATCTACTTTAGCTTGCAGGAGTATACAAACCCATACACGGGTGTTAAAAAGAGGGTAACCAAAGATTGGAAAGATATTGACTATGGCCTTAAACACGCCGATTACTTTGGCTCGCAGATAAAAAAAGACCTGTTAAAGCCCTACATAGCCCCTGTTATTGCCGGTAAAACTACCGACATGGAAAAAGCACTGGCGGTTTACAGCTATATACAAAAAAACATTAAATGGAACGAGATCTATTCGACGGGCAGTGACGGCGTACGCAAATCGCTTGATACGCATACCGGCAATTCGGGCGATATCAATATCGCATTGGTAGCAGCCCTAAATTCTGCCGGTATAAAAACCGACGCGGTATTGTTATCTACACGCGCCAACGGCGTGGTAAACCGGCTGTATCCTGTAGAGAGTGAGTTTAATTATGTAATAGCCAAAACCACTATCGATAACGTTGACTACCTGCTTGATGCAACCGACCCTTTACTGCCATTTGGCATGCTGCCGCTAAAATGCCTTAACGATCAGGGCAGGGTAATGAGCCTTGATAAACCATCGTACTGGATAGACCTTGTTGCCAGTCAAAAAAAGGCCTACACAAGCAGCCTGGACCTTACCCTGCAGCCTAATGGTAAACTGCGGGGCACGATAAGCACCTACTCCAGCGGTTACCAGGCTTATGAAAAACGGAAAGATATTAAGAAATACAATTCGGTTGAAGAGTACATTGAGAACCTGGACGAAAAACTGGTTAAGTTAAAGATACTAAAATCGAATATAACCAATCTGGATAGCCTTGATAAGCCGCTTGGCGAGCAATACGAGGTAGAGATCGACGTTTTTGATAATATTAATCATAACAGGCTATCCTTTAACCCCATCATTTTTGACCGCTACGTAACCAATCCGTTTAAATTAGAAGACCGCACTTACCCGGTAGACTGGGGCATGCCATCAAACAGCAGGTATATATTAACCATGCACCTGCCCGAGGGGTATGCTGTTGAAAGCGCCACGCAAAATATAGCTGTAAGCTTACCAAACGAGGGTGGTAAATTCATGACCGAATTTAGCGGTAAGGATAACACTTTCAGTTACTCCAATGTAATACAGTTCAACAAATCTATTTACGCGCCCGAGGAATATCCTTATTTAAAAGAACTATATAATAAAATCATAGCTTCAGAAAAGGCCGAGATCGTTTTCAGTAAAAAGTAATGAGAAGAGTTTTAGTGTTAGTGATGTTATTGGGTGCGGCCACACTTACCCATGCGCAGGTTAATTACGATGTAAGCCTGATAGCTAAAGACCTGCTGCCTTATGCGAGCGCCGTGGTACGGGATCAAAGTGTATACACCGAGGTGAAGGATAACAGTACTTATTATCATATTAAAAAAGCCATAACCGTATTAAACCAGAACGGCGACGATTTGGCGCACATTGTGGTATGGTATAATAAAACTAACCTTATAAAAAGCATTAAGGGCACAACCTATAATGAGTTTGGAAAGCCCACGGGCAAATTCTCTGAAAAGAATTTTGAAGATGAAAACGCAGCCAGCGACATGTCGTTGTTTGAGGATTCGCGGGTGAAACATTTTATACCTTCTATAGGCTCGTACCCTTATACAATTGAATACGAGTATGAGATCCGGTCGAAACAAACCCTAAACATTAACGATTGGCAGCCTAACCCTAATACCGGCCTTGCAGTACAAAAAAGTTCGTACACCTTTGCCTGCCCTCCTGACTTTGATATCAGGTATAAGGAGATAAACATGCCCGTAAAGGTTACCACAAGCAGCAAAGATGGTCTTAAAACATATACCTGGCAGGTAAATAATTTAAAGGCCGTAAGGAGCGAGCCGTTTAGCCCTGTCAGCGAAACTTATTTAAGCACCGTAAAAATAGCGCCTAAGAATTTTGTTTACGCCGGTATAACCGGATCGTTCACCAACTGGAACGAACTTGGCCGCTGGAATTACGAGAAATTACTGGCTAACAGGCAAACCCTGCCGCCCGAAACTATTGAACAGGTAAAAATACTTACTGCCGGCATCACCGACATTAAACAAAAGGCAAAAAAAATATATGCGTACATGCAGGGTAAAACGCGGTATATAAGTGTTCAGGTGGGTATTGGCGGGTATCAGCCCATGCAGGCCGCCGATGTAGACAAATTTAGCTACGGCGACTGCAAGGCACTGGTAAATTATACACAGGCGTTGTTGAAAGCGGCGGGTATCGATTCGTGGTATTGCGTGGTGAACGGCGACGATACTAAAATAAGCATGCTTAACGATTTTGCAGGCATGAGCCAGGGTAACCACGTAATATTGTGCCTGCCTTTAAAAAACGATACTACGTTTTTAGAATGTACCAGTCAAAAGATCCCCTTCGGCTTTCTGGGAGACTTTACGGACGACCGTACGGTGCTGGCCTGCACGCCCGAAGGCGGCAAACTGCTGCATACTCCCAGGTACGCGTCGAAAGATAACCTGCAAAGCCGTAAAGCAGCTTTTAATATCGATACAACCGGCGCTTTGAACGGTAACATGGTAACTGTTTACCAAGGTACACAATACACTAACCCCGATGAGTTGGTTAACGAGCCGTTTGGTGAACAGAAAAAGGTATTACAGAAGATGTATGCGCGCATCAGCAACCTTAATATCGAAAAATGCGATATTAAACAGGATAAGTTACAGATGCCGGTAGCTACGGAAACCGTTAAGCTAAGCGCACGCGACTTTGCTTCGGCAGATAACGATAAGCTTTACTTCGCCTTAAACCCGGTTAACAAATACGGTACTATACGCGATGTGCGCAACCGTGTAAACCCGGTTTACATTAACCGTGGATACATTGATGAGGATGAGATAACGTATCACCTGCCAGCCGGTTATCGCCCGGATATGCAACCGCTTAATATAAATATTAAACAGCCCTTCGGTAGTTTTACGATGACAGCGGTTGTAAATAACGGCAATATCATTTATAAGCGCCGTGTAGAGCTTGTTGATGGTACTTACAGCAAAGATACCTATGAGTCCCTGGTCGATTTTTATCAGCGTATTGCTGATGCCGACGCTTATAACGTTACGCTGATTAAAATTTAAATTAACTGAATATAATGATACCCAATATAATGCCTGCTATCATGATCAAATAAAGCATTATTTCGGTACCGGCAAAACGTTTATATTTAGTCCAGAAAGAATAGTCGTTATTTTGCTTCGCCATAGCGCAAAATTATACAATATATTTAAGCAATGGATATTAAAGAGGAAGAGGAAATTAAAAAAGAGTTTCAGCTGGAGCGTGTTGTTTTATTTAGCGATGCTGTTTTTGCTATCATCATCACCATAATGGTGATAGAGATAAAACTGCCGGAAGGCCTGCGCCACCAAAGCCATGAAAAGGTACGCGAAGCATTTATAGAGCTGCTGCCAAAGTTTGCCGGCTACATATCAGCGTTTTTCCTGGTGGCTGTTTTCTGGACGAAGCATTTAAGGATATTCAGCTACTTAAAAGACTACACCAAACAACTCATCGTTTTTAACCTGATCTTTTTGTTTTTTATATCACTCTTCCCATTTGGCGTATCATTGATGACCGAAACCATCAGCCCTAAAAATTTTGAAGGCTTGTTTATTTATATTGGCATTGTAATGCTTGCTTCTATGACGCAAACCCTTTTAATTTGGTACCTTATACGCAATGCAAAAACGCTTTGCATAAGGCCGGCAGAAATTGAAAGAAACCTGGAATGGAAGGCCCAGCGCTTTAATTTTATAGCTATCCCTGTATTGTTACTTTACGTTGCTGTAATCACCGCAAACCATTATGGGCCTAATGCCTATACCGTGGGTTTTATTATTTGGGCGGCCGTTGTGAGCCTGGTACGCAAAAAGTTTTATCCAAAGCAAAACACCGACGGACCAATGCTGGCAAGGTTATTCCGTTCGCGCAAAGCCAAACCTGCCGATACCGAATAATCAATTACCCTGCGATGTATAAACCGGTTCGGCGATTGAACCGCCGCGCGAGAAAAATTTGTAGATGCCGTTATCATGCAGGCGTGCGATCATGACGCCCTTTCGTGTACTGGCATGCACAAAATAACCATTTTGCAGGTATACCCCTACATGGCTGAACTGCTTTCCGTCAAAATCAAAAAACACCAGGTCCCCCTCTTTTAGCTCGTCCTCATATTTACGCTTAATGGTATTTACCTGCATGGCGCAGGTGCGCGGCATTGGCTGATCATACACCTGCAGCTGAAGCAACAGTACCAGCCCCGAGCAATCGATCCCATCCTTATCCAGGCCGCCAAGCCGGTAAGGAGTACCGTACCATTCATCAATAAAGCTGTAAAGGCGGCCGTTTTGGATCTCGTTACGTTTTACGCCCATTAAACCGGCATACTTTTCAGCGATCTCTTTGTCGGGCTTCACCATTACATACGGTCCGCGTTTTACAACAGGCACACCGTTTTGCTCCAGATCTGCATTGTTCCTTACCGTTAATTTTTTAGAGTGGCAGGCAGACAGCAGTATTGCGGCGGCAAAAAACAACAATAAACGCAAATGGCGGGGTATTATCATAAGCTAAAGATATTCGCTAACGTGTAAACGTTACAAGCAGATGTTTTAAACATTTCAACAATTTCCATATCGTCATTGCGGGCAATAGCGTGGCAATCTCTTTAGGACAATTTTACACCTTGCATAAACGATTAGCTTTAAGAGATTGCTTCGTACCTCGCAATGACAGGATTAGGATAGCACACCTGCTATCCCTTTATCACCCGCTGTATCTCGTCCAGCTTCATCAGGGCTTCAACGGGCGTAAGGGTATTCACATCAAGGTTATTCAAGGTGTCGCGGATCTTCACCAGCACTGGATCATCTATCGAGAACATTTGCATTTGTACGGCTTGCTTCTGCACCTTGCGGATACTCTCTTTAATGTGTTCGCCGCCGGTGCGCTCGTTTTCCAGTTTCTTTAATATCTCGTTAGCGCGGCTTAAAACCTTTTGCGGCATTCCCGCAAGTTTAGCAACGTGTATCCCAAAGCTATGCTCGCTGCCGCCGGGTACCAGTTTGCGCAGAAAGATGATCTGCTGGCCCACTTCCTTAACCGATACATTGTAATTTTTTATGCGACTGAAACTATTGCTCAGCTCGTTCAACTCGTGGTAATGGGTCGCGAAAAGTGTTTTAGCTTTCGCTGTTGGATGGTTATGCAGGTACTCGCCTATTGACCACGCGATAGAGATACCATCGTAAGTTGATGTGCCCCGGCCTATTTCGTCTAAAAGTATCAGGCTTCGGTCGCTAAGATTATTCAAAATGCTGGCGGTTTCGTTCATCTCCACCATAAAGGTCGATTCGCCCGAGGATAAGTTATCCGATGCGCCCACGCGTGTAAATATCTTATCCACCAAACCAATTGAGGCGGCCTTGGCGGGCACGTAGCACCCCATTTGCGCCATAAGTACTATAAGGCCGGTTTGCCTCAATAAGGCCGACTTACCCGCCATGTTTGGACCCGTAATAATGATGATCTGCTGCGAGTCCGAATCCAGGTAAACGTCGTTGGTGATGTACTCCTCGCCCAGTGGCAGGTTTTTTTCTATCACCGGGTGGCGGCCGCCTTTTATATCCAATACGCGGCTATCGTTCACATCGGGCTTAACATAGTAGTTTTTGATGGATATGGTGGCGAAGTTCAGCAACACATCCAGGCGGGCTATCAGTATCGCGTTTAATTGTATTGGTTTTATATATTCTGCAAGGGCGTACAGCAGGTCGTTATACAACTTGGTTTCCAGTACCAGTATCTTTTCTTCAGCGCCAAGTATCTGCTCTTCGTATTCCTTTAGTTCGGGGGTAATGTAACGTTCGGCATTCACCAGGGTTTGCTTGCGTATCCAGTCGGCAGGTACTTTATCCCGATGGCTGTGCGTTACCTCCAGATAGTAGCCAAATACGTTATTGAACGATACCTTCAGCGATGGGATGCCCGTTGCTTCGGCCTCGCGTTTTTGTATCTCCAACAAGTAACCCTTTCCACCAAAGGCTATCTTACGCAGCCTGTCAAGTTCCTCGTTTATCCCATCATTCATCACCGAGCCTTTTACCATCATTACCGGCGGCTCGGGGTGCAGTTCGCGGGCAATGCGCTCACAGATAGACGCGCAAGGGTTAAGCTGTTCCCCAATGGCCCTCATAGGCTCGCTGGCCGATGCTTCAGTCAGTTTTTTTATGCTTTCGATGGCAGTCAAAGCTTTTTTTAACTGGCAAACCTCGCGGGGATTTGCTTTTTGCAAACCAATCTTTGATATCAACCTTTCCAGGTCACCTATCTGCCGAATATGGTTTTGCAGCGTTTCCCGCAGCTCTTCCTGCGCTATTAAATATTCTACAACGCCCAGGCGGTCCTGTATGGGTTTAATTTCTTTTAAGGGCATCACTATCCACCTGCGCAGCATCCGTGCGCCCATGGGCGAACAGGTATGATCGAGCACATCAACAAGCGTCAGGGCGTTCTCGTTATTTGACCCCACCAGTTCCAGGTTGCGGATACTGAACCTGTCGAGCCACAGGTACCTGTCCTCTTCTATCCGGCCTATGGCCGATATATGCTGCAGGTTGCGGTGTTCGGTCTCGTTAAGGTAATGCAGCGCCACACCGGCGGCCACAATGCCCAAATTCAGTTTATCAATACCGAAACCTTTTAACGACTTTACTCCGAAATGCTTTAGCAGCGTTTCGTGCGCGTAATCGCCGCTGTAAGGCCACTCGTCAAGGGTGTAGGTATAAAAGCGGTCGCCGTAGGTATCCCTGAAATCGTGCTGCCGGCTTTTGGGGAATATTACCTCGCTGGGCGCATAGCTTTGCAGCAGCTTATCAATATAGTTGCTGTTCCCTTGTGCGGTTAAAAACTCACCGGTGGATATATCTATCAGCGCAATGCCTATGCTGTTCTTTTCGAAATACAGCGATGCCAGGTAATTATTGCTTTTTTGCTGCAGTATGTTGTCGCTTACCGCTACGCCTGGTGTAACCAGTTCAGTAACGCCCCGCTTAACTATACCCTTTACTGATTTTGGGTCTTCCAGCTGGTCGCAGATGGCCACACGCTGACCGGCACGCACCAGTTTAGATAAATAAGTATCAAGCGAATGGTGCGGAAAACCTGCCAGCTCGATATGCGATGCCGAGCCATTGGCCCTGCGGGTAAGCACAATGCCCAAAATCCCCGAAGCTTTTACTGCATCCTGCCCAAAGGTTTCGTAAAAATCGCCCACCCTAAACAGCAGCAAAGCACCGGGGTACTTAGCCTTTATGGCATTATATTGCTGCATTAATGGGGTTTCTTTGGTATCGCTCTTAGCCAAGGTTTGCGTTATTAATTAATCTGCTAATTTAACCGATTACACGTGTAATACCGGGATTGTGGAAAAGTTAGGGCATTGTGGATAGCATGTAATCATTACGCTGAACGGTACTTTGCATTAAACGGATTAATCCCTAATTTACCAAAGTATGAGTGCTATCAACCTTACCCCACTTCGCCTGCAAAACCAGCATTTGGCAAAACCGGTATTTAACCAGCCTGCGGTTAGTTAAATACCTGAATAAGCCATTAATATATTCTGCCTCTCAGACCATTCTATCTCATCCGGTAGCTTGGCATTGCTAAACTCGATATGAATAACTTTACGGGGTTTATTGTTGGTAGTACGGTTAGATGCATGCAGCAGTAAAGGTCGCATGATCATAATACCGCCTGCCTTCACATTGCAAGTTTGTTCAGTTTCGCTATTCCAGTCGATCGTTTCCGGGCGGTAAACACCTTTAAGGTGCGAGCCCGGAATAACCTTTAAGCACCGTTACCTTCGTCTGTATCGTCCAGATGAATACGGATAGTAAAATTGTTTTCCAGGATATTGAGCGGTGGTTGTACTGCAAACTGATTTTGTTTAACAGTCCATGGGCCATAGCCGGGCAGGCCGGCTTTTTTATCAACTGATATGGTCAGGTCCTGATGCCAGGCTACAAACCAGTTAGACCTTTCGGGTTTGTCAAAATAGATGGATTTAACGGCTAAATAGTGAGTTCCAAACAGTTCCCCGATGATCGCTTTTAGCTTCTCATTAAAAATTATTGTGCCAACGGCAGGCACTTCTTTAAAAACTGCCTTATAGCAAACAGGTCATTGGTTTTACGGAACGTGCTCTTATCAGTATTTGCTCTGCCTATTTCGGCGAGGATAGCTGTAATTTCTTCTGCATTATATACAGACTCTATAACTGTAAAGCCATTGTCTGAGATATTATTTTTGTGAAAACTAATCGACTCCATTAGCACAAAGGAAAGAAAAAGATAAACATATTTTCTGGATTAAAGACGCGAAGTATCGCGTCTCTACGGTGTACTTGATACTTCGCGTCTTTTTATAAATCAAAAAGCCACAAAGTTTTCACTTTATGGCTCTGGTAAAAATTCCGGGGCGGAAGATCACTTTGCTTTCCGCGATACAGTCTTTGATGGTGCAGTGGCTTTTGCTAACTCCGGCTTAACCTCTTTGTTCCTTCTCAATATAGACATGAAAAACCCGATGATCATGATAATGGTACCGGCCCATAGGAAGTTAATATACGGGAACTCGATAGCCTTCATCACAATGAATTTCTTTTTGCTTTCGGGCTGCTGGTAAACGGTTATTTCTACCTTACCCTCAGCAAGGGTTTTGCCCGGTATGATTTTAGTAAAGCGCAGCTTTAAACCGGCATCTTCTATCTTCTTACCAAAATCAAACACGCTGCGGCCTTTTATAAGATACACAGGCTCTGTTTGGTAGGTTTTACCGTGGGTAATTACTTCAAGCTGCGCGCCAACAGCAATATCCTTATCTGTAATAGGGATATTTTGCAGCTTAACATTCTTGTTTAAGCCCTTCAGCACAATTTTACCATCGCGGTAGGTCATGGTATCGCCAATGGCAATTTCATGCGCCACCGGGGCGTCGTAATTCTTGTCGTCGCCTTCCTCACCGTGCGATGCCTCTTCCTCTTTAGGGGCTGTGCTTATTACATTGGTCATGGTAATATGCGTGTACAGGTCATGGAAAAGGTAATGCTTGGTATCCGGCGTTGACGACATACCCCCTTGCGCCTGTATAACGTTTGGCCTTAGGGTAAAACTTTCGGTTACCTTACCATCTTTTATCCGCTGGTAATCGATATTGAAGAAATGGCTGGCCCCTTCAATGGTATCGCCTTTAAACGTTACCATGTACTCGCCCATTTTTATAGGTTCGTTCTTGTAAAGCAGTATATTATCTTTCGGGTTTTCTTCCTTCGCAAAGTCGGCACTGTATTGCTCGCCGGTAAGGTTTTCAGATACGATCTTTTTTGTACCTGCCGATATTAGCGCGCCAACCAATAATAACCCGAAACCAATATGCGCCACGGCAGAGCCGGCCAGTTTATACTTGCCCTTAAATGAGTCGGCCAGTATTTTGGCATTGCTAACCAGTGTGTATACTGAGCACAGCATTACCAGTATAAACACAAAATGCAGTTTATAAACGCCCGTTGCGTAAACTATCAGAGCGGTAACCAAGGCCGCGAAAACAAGGTATATCAGCGTGGTGATAAAAAAACGGGTAACATCTGTTTTTTTGTATTTCAAAAACTGGGTAAAGCCGCTTAATAAAGCTATCACCACCGCAAATGAGGCCTGTATAACGTTGTAGTGTTTAACCGGATCGGTAGGCGGCGCCAGTTTGGTGCCGAACATCAGGTTCCATACGGGTACCGAGGTCACAATAATAAGGTGGAAACAAGACAGGGCCAGGAAAATAGCCCCTACAAACATCCAGAACTCGCGCGAGTAGGTTTCCTCATCCGTTTTGGTTATCGGCAGTTCTTTCCAGCGGGTTACTAGCAGATAAACGGTGATTGCCAAAAATATCAAGATACCCACTACCAGCTGCCAAAACAGGCCCAGATCGGTAAACGCGTGTACGGATGACTCGCCCAGTACCCCACTGCGGGCCAGGAACGATGAGTACCAAACCAGTACAAATGCCACCATGGTTAAAAAAGTGGCCGTAAAATATGAGTGACCCGTATTTTTATAAACTATTAATACATGCAGCGCCCCAACCAATATCAGCCACGGGAAGATAGAGGCGTTCTCTACAGGGTCCCATGCCCAAAAACCACCAAAATTCAGCGATTCGTAGGCCCAGAACGAGCCCATTACAATACCTGTACCCAGCACCATACAGGCAAACAGCGCGTATGGTATGGCAGGCTGTACCCACTCTTTATACCGTCTTTTCCATAAGCCGGCCACCGCGTAGGCAAACGGCACAACCAACGATGCCGAACCCAAAAACAGGGTTGGAGGATGGATGATCATCCAGTAGTTTTGCAGCGAAGGGTTCATGCCCTTGCCGTCCTTTATAAAGTCAAGATAATTGGGGTTCTGGAAGATAGGCGCTTCCATACCCGAGTTTCGCAGCAGCATGAAAGGCGAGCTGCCTATATGTGCGCTGCCTATTTGCAGCCCCAGCACCATGGTGCCCAACACTACCTGTGATATCGCGAGGGTTGTCATTACCGGTTTTTCCCATGATTTGGCTTTCCATATCAGGATATTACCCAAAACAGCTTCCCAAAACATCCACAGCAAAAAGCCGCCCTCCTGCCCGTTCCAAAAACCCGATATAAGGTAATAAGTAGGCAGTTCGCGCGAGGTATATGACCAGGCGTAATGGTATTCGAAATAATGATTGTAAAGGATATAGAACAGGCAAACACCCATGCCCAGTATGGCTACGCTGTTCAGCCAATAGCCTATACGGCCCAAACGCTGCCACGAGTTATCAGTTTCGGCAGTATTTTGCTGCGAGGCAAAAAAATAACAGATAAAGGAAAAAAGCGCGGAACCAAATGCAAGAACAATAAAAAACTGGCCTAAATCACCTGGTAGCAGGTGTTCGCCTTTAAAAACTGTATCCATTAAAATCTAATTATAAGTTGGCGCTTTTTTTGGCGCTTACCTCGGTAGCATTCAGTTTGTCATCGGTGTATTTAGAAGGGCATTTCATCAAAATTTTTGAAGCGTGAAACTCATTTCCCTTCATTTGGCCGGTAAGTACTATCTGCTCCGAGCGTTCAAAGTCCTGAGGTTTGGTGCCGGTGAAAACTACCTTGCATTCTTCGCCTTTATTGTCCTTCATGTAGAAGGAAAAATAATTGGCGTCCCTGGTAGCATCATAAAACAGCTCTTTTGACTTATTCAGATGCCCAACCACGTGCAATTCGCTTTTGGTTGTTTTAGCATCGTGGAATGAGCCATAAGTACTTGTATTTGAATAGGTACTGATAATTACCGCAATGGCTATAGCAATAACAATGATACCTATGATCGAACTTTTTTTCATTAATTGGTATTTTCCTGTAAAACGGTTTACAAAAGTACAAAACGCAAAGTTAAATATGTTTATTACAAGCCATATATGTTATTTAGAATTATTATTGATAACCTACTAACAGTATGGGGTGGTGTAAACTCTTGCGATTAGTAATTATACTATCATCCTTAAAGTTCTTTCATTATATTTACCGTATTAAATCTCTTTGTAAATATCCAATATCAGCATAAGGCATCACGCCTGTTGCGCCCTCATGTTTCCATACCCCGGCGACATGAGCTTAAAACGTATTATTTTATATTTACATAACAGAGATTTTAATGAGATCTATACATACACTTGCCGTTATAGGCGGCACAGGCAAAGCAGGCAGATACCTGGTTAAACAATTATTGCTAAAAAACTTCCGGATAAAATTACTGCATCGTAAGCCCGAAATTTTAAGCTTGGAAAGCCCGCATATTGAAGTTATTAAAGGCGACGCGAGAGATTATAACGCTATTTACACCCTTTTAACGGGATGTGATGCAGTGCTAAGCTGCTTAAGTCAGCCGGTTGGCGAACCCTCCATTTTTAGCGATGCCGCCCGGAATATTCTGAAAGCGATGCACACCGTTAACATCAGCAGGTATATCACCATTGCCGGTTTAAATGTAGACACACCAAATGACCATAAAAGCGCCCAAACCCAATTTGGCACCAATTGGATGTACGAGAATTATCCGGCCACTACAAAAGACAGGCAGGTAGAATACCAGCTGCTGGCGGACAGTAAGACCGACTGGACGATGATACGCCTGCCGTTGATAGATCAAACCGACGATTCAAGGGCCATAACTGTTAGCCTGGTTGATTGCCAGGGCAGTAGCATCAGCGCTACCAGCCTGGCCTTGTTCATGATAAAGGCCCTTAAAAACGGAGAATATATAAAACAGGCACCTTTTATTGCGGATGTATAGCTATTGTTAAAATAACTGTAATACGCAATGGTTTTGAAAGGGGGCGCGTTTATACGTCCCCCTTTACCATACCAACTTATACCCCACCCCGCGAATGTTCATGAGCTGAATATTGGGGTCGGCTTGCAGATGGCGGCGCAATTTAGTAATAAACACATCCAGGCTGCGTGCGTTAAAGAAACTATCGTCGCCCCATATGGCATCCAATAATGTCTTACGCGGGATTACCTGGTGCTGGTATTTGCATAACATGTGCAGTATCTCGCTCTCGCGGGCGGTAATTTGCCATGTGTTTATACCTTGCTGCAGTGTATTTTTTTGGGGATTAAAAAACAAATCGCTTATCCTGTAAATTTCCTTCAGCGCTTTTGGCTTATCCAGCAGGCGGTTGGTGCTTAGTAATACCCTTATCCTAACAATCAATTCCTCTACACTGAATGGTTTTTTCAAATAATCATTTGCGCCGCTTTCAAAACCTGTTACCACGTCTTTCGGCTGCGAGCGTGCGGTAAGGAAAATGATCGGTGTCAGTTTATCTGCTTGGCGTATCCTTCGTGCAACTTCAAAGCCGTCAACTTTAGGCATCATCACATCAAGCGCCAGGATGTCGGGTTTTTTGTCGCGGTATTTTTGAAGGGCCTGCTCGCCGTTAGCACATAATATAACCTCAAAACCGCTCTCTTCCAGGCTTTCGCGTACAATATGCGCCAGGGATAGTTCGTCTTCCGCTAATAATACACAAATCTTATCCATTTTTTAAAGGTAGGGTTATAATGAATTCGCTGCCCGCTCCATGCTGACTTTTTACCCTAATGCTGCCGCCATGCGCGTGTATAATGTATTTTACGTAGTTTAAACCTAAACCGGTACCTTTTACATTATGTACATTACCGGCCGGCACCCGGTGAAACTTATCAAATATATGACGGACGTGCGCGGCCGGTATGCCAATACCGTTATCTTTTATAGAAAACACCGCGTTACCGTTATGGCTCGACAGGTTTATTTTAACTTCGGCAGGCTCGTCGCTGTATTTAATGGCGTTATCAACAATATTGGTCATTACATTCCGAAGATGCGTCCTGTCAGCTACGATAGTAATGATTCCTTCCGGGTTATTATAACTGATGTCGACCTTTTTACCCGCTTTTAACTTTTCTGACAAGATCACGTCATCCATCAACCGGTCAATCTGTACCTGCTCCTTATGCAGGTTTATTTGCTTGCTTTCAAATGCCGCCACGTTCAGTACTTTACTTACCAGGTCATTAAGGCGGGCAAGCTCGTTGCGCGAGGTTTGCAGGTAACGCTGCGTCTTTTCCGGGTCGCTTAAGGCATTGTACTTTTGCAGTCCCTCAATTGCAACGGTTATAGTAGCTATAGGCGTTTTCAGTTCGTGGGTCATGTTGTTGATGAAGTCGTCCTTTAGCCCCGTTAATTTTTTTTGCCTTACCATGGTGCGGATGATATAGTAAAAACAGAATATGGTAAATAATATGAGTAAACCCGAAAGTAACAAGGGCAATATCATTTCTTTTAAAACTCCTACCTGTGCACGGTCAAACACAGCGCGTACATACAAGGTGTTCTTTTCATTATGCTGCAGAAATAAAAAGCCGTGATACTTGTAGGCGTATTGTTCAGTTTCGCTGTACATAAGCTCGTTAGCATGATTTGTCTGAGCGGCAGTTACAGCAACAGGCTGTGGTGAAGAGTGCCACAGCATCGAAAACGGCTTTGGCACACTGGTTACAGTGGCCGCTATCGGCTTGTCAGAGAAATGCAGTTCAAATTCGGCGCGCGGGTGTAACTTATCCAGTTCTCTGCTGTAATACTCGTATAGCTTTATACTATCAGCACTCCGGTAATTTTCAGGTAGTTCAAAAATTCCGTTGTGCAAGCCCTGGTTACCCGTATTGCTTTTCATAGCATCCTCCATCCCTAATAAAAGCAAGAGCTCATCCCTTAAATGCGGTACGTAAAACGACATTTCCGTTAAAACTTCAGGCACGGTGGCTTTATGGTTTATTTTCTGCCTGTAATAATCGTATACCGGTACGGTGGTGCTGTAAGGTTCTCCTAAACCGGTGTATTTATTTTTTATGGCTATCTGTAGGGCCACGTGGGCTGTATCGCGCCCCATGATGGTATCTATTTTAATATGTGTACCGGGATCTGAAAGGCGCCTTACCATTACCACGCGTACAGAATCGAAATAGTCTTTTCTACAGCTGTCAAGCGCGCGCTGCATCACCACGTCTATATCATCGTCAAAACGTTGTTTGTTTAATTTAAAGGCATTAAAGCTCCAATATGCCTGGAATAAAATAACACCTGCTAAGGCAACGGCGGCTAAAAGAAATACAATTTTAAGTTTGGTTTTCATTGCTGTTTGGGTTGATCGGAATAAAAGTAGTGTGCCAAAAAGCAATCAGGCGTATCTGTTAACATTCGTTAACATAAAATAAGATTGGTTTGGGAAAGGTTACAAAAACAGCTTGTAGTTTTGGTGCCAGTAATCTTTTACAAAACCCCATTTATAGTTTGTATGGTTATTGATAACGGTGATATTCATTTGCTTCACTTTAATGTTCTTTCCGCCAATAACCCTGTAAATATATATTCCATTTTTTATTTCGCTGTCGGCACATTCGAAACCGTTTATGGTGCCAATTTTAACAGGCTTGTAGTTCTTGAGGTAGAACAGGTCGCTCGTCCAGTTCATATCGGCACAGCCACTGCGATGGTACGAGTAATAATAGCGGGTACCCTTTATTGCTTCCGGCGCAGGGAAACGGTCAAAGTCGGTTACCTCAATAAAGGTTTTGGAGGTTTTGTTATACAGCAATAACCCTCTTAAGCCTGGAACGTTGCCCGGTCTTACTATCCAGATATCTTTATAGCCATCGTTATTAAAATCTTTAAATTTCGCGTCGCTTATGTATGCCGAGTCGCGGAAAATGATCTCTTCTTTTGAATTAAGCAATATTAAGCCGGCTTGCACAGTCCTGCGGATAGTGTATTGCCGGCCGTCGACAACGGCCTTGATAACATCTAATACTGTATCAGCAACCGAGGGCGCCAGTGCAGTTTTGATGAAAGCGTTGTGTTCAATCGCTTTAGGTTTGGCCCGGTATTGCGGTGCCGCTCCCTTCGGCTTGCCGGTAACCACCAACGTTATAAAAACCATTAAAAGAAGTTTAGGCATACGGCTATAATTTGGCTTGAATATAATATTAATCCCTGGCAGCCATAAAAAAAGAGCGCTTTTGAGCGCTCTTTTTTTATGATCGAAACGGAAACTAATCTCTAATCTCCTTTCTCTAATCTCTATTTACGGCCACACACCAAGGTTTTGGTACGATACCGCTATTTTGTTGATAGCGCCCACCATTGCCGCGTTACGCAGAGTTTCAACCTTGGGGTTGTTTTTGTATATCTCGCGTATCTCGTGGTATGAACGGATCATGGTATCCTCTAAACCGGAGTTCACCAGTTCAAGTTCCGACGCACCCTTAATGATGGTTGAACGTTGAATAGGTGTTAATGATGTACCGGTAATGCCTTCAACCATGTTTACCAGGTTAAGGTTCGAGTTTTCTTCAAACCTGCGGTTCATGCGGCCAAAAGCAACGTGACTAAGATTTTTTAACCACTCAAAGTATGATACGGTAACACCGCCGGCGTTGGCGTACATATCCGGGATGATCATACCACCGTTTTTATAGAATGCAGCCTCAGCCTCGGGCGAGGTCGGCCCGTTTGCGCCTTCGGCAATGATCTTTGCCTTAATGCTGCCAATGTTTTCGGCGGTTATCTGGTTCTCTAAGGCGGCAGGCACTAAAATGTCGCATGGCTGCTCCAGGCCGTCCATGGTGTTTTTAAACTCTTGTTTGGCGCCTGCATAACCTAAGATAGAGCCGGTTGATTTGCGGTGCTGAAAAACAGCTTCTACATCCAGGCCATCCTCGTTATAAATAGCGCCTTCAAACTCACAAAGCCCTACTATGATGGCACCAAACTCCGACAAGAACTTTGCAGAATAGTACCCCACGTTACCTAAGCCCTGTACAATTATCTTTTTTCCTGATAAACCTGCAGTAAGGCCAAGCTTCTGCATATCCTCGCCAACGCTTACACACTCGCGTATGGCAATGGCCACACCACGGCCGGTAGCCTCGCGGCGGCCCGCAATACCATGCAAAGCGATGGGTTTACCGGTTACGGCGCCTAAAGCGTCAAGCTGGCCGGGGTTCATGGTGGCATA
The DNA here is from genome assembly GCF_014200785.1 of Mucilaginibacter sp. AK015. Taxonomy (NCBI): domain Bacteria; kingdom Pseudomonadati; phylum Bacteroidota; class Sphingobacteriia; order Sphingobacteriales; family Sphingobacteriaceae; genus Mucilaginibacter; species Mucilaginibacter sp. AK015. Next base: position 1,015,378 of record NZ_JACHCV010000001.1, read on the forward strand.
GGTATCGGCAATCCAGCTCATTTCGCGCTCGCCCGATCCATAGTCAGGCGCAGGTACATCAATGCTGGGGCCAATAAAGTTCTTTTTAATAAGCTCTACGGTATAACGGCGGGTAATATTCTCTAACTCGCCAACGGTGTAGTTTTTAGGGTTTATTTTAATACCACCTTTTGCACCGCCAAATGGCACGTTTACAATGGCGCATTTGTAGGTCATCAGGGCTGCAAGGGCCATAACCTCATCCTCGTTCACCATTTCGCTGTAGCGGATACCGCCCTTGGTTGGCGACTGGTGGTGCGAGTGCTCTACACGCCATGCATCTATCACTTCAAAGCCATTGCCTTTGCGTATAGGGAAACGAAAACGGTAAACACTGTTGCATGATTTGATCTGGTCTAACAAACCGGCATCGTGCTGGGTAAACTGCGCTGCATGATCAAAGTTTTTACATACGTCACCAAAAAAGTGCGTATCCTGATTTGCAGTCGGATTATTGATATTCATAATTTAGAATTGGATAAATAATTAATTCCTTAAAAAAGTGCACAAATTTGGTATAAATTTTATCAATAATGCAAATTTTTAATGTTAGTGTATCGCTTACACATGTGGCTATATGCTCCCTAAAACAAGGTTTAAACAACACAGGCCATGCTTTTGATTTACTTTTCTTTCTCGATTTTTCTCAATCTCCTGTCAATGCTAAACAGGTAAATAGTTATCCCGGCAAATACTATTACTATGGTGCCAATTACCACGTAAATTTTGCCTTCGCTGCGCATTTTATCGGCCATTTCAACAGAAGCTCCGTTTTGTGCTTTTACGGCAACAAAGCAAAGCAGCATCAGTAGTACGGAAATAAGTTTTTTCATCAGGGCAATTTATTTTAATGGTGATAAGCGATCATGTGTAGGTTTACTTTTCGAGCGGCGCACATGAGGTTTAATATTAATTGATAGCGTTCTTTTTATATTCAATTAAACGGATGCGGTAACGTATAGTAGCTATCCATACGGCTATAAGCGCCCAGGCAATAAATGCCGGGTATAACACTATTCGCATACGGTTATCCATATCCAGCTTACCAAATGCCGGATTACCGCCGTTGCCGGGATGCAACGAGTCGGTTAGGCGTGGCAGCACCATAATGAGCACCACCATTACCGGGAAAGCGAAAATGTTGTATATGGCCGATATTTTGGCACGTTTCTGCTCCTCGTCTATCGAGTTTCGCAGCACCAGGTATGCGCAATACAGCAAAAAGGCAATAGCGGCGCTGTTTTGCTTGGGGTCGTTACTCCAGTACTCGCCCCAGGTATAACGTGCCCACAGCATGCCTGTGATCAATCCTAATACAAAGAAAAAGGTCCCTGTATTAGCGCATTCAACCGCAATCATGTCATGCTCTTCCTTGCCGGATTGCAGGTACTTTATACTGTAGATTACGGATATAGTGAACACCGTGAACATAGCTATCCACATGGGTACGTGGAAGTAGGTGTTACGTATGGTTTCGTGCATGATGGGCAACCTTGGCACACCCAGCAGAAACCCGGCTACAAGCGTGTAAAAGATCACTGCAACGGCTAATACTTTCCACCAGGTTTGATAAATAAATTTCATATATAAATTATGGCAGCAAATGTAATAATTAGATAGGTTGATTTAAGCATACTGCGCTATTATTAGCAATGTTTCATTATGCATGCATATCAATTATAATAAGTTATTTACGCAGGTATGTTGAATTGAAAGATTGATAGGGTTTTGGGTTTGTGTGATACTGCGCCCATCTTTCCACGCGTTATTGCGAGGAACAAAGCAATCTCCCGACTATTGCATCGCCGCTAAACATGTGAAGAGATTGCTTCGTTCCTCGCAATGACGTGGTTGAGAAATTCACTAATTCCCTGCCCCGTCCGACGGCTCGTAATCAACCGGCAATAAATTAGCCAGCTTGGCCTTTGACCATGTGCCTTCATAAAGCGGACTATCAGCCACCACTGTTCCGTTCATATCAAATACCACTATCGGGGCTAATAAGGTGATAACACTGGTTTCAAAATTTTCCATATCCAGCGGGCGGTAAAGGTCTTTGAAATCTTCGGTTTCGTGCTTTTTGGTATAAACAACGTACAGGTAATTGGGAAACGTTAATACAAACAAACCTTCTTGCGGCGGTTTGCGCAGAACCGCGTAAGCGGTTAAAGGTGGTTTAGTAAGGTGCTCTTGGTACCATTTGGGCATGTTCTCCTTCCCCAGCCAATAGATAGTCGAGTCGCGATTAACCATCCTGAACGCTTTCAGCTTTTTTTGTATCAGCGCTTCGGGCGGCCGGTTTGGGTCAAGGGTTCTGCTGAAATCGTATATCACAAAACCTTCCTGCGAGAGGCGGTTCTTATACAGCGACCGGTAAAAGTGCTGGGCCGAGCCATAGTATGCTTCATCGCGCCTGGTCTTCCACTTTTGCTTTTGCGCTGCGGTGCCCGGCAACTCTTCAAAAAGCACGCGGCCGGAGTAATTTATAGTGCGGGTAATATTATTGCTGCTAAAATCCCTCAGTAAAAATTTCACTTTATATCCCAACGCATCGTTGTTCACCACCAAAAACTCATCACTCGATGCTTCTAACGTTTGTGTTTTACGGATATACGAAAGGCTGAGCACCCGGGGATTTTCCACTTTGCAGTATTTCGCATTATCCGTTACGCCTATAAAGTCTTTTTTAAATTGTTCAAAGTTCTTTTTCCAGTCGGCGTTGCTGGTAATTACCACCTCGCGCATCATCATTACTTTTGGCGTAAGCGCTATGTTAACGGTTATGGGCCCCTGCCCCACCTGTACTTTTTGCGTGTATTCTTCATACCCAAGGGTTGATACGATGAGGTCATACTGCCCCGGCTTAACGCCGCTTAAAGTAAACGTACCGTCGTCATTAGTTGCGGTGCCAAATGTGGCGTTGTTTAGAAATACGCTGGCCTTTGGTACAACCTCGTTTGATGCCGAACTAACCACCTTGCCATTGATTATTGATTGCGCGCCGGCACTAAAACCCCAGCCAATACAAACCAGTAAAAAACACCACCGGCAAACAGCTAAACGATATAATGGTAACGAAAGCATCAGTCGCGCCACAGGTATGGAAACAATATTAAAGATGAGGCAATAACAATAACGTTTATGGCCACCAGCACGCCAATGCTGCCCAGGCTGAGGCTGCGGTCTATGCCATCCATGGCAGCTTTGCTTACTTTTACCAGCAAAAGTATTACCGGTATAATAACCGGGAAGCTTAGTATGGCCATGAGCGTACCATTGTTGCCCGCCTTTGATGCTATGCCCGATAGCATGGTAAACACGGTAGAAAAACTTATACTCCCCAGCATCACGGTTGTAAAGTAAAACAGGAGATCGTTTACGGTGTTAGGGAAAAACAGCATATAAACCAGCAGGGCCAATATGCTTAACAATGCCATGAGTAAGGCGTTGTAAATGGTTTTTGATAATATAATAGCTTGCGGGTGGGCAATGGAATAGTAATACAGCAAGCGCGACTTACTTTCCTGCAAAAAGCTTTTGGCAATAGCGTTTACTGATGCAAAGAGCATAATTATCCAAAAGAGGATATTCCACACAATGGCGTAGCCGGTGCTTTCTTTAAAACCGGGATTTAGGTTAAAGGAAATATAACAAACAAACACGGTAGAAACGATATATAGCAGGATACCGTTAAAAGCGTATTTTGAACGCCATTCCAGGATGATCTCCTTCTTTAAAAGTTCGATAGTTTGCCCGGCCAGTTTCATACTGCAAAGAAAGGTAAAAAGTCCGAAAGTCCGTGAAGTCAGAAAGTCCGGAAACCGGAATGTCCGAAAGAAAAATATCTTTAACGATCGGGCTCCTGTCTTACGACTTTCGGTCTTTCCGACTAAAAGAATAACTTAGCAAAATGAAAAACCTGCAGTTGAATAATAAATGGGTATTGGTAACGGGCGCATCAAGCGGGCTTGGGCAGGAAATGGCCCGGCAGCTGGCAAACGTGCATAAAGCCAACCTTATTATTGCCGCCCGCCGCGCCGATAACCTGAACCGGCTGAAGGCCGAACTGGAACAGGCCGCGGGTATTAAAGTAAAAGTTATCGTGGCCGACCTTTCTATCCCCGAACAGGCCGACCGGGTAATTGCTGAAAGCATTGCCGATAATAACCTTTACGCCGCCATTTTAAACGCGGGCGTAACCTACTTTGGCAGGCATACGGAGCTACCCTGGGATAACTTTGAAAGCATCCTTAAAACAAACGTAATAGGCGTGGTACGCATGACCAACAGCCTTGTAAAATATTTTGATAAACCCGGCACCGAAGGCGGGCTGATGCTGGTATCGAGCATGGCAGGTTTTTTCCCGGTGCCCTACCAGGCGGCTTACTCGGCAACCAAGGCGTTTATAACCGCGTTTGGCAATGCACTGCATAACGAGTTAACCAACCCTGCTTTCTCAATAACGGTTTTTGCGCCTGGCGGCATAGCTACCGAGATGACCGACAACACCAAGTTCAACGAGCTTAAAGGCTGGCTGATGCCCGTTAGCGAAGCTGCAAAAGAGGCGATCTACGCGTTAATTACCCGTAAATATAACTATGTGCCGGGCTTGCTAAACCGCATCGGGAACGTATTCATGAACTTTTTACCGGCAAAATTTATAGGCGGTAAAATGAGCAAGGTGTATTTAAAATCGCTTACAAAAGCACAGCAATAATATGTACCAGGTTTACCACCGCACCCCTGTAGGTATTGCCCTTATCACTGCTGATGATACATATATCACCAAGGTATCCATTCGCGATGAAGAGGGGTTGCAAGAAACCGGAACTGATTCGCCGTTGCTGAAAGAGGCTATAAAACAATTAGACGAGTATTTCGCCGGCGACCGGAAAGAATTTGACCTGCCGTTAAACCAGCCTGGCTCGGCTTTTCAGCAACAGGTTTGGCAGCAGTTGTTAAAAATACCGTATGGCAGCACCATTACCTACGGCCAGCAATCAACCCTGATGAACAACCCGCTGGCCATACGCGCCATTGCGGCTTCAAACGGCAAAAACAATTTGTGGATAATTGTGCCATGCCACCGCGTTGTGGGCAGCAACGGCAGCTTAACAGGTTATGCAGGCGGCTTATGGCGCAAGCAATGGCTGTTAGACCACGAAGCGCGCGTTATGGGCAAAGGCCAAATTAAACTGCCCTTTTAGCCATCTTTTTGTCTTTTAAAACCTTTGCTATTTTGGCGTGCAACTCATGTGCTTCAAAGGGTTTCGACAATACATCATTCATGCCGGCAGCTATCGCTTCGAGCTGCTCGTGCTCAAATGCCGACGCGGATAGCGATATTATAGGTATACTGCGCATGGGCTCCTCAAACTCCGTACGGATAGCCCGGGCAGTTTGGTAGCCGCTTAGCCCCGGCATATGCGTATCCATCAGCACCAGGTCGTAACGCGTTTCTTTTAACTTTTCAAGAGCTTTATCGCCTGTATCAACAATCTCAACCTTTACATTCCAGTCCTTTAGCAATTTGGTCACCATAAATTGGTTTATCAAATTGTCTTCTGCAACCAAAACACTTGTGTTTAAAAACGGGGCCAGTTTAGTGCTTGTTTTAACCATTTTAGGAACCTGAGGGTGGTTTGCTATAGCAAACCAATTTACAAAACTAAATATGCTGCCGGTGCCGGGTTTGCTGCTTACTGTAAGCTCGCCTCCTTTTAGTTCGATCAGCCGCTTAACAATAGCAAGGCCTAAACCGGTACCTCCATATTTATTAGAGGTATCGTCTTCGGCCTGTTCAAACGACTCGAATATCTTCGACAATCGTGCAGGCGGTATACCAATACCGGTATCCTCTACACTAAACTTGAGTTTCACTTTATTGTTTGATTTTTGCAGCACGGATACATTAAGTTTAACGTATCCCCTATCAGTAAACTTTATAGCGTTGCTTAGCAAATTCATCAATATCTGGTTTAACCGCAACGAGTCGACCATTAAAGTTTCGGGTATGTCGTTGTCTATTTCGGTTATAAACTCTAAATCTTTTTCATCCGCATTAAATTTTAATAAACCCGCAACCGAGTTAACGATGGCTTTAATGTTATTTGGCGAACGAACGATGTTGAGTTTACCTGCCTCCATCTTGCTTATATCAAGCACATCGTTAATAACGCCCAATAATGAACGTGATGATGTTTCGAGCATATCCAGCAAGTTGTTCTGCTGGTTGTTAAGGGGTGTTTTGCGCAGCAAGCTGCTTAAGCCAATTATACCGTTAACCGGCGTGCGTAACTCATGGCTCATGTTAGCCAAAAAGGTCTCTTTTACTTTTTTACCGTACTCGGCCGCTTCTTTTGATTTAATAAGCTGTAACTGATAACTTTTTTGAGGCGAGATATTGCTAATGTTGATAAAGATAGTCTTATTACGGTACGAAGCACGGCACTCTACCCATATAACATGCTTATCAAAGGTATTGAACTGAAGTTCGGATACTGCAAAACTTTTGTTGTCCTTAACAATTTCGCCCAGTTTTTTCCTGAACACGGGCTGGTCGGTATCAATGGCCAGATCAATGATACTGGTACCTAAAACGGCAGCTTGCTTGTGGCCCAAAATAGTTTCAACGGCCGGGTTTACAGACTTTATCCTAAAATTTTCGGCATCAACGGCACATATAATATCAGCACTGTTTTTAACTACTATTGCAAAATCTTCAAGCTCGTTGTTCTTTTGCCGGATATCATTCTGCGACCGCGCCAGTTGTATAAAGGCATCAACCTTGGCATATGTAATGTACGGATCGAGCGGTTTATACAAATAATCTACAGCGCCTGCTCCAAAGCCTTTAACGGCGTACTTTGATTCTTTGGAAATTGCGGTAACGAAAATAATGAGTATATTTTTTGTACGGGGGTTAGCCTTAAGCATTTGTACCAGTTCAAAGCCATCCATTTCGGGCATCTGAACGTCAATAAGCGCTATGTCAATGGGGTTCTCCCATGCTATTTTAAGCGCGTCGTTTGGCGATGTAGTGGCGAATAATTGTATATCCGGGCGGTTAAGCAGGGCCTCAAGCGCTATTATATTTTCCTTCCTATCATCAACAATAAGAATATTTACAGGGGTCATTAAGGTGAAATAAAGTTGTAGGGGTTATGTTATTTCTCAAGCAGTTCAAAAATCTCGGTTGTTCGTAAAATGTATTCGGCAGCACCCAAATCAATGGCCGCCTGGGGCATTTCTATCATATCTGCGTCGTCGGGGTGTTGCGCTATTGTTAATGCCCCCTTCCGGCGTAATTTTAATAAACCCGCTGCCCCATCCTGGTTAGCGCCCGACAATAAAACGGCAGTAACACGGCTTCCGTGAACATCGGCAACACTCTCAAAAGTAACATCGATAGATGGCTTTGAATACCACACCGAATCAGATACATCAAGGCTAAAAAAACCTTCATTCTCCATCAGTGTATGATAATTAGGCGGTGCAATATAAATTACGTTGCGTTCTACCGGCTCCTTGTCGCTGATTTCCCGAAGCAACATACGGCTATTCTCTGCGAACAGTTTTTCAATTTCGCTAAAAAAATTTTTTTTTCTGTGGATAACGATAATTACCGTTTTGTTCAGGTTTTTTGGGAACAACTTTACCAGCCGGAACAAAAGTTTAAATGACCCCGCCGAACCGCCTAAAAGCAGTATGCGCGATTGCGCCCAACGGTTCCTTATTTCATCATCAAGAGCCAATTTTTTGGTATATGTTTTCTTTTTGGTTGATGACCTTGAACTTTTTACGAAAAACCTCTGAACGGATGGTTTCCTTGTTACCTAAACAAAGGTAGCCCAGCGGACAAAGGCTTTTGTAAAACAGGTCGAGTATCTTGTATTGCAATTCGGTTTCAAAATAAATAAACACGTTGCGGCAGCTTATCATCTGAAATTCGTTAAAACCGGTATCAGATATTAAGTTGTGGACCGAGAAAAGCGTGTTTTGCTTCAGTTCGCTGTGGATGGCCGCGGCATCGTACATAATGGTAAAATGGTCGGTCAACGAGCCGGGAAGGCCTGTAAACAAATAGTTTTCGGCATAACTTTTCAATTTGCGCAGGCTGTATATGCCTTTTCGGGCCTCGTTAAGTACACCGGCATTTATATCCGTACCGTATATAAATGTTTTTTTTAGCAGCTTTTCCTCGTTAAGCAAAATTGCCATTGAGTAAACCTCTTCGCCCGACGAACATCCCGCACTCCATATCTTTATATTCTGATAGGTTGACAGGTATGGTACTACCTGGGTTTTTAAGGCCTTATAAAACGCCGGATCGCGAAACATTTCGGTAACATTTACCGTAATTTCTTCTAAAAATTCCTGAAAAAATTCGGGATTATTTACCAGTATATGTTTAAGATCGTAAAATTCCAGCTTTTTCAACATCATGATGCGGGCAAGCCTTCGCTTAAAGGAGGCTTCGGTATAATCACTAAAATCAAACCCATGGATAGTTTTTACAATATCTATAAGTTCGTTTAGTTGCGCGCTTGTTATGGTGTCTTTAGTTGGCAGTACCTTCATATGTTAGCTATCCAGCCACAACTGCATTAAGGATATCAGCCTATCCATATCAACCGGTTTAGTAATATAATCGTTAGCGCCGGCTGCTATGCATTTTTCACGGTCATCCTTCATGGCCTTTGCGGTTAACGCAATAACAGGAAGCTTAGCCCATTTGTTTTGTTTACGAATATGTCTTGTGGCTTCGTAACCGTCCATTTTCGGCATCATGATATCCATCAGCACAATATCAATATCGGTTATCTCTTCCAGCTTAGCTATAGCCTCTTCACCGTCGTTTGCAATCACCACGTTAAGGTCATAACTTTCAAGGGCGCTGCTCAGGGCGAAGATGTTGCGCATATCGTCATCAACAATAAGTACCTTCTTGCCTTTAATGGTTTCTTTACCTTTGGTGGTGGTTTTAATTTTACCCGGGTTTGCTCCGGGCTGAATGCCCGATTCGCTTATCTTGTTCAAAAACAGGTTTACTTCGTCTATCAGCCTGTCTGATGATTTGCTGGTTTTTACCACCATAGCGTTGGCATACTGCATCAGCCTGTTTACCGATGTTTTATCAAGTTCCATAGCCGTATTGATGATAACCGGCAGGGAAGCAAATTTATCAACCTCCTTGATCTTGTCTAACAGGTCGAGCCCGGATATATCAGGCAGGTTAAGGTCAAGTATAACGCACTGGTATTCGTTCTGGTGCAGCATCCGGAATGCCGACTCGCCGTCAAACGCGGCATCTACGGTTATGCCGCGGCTCTGCATCAACTCTTTAAGCGCCTGACTTTGCGCCTTATGGTCTTCTACCAACAATATTTGCGTAACACGGGTATCGCTGTTGGCCACAATATCACCAAACAGCTTATCAAGGGCTTCGGTGCTTACCGGCTTTTTCAAAAAGCTAATTGCGCCTTCTTTACGTACACGGTTTGCCGCGGCTTCGCCGGCCGACATTAAATGCACAGGGATATGCAAAGTCGCCTCATCGTGCTTTAACTCTTTCAATATCTGCCAGCCATCCTTGCCCGGCAGCATGATATCCAGGATAACCGCGTCAGGCTGCTGCTCCTTAATGGCTTCAACAGCGTTGGTGCCTTCGCTTATCACTGTAGATTTAAATCCATGCTCCTGAGCGTAATCCTGCAGGATGTTGGCAAAGTTTTTATCGTCCTCAACAATGATCACAAAGGGCTCGTGGTCTGGGTCAGAAGATTTTTTAACTATCGTTTCCAGGAAGGTGGTCGGCTGATAAGTTTCAACTGTTGGCACGCTGTTTTCGTGCGGTTCGGTATTTTTAGCCTTAAACGGAAGGGTAAGCACAAACTCGCTGCCCTTGCCCGGCTCGCTGCTAAGGGTAATTGTGCCGCCCAGCAGTAAAGCCAGTTCGCGACTGATAGACAGGCCTAACCCGGTACCGCCGTATTTGCGGCTTGTTGAACCGTCGGCCTGTTGAAACGCCTCGAAGATCAGCTTCTGCTTTTCGGCCGGGATGCCTATGCCCGAGTCTTTTATTTTAAAGCTAATGGTGTTTTCGCGGGGGCCTGCAACAGCGTTTATGGTGATGGTACCAGCTTCGGGCGTAAACTTAAACGCGTTCGCCAGCAGGTTTTTCAATACCTGCTCTACCCTTACCTTATCAGTATATATCGTTTGCGGCACATCTGATAGCTGGGTGGTATAATTGATGTGTTTGTTGCTTGCAACTTCGGCAAAAAGCGATTGCATATCGGCCAGTATATCGCTCACACGGATATCTTCGTTTTGCATATCCAGCTTACCCGATTCAATTTTTGACAAGTCGAGGATGTCGTTGATCAGCGTAAGCAGGTCGTTGCCGGCATTAAATATAACGCTTGCGTATTTGATCTGATCTTCGGACAGGTTGTGCGGTTTGTTGTCTTTGAGAATACGGGCCAGCACCAGAATACTGTTTAGCGGGGTGCGCAGTTCGTGGCTCATATTAGCCAAAAACTCTGATTTATACCTGCCTGTGGTTTCCAACTCGTTCGCTTTAATGCTGATGGATTGGCGGGCCTCTTCAATGGCCTGGTTCTTTTCTTCAAGCAGGCTTGCTTTTTCTTCCAGTTCGGCGTTAATGGTTCGCAACTCTTCCTGCTGCACACGCAGCTCTTCTTCTGATGCCTGCAACATTTCTGTTTTATTCATCAGTTCTTCGTTGGTTACCCGCATTTCTTCCTGCTGTGCTTCCAGTTCTTCGGCCTGCTGCTGGGTTTCTTCAAACAGATCGTGCATAATGGTACGAGCCTGCGACGTGTTTACCGCTATACCAATATCGTTTGATATCAACGATATGTATTCTTTAACCTGGTCGGGCACCTGGTTACGGAAACCAAGTTCGATAACACCTTTTAGTTTTTTATCAAAAAAGAAAGGTATTATAAAGGTTTCTACAAGCTCGTCTTCTAATATTGATGAGCTTAACAGCAGTTTATCGTTCAGTTTACCCTTAACTATGGCGGCCTTTTCGTCGCTGGCAGCCTGGCCTATCCAACCCTCGGATATGCGGATGGATTGTTTTAAAGCGGCCGGATCGTTAAAAGCATACGAGGCATACAGATCAAGTTGTTCTTCGTTCTCGTTATGAAGATATAGGGTGCCCGTAAGGGCGTTTGAATATTTGCAAACTTCGGATAATATATTGTTTGCCAGCTCTTTTTCGCTTTGCTGGCCCTGCATTTTCTCGTTAATGTTACCGCTGCCTATTAACAGCCAGTTTTTGGCCTCGTTTTCGGCAAGTACTTTTTCCAGTTCGATATTGGCTATACGCACTTCTTCCTCTACCTTTTTCTGGCGTGCAAAAGTTGCCTGTATGTAAAAGAACATGATCACGACAATAAGCAGGAATATGCCACTGCCAATTGCAATTACAATTATCGCCTCCCTGGAAGCCTTGTCAGATGCCGCCTTGCGCTCGGCCAGCAGGCTGTTTTCAGTTTCTACTACGCGGCTGTTGATATCGCGGATACTATCCATGTTCCCTTTTCCTTTAAAGAACATTTTATTGGCCACCATATAATCAAGCCCCTTTGTTTCGCGGGTTTCGATATTTGTTTTCAGGATAACCAGCTGGCGGTTTACTATCGTCTTAAGCGAATCGACCCTTTTAATTTGCGATGGGTTATCAGCCACCAGTTCGGTCAACTGGTTCAGGCTTTCGGTAATTCGCGGTACTGCCTCGTTGTATGGGTCAAGAAAGCTTTTGTTTGCGGTGGCGCCATAGCCGCGCATGCCCGTTTCGCCATCGATAAGCAATTGCATTAAATTATTGGTGGTTCTTATAACCTTTTGTGTGTGGTTAACCCAAACGGTATCGTCCTCTAATTGCTTTATACTTTTAAAGGAAAGTACGCCAACAATTAATACAAGCAGAATAGATATGGCAAAGCCAGCTAATACCTGATTGCGAAAATTAAGCTTGAACATAGGATATGAGGTAGTTTAATGTGGTGCAAATATGTTTAAAAATATTTGCACCCAAAATAATATTGAGTAATAAACAATTAGGAGGTAAACAGTTATCTGCCTTCGTTGTACGTACGTTCTTTTGAACTTAAAGCACCTATTACGGCTATTGTAGGCCCGGCAAATAATACATACCAGCCCCACTTAAATGCAATTTGCCTGGTGAGGAACCCGTTTATGCCCTTAAACGGTATAAAGCTAAAGCTGGCTTTTACCTTTAGCAACGCCGCAATATAAAGAAGCGTTACCAAAACCAGGGCTACCCACGCCACCACGCGGGCAATTTTAACCTGATTAAGCACGGTGCAAAGTATGCCTATAACGCCAACCAGCATAATGCAAACGCCGTAAGGCTGGTTAAGCTTATAAACATTCATGTTAAATAAATGAAACGGACGCAGCATTGGGCAATAGGTTGCCACAATTACCATTATAAAACCTGACAGTAACAAAAGTGATGCAGGGCGCATAGCTTATTTTTTTATCTCCATTTTATCGGCAAAGTGGGCACAGTAATCGCGCAGATCTTCTACGATATTCTTTTCGCCGGTTGCCCGTAAAAAGGTATCGCCCATGGTTTGCAGGGTTTCATAAAAAAAACGTTTCATCTCATCAACGGGCATATCCTTTGTCCAAAGGTCGATTTTGAGCGTATTTTGATAACTTTTATCCCAAAGCGATAACATCATTGCGTTTACAGGCAAAGCCTCTTTGTTTTTAGAATCGGTTGACTCCCACATAATGTTTTCGGGAATGTTGTTATCGTCGAGTTGTATGGTAAGCTTTATTTCAGCGGTTTTCATTTTTTAATTAGTGATTTATTGAATTAATGATTTAGCGATTTCCCATCTGCATATCTGCACATTTGAAACTGCACATCTAATAATTATTTAACCATAAAAAATATGATCAGCACCAAAGTTATAAAGCTTAGCTCTACAATCCATAGTTTTTTGGTTTCGGCAAAGAAATTACGGAAAATTATATCCAGCAATGACACAACTATGCCAAAAAGAATAAATATCAGGCCAATGGTGCCGCTCCAATGTTCGTAGGGGCTGCCGGTAATTTTGGCTCCGTATATAAATATATAGCCAGCCAGTATAAAAAAGGCAGCGGTTGCAAAGTTTAGGGGGCTTATCCTGAACTTTGATGGCTTAGTAGCGTTTTTTTCTGTCAGATCGTTTTGCTCCGCCATAGGTTTTAGCTGGTTTCTTGTTAGCACTGTTAGGTTGTTTTTTGGCTTTCGCGGCCTCGAATTTCTTGATCTGCGCAAGCGATTTTTTTTCGTGAAAGGCGCCTTTAAAATCAGGATCTTCCTTCCGCTTTTGCATATCTATTTCGCGGGCCTGGTCTTGCCGCTCGGCATAGGGCGTTTCTTCAACAAATACCTCATCGGGCATATTATACACCGGTATGGTTTGCCTTATCAGCTTTTGGATCTTATTGATATAATACTCTTCAGAGGGTACGGCAAATGTAATAGCCACGCCCGAGTTATACGCCCTGCCCGTGCGGCCTATACGGTGTACATAATCTTCGATCACTACGGGCACGTCAAAGTTTATAACGTGGCTAACGTCGCTTACATCAATACCGCGCGATGCCACGTCGGTAGCCACCAGTATTTTCACCTCATCGTTTTTAAACGAATTAATGGAGTTAATGCGTGTATTTTGCCCCTTATTGGCATGCAGTACCTTTACTTCTGCTTCGCCAAACTTGCGCAGCAAAAATTTGTAAACATCCTCGGCAGCGGTGCGTGTCTTGCAAAATATCATTAACTTTTTAATGTCGCCCTCTTTATCAAGCAAGGCTTTAAGCAGGTTTATTTTAGTTTTAACGTTGGGTACGTGGTATAGTTGCTGGTCAACCGTTTCGGCGGTAGTTGCCTGTGGGGTAACTTCGATAATCGTAGGAAACTCCAGGAAATTGTACGAAAGCTGCTGTACCTTATCAGACATGGTAGCCGAAAAAAGCAAGTTCTGCCGTTTTACAGGCACCACCTCCAAAATTCGATTTATTTGCGGCATAAAGCCCATATCCATCATTTTATCTGCTTCATCCAACACCAGGGTATTAATGGTTTTGGTAACAATGTGCCCGGCTATATAAACGTCAAGGAAACGCCCGGGTGTAGCCACAATAATATCAACCCCTTTTTTAATGTTCTCTATCTGGGTTTTAGGACCAATGCCGCCATAAAGCACCACTACACGCAAATCGGTATTTACAGCAAAGGCCTTAATATTCTCTTCTATCTGCATAGCCAGTTCACGCGTGGGCGATACAATAAGTGCGCGCGGGTTTTCGCCTTGCGCATATTTAAGCTTCATTAAAATAGGCAATACATACGCCGCGGTTTTACCCGTACCGGTTTGTGCAATACCCATTACATCCTGCCCGTTTAAAATCGGCGGAATAGCTTTTTGCTGTATAGGCGTAGCCCCGGTATAACCGGCATCGGCAATAGCATTTAATATTTGCCGGTTAAATTTAAAATCTTCGAAAGGTACAGCCATAGCGGCAAAGATAAGGTTTTGTTTTTAGTCGGCATTAAACTTACCCCCTGCCGCGCAAACAGGGGGCTTGAATATAAGTATTCAGCGGAAGCGCGCATGCCAATAGCTATCTGGGCGATCAGTAAGATCAGCTTACCTATTGACCGGTACTTTGCTTGTATCATCGGCATTGTATTTCGCGTATAGCTTTCAAAACTTATCTTCGCTCACAATTAACTTAACACATGAACAAACTTTTACTTACCACAATTACCGCGCTCTTTATTTTTTTTACTGCTTCCGCTCAAACGGGCAAAGGTCATAAATATATTGGCGGCAGTTTCACCTTTAGTTACGACGAAGATGGCACCGTGCAAAATGTGAATTTTGACAGCGGCACCACACAATACTTTAATAAGAACATCATCAGGTTCAACATCAGCCCCGAGTTTGGTTTATTTTTAGGCGATAAATGGGCTATTGGGGTACAGCCCGGCTATTCAAGGGTATCGGGTACCGAAATATCAAATTTTTATTCGGATACCGACCCCACCAAAAATTATAGTTATACCAGTAAGTATCATACCGATGTTATTGGCCTTGCCCTTAACATACGCTACTACTGCATGCTTACCGATAAATTTGGCATTTATCCCCAGGCAGGGATAAGCTCATCGCATATAGCCAATAACTTTACCGATGGCCACTTTGCAGCCTTTGCCGGGCCTAATGTAGTATTTTTCCCGACGCCAAAAGTTGGTTTAAATATGGGGTTTGGTAATATCAGTTACCAATACAACTACCTGAGCCACGGAAGTTTTGTAAACGCGAGCCTTAACGATAATTTTGTTTTCGGGATTAATTATTACTGGGGTAAATAGCCGTTCTGCTTCCCAAAGAACGTTATCAGCGGTTAAGAATAAAACGCAGGTGGTTTACCATACCAAGTTTAAAGCCATTTTTTGACAGGCATAGTTGCAGATTTGACCCGGGATAAAATAGAAAACAGTACCTTTACTGCTATGGCAAGTATCCTTATTAAAAGCGCTACTATTGTAAATGAAGGAAGGCAAACCCAGGCCGACCTATTTGTTAAAAACGGGTTTATCGAAAAGATCGCCGGCAATATTGATGTAAAGGCCGATAAAGAAATTAATGCCGAAGGCCTGCATTTGTTGCCGGGCGGTATTGACGACCAGGTGCACTTTCGCGAGCCGGGCCTTACGCATAAAGGAGACATCTATTCTGAATCGCGCGCGGCTGTTGCAGGTGGCATCACCTCTTTTATGGAGATGCCCAACACGGTGCCAAACGCCTTAACACAACAATTGCTGCAGGATAAGTACGATATAGCCGCCCGGAATTCGCCTGCAAACTATTCCTTTTTTATGGGTGCCTCAAACGATAACCTGGACGAGGTTTTACGTACCGATGCCCGTAACGTTTGCGGTATTAAGGTTTTTATGGGTTCATCAACGGGCAATATGCTGGTAGATAACCCACACACGCTTGAAAACCTGTTTGCGCAGTCGCCTATGCTGATAGCTACCCATTGCGAGGACGAGGGTACTATCAAAAGCAACCTGGCGCATTACAAGCAACTACTTGGCGACAACATACCGGTAAGGCTGCACCCCAAAATACGCAGCGCCGAGGCTTGCTACCTGTCGTCGTCAATGGCGGTTGAACTGGCTAAGAAACACAATACCCGGCTGCATATCCTGCATATATCTACCGCTAAAGAAACCCACTTGTTCAGTAACGATATACCACTGGCCGACAAGCGCATAACCGCCGAAGCCTGCATCCACCATTTATGGTTTACCGATGCCGACTACGAAACAAAGGGCAACTTTATTAAATGGAACCCTGCCGTTAAAACCGCGGAGGACAGAGATGGGATATTGAAAGCGGTGCTGGACGGCCGCATAGATGTGATAGCAACTGACCACGCACCGCACACCCTGGAAGAAAAAGCGCAACCTTACCTGCAGGCGCCAAGCGGCGGCCCGTTAGTGCAGCACGCCCTGCCGGCCATGCTTGAACTTTATCATCAGGGCAAAATAACCCTGGAGCAGGTGGCCGAAAAAATGGCCCACAATGTGGCAACCATCTTCCGGGTAGAAAAGCGTGGCTTTATACGCGAAGGCTACTGGGCCGACCTGGTGCTGGTAAACCTGAACAACCCGTGGCAAGTGAACAAAGATAATATCCTTTATAAATGCGGCTGGTCGCCGTTTGAGG
This sequence comes from Mucilaginibacter sp. AK015, assembly GCF_014200785.1. Taxonomy (NCBI): domain Bacteria; kingdom Pseudomonadati; phylum Bacteroidota; class Sphingobacteriia; order Sphingobacteriales; family Sphingobacteriaceae; genus Mucilaginibacter; species Mucilaginibacter sp. AK015. The sequence continues at coordinate 1,032,216 of NZ_JACHCV010000001.1, forward strand.
GTAACACCTTTAAGGCAAGGGTGGTGAGCACCATTGTATCAGGCAATTTGGCTTATGAAGAAGGCAAGCTTGTTAGCCAACAAAGCGGGCAACGGATGAGGTTTGAGCGATAAAATTATCCACGCTGTTGGGGGCCGGTAAAAGCATACCGGCTACTTCTTCACAACCCAAATCATGGTTAACATGGTTAACACAATTAAGCCGTTTTTTGAGATACTCATTTGATTATCAATGATTTAATAAAAAATCGTGTTAACCATGTAATAATCAATCTACCGCTACGTATACTTTCGATTCAATATCCTCAAACGCTTTGCCGGTAACATCGTAAACATCAAAGTCGGCGGTGTAGGTACGCTCCATACCCGATTGCCAGATGTATTGCCAGGTATCGCCAATGTTGGCCGGGAACTCGCCAGCCGGCGTAAATACCATGTATTTGCCCGCCGGGATAGCCTTGCCGGTAAACCCTTCGGGAAGGTATTCTATCGAACTTACCTTGCAGCCCAATATGGCGTTATAATAATCGTTATGATCGCTTTCGTAATCGGTGTAAACGCAATACAGTTCGTTGCCCTCCCTTTCGTTTAGCTTTTCGGCCATATTACCATCGGTAAACTTTTGCCAAAGGCTCCCAATGTCGCGGCTTGCCCGCCCGTCTTTATTTATTGTTCGTACGGCTAAGCCCGCCACGTAAAACATAGGAAGGTGCGTTATTTCGTTATCCATTAAATATAGTTGTTTATAAATGCAGCCTATGCGGCGGTTATTTTTCTAAGATCTTTTTTAAACCGCCTAATACCATTTGCCAGTTCTTTTCCGAATGCTCTTTCGAGGCTTCATCCTTTATATTATCCTGGGTGAGGGTAAGCGTAGTAACACCATCATTTTCCGCTAAACCGTAGCTTACATTAGCGTAGTTTTCGGGTTTATCCTCGGTGCCGCTCATGCTGCTCCAATAACTATATAAGATATACTTACCGGGGATGATTTCCTTTATGGTGCCTTTGTCCTGGTAGGTTTTGCCTTCCCATTCGCCGCTAAAAGTAATAGGGCTGCCTGCTTTCCAGTCAGATTTTACCGTAGTGCCAAAAAAATATTGCTTAACCATCTCAGGGTCTGTTAACCCCTTCCAAACCTCGGCAGCAGGTGCCTTAAAATCAACAGTCGTTGTTAACGATAGCTTATCCATGATGTTTTTATTTTGATTTTAGTGTGATTAACAGCCTATATCACTTATAGTTTGCTAACACAAATAAAGGGGGCGAATTGACAACTGTATGTCAGCAGGACTAAACGTGATTCTGAATTTATTTTGGGATCACACTCGCAACTTTAAAGATGCAATTATCCACCTGTCCTGAGAGATGCTGAAATAAATTCAGCATGACGAACCGATTTATACCTCAACAGGCGTATTCCGTTTTATGATACCCTCCGCTATCTCCGCTATTTTATCTTTTAAACCCGGGGGGCTTAACACCTCGGCGTGATCTCCGAACATCATAAACCAACGCGCAAAGCCTTGTATAGAGATGGTCAGGAAGGTCATTTCGCGGTACCCCTCAAACTGCTTTTCAGATACAAAGCCATGGTAATAGCGCTGCTCGTTTATATAATTTGTTAGGCCGTCATCAACCCTTATTATAACCGTTTCCAGCTTATGCTCTGACGCGGTTTGCGCTATGTAATCTTTAAGTGTCGGGTGGTTGCCTTCAAATACCTCGTCGGTTTCGGTAAGGCCCAATATCCGGTCCAGCCTGAAGTCGCGGTAATCGTTACGCATGCGGCAATAGGCTATCAGGTGCCAGTAGCTATCCAGGTAAAAAATACCAATAGGCTCTATGTGGCGGTTGGTTTTGGTTTGGGTATAACCGGCCATGTAATCGATACAGAGCACTTTTTTTGCAGCAATGCCATTTAATATCGTTTGTATGTGGTTATTGTTGTTTACCCGGCGCTGTATCTGGCTTTTTAGCACCTCAATGCTGCTGTCCATACTTTCCAGCAGGTCCTTTTCAGATGTTTTTAGTATAGCCCGTATCTTATACATAGCCGAGCGGTGCTGCGCCGCGGTAGAGGCGTCGGTCATTTTCTCTACAAATTTTTCGGCAGTCAAAAAAGCCGTGGCTTCTTCGCGGGTAAACATAATAGGTGGCAAACGGTAACCATCTACCAATGAGTAACCTACTCCCGCCTCGCCAATAATGGGCACACCTGCTTCTTCAAGCGAGCGCACATCGCGGTAAACCGTGCGCAGGCTGATGTTAAACCTTGCAGCTATATCGCTTGCTTTTACAACTCTGCGGGTTTGCAGCTGTATCAATATGGCAGATATACGGTCGATGCGGTTCATTGCCCCAAAATAACAAAAAACAAAGTATCTTAGTGCAAATGTTATTTTAATAATGACCGAAGAACCGGACGACAGGATCATCACCCTTGAGCAATATTACGACCCCATGCTGGCGCATATTATGCGTACCAAACTGGAAGATAACGGCATCCCCTGTTTTATTGCCGATGATAATATCATATCAGCTAACCCAATATACAGCAACGCGGTTGGGGGTATCAAGCTCAAAATATTTGAGCGCGACCTTGAAAAATGCCGCGAAATTTTAGCACAAACCGGCGACCTGCACGAGCAGGATCACTTTGAGATAGACGAGGAAACACATGCGCCGGTTGTATGCCCCTATTGCGGGTCGAGCAACGTGCGTTACGGTGCAGCTACGGAACGAAAGGCGCATTGGTTAACAGCATTCTTATTTTTGATACTTTCAGCATTTCCGCTTTATGCGCGTAAGACCTGGCATTGCTTTAACTGCCAGCGGGACTTTGACTGAGGTTTAGGCCTCACCTAAATCCTCTCCAAAGGAAGCCTCACCCCGCCCTCTCCAAAGGAGAGGGTATAATAAATATCTTCAAGTCCTCTCTTTTAGAGAGGATTTAGGTGAGGCCCCCAATTGTATCAAAGCTGATACATTCATACATATTTACACCCTATCATTATATTTATCTCTATGTATAACCGTCGTAAATTTTTACAGCTGACCGCTGTAACTGCTTCTTTAACAGCTATATCAAAATATGCGCCTGCAAAACCTTTTGCAAGCAAGGCCGCCGGCCGGTTCCCTATCGTGATCTCTACCTGGGATTTTGGCATCGTAGCCAATAAGGAAGCATGGAAAACGCTGTCAAAAGGCGGGCGGGCGTTAGATGCTGTTGAAGCCGGTGTGCGCATACCCGAAGCCGACATGAAGAACCATACCGTTGGACGCGCCGGTTACCCCGACCGCGACGGACATGTTACACTGGATGCCTGCATTATGGATGAGTTTGGCAATTGCGGATCAGTGGCCGCTATAGAAAACATCGCGCACCCCATATCGGTAGCCCGGCTGGTGATGGAAAAAACCCCGCATGTAATGCTGGTTGGCGACGGCGCTACACAGTTTGCCGTTGAACATGGCTTTAAAAAAGAAAAGCTGCTTACCCCCGAATCATATAAAGAATGGAAGAAATGGCTTAAAACAGCCAAATATTCGCCCGTGTTGAACATCGAAAACCAGCAGCACCGCCCGGGTGGCAAATACAACCACGATACCATTGGCATGCTTGCTATTGATGCCAAAGGCAACATCAGCGGTGCCTGTACTACCAGCGGTATGGCCTTTAAGCTGCATGGCCGTGTTGGCGATAGCCCCATTATAGGCGCAGGGCTATTTGTAGATAACGAGGTGGGCGGCGCAACATCAACCGGCGTAGGCGAAGAGGTGATACGCAACGTGGGCAGCTTTTTGGTAGTTGAATTAATGCGCCAGGGCTACTCGCCCGAAGATGCTTGTAAAGAGGCCGTTAACCGCATCATCAAAAAGAAGCCTGAAACTGCCAAAGAGATACAGGTAGGCTTTTTGGCCATTAATAAAAAAGGTGAGTACGGCGCGTATGCTATACAGGAAGGTTTTAGCTTTGCCGTATGCGACGCCAATAAGCAAGACCTGCTGATACCGGGCAAAAGCTTTTACAAGGATAAAAAGTAGTATCTTTACCGGGCTCGCACCTTTCATTCCAAGTAACTTTTTTACGCTTAATAAGGCTTAGTACCGTAACCCCTGCTATGATATTATGAACCGCGAAAAGCTCCCTGTAATACTCGAAGTTTGTTCAAATTCTGTAACATCGGCCATTGCCGCGCAGCAAGGCGGTGCGGTAAGGGTTGAATTATGCGAAAACCTGGCCGAGGGAGGTACTACCCCATCGTACGGCCAGATACTATTGGCCCGCAAACACCTGCACATTAAACTTTACGTGCTGATACGACCGCGGCGGGGCGATTTTCTGTACACCGACCTGGAGTATGAGGTGATGCAGGCCGATATACGCAATTGCATTGAAGCCGGTTGCGACGGCATTGTGATAGGTATACTACGGGCAGACGGATCGGTAGATAAGGAACGCTGTACAGAACTGGTGCGCCTGGCCAGGCAGTGGGGGCTTGGCGTCACTTTTCACCGCGCGTTTGATATGTGCGCCGATCAGTTTCAGGCACTTGAGGATATTATTGAAATGGGCTGCGAGCGGATCCTTACATCGGGCGGTAAAAGCACCGCCATGGAAGGCGCTAACGTAATTGCCCACTTGATAGAAAAGGCCGCAGGCCGCATCGCTATTATGCCCGGCAGCGGCATAACCGAAAATAACGTAGCCGACCTGGTGCATTATACCGGCGCTACCGAAGTGCACTCATCGGCCCGTGTAAGTGTTAATGGTGGCATGGCTTATAAAAACGATCACATCTTATTGATGACCAATAGCATTGCCGATGAATATAGCCTTGATGTAACCAGCGCCGAGCGGGTAAAAGCAATATTGACGGCGGCCAACGTGTAATTCGAAAAAGCGTCATTGCGAGGAGCGATAGCGACGTGGCAATCTTCGTTATAAATATCGCCGACTTTTTGTATAAGATTACCACACTACGTTCGCAATGACGGTGGGTACTTGTCTATCCTAAAATATCGCCACAGGCAAAACCAGCTCTATCCGGTTACGGCCGGTGCCGCCAAAAATATCCTCATCCAACAAACGGCTGTAGCGTATCCCGAACGATATGGGTGCTTGGTTAAACCATTTGGTATCAAAAAATATCGCGGCGCCTGCCGAACGAAAATTGGAATTTAACGCCGACTTATCCGCATAAAAATCATTTTCGGCACCGTGTGTCTGATCGTAAAATAAGTTACCGCGCAGGCGCATCACATACAGCAGGTTGGCAAAGCCGGCATCGGGGTAAGCGATGGGGAAGTGATAGCTTGCCGCGAACTTATTCATGTTGTTAAGACTTACCGCCGTGTAGCCATGTGAGAAAGGAAAATCGTTTGAGAAGCTGATGCCGTTATTTTGCGGGCGATATTGGTATGCGCCACTTATAACAAGGCTATGATTGGCCGATAGCCCGGGAAAATAAAATGTGCCCGTGCTTAAAAACTGGCTGCCTTGCCTGCCCGAAACGGATTTTTTATAATTAAGGCTGATGCTTTGCGCAAAATGCGGGTTTATATGCTGCCGGGCCTGTTGCGTTTGGTTCCTGAAGCTCAGGGTATTGCTTATATAAGTATAATAACTATCTGCAAACAAACTGCGGTAGGCCTGCTGAATGGTGGTACGGCCATAATAAAAAATACTGCTTGCCGATAATGAAGTAAGCCTTTTACCAACCGATAAATTAAGCGGCACCTGCAAACCACCATGTATAGCCGTTTCGTTAAAATAAACGCTGTTGCCCTTATAAAATACGCGTCGGTCAAAAGTGTAATCGGCGCCGGCTAAAATGTAGGGAAAAAGCGCACCGTAGGCCGCCTCGTAACCTATCTCTTTATAACCTTCATCGCGGTTGTAGGTAAAAGTAAGCTGCGACTGCAAGGTGTTCAATACGTTTTCGCCAACCAGTTGCAGCGAGTAATTGGGGTCATCCAACGATGGAAAAATGCTGTGGAAGTTAAACAGGCGGTATTGTTTACTGTAATCAGTTATCGGCAACGGAGCAGGCATTACGCTTGCTGATATATTTGACGCGCTATCGTTACTCAGCGCGCTTATATTCATGTCCGGCAAGGCCGGAGCCTGATCGTTATTTACCGCCGCGAGCGTCATATCAGCATGGTTATATTGCTGCAAACGATAGCCCGACGCGGTAAAACCTGTCCAGGCTATTTTGTTATTACCTATTGCCGGCTGGTACTGCCCTATCGCGCCGTTCTGCCCCGCTATAGTTACCTCATTCAGTTGATTGGAACCGATATCCAAAACAAAGAGTTTATCGTTTAAACCCGATGTTTTGGTAAAGTAAACGCTATCGCCCTGCACTTGCGGGAAAGCTATAGGCTCAAAGCTAAAGGGCATCAAATACTTTGCTGCTCCCGAAGATATATCAATTAAAGCCAGCGACATTTCGCCCTTAAAATTACGAACGGCTGTTATCAGCTTATCGTCGCCATAAAACTTAGGGTAGGTATAAAACAACCCGGCGGTGTTAGGTAACGCTGATAACAGCCTGCCATCATCGGCATTTAGTAAATGCAGTTCGCTTTTGCCTGTTGATGCAACCTGTACGGCCACAATGGTTTTGCCATCACCGCTAAAAGCAGGCGCAAAGTATTTGGTTTTGCGGGTAATGCGGCGCTCTTTACCGGTATTTACATCAAGTACTACCAGTTCGTTGTAATTACGGTACCCCCAGCGTACATCTGGCCGGTAGGATGCGTAAACTACTTTGCCATCGCGATAACTGAAATAATTATCGGTGGTAACACCCTGCGCAGCGACCGCCTTTTCCTCATTTCCTGATTTAATAACAAACCGGGGAATATCATTATAGGTTGAGCGCAGGTAGATAAGCGTACTATCATTCACAAAAGCCGGGTACTCTTCATCGGCTATAAAGTGCTGGTATTTGGCATCGGGATCTTTAGCATCGGCTTTAAACACCTCCTTAAAGTGATCAAGGGCAGCGCTGCTAAAGTCTTTATAACCAATACCCGCATGCCTTTTAATAGCGCCCTGCAACGGGTACAAACCTGTATTAAAAGCGGCGGCATCATGTGTAACGCCCTTCCAAAACGCATTGCCATATTTTTCGCGCCCATAGGCTACCATCATGTAGCCCAGCGGGTAATGGTTTGGCGTATAATCCACGTACGAACCGTTGCGAAGCTTCATCCAGCTATAATCTTTCCCGGCAGCCCATAACGCACGGAAACCGTTAAAAAAATAGGGCAGTCTTCCCCTGCCCTGCCGGCTTACCAATGTTTCGTTGTAAACCGCATCGCCTTCAAAAAACCAATCGGGCACCGATAGCGCGTTACCCAGCGCCTGCCCGCCTTCGCCAAACAATATGCGCAGCCCGTGCGATAGGCCCACATTAAAATTGTTGTACTGCTGTACATGCCTGAATTCGTGAATGGCCAGTTGTAGGGGCCAGGGCAGGCTGCCAATATCAAGGCTGTTTTGCCCCGCCGTTAAATAAAACTCGCTGCGAAACGGTGCCAAACCCACGTAGGCGTTTGATATAGTTGTCTGATTTTGCAGCACAATGCTAACCTGTTGTTGCTTGAAACCAATAGTAGGCTGTATAAGCGGGTTCATAGCCGCTATGGTTTGGGCTACCCGCAATGCAACCGAGTCCATTCCCTGCGAAAATATAACACGGGCAGCAGGCGTATTCACTTGTTTCCAGCTAACAGACGGCGGGTTGCCGCCAAACTGCTGCGCCCGTACCAGCGTGGCGGTAAAAAGTAGCAGCAGCAGTGGCAGTCGTTTCATTGGGGATGAAAGTAATAAATCAAACAATCAAATCCGAAACCTAAAATCGTAAATCCGAAATCCACATGACACTCCTTGCCTTAAAACTAAGTACATTTGCGCTTTGTTACTATATACCATGGCTAAAGTTTCCATCAACCTGGCAACAGGTTCAATACAAAAAGAAGATATTATTGTAGGCATCGATCTGGGCACCACCAACTCGCTTGTCGCTTTTATAAATCCCGAAAAAGAACCTCGGGTGATTAATGATGCGGGCAAAGGTGTGCTGGTACCTTCGGTGGTGCATTTTGGACAAACGGGCGATATCACCGTGGGTAACGATGCTAAAGAATATTTAATAACCGACCCGCAGAACACCGTATTTTCGGTAAAGCGCTTACTTGGACGCTCGTACGCGGATGTAGCCAACTACCAAAACTTTTTCTCGTACAAGATCATCGACGACGACAGCGAAAACCTGGTAAAAATTAAGGTTGGCGATAAATTTTATAACCCTATTGAACTGTCGGGACTGATATTAAAAGAACTGAAAGAACGCGCCGAGCACGCCCTGAAAACGCCCGTTAACCGTGCGGTGATAACCGTACCCGCGTATTTTAACGACTCGCAGCGCCAGGCAACCCGCGATGCAGGCAAACTTGCCGGATTGGATGTTTTACGGATTGTGAACGAGCCTACTGCAGCAAGCCTTGCCTACGGCATTGGCCTGAACCCCGAAGAAACAAAAACCATTGCTGTTTATGACCTTGGAGGCGGTACGTTTGATGTTTCCGTTCTGCAGATACAAAACGGCATTTTCGAAGTGTTATCTACCAATGGCGATACTTTTTTAGGTGGCGATGATTTTGACCGCGCCATTGCCGATTACTGGATAGATAAAAACAATATTGATAAGACTACCCTGGCTGATAACCGCGAACTTACCCAGCAGCTGCGATTAAAGGCCGAAGAAGCTAAAAAGGCGCTGGCCCACCAAAGCCTTTTTAACGAGCAAATTGGCGATATATGGTGCACTATTGATCGCAATACTTTTGAAGAGCTTATCCTCCCAAAAGTACAGCAAACCATAACCGCCTGCCAAAACGCGCTTAAAGACGCTAAGCTGAACATATCCGATATTGATGAGGTAGTGATGGTTGGCGGCAGTACCCGCACAGCCCTGGTTAAAAAGATGGTGTCGGAGTTTTTTGGCCGCCCGGTGCACGACGATCTGAACCCCGATGAAGTGGTTGCCCTTGGCGCGGCTATCCAGGCCGATGTGCTGGCCGGTAACCGCAGCGACATTTTACTGCTTGATGTTACCCCGCTGTCTTTGGGTATCGAAACCATGGGCGGTTTAATGGACACCATTATCCCCCGTAATTCCAAGATCCCAACCAAAGCGGGCAGGCAATATACTACCAGCAAAGACGGCCAGGTGAATATGAAGATAGCCGTTTACCAGGGCGAACGCGACCTGATCAGCGAGAACCGCAAACTGGCCGAGTTTGAACTGAAAGGCATACCTGCCATGCCGGCCGGCTTCCCTAAGGTTGATATTAACTTTATACTGAATGCAGATGGTATTTTAAAGATACAGGCTATTGAACTGCGCAGCGGCGTTAAGCAGGAAGTAGAGGTAAAACCCGCCTACGGCATTACCGACGACCTTGTTGAGCAAATGCTGATGGACAGCATTACCCACGCTAAAGATGATGTAAGCGCGCGCATGCTGATTGAAGCGAAAACCGAGGCCGAACAAATGGTTTACACGGTTGAGGGTTTCCTTAAAAAGAATGGTCAGCTATTAAATGCCGACGAGGTAACCGAAACCAATATCCGGTTGGAGGCTCTTAAAGCCGCGCTAAGCACCGGTGATAAAGACCTTATCCACGCCAAAATAGATGAACTGAACGACTTTACCCGCCCCTTTGCCGAGCGGGTAATGGATGTAGCCATAGCTACCGCGATGAAGGGAAAAAGTATAGAGTAAACCTCATAAAAACCACGTCATTGCGAGCGATAGCGCGGCAATCTCTTTAGGACAAGTATACACCGTGCATGCGTGAATAGCTAAAGAGATTGCTTCGTACCTCGCAATGACGTATCTTTAATAAATGCCTTCCACGCCCTACCACCAGCTTAAACAATACATCAACAACAATATGCAGGTTGATGAACAACAGGCAGAAGCGTTTTGCAAAAAATTCAGGCATAAAACGGTTAAACGTAACGAAGTACTGCTGCGCGTTGATGAGGTTTGCCCTTACATCTACTTTGTAAACTCGGGCTGCCTGCGGGTTTATATGCTGGATGTAAATGGCAAAGAATCTACCCGTTTCCTGATTACCGAGGGCAGGTTTGGTACGGCGTTCCCCAGTTTTAATTTACAGGAACCTTCGTTAGCTGCTATACAAAGCATAGAGGCCGGCGAAATACTTTATATTAGTCACCACGACTTTAACGACCTGCTGGCTAATTTCCCGGGATGGGAACACACCTACCGGATAGGTTTAGAAAAAGATTACATCGCTTCCATAAAGCGTATCGAAAGTTTGATCACCATGGACGCCAGGCAGCGTTACCAACTGCTGATGCAAACCAGCCCCGCCCTGATACAAAGGCTGCCCTCGAAGATCATTGCCGACTACCTGGGCATATCGCAGGAAACCCTTAGCCGCCTTAAATCAAAAAAGTAAATTATTGACATTTGTCAATACCCGGCAATTTGTAAATACCTTGTTTTGTGTATTAATTTATACTCATGAAACTAAAACACCTTATACTGATATCACTGTTTTTACCGGCCTATGCCCTGGCACAAACCGCTATTGGTGAGCAAACCTATAGATATAACGATACGGCACGCAAACGCCCGTTAGTTACCGAAGTATGGTATCCTACAACTGACCGCAAAACCCCCGCACTTAAAGAGAATTTCCCCTTTATAGTTGAACCCACTATACGTAATGCCACACTCCCGGCAGAAAAGCATCCGCTCATCATGATATCACACGGCACCGGCGGGGGGCGCTTAACCATGGAGTGGCTTGCCGACGCGCTTGTAAAACAAGGCTTTATTGTGGCAGCGGTTGACCATTGGGGTAACACTTACGATAACAAAATAGCCATTGATTTTTTAACGCCCTGGCAGCGCGCCCAGGATATCAGCTTTGTGTTAACGCAATTATTGAATGATACCGCTCTGGATAAAGTAATAGACAGGCAGCGCATTGGCGCGGCAGGCTTTTCTATCGGCGGCTTTACAGTGATTGCTTTGGCAGGGGCCAAGGTGAGCTTAGATGCTATGGATGCCTTCAACAAAACACCGCAGGGTATCAGGGAAATAACCATTCCCGAATTTCCGGACCTGATCAATAAGGTGGATGAAAAAGAACTGGCGGCTTTGTTTGCAAAAAGCCCGCCCTTAAAAGATAAACGTATTAAAGCCGTATTGGCCATGAGCCCGGCCGTGGGCCAGGGGTTTGTAAGCCCGGCGCAGTTTAAAGACGTAGATATACCAATGTATATTATCAGCGCGCAAAGCGATAGCATTGCACCCGTTAAAACCAACGCGGCACATTACCTTCGGCTTATGCCAAAGTCAAAACTGTATGTTGTGCCGGGCAAAGCAGGGCATTACGTATTTCTTAATGAAGCAATACCTGAAGTGAAGAAAACAGGCGGTATCATTTTTAATGATGACCCGGCTGTAAGCAGGTCCGCCGTTCACGAACGGGTTGGCAATATGGCGGCGAAGTTTTTTAAGGAAAGTTTAAAGTAATAAAATAATCGTCATTGCGAGCTACGAAGCAATCTCAGAACTATAATTATCGATCTTGTCAGGCTATTACCGCCTATCGGGAGATTGCTTAGTGCCTCGCAATGACGTTTAAAAAAACCTCCGTTAACAAACGGTAGTTTTTTATTTTAAGCAAATTATTACAGTTTGCTTATTTCTTCCTGCTCTTTCAAACCGGAGATATTATTTTTGCTGTTGAACTCGCTGGTTTGCGATGCAAAGTCTTCGAGGATGCTCGCTATCGTATCCAGGTTATCGCTAACGCGCTGGTGCATATCCGGCAGGTCCTTCTCCAGGCGTTTGTTTCCCAGGTCAATATTATCTACCTCTATCTTGGTTAGCTTTTGCACTATAGCCTGTTGACTATTCTTTAAATCTTCTAATTCATGGACGATTTTTTCCATCAATTCAAATTTCCTTATCTTATCCATAGTATCTGGTTTATATACAGGTACAACCATTAAAGTGCCAATTTGTTTAATATTTGGATATATGATTTATAACTAATAATTTAGTTATATGAAATTCATCGTTACATCTGCCCTTTTTTGCCTTTATTGCGTTGTAAGTTTTGCACAGTCGAAAGTAGACGACGCCCTGTTATTAGACTACTACCAAAATCAGCGTTTTGCCGAAGCTGCCGACTATCTTAAAAGCTCCTACCCCGAACCTGTAACAGATATAAAAGCTTTAGGACAGCTGGCTTATACCAATAGCCTGGCCGGCAGGCTGGCATTTGCCGAAGATTATTACCAGCGTATTTACAATATCGATTCGACTAACATTAAGGTATTGATCAGCCTTGGGGGGCTTAATATGCGCAGGGGCAATATTACAAAGGCCGAAGGTTATTATAAAAAGATAACAGCTCGTGATACCACCAACTTTATGGTTTACAAGCAGCTTGCGAGCATCAGTCGCGATAAAAATGATATCACATCCTATATTGTTTACCTGCAAAAGGCCAACTTGCTAAACCCAGCCGAACCGGATGTTGCAGCCGACCTGAGCGATATATATGTAAACATGAAGCTCAACACGCAGGCCGAAAAGGTATTAAACCAGGCCATTGCCAACGATAAAGAAAATATTGTTTTGTTGAACAGCCTGATGAAGTTACAATATGCCCAAAAGAAATGGCCCGAAACCATCAGCACCTGCCTTAAACTGGTAAATGCGGGCAGTCAATCGGGATTGGTATTAACTAAATTGGGGGTTGCCTATTATAACATCAAAAGTTACGAATGCAGCTTGGCTGCCTTTATGGATATTGATGAACAGGGCCGTAGCGAAACCAGCTATTACTATACCGCGCTTGCCTACAAAGCGCTTAAAGATCAACGGATGGCTATAGTTTATCTGGATAAAGCCATTACCGAAGGCATATCGCCAAACACTGCAGCCTATTACGGCGAAATGGCCGATAGCAACGAAAAACTGCGCCATTATAAAAACGCGCTGGCTGCCTATCAAAAAAGCCTTCAATTTAATGAAACCCCGATGGTATATTACTCGCTTGCAAACGTTTATGACACCAATTTGAAAGATAAAAAAAGCGCTGTTAAATACTATAAAAAGTACCTGGCAAGTAAGCCACCGGTTGATAAGCAGAAGAGCTTTATTGAGTATACAAAAAGCCGGATAGCGGTGTTGAGCCGTTAATTTATATAAAAACACGCTGTGATTTGGAATGAGCGATAGCGAGGAGAAATTTTGTTCGAAAGAATAAGGTTATTTGTAAGATGTCATGGTGAGCCTGTCGAACCATTATTAGCGCGTACGGGTCTTCGACAAGCTCAGGCTGACAGTTGAATTACCTGTTCATCAATCTTGCAACATACTTACCAATAATATCAAACTCCAGGTTTACTACGCTGCCTTCGCGCACATTGTGCAGGTTGGTATGCTCGTAAGTATAAGGTATTATAGCGACAGAGAAATGATCCGGACCGGAGTTTACAACTGTAAGACTGATGCCATTAACACATATCGAACCTTTTTCGACCGTTACATTGCCTTGCGAAGCATCATAACTAAAAGTGTACTCCCAGCTGCCATCCAACGCTGTAAACCTTGTACAAGTAGCAGTTTGGTCAACATGCCCCTGAACAATATGGCCATCCAGGCGGGCGTTCATTTGCATACAGCGTTCCAGGTTAATGGGTTCGCCTACCTTAAGCCGGCCCAGGTTAGTTTTATTAAGGGTCTCATCAATCGCAGTAACGGTATGTATGCCATCGCCAAGGGCAATAACCGTTAAGCAAACACCATTGTGCGCTACCGACTGATCTATTTTAAGCTCGTGGGCTATGGCCGATGCTACCGTAATGTGCAAGTTACCCTGTTCGCGGCGCAAGTCGGTCACTTTACCTAAAGTTTCAATAATTCCTGTAAACATGCGGCAAAAGTACAGATTTTTAAGCTTGCCATGCGTTACAGAAACATCATAAAAAAAGCGGTTAACCTTCGTTAACCGCTTTTGTGTCAGGTAGAACTAATTGCTATAATATTTCAACATCATAAGTTTTGCCGCCAAAGGTTACTTTAGCTTTGTGGCCGCCCAAAAACTGGATAGTACCCGAGTAACTGAAATCTTTGCCTGCGTTGGTGCCGTTTGAGACAAAAGTTGCGGTACCGGCAGTAATATCAAAAGGCTGTGTGGTAGAGTCTACTACCAACCCGGTTAAAGTGTAAGCGTTATTCTGCACCATATACTCGCCATCTTTTTTGGTTACTGTTTTATAAACTGAAACCTGGTTACCGTCAACCTGCATCCTTGCATATTCGGGTGCTAAGGCTTTCAGTGTATAAAATTCTTTTACAGTTATATCGTAGGTACTGAAAGGGTTAAAGCCGGTATTAACATAGCTGCCGCTGTAAGTATAGCCATTAGGATTGTTGTTTGCATCGCAGCTGATCACATACTTATTAGTTCCGTTCATTACATCTTTAACCGAATCGCCTTTGGTGTAAATATTATTGTAAGGCTGCTCTATATATTCACCACAGGTAAGGTCGTTAACCTTTTTGCCATTACGCACACTGTTTATAACAGGCAGGCCTGTAAGGGCGTTTTTGCTGGCAATGGTACTGCCAAACGAATGATATAAGTTTACCGCTATAGTTTTAGCGATTGTAGCGCTATCGTCTTTTGTTGATTTAGATGAATTATCTTTTTGGCAGGATGAGTACGACAATACAGCTGTGGCTAATAAAGCTATTACAGCTATGGGTTTAAATTTCATTATCATAATAAATAGTAATAAAGTTACTTATATACCCCAAAAGTACTTCATTTATAATCGTTTACACAAAAAATTTTCACTTTACTGAAACAAAATTTCAATTTAAGAAATGCGAAAAAATTACCGTTATGTTTGCCCTTTGATTAAATATAAAAGTTTAATTAACCATTAATACACAAAAAATGTAATAAAGGCTTATCCCCTGATTTGAGGGTTATCTGTAAAAAAAGCATCATGTTTATCCGAAGAAAACTTGGCGGCGTTATATACATTCGATGGCGACGCTGTTTGAAGCCGCATTGTATGGCTGGTTCAACTGTTCATTATCCAGGCGGGATATCTCTGCATCGCCCAGCAAAATAAGCCAATAGCTTTTTTACACTTGCCAAATAGCTGTTACCTGCATTGTCCATCAGTTTTATTTATTTAAAACAAGTATTCAGATCAACCCTTTTGTTACGCAGGTCCTTACCGCCTTCTATAACAGATTTTAAATTGGCCAGGTAAAAAGTCCACCCTATCTGGCATTGCACCAGTAAATTTTTTTCCGGGTCGCTCTCCTGCGGTATATCTGTTTGTTCAAGTTCGATGATGGTTAACCCGTTACGGGTGGAAAAAGACACCCTTACGGTAGTACCGCCCGTAAAGGTGAACCGCAGTAAGTCGTGGCCGTTTGCTTCAAGTATCCTCCCTTTTTCAAACACATTGTTGTGGTGTCCGTGCCAGTACCATACATAGGTATCCTCCTTGGCAATTTGCTCGTCATTCGCACGCAGCCGCTGCGGTACGGTATAAAAATCGGCTTTGCGCAGAAACCATTTTTCGAGCCCGCCGGGGGTTGTCCAGGCCAGGTAAAGGCTGCGCATATCAGCGTTATAATCGCCGCATAATTTAAATTTTTTCCAGCGGGTATCTTCCATAGCTACCAGGTTAATAAAAATGTGTGCATATAAAATTAACCATAATACTTTGTGTTTTGTAATTTGCCACCAAAACAATTTATGCCAAAACAAAGCGCGGGAATATTGCTGTACAGGCGGGCGAATGGTTTACTGCAGGTTTTCCTGGTACATCCCGGCGGCCCGTTCTTCCGTAATAAGGATAACGGTTCGTGGTCGGTACCCAAAGGCGAGTACATTGACGGGGAAGAACCGCTTACCGCTGCCAAACGGGAATTTGAAGAAGAGACCGGGCAAATCATTAACGGAAATTTTATAAAGCTGCAGCCTGTAAAGCAAAAAAGCGGCAAAACGGTACATGCCTGGGCTGTTGAAGGCGATATTGATCACGAAAAGATTGTAAGCAACGTTTTCGAAATAGAATGGCCACCCCGCTCCGGCAAAAAAGCCACCTTCCCCGAAGTTGACCGTGCCGAATGGTTTACCATTGACGAAGCCCGGGTAAAAATTATACCGGCACAGGTTGGGTTGATAGAGGAATTGGAGAGGTTGGTGTAAATCAAGCCATCTTTTACGAAGCGATTTAAGATATATTGTTAGCCAAATTTTACCGGCAGCCATATTTTGATAGGTTTATGTTTCATTAACGGCAGTCCGCTCAATTGCCGCGGAGGGCTGTTACTTTGTCTTGATACAAAGTAACCAAAAATAAAGTCAGCAAAAAGGCTTCTTTCCCGCACAAGCCTTTACCCTGCAAACCGGGCAGAACCACGGCTGGAATCTTTTGCATCACGCTTCGCCGCACATGCCCGGCGCTTCACAGAACAGGGCGCAGCCTCGACTTTTCTTTGGTCACTTTCTTTTGAGAAAAAAGAAAGTGACATCCACTGGCAATCACCACTCACTTCCATTCCTAATGGAGAACCACGTAGATTTTTCCTATCTCCTGTTCCTTACCCAATTACTCTCATCCACAGCGGCAGTTTCGGTAAAGGCGATCTTCTTAGCGCTCAATAGCTTTTCCATTATCAATGTAGCTATAAGGGCTTCGGTTTCGTTACCTGTTTGCAGCGATTCGGGGGTGAAATATTTTTTCACAAAGTGCGTATCAAAATTACCTGATGTGAACGCCTCATGCTGCATTACAAATTTGCCAAAAGGCAGTGTGGTCGTAATGCCGGTGATCATATACTCGTCGATAGCGCGGATCATTCGCTCAATGGCTTCAGTACGGTCTTTACCATAGGTTATCAGTTTGGCTATCATGGGGTCGTAATAGATGGGGATCTCCATTCCCTGTTCAAAGCCATCGTCAACCCTAACGCCGGGGCCTTTGGGGGTAACATAGGTTTGCAGGGTGCCAATATCAGGTAAAAAGTTATTATCGGGGTCTTCGGCATAAACACGCAGTTCCATAGCGTGTCCCTGTATCTCCAGATCTGTTTGTTTAAAACTGATGGCTTCGCCGCGTGCTATTTTAATCTGTTCTTTTACCAGATCTATGCCTGTTATCAGTTCGGTAACCGGGTGCTCCACCTGCAGGCGGGTGTTCATCTCCAGGAAAAAGAAGTCCAGCTTTTCGTCCATGATAAACTCTACGGTACCCGCGCCGGTATAATCAACTGAGCGTGCTACATCTACGGCGCATTTGCCCATTGCTTCGCGTATTTGCGGCGTTAGTACAGATGAGGGGGCTTCTTCCACCACCTTTTGGTGCCGGCGCTGTACCGAGCAATCGCGCTCGAACAGGTGCACGATATTGCCATGTGTGTCTCCTAAAACCTGTATCTCAATATGCCGCGGCGACGAAACATAACGCTCTATAAATACCGAACCATCGCCAAAGGCTGATATAGCTTCGGATACGGCCAGGCTCATTTGTTCTTCAAAATCTTCAGGCGTGTCTACTATGCGCATACCCTTACCGCCACCGCCGGCAGCGGCTTTGATCAATATCGGGAAACCCACCTCAATGGCCCGCAGCTTAGCCTCGGCAACATCGGTAATGGCCTCTTCGGTGCCCGGCACCATAGGTATATTGTATTTTAAAGCGGCCGCCTTGGCAGAAAGCTTGTTACCCATCACTTCCATCGCCTCGGGCGAGGGGCCTATAAGGATCAGTCCTGCCTCGCGAACCAGGCGGGCAAACGCGGCATTTTCGCTCAAAAACCCGTAACCCGGATGAATAGCTTCTGCACCGGTTTGTTTACAGGCGGCAATTATTTTATCCCCTACAAGGTATGATTGACTTGACGGCGCTTCGCCGATGAACACTGCTTCGTCAGCATAACGTACGTGAAGCGCGTTGCGGTCGGCTTCAGAATAAACAGCTACAGTTTTTATGCCCATTTCGCGGGCCGAGCGCATTACACGTAAAGCTATCTCGCCCCGGTTTGCTACCAATATTTTTTGCATAGGTAACAAATGTAATTATTCTATCGAAAGGCTGAAATATCGGCGCGGGGTATTAACGTTTTTCTTTTTTGCCGCTGCTTTTTCTGATGACAAGAAATAATGCAAGCACCACAAATATGGCGATACCTACAAATGCGAATGGTAATAACATAATATTTAGTTTAATTTATTAACTAAACATTAATAAACGCTATGGGTTTTCAAAAATTTGAATTAGGCTTGCTCACCCGCAACGATATGCTCCTTCTCAATCTTCTTTTGCAGTTCTAAGATCGAGCCTATCAAAGCCTCGGGGCGTGGCGGGCAGCCCTGCACATACACATCAACCGGGATAACCCTGTCAACCCCTTTTACAACATGGTAACCATGCTGCCAGTACGGGCCGCCGCAGTTGCTGCACGATCCCATCGAGATAACGTATTTAGGGTCGGGCATTTGCTCGTACAGGCGTTTAATGCGCTCGGCCATTTTAAAGGTAACCGTGCCGGCGATGATGATCACATCGGCCTGCCGTGCAGATGGCCGCGGGAAAACGCCAAACCTGTCCAGATCGTACGTCGACGCCATAGCGCCCATCATCTCTATCGCGCAGCAGGCTATGCCAAAGCTTAACGGCCATAAAGATGACAGCCTTGCCCAGTTAAGCAGGTCGTCCATCTTGGTGACAACAATGCCACCGTTTTCGTTGGTCAGGTCAGGCGTCATTAGCTGGTTTTTTAAATGCTGGTTTAAACATGGGCTTGCGTGGTTCGGTTGCAGGTGCTTTAATGCTTGGAGATGTTGGGGTTACCGCGATTGCAGGCTCTGCTACTTCCAAACTAAATTGCTTTACCTTAAAGTCGCCCTGTTTAGCGTTCAGGTCGTCATATAACGATCGCGGGATGCGCGCATCTGTTTGCGGCAGTGTAACATTCGGCTTTATCCAGTTCAGGTCGCCCTTGCGCCATACATAGGCCAGGCCCAGTATCAGTATCCCTAAAAAGATAAACATTTCCGTAAGCGCGATCCACCCCCAGCGTGCATCTGTTGCTATAATTTCGCGGTTACCGAAAACAGTTGCCCACGGAAAAACAAACACCATCTCCACATCAAACAACAAAAACACCAGGGCTATAACATAAAAGCGCGAATTGAACGGCAGCCAGGCGCTGCCTGTAGGCTCTTCGCCGCATTCGTAGGTGGTAAGCTTTTCGGGGGTTGGGTTGCGGGGCGATAAAAGACGGTTGGTAAAAAATAATCCGCCTATTGCCACAATGCCCGTAATTAAAAAGATAAGTATCTTTCCAAATTCTGATATTTGCGCCACACCATCCATGACAGCAAATTTAACAAAACAATCAAACTTTGACGCTATAATTATCGGCGGCGGCGCCTGCGGATTAATGTGCGCGGTACAAGCCGGCTTTTTGGGCAAGCGCACTTTGGTATTGGAGAAGAACGATAGGGTTGGCGCCAAGATACTGATCAGCGGCGGCGGCAGGTGCAACTATACCAACCTGTACACCACTCATAAACAATTCATTTCGCAGAACGAGCACTTTAGCCGCTCGGCCCTGGCGCAATGGACGGTGGAGGATACTATCAGTTTTTTTGAAACCCATGGGATTGAAGGCAAGGAAAAAATCCTGGGCCAGCTGTTCCCGATAACGGATAAGGCTAAGGATGTAGTAAACGCGTTTACAAGCCTTTGCACCGATCTTGAACAGGAAATTTGGTGCGATACAGAGGTTATAAATGTTGAAAAGGTTGAAAATGGTTTCAATATCGGCATTAATAAAAATGGTAGCCAGCAACAATTGTTCTCGCCCAAACTGGTTGTAGCCAGCGGCGGGCTGCCTATACCTAAAATGGGCGCTACCGATTTTGGCCTGCGTGTAGCCCGTAAGTTTGATATTGGGGTTACCGAAACCTCCCCCGCCCTGGTGCCGCTTACCATTACGGGTAAAGACCAGCCCTGGTACGAACAATTATCGGGTAACAGTATTTTTTGCCGGGTTTGGAACGACAGGGCAAGCTTCGAGGAAAATATTCTTTTTACCCACTGGGGACTCAGCGGACCTGCTATCCTGCAGATCTCGTCGTACTGGAAACCGGGGGAATATATTTACATAGACCTGCTGCCGGGTAAGGATATTATTGAACTGATACTGCAGGAGCGCGAGCAAAATGGCAAGAAAATGCTGCCCGCTTATCTGTCTAACCTTTTCACCCGCAAGTTTGCCGAAGCGTTGATAGACCATATTCCTGCCGATAAAAACCTGGCCTCGTTAACAAAAACAGAACTGGAAGCCCTTAGTACGCTGCTCCACCAGTTTAAGGTGAAACCCGCCGGCACCAAAGGTTATGATAAGGCCGAAGTAATGACAGGCGGCGTAGATACCAACGAGCTATCCTCAAAAACCCTTGAAAGCAAAAAAATTCCCGGCCTTTTTTTCGGCGGCGAGTGTGTGGATGTTACCGGCTGGCTTGGCGGCTACAACTTTCAGTGGGCATGGGCAAGCGGTTTTGTAATAGCGCAGAATTTGTAGTGCGGATATGCAAATGTGCAGATGTGCAGATGTGCAGATGAGACAATTCACGACCGCGCGCAAAGTTCGTATGGCTCAAAATGTGAAGTACTGCGACGACAGAACTAATAACTGATTGTCATTTCGAACGAAGTATGAGGAGAAATCTTATACGATTGATATGTTGTAACATGCAAGGCGTATAAGATTTCTCGTCGTCCCATTTCACCGCCCCGCACCAGCTGGCTCGAATTGACATAATGTTTATAAAAAAGGCCGCAAAGTATATTTGCGGCCTTTTTATTTTTATCTGAGTAAATGTTACGGCTTAGTTTCTGGAGCAGGCTGTTGCTGGCCTTCGGCTGGTTTGTTACCGCCCGGTGCCTGTCCATTACGCGGCGGGCGCGGCAGCTCAGATGCCCTTACTACCTCAGGGTGTTGAACACCACGGTGGCAGGTATAACAATTAACATTACTCTCTACCACCATATTGGTGCTATCTTTTTTGGAGTGAAAATACTTTTTGTTAATAGCCTGGGTCATTTTATACATGTTGCGGGCCATTTCTTTTTCAGGCTTGGCATCGTTGGCCCAATCCATTTTTTTGGTATCCTCGTTGCGTACATGGCAAAAGCTGCAACGCGCGCCTAAAGCATGCTCCCACTCCTCCATTACCTTATGCAGCTCTTTATCTGATATATCTTTTGGCAAAACCTTAAGGTTTGCAAACTTGTCGCCATCAGCCGGTACCGCTGCCGGCGACATGGCCATAAATACTACTGCTGATAGCAGCCCTATTGTGGCCAGTAATTTTTTATTCATTGTCATACAAATATTCAGGTTGTGTGTTTAAACTTCTAAACTAAAACAAATTATTAATAATAGCAATCCCGCTATGGTTCTTTTTGGAAAAATCAGCCCAGGTAAGGTGCCACAAGTTCCATGCTCAACTCCCACAACCTGTCGCGGCCTACTTCGTTGGTTGCCGCCGCCGAAGTATTTGCCGGGTGCCTGTTTTTAAAATACTTGCCGCTTTTAGCATCAATTCGGGGGGCCGATGCCAGGTAAATACTGGTTTGGGCACCTGTTTCGGCCGATATCATAAACGGCCGTGCCAGCCACATTAATGTTTTACCAATACCGGTAAGCCCGGTACCAAAGCGGGTGTTAACCAATCCCGGGTGCACCGCAAATGCACTTATTCCTTTAGGGCCATATTTTAACGCCAGCGACCGTGTAAAATAAATATTAAATAACTTGGCCGTGCCATAGGCCTTCCATGCAGCGTAAGGCCGCTTTGTCCATTGCAGGTCGTTGAAGTTTGGTTTAGCCATGCGGTGCGCTTCCGAGCTTACATTAATAATCCGGGCCTGGCCTTTCTCTAACAATGGCAAAAGGTTTTGTACCAGTAAGAAGTGCCCAAGGTGATTTACTGCAAAGGTCATTTCAAAACCGTCCTTACTTTCGCTTCGTTGGTTAAAAATGCCGCCCGCATTGTTTATCAATACGTTAATAGCCAACAAACTGCTTTTTAACATACCAGCGGCGTTCCTGACGCTTTCCAGGTCGGCAAGGTCGCAATGCACCACGTAAACACTTTTGTTTTTTGTGATGGCTATAATATCCTGCTTAAGTTCCTCGCCTCGTACGGTATCGCGCACCAGCAAGTAAAGCGCATGGTCTTTTTTGGCCAGGGCAATTGCGGTCTCTTTTCCTATACCGGATGTTGCCCCTGTTATAACTGTAGTTGTGATAGGCATAACTTAATCAATTAAGGTTTGTAAAACTAAAACAATTTGGCCAAAAGGCAAACGTGTATTAAGCCAATTAACTGATTTATAAAACGATATATATCTATAAATCTGTTAAGCTTACTCAGAATTAACAGTAAAAAATATTTGTTAAATTTTGTTAAACAGTTTGCACTGTTACGAAATAGTCGTATGTTTACGAAATAATCGTAGAAGCATGGAGAAATTATCACAACAGGAAGAAGAAGCAATGCAGGCAGTTTGGCTTGCGGGTACCGGTTTTATTAAAGATTTTCTTGACCAGATGACCGAACCGAAACCGCCCTATACCACCCTTGCATCCACCATAAAAAATCTTGAACGCAAAGGTTTTGTAAAGGGCGAAAAACTGGGCAACTCGTACCGCTACACGCCGTCCATTGCTGAAGAAGAGTATAAAAAACGCTTTATGAGCGGTTTTGTAAGCGACTATTTTAAAAACTCGTACAAAGACCTTGTTACCTTTTTCGCCAACGAAAAAAAGATAAGCGCTACCGAGTTAAAAGAGATCCTTAACCTGATAGAAAAACCTAAATCATAATAAAATGCCAGCCTTATTTGTCTTTTTATTTAAAGTAAATATTGCACTGCTGCTGTTTTGCGCAGGCTACTACCTGGTGCTACGCCACCTTACGTTTTATACGCTTAACAGGGCTTATTTAATGGTTGCCATAATGTTTGCAACCCTTTACCCAAAAATAGACCTGAGCGATTTTGCATTGCGCCACGAAACATTGACCAGGCCGGTGCAAACGGTGGTATTAAACTGGCAGGCACCCGCCCAAACTTTTATTAAACCCTTAACCCAACCTAACTATTGGCAATGGGCCGCGGTGATATTCTGGATAGGGGCCGTTTTTTTGGCTTTTAGGCTAATGATGCAACTGTTTTCGCTGTTCCAATTGTACCGCAGGTCGCGGCCGGCGCGAATCCTTGATCATGATGTAAGGGTTATTGAGGGCGAAGCCGCGCCATTCTCTTTCTGGCGGAGCATCTATGTAAACCCGGCAAACCACACCCCTGCCGACCTGAAAGCTATTTTACTGCACGAACAGGTGCACGTTAACGGCTGGCATACCATTGATATTTTACTGGCCGAACTAAGTAGTATTTTTTACTGGTTTAACCCCGGCATTTGGCTGATGAAAAAGGCCGTGCGCGAAAACATTGAGTTTATAACCGACAGAAAAATTTTAAACAATGGTATTGATAGTAAAGCCTACCAATACAGCCTGGTAAACGTGAGTTTTAACGCCACTACCCCCGGCATTGTAAACCATTTTAATATTTCAACCATTAAAAAACGCATAATTATGATGAACGCTAAAAGATCTTCGAGGTTTACACTTACGCGGTATGCGTTTGTGGTGCCTGCTGTTATTGCATTACTGCTGGTATTTACACTGTCAAAAGCTGATGTTGCC
Source organism: Mucilaginibacter sp. AK015 (assembly GCF_014200785.1). Taxonomy (NCBI): domain Bacteria; kingdom Pseudomonadati; phylum Bacteroidota; class Sphingobacteriia; order Sphingobacteriales; family Sphingobacteriaceae; genus Mucilaginibacter; species Mucilaginibacter sp. AK015. The sequence continues at coordinate 1,056,107 of NZ_JACHCV010000001.1, forward strand.
AAACCAATCACCCATAAAATAGCTGTTGCTATAAAACCGGTTACCTCAGCTATAAAAGAAGCGGCTGAGACCGCCATGACCATTACTTTAACCGATACCGTGCCGGTTAAAAAGGCAAAATCAGCGCCGGTTATACAAAACGACAATGAAAAAGTAACCATAAACCAGGTATTTACGGTTACAAAAGCCGATACCGGCAAAAAACGGAAGTTATACATCAGGACATCTACAACAAATAATATCGATTCGATGAACGTGGTATTAAACGGCAAAAAGATAACTAACGGAAAATTCTCGGAAATTGACCCTGAAACAATATCGAGTGTTAACATTGTTAGCGCCAGCAAAATAAAAAGCCTGCTGGATGCCAATCCAAATTACACCTTCGACAATAACGACCAGGTTATTTTTGTTACCACAAAAGATTCGAAAGAAGGAAAAGAACTTGCCGAAAAACTGGGCGTAAACCGCCAGATAACCAACATCAGGATAAACGGTGTAACAAAAGACCGCAACCACCTAACCTTAAAGGAAACAGCGTTGGTAAATTCGTTACCTGGCCTAAAGGGCACACTGAACGATGTAGTTGTAATTAACGGCAGCCCGGCCCAAACTACCGACAAACTAAACGAAGTTGTGGTACAGGGCTATGGTACAAACATTTTAACAAACGATACCGCCGTGGTAGTTAAAGGCTATCCTTCAAAAGTTGCTGGCAAAGAAGTTTATGTAACCGGCGTACCTTCAAAACGTTATACAGTGACAACAGGTTCAGTATATTATCCGTCAGCAATAAACTTAAAGCGCAGCAGTACTATCGACAGGATATCAGATAAGCTGATCGTTATTGATGGTAAGGTTGCCAGCGAAAAAGAAATGAAAAAGTTATCAGCCTTTGATATCGACAGGATGAGCGTGAGCAGGGATAACGATGCGGATACCCTGAAAAAGTATGGCGAGAAGGCTAAATATGGTGTGGTTTATATCTACACCAAAAAAGGAAAATAATCAGATCAGTTAATAGTTAACCATCAGGTTGATTGGGACAAGCCCGATCGACCTTTTTTGGTTGAGAAATACAACTCCCTCCCGTGGGAGGGTGCGATGGAATGTGTAGTGGCGGGGAGGGGTTTATACGCTAAGTATGTCGCATACACCCCTCCCTGCACCCTCCCGCCGGAAGGGAATCGCACAAGTCCTGCACTAACTCGCTGCCGCCAGCTTCTCGTTCTCTAAGATCTCCAGCAGTGCTTTTTCGGCTTTATTAAGTTCGGCGGCCTTAATATCCTTATCTTCATCAAGCGCCTCGATGTACTTAAATATGGTGCGTTCTTCGTAGCTTTTTATAACGGTAGGATGCACATAGTATTTTTTGCATACCGTGCGGGTATTGCCAAGGTTTATAGCTACCTCGTCAAGCACGCTTACTATCTTCCTTTTACATTCGGCTATGGTGTCAAAGCTGCCCTGGTCTTTAAAAGCGTACAATGCGCTTACGCTGCCTGCCCAGGTACGAAAATCCTTAGCGGTAAAATCTTCGCCGGTAATTTCTTTTAAGTAAGCGTTTATATCGCCAGAGCCTATGGTGCACCTGCTGCCATCTTCGTTATAATACTGAAACAGTTCTTTGCCCGGTATATCCCTGCATTGCTTAACCAGCCAGGCCAGCTTTTTACTTTGCAGGGCAATTTTATGCATTACGCCTTTTTTTCCCTTAAACTGAAAATTAAGCTTACTGCCTTCAATTTTTACATGTTTATCCATCAAAGTGGTTAAGCCGAACGAGCCGTAAAGTTTTTTATACGACTCGTTACCAACACGTATGCTGGTCAGTTCCATCAGCCGCACCACAAGCGCTACTACCTTTTCGTGATCGAGTTTCTTACGGGCAAGGTCCTGATCGACCCGCTGACGTATGGCGGGCAAATGTGCCGCGAAGGTTTGCAGCCGGTGATATTTGGATTGATTGCGTATCTGGTTCCAATAAGTGTGATAACGGTATTGCTTGCGCCCCGCCGCGTCAGTACCCGTAAACTGCAGGTGGCCGTTCTCGTACGGCGATATCCAGACATTGGTATACGCAGGCGGTATTACCAGTTTGTTGAAACGCGAGATAAGCTCTTTATCTTTAACCGTATTACCGTCGGCATCGATATAACGCCAGCCCTTACCAGCCTTTTTGCGTGTATAGCCGGGTACCGAGTCTGATACATAGCGCAGCCCAACCGCTTTTGCGGTTATCTTGGGGTCGCGGCCAATTTTTTCGAGTTTTTTTAACAGGCGGTTCATGTGTATGATACAACATGCGTTTAAGTCGAAAGTTTTAAGTCGGAAGGCCCAAGTAGAAAATTACAATTCACTTAAGACTTAGAGCTTTAGACTAAAGACTTTTCAGCACTTCCACCACATACTCTACCTGCTCCGGGTGTACATCCAAATGCGTTACAAAACGTATGCGGTGGGTATCGGTGCTGTTAGCCTTTATGCCCTTTTCGGCCAGTTTATCCAATATGGCATCGGCAGGCTCGGTGGTGTCAAATAAAACGATGTTGGTTTCAACGGGCACTACGTTGGTTACCCATGGGCATTGGGCCAGTTCTTCGCCTAAGATGCGCGCGTGGGCGTGGTCTATCTTTAGCCTTTCTACGTGATGGTCGAGGGCGTAAATACCTGCCGCGGCCAGGAAACCCGCCTGGCGCATACCGCCGCCCAATACCTTGCGTATGCGGCGGGCATATTTTATGGTAGCCTTATCCGCCAGCAAAACAGAGCCTACCGGCGCACCCAGGCCTTTTGATAGGCATACCGAAATACCATCGAAGTATTTGCCGTAATCTGAAGCGCTGTCGCCCGTGTGCGCAAGCGCGTTAAAGATACGCGCGCCATCCAAATGCAGCTTTAAGTTTTGCTGTTGGCACAGTTCGGCAATGGGCCTTATATGTTCTAACGTATAGCAGCTCCCGCCGCCCTTGTTCACCGTATTTTCCAGCACTACCAAACTGGTATGTGGGTAGTGTATGTTTTCGGCGTTTATTTCGGGCGCTATCATTTCGGCGGTAAGGATGCCCCGGTAACCATTAAGCAAGCGCGTTGATACCCCTGAGTTAAAGGCGATGCCCCCACCTTCGTAACGGTAAACATGCGCGGTTTGGTCGGCAATCAGTTCGTCAAGCGGGTGGGTAAAACATTTAATGGCTATCTGGTTGGTCATGGTACCCGATGGGCAGTAGATCGCGTCTTCCATGCCAAACATGCCCGCCGCCTTTTGCTCAAGCGCGTTAACGGTTTCGTCCTCGCCAAACACATCATCGCCCACCTTGGCGCTCCACATGGCCTCAAGCATTCCCGGGGTCGGTTTAGTTACGGTATCGCTGCGCAGATCAACTGTTATCATGTCAAAAATTCCATTATATTTGGTTTCAAATCTAAACCATTTATGAAAAAAATTTTACTCCTGCTTTGTATTTTAAGTATTACATTTTCGGCGAAGGCGCAATTATTTGGCAAACATTACGACGAAGGGGCTTACTATGATCTTGACGGCGTCAAACACACAGGGCTTATTTCATGGGCGGCCCCCGAAAAATCGCTTTTCGCAGGTGACGGCGACAAAATTTATTATAAGCCTGAAAAAAAAAGCCGACAACTCAAAGATTAAATCCACCGAACTAAGATCTTTTATCGTCGGTACAGACAGCTTTGTGGTATCGCAAAATAAAATATTTAGCTGGAAACCTTTCTTACACGTCTTAGTGAATACCAACGACACCCTAAAATTATATTGTTCTATGGAGAAACGTCCTGCTGCCGGTGTTGGCATGGGTGTGGGCAGTATCGGGGCGGCAGCACTGTCCGTAGGTGCGAGCTTTAGTTACAACAAAAAGTCGTATTATTATGGAAAAACGCCTGATAATGTTGTTAAGTTGGACAAGAAACATTTTATAGAAGTAATGAGCGCAATGATGGCCGATAAACCCGAAACTGTTGAGCGCATAAAAAGCAAGAAATTGCGTTTAGGGGATATGGATGATCTGCTGTACTTTTACAAATACGGTATTATGCCTCCGGCACAGGCCCCTGATCCATTCAGCGGTTCAAATAATTAAACCATGCGCAAAATAACACTGATACTTTTCATCCTTGCCGGCTGGCTTACTGCCAATGGCCAGGGCCCACAACGCAAATGGTTCGAGGGTACGGTTTACCACACCAGCGGCGAGATATTCGACGGGCTGATATCATGGCAACCGCCCCACAAAGGCGAGTACGCCGATGGCGACCAGATACTATACACCGCCAACGAGCACTCAGAGGTATTCCCTATCCCCTATTATAAAATAAAATCGTTTGTAATGGGTGCCGATAGCTTTGTGGTATCGCACAACGTGCTGTTTAAAAACAACCCGTTCATGATCGTATCGCTTGATAACCCTACTAAACTTTTTACGCTTAAAACAGCTAAGAACGGCTTCCCGCTGATACTCAACACCGGTGGCGGCGGCGGCAATTTTGGCGTAGGCGTGGGCATAGCTACCACTGTTGGCGGCGGCACCCGCACTACTTATTATTATGGCACCAATAAGGATAATGTTGCCAAACTGGAGAAGAAACAGTTTATTGAGGTGATGAGCAATATTATGGCCGACAAGCCCGACGTGGTGGCCAAAATTAAAGATAAAACATTTCGTTATGGTGATATGGAAGACCTGCTGACCTATTATAAAACAGGGCAAATGCCAAAAAGATCATATGATTATTAATTATATACTTCCCGTTAAACATATTTTTAAAGCCGCACTTGCCTTGTTATTTATACTGATAACAAGTAGCAGGGTTATGGCACAAAAATGGCTGCCGGGCTTTTTTATCGATATAAAAGGCGTAAAAACCGAAGGCTTCATCCACCCTAACCCCGGCGGTAAGGGGCCGATAAAAAACGAAGGCTTTATTGAGTTTAAGGACGAGGAAAAATCCACCCCCTATTTTTTGAGCACCAGCGACCTGCAGTCGTTTGTAGCAGGTAAGGATAGCTTTGTGGTGGCGCACGCGCCCGGCAACGAAACCTGGGCCAAAAAGGACTTTGATTTTGTACGCGTAGCCGTTAACGAGGAAATGAAAATTTATGCTACCCGCGGCGCAGGCAGCGGTGGCAGCGGCGGCAAAAAGGTGCGGGTAGCACCATCAATGGGCGTTGGCGCGGGCACTTACGGCGCATCGTACGGCGGCGGTTTAGGTATAAGCATAGGTGGCGGCGAGGGCGGCAGCAACAATACCAGGCTAAGCTATTACTATGGCAGCAACACGGCTAATATGCAGCACCTCACCAGCGAAAACTTTAACGATATCATGAGCGAGGTAATGGCTGATGAACCCGAAGTGGTTGAGCAGATACGCAACAACCGCTTTAGCCTGGGCAGCATAGAAAAGCTGATAGCGTACTTTTATAAAGTAAAGGCCTCGCACAGGTAAAATTCTTAAAACTTTTTAGGTGTGCTGTGTGTCGTTAGTACATAATATTGCAGCCTTATGCCCGAAAAACATCCAGAAGCGCCGAAACAGCCCAAAAAAGAGCTTACCTATATAGAAAAGGTATGGCACACAGTAGCCATAGTAGCCTTGCTGGTGGTGGCCATTTTGATAGCGCGCGTAGCCTTTAATGTGCTGCTGATGATACTTGCCGGATCGTTAATAGCGGTATACTTTCATGGCCTTGGCGATATTATTGAACGCCGCACCAAGTGGAACCGCAAATGGTGCATGACCATATCTGTTGGCGGGTCATTTTTACTTTTGGGCGCATTGTTTTGGTTTATGGGCACTACCATACAGGGGCAAATTGCCATCCTTAGCGAAAGCCTGCCCCAAACCATCAGCAATTTAAAGTTAAAGCTTGGCGAAAGTCCCCTCGGCGCCAAGGTGCTCAAATATTTCAATGATGATAACAGCGATAAGGTATTCTCTACCGCGCGCAGCTTTTTTAGCACCAGCTTTGGTGTGCTGGGCAATATTTACATCATACTGTTTCTGGGGATATTCTTCACTACACACCCCTCGTTGTATAAAGATGGCATCATTAAACTCTTTCCGGTTCAGAATAAGCCTATGGCGCGGCAGGTAATAGACCGTACCAGCCAGGCATTAAAAGGCTGGCTTAAAGGCACCATGCTTTCGATGGTGCTGATATTTATCATGATAAGCATTGGTTTATACATCATTGGCATACCCGTGGCCCTGGTGCTGGCGCTTTTAACCGGCCTGCTAAAATTGATACCCAACTTTGGCTCATTGGCCGCAATGATACCCGGCGTACTGCTGGCATTAACAAAGGACGTTAATACTGCTATTATTACCGCGTTGCTCTACATGGTGTCGCAAACCATCGTGAGTAATATTGTTACACCCCTCATTCAAAAAAAGATGATCAACATACCCCCTGCTTTAACCATTATCAGCCAGGTTATTATGGGGGTATTATCGGGCGTGTTGGGTATTATATTAGCGGTACCGCTGCTTTCGATCTGTATAATCCTGGTAGACGAGCTGTATATCAAAAAGATTAATCCCGAAGAAGCCAACGATAACAAGGTTGGTAAACGTACCGTCGACAGCGATTGAAGCAGTTGGACAGCGGACAGTTGGCGGTTGGCAATTGGCAATTGGCAATATCCGGAAAAAGTAAAGGCCTGTCCGTTAACTAACGGACAGGCCTTTTTAATTTTGACTTTTAACTTTTAACTTAAGACTTTAGATTTAACTATTGCCCTTGCGCCAGTGTGTATCCTATTTTACCATCAAATTTCATCAGGAACTCTACCGAGCATACTTTAAAATCTTCCGACAAGTCGGCAGCGATATGCAGTATCTCTTTTTGAGTAATATCGGTGCCTTCCTTCTTTTCAAAACGCATACGATACTCGTTCACCAGCTCGGTAAAAATGGAACCGGTTGGCCATACCTGCGTACCCCTGTTTGATATCATCACTAAATGAAAGTTATCTATCAGTTTACGCTGGGCTATTTCGGCAAGTTCGTTTGGCTGCTTGTTAGATTGTACAAACACATCTACCCCTATCATCTCTTCTTTTGTGTTGGCGTTGGTAACGGTAAGCTTGTTTTTTGAAGGATGATCGTGGTTGGCTTTCACTTCCATATCCGGCTGCCCTACCACGGCGCCCTTTGCAGGGGTTTTTCCCAGGTTACTTATCACCGCGTCGGCAAACGCTTCGGTATTAACCGATGGGATTGCTTTGTCGCCAAAATCACCGGTATGTACCCCTTGTTCAAGGGTGTAAAGCAGCGAGTTTTCGATAGTAGCGGCAGCGGTAGTAAAACCAAGATAGCGCAGCATGGATATACCCGATAGCAGTAAAGCCGTAGGGTTGGCAATACCACGACCGGCAATATCAGGCGCGGTACCGTGTACGGCCTCGAAGATGGATATGTTATCGCCAATGTTGGCAGATGGGGCAAAGCCAAGGCCGCCAACCAAACCTGCGCACAGGTCAGATACGATATCGCCCTGTAAATTGGTTAACACGATAGATTGGAACATCTCCGGCCTTGAAACCAGCTTCATACACAAATCATCCACAATAATATCTGATGATTCGATATCCGGGTATTCACGTGCTATCTCATAAAATGTTTCCAGGAACATGCCATCGGTAAGTTTCATGATATTGGCCTTGTGGCCGCAGGCCAGTTTGGTATAACCCTTACGGCGAGCCATTTCAAAAGCATACCGTATTACCTGCGCCGAACCCGGGCGGGTAATGATACGGCGGCCAACAGCCACATCGTTGGTTAGCAAATGCTCTATACCGCCGTAGGTGTCTTCAATATTTTCGCGTACTATGGTCAGGTTAATGGGGATACCTGCTTTTGAAAAAACAGTGTCAACACCATTTAAAGATCTAAAATCGCGTTGGTTGGCATAAGTGTTCCACACCTTGCGGGCGGTTACGTTAATACTTTTTACGCCTTTGCCCTTAGGGGTTTCCATAGGGCCTTTAAAAAGCAGGCCTAAGCGCTCAATAGTTTCTTTAGCCAGGGCGGTCATGCCGGTAGAGTGGCCTGCATCAAAATAAGATTTGCCCATTTCTACAAACTCGTAATCGAGCTGTACATTGGCGGCTTCAAATATGCGGAGAACGGCTGCCATAATTTCGGGGCCTATGCCGTCACCTTTTGCTACTGCTATTTTGGTTTTCATGAAGTTGTATAGAGGTAAGTAAAAACAGCGCAAATATAGGCTTTTTAAGGGTATTTTTAGCCAACAGCCTACCTATTGCACTCAATTTGTGACAATTAAAACAGCTTTGTTTGCAGATAGTTTGAGGAGATATTTTTACAAGCAATAATTCTTCAACCGCTATTTAAAAGATTTAGGTAAATTTGCATCCTACAATGAAAGCATTTTACGGCGATTTAAAATTAGGGATTTTAGGCGGCGGCCAGTTGGGCCGCATGCTTATACAGCAGGCAATAAACTATAACGTTACCGTTAAGGTACTCGACCCCGACCGCGAGGCGCCCTGCCGCAAGCTTTGCAACGAGTTTGTTGTGGGATCGCTGGGGGACTACGAAACGGTTTACAACTTTGGTAAAAAGGTTGACCTGCTAACCATCGAGATAGAAAAGGTAAACGTTGACGCGCTGGAGCAACTGGAGAAAGAAGGGGTGCTGGTTTACCCGCAGTCACGTATTATCAGGCTGATACAGGACAAAGGCCTGCAAAAACAGTTTTTTAAAGAGAACGACATACCAACCGCCGAGTTCCAGGTGATAGCATCGCCCGAGCAACTGGCGCAAAGTCATATCCCCTTTCCCTACATTCAAAAGTTGCGCCGCGATGGTTACGACGGCAAAGGCGTTTACCGCGTAAACGATGAAAGCTATCTGCCCAGCGCCTTTACGGAGCCGAGCATTATTGAAAGGATGGTTGATTTTGAGAAAGAGATTGGCGTAATTGTAGCCCGTAACGAAAGTGGCGAGGTAAGGACCTTTCCGCTGGTTGAGATGGAGTTTAACCCCGAAGCTAACCTCGTAGAGTTTTTGATCACCCCCTCTACTTTCCCTTTTGAGGTGCAGATGGAGGCCGAAAATATTGCTAAACGTATAGCCGAAACGCTGAACATTATTGGCATACTGGCAGTAGAAATGTTCCTGACCAAAGATGGTAAGATACTGGTGAACGAGTTGGCCCCACGCCCGCACAACAGCGGCCATCAAAGCATTGAAGGTAACGTGGTATCGCAGTTTGAGCAGCATTTACGTGCCATATTTAACCAGCCCCTTGGCGATACCGCCTGCCTGAGCAACGCCATTATGGTAAATATTTTAGGCGAAGCAGGTTACGAAGGCCCAGCCATTTACCAGGGCATCGAAAAAATATTAAAATGTGATGGTGTTTACGTGCACTTGTACGGTAAAGCGCTAACTAAGCCTTTCCGTAAAATGGGCCATGTTACCATTATAGATAATGACAGAGAAAGAGCCATAGAAAAGGCACGGTATGTGCAGCAGACGCTAAAAGTGATTGCATAGAAGTAAACAAAAATTAAACCCACGTCATTGCGAGGTACGAAGCAATCTCTTTAGGACAATTAGACACCCTGTATAAAGGATTTGCTCAAAGAGATTGCTTCGTACCTCGCAATGACGGCTTGAAATAAACAATACCACCATGAACCAATCAAAAATAGCCATTATAATGGGCAGCAAATCGGACCTGAACGTTATGCAGGATGCCGCGGATGTTTTAAAAGAACTGGGTGTTGCATACGAGATAACCGTGGTATCGGCACACCGCACTCCCGACAGGATGTTTAGCTACGCCCGTGCCGCTGCCGACCGCGGTATAAAGGTTATTATAGCAGGTGCCGGCGGCGCAGCCCATTTACCGGGCATGGTGGCCTCGTTAACGCATTTACCGGTTATTGGCGTACCCGTAAAATCAAGCAACTCAATTGATGGCTGGGACTCTATCCTGTCTATCCTGCAAATGCCAAACGGTATCCCTGTGGCAACCGTAGCTTTAAACGCGGCTAAAAATGCAGGCATCCTGGCAGCACAGATCCTATCGACCGGTGATGAATATCTGGTTCAAAACCTTATCGCCTTTAAAGAAAAATTAAAGCAGGCGGTTGAAGCGTCGGCTGCTGAAATGGAGAGGTAAGTCGAAAGTCTTTAGTCGGTAAGTCCTGAAAGTTAAGCCCTTGTCATGCTGAACTTGTTTCAGCACCTCTCATGTTTGTTACTCGTCCGTGAGATCCTGAAATAAATTCGGGATGACAGTCCTCATTAAATGTCATCCTGTATTGGTCGACCAATAGCAAGGCGTACAGGTTTCTGACAGCTTCAGCGACACGTACTAATTCAACATAGGGTTTTCGGGAAAATTGGCAATGTGGGCGTAGCGCTGGCCAAGGCCAATCACTACCTCTTTCCAAAGGTTATGTTCGTTATTGCTAAATATATTGTCGGCTTCAAATTTATTGGCTACTATCCACGCGTCCTCGCGCAGTTCATCGTCAAGCTGGCCGGGTGTCCAGCCCGAGTAACCCATAAAAAACTTCACTTCGTCTTCTTTTAACTGGTAACTGGTTATCAGCTCCTTTATTTGTTCAAACTCGCCGCCCCAGTAAATACCATCCCATATTTCAATACCATTGTCAATTTTGTGGGGGCAGCGGTGTATATAATGCAAGGTATTGGCCGCTACCGGGCCGCCCATGTAAACAGGTATTTCTGAGTATGAAATATCAGGCAGAATATCGCCAAGCAAATATTCTGTTTGGTGGTTAAGGATAAAGCCCATAGCCCCTGCTTCTGAATATTCGGTAAGCAATATAACCGACCGTTTAAAATTTGGGTCGGGCATAAAGGGTTCTGATATAAGCAAACGGCCCGCAGCCGCCGATATTTGACTTAGCATAGGTTTATATTTATATATCATTAACAATAAATTTAAAAAAATGTTCATTAATCGTCAAAATGAACCGTCTGTAGATATGTACGGTATAATTAATTTGTAAGTTTGCGCTGATGGACCAGAAAGATATAGAAAACTTACGCCAGGACTATAGTGCGGCTTCGCTGAACGAAACCGACGTTGACGCCAACCCCATACGCCAGTTTGACAAGTGGTTTAACGAAGCTATTAATTTTAAGATACACGAACCCAACGCCATGACATTGGCCACCGCAACACAGGATGGCCGACCCTCGGCAAGGATAGTGCTGCTTAAAGGCTTTAGCGATGATGGATTTAAATTTTACACCAATTACCTTAGCCGAAAGGGTAAAGAACTAAGTAAAAACCCCTTAGGCGCCCTTGTATTCTTTTGGGGGGATATGGAACGCCAGATACGTATTGAAGGCACCATTGAAAAACTGGATAAAGCTTATTCTGAAAAGTATTTCCACTCGCGCCCAAAGCTTAGCCAGATCGGGGCGGCAGCATCGCCGCAAAGCAGGGAAATTGACAGCCGCGAAGAGCTTGAACAAAAAATGGCAGCGTTAGAAACTGAATACGCTGATAGCGAAGTGCCAAAGCCATCTTACTGGGGCGGTTACATTTTAAAGCCCCGCCTGATAGAATTTTGGCAGGGTCGCCGCAGCCGCCTGCACGACAGGATAGTTTATAAAAAAACGGATAATAAAAACTGGAAAATTGTTCGGCTGGCACCATGAGTTTTGATGATATCAAATTATTGCTTATCCAAAAGTTTGGCGAAACTGTAATTATCGGCGAAGAACGCGCCGGACTGCAGCCCGCCCTGCTAATAAACCCTGACCATATTGCCGGTGTTTGTTTGGAGCTGCGCAATAACCCAAAAACTTATTTCGATTTTCTTTCGTGCTTAACAGGAATCGACTACGGTACAGAAGCCGGCCGGTTTGGTGTGGTTTATCACCTGTCGTCTATCCCCTACCATTTACAGCTTACACTTAAGATAAGTAAGGAGAATGACCGCACGGGGGATAATTTGCCATCGTTCCCGAGCATCACCTCGGTTTACCGCACTGCAGACTGGCACGAGCGCGAAGCTTTTGACCTGGTAGGGATATTTTTTGAAGGCCACCCTGATCTGAGGAGAATTTTACTGCCTGAGGATTGGGAAGGTTATCCGTTAAGGAAGGATTACAAAGCAGCGGAATATTACAAGGGGATAAAAGTAGACTGATTTGGTAAAAAATAACAGTAAAGTACGTCATTGCGAGGAGCGATAGCGACGTGGCAATCTTCGACAAAACAGTGGGCAGCATACCCATCGAAGATTGCCACGCTACGCCCGCAATGACGCTAAGAAAATAAGAAATTGAACATTCGAAATTCGAAATATAACCAAGCCCTCGATCGCTATCACAAGAAGATAGCGGATGCTGCCGTAGAGGATATGGTGCTTAACATGGGTCCGCAGCATCCTTCTACGCATGGGGTTTTGCGGCTGGAGCTGATAACCGACGGCGAGATAGTGAAGGAAGTGATCCCCCATGTAGGGTACCTGCACCGTTGTTTCGAAAAACATGCCGAATCGCTCACCTATCAGCAAACCATCCCTTTTACCGACAGGCTGGACTACCTTGCATCAATGAACAACAGCCATGCCTGGGTAATGGGCGTAGAGAAAATGCTGGGCATTGATCAGGATATCCCAAAACGTATAGAATATATCCGCGTACTGGTATGCGAACTTAACCGCATTGCATCGCACCTGATCGCCATTGGTACCTACGGTATTGATATTGGCGCCTTTACCCCCTTCCTGTGGTGCTTCCGCGACCGCGAACATATTATGGGCATGCTGGAATGGGCCTCGGGTTCGCGCATGTTGTATAACTATATTTGGGTGGGTGGTTTATTTTACGATTTACCCGTCGGGTTTGAAGAGCGCTGCCGCGAGTTTGTAGATTACTTTAAACCAAAAATGGTTGAGCTTAACCAGCTTTTAACCGATAACCAGATATTTATAAGCCGCACCGCCAATGTTGGGGTGTTGCCTATGGATGTGGCCATTAACTGCGGCTGCAGCGGCCCCGTGCTGCGTGGCTCGGGGCTTAAATACGATCTTCGCCGTATTGATAATTACTCGGTTTACCCCGAACTGGAATTTGACATCCCGGTAGGTAAAGGCGAAATGGGCACCACCGGCGATTGCTGGGACAGGTACAAAGTGCGCGTTGACGAGATTCAACAATCGCTGCATATTGTTGAGCAGTGCCTTAACCGTCTGCAAAACGAATTAAAACGCACCCCCGATTTTGATCCCCGCGCCAAAATGCCCCGCAAACTAACTCCAAAAGTGCAGGATTATTACGCCCGATGCGAAGGCGCTAAAGGCGAACTGGGCTTTTATTTTGTACATAATAACGAACGTTCCGAAATTCCATTCCGTGCTAAAGTACGTGGCCCAAGCTTTAACAACCTATCTGTACTGCCCGAAATAGGCAAAAACATCATGATAGCCGACCTGGTAGCAATTATCGGCTCGCTGGATTTTGTATTGGGCGAAGTGGATAGGTAGGATTTTAGAGAGTAAGGTTCGTGATGATAGATTGGGCTGCTTCAGTTTTGACTAAATAAGGCATGCGTCACTGCGAGGTACGAAGCAATCTCTTTAGGACAATTCGACACCTTACATCAACGAATGGCTCAAAGAGATTGCCTTGTCGCTATCGCTCCTTGCAATGACGCGTTGATGAAGTGAGCCAAAAAAAGGGAGGCAGTTTCCCGCATCCCTCTTCGCTATATAAATTGTTGATTTTTTACTGGTTGTAAACCTTCACCATAAACACATAGTTACGCAGCTTTTTTATTTGCTGGGTACGGCTAAGGCCGGCCAGGGTATTTTTGGTGTTAAGTGTAAGCGATTTGCTTAACGAATCGGCAGGGATGTTTTGGATGGCCTTTAGCAGGTAGTTTGATTTTACCGCGAAAGCCGCCCCGGTTGTTTGGGTTTGCTTACCGTTTATCACACCAATAATATTGCCCTTATCATCAAGTAAGGGGCCACCGCTGTTGCCGGGGTTAACGGGTATAAATACTTCATATTCGGTGGTATCGCCGCGGAAACCGGTGCTGGCGGTTAGGGCGCCGGGGCCAAACTTGATGTCATCGCCGGGGTAACCCAATGTATATACTACTTCACCTAAATCGCTTTTCGATTTTTTAAATGTATACGGCACCGGGCCGATATTTTTGAACAACGTATCGTTGATCTGTAAAATGGCTACATCATACGCCGGATCGGTATAAACCACTTTGGTGTGGTACGATTCGCCGGCAGCATTTTGAACATATACGCTGTCGCCACCGTTTATCACATGATAATTGGTAACAATGTAGCCATTACCGGTAAGGGCGAAACCTGTGCCTCTGAACCTTGCAGAAATGCTGGGACCGGTTTTAGTGCTTTTAATAATATTATCCTGCTGCTGCCCCAACTGGCGCTGCTGGTCTTTAACCAGTTTAACCTCCCTGCTCAATTGCTGGAAACGGGGATCCTTGTTGCTTAGGTCGCCGGTGGCGTAAAGTATAAGCAAAACCGCAAATATAGCAACCGATGCGGCTACGGATATTTTTGAGTGGTGGTTACGCCACATTTGTACCACCCACGATGGATGCGCCATCAGGTCGTCCTTTAGAGTATGCACATCAATCTCCTCGTGTATCTCGTCTAAACGGGCCTGCATGCTCAAGCGGTCGTTATATTGTTTTAACAGGTCTGTAAAATGTTTGTGCTCTGTTATTTTTGCATCAATGGTCGCATCCTTTTTGCGCAATGCCTCAAACTGAGCGCGTTCACCCTCGGGCATTTCGCCGCTCAGGTAGCTCTCTATCATTTCTAAAAGTTGGTTATCTTTCATTTCGTCGCCCCTTCCTTATATTACTGCTGAAAAAATAATTTCTTCAGCCTTTGCAAGCACTTGTACTTCTGTGTCTTCGCGTTATCAGCATTGGTGTAGCCAAACCGTTCGCAGATATCCTGCATCGATCTGTTATGCATGTAAAAATCTTCCATAATAGTTTTGCAGGGTTCGCCGAGTAACTTTAGCGCGTCGCCCATTTTGTTAAGCTGCGTATCGCGTTCCTCGTGCATCTCCACCTCATCCTCAACCGGCAGGTATTCCTGAAAATCTTTTATATCGCCGCCGTACCTGTTCAGTTGCTTAAGCCGCTTCAACCATAAACGCCTGCATATCGAATATATGTACGTTTTTAATTTGCTGCTCAGCTCAAAATCGCCCCGCTTAACCTTATTGTAAAGAACTATTATCGCTTCCTGGTAAATATCCTTAGCCTCATCCTCGTCGCCATTGTTACTGATAACGAGTTGTAAAACCATTGGAAAATAAGCCAGGTATAATTTTTTTAAAACACTATCAGAGTTATTAAGTATCCCAATGATCACTTCCCTATCCGATGGTGCTTCCACATTTAACTGATTATTCACTACTTAATACTTTTTATACTCAATTGTAACCCAATTATATTTTTTATTTTTTCGGTCTATGTTAATAGCATGCTGCATTCCGCATCTTGCCGCAATATCGGTAAATATTTATTAGCACAGAGCGGCATTAAATTTGAGTTAGGTATGGCATAACATAAACAGCTTAGTATGAAAAATTTAATAAAGACAAGTTTTTTAGCGTTTTTTATCGCTACAACATTTGCCGCGTGCAGCGGAAACAATTCTACGCACGTTCCGGATAGCACGCGGGTAGATACCCCGGTAAACAAGAATGCTCCTGATGCCGGCGGCGCCGAAGCCAACGGCGCGCCATCTGCTATCGACAGCGGGATGGATAAATCCGGATCGGGCGGTACTGATAGCGTAAAACAAAATGAAAAGCGAAAAGAATTTGACCATTAATACCGGCATTATTACCAAAAAAAAGCCCCGTATCCCCGGGGCATTTTTTTTTGGGTCACCTTTTTAAGATTTTGCTATTAAGTTCACAAACATTCAAACAAAGCAAAAACTAAAAACAATGAAAAATCCAATTAAAATCACATTCTTAGCTTTAGCGATCGCCTTTACCGCCGCATCTTGCGAAAGTCAAAAAGCTACAAACGGGGTAGACAGTACTGTAAAAGTAGATTCAACCGTAAAAGTTGACTCAACCGTTAAAGTCGATTCGACCACCGCGCCTGTTGATTCAACAAAAAAAGACAGCGTAAAAAAATAATTTCAATTAGTGGGTTACCTTTTTCAGATCGGCGTATTAACAACCGATAAGAATAAAATAACTTACAAATCATCAAACAACAAAAAATGAAAAATTCATTCAAAATCGCATTTTTAGCTTTAGCTATCGCTGTTTCAGCTGCTGCTTGTAAAGGTTCTGGTTCTGCATCTTCAGCTGATTCTGCTGCTGATACTACTGTTAAAGTTGACTCAACTGTTAAAGTTGATTCTACTGTTAAAGTTGACTCTACTGCTGCTCCAGCTGATTCAGCTAAAGCTGATTCAACTAAAAAATAATTTAACGTAACCCGTTAAATACTAAAAAATTACATTGTTAATTTTTTAAGTTTTTTAATTTTTTAAAGAGGTAACCTGCATTTTTTTTAAAAAAGTGGGTTACCTTTTTTGGTTTTGGGTATTAACTAACGAAAAACTATTAAATCACTTAAAAAAAACAAACAATGAAAAATGCATTCAAAATTGGCTTTTTAGCCTTAGCTATCGCTGTTTCAGCTGCTGCTTGTAAAGGTTCTGGTTCATCATCTGCTACTGATTCAGCTGCTATGGACTCAGCTAAAATGGATTCGGCTAAAATGGATTCAACTTCTACTATGACAGATTCAACTAAAATGGATTCTGCTGCAACTGATACTGCTGCTAAAAAAATGTAATAACTTTTTTTGGTTAAAAACGCCCCTGGTTTTCAGGGGCGTTTTTTTTTGCCTTTTATTTACGTGAAAACATTCGAGTGGAAGTTTGTTTATTGATGGAAAAGCGTGCACATGAAATATTCTGAATGGAAAAACCTTAGCGACGAAGACAAGAAGAACACCCACTGGCGACATCACCCCCGTATCAGGATCGCTACAATATTCACCTTCCTGTTTGCGCTCCTGTTTTTTGTGGTAATGCTCCGTGTGCTGCAAAACCGGCGCGTACATGTAAACCGGAAACCAAATGCTAAAGAAGCGTTTGCTATAGCCAAGGTATTTATCAACGATAAACTGCGTCAGCCCGGTACGGCCAGCTTCCCAAAAAGCAGGTTCGAATCTGATATTGATACCGCCCGCAACACCTACAACATATCATCGTATGTTGACGCGGCAGACAGCGCCGGAAAAATAGTTAAAACCACTTGGCGGGTAAGCCTATCGTATAAGGGGGGCGACTGGGCCGATAAAAAGAGCTGGAACGTTGTTGATATGCGTATAAACCGCTAACGCGACTAATGCCGTTACGTTTTTGCCCGCGGCTTAGGTTATTATTTTATGCTGTAACCATAGGATAACGCCTGCATCAAGATTAGTTCTGCGAGCATGCCTGCCTGCATAAGCTTCCCTAAACAGTCCCGCGGGCAATAAAACGACAAAAAAATATTGCTTTAGTTAATTTTCAGTACGTTATGATATAATAAGTACGGCTTATGATCTTCCTCTGAACGCAGATATTATCCAGATGACCAATAGGATCACTACAATTACGGCTATAACGCCTACAGCTGCCCCGGCTTTAAAAATACCGCCGATAACAGAACATCCGCTAAAGGCAACCATTGCCAATGCGATCAAAAATAAGTTAATTTTTTTCATGGTAGATCATTGTAAGATTTATGATTGTAAATCTTAGTACAATAATCAGACCTTGATTATTACAGTAATAAATTTGAATCAGATTCTTCCGTTTCTGTATTCTCGTTTGGTAAAAATTGTACAGCAATCAATACAATAAAGATTGCTAACAGGCTCATGGGTACAAGGGCTTCAACAGCAACTAACAATAGTTCCATACTTAAATTATTGGGGGGTAATAATTAAAACTGGTTAATTCTTGCCTTAGCTCAAATTGGTATTTTTCATTCGGGTTGCTTAAAGCTAAATATTGTTTTCTGAAAAAACCAAGAAATGTTAATAAGTTAATAAAAAAGTTACAAGTGTATAAAAGTTAAGTTTGGGGCACAAAATGTAAGTTAAAACGCAATAATCTGCAGCCGATGTGTAAATTCACCGCCTTATGACACCGCCTCTGATCACCATCCATAACGCATCGATAAAACTCCCGGAAAAATTCCTATCCGCTAATTTGAATTTTGTGCTGCATCCCGGCCAAAACTGGGCGCTTACAGGTAAAAGCGGCTCGGGTAAAAGCGTGCTGCTGCAGGTTATCGCAGGTAACATGGCCATAAGCGGTGGTAACATTACCTACGGCTTTATGGATGAGGTGTATCAGCAATTGCCCCTTACAAATGATTTGCTCACATTTCATCGCTTTATTGCTTTTGCAGGCGCTAAGCACCATTTTAAAACATTATCAAATACTACCGAATTTTATTACCAGCAACGGTATAATTCGTCCGACGCTGAAGATAGTTTTACCGTACGCCAATACCTGCAATCCGTTAAGGTCAACAACCATCGACCTCCATACTGGACGTTTGATAAAACTGTAGCATCCCTAAATTTAACCGCACTATGTGATAAGCAAACCATTAAACTATCAAACGGCGAAACCAAACGCCTGATGATAGCAGCCGCTTTGCTAAAAAATCCGATTATATTATTATTAGATAATCCGCTAACGGGCCTGGATACAGCAACCCGCAAAGCCTTTAACGATCTGCTAAGCGAGGTATCAGCCTCGGGTATCAGTATCATTATGGCAACATCTGCTTTTGAAATTCCGGATTGTATTACCGATGTGGCCATTTTAGATAATGGCTGCGTGAGCCAAAGCCTGAGCAAACAGGAATATGAAGCAAGTGAACACTTTACCGCGCCGAAAGCATTTGTCGACGCCGGGGTATTAGGGCAATTGCTTAACAGCCCGGCAGTAACGCATAGCTACGATAAAATTGTAAGCATGACGGATGTTTTAGTTAAGTACGGCGACAAGGTTATCCTGAATAAAATAAACTGGCAAATAAACCCCGGCGAACGCTGGGCGCTGCTTGGCCCCAACGGTGCGGGTAAATCAACCCTGCTGAGTTTGATAAACGGCGACAACCCACAAGCCTATGCCAATAACATTACACTATTTGATAAAAAGCGCGGCACCGGCGAAAGCATCTGGGACATTAAAAGTAAAATAGGTTTTGTATCGCCCGAGCTTTACCAGTATTTCCCTACCGATAACTCGTGCCTGCAGGTTATTGAGAGTGGCTTTTATGATACACTGGGCCTTTTTAGACCCAGCAGCCAAACCAAAGCCCACCTGGCGTTGAACTGGATGAAAGCGTTAGAGATAGAACAATATGCGCGGCAGCTATTGAAAAATATCCCGGCCAGCGCGCAGCGCCTTTGCCTGCTGGCCCGCGCGCTGATCAAAGCCCCTGCCCTGCTCATATTTGACGAACCCTGCCAGGGACTGGATGATCACCAGCAGCAGCACTTTAAAGCCGTGGTTGACGCCATTTGCAGCATTAGCAAGGTAACGTTGATATATGTTACCCATTACCAGCACGAAATACCTGATAGCGTGGATAGAGTTTTAAGGTTGGATAAAGGCTTGGTAGTTGGCAGTTAACGGTGTGCAGTTAGCACATTTGTCAACCCAACAACACCTTTCACCTCTACCCTTTCACCTTTAAGCCACAACAACGTATATTTGTGTATGAATACAGCCGAACTGTTGCAGCGTGCTTTAGCTTTTGATTTTTTGAGCATTGATGAGGGGGTTTACCTTTACAACAATGCATCAACGGCGGACCTAATGTACGTAGCGAACGAACTGCGTAAGATACAGGTGCCGCATGGCAAGGTTACGTGGCAGATAGACCGGAACGTAAACACTACCAACGTTTGTATTGCCAACTGTAAATTCTGTAACTTCTTTCGTCGCCCGGGGCACGAGGATGCTTATATTACCGATATCGAGACCTATAAAAAGAAGATAGAGGAAACCTTTAAGTATGGCGGCGATCAGCTTTTGTTACAAGGCGGCCACCACCCTGAGCTTGGCCTGCAGTTCTATACCGAT
The DNA here is from genome assembly GCF_014200785.1 of Mucilaginibacter sp. AK015. Taxonomy (NCBI): domain Bacteria; kingdom Pseudomonadati; phylum Bacteroidota; class Sphingobacteriia; order Sphingobacteriales; family Sphingobacteriaceae; genus Mucilaginibacter; species Mucilaginibacter sp. AK015. The sequence goes on from NZ_JACHCV010000001.1 coordinate 1,076,275, forward strand.
CTTTTCCGCGAGTTGAAGCAGTTATATCCAAAATTAAAGCTGCACTCGTTAGGCCCGCCGGAGATAGCCCACGTATCTAAATTGGAAAGCATGAGCCATTACGACGTGCTCAAGGCTATGAAAGAAGCGGGACTGGACTCGCTGCCAGGTGCAGGCGCTGAAATTTTGAACGACCGGGTACGCCGCCTGATATCAAAAGGTAAATGCGGCGGCCGGGAATGGCTCGATGTGATGCGCGCGGCGCACCAGCTAAACCTGCCCACATCGGCCACCATGATGTTTGGCCACATCGAAACCATTGAAGAACGCTTTGAACACCTGGTTTGGATCCGCGATGTGCAATCAGGAAAACCTGAAGGCCATTATGGCTTCGTGGCCTTTATACCATGGCCATTCCAGGATGATGGCACCTTGTTAAGAAAAGTTCGAGGCATCACCAACAACGTAACAGGCGACGAGTATATACGCATGATTGCCCTGAGCCGCATTATGCTGCCTAATATTAAAAATATCCAGGCATCGTGGTTAACTGTGGGCAAACAGGTAGCCCAGCTTTGCCTGCATGCGGGCGCTAACGATTTCGGGTCTATCATGATCGAGGAGAACGTGGTATCTGCCGCCGGCGCGCCTCACCGCTTCACCGCGAAGGGCATACAGGATTCTATCAAAGAAGCTGGTTTCGAGCCCCAGTTGCGCACCCAAAAATACGACTGGCGCGATATACCGGCCGAGATAGAAGAACAGGTGATAGACTATTAAGTCAGTAAGTTTTTTAGTCGGTAAGTCCGAAAGACGAACCGGCTTTACAATTTTCCTCCTCATTATAAATCTGTCTTCCAAAATCCCTACTTCCGTACATTTTACTACTTCCGGACTTTACTGACTTTCCGACTTTCGGACATTTTTATTACTTTCGGACCTCACGGACTTTCCCGACTTCGGACTATTATGGAAAACATCGAGCAATACATCGAGGCGCTTATTTTTGCATCTGAACAGGGCATCCGTACCGAGGAAATTATTTATTGCCTGCAAGCATCATTCGAGCATGACTACACCGTTGATGAGGTTACGGAACACGTAAACACCATCACCCAAAAGTACCTTGATGATGCTTTCGCGATTGAAGTAGTAAAGATCAATAACGGTTATCAATTTCTTACAAAAAAAAAATACCATGCAGCTATCAGCCTGCTGCAATTACAACGTTCAAAAAAGAAACTAAGCCAGGCCGCGCTGGAAACACTGGCTATTATTGCCTATAAACAGCCTGTTACCAAAACCGATGTGGAGCAAATACGCGGTGTAAACTGCGATTACTCGATACAAAAACTGCTGGAAAAGGAACTGATAGCTATAACAGGGAAGTCGGAAAGTGTTGGTAAGCCGATATTATACGGCACCAGCAGCCTTTTTATGGATTATTTCGGCATAAACAGCATTGCCGAACTTCCACAGTTAAAGGAGATTACCGACAATAGTTCGGCAATTGGCGAGCAATCTGAATAAATTTAAAAATGATTTTAATTGAAAATGATTTTAATTATTTTTACTGATAAATAATGCTGATTATAGCGCAGCAAACGAATAATAAAACAGGCAGGTTTATCTGATATAAGTTTTAACAAACATTTATTAAAATGGCAGCTCCAAAAAAACCTTTGAACACCTCTACCAAGAAGATCAGCGATGAGGAGGATGATGATTTTGATGACGACCCGAAACCGGGCAGGAAAGTGGTGGACGATGATGACGATTTTGATGAGGACATCCCCCTGGATGATGATTTGGGTGTTGCCGGCTTCGACTCGTACGACCCGTATGACGACGACGATGACGATTAATACCTGACGGTATAAAATATACATGCAAAGCATTCAGTAACAAGCTGGATGCTTTTTTTGTAGCTGTTAAACCCAAATTTACCTATGATACCTACCGAAGTTACTAGCAAGGCTGATAAAAAAGCGTTTTTAGATGTCGCGCGTATTATCTACAAAAATGACCGAAATTGGATTTGTCCGCTGGATAACGCTATCGAAGCCGTTTTTGATCCCGCAAAGAATAACTTTCATGATCATGGGAGGGCTACCCGCTGGGTATTAAAAAATGATAAAGGCCAGCTAATAGGCCGCATAGCCGCGTTTATTAATCATAAAAAAGCTTACCAATACCCGCAGCCTACCGGCGGCTGCGGCTTTTTTGAATGTATTGATGATAAGCAGGCCGCGTTCCTGTTATTTGATACGGCTAAAAGCTGGCTTGGGCAAAATGGCATGCAGGCAATGGACGGCCCTATAAATTTCGGCGAGAACGACAATTTCTGGGGTTTGCTTGTTGAAGGCTTTACACCCCCTTCCTACGGGATGAATTACAACCCACCTTATTACCAAAAGCTGTTTTCAGAATATGGTTTTACAACACTGTATGAGCAAATAACCAATCACTTAGATGTGCACAAGCCTTTTTCAGAACGGTTTACCAGGATAGCCAATTGGGTTATGCAAAAACCGGGCTATGCCTTTGCGCATTTTAATGCGTCTGAAATAAATAAATTTGCTGCTGATTTTATTGAGATCTATAATGATGCCTGGCAGGGCTTTGATAACTTTGCGCCCATAACCCATGCCACTATATTGGAAAGCTTCGAAAAGATGAAGGCCATTATGGACGAGAAATTGATATGGTTTGCATATGTAGATAACGAACCGGCGTCGTTCCTGGTGATATTGCCCGATGCAAACCAAATGATAAAGCCGCTTAATGGCAAACTTAACCTATGGGGTAAATTGATTTTTTTATACCGCAAATGGCGGGGCGTATCACGTATGCGCGCTATTGTAATGGGCACCAAACAAAAGTTTCAAAAGCACGGGTTAGAGTCGTGCCTGTTCATTAAATTAAAAGAATATGTATTGCCACTAAAGCAATACGATGAGTTAGAACTATCGTGGGTGGGCGATTTTAACGATAAAATGCTCGCCATACATGCTGCCGTTGGCGCGGTGTTTGGCAAAAAGCATTTAACAATGCGGTATATATTTAAAAAGCCCGAATAAATCGGGCCGTTAATTACGCGTTGGCTATTTTTTTATGACGTAGCTCTTCAAAGAGCTCAATAACCTTCTTCTGCAGGTCAATAACTTCAGTTTCGCGGTCCATCAGCTTCTTGTTCACATTTTCAAGCTCGGTGGCTATCTTCTGATCTTGCTCAACCTCGTTATAGGTAAGCAGCTGAACTACCGACATTTCAAATAAAACCGCTATTTGCTCAAGGCGCGAAAGGTTGATATCGGTAATACCGGTTTCAATTTTAGAAAAAGCAGGGATAGAAATGTCTAAGCGTTTAGCAACTTCTTCCTGGCTCCATCCTTTTTGATGGCGCAATAACCGGATCTTTTTTCCAAGTGTCTTCATATATCACGTTAATTAGGTAAGGTTTCTCAATAGTTAATAAAGTTACAACTTTTTTTATCAACAAACTAATAATCAATAAATTTTATAGCAAAATATTTTTTAATTCTATTAAATTAATGCCCCCGAAATTGCCCGAACTCATCATCAGCAGGTTAGTATGGTTAATATTCAGGTTTTCAAGGTGTTTCAATAACCCCGCCGGGTCATTAAAAAACAATAGTTTTTTGTTTGCAAAGGCTTCTTTTACAGCCTCAGCCGCATACGGATCGATCTTTTTCTGTTCAAATGTTTTTTTGTCGATAAACACGATCGCGCTATCAGCCTGATCCATAGTTCCGGCATACTCGTTCAAAAAATCCTTATTTAAACTGCTAAAAGTATGCAGCTCGATACACGCGATCAGCTGCCTGTCAGGAAACTGCGCCTTAACTGCACGGATAGTTGCTGTAAGCTTCGATGGCGAGTGGGCAAAATCTTTAAATATAGTAGCGTTATCATTTTTTCCAACCACTTCCAGTCTGCGTGCCGCACCTTTAAATGTGGTGATATATGTATAAAAATCAGCGCTGCCGATGTCCAGCGCCTCGCATACTAACCGGGCGGCCTGCATGTTCAATAAATTATGCTGCCCAAATACTTCGAGCACGTACTTTTCACCATCGGCGATAATGCTGGTTATACCGTTATCAATGGTATATTCGGGCAGATCATAGGGTATTTTTTCGATAGCTATATTTAGGTTTGCAACCATCTTGTTCAATACCTCATCGGTTTGGCTGTAAATAAGCCTCCCGTTGGGTTGTATGGTTTCGGCAAATATCTTAAACTGATCTATATAATTATCAAATGTGGGGAATACGTTGATATGGTCCCAGGCTATGCCGCTTATTACACCGATATCCGCTTTATAAATATGAAATTTCGGGCGCCTGTCTATAGGCGAGGCCAGATATTCGTCTCCTTCAATGATCATCACCGGTGCATCACGCGTAAGGCCAACCATGGTTTCAAAGCCCTCGAGCTGTGCGCCTACCAGGTAATCAAACTTTTTACCAGCCTGCTGCAATACGTGCAAAATCATGCTGGTAATGGTGGTTTTGCCATGGCTGCCGCCTATAACCACACGCAATTTATCTTTAGATTGCTCGTAAATATAATCGGGATACGAATATATCTTAACACCGAGATCCTGCGCTTTAAGCAATTCAGGATTATCTATCCGGGCATGCATGCCTAATATAACAGCATCAAGGCTGGTTGTTATCTTTTCGGGGAACCATCCCACCTCTGCCGGCAATATGCCATATTTGGCTAACCTGGAAGCCGAAGGCTCAAACAGTACATCATCAGAACCTGTTACGTTAAATCCTTTTTTATGAAGGGCAATAGCAAGGTTATGCATAGCACTACCGCCTATTGCAATAAAATGTACGTTCATAAGTATATTGGCAATTGCGCAGCAAATTAACGCAAAAAATACCTGTCGGAACAACAATTTCGCAAACTATAACCCAATAAATTATCATTTAAGCAACAAAACGGGTATGGTGGAGTTTTTTGCTAACTGCTGTGATATGCTGTTATGTAATATGGATTGCAGGAAACTATAGGTGTGTGGCAGAGCGATAACCATCTGGGCATTTTGTTCGGCGGCAAAATTCAGTATCCCGGTAATAACATCGGGGCTATTTACGTAAAAATACTTAGGCCGGAAACTTTTTAACATGCCATGCACAGACGTTTGCTGCGCCAATTGTTCAGTATCGGCATCCTTGCCCGAAGGATTTATATTCACCACCAATAACTTAACCATCTGTTTGCCTAATAGCTTGTGCAAAACATCCATTGGTATGTTTTCTTTAACCTTCTTAAAATCGCACGCTAAAACAGCTTCGTTAATTAAGTGATACCGGTAATCAGGCGGTACTACAATAACCGGCACCGCACTCGCCTTTGAAATTTTGATAACATGATCGCCGATACCGGCGCTTCCTTCGCGTACGGTACTGTTACCGATACTGCCTAATATCACCAGGTCGGCGTTATCCTGGGCAATCACATCAACCACCGCGCGCAACAAGTGCGATCGGTTTAAGCGTATGTTTATCTTAACGCCTTCCTTAACCTGCTTGCTAAGTTTGTCGCGTAGTTTTTTTAATCCCTCCAAGCGGTCCCTTGCTTCCTCTTCTATCTCCTCCTGGCGAAGCATTACCATATTTGTATCAGGGAACATTGTCTCGTATGGCGATATGTAATAAGCATTCATAAGGATGATGGTTGTTACATCGCTTTGATGACTTAAACTGGCAGCAAAATGAGCGGCATTCAATGCGGCTTCAGAAAAATCGATGGGTACGAGATAGGTTTTCATATTTGCGAATTGGCTATTTAATCCATCTGAAACAGATAGCTCCATAAATTTAACAATGTTGAAGTTTTAATTGTCAAATATCCTTCATATTAAAGTAGAATAATTGCATTTGAGTGAAAACGTACCCATGTTTGTACTGTAATAAAAAACATTACAATTAATTATGAACGGCCGGTTCCCTATTGCGATGCACATCATGACCCTGCTTTGTAAAGCTGACAGTTTGTTATCATCTGACTACATGGCGGGCAGTATAAATGTTAACCCGGCATTGGTACGTAAAGAACTGAGCAACCTAAATAAACATCAACTGGTAACAAGCCGCGAGGGCAAAAACGGAGGTTACAGTTTAAGTAAACCCGCCCGCGAAATTAGCCTTGCGAGTATTTACAAGGCGGTTAAGCCAAATCAAATATTGGGGCAGGCTAAAAACGAGCCCAACCCCGCCTGCCCGGTTGGTAAACAGATCAACGAACATTTAAATGGCCTGGATAACGAAATTGAACAAACCATGATGAATAAGTTGGGTACCACGAACCTGGCTGAGTTTTGCAAAAAGTTCAATTAAAAAATTTACACTAAACTGTAACAAATTTAATTACATATAACAAATAACATTATGAAAATTGCGATAATAGGCGCTACAGGATTTGTAGGCCCCGCCTTGGTAAAAGAGGGTTTATCCCGTGGTTATGAGATAACCGCGATTGCACGGAATACTGATAAAGTAGAAAAAGCGGCAGGCATAACACCTGTGGCAGCCGATGTAAATGATGTGGAAGCTTTGGCATCGGCGTTAAGCGGGCACGATGCGGTGATCAGTTCGTTTAATGCAGGCTGGACAAACCCCAACCTTTACAACGATTTCCTGAACGGATCGAAAAGCATTCAGCAAGCAGTAAAGAAAGCTGGTGTAAAACGTTTTATAACCATTGGCGGCGCCGGCAGTTTATTTATCGACGGTAAGCAGTTGGTTGATTCGCCGCAATTCCCGAAAGAATATTACCCTGGTGCGTCGTCAGCACGCGATTATTTGAACGAACTTCGTAAGGAAACGGATTTGGATTGGACCTTTGTAAGCCCTGCGATAAACCTGCATCCCGGTGAAAGGACGGCGAAATTCCGTTTAGGTACCGAGAACCCGGTGTTTAATACGGAAGGTAAAAGCGAGATAAGCACCACTGACCTGGCCGTTGCAATATTTAACGAACTGGAAAATAATCAGTTTGTTAAAGCAAGGTTTACATTGGGTTATTGATTTTGTAATTCCAAATGTTTAAGAATGATTACACCAGTCTCGATGAACCGGTGTAATCATTTTAAAAACCGGTGTAATCCTATAAAACAAACTTAGCCGCTACCCACTCTTTATCTTTTTTGTGGGTAATGTACTTTAGGTTGTATTTGCGTGCTTCTTCGGTAATGATATCAAGGTCAGGCGATTCATAAAACCCGCTAAAATAGATCTCACCGCCAGGCTTAAGCGTTTCGCCGTAGCGCTCCATCTGGTCTGTCAGGATATTACGGTTGATATTAGCCAGGATAATATCATATTGCTCATCAGGAATAACTTCTTTTGAACCGCACAGCGCTTTGATGTTTCCGATATTATTCAGCGCTGAATTTTCAATAGTGCTTTCGTAGCATACCACGTCGTAATCAATAGCCGTAACATCTTCAGCGCCAAGTTTGGCCGCGAGGATGGCCAATATACCTGTTCCGCAGCCCATATCCAGTACCTTTTTGCCCGCAAAATCATTTTCCAGCATCAGGCCCATCATCATGGCCGTGGTTTGGTGATGGCCGGTCCCGAAAGCCATTTTTGGGTCGATGACGATCTCGTAAGGAAACCCCGGCTTCGGCTCATGAAACGTTGCACGAACAAATACCTGGTCGCTTATTTGTATGGGCTCAAAGTTGCTCTCCCACACCTCATTCCAGTTTTTTTGAGGTATAAGGGTGATGTCATAACTAAAAGTGAACATGTCGCGGTAAGCAGCGAGCGTATCATCCAATAACTGTCGGTTAAAATCGTCCACGGGGATATAAGCTTTAAAACCCAGGTCAACCTCTTCAAAGGTATCAAAACCGATCTCGCCCAAAGCGCCTATCAGCAGGTCCTGCTGATAATCTTCGGTGGTAATGGTTGTAAAAAGCAGTTCGTAGTAGTTCATGGTGTAGATTTGAGTATTGAGATGTGAGATATGAGACTCAACAACCTGTGTAGCTTGTCTCAAATCTCATATCTAACATCTCAAATCTAAAAGACTAATTAAACGCCTTAACAATATCCGTAAAGTCGCGCGATTTCAGGGATGCACCGCCGATAAGGCCGCCGTCGATATCCGCGCAGGCAAAAAGCTCGGCCGCGTTTTTAGGGTTGCAGCTGCCGCCGTAAAGTATCGTTGTATCATCTGCAACCTGCTGATTATATTTTGCGGCAATTTCCTTACGGATAAACGCGTGGATCTCCTGCGCCTGGTCTGACGTTGCGGTTACGCCGGTACCAATAGCCCAAACCGGCTCGTAAGCCAATACCAGTTGCCCAAATTTTTCGGCATACAGGTGAAAAATGCCTTCGGCCAACTGCCTTTTTATTACATCAAAATGCTGACCTGCTTCGCGCTCCTGTAAGGTTTCGCCGATGCAGAAGATAGGTTTTAAACCGTTGGCCAAAGCCGTATCAGTTTTTTTAGCTAAAAGTTCGTTGCTTTCCCCAAAGTACTGGCGGCGCTCCGAGTGGCCTAAAATAACATATTCGGCACCAACAGATTTGATCTGCCTTGCAGATACCTCGCCTGTATAAGCGCCGCTTTCGGCCTGGTGGGCATTTTGCGCGCCAACCGCTACTTTATGATATCCTTTGGCAAGTTGCGCCAGGCTATGCAGATGAATGAACGGACTGCAAACCACCACTTCCTGGTTGCCGGTTGCTTCGTCTTTTACCATGTTTATCACTTCAGTAAAAAGGCCAAGGCCTTCCGTATAATCAAGGTTCATTTTCCAGTTTCCGGCTACAATTTTTTTTCTCATCTCAGTTTGTTTAGTCCATGGGCCATAGTCAATAGTCCATAGTATTAATTAATATTCTATTTGTATTTCATGCATAGCTGCCAGCCATTTCGGCACCTGCTTATTTTTTAACTCCCTTTGTAAGCTCATAGGCTGCCGTCAAAATAGCTTTTTCAGCATCATCAAATTTGCGGTGCGGGCGCCGGGCCACTGCCTTAGCAGCGGTATCTATCATTTTGTCAAAAGCATATTCTTCAAAGCCATTAGCGCCGCCCCACGAAAAGTCGGGGATATAATTGGGCGGGTATCCCCCACCAAAAACATTAGCGCTTACGCCAACAACCGTGCCCGTATTAAACATAGTATTTATACCACATTTGGCGTGGTCGGCCATAATTAAGCCACAAAATTGCAAACCGGTTGGGCGCATGCTTTTCGTCGGGTAATCCCAAAGTTTCACCTCGCCATAGTTATTTTTCAGGTTCGAGTTATTGCTGTCGGCGCCGATGTTACACCACTCGCCTACCACGGCATTACCCAGGTAACCTTCGTGGCCTTTGTTAGAATAGCCCCAGATAACCGCGTTGTTTACCTCGCCGCCCACGCGGCAATACGGGCCAACAGTAGTAGCGCCGTATATCTTGGTGCCCATTTTTATCTGCGAGTGCTCGCACAAAGCAAACGGCCCGCGTATATTGGTACCTTCCCAAACTTCGCTATTGGCTGCCAGGTAAATCGGCCCGTTCAATGTGCTGAAGCTGCAACACTCGGCTTGCGCACCCTCTTCAGCAAAAAAATCATCACCTATTATCGTATTGGTACTGCTGATATTGGCGCTTTTGCGGCCTTTGGTAAGCAATTTAAAATCCTTGCGAAGTTCGGTGTCGTTTTTACGAAAAATATCTTCAGGGTGGCGAATCATCACCAACTCGTTGTTGTAAACTATTTCGTTTGTATAAGTGGCAAGTGGGTTAAAAGCTGCAGCGTAAACATCATTAAGCTTCACTGCCACCAAAATATCCCCGCAGCGCAGTGCTTGCCCGCTGCTTAAACTCTTGATGGCTTCTACAACCGCCTCATCCGGACAAACCGAACCATTGATAAATATATTATCGTCGTGAATAGCGAGCGGAAACTTAACTTGCAGATATGCTTCGGTACAAAAAGAGAACGTTGATTTTAAATATTCAGCCCATTTTTCGGCTATGGTTAATATCCCTATTCGCAGATCGGCAACCGGGCGGGTGTATGTTAACGGCAGAAGGGTGTTACGAGCATCGTCGTCAAAAAGAATGATTGCCATGGGCCAAAAATAAAAAAAGTCCCCCGTTTTGCGGGGAACTCATCAATATTTTATTAAAAAACACTTATTTTTTGTTGTAACGGGTACGGAATTTATCAATACGCCCGGCTGTATCAACTAACTTCATCTTACCTGTGTAAAACGGGTGCGAAGTGTGCGAAATTTCTAATTTGATCAATGGATACTCGTTGCCATCTTCCCATTTTACGGTTTCGCGGCTATCGATGCATGATTTGGTTATGAAAGAATAGTCGTTTGACATATCCTTGAAAACAACTAACCTATAGTTTGATGGATGCAGATCTTTTTTCATTGCTATTGTATACTTTCTTTCTTATAAAAGAGGTGCAAATGTAACAATAAAAGTTTAAAGTAAAAAGCTTAACGTAAAAAGTTTTTAACAGGGTGTTGAGAGGTTTTGTTTGGTTAGTATTTTATACTTCACGTCTCCGATGATTGGTTGAATATAATACGTATCAAGGCTCTTGAAATTCGGCTGCACCAATATCAAAACCACTCCCGGAAGGGCGCACGCCGCCGTAATAATCGGTATTTATACCATACGCCGAAACATTGCTGCCGGCATTAATAAGCGGCGACGATGCTTTTAAACGATAGTTACCGCTGTTAAAGTTTACAAAGCCACAGTCATTAACATCAGTATTGAAATAATTATTTGCCGTGGTAAGCTTCACATCGCCATTCATACGGTGGATGGCTACGCCCGTGCCGGGGTTGATGATCACGTTATTGATAACCGTATTCATGGGTATAAATACCGAATTTAACTTTATCCCGTCGTCTCCGGGCGAGATGATAGTATTGTTTATAAACTGAAAATTTGGGCCCGGCGTGTACCGCGAATCTGCAAAAATACCGTTATTGCCCGCGTTAATGATATAGTTATTATAAACAAGGTTATCCCCAAGCCCCAAAACAATAATGCCGTTGCCCGGCGCATTTTTTATCAGGTTGTTGTAACAAGTACCGCCTGTGCCCTCGCCTATTTGTATGCCATTGTTCTGTCCGCTGGCAAAAGGCGATAACCCGGGTGATGTTATGGTATTATTATACACCTTACAGCCCGAAACCGCGCTGCCAACCTGTATACCTTCGCAACCGGTAGAGTCCACGACGTTGCTATATATATAAACCGCTTTTATATCGTGCGGCAGTACTGTGCCGCACGCAAGCGAAACACCTTCGGCATAAAAGGAGTTGCCCACGTATACGCCCTCACCGCCTGTTTTATGAATATAGTTCCTGTGAATTTTGATGTTCTTCATGGTAAAGTGGCCGCGCTGGGTTGCTATATCGCATGAAGGGTCGGTTTTTGCCATAATACCGGCAAAGCCGCTGTTGCGTACCTCAACATTTGTGATCTCAAAATCCGAGCTTAGGTCGTCCATCGTCATGCCAATGTTTCCGCCGTTCACATCAAATCCGTATTTAACACCAGCCTGTCCGTTACCCGATATTTTAAAGAATTGACAGTTTTGGGTTTTAAAGCCGTATGAAGCCGCGGTTGGTGCAGAGAAAGTTACTTTACCGCCTTTATTAGTGATGATGATTGGATTTGCGGCAGTGCCCTTGAAATTTTTTAACAGCAAAGAGCCCCGCATTCCGGCCGGCACGTATACAACAGCGCCCGGAGGGATATTAGTGCCATCAACAAACCATTCGGAGGGCTGTACAGTATATGTAAACCCCGCGCCGGCGCTATCAGATTCCTTTACAGATAGGGTATCACTCGCCGGCGGGTCGTTCTTAGGCTGAATAATTGTTTTTTTTGTGCACATCGCAAAGGATGACACCACCAGCATAGCTGCTATGCCGCGTAACAGATAACTTGTCATTAAGGGTTAATAAAATGTAACGACCTTTATACGTTGTTTATGGTTTATTGGTTGTTTAACAATTTTTTTGGGATGGCTGTTAGAATGGGATGCAAACATCCTTCAACGGCATATTGTCCGCCCCTCATATAAAGCCACTAATTATAACACTGCTTACTCGCCTTTATGTGATTATCAATAGCAAACTAATTGATATAATTTCAAACTCCTGTCCCTACTTCGGGGCGCTTCGGGGTATCCTCCTGGCACAACTCCACCAAAACCCCATTCATTCCTTTTGGGTGAACAAAGCAAACCAGCTTATTATCGGCGCCTCGTTTTGGTACATCATTCAATAAAACAAAGCCTTCTGCTTTAAGGCGGGCCATTTCGGCTGCAATATCAGTTACATCAAAGGCTATATGGTGGATGCCTTCGCCGCGTTTTTCAATAAATTTAGCAATAGGACTATCCGTATTGGTGGCTTCCAGCAGTTCTATCTTATTTGGCCCGGCCTGCAAAAACGCGGTTTTAACCCCCTCGGTGGCCACATCTTCTGTTTTATAAACAGTTGTGTTAAGCAATTTTTGGTAGATATCGCCCGCCTGTTTAACACTGTTAACCGCAATGCCTATGTGCTCTATCTTATTCATGTCCAAATATTGTAAATTATTGGCATGTAAATGCAATTTATAGCTAACCAAAGCTATTAAAGTAAAAGTTTACGTATATTTGTAACGTTAATTTTTTACCATGAACATCCCAATTTATTTAGATAATAACGCCACTACCCCTATGGACCCAAGGGTGCTTGATGCTATGCTGCCTTACTTTACCCAAAAGTTTGGTAATGCTGCAAGCCGTAACCACCCGTTTGGCTGGGTAGCCGAAGAAGGCGTTGATTATGCACGCGAGCAGGTTGCAAAACTTATCGGCGCTTCTGAAAAAGAGATCATCTTTACATCTGGCGCTACCGAATCTGACAACCTTGCTATTAAGGGTGTATTTGAAATGTATAAAGAAAAAGGCAACCATATAATTACTGCCGTTACCGAGCATAAGGCTGTTTTAGATGCCTGCAAGCACGTTGAAAAGCTTGGCGGACGGGTTACTTACCTGCCGGTTAAACCGGACGGCCTGGTTGACCTTGCCACCCTTGAAGCAGCCATGACCAGCGAAACCATCCTGGTATCCATCATGTACGGTAATAATGAAATTGGCGTTATACAACCTATTAAAGAAATTGCCGCTATAGCACATAAATATGGTGCCTTGTTCATGACAGATGCGACCCAGGCTGTTGGTAAAATACCGGTTAACGTTATCGCTGATGGTATTGATCTGCTGGCCCTGTCGGCACACAAAATGTACGGCCCCAAAGGGGTTGGCGCTTTATACGTACGCCGTAAAGGCCCGCGTGTTAAGGTTACCGCGCAAATGGATGGCGGCGGCCACGAACGCGGCATGCGTTCGGGTACGTTAAACGTACCGGGCATTGTTGGCCTGGGCAAAGCCTGCGAAATTGCCGGTTTAGAAATGGAAAGCGAAGCCAAACGCCTTTCGGCCCTACGCGATAAGCTGGAAAGTGCTTTAACCGTATTGGAAGAAAGCTACGTGAATGGTAATGTAGAACACCGCTTGCCACATGTTGCCAATATATCATTTAAATATGTTGAAGGCGAAGGTTTGATGATGGCCATGAAAGACCTGGCAGTATCGTCGGGTTCGGCTTGTACATCGGCATCGTTGGAGCCATCTTACGTTTTAAAAAGCTTAGGATTATCTGATGATCTGGCACACTCGTCTATACGTTTTGGTCTGGGCCGCTTTACAACCGAAGAAGAAGTTGATTACGCTGTTGAAGTAACCAAAAAAGCGGTTACCCACCTGCGCGAACTTTCACCGCTTTGGGAAATGTTTAAAGAAGGCATTGACCTTGACTCGATAGAGTGGGCAGAACACTAAATTAATTTGAAGATGTGGTAATTTGAAGATTTGAATATTACCTGCATCATTCAACAAATTATAAATGGATTTGAAACATTTTCAAATCTTTAAATTTTCAAATTAAAAAATTAAGAAAATGGCTTATTCAGATAAAGTAATTGACCATTATACTAACCCCCGCAATGTGGGTACGTTAGATAAAAGCAGCCACAAGGTTGGTACCGGCCTTGTTGGTGCGCCAGAGTGCGGCGACGTTATGCGCTTGCAGATACAGGTTGACGATAACAACATCATCACCGATGCTAAATTTAAAACCTTCGGCTGCGGTTCGGCAATCGCTTCTTCATCTTTAGCTACCGAGTGGTTAAAGGGTAAAAGCGTTGACGATGCCATGAAGATAGATAACATGGATATCGTTGAAGAACTGGCTTTGCCACCGGTAAAGATCCACTGCTCGGTTTTGGCAGAAGATGCTATAAAAGCAGCTATCAACGATTTCCGCGTAAAAAACGGCATGGAGCCCATAGCACTGGAAAAATCACATCACTAATTTAGAGATGTAAGATATTAGATGTGAGATTTGAGATACTTGCATCTGGTAAATTATTAATGTTTGAGGTATAATGTTTCGAGCTTGTCTCAAATCTAATATCTCAGATCTCAAATCAAAAACAATGGTAACTGTAACTGATAAAGCAAAAGCTAAAATAGATGCATTAATGCGCGATAGCGGGCTGGATAGCTCGTACTTTTTGCGTGTATCTGTACAGGGCGGCGGCTGTTCCGGTTTATCTTACAACCTCGATTTTGATAACGAGGAAAAAAAGGGCGACCAGTTTTTTGAAGACCGCGGCGTACGCTTTGCCCTGGATATGAAATCGTTTTTATACCTGGCCGGTACCGAGCTTGATTTTAGCGACGGACTGAACGGCAAGGGCTTTAATTTCCACAATCCCAACGCCACCCGCACCTGCGGCTGTGGTGAAAGCTTCTCTGTGTAAAAATTTTATTTAACGACATTATCAAAGGCTGATTATAAACATAATCAGCCTTTTTTGTTTAGTAAACATAGAGACAGCCTGATAACAATGCTGTGCAGTAAGCGTAAAAGAACTACCTGACCGAGAACACGCAAACGTCGACACAAACCGAGATAAATTATTTCGCAACTAAAATCTAAATTAGCGTCTAACAAAAATCTAATGAATCTAAGGTCAGTTTTTAGCACGGTAGTATGTTTAATTATAAGCATATGTATTTCATCTGCCCAAACGGCAACGCGCTCAATAAATATTCTCACAGCAGATAAAAGCGGGCAAACTATTCTAAAACAACTGGTTAAAACAGCTAAAAACCCGGTAACTATATTGCCGGCAAATCAGGAAAAAGCGGACGAAGCTCTTTATTATCTGATTATCAAGTGTTCATGAATGTTCACGGTGTTCACGTGTGTTGAACGTGAACACTTTAGTGTAGCTGATTAACCCGGTTGGCATATCTGTAGCGGTTGGTTATTTGGGCGTTTTTAATTAAAGGCAAAATAATTAGCTTTGTTAGTATATAACCTGATATAAACTTAATGAACATTGTAGCTGAGCAATCAACTATACCGGAACTGATCCGTAATATTGTTGCTAACATACACCCCGAAGACCAGACTTTCCTGATCCATAAGGTAAAGGATACCTGGGTTGAGATATCCTATAAACAAGCGCTTGAGAAGATCGATGCCTTATCGGCCTGGTTCCTGAATATAGGCATTAAAAAAGGCGACCGCCTCGCCCTGATCATCGAGAACGGCCCCGATTATATTTATTACGACCAGGCGTTACAGCAAATAGGCGCGGTAAATACATCGATATACCCCACCCTTTCTGAAAACGAAATAGAATACATACTTAACGATTCAGAATCGCGCACCATCATCACGGGCAATCCATTTTTATGCCGCAAGGTTTTAAAAATTGCTAATAATTGCCCCTCGCTTATCCGCATTATCCCGGCTTTTGAGGGCTTCGAAAAGTTTACTGAAGGCCTGCAGCTAAATGCCGGCGTTGTGGGCTTTAAAAAGGTAATAGAGGAAGGTTTAGCTATTGTAGATGAATACCGCACGGCCATAAATGCTGCCCGCGAGGCAATCCTGCCGTCTGATCTTTCCTGCCTCATCTATACGTCGGGCACTACGGGTACGCCAAAAGGTGTAATGCTTACCCATTACAACCTTACAGAAAACTGTCGTACAAGTTTAATTCAGATACCGATAATTGAAAAGACGGATATGTTTCTGTCTTTCCTGCCGCTTTCGCATGTGTTTGAACGTATGGCTACCTACTACATCTGCATGAATAAGGGCTGCGCCATCGCTTTTGCCCAAAGCCTTGAATTGCTGGCCCGTAACATGGCCGAGGTTAAGCCAACCGTTATGTGTTGTGTGCCGCGGCTGCTTGAGCGTATACATGATAAGGCCATGAAGAACGGCCTTGAGGCCGGCGGTGTTAAAACAAAAATATTTACCTGGGCCCTTAAAATTGGGCGCCAATACCGTTTGGAACAAGAGGCCGGTAAAAAGCCCGGCATTATACTCAGCGCACAGCAGAAATTGGCGGACAAGCTGGTATTCAGTAAAATAAAAGAAAAAACAGGCGGCCGTTTAAAAGTGCTGTTGTCGGGCGGCGGCGCGCTGCCCAAAAACATCGGCGAGTTTTTTGGTGATATCGGTATAAAACTACTGGAAGGTTTCGGCCTTACAGAGACCTCTCCCGTTATGGCGGTTACAGAGAATGACCGCATTATATACGGCACCGTTGGCCGCATTATACCAGGCATTGAGGTAGGCATACAAAACGTGGATACCAAAAAAATATACACCATACAAACCCACGAAAGCTTTAACCCAAATTTTGAATCAGAAGAGGGCGAGATCATTGTGCGGGGGCATTGCGTAATGAAAGGATACTGGAAAAAGCCTGAAGAGACCGCCTCCGTTATTGACACCGAGGGGTGGTTTCATACTGGCGACATTGGTCGTTTTCACCGCGGAAACCTGCAGATTACCGACAGGTTAAAAAATATGCTTGTAAACGCCTATGGCAAAAATGTTTACCCCACCCCGGTAGAGAACACTTATTTAAAAAGCCCAAAAATTGAACAGGTATTTTTAATTGGCGATAAACGCGAATACATTACCGCCATATTGGTGCCGGGCCGCGAAACCTTGCAGGATGCCTTTAAAATGGGGGACGACTTTTTTGAAAAACCTGAGCTTTTTATCGAGGAAAAAGAAATTGTTGACTGGATAGCTCAGGACGTGAAGCGTTTATCAAACGAGCTGGCCAAGTTTGAGCGTATTAAAAACTTTAAGGTAAAGCGCACCCCGTTCAGCATGGAGGCCGGTGAAATTACCCCAACGCTTAAAGCCAAACGCAAAGTAATAGAAAAGAAATATGCCGATGCAATTGACGACCTGTATAATTGGGAAGATGACACCGAATAGTGCCGGGGTTATCATCACATGTTAAAAGAATTCTTCGCTATTTGGGCTTATCCTACATTAGGTACAGAGCGCCGTTTTCAACAAAAGCTGGTATTGCTGCTGCAAATTTATGGCATTATATTTTTGTTTAACCTGTTAACAGCGCCAATAGCTTTCGCGGTCGACTTTTTTGCAACCCACGTGCTGCATTTTAAAAGCATAACCAAACAGTATCATATTTCGATGCTAAGGTTTTTTGAAAAATTTGGGTACTTCAAGGCAGTATTATATATCTGCATCGCCGCGCCTGTAATTGAGGAAAGCATCTTCCGTTTGCCGCTATCTTTTAAAAGGCAGCATATTGCTTTGTCGCTTGGTTTTGCACTGGTGCTGGCAGCAAAAATCCTGCCCGGCCTTCAGCAACAAAGCCTTGCAGTAAACCTGGTGGCAAGGGCGATACTATTTGTTGTGGGTTATTTAATTTTTAACCGGGTTTTACCTCGGATTCAGTCGCCCGGCGAAAAGCTGCAAAGCCGGCTAATAATCATATCCATCCTTTGTTTTGGGCTTATGCACATTTTCAACTACGTGCCGCTGCAATGGAATATCATCTACCTATATCCATTCTTTGTGATTCCCCAACTATTTATGGGTTGGCTTTTAACCTATATCCGTTTCAAAAACGGCTTTTTCTGGGGCATAGCCCTGCATGCCCTGATTAACAGCGTATCCATGCTGATATACACAGCTTTCAGGCATTAAGCTAATCTGTTTTGCGGGGAGTGTATTTCCAAAAATCCGTTAGCAGGCCGGGGTTGCCTGTACCGATATAACCCACACCGTTTATCGCGAAGCTAACCATATCGTAACGGATAGGTCCGGTAAAATTAGTGATCTTCTGCCAGCTGTTTTTGCCCGTGTCATACATATACCAATCGCCAGCGGTTTCGGTCAGGGTAGATCCGAACCCTACATAGCCTTTTTCGCCTATCACAAACTGGCCGCTAAAAGCCCTCCCTTTCCCCGGGAAATCGGCCATCTTCATCCACTTGTCGCCAACGGGGTCGTATTGCCAGAAATCCTTTGCAGCTATGTTAGGGTATGCCCCGCCTGTACCTGCATAGCCTTTGCCGTTACAGGCAAACGCTGCTACGCCAAAGCTTCCGCTTCCCGGGTAATCGGCAACGCGGGTCCACTTATCCGCTACAGCATCATAGCTCCACATATCTTTAAAGCTGGCGTTATAGTCGTTATCAGTGCCTAAACCCATGTATCCCTTACCATTTATTTCAAAAGCTATTACATTTTCCCGTTCGCCCCCGGCAAAATCGGCTTTCCGGGTCCACTTATTGGTTGCGGGGTTATATTCCCAAAAATCGTTGTTTTGTGGTTTATCGTCTCCGGGTATAGCTAAACGCCTGCCAAAGCCGGTACCTACATACCCCTTACCATTAATGCTAAAACCCTTTATGTATTCGCCTGCCTGGCCGGGATAATCCGCCCTGCGTTTCCATTTGTCATTGGCAGGGTTATATTCCCAAAAATCATTGATCAATTCTGAGTTAAAACCGCTGGCGGCATTGCCACCAATTACATACCCCTTGCTACCTATAGTAAACCCGAAAGAGCGCACCCGGCCTACCCCGTCAAAATCGTTTAATTGCTCCCACAAGCCGGGCAACCCGTTTTCGGAATTGGGCACAAAAACCACATCCTTTTTACAGGAACATAGTGTTAATGCACTTAAAATTATAGCAAAAGTTCTTTTAAGTATCATGTGGACTGGTGCGGATACGTAAATATATCATTTACATTTCACAATCCATATTGCACCTGTGAAGGTATTACGCGGCTTTATGCGGTTCGGTTGCTTATTAAAATTATTAAGCCATTGGATGATTATCCTTATCCGCACATTATCACCTGCGCACCTGGTACTGCCTGTTAAGCAATTCCTGGAAAGTATCAATAAACTCGCCTACGTGGCGTCCGTCCATCAAGCCGTGATGTACGGTAACCGAAACAGGCATAGTCTTTTTGCCGTTCAGTTCGGTTATTTTACCTAAAGATATCTTGGGCATGCTGTCCTTAAACGCGAAGTTACGGGCATGTGTTAAGGCTGTGAAATTCACCCATGGTATGGCCGACACATGTAAAACATTATATACAGGCCGCAGTTCAAGGCCTACGGTGCTTTTTACACGCTTGATTTCGGCTTGCGCGCCAATAATAAATTGGTCCAGGTCGGGCTGATGATCTATATACGAAAATCCAAAGGTGGTATCGGGCCTGCTGATGGTTGTTGATGTATTCACCACATCATATAAATATACGTCGCCATCTTCCACACGATACTTAAACTCTTTCACCTGGTTGGCCGCTGTTAAAATACAGTGCAGATAATACAAAAAGAATGATATGCCGCGTTGCTTAGCCGTTTGGTAGGCAACGGTGACATCAATGTTTACAGTAGCGCCGAACAAGGGTTCGTCAAAAGCGTTAAAAAATGCGAAATGGTGTTTGCGGGACCAGGTTTCCAGGTCAATTTTTGTCTTCATGTTACAGGTACGCTAAGATATCCTTAATAGTAACAGCACTTTTAAAACGCTCGTTATCTATACTATGCTCAATTTGCTCATGGGCCCAGGTGATATGATAAGGCACGTGCACCGCGTGGCCACCAATATTGAGCACCGGCATAACATCGCTTTTTAGAGAGTTGCCCACCATTAATAGTTCGTCGGGTTTAATATCCAGGTGTTTTATCAGTTTAAGAAAGTTGGCACCATCCTTTTCGCTCATAATTTCTATATGATGAAAGTATGGATTAAGCCCCGATTTTTTGAGTTTTCGTTCCTGGTCGAGCAGGTCGCCTTTAGTGGCTACTACCAGCCGGTACTTACTTTTCAACGTTTCAAGCACTTCTTCTACCCCGTCAAGCAGTTCTATGGGCTGATTAAGCATTTGCCTTCCCAGTTCTATGATCTCTCCCACCACTTCAATGCTTAACGTATTTTGCGTGATCTTCATGGCCGCTTCAATCATCGACAGCACAAAACCCTTTATGCCATATCCATAAAGCGACAGGTTGACTATTTCTATCTTCAGCAATTCGCGCTCCAGTTCGTGCTGCGACGCATACGATGATAACAGCGTGCAAAATTGCTCCTCAGTTTGCCTGAAATAAGGTTCGTTAACCCAAAGTGTATCATCGGCATCAAAAGCGATCACTTTAATATTCATAGGTGCGAAG
The DNA here is from genome assembly GCF_014200785.1 of Mucilaginibacter sp. AK015. Taxonomy (NCBI): domain Bacteria; kingdom Pseudomonadati; phylum Bacteroidota; class Sphingobacteriia; order Sphingobacteriales; family Sphingobacteriaceae; genus Mucilaginibacter; species Mucilaginibacter sp. AK015. The sequence continues at coordinate 1,096,885 of NZ_JACHCV010000001.1, forward strand.
ATATTAATTAGTGATTTAAAGATTAGTTATTTAGTGATTTTAAGGTCGGGTTCCTCCATTCATTGTCTGTATTCTCGTATCTACCATCTCAAATCCATACATATCTCGCTTAAAAATCCTATTTTTGCAGCCTTAATAACTACCCGTTTATAATATGAGTATTGCACTATCCGAACAGGAGATCATACGTCGCGAATCGTTACAAAAACTGCACGAACTGGGCATAAATCCCTATCCTGCCGAAGCTTTTGATGTGACCGCATGGGCACAGGATATTAAAGAGAATTTTGAAGCCGCACCGGATAAGTATAAACAGGTTGTAATTGCAGGCCGTATCATGACTCGCCGCATTATGGGCAGTGCCTCCTTTTTTGAATTGCAGGACAGTACCGGCCGCGTTCAGATCTATATTAAACGAGATGATATTTGCCCCGGCGAAGATAAAACGCTTTATAATACAGTATTTAAAAAGCTTTTGGATATAGGCGATTATGTAGGCGTTAAAGGATTTGTTTTTTTAACGCAAACCGGCGAAATATCGGTACATACAGAAGAGCTTACTGTACTATCTAAGTCGTTGAAGCCGCTGCCGGTTGTAAAACGCGAAGACGACGGCACCATACACGACGGCTTTACCGACCCCGAGATGCGTTACCGCCAGCGTTATGTAGATTTAACCGTTAATCCTGAATATAAAAATATCTTTATCAACCGCTCAAAGGTGATCAGCAGCATGCGCAACTATTTTAACGCGCAGGGCTGGATGGAGGTTGAAACGCCCATACTACAGCCTTTGCACGGCGGTGCTGCAGCGCGGCCTTTTGCCACGCATCACAACACGCTGGATATGCCGCTGTTTTTACGCATAGCCAACGAGCTTTACCTGAAACGCCTTATTGTGGCCGGTTTTGATGGGGTATATGAATTTGGCAAAATGTTCCGTAACGAGGGTATGGACCGCACCCACAACCCCGAGTTTACCGCCATGGAGATATACGTAGCTTACAAAGATTATGTATGGATGATGGCCATGGTTGAAGAATGTTTAGAAACCGTTGCTAAAGCTGTGCACGGCGTGCCGGTGGTACAGGTAGGCCAAAACGAGATAAACTTTGCCGGCCCGTACGAAAAGCTGTCGATGTACGATTCTATCTTGAAATATACCGGTATAGATGTATCTGCCATGGACGAAACAGGCCTTCGTAAAGTATGCGCTGATTTGGCCATCGAGGTGGATGCCAGCATGGGCAAAGGCAAACTGATAGACGAGATCTTCAGCGCTAAGGTTGAGCATAACCTGATACAGCCTACTTATATTACCGACTACCCTATCGAGATGACGCCGCTGGCTAAAAAGCACCGTACAAAAGACGGTTTGGTAGAGCGTTTTGAGCTGTTTGTGAACGGTAAAGAGATAGCTAATGCGTACTCGGAATTAAATGACCCGATCGACCAGCGCGAGCGTTTAGAAGAACAACTGGTACTGGCCGGCCGCGGCGACGACGAGGCTATGGCAATGGACGACGACTTTTTACGCGCCCTGGAGTACGGCATGCCGCCTACGTCGGGCCTGGGCATTGGTATCGATCGTTTGGTAATGCTGATGACCAACCAAAGCACCATACAGGAAGTATTGTTCTTCCCGCAGATGCGCCCCGAGAAAAAAGTTAAGGTAGCTACCGCCGATGATTTCATAAATGCCGGCGTACAAGCCGAGTGGGTGCCTGTGCTTAATAAAATGGGCTTTAACACCGTTGAAGAACTCAAGGCTGGTAACCCTAACAAGGTGTTCAATGATCTTGGCGGGATGCGCAAGAAATTAAAGCTTGACATAGGCATGCCTACCAAAGATGTGGTAATGAAGTGGTTTGAATAAGATTAGTTCATGATTCATCGTAAGAACTTTATAAAACAAAAAAAGTGCGCTGAACAGCGCACTTTTTTTGTTTTAACTCTCCGCGCGTCGTCGCGTGCATAGCAATCTTCGATAGAAAAATCGGCGAGATGCACGTCGAAGATTGCCACGTCGCTATCGCTCCACAGCAATGACGCTATTTGGCTATGAACTATGAACCATCAACTATGAACTCCCCAAATTTTCCAAATTTCTTAACAAAAAGGTAAAGCAACCACAACTTTCAATTAATAGTAGTTATTGAAATTTATACCGTACACACTATAATTGAATGTCATGACTAATTCTATCCTTGAAATAACTGAAAACGAATACCTGATAAAACTGAACAGGAGCAATTTCGACCTGTCGTTTATTCGCAGCCTGCTAAAAATAGTTGAGGTATCGAAGCCTGCCGAACCAGATGCAGATCATGGTTATTACAGCCATATCACCGACAGGCACATCGAGCCATCTAAAACCAGCTCATCAGAACCTGATTACTTCAGCCACCTGAACGAAAAATAATCGTTTAGAATTTTTGACGGAACCCGCCGCGCACTACCTGCTGCTTATCCATTTGCGCCATCTGGCCTTTCATCATTTTTATCTGGTCGGCAAGTAGCTTGTTCTTGTCATCCTTTGCTGCCTCTTTTAAGTACATCTCGGCCTCGCGTTTGTTGCGTTTTGCCATTGATATACCGGCAAGGCTTAATTTGGCCAGCGCAATATTGTGCGACATGCTCATGCCCAGTTGAAGGGCTTTCTTGAAGTATTTCTCTGATTTTAACGGAGCCTTGCGCGATTCTATTAAACCAATTAACAGGTTGTAATAACCATGCTGGCTTTTGTAAAGTTGTTTTTCATAGTCGGTTATTTTAAGCAGGGCTGCTTCTGCCTTTTCTGAGTTTTCGCGGCGCAGGTAAAATTGGGCAAGCAGCATATTCTCGTTAAAAAAGAAGGTAAGCAGCGTAATACCGCCTAATAAAAATATCAGTATCCCCCACCCCCAAAAACCAAAGGCGCAGAATGTAACCCCGGCACCCATTATAACACAAGCAACAATTAACCTAACTATATTCGACATAATTTGTATTAGTATAAAAACAGTGTGCAAATATCGTTATTTGTAAGCTAAATAAAACACCAGTATTAATATTTATGGCAGGAGAATTACACCCTTCGTGGAAGGAACATTTAAGCGCTGAGTTTGAAAAGCCGTACATGCATGCCCTTAAAGCTTTCCTTAAAACTGAGAAAGAGAACGGCCACATTATTTACCCCAAAAATGCCGACATTTTTAACGCCTTTAACATTACACCTTTTGACGATGTTAAGGTTGTGATATTGGGCCAGGATCCCTATCACGGCCCGCACCAGGCACACGGCTTGTCGTTTTCGGTACAACAGGGAGTGGCCGTGCCGCCGTCGTTAAAAAATATATATAAGGAGCTATCAACCGATATTCCGGGTTTCCATATCCCCCAAACCGGCGACCTCACCAAATGGGCCGAGCAAGGCGTTTTGTTACTAAATGCCACATTAACCGTGAGGGCTGCAACGGCCGGCTCGCACCAAAAAAAGGGTTGGGAAAAGTTTACCGACGCAGCCATCAAAACCTTATCCGATGAGAAGAAAGGTATAGTATTTATACTTTGGGGAGCTTATGCGCAATCAAAAACCGCACTCATCAACCCTAACAACAACCACCTGATCATTAAATCCACGCACCCATCGCCATTAGCGGTTAGTCACGGCGGGTTCTTTGGTTCAAAACCATTCTCAAAAACAAATGATTTCCTGGTAAAACAGGGCAAAAAGCCGATTGATTGGCAATTGTAGATGTGCTGATTTCAAATGTGCAAATATGCGGATGCGGGGTTAAGAGCTATAAAACTAAAAATGTGCAGGCGAGTTTTGAGTTCACCTGCACATCTAAAATCTGCATATCTGCACATTCAAAACTAATATTCAAGCGGCACTATCGGTTCTTTTTTGCTGGTGCTCATGATCATCATGGTTTGGAAAGTTTTAACCACTGTAATACGGCTTATCTTTTCCATGATCAGTTGTTCGTACGATTTAATGTCCCGTACATACACCTTCAGTAAAAAGTCGCACTGGCCAGTAACATGATGACACTCTGTTATTTCTTTAATGGTTTGTATTTCATCTAAAAAAGTTTGAATAGTATTTTTTTGATGAAAATCCAGGGATATCTGTATAAAGGTTTTAATACCCAGCCCAAGTTTTTCTTCATCTACCAGGGCATGATAGCTTTTTATAAACGCGGCGTTTTCCAGTTTACGCACCCTTTCTAAAGTGGGCGCGGGCGATAAGCCTATTTCATTTGAAAGCTGCAAGTTTGTTATGCGGCCGTTCTCCTGTAAAATTTTTAGTATCTGAAGGTCTATTTTATCTAATTCTTGAGCCATGGTACGTGCAAATATAAAGCATTATGCATCTCACAAAATATAATTTTTTTTAAAACTATTTATGCAAAACTTATTTGATTTTAATTTGTATTTTTAGACACAACTAAAAAAATTATTAGATTTGTATAAATGTATACTTTAGCAGAAGAAAACTACCTGAAAGCTATTTATAAGCTATCAATGATAGCCGAAAGTGTAAGCACTAATCAAATAGCGGCCGAGCTGGCTACTAAAGCATCGTCGGTAACCGATATGCTGAGGAAGCTTGCCGAAAAGCTACTGATCAATTACACCCGGTACCAGGGGGTTACGTTAACCAAAACCGGCGAAAAGGTTGCGGTAAACATCATCCGGCGGCACCGGCTATGGGAATACTTTTTGGTTGAAAAGCTAAACTTCAAATGGGATGAGGTGCATGAAATGGCCGAAGAAATGGAACACATTTCCTCGAACGAGTTAATTGACCGCCTCGATGCCTTTATGGGCTTCCCCACCCGCGACCCGCATGGCGACCCCATACCCGATAGTAACGGCAACTTTAAAAAGAACGATCTGAAACCCATTTCTGCAATTGATGTTAATGCCAGTGGCACAATATCGGGCGTTAGGGAGCATTCTTCGGCATTTTTACAATATCTGGAGAAACAAGGGCTTACCATCGGCAAAAAGGTTACCGTAAAAGAAATAATAAAGTACGATAACGCCGTGATACTGGATATAGATAACAAGGAAATACAAATTAGCCGCGATGTGGCAAACAACCTGCTGATAGCTTTATGACAACAACAACACACGATAACCATTCGTTAGGGAATGTTCATAATACCGTAACAACCGAAAACAAGACCGGCTGGCGCAAACTACTCTCGTTTTTAGGCCCTGCCTACCTGGTAAGCGTTGGTTACATGGACCCGGGTAATTGGGCAACCGACCTGGCCGCGGGCAGCCAGTTTGGATATAAATTAATCTGGGTTTTGCTGTTGTCAAACATGATTGCGCTGCTTTTACAAAACCTGGCGGTTAGGCTGGGTATCGTCAGGGGGCTGGATCTTGCACAGGCATCAAAACATACCTATCCGCGCTTTATTAATTTTTGCCTTTACATATTGGCCCAGATAGCTATCATCGCTTGCGACCTGGCCGAGATCATTGGTATGGCCATCGGCTTAAACCTGCTGTTTGGCCTGCCGTTGATCTGGGGCGTATCCATAACCTTGCTTGACACCTTGTTGCTACTTTTCCTGTTAAATAAGGGCATGCGAAAACTGGAAGGCTTTATCATATCGCTGATATTTGTGGTAGGTATAGCATTTTTGGCTCAAATGTTTATTGTAAAGCCCGATGTGGTAGATATTGCCAGGGGATTTATCCCCACCACGTTGAATAACCAGGCACTTTACATCGCTATAGGCATTATTGGCGCTACGGTAATGCCTCATAACCTGTACCTGCACTCGTCGCTGGTGCAAACGCGCAAGATAGACCGCAGCGAAGCAGGCGTAAAAAATGCAATACGTTATAATTTTTGGGATACCACCATTGCACTTAACCTGGCCTTCTTTGTAAATGCGGCAATATTGATCCTGGCTGCCAGCGCGTTTTTTGGCCGCGGTTACCACGAGGTTGCCGAAATACAGGACGCGCATAAACTGCTCACCAGCATTTTCGGGAAGCTTGCCCCGGCGCTGTTTGCCATAGCACTGATAGCTGCCGGGCAAAGCTCGACGGTTACCGGTACACTTGCCGGCCAGATCATTATGGAAGGGCACCTGAACCTGCGTATTGCGCCTTGGCTACGGCGTTTGTTAACGAGGCTGCTGGCTATTGTACCGGCCTTTTTTACCGTTTTACATGCCGGCGACGAAGGCTTAGGTAAATTACTGATTTTAAGCCAGGTGGTACTGAGCCTTCAGCTGGGTTTTGCCATTATCCCGCTGATACATTTCACATCCGACAAAAAACGCATGGGTAAGTTCGCAACCAGCCTTCCGCTTAAAGTATTGGCCTGGACTTTTGCTACCCTGATAGTAGGGCTAAATGTAAGGTTGGTGATACAGGAAATAGAAACGTGGGCTGCCGCGAGCCCGGGCTCGGCTACTCTGGTTAACTATGTTATAACCCCTGTTGCAGTGGCTATAGGACTACTGCTATTATATGTATTTCTTCGGCCGTTGCTATATAAACATGCCGATCAGCCAATTTATGTACCGCATGGTATCGCGGCGGCATTGGATAACCTTGACGCCGTAAGCTATAAACAGATAGGTATTACTATCGATTTTTCTCGCAACGACCAGGATTGTATCCGGCATGCATTGATGCAGGGTGGCAAAAAGGCCCATTACACCCTTATTCACGTTGTTGAAACCGCCGGCGCGCGCTATTATGGCAAGCAGGTAATGGATAACGAGACCCAAAGCGATGCCGACAACCTGGATAAATATGTGGCTGTATTAATTAAGCTTGGCTATAAAGCCGAAGCTAATATCGGGTTTGGCAGTCCGGCTGCCTCAATAGCCCAAATTGTTAAGGATACCAAAACAGACTTCCTGGTGATGGGGTCGCATGGGCATAAAGTTTTAAAAGACCTTATTTTTGGCACAACGGTTGACGCGGTGAGGCATAAGGTAAACATCCCCGTGCTGGTTGTTAAACCGCAAAGAAAAAAATAATTGCATATTTGCAGCGTAATGGAGCAGAACATATATATCAAGAATAAAAAGGCGTACTTTGAGTATCATATACTGGATAAATACACCGCCGGTATAAAGCTACTGGGCACCGAAATCAAATCGATACGCGAGGGTAAAGCCAATTTAAACGATGCTTTCTGCACCTTTATTGATAATCAATTGTACGTGCGTAACCTGCACATATCCGAATATTCGATGGGTTCGTTCTACAACCACGAAGCCAAGCGCGACCGGGTGCTTCTACTCCACAAAAAAGAACTTAAAAAACTGCATACCCGCGGCGAGGAAAAGGGCCTTACCATTGTACCCCTCGCACTTTTTATCAGCGACAGGGGTTTTGCCAAACTGGAGATAGGCCTTGCCCAGGGTAAAAAAACCTTCGACAAACGCGAAACCCTAAAAGAGCGCGACACAAAGATCGAGATGGACAGGGCGATGAAGCGGTAGTTGCAGTGGGCCGCATGCAGTTTGCACATTTCACAATGCCAGTAATAGCATACTGCCAACTAACAACTGCGAACTGAGTCACCAAGCCCTATCACCTACCAGCGGCACAAACCTGAAGGTGTCCAGCACGTGGCGTTCGTAATCATTTTCGGCGGTTTTCAAAACGGTTACCATTTTCTGGGATTGCTCGTCGCCTACCGGGATAACAATAATACCCCCTATTTTTAATTGTTTCAATAACACCTCGGGTACGGTTGGGGCACCTGCAGTAACAATGATCTTATCATACGGTGCATCGGATGCTATGCCAATAGATCCATCCCCTAAAAAGAATTTGGGTTTATAACCCATATAAGGTAATACCTGTATGGTTCGCTCGTATAGTTTTTCCTGCCGCTCAATGGTAAACACCTTTGCGCCCAGTTCCATCAGTATGCAGGTTTGATAGCCGCAGCCCGTACCTATCTCCAATACCTTATCGCCCTTTTGGATGTGTAATAACTCGGTTTGATAAGCAACCGTATAAGGCTGGGAAATAGTTTGCCCGGCCCCTATCGGGAAAGCGATGTCCTTATAGGCCTGGTTCCAGAACGTTTCGTCGAAAAAGTAATGCCGGGGCACTTTACCAATGGCAGCTAATACTTTTTCATCCTCGATACCCTTCTTTCTTAATAGTTCAACCAGCCTTTTACGTGCGCCCTGCTCGCGGTAATTATCAATAAACTTGTACGCCATTACACAACAAAGTTATACAAAAAGCCGGCAAATTGCCGGCTTCTGTCATGGCTTTACAATAAGGCTTTGGTTGTTAACTACTAATATTTTTAACATAGCTGCCGCAATATTTTACCACCAGCCGTGCACGTTGTATACGGTAGTTCGGGGTTGCGCGGCGTAGGCCACGGCCACATCGCGCGCGGCGTTTATAATGCTCACATCATTCTTTTGTTCCTGCAGCTTGAAGTTCCATTCGCGGTTATCAATTTCTTTAACGCGTTTTGCCATCTGCGCAACAAAAACCTTTACGTCCTTATAGCAGCTTGCCTGCGGGTCTATCTGCGACAGCACCTCGCTTGCGGCGTTGGCACCGTTCACGTCCTGGTTGGCCGCCCAAAGGTTTTTGGCCTGGTTAAGTTTGGTTGAGCAATCCTTTTCTATCTGTTTTTTGTAGATAGCCGGTACAGCCGCCATAGCGCGGCCATAGCAGTTAACACAAGCTTTTGGTACCGATGTAAGGTTGTAAATGGCCTCGTCGCCACGGCCGGTACTTGCCAGCGTTTGCGCCTGTTTAATGATCACATCGCAATGGGTATTATAGTAACTTATAATTTTGGCCTTGCCTTTATCTACAAATGCCTGCAGGTTAGGGTCGTTAAGGTTAATATTTTTAAACGCATTGATATAGGCCTTTGCCAGGTTTTCGCCGACGCCTTTTACAGGCACTGATGTGCTGGCAAACTTGGTGCCCTCGTAGCCGTCGCCAATGTACAAGTTAACATCAAGCGTAAGCGCTGTCATTGGCGGCGCTGTCGACAGCATGTTCTTTGTTACTACCACCACGTTGGCGGTTATGATAAAACGTTCGCCTTCCTCGCCGCCAAAACCATTCTGGCTGATGATCTGGTTTAGCTTATTGGCCAGCATATTGCGGGCCGCATCGGGCAGTTCGTCTACTTGGTCGGGTATGTAAGCCGCAAGGGTAACCCTACCCCGGTCGTTTGAGCGAGCAGGGGCTTTCTGCGCGTAGGCGCCTGCAAACATCAGGAGCGACAGGCAGCTTATGATCAGTTTTTTCATGTTATATCTTAATTATTTTTCACCAAGTACTATTACAGCCTGGCCAAGGCCCTTGGCCGTTAATTTATTTACAATAGAATATGGGGCGGCGGCAAGCATTTTTTGCAGGCCGCGTGTAAACCCGCGCGCATCGATGGCGTTACCGTTTGCATCGTATAACGGAATGCGCACCTGTTCAAACAACATCATGTTTTCGGTAGCATCGCTGTTGCTAAACCTACCCTTCACAGAATTGGCACGCACCCAATCTTCAATGATCACATTCAATTCTTTACCGCCGTACTCGGTTTCCAGGTCGTTCTTCCACGAATCGAATTTTTTGATACGGATGATAATTTCGCGGCCATTGGCAAACATATCGTCAAAATGCCTTTGAAGGCCCGCGTTAAAGTTGTCTATCTTATCAGCAACAGCTTCTTCTAATAACACGGCTGTTTCTGCCGAAAACGACGGGTTACCCGTACCGCCGGCGGTAGCCACCTCTTTATCGGTATAAGCATCAAGCCCCTGCAGGGTAAAACGTACCGATTTTTTTGGGCCTGTTCTGAGCACATCCCACGTTAATTGAATGATGATATCGGCCTTGGCTACTTTCTTTAATTTATCCATGGGGCTTTCGGATACGCCGGCGCCGCTCTTTGAGGTAAGCACGGCGTCTTCGGCACGTTCCGACTCCAGCGTTTTAACAACCGACTCCATGTTTTTTACCGTGAAACCGCGTTCGGCCATCATACCGTTTATTTTGCTGATCACCGCCAGCAGGTCGCTGTTTTCCTGGAACGCTCTTTTATAATCGGGGATCTTAACTTTGGTGCCCTGGTCATCGTAAACCTGCATATATCCATTTGTATTACACCACACGTCACTTGGCACAACCATCAGCGTGGGTTTTTTGGCCTGCGAAAATCCGGAAGTTACCACACCCAGCAGCAATAATGCTACAAGGGCAATATTCATTATCTGTTGTTTCATTTATTAGTGTTGAAAATTATTGATTAGGAATTATGCCGTCAGAGATCATCTTTTGCTTTAGCCCCTGCCTGTTTATACTAAATACGTAACCGGTGCTCTGCGCCACGTTCTTCACTTTCTGGTTTTTTGCCTTTTGACCTGCGCGTTCTTCTTTAAAGGTTGCAAACGGGCGGTAATCATTGGCAAAAAACCGTGTAAAATATGCTTCGTGGTTAGCGTAGGCGTTTGCTTCGGTCACCACAGGTTTTACCTCGCATTCGGGTTTACCTTCCGTTAATCCGCTAAACAGTATGTCGCGTATAGCGGCCCTTTTGGCATCCTCCATAGCATCCTCTTTGTTACGCTTATCTGAAAACGATATCACGTTCTGCGACCCATCAAACTCAACACCCAGGCATTGTGTTTTATAGGTATAACTGCTGTTTAGCTGCTTTTGCTCGGCGCAGCCGGTAAACGCCAACAGCCCGGCCAGGCTTAAGTACAGTAAATTTTTCTTCATAATAGTAAACTTTAAAACCCTGCGCTTAATGATTTAATAATACCTGCATCTTCCAGGTCCTTGCGCAGCAGGGCTACGTTAACAGAAACCAGCACACCAATTTTGTATTGCTTACCAACTTTCATCCGGTCTTCGGCAGCTACGGCACCATCGCTTGCCAGCGAAACAAACTTTTGGTATTTACCCCCATCGGCAAAAAACTCTTTAAACCATTCATCTTTCTCCTGCTCCAGGTTGGAGTTGGTGGTAAGCGGCGGTTTGCCCAGTATACCCTGGTCGCCTGCAAAACCTTTGAATATGATACCGTGCACAGCGTTCTTTTTAGCTTGCTCAATAGCCACGTTCGGTTTTTTTGAATACGACCATACTTTTAAAAGATAAGTGCCCTGTACGCCAGTGCCTGCTACTTCCAGTTCGTAGCGCCATGCCTCGGTATCGGCATTTGCCTTTTTATTTGTTTGAGCGTTAACCGCCGACGAAAAGCCGGTTAACAGCAGCAGCAGCATCCATATTATGGTATATTTCTTCATTGTCATGTTTAATTTGGTTTTATTTTATCTGTCTTAAAAGCATACCGGCATAAAATTTACCACCGCCTTTAAAGTATGTCCTGTCAAGTTCGGGCTGGTTTTTATCCTTTTTGTCTTTTTCGTCCTTTTCCGAAACTTCTTCGCCAGCGTTAAACCTGTTATCCCATATCTTTTTCTTATCTACTGTAACAGTCCCTCGTTTTACATAAGTGGTAAGGCCGGTCTTAGGGTCTACAGTTTGTTCAAGCACCTCAAATTTTTCACCGCCCTCAAGCCCCTCCTTCATACCAATTTTAGCGGTAACGGGTTCGCCGGAGTATATAGGGGTTTTGGGTTTAAACACTTCGTATGCTTTTTGCAGCTTGGCAAAAACATGCTCAACGTTACGCACGGTTGCCAGCTCAACGATCTGATCTTCGGTACGGGTTTGCTTTAGCGAAAAAGTAACCAGGCTGCTTGACTTTTCGCTGCCGATATACTCCATCTGAAAAAGGTTGCTGTTATCAAAAGCCGCTTTCTTCTTCGCATCAATCTTTCCTTTTTCCATCCACATATCATTGTAAAAAACGGCTGCGATCGAGTCGTTCCACTTCAGGCGGTACAGGTAAGATGTGGTCCAGACCGAGTAGCCTTCTTTAGCCTTGTTATAGGCCACATCCAGCAGCTTATATGCAGCCGGCTGGAACATGGCAGGTAAATTATTAGCTTTTAGTTTGGCTACCTCGCGTATGGCAGCGGCAATAGGTTCGTTACTTATAAATTTAAGGCGTGTTAATACAACAAAGGTGTTGCCTATTAACTCTTCACCTGCGTCTGATAAGGAGGCTGTGCCCCTTGCGCTGCCCTTGGCAATGTTTGCCTGCATTTCGGTAGCGTCATACGATCCGCGCTCGCCAACAAGCTTCATGTCAAAAGAGCCATCGGCCTGGCGGTTAAACCACTTGGCAACTAACTTGTTGGCTATCTTTTTGTCTTTAATGATCTTATCGGTTATAACCGGCATGTCAGCCGCGTCTTTATCAACAATACCCGCAGTTGCGCCCGCTAACATGTTAGCCCCAAAAGCAGCCATGCCGGTTTTTTTGGTGCCGGCTGTAATTTTCTCAGCGTCTGTAAGCGCATATGGGGTTGGGTCCACACTATTTACGTCAATTGCATGGTTATTATATTTATCCGGGAACGGGGCCTCGTGATAGGCCTTCATTACTACTTCCTTGCGCGGAAAGTCTTCTGATTCCAGCAGGATAAGGTGTAACGAGCTGCGACGGTATTTCAGCTCTGCTTGTTTATCGGCAGGCGCCTGCGCATTCGCACCAAAGCTCAGCCCTAAAAACAAGTTTAGTACAATAGTTAATTTGTTAGTTTGTTTCATGATGGTGTAAGTGTTTAAGTATCATTTTAGCTTTAAAATTACCCGGTTAACAGGGTGGATTTTCAGGATTAAAAGTAGGTTCAATATGTGTTGGCAGGCCGAGTTATAATCACATATATTTAGGGTGTTTTCACCCACGCATAATATTATTATGCAAACAATATTTGTTATACCGCCGGTATGATATTTTACCCAACCCTATTTGATAATGCCGACAATATCACTTTAACAATGATCTGTTATTTGCCTTGCAATTTTGATCGGGCAGCAATGAGACACCTTTGGGGAACGATGACATGAGGGTGATGTTTTGTATCAATAGTTTCATAATTAAGGATTTAAGCTTGGATAAATATATACGTATTACCCATCAACGACAATAGGATTTGGCGTTAACAAGCAAAAATACCCAATACTGGGTATGTAAACAGGCCTTCAAGAAAATAGACTTGCCATATAAAACAATTTATAAACCTTTAATTACCCGACATGATTTTATGAATAATATATTTCATAAGTATCACTAATAATTAATGATACTTAACCGGTTTTTATCGGAAAAAATTGAAAGAAATTGAAAGAAATTGAAGGAAATTGAAAGATTCGGAAGAAAATTTAGTAAGGGTCTACATCAGGCTGTATTATACTGCCTTTGCTTAGTTTGGTGGTTTGGAAATTTGTAATAACATCCCTGATAATGGCTTTTGCCTTAACAATGGAAATGGTATCACGCTCGAACTTGAGCATAATAGATTTAATGTAATAATTGCGGATACGATTGATAAGCGGTGCCTCGGGGCCAATAACGCGGTCGCCAAAATGGCTGCGCAATTCACCGGCCAGGTACTCGGCCTGGTTGTACAATATCTCGGCATTTTTGTGTTTGATATCCAGGCTAATGATGCGGAAATAAGGAGGATATTTAAAACTTTTGCGTTCCTCCATCTCGGTAAAATACAGGTCGCTGTAATTATTTTCGATCACTTGTTTTATCACCCGGTGATTAGGGTCGTAGGTTTGAATAACCACCTTGCCCTGTTTCCCGCGGCGCCCAGCCCTGCCGCTAACCTGCGCCAGCATCTGGTAGCTTCGTTCGTTGGCCCGGTAATCGGGGTACTTCAGCAAGCTGTCGGCATTAATGATACCAATAACCGTTACATCTGCAAAATCCAGTCCTTTGGCAACCATCTGGGTGCCCACCAGTATATCTATCTTTTTTTCTTCCAGATTGTTCAGGATATTTTGCAGTGAGTTACGCGACCGTGTGGTATCAAGATCCATACGTGCCAGCCGAACATCCGGCATCAGTACAGACAGCTCGTCTTCTACTTTCTCTGTGCCAAACCCCTTATACTCTAAATTGGTTGATCCGCAGGCAGGGCAAACGGTTGGGTTATCTTCTTTGTAACCGCAGTAATGGCAATGCAGCTTGTGGGTATGTTTATGGTATGTTAGGCTCACATCGCAATTGATGCACTTTGGGGTGTAGGCGCAAACTTTACACATCAGCACGGGCGCGTAGCCGCGGCGGTTCTGAAACAGGATCACCTGCTCTTTATGATCAAGCGCAAGCTGTATATCCTGCATCAGCACACTGCTAAAATGCGATTGCATGGTTTTGCGTTTGGTTTCTTCGGATATGCTTACCACCTCTATTAAGGGCAACTGCACGCCACCGTAGCGCTCGGTTAATTCAACTAAACCGTACTTATGCCCCCGAGCGTTAAAATACGTTTCGAATGATGGCGTCGCCGAACCCAATAACACCTTGCCTTTATACATGTTGGCCAGGTAAATGGCCGCATCGCGGGCGTTGTAGCGCGGTGCCGGGTCAAACTGTTTATACGATGTTTCGTGCTCTTCATCAACAATTATCAGCCCCAGATCGCTAAAGGGCAAAAACACCGATGAACGGGCGCCAAGCACAACTTTATATTCGTTATTCAGCACTTTTTGCCAAACCTCTACCCGTTCATTATCGTTGAACCGCGAATGATAAACGCCAATGGCACCGCCAAAATATATCCGTAGCCGCTCTATGATATGCGTAGTTAAAGCGATCTCGGGCAGCAGGTAAAGCACTTGCCTGCCGGTTGCTATCATATCTTCTATCAGCTTTATATATATCTGCGTTTTGCCCGATGAGGTAACACCATGCAGCAGCACCACATCTTTTTGCAAAAACTGCTCTTTTGTTTCTTCGAGTGCCGTTTGCTGTGCCGGGCTTAATACAAAATTGCTTAACTGGTCCTCATCTTCATGGTAGCCAAGCCGGCTAATGGTTTTATCCTCAGCAAAAAAAACCTCTTTTTCTATCAGCGATCTGATGCTCGCGTCGCCGCTACCACTTTCCTCTATCAGTTCACTTTTCGACACCGCTTTTTGCCCACGCGATAATTTGATGAACGCCAGCACGGCATCAGCCTGTTTAGGGGCACGTTTTTCAAGAATGACAAACAGCTCGCGCAGGTTGTCCTGATTGTGATAGGCCGGGTTAAGTGTTATATAGGTGCGTTTGCGGGGTTTATAACGTTCGTTTACTTCTTCGGATATATTGATGATGTTTTTTTCGAACAGCGATTTAAGGATAGGCATCACCGTTTTTTGCCCTAACAGCTTCGCAATATCGCTTATGGTAAGGTCGGGCTGTATATCCAGCGCTTCGGCTATCAGGAATTCTTTATCATTTAGTGCCGACTTGTCGTATTCAAAGTCTTTATTCAGTATGATCCTGGTTTCGCTGGCTAGTTTCAGCGCCGATGGAAGCGCGGCGTTCATTACCTCGCCTGTGTTGCACATATAATAATCGGCAAGCCAATGCCAAAACTGCAGTTGCCGGGGGGTAACTACCGGCTGTTCATCTAAAATATCAATAATGTATTTGGCCTCGTACTTTTGGGGCGCAAGCTCAGTTATATTTAATACTATGGCTGTATAAAGTTTGCTTTTGCCAAACTGCACCACCACCCTTTTACCTGCAGCTATGGCGCTGTTAAGTTCAAAAGGCACGCGGTAAGTATAATTACGGCTTATAGCTAAGGGCAAAATCACTTCAACAAAAAGTGTTTTACGTGTAGGCTGCAAGCCATCGGCAAATTCTAACATTGGTTTATTTGTTTCTGAAAGCAGCGAAAGCTAAAAACGCCCATCCTATAATAAATAGCAAACCACCTATTGGTGTTACGGGGCCTAATGCCGATAAACCAGGCATTCCTAAAACATTGCGGCAGGCCAACAGGTAAAGCGAGCCTGAGAACAATATGATGCCAAAGGTAAAAAGGTAATACGCGCTTACAATAACCTTGTTTTTAAAACGTGTAAAGGTTGACAGGAACAGCAGGGCAAATACATGGTAAAACTGGTATTGCACAGCTGTATGCCAAACTTCGAGCTGGTACGGAGATAACGAGGCCTTTAACGCGTGCGCGCCAAAAGCACCCGCAATAACGGCCAGGGCGCCAAGCAGCGATGCTGTAATGATGATTTGTTTGTTCATGCAGATATAAAAGGCTAAGTTAACCAAATGAGGTGAAAGGTGAGCGATTTTCAATCGTTCAATCAATAATTACTCATAAATTGCACACGTAAATACGTAATGAAACGATTAATAGTTATTACTCTATTTTTACTTGCCGCAACGGCATTTATAACCTTTAAGTATTTTAAAAACTTAAATACCTCTGGTATGCACGCCGGTAACATTATACGCACCATTCCGGATAACGCGGCGGTTGTATTTGAATTTACCAACGAAAAAAGTTTTTATGATATTTATAATGGCAATGATCTGCTCAAAAACCTCATAGGCGGTCAAAAAATAAGCGAGCTTGATACCGTGCGTAAGGTCTTGTTCGGGAGCACCGAGCTTGGCACATCGTTCAACGGACGCAATGTTTTTATATCGGTACACCCTTTAACTACCAACCAGCCAGACCTGCTGCTCACCACATCGGCGGCTAAGGATTTTGACATTGCCCGTTTTGATAATCTGGCTGCAAAGCAAAAAGCGGGCATGCTGATAACCCCTTTAAAAATCGGCGAAAAGCGGGGCTATAATATTTATTTTAACTCGTTAAAAAAACGGTTTTATATCATCAACATTGATGCTAATATATTTTCGGGCAGCTTTTCAAAAGAGCTGATAACCCTGTACGCCAACTACAAAGCCGACCGCGACAAACAAGCGTTTATGCTGCTGCCCGATCAGCAAAATTCAAACTCGCTGGCCAATTTGTATATCAATTACCAACGGTTGGGGCCGCTTTTTTCGCAATTGTTTAAAAACAGCAATACCGATATTTTTAAACCCTTCAGGCTGCTGCCCGCGTTAGCGGCGCTAAACCTTAATTTTAAAAATGATGCCATTATGTTTAGCGGTTATAGCAATATACAAACCAATAAGCCCGGCACTTACTTAAACATTTTTGCTAAACAACAACCGGTAACCAACCAGTTAAAAGACCTTTACCCGGCTACAACGGCTTATGCCGTAAACCTGGCGGTATCCGATCCTGTTAAATTCTCCGCCGATCTGTCTGAGTTTTATACCAACGCCGGCCTGCATGCTGAAAAGGATGCTTTGTTCACTAAAATTAAAACAGAAACAGGCCTGAGCCTGCAACGCGAGTTTGCCAATTTGCTTGGTAACGAGTTTGCCGTTGTAACCACCCGCTACCAGGAAAGAATAGCCATTATATCGGTAAAGAACGGCTCAAAACTCAAGCCCTTTGTAAACAACATCAGCCGGATGATAACTGATGATGGCGGGCAGTTCAATTATTCGAAAGTACCTTACTTTTTATTGGGTGATGTATTCAGCGCTTTTAAAAAACCATATTTCAGGGTTATCGATAATTACCTGATATTGGCCAACAGCATAAAAGAGCTGGATAGTTACAACGACACTTATTTTAACCGTAAGTTTTTGAACAAAACCCAGCAGTATGTAAAATTTGACAATCTGCAGGCCGAGCGGAGTAATGTCGCCTTTTTTATGAACTTCAAAAACGCGCAGCAAATATTAAAGAACGGGTTAACAGACGATTATTATTCTGCCTATAAAAACAACCCGTTATCCTGGAAGAATTTTTACGCCGCATCGTATCAGTTTGCCGCAACCGACAAGAATTTTTATACAAATTTTTGCTTACTACAAAATCAGCCGGATACTGTTGTTAATAAAAAAAGCGATTAAAAACACCTGATCACACAACCTAAATACAACAAATACGTTAAAGCTTAAAATATTTGAAAAGTTTTTACAAGGCTGCCCCGGCATCCATAAAGCAACAGGCATCGGGAACGTGTATGAAGAATTTTTTACTGGTAATTTGTTTTCTATTCATCTCTGTTGAAACTTTTGGCCAGCAATTTTCTCAGTACAATACAGGCACGCTATACGATTCGTTCGAGAACCCGGCCCAGGCCGCCTTTATCCCCGATACAAGCAATAAAATAGCTTTCAACCTCTTTATCCCAAATTTTAACAGCAATTTATATCTTACAGGCAACGCACAGGTGCCGCTAAAAAACCGGGTTTTCGACGGAAGATACATCAACACCGGCTTAACTATAGAAGAAGGTCGATTTAACAGGGCCAACGCAAACGCGAACATATACTCTATAATGTTTAAGGTTTTCAGCAGTTTAGACGGAAACCAGGAAATAGGCTTTGCTACCCAAACCCGTGGTGAAGGCCGTGGGCTGGTTACCGACGAAACACTGTTGTTACTTGCCGGCAGCCAAAATTTCGAGAGGGACGATTATTCGAACATATTTAACAGTAATTATACCTATCAAAGTTATCACCAGATAAGCGCCAGTTATCGCGAAAAAATAAGCAAAAGTTTTGCTTTTGGTGTAAAGTTAAGCGCACTGCTTGGTATACAATATCAGCAATTACAAATAGACAGGTCGCATATTACGTTTGACAGGGCCAATGATGCCGCCATCATCACCTTGCAGGGGCGCAACCGCAACAATTATTTACCGGGCGGTTTTAGTAAGCACGATCTTATCCCATCTTTTAAAAACCCGGGGGCTTCAATAAGTATTGGTACTATTTTTAAAACACGCGATAATTACAACATCCAGTTTAATGTAAAAGATGTAGGTTTTATACACTGGAGCGCACAATCTAATGTGGGTGAGTTTAACACTACCCGCACTGCACCGGCCATTAGCAGTAATCGCCGCGAGGATAATTTGTATGGCAGCGTTTACGATATTGTACACTCGGCCGACGTTGAAAAGGCGTTTACCAGCCCCACTAACGGAAAAATAGAACTAAGCGCCAACAGATCGTTTTGGCTGGATTATGAAAAACGTTTTAAATACTCGCCAACCGCTGTATTACAAAAAGAGATTTTTTATGATGGTTATACAGCCGCGCTGGTTAACCCGGTGCAATACAATAACCTTGTGGGCACCCTGACCACATCGTACAATAATTACGGCATATTTAGCGCAGGGCTGCAGTTTATGGTAAAATCGCCGAATATTGAGTTTTATATTGGCAGCGATAGGGTAATGCAGTCGGTAAGTTTGCTGCGGGCTGCACGCAAAAGCAATTCGCAGATCAATAAAAACGCCGGGTTCACGGGCGCCGATTTCTATTTGGGCTTTTCGATAAAATTTGGCGATATGATTGAACACCCATTAAATGCAAGCCATGTGCCCCTTGGCGACAGGCCGGGTTTTCTGAAGCGCATGTGGAACAGCGTGTTCCATAAGGATTAATTATGCCCCGGCCTTTTTGCCGGCAATAAAATCTTTAAGGTAATACGGTTCAAAGTACGCAACATCTTCAAACTCGCCACGGGTGAACTTTTCTAACGCAAGGCCGGTAAGGTGGGTTGCCGAGTTTACAAAGTTTTGCAGGAAACGGGCATTGGGATTATGGCCCAGGGTATCTATACATTTATCTGCCCCATCCCCAAAAAATAGTACCTGGCGGGCAGCAAGTATATCGCTAAAACTATTCGCATCTATGATCTCGGCCGCTGTTGGTTTTATCATTTCGCCGGTGGCAGTAAACAGGGCAGTATAAACCTCCATACGGCGGGCATCTATCATAGGGCAAAGTAAGGTGTTGCTATCAATGGCGTTTTCGGCAGTTGCCCCGCCTGCCATAGCAGCTAAAGTTTCAACAGCTATCAGGGGTTTATCCAGCGCATAGCACAGCCCTTTTGCGGTTGATACACCAATGCGCAGCCCCGTGTACGATCCGGGCCCGCAACTCACTGCAATGGCATCAAGCGATGCATAGGTGCCGCCTGTTTGCGCCATCAGCTCATCAATATAAACAGTAATAACCTGTGCATGCATATTACGGGCGTTTATCTCTTTAAAAGCCAATACCTGGCCGTTTTGCGCTAAAGCCACCGAACATGATGTGGTTGCTGTCTCTATTTGTAGTATCATTCTAAGTCGTAAGTTCTAAGTCTTAAGTCTTAAGTTATGGTTTAAAAGTTCAAATATATGACTTTTGACTTTCGGCTCAAGACTATGGACTTAATCAGGTACCGGGTCGTGCCCATGGCCGCCCCAGGGGTTGCAGCGGGCTATACGCTTTATGGTTAGCCAACCGCCTTTAAACGCCCCGTGCTTCTTTATTGCTTCGATGCCGTACTGAGAGCAGGTGGGTGTATACCTGCATGCGTTAGGCAATATAGGCGATATAAGGTATTGGTATATTTTTATCAGCAGCAAAAAAAAAGCCCCTGTAATGTTTTTGATTATACCCCACAAAAATTTCATTTAATAGCCTCCCCTGCAAGCTGTTTTAAAAGCTTAAGCATTTTTTTTTCAAAAAAATCATAAGGGGATATTTCTTTACCAATGTAGCTTACAGAAAGCACCAGCTTTTTACCGGCGCCGTTAAGCACATCGTATAACTGTACCTGCTTATTTAGCCGGTAGGCTTCGCGCATGCGGCGTTTAACCAGGTTACGGTCGACAGCGCGTTTGTAACGCTTCTTGGCTACAGAAAATACTATCTGTACAGGGAACAGCTGCCCGCTATCGGCAGGCATCCACGAAGCTTTAAAGGGATAACATAAAAAAGAAGAACCGTTATGAAAAAGGCTTTCGATAAGCTTTTTGTTACATAACCGTTCTTCTTTTTTAAAAGTGTACATAGTTGTTGTTGCTGAACCGAAAAAATGTTTACACAGCCGGTTCGGCTCCTTATAAAAGGAGTAAACAACCGTAATTATGCTTTGTGGCTGCGCTCGTCAGATACAGTTAATCTTTTTCTGCCTTTTGCTCTTCTTGCCGCAAGTATCCTTCTGCCGTTAGCAGTTGCCATACGCTCACGGAAACCGTGCTTATTTCTTCTTTTCCTTTGTGAGGGCTGAAATGTTCTTTTCATGATATATTTATTCTGTTATGCTATCGTCGTTTTTAAAAACAAGAGCGCAAATGTAGCCTTTTTTTAGTACTTTTCAAATACAAATGTTGTTATTTAATAGCGTATATTTATTAACTTATTAACATACCTAAGCACAATATGAAGTTTTTGACCAGCTTTCTACTATTATTATTACCTGCCATTGCCTTTTGCCAGGACCCTATGGCACAAAACTACAAAATATACAATACGGCAAAACAGCGCCCGGCAACAATCGACGAGATCATAAACGATCTTGATAAAGCCGACGTGCTGTTTTTTGGCGAAGAACATAACGACAGCACCGGCCATTACCTG
Source organism: Mucilaginibacter sp. AK015 (assembly GCF_014200785.1). Taxonomy (NCBI): domain Bacteria; kingdom Pseudomonadati; phylum Bacteroidota; class Sphingobacteriia; order Sphingobacteriales; family Sphingobacteriaceae; genus Mucilaginibacter; species Mucilaginibacter sp. AK015. The sequence goes on from NZ_JACHCV010000001.1 coordinate 1,118,231, forward strand.
GAAAGCCTGCTTTTTAAAAAAATAGCGGATAAATATGCCGGCAAAGCAGCCTTATCGATGGAAATGTTCCAAACGGATTGCCAGACGGTGCTGAACGAGTACCTGGCAGATATGATACGCGAGAAAAATCTGATAACAGAAGGCCGAGCCTGGAAAAACTATAAGGATTACCGCCCCATGATAGAGACTGCCAAAGCAGCGCATATACCCGTGGTAGCGGCCAATGCCCCTACCCGTTATACCAATATGGTTACCCGGAACGGCTTAAACAGTCTTGATCAGCTTAGCCCTGCTGCCAAAGCATGGCTGGCCCCCCTGCCTATTGATACAGCTACAGGCCCTTACTACGAAAAATTTGTGGCTATTATGGGCGGGCACAGCGCAATGGGCAACTTAAAGATATACCAATCGCAAAACGTTTGGGATGCCACCATGGGCTGGAACATTGCACAATTCCTGAAAGCGCATAAAGGCTACAAAGTATTCCAGGTGAATGGCGGGTTTCATAGCGAAGAAAAGATGGGTACCGCGGCCCAGTTAAAAAAGTACCTGCCAAAGGTGCGCATCATGAACATCGCCGCATATGCCGACGACAGCTTTGACAACCCTGACTGGACAAAATTCGCTAAAATGGGCGACTATATTATACTGACCAACCCTAAGCTGCCTAAGACGTTTTAATTAAAGGTTAGAGATTAGGGATTAGAGATTAGCGAGAATGCAGCCAGTGCCTTTTTTGTTTACTATCACTCGAAAGTCACCAACGCAGCTAAATGTTTGGGCGCTACTTCGCAATAGGCTGCCTTTAATATTTCGGTAAGCATTTCTTCTTTTACGGTGGATAGGTTGATGTGCGTCCACCCTTGTTTGCCCCATTTGTTGGGCACTGGGTATATTACCGAACTATCAAACGTGCTAAAGATATCCTGATCGGCAGGGGAAAGTTTAACCGTAGCCCTGCTGTGTTCAGATACCATGGTAGCAAATATCTTTTTATTTACACGATACGAAGTTTTATCAAAATGAGGCTCTTCGGTATCCTGAGGTAATGAAAGGGCAATTTGCCTTACCTTTCCAGCGTCAGCCATTAAGCTTTCTTAGCTAAAATATCGCGTATTTCGGTTAGCAATACTTCTTCTTTTGACGGTGCAGGCGGCGCCGACGGGGCGGTCTCTTCTTTTTTCTTGAAGCGGTTAATAGCCGATATTATAATGAACATCGACAAGGCTATAATAATGAACGAGATAACCTGCGATAAAAAGTTACCATATTTAATGGCCGTGCCGGGCACCACTAATTCACTTAGGTTTTTAAGATTGGCTGCTTCTAAAGCAGGTGTTAGCACAGCCGGAGTAATGATATCCTCAACCAGTGAGCTTACTATTTTACCGAAGGCACCACCAATAACAACCGCAACCGCCAGATCTAATACATTGCCTTTAACAGCAAATTCTTTAAACTCTTTAATAAATCCCATAGTGATGTGTTTTGTATAATTAAAGTTAGCAATAAATGTGTGGCTCCTCCAAACAAAACAAGTGTAAAAGCATTTAAACAACTTAAATGCACGTGCGCAAGTAATTTTAAACTTCAAGGTAATTGGTGTATTTTTGTGCTCGTCTATAATTATGCTTAAACAAAATCTTCAACAGAAACTTTTACAAAAATTATCGCCCCAGCAAATACAATTCATCAAATTGCTGCAGGTGCCAACCGTATCGCTTGATACCCGCATAAAAGAAGAACTGGAAGAAAACCCCGCGCTTGAAGATCTGAGTTTAACCAATCTGAACGAACCCGAAGAACAATACCCGGACCGCGACCCCGACGAAGACACTTACAACAGCGACGACGACCAGGGGCCGATGGATGAGTTTAATATTGACGATTACCTGCAGGACGATAACGTGAACGATTACGGCAGCCGTTATGACCAAAATGGTGATGATGACGACGACCGTAAAGAAATACCCATTGCCGTGCAGAGCTCGTTTTTTGAGAGCCTGCAGGCGCAGTTAGACCTGCTACCCCTGTCAGACAAGGACTTTAGCATAGGCAAACAAATTATAGGTAGCCTTGACGATGACGGATACCTGCGCAGGCCCATTATGTCGCTTACGGACGACCTGGCCTTTTCGCAAAACGTAATGGCCGATGATGAAGAGGTGGAAGACATGCTGAAGGTGATACAGGGTTTTGACCCGCCGGGCGTTGGCGCGCGCAGCCTGCAGGAATGCCTGCTGATACAGCTACGCCGCAAGGACGCGAATGACCCGATCATCAAGAAGGCTATATTGGTGGTTGAGAACTACCTCGAAGAGTTTACCCGCAAACATTACGATAAGCTGGAAAAATCATTAAACATGAATTCGTCCGAGCTGCGTGGCGTGGTGAATGAAATTTTAAAGCTTAACCCTAAACCCGGGGATAGCAACGAGGTAAGCACCAAGCAAATGCAGGTGATACCTGATTTTCATATCAAGAACAATGATGGCGTACTGATACTCACCCTTAACTCAAAAAACGCCCCCGAACTGAAGGTAAGCCGCTCCTACCAGGAGATGTTTCAGCATTACGATAAGGCATCGCAAAAGGATAAAAAACTAAAGGAAGCGGTACAGTTTGTAAAGCAAAAGCTCGATTCAGCTAAATGGTTTATCGATGCTATAAAGCAGCGCCAGCAAACACTGCTGAAAACCATGAACGCCATAATGCAGTATCAGTATGATTTCTTTTTAACCGGCGACGATAAGAACCTGAAACCGATGATCCTGAAGGATATTGCGGACAGAATAGGTATGGATATCTCCACTGTATCACGTGTGGCAAACTCTAAATACGTGCAAACAGAACATGGCACCTTCCTTTTAAAATCGTTCTTTAGCGAGGCTATCCAAACCGAAAGCGGCGAGGAAGTATCAAATAAGGAAGTTAAAAAGATACTTGAAGAGCACATTGGCAAGGAAGACAAACGCCACCCGCTGGCCGACGAAAAACTTACCGAAATATTAAAAGACGCCGGCTACAATATCGCCCGCCGTACCGTAGCGAAATACCGCGAACAAATGAATATCCCGGTAGCGAGGTTGAGGAAGGAACTGTAATCCCCCCCTGCCCCCTGAAGGGGGAGTTCTTGAAAAGCATAACGCTTAACGTCTAATAATAAATGCAGAAACACGAAATAACTTGACTTTCGCGATTTGACATTCATTATTGGGTGTTCAATATTTTTTACACTCCCCCTTCAGGGGGCCGGGGGGCTCACCACCCATGCTGCGGGCTGGTTAGCCTGTACCGGTTGTTTAGCATAATACCTACTACAATTTCGTGAGAACCATTGCTTACGGTGCGCAGGGCCGAAGTTGTGGCGTCGTACGAGTAGCTCACATTAATGAATGAGCTTAGGTTAAACCCTGCCAGTATACCAAACGAATCGTCCTTACGGTACGAACCGCCAAACCAGAACCTGTCGCGAAAGGAAAGCTTCGCATTGATATCGAATGTTGTTGGGGCGGGTTTTATGAATTTTATCAACGCCGAAGGCAGCAGGGATACATCGTCGGTTAAATAAACCTTATAGCCGCCTGTAATAAAATAATGCGGTACGGTTTTACTTAGGTTTGAATTGTTGCCGGTGGTTATATATTGGTTTTGAGGTAAAATTTGTTGTGCAGATAACCCGAAAAAGTAATTTGACGAGTACGCCCAAAGGCCCACGCTCGCGTCGGGCCGCCACTGATTATTATTGATATTATTCAATAAGGGGTCGTTCTGGTTCTCTAAGGTTATCAACGACGTATTTAAATGCAACTGATTGGCACCAGCTGATACACCCACCGCAAGGTTAAGCTTATCCGTGATACCCAGGTGATAGGCATAAGTAACGGCCAGATTGGTTTGATCGATAGGGCCGGCTTTATCTGTTACCAGCATAAAGCCTATGCCATGGTGTGGCTCGGCAGCCCGGTAGTCCCGCGAATACATCCTGCTATACGGGTTATCATCACCCGATGGGAAGGAAGTAGCGTCGCCTTGCGTAAAATTGGTACCTAAGGGCGCGTTTATGCTAAAGTAAGCCGTAACGGGCGCCCCTTCAAGTCCTGTCCACTGGCTGCGGTAGCCCAGCTTTACGTCGGTATAGTTCTCTATACCGGCAACTGCCGGGTTAAGCAGGTAATTATTAAATATATATTGCGTGTACTGCGGTTTTTGCTGCGCGTAGGCGCTTGTTAAACAAAAACATACAACCGTAAAAAGTAAAGCTCTCTTCAACATTTATTTAATAATAGTAACACTGCCCGAAATTACCTTCCGGCCGTTTTTAGGGTTTATAATATAATAATATGTACCCGTAGGTAGTATACTACCGTTGTACCTGCCATCCCAGGGGATTGCATAACCAACAGACGAATATACTTTTTCTCCCTGTCTGTTGTATATGTCAACCGTATTTCCTGGGTAAGTTTCTAAATATTTTATTGTCCAGGTATCGTTTACCCCATCGCCGTTAGGTGTAAAGGCATTTACAATTACCGGTTTTTTAAGCACTGTAACAATTATTTCGTCGCTTGACGCGCAACCGGCGTCTGTGGTAACAGTAAGTTTATATCTCTGGTTATCAATAGCGGAACAAACCGGGTTAAGTACATTTGCATCGTCGAGCCCTATAGCAGGTTCCCATTTATAGGTTAAGCCGCTGCCGCTTGCCTTAGCCGGTAAAACCACGCTTTCGCCCTCCAGCAATGTCAGGTCGTTTCCGGCATCAACAGTTGGTAAAGGCGCTACAACAAGGTCTTGCGTAGCAGTAGCCTGACATCCGTTTTGTCTTATAAAAGTATAAGTTATGGTAAATGTGCCGGGGCCTGAAATCGCCGGATCAAACAAACCTGTTGAAGTAATGCCTGTGCCGGTGTAAATACCATCCCCAATAAAGTCCTTATTATCAGCTACAAGCTGCACAGGCCCATCTCCCTCGCATATCGGGCTGACAGCGGCAAGCGAAACTATCGGGTTGCCCTTAACCGTTATCTCGTGTTCGGCCCCATTGTCGCAAAGCCCATCCTCCCCTGTGTAAACCATCATTTTTACGGTGTACTTTGCATCAGTAGCCAACGGCGGGTACCTGTGGTGATAATTGCTATCTGCCGGGATCTCGTTCTTATTGAATATCTCAAAGCTTTCGGGATGGTTTATAAAATCAAACCATATCTTCACTTTGGTAATACTACCCGGCTCTGCAACAGATCTGTCGTGAATAATCACATCGGCCGCGCTGCATAAACTTGGCGCATACGAAAAATCGGCGGCAGCATAATCAGCGATCGAGAAATCAAAATCTATATCCCTGTTAGACCCGCACTCATCAGTTAAGGCTACAACCGTGGCCGTGTAACTGTAATTACCTCTTGGATATTTAACATAACCGGGGTAATCATACCGGTAAAGTGTCTTTCCATCACGCTGAAAAGGCACTGCAATGGGGCTGTTAAAAACCTGCACCGGCGAGCCGTCGTTAAAGTTCCATTTTATCTGCGGTGTTTGGTAGGGCAGCACCAGTTGTAGTTTATACTCAATACCGCTGCAGCCATTTACCTGGGTAGTATTGGTTTGCGGGTCTACAAACGTTATGTATTCATCCAGGTTCCTCAGGTTTGTCCCGGCCGAGTACCCGTACGATTCATGGTCGCCAAACCCATAGGCTATAGCATTAAATCCATCATCGGCGCTGATGTAATGTGTGCCTTCCTGTACGGGTATCTGTGCATAAGCATAACCGCCGCCATTTAATATCGCTGTAAAATTAGTATAAGGTGCACCGTCAATTTTAAAGCTTGATGCCTTATTAGCTTTAATCACCACATTAACGTAATGTTTGTTTATTGCATAATAGCCTGATGAATAAAGCGTCACATGGTCAAGCGTTTGCTCAATGGGGTTCAGGTATATCATCTCCGGGTCTCCCCTGTCCCGCAGGTCAAAATCGCAGCTGTTGGGCGTTGTTTTGCCCTGCGATACCGCGTACTGTACTACCTGTATGGGCTTATTGGCTGTAATGGTGTTTGGCTCGTTTGATGAAAACTCGTACACATTATTGCTTTGTATAGCAGCGGCGGTTATAGCTTCCCCGTTAACTGTAAGCATAGTGCCAGGATCGCTTAAAAAAACGCGGAAAATATCATAATGCCGCCCTTTTAATGGTACCGTTATGTAGTTTTTGCCCCAGGATGCGGTTGGGTAAACCTGTTGAAAAAGATTATCAGATGTAAAATTGTTATCGTGGCATCCGATGCCGATTTTTGAACTGCCCGAAAAAACCGCGATTTTTTTACACTGTCCCACACTGCGTATTTTAGTGTTGGTTAGGTCGGTTGCCGAAAGGCCCTGGTAAACTTCGCCTTTATTTAAGCTGATCGACAAAACCGTTCCGGCGGGTGTTCCGTCTATCAACGTTTGCGATAGCGTTACTTCAACCTGGGTGTTATCTTCGGTTGCAATGATCATAAAGGTAGAATATGCGGCCCCTTCAGCGCCGTTAGATTCCTGCTTATAATTTATGGAATAATAATCTTTGCCTAAAACCGCGACAGGCAACAAAAGGGTAGCGCCTGATACGCTTGACGCGTAAATATGAGCGTAAACAGCAACTCGTTTTTCGGCAGTAATGTGCAGGCCCTTTAAAAACTTGCCCTGGTTTGCCAAAAACGACGTTTTAGGAACCGAAACAATAGTAACCTGGTTAGCTGTAACGTTAAATGTAATTGGTTGAAAACTACCATCGGCTATCTCAACCTTCCCTGTGGTATTTTGATCGCCGGTGATGTAAAGCGCCATTTCGCTTGGCCCGTTATCTTCAATATGCAGCATGTAAGCCGTCCAGAACTCTTTGCCCTGGTTGGTAGTATTGCCCTGCGCAAAGGCCGAAAAACTGCAGCAAACAAATATGAATGTTATTAAAACACGTAACGCCTTTACCCTATTCACCTTAACAAACGTTTATAATCGCTTAAATGTAAGCAGATTTATTGTAATGATGAACAGCAACACAGCAGTTAGTGTTACCATTGCCTGTTATGGCAGTTCTTTAGAAGAACTTATCGGGGTTAGGCACCAGGTTCAGGAACTTTTCAAACTTCTCTTCGTAATGCGATGGATCAAGGCGATAATAAAAGGCCCCTTTTTTTGACGACTGCTTATCTTTTTCGGCCAGCTTTACCAGTAAACCCGTGGATAGCAGTTTGCGGCTAAAGTTGCGGTCGTCAAACTGGGTTTGATAAACACCCTCATACAAAGCCTGCAACTGGGGTATGGTAAACCTTTCGGGCAGCAACTGGAACAGTATAGGGTGTAGCGCAGCTTTATAGCGCAGTTGTTTTTTTGCCAGCTTTACCATTTCGCTATGGTCAAAAACCAGGTCGGGCATTTCATCAAGCAGGAACCACTCAGGGTGGTTTTCGCTGGTAAGCTGCTTTTCGTATTTCTGAATATCAATAAGCGCAAAGTAAGCAATAGACAGTGTACGCTCTACCGGATCGCGGTCGGGCTTGCCAAACACCCGGAATTGCTCCATGTATACATTTTTCAAGCCCGTACGTTCTTCAAGCACCCGGTTAGCCGCATCCTCCGGACTTTCTGAAGGGTTTATAAATCCACCCATTAAGCTCCATTTGCCAATTTCGGGTTCCAAATTACGCTCTACCAGTAACAATTTGATGTTCCAGCCATCAAAACCAAATATGATACAATCTACTGCAGCCAACATTCGTTGCTGCCCGGGATATTCTTGCATTGTGTACGTTTATTTACAAGTGTAAAGAAATAATCGGCATTTTAAAAACAGTAGTGCAGTGTAATGCTTTTGTAACTAAAAATATTAAACCTGCCCCTTATTAATAAATATTTGATATTTACTTATTACAGCAAAAACAAATACCGACTTTGGAAAACATCTTAAACATATCAAACCTAAACAAAACTTATAAAAGTGCCGGCCGGCAACTTACAATTTTAGACGATATAAATTTCAGCATCAACGCGGGTTCTACAAACGCAATAGTTGGCCCGTCGGGCAGCGGCAAAACTACCCTGCTTGGCCTTTGCGCCGGGCTGGATAGCGCAAGCGCCGGTACCGTTGAATTAAACGGCATAAACCTGGGCAGTTTAAGCGAAGACAGGCGGGCGCAGGTACGCAACCAGTATGTGGGCTTTATATTCCAAAATTTTCAGCTGCTGCCAACGCTAACTGCTTTAGAGAATGTGATGGTGCCGTTAGAGCTGCGCGGCGAAAAGAACATTAAGGCGCGCGCGCTGGACCTGCTTGACAAAGTGGGCCTGGCCGACCGTGGGCACCACTACCCTGCCCAGCTATCGGGTGGCGAGCAGCAACGGGTATCACTTGCAAGGGCTTTCTCCAATTCGCCTAAAATATTGTTTGCCGATGAACCTACCGGTAACCTTGATGCCGAAACCAGCGAAAAAGTGGTAAAACTCATTTTCGACCTTAACCGCGAAGCTGGCACTACCCTGGTGTTGGTAACCCATGATCTTGAACTGGCAGCAAAAACACAACGAATTATTAAAATAAAGGGTGGCAAATTAGTTGCCGACGACAAAACCGGTAATGTATAACGCACCCATGGATAATTTGACTTTTAATAGAAAAATAACTTTATCGTGGCTGTTTAAAATGGCGCTGCGCGATAGCCGGCGCAACCGCGGCAGGCTGCTGCTTTTTATCTCATCGATAGTGTTCGGCATAGGCGCCCTGGTGGCTATCTACTCGTTCAGGTATAACATTCGCAACGATGTTAACAACCAGGCTGCCACCCTTATAGGCGCCGATCTTTCCATCAGCGGCAATAAAGAGCCAGACGCCAAACTGCAAAAGCTGCTGGATAGTCTGGGCGACGACCGCTCGCAGGAACGCAGTTTTCCATCTATGGTGCTGTTCACCAAAAGCCAAAACACCAGGTTAGTGCAGGTAAAGGCCCTGCAAGGCGGTTTCCCATATTATGGCTCTTTGGAAACCACGCCCGCACAGGCAGGTATATCTTTCAAAAAAGGAAAGAACGCGCTGGTTGATAAAACACTGATGCTGCAATTTAACGCTAAGGTAAACGACTCGATAAAAGTTGGTAACGAAACCTTTTTGATTGCGGGCATTCTAAACAAGGCGCCTGGTCAAACGGGCATTTCATCGGGTATTGCCCCGGTGGTTTATATCCCGATGCAATACCTTGATAAAACAGGATTGATAACCACAGGCAGCCGCATCAACTATAGCTATTACTACAAATACAACAGCAATACCGATGTAGAAAAGCTGGTAAAGAAACTGGACCCTACACTTGACAAGGCAGGGTTTGGGTATGATACCGTAGAAGGAAAAAAGGAAGGCACCAGCCGCTCTTTTGCCGATCTGTCGAAGTTCTTATCGCTGGTGGGTTTTATTGCCCTGCTGCTGGGTTGTGTGGGCGTAGCAAGTGCCATCAATATTTACATCCGCGAGAAGATACAATCCATAGCTATTATGCGTTGCCTGGGCGTAAAGGCGTCCGAAGCCTTTCTGATCTATCTTATACAAATAACCGGCATCGGCCTAATAGGTTCGGTAGCCGGAGCGGTATTGGGTACGGGCGTACAGCATTTATTGCCGCTGGTGTTAAAAGATTTTTTGCCCATAACCATATCCGTTACCATATCGTGGATGGCTATATGGCAAGGCATTGTATTAGGGCTTATCGTTTCCATATTGTTCGCTTTGCTGCCGCTCATCTCTATCCGCAATATTTCACCGTTAAACACCTTAAGGCTATCTGTCGACAATACCACAAGCCTGCGCGACCCGTTAAGATGGGCGGTTTATATACTTGTGCTGGTATTTATCACCTGCTTTGCTTACCTGCAAATAGGCGACTGGGCCGGCGCAATATTCTTTACCATGGGTATGGGCGTAGCCTTTTTAATATTAACGGCAATTGCCTGGCTGCTTATCCGTTTTGTAGGCCTGCTGATAAAAGCATCGTGGAGTTATACCTGGCGCCAGGGTTTTGCTAATTTATACCGGCCAAATAATCAAACCATTATCTTAACGGTTTCTATCGGCTTAAGCACCGCGTTTATTTGCACGCTATTTTTGATACAGCAGCTGCTTATTTCCCAGGTAACGCTGTCAACAGGCGATAATCAATCCAACATGATATTGTTTGATATTCAGTCCGGCCAGCAAAAAGCCGTAGCCGACCTTACCCGCAAACAAGGGCTGCCGGTGCTATCCGAGGTGCCTATCATCACCATGCGTTTAGAAAAAGTAAACGGTAAAACTGCCGCCGATGCCAAAAAAGATTCGACGCTGCATATGTCTGAGCGCGCCTTTAACTACGAGTACCGGGTTACCTATCGGGATGCGTTAACCGAGTCCGAAAAAGTAACCTCCGGCACCTGGCAAGGCGCGGCCAGGCCCGGTAAAGACATCCCTATATCGGCCGAAGAGCGCTTTGCCGGCCGCATTAATGCCAAAGTAGGCGATAAGCTGGTTTTTAATGTACAGGGTGTACCAATGAATACTTACATCAGCAGTATCCGTAAGGTAAACTGGAACAGGGTTTCAACCAATTTCCAGGTGGTGTTCCCCACGGGGGTTTTAGAGGATGCGCCGCAGTTTCATGTATTGCTTACGCATGTGCCATCAAACGCGGTATCGGCAAGGTATCAGCAAGCCGTGGTAAAGCAATTCCCCAATGTTTCAATGATCGACCTGGGCCTGATACTGAACGTACTGGATGAACTGCTTGGTAAAATAGGTTATGTGATCAAATTCATGAGCGGCTTTAGCATTATTACAGGTATAATAGTATTGATCTCATCCGTTCGCATCAGCAAATACCAGCGCATACAGGAAAGTGTTTTGCTGCGTACCCTGGGCGGCAGCCGCAAACAGATATTTGCCATTACCGCGTTAGAGTATTTGTTCCTGGGGGTACTATCGTCCCTTACGGGTATAGTTATCGCGGTTGCCAGCAGTTGGTTGCTCGCCAGATATACTTTTGACATACCGTACGCCGTTAATTTTTTACCGGTAGGTATTATCTTTATTGTTATTACATCGCTAACCGTTATAATAGGCCTGTTAAACAGCAGGGGTGTATTAAACAAACCACCGCTTGAGATACTGCGGTCAAACTCATAAAAAATCATGCGTCATAAATTCAGGATAATTTTAGCCATAGCGCTAACCATTACAGTTGCGGGCTGCGGCAGCAAATCAGCCAAAACAGATACCCTTGCAAGGGACAGCGTTCAGACAACAGTTACGGCATCAACCAAAAACATTTTAGTTTTTGGCGACAGCCTAACCGCGGGCTACGGGCTGGATGATCCCTCTGAATCATACGCGGGTGTTTTGCAAACCAAGATAGATTCGGCGAAACTGCCATACACTATTGTAAACGGAGGACTTAGCGGCGAAACATCGGCAGGCGGTAAAAACCGGATAGACTGGCTGCTGAAGCAACCTGTTGATGTATTTGTGTTAGAACTCGGCGCAAACGATGGGCTGCGCGGCATCCCGGTAAAAGAGACTACCAGAAATCTGCAAACCATTATTGATAAGGTGAAAGCCAAATATCCGCAGGCAAAACTGGTAATGCTGGGTATGCAGGTACCGCCCAATATGGGCCCTGCATACGTAAGGGATTTTAAAAATATGTTCCCGCAACTGGCTGCCAAAAATAATATGGCGCTGGTGCCTTTTCTTTTACAAGGGGTTGGCGGCGTGCGGGCGCTTAATCAGCAAGACGGCATCCACCCCACTGCCGAAGGCGCTAAAATATTAGCGGCTAATGTTTGGGAGGTGTTAAAAGGGGTATTGTAGACTAAACTTCATCTATCATCTTCGTCAATAATGGGTTGTGGTATATGACCGTCAGTAGATGTACTTTTTCTTTTCTCTCAAAAGAAAAAGTACCAAAAAAAAGTCGCGCCTGCGTCCTGTTCTGTGAAAGGGTGTGCTTTATCAGTGTTGTGCTATCCGAACAGGTCAATGCCGCAGTTGGCGGTAACGTTAAGGCAGTTGGGGCTTTTCGCTCGAGGATTGCCGCGCTACGCTCGCAAGCACGTGTCGGTGAGGAGTTGTGATGATGTGTCAGCAAAACAGCTTCGGGCGAAAGCAGGCAGAACGATGGTGGCCTTGAGCGGGGCAAGGGCATAGCAATACTTGCCTGAAGCATAGGGATGAGCGAATGAAGTTGTGGCAAGATTTTGCAGCCCGTGGTTCTGCCCGGTTTGCGGGTTAAAGGCTTTGTGCGGCAAAGAAACCTTTTTTCTGACTTGAATTTTTGCTTCTTTTGTTTCAAGACAAAACGGCGAAGCCCTCTTGAGCACCTTAAAAAAAACAAACAACAGCGAAAAACAAGTAGCCTCCGCGGTAATGAGCGGGCTAACATTCATCTACGCACCTGCCAGCGCCCTGTCCAAATGTACATAACCGCCATCCACATACACAATTTGCCCGGTGGTATGGCTGGATCGGTCTGATAACAGGAATATAACGGTATTAGCAATTTCCTGGGTGGTAGTCATGCGCTGCCCCAAAGGTATAGTGGCTTCTATCTCTTTCCGCTTGGCTAAAGGGTCGGGCAAGGTATTTATCCAATTTTCGTAAAGCGACGTCCAGCACTCGGCAACCACAACCGCGTTAACCCGTATGCCATATTTCAGCAACTCAACCGCCCATTCGCGGGTAAGCGCATTACGGCCGCCATTTGCAGCGGCATAGCCCGACGTATTACCCTGGCCTGTATCCGCAACTTTAGAAGATATGTTGAGGATAGCGCCCTTTGATTTCTTTAGCAAAGGCAAAGCATAATGCGCTACCAGGTAGTAATGCACCATGTTTTTATGGAGCGATGCCATAAAATCAACATAATTTCCATGCTCTAAGCTAACGCTATCGTTTATGCCGGCATTGTTCACCAGGCCATCTATGCGGCCGTATTTTCCGGCTATGGCCTTCACGGCCTGCTCGCATTCTTCAGGGCGGGTTAGCTCGGCAACAAACTGGCCTGCGCGGCCGCCTTTCGCGGTTATGTCATTTACAACTACCAGGTTGTCTGCTTCGCTGCGGCCGATGATCACGGGGATGGCACCTTCTGCGGCAAGACCGCGAACAATGCCTTCGCCAATGCCCCTTGCACCTCCGGTTACTACTATTACTTTATCCTTTAAATTCAGATCCATAGTATATTATCTTAAGAGCCTGGCCTCAGTGTCCGGCTACAATCTCTACCTTTTTTACTTTCAGGTTCTTTAAGGCGAACCTTAAAATCCCAACAAAACAAACGCCCGGCACAAGGTACGAAAGCTGTATGTTCGACGCGTCAGATATCCTGCCCATTATTGGCGGCAACACTGCGCCGCCTACAATGCCCATGATCACTAACGAGGATCCGAGCTTGGTTTTAGACCCCAGGTCATGAATGCTCAACGAGAATATGGTTGGGAACATGATAGACATAAAGAACCAAACGCCCATTAGCGTATAAACAGCGGCCGGGCCCTTTAAACTAACCGCCGCGCCAATTAATATAATGTTGATGATTGCATAAGTGACCAGCAGCTTAACCGGGTTGAAAAACTTCATCAATAAAGTACCTATAAACCTGCCGGCCATAAACATGCCAAAGGCTATGGCCAGATTAACCGAAGCAGGTTTTTCTGCAAAGCCGGCTACCCGCTCGCTGAAACGGATGAAGAAACTGCTTACACAGGCCTGCGCGCCCACATAAAAGAACTCGGCCAATACGCCCGACATCAGGTGCTTATCTTTGGTAAGCTCAAGTATGCGTGCACCTAAAGGCCTGCGTTCTTCTGCCAGCTCAACGCTGCTTTCTTCTTTTATTTTGGGGAAAGCAGTGCGCCAAACCATTATTGCTACCAAAAAAACCACGATGCTTATGATCACAAATGGCACCTGCACGGCAGATGCTTCATGATTTAAATACTGGTTCAATTGTTCGGGCGACATGGCTTTTTCCTCGGCCGGGCTCAAGGTTTTCCCCGAAAGGATGAACATGCCCCCAAAAGTAGTTGCCGATACCGCCGCGAAACCATTAAACGACTGTGCAAGGTTAATGCGGATGGCAGAGCCCCTGGGGTCGCCGATAAGTGTGATCAACGGGTTTGCAGCTGTTTCTAAAAATGCCATTCCCGAGAAAACCACGAACAATGCGCCTAAAAAAAACGCGTAGTTGCGTACCGCTGCAGCCGGGTAAAACAGCATAGCCCCTACCGAGAACAGCAGCAGTCCTAATATAATGCCGCCTTTATAGCCGTACTTTTTCATAAACTGCGCCGCAGGGATGGGCAGCAAAAAGTAAGCTATGTACGATGCAGAGTCTATCAGCGACGATTGGAAATCGGTAAGCTGGCAGGCCTTTTTTAGGTGAGGAATTAATATGGGATTAAGGTTTAGTGCGAAGCCCCAGATAAAAAACAGGGAGGTAATAAGCGCTACGGCAGCTAAGCTTTTGTCTTTTGACATTTATACAGGTTTTAAAATTCAGGAATTTGGTGGCTCAAGATAAATTATTTAAAGGCAGCTTGTATATCCTTTAATGAAATTCCGAGCGTTTTTAGAGCGATCTGGTTCAATTGCGCTTCATCCCCGGTAAAATGAAAAACGTTGTGGTTATGTGTCAGCTTTTCGCCGGGCTTTAAAAATGCCGCCGGCGATACGCTTTCTATTTCATAAAACGGCCCCATTTGCCCGCCTGCTGCCAGCGGACCATCGTTATAGGCGTTTACCGCATCGCCAACAAACGGGGGCTTATCGGGTGTCCATTCCTGGTTAAGGTAAGTGCCTTTGCTGTCTACATCATACATAGTAATGGTTAGCACTTTGTTTTGCGGGTCATAGCTGCCAGCCATGTTTTTGGCCCGGTTTGGCGGCATGCCCAACTTGCCCCTGCTTTTACCATCGGCCTTAAAAAGCAATATGCCTTTATCGTATTTAACCCTGTCGGGTGGTATCTGGCCAAAATAATCGGTGGTGGCTACTTTACCTGTGGTATTTTCATTGCAGGGCACCACGATCACCGTTTTTTCGGACGGCGAAAACATATCCAGGTTCCAAAGGCATGGCGCACCGGTAGTTTTATCCCAGGCTTTACCGCCGTTATTGGTAATGGTATTAGTTGTGCTGAAGCCCACTGCTTTTACTTTATGTTGCGCGTTGATACCCAGCATTTTTTGGATATCATCCGTACTGCACAATTTCACTGTACGGTCCATCTTTATTTTTAGCAGCGTGTTAGCATAGTTAAGCAATTCGGTGGTTTTACTCATGGCAACCTCGTTATTGCTTTTTGATACCAGTTGCCAGCTTTCGTTATCAATAGCCGGCGGTGTGTGCCAGTTGGCAAATTCCATTTTGGTACCGGGCTTAAAGTAAAGCGAGAATTTGCCGCCCTCGGGACCAAGCCACAAGCGGTCTTCGCCGCCAAAGGCATTCATGTGTTCATCGGGTTTGGCACCAAAAGTTTTGTAGTTCACCCAGCCAAAGCTGCGGCCACCGGCACCATTAGCGGTAGATGTAAACACCTTTGCCTGGTATTTTGGCGATACGATGATCTGCGCCATACTATCGCTGCTTTTTAATACAATAACGCTGTCGTGCTTTTGCAGAAAGCTAAGGTCGTAACCAAACGTACCGTTGGCCAATAGTGCGGTGCCTGCGGTATTGGCCTGCTCCTTTTTAGCGTTTTGCGAGCATGATACAGCCAATATTGGCAACGCAAACAACAAATTGCGGAAATGCGTCATAGGTTTACTTTTTATGTTTCGGGTTGATGGCAACAGTGTTTACCATGGTGCCAATATGATCAATGGTTATTTCTACCACGTCGCCCTCCTGCAGTGTAAAGGTTTGCGGCGGTACCAGGCAAGTGCCTGTCATTAAATAGCATCCCTGCGAAAAATTTATCTCGGCAAATAAAAACCCGGTTAATTCGGTAAATGAGCGTTTGATGCGCGATACGGTGGTCATGTCGCTGAAGGCCGCCTGGCCGTTCCTGCTGATGGTCATTTTTATAGCTGATTCTGCGGGGATAGGCGTTTCACTTACATACAGGCAAGGGCCAAGCGCGGCGCTTTTTTCGTAGATCTTTGCCTGCGGCAGATACAGGGCATTTTCTCCTTCGATGCTGCGCGAGCTCATATCATTACCTATTGTATAACCCTGGATATTGCCGTTTGCGTTTACAAACAGGGTAAGTTCCGGCTCGGGCACATCCCATGTTGAATCCTTGCGGATATAAACTTTTTTTAAATGCCCCGATACCCTTGATGCCACCGATTTAAAAAACAGCTCGGGCCGTATGGCATCATAAACCAAATCGTACAGGCTGGCCGCGGTTTCAGATTCTTCCATCCGTGCGTCGCGGCTTTGCAGATAGGTAACCCCCGCGGCCCAAACTTCCTGGCCGCCAATTGGCGGCAAAATACTGCCAGCACTTAGCAATAGTCGGCTATCTTCGGCGGTTAATTTTTTTGCGGTGCCTGCAAGGCTTTTCAGGTGGGTTTCCAGCCGGTCGCGGTTAACAAGGGCATCCCATTGAGAATCTATTACAAAAAAACCGCCTTCGTGCTCCAGCAGGATGCCATTGATGGTTTTGTATAATTTCATATATCTCAGTTTATCTCCAGTTCGTCTTTCGATGGCAGCTTAGGGAACGGCCCGTGCGGCCCGGTCTGGTACCAGAAAACCACCGAGGCGATATCGTCCTGTAAAGGCATATACCTGCCGCCGCTGCGCCATCCCAGGGCCTGTATGGTCACCTTCAGGTTCTTCTCGAACCGTATGGGGTCGGTAATATGCCAGCGGTACATACCAAAGCGCTGGGCTATGTTATAATGCCCGTCGCCGCGGATAACCTGCGGTAAGCCGGTGTAAGGGCCGGTAAACTCTGTATATTCTGTTCCTTCGCTGCCGTCAGCGCGTTTTTTATGCGTATCAAAATCATAAGATCCGCAGAAGTAGTCTTCGGTACCGGTGCCAATAATAGTTGGATATTTGGTATCCCCATCCATAAAAAATTTGATCTCGCCTTCGCCCCACCAGCCATTTTTATTTGAACCGTACGCCATATACGTACCCACGTACTGGCCTTTGCCTTGAATGCTATCCACCAATACATAATCCTTTTTATATGGCAACGGGTTTATACGCCTGAACTGGGCGTGGAAATAGCCTGCATCATCGGGTACTTTGGTCAGCGTATAATCAACCTGGTAGTATAGTACCATATCCTGGTCGTCGATATTTTCCATGGTGATACGGCATTTTTTACGGAACGGCATTGGCCAGTAACAGTTAAAGGCGCTACCGGGGTTTACCACCACAGCCAACGAGGTTACCGGCGCGTATTTGCCCCAGCCCATGCAAAAGAAATCGCCAACGGGCGACTCCACCGACGGCGTGGTTTCATCGTCCCAGTAAAAACGGATGATAGAATTGCGCCAGTTGCCGGTAGGTGTCATCCAGATATGCTGTATAGCACCTTCGCCATTAATTTCGGCAACGGTATAAGTGGTGTGTTTTTTTATGATAACGCTTGGGCTCACTTTCCAGGTTGGGCCCAGGTCGCGCGAGGCCGCGGCGCCTGTCCCCCTAGTAGCCATGCCGCCTTTGCCCTTTTCACCGTTAAAATTTTCGGGGCTTATAGAGCGGCTCACCGCATCGGATGTGCGGTAAATGTTACCCAGGTTAGCATCTAATCCATTAAACTTTTGCTGCGCGCGCGCAGCGATGCAAAGGATGCTGAGCAACCCTGCTAATAAGAAAGTCTTCTTCATAATTGTAGGTTTAACGGTTAAAAGTAGTAAATATCTTTTTTACTGTATTAATAAGTATCGCGCTCTTTAGATGTTAGTTTTATTAAAAAGCCCCCGCCCGGCGCCATGTGTATGGGCAATTTATCTTTTTTAGTGAGGTGTTGGGTATCGATACCATAATCTGATCCGTAATGATCGGCATTGACACCGTCTGTACAGATAACAGCATCGTAAGTTGCGCTGTCCAGCAAATCCAGATCAACAATGATATCCCTGGCTTCAACAGTCATACCGGCTATAAACCATTGGTTGCCCTTTTTACGGGCTGTTACAATGTAGCTGGCTACTTTTGCATCAAGGATGACGGTTTCGTCCCAAACGGTTGGCAGGCTGCCCAGCAGCTCCATAAATTTTGGCTCCAGGTATCCCTGCGACGGGTTACCTGAAAATATTTGAAGCGGGTTATCGTACACCACAAACATGGCCAGCTGATTGCTTCGTGTGCCCTGGCTCATAGGGTTGCCTTTTTGTTGTATAAACCGGCCCTGAGCGGCATTGTTGAGCAACCCGGGTTCGTAATCCATCGGCCCGGCAAGCATGCGGGTAAAGGGGAGCGTTAAATTATGCGCCGGCGTGGGCTTGTCCGACCAGATATTATACTCACTGCCCAGCACGCCCTCGCGGGTAATATTGTTCGGATAAGTGCGGTTAAAACCCTTCGGCGGGTAAGCGCCATGAAACATGATCATGATATGCTTATCGGCACAGGCCTGTGTAATGCGTTTATAAAAATTAACTACCGGCTGGTCGTCGCGGTCGATAAAATCGGTCATGATAAAATCCACACCCCATTTTTGAAACTGTTTTAAGGCACTGTCCAACTGGCGGTCAAGCGTCATGGATAGTGTCCACATGCTTAACTTAATACCTTGCTTTTTGGCGTAGGCGGCAAGCGTATCCATGTTGATGGCCGGGTTTATTTTAAACAGGTCGTTGTTATCGCTCCACCCGGCATCCATCATTATCCGCTCGAAACCAAAGCGTTTGGCAAAATCAATATAGTATTTGTACGATGCTGTGTTTAGCCCGGCCTTGAACGGCACATTGAACAGGTTGATATCTATGATCCATTCATCGGTGCTTTGGCCGGGGTGGATCCAGGATGTATCCTTAATTTTTGATGGGGATGCCAGGCGGTAAACCAGGTCGTTACCAGGCAGCTCTTTATCCTGCCGCGCTATGATCATTACCCGCCACGGGAAGTTGCGCGAACCATTTGTTTTTGAAAGATAATTTGCCCGTTCGGCAACAACTTTTTGCGGGTAATCGCCGGGTTGTACTCGCTCTTTTAGCGGGTATGGTGCAAAAGTGGCCGTAAGCGCCGAACTATTAACCCCACGCAGGAACATACCCGGGTAATCATCAAGATCAGATTCGGTAAGGCCTATCTTCAAATGATCATTAACAGCTACCAGTACCGGCGAGTACATGAAGCTATCTGCCGAAAGGCTATCAAGCGCTTTGTAGGGGTACTGCTCTTCAAAACTGGTATGATACACGTCCTGCCCCTCCCGCTTGTGGATGACGGGGGCATAAGCATGTGCCCCGGCGGCGAAACTGAATTTTGCTGTTTCGTCCTTCACCGTTATCACGTTTTTAAAACCGGTTGTTATGCGGTAGGCTACCCCATCATTATAAACCCTGAAGATGACCCCAAAACCATTTTTAAACTGTATAGTCACCTCGTTATAAATATCGGGTATCTGTTTACGCTTATCGGGTACGGGCGCTGTTATCACCTCGTTAACCCGGCGGCGGCTCATGCTTTTAACCCGTAAGCCCTGCGATAGCTTTTGCCCGGTTAGCAGTTCCATATCAATTACCGATGGTAAAATGATACGTCTACCATCTGCATAAACTGTGTAGGTAAGCCCTTTTACAGTATTGATATCCAAACTGATATTTTTATCGGGCGAGTACAACTGTTGCTGCATTGCGGCGGCATAGCAGTTTGCAGCCGCAACGGTAATGAATAACACGAGGAACGATCTAAGCATACAATGTTAATTGGTTACAAACCCTGCGGCGGCCACGGGTAAACTAAATTAAAAATATAAAATTTAAACGCGTTAAAAGATATGGTTTAGCATGATAGCGATGAACTGCTTACTCACCCGGTCGTTGCGTCGCCCGATCACCCTCTCGGCGCAAGCGCAAAGAGGGTAAACGTCTTCTACACCCTCTTTGCGCAGCAGAGAGGGTCGCGCACGCAGTGTCGCGGGGTGAGTCACCCGTACCCCAAACGCATTACTATTTATCCCATTTAACCCATACCTGCTACAGTACCGCAAAAGCGGGATGGTTTTGGTATCTTTGCGCCTCTTTAATAATTAAAAATGGTGTGGGCAGAGAAATTTAAGCTGAACAAACAGCTGGTACGGTCGGTTACCGAGGCAGGGTTTGATACCCCGAAAGAAATACAGCTAAAAACACTTAACCGCATTATTGGCGGACAGGATGTTGTTGCCATTGGCCCCGGCGGATGCGGCAAAACCACAGTTTTGGTACTGGCTACCCTGAACCGTTTTAAGCATAGCGCCGATGGCGTACCCAAGGCGTTGATATTGGCCCCCGACCAGGAAAAGGTATTTGAGATACTTGCCCAGTTCGACCGCCTGAACCGGAACAAGTCTATCCGCATAGTAAGTTTGCATCCCGGACAAACTACCGAACAGAACATGGACGACCTTGCCGATGGCGCTGACATTGTAGTAGCCACGCCCGAAAGGGCCCGCGCCATTTATCTGAAACTTGGTTTAAATCTTAATAAGGTTGATTTTTTTGCCGTTGACGATGCGCAGCTTATAGTTAAGAAAGGCCTGCAATTACCTGTTGTTGAACTGGCTAACAGTATAGGTAAAGCCCAGCACCTGGTATTTACCGAAGTAATGCACGACAGGCTCAACAAGATGATAGCGCCCTTTATGGAATTGCCAGCTACTATTGAGGTAGAGGAAACGCCCGAGGCCCAGTTGCCCGTACATCAGCAAATGCTATATCATGTTCCTAATTTCGGTACAAAACTAAACCTGCTTAATTTGTTTTTGTACGACGAGGAACTATTTACCAAAGTGATAGTTTTTGCCAATACCCGCCTTACTGCCGAAACCATATATAAAAACCTTACTAATCGCCTGCGCAAAGCGGTTGCCATGATAAACCCATTATCATTCGAGTATAATAAGGTTAATGATGTCAGCGAATTTAAAGCCAATAACAACCTTCGGGTGCTGGTTGTAGCCAATGAGGGCACCGGTGATATAGATGTTACGGGGATCCCGTTCATTATTCATGTCGACCTGCCTGCTGAGCAGGAAGTTTACATTAAACATGTTGAAGATCATGAAGTTGATGCAGATGATGAAACTTTAGCTTTAACCTTTGCTACCGATCTTGAACTTGACCAGGTACGCCGCATTGAACAGGCAACCGGTCAAAAAATGCAAAAGGCCGACCTCCCCGAAGACCTGGTAATAGACAAAGACCGAAAACTAAAGGAAACCGACAAGGAGCAGAAAAAGAAACCCGCTAAAGCCGACCCTAACCAATATGTTCCGGGCGAAGCCTTCCATCAAAAAAAGCCGGAGAACTCAAAAACCTACAACTATAGCTCGGGCACCAAAGCTAAAATGAACATGAAGAAAAAGCACGGATAAACGTCCACCACATTCCCTCCCAACGGGAGGGGTGCGGCTGTTTGTGTAGTGGCAGGGAGGGGTTGAAAGCCATACATTAAGGAGCCCCTCCCTGCACCCTCCCGTTGGGAGGGAATCGCACCAGCCACAGCTTCGGTGCTATTATCCCATCTCCTTACAGCACTCAATATACAGGTCTTCCACTTTTTTGCGGGCCCAGGGGGTTTTGCGCAGGAACTTAAGGCTGGAGTTGATGCTGGGGTTATCCAAAAAACAATTGATACGGATGCGGTAGCCCATTTCGGCCCAGCCCAGGTGAGCCACTAAGGCGTTAAGAATGGCTTCTAAGGTTTTGCCGTGCAGCGGGTCTTTTGATGTTTGCTCCATACTGCAAAAGTAGCGTTTCTTTTTACTTGCTTAGCTGTACCAGTTCAAGCGCTTTCAGGGTATCATTATATAATTGCGTGTACAGGCGTTCATCGAGTATATTACGGTTAATAAGCTTGCTGCCCATGCCCACAGCGCACACGCCTGAGCGGAACCATTCGGCAATGTTACCGGCCTCAATCTCCACCCCGCCGGTAGGAATAAACAACTGCCCGGGGAATAACTCCCTGATAGACGCGATGAACGCCGGGCCAAGTATATTTGCCGGAAATATCTTTATCAGCCTTGCTTTGTAATGCTGGGCTACGTGTATCTCGGTAGGGGTCATACAGCCTGGGATCCAAAGCTTGTGGTAATTACCGGCAACCAGGGCTACCTCGGTATCCACCACCGGCGATACAATGAAATCGGCGCCTGCATCAACAAACGCCTCGGCCTCCAGGCCGGTTTTTATGGTACCTGCACCCAGGTACATATCGGGCATATCTGTTGTTAATGCCTGTTTTAGCCTGTAAAAATTACTCAGCGCTTCCTTGCCACGGTTGGTGTATTCTACCACCCTGACACCCGCACTGTACATAGTACGAATTACCTCCAGGCTAACTTCGGCATCCTCGTAAAAGAACAAGGGCAGCATCCCCTGTGATAGAATGGCGTCAAGTACGGTCTCTATTTTATTCATCACTCAGACTTTGGCAGATGGGTGTATAACCAAATCAATGCGGTATACCTTACAAAGTAACAACAAAAAAGCCCGTAATTTTCTACGGGCTTTAGATAATATCGAAATTGTGCGCTAAGCTTATTTAACCACCAGCACACCATCCGCTATAATAGAAATATCTTTCTTTGGTTGGTTTATCATGGCTATTTCTTCCTTGCTTTTACCTGCATCAGCCGCGTAGTGCTTTAAACGCTCAACCGAGGTTTCCTTTATTTTGGCCTTGCCTTCAACCACAACGGTTTTGCCAACAATGTTTTGCGGCATAAAATAAGCGTAATCAGTAAACTGAACCATTATGGGCGCACCGTTAGCCTGCTGCAATTTCATAAAGCAGCCTTTTTTGGTACAAACTTCAACAACGGTACCCGTAATTTTGCCGTTGTAAACACTATCCGTACTTAAGGTCTTATTTAAAGCGTCGGTGTTAACAGCGTTATCTGCCGTAACGGTTTTGCCGTAAGTAACGCCTGCTTCCGCAGGTTTAATAGTGCTTTGCGCAAAGGTAACGGTGCTTAAAGTTGCACATATCGCAAATAAAATTAATTTCTTCATATCAAGGGTTTTAGATTATTCTACAACAAAATTAACACTTTATTTTTATTTACCGGTAATAGCCGTTAATACCCGATAAATTCGTTATTTACATTAATTTTTTGTTTATATAAACCCTATTAATATCTGATTATAAAATAATTAAAATGTATATTTCGTTTAAGTTAAATGCCATCATAACTATGTTTATATGTTCGGCATAAAAAATGTTATACCTTTTAAAACAAGATATCATCATGAGCTCAGCATTTGTAAAAGAAGGTGAAAACCAGTGGCTGCACGAGATCGGCCCATCTATGAACGCGTTACTTGTTTTTCTTCAACGGGAAAACGGCGGATTAAGAATTTACGAGCGTAAGAACTATTACAACACCACCGAAGGCCGCGATGTTTACCAGATGAGCGACGGCCTCAGCTACGCTAAAAACGACGAGGGCAAGTGGTACATTGTGTGGGATTAATTGTTAATAAACGTTAAACGACAGCCATAAATTACCGCATATGACTTTTTTGCCTTAATGTTGTTTAATCTTATCCCTTACTTCATGAAACGTAAATGTTTACTGTTGCTACCGGCTTTGTGTTTAATAATGTTTGGCTGCAGCGGCCCATCCCAAAAAAGTAAAAATACGGCACCCGTTAGTTTGGTAAGTAACGGCGTACGCATTGATTATACCGATACCGGCAACGGCGATACAACCCTCCTATTTGTGCATGGCTGGTGCATAAACAAAAGTTACTGGGCCGACCAGGTGGCCTATTTTGGTAAAAAGTACCGCGTGGTAACCATCGACCTGCCGGGGTTTGGCAAATCGGGCAGGAACCGCACGAAATGGAATACTGCCGCGTATGGTCAGGATATTAAAAATGTAATAGATCAGCTCGGGCTTAAAAACGTGGTGCTGGTAGGGCACTCCATGGCCGGCAACATTGTTTTACAAGGCGCCGTAGATGCGCCCGAAAATGTGATAGCGCTGGTTGGGGTCGATAACTTTAAGTCAGTAGGGCAAGCACCGGTTGACAGCGTTAAGTATAAACAGGAATACGGCAAGGTATTAGCCGCTTTAAGGAAGGACTTTAAAGCCGTGGCGTTTGAGTGGTTTAATAAAGAATTGTTTTACAAAACCACCACTAAGGCCATTAGGGACAGGATATTGAACGACGTTGCCCATGCCGACCAAAATATTGCTATTGCTACCCAGGAATGGGATAGTTTTAATGATACCGACGCCCTATTAAAGGCCAAAAAGAAACTTTACCTGGTAAACAGCGACTATCAGCCTACAGACACCACCGGGTTAGTTGCCAAAAAGATCCCTTATAAATTGTACGAGGTGCACGCCACCGGGCACTTCCCGATGGTTGAAAAACCGCAGGAATTTAACCTGCAATTAGCCAAAGCTATAGCTGATATTAAGCAGCTATAGCTTTAGCAATTAAGGCGCTTACAGCTTAAATTTAATGCCCCCATTTACTACAAACCCGTCAAGCGGCGCGTAAATATCCCTGAAAACGGGACTGCTGATACTGCCGGTGTAGATACTGTCGAAACGGGTTTGGCGGGTATCTGTCAGGTTTTCGAAATTAATAAACAGCGAAAAACGCTCCCAGATCCGTTCGGCCATTATACCGGTAGTCCAGTAGGCTTTGCCTGTGGTACCGTCATTTAGTTTTTGCCTGCTAAAATAATAGGCCTCCGCCCCTATTTTCCACCTCTCGGCTATTTCGTACATCAACACGTTGTTCAACCTGTGTTTTGATACCAATGCGTATGGGCTTATGTTATTACCGGTATGCTGGCTTACATCTGCCAGTGTGTAGCCCACAAACAGTTTAAGATCGCCATAGGTAAGCTTAATATTCGTTTCCAGACCCCTGGTGTTCAAATCGCCTGGCGGTTGCATGTACTGCAGGTTACCGTTTGCCAGCTGTGTAAGTAATATCGGGCGCTCTATCCGCGTATAAAAAAACAGCTGGTTTATGCTAAAGCTGCCCTGGTCGTTAAATATGGGCGTGCGGTAGTTGATATCGTAATTAGCGCCATATGAACGCTCGGCCCGCGTGTTAGCTACATCCAGCGGTAAAACGTTCCTGAACTGTATCCGCTCGGCATCCTCGGTAAATACATTTGGCCCTTTATAGCCCAGGCCGCCACCCAAACGCGTTGACAACCGCGGGGTTATTTTCCATAAGCCTGATATGCGCGGCAAAAGCATAAAGCCGTACCGGTTATGATAGTCGCCCCGCAGGCCACTTTCTAAAGTAAAGGCCGCGCTTATATCCCAGGTATTTTGAATAAACGCGCCGATGGTATTATTGGTGTAACTCCGCAGCGGAAAGGGGCTGTACCTGTTCTCGTTAAAATCGTCCGTCAGGAAGTTAAGGCCCGCTACCCAGTCAACTTTGCCGGTACTGCGCGTATAATTGGCTTCGGTATAGGTTGATGTTTGCCCGCCCGAAAAACGGTAGTCAGGCAGGTTAATGGTCCGGTCATAATAACTCAGGCTGTTCTTCATTATCAGTTTGGCGCTGCTACCCAATTTATGCACTAGTTCGGCCTGTGTGCTGTAGCGGCCTGTTTTGTTTTCTTCAAAATACGAATGCAGGGCATCGCCATCGCCTTCAATATAGTGCAGGTCGCCCCCTATCCTGTTCTCCACGGTAGCGTTAATACCTGCAGTAAGGGTAGTGTTATCATTGAAATAAAAAAACAGCTTAGGATTGAGTGTAAACCTGTTGAATTTTGGAATAGCCGTGAGGTCAATATCCGAAGGATCATATGCGCTGCCATGGTTATAGGCTGCATATATTGTTGAGCCTATTTTGTTGAACTTTTGCGCGTAAAAGATGCTGGCATCAAGCCCGCGTGCCGAAGTGCCGTTTAGCAGTACATTCAGCTGCCTTTCGTCCGCCGGCGTTTTTGATACCAGGTTTACCAGCCCGGCTATAGCGCCGCCGCCATACAAGGTAGACGATGAACCTTTGATCACTTCCACCTGTCTCAGGTCGAGCGGGGCCACTTGCAACAACCCCAAACCGCCCGAAAAACCGGAGTATAGCGGGAACCCGTCGCGGATGATCTGCGTGTATTTACCGTCGAGCCCCTGGATGCGGATACTGGAATTACCGCTTGTGGCCGATGTTTGCTGGGTTTGTATGCCCGTGCTTTCGGCCAGCACCATGCGTATATCGCCGGGTTTCATGTTGCTTTTTTCGTCAAGTTCCTCGCCCGATATTACCTCCACACGGGTTGGGATATTGGCAATGGTGCGGCTGCTGCGCGTGGTGGATACTACCACTTCGTTAAGTTCATTCTCCCGGGGATGGAGCATTATTTCTAAAGGCTGTGTTTGGTTCAGGGGGAAAAGGATAGTATCCTGGCGTGTTATATATCCGATATAGTTAAACCTGATAAGCTGCTTGCCATCAGCTATTTTGATAAGTGTTACTAAACCTGTGGTATCGGTAGTTGCACCTATTGTTGTACCCGGTACCGATGCTGTGGCGCCAATAAGCGGCTGTTTGGTTTGAGCGTCCTTAAGGATGGCAGTAAATGTATTTTGTGAAAATGCCGCGGCAGTATAAAGCACCGCCGCAAAAAGCACGAATAGTTTTTTCATTGAAAATGTTGTAGTTAAAATAATACCTGTGAATGACCCCATATGGGGGACGTGTAGCGTATTATCCTAATTTAGGCGGCTGCCAGATAGATGACGATATCTCTTTTACCTCCGGCTGCTGATAAGGCGTATAAACCTGCGCTGCCCTGGCTGCGAAAAACAGGAGCGTTGCTGAAACCGGCTTTGTAACGGTAAAGCCTGCGCAAGTGCCGCAACTAAAAAACGGTGAACAACCCGCACAACTTTTAGCGTTGCTTTTAGCTGCCTGTTCTGTTTTTGCAATAGCATCGCAATCGCTATCTGTGCAGCAAGGCTTTACCGCCAGGTACACAACAACAAATGCGAACAGGATGCAAAGTAGTTTCATCACCGCAAAAGTAATTAAAAAACCGTGTTTTTGGCAGCCTGCTGCATTTCGGCATAGCTGTAAAATTTACGAAGGGGTAAGCTGTTATTGTACAATATTTTAACGCGCACGGCTTTAAGCCCCGATACACCCTGCAGGTCCTCTATACTTAGCATTTCTACCTCTTCGTCAAACAGGTGCTTGGCCTGCAAAAAGCGGATATAGTTGCGGTACTCGGCCTCTTCCTCATGGTTCGAATAAACGATCGTGATCTTCCCTACGGCGGTCAGCCGGTCGGTTGTTCCTTTTACAAAGGCTTTGTCAATGCGTTTTTTTACGATCTCGAACCGTGCGTTGTAGGTGCCGTCTACATCAAAACGTTTTTCGTCCATCCTAAAGCGGATAGACATTGGAAGGCTAAACGCCAGGATCAGCGAGGTAACATCAAGCGGGTACGGCAGGCTGCTTTTCAGAAAATGGTGTTCCAGTTCCATCTCGCACAGTACCTGTAACTGCCATAAACGCAGATTATATAAATAACTGATATCAAATTTTTTAGACGGGGCAATTGCAGCGCCTATATACAGGTTATGCTCAATACCATCGGTTTTAAAACGCTCGTAATAATGCGGGAATACGGCCTGCGCCTCCGCCTGGGCCCTATCCAGCAGCAGCGCCATCTTTTCGTTGATGAGTGCGACGGTTGTTTCGTATTTGCGGCGGTGCTGATGAAAATCGCCATTCTTGTCCGCCTGTTCAAAGTACCGGGCTATCGCGGCGTTATCAGTCCCGGCGTCTCTCAAAAGCGGGTGTAGCTGCATTTCCAGGTAGTTTTGAATAAACTGCTCGGTATCGGCACGCAGCGAGGTTTGAACATCCATCACCAGTTCCTGCAAATTCCGTATATTTTGTTCCAGGCCGGGGTCGTTACTTGTAGCGCGCAACTGCTCAACAAGCGGTATGAGCGCCGTTAACTGGTCTTTAAGATCAAGCTGTACGCTATAATTACGGGTTTCTGACGAGCCTTTGATATCAATTTGCCCGTAAAGCGGGTACACACCCTGAAAGGTTACTTCCTTTAAAGCATAATCTTTTTTAAGCCCGCGGTATTTGATAAATTTTACCGCTTCTTTTTTAAACTTCCAGTAAACGCTTGGGTGTATGGTAGTATACTCGTTTTGTATAAGCGCCTGTATCTGGTTTTGCATATAACTGTACTGCCTGTCTATAGTGTCGGTAATGTAAGGCATTACTATTTCCAGCTGGTTGGCGTTAATACTGTTTAACTCACCAACGCGGAATGATACCAGTTCAATTATACCCAGTAAGTGCCCGTTCTTTATCACGGGGGCCAATATCAAACTATTAATACCCTGCGCCAGAAAGCGCTGCGCCATTATATTGCCGGGGCTCTCCAGCAAAAACGCGGAAACATCTGATACCGCGAAGTAAGCTTTTTCCTCCACCACCTTAACCAGCGAGTTTACGCAAAAGGCGTCGAAGCACTCCTCTTCTACATTATCAGGCAGCAGGTAACTTTTAAGGTTGGGGTTAAACGTGGCAATACTGAAGGTGTTTTCAGCATCGTTGAAAGACGTAAACCCGATATCCATATCGGGTATTTTGTATATCGACCGGAAGACATCAAGGATATTATCCTTTAAATTATTGCTATAAGTTGCACACAGCAGCGTACCCTTTAGCGCCGATACTGCATTCTCTACCGTGGCATCAAAAAGGCTCACGATGGCAAAGCCTTTTAATATCCAGCTGTTTTTAGGGAAGTATTTCTTCCAAAGGTCAGGGTCGTGGTAATTATCGCGCAGCAGCTCTATATCTGCGGCGGTAATTTCAGGTGCCCCCGGTGCGGGTATCAGGTCCATAAAATCCGCGTTATATAAAATGCGGTAATGTTTCATTATCCCCCGGGCATCCGGGATATCATAAAACCACGGCCTGGAAAAATTGAAACTGGTACCGTAAAACTCATTCAATATAATGCAGCAGGTGCTAACGTATACCTGGTGTTCGGTAAAATCGCGTATGTTGATATCAAATGCCGAACCCGCCGCGGCAAGTATGTTTTGCAGCCGTTGTGTTTGGTTAAAAAGCACATCCTGAAAAGGCACCGTTATGGCCTTGATCTCGTTAAGCGTAAGTGCTTCGGGGAAAATATCGGCGGTTAGGCGTTTAATGATAGCAGCATGCTTAACCAGCTGGTCGGTATCGGTGATACCTTCCCTCAACTCGGGATAGGGTTCTATTTCATGCAGTATTTCCTGTGCCATGGCCGACCGCATACCGTTGTTTAAAGCGGCTTGCTCTTCCAGTTTCGCTATCAGTAAATGAAACGAGATGCGTATCTGGAACGGACTATCGGCAAAGGGTTTAAGATTCATCGTGTAATGGCCTCACCTGCTTCCTCGTCAAAAGGGGAGGAATTGAGTAAGGCTTCAAATTTAATTATTATATTAATTATTGATGCATACTGCATTATTTATGACTTTGGCAAGAAAGTGCCGCAATTACTTTTTTAACCTACCAGCGTTTTACCGGCTGTAGCAGTAATGCTGTGCCTGTACCCAGCGCTGCACCGGCGGCAACGTCGGTAGGATAATGCACCCCCAGATACATGCGCGAGTAACCAACCGAACCGGCCCACAAAAATGATGGCGCGATAACATACCATTTAGGGTATGCGTTTGATAAAGACATTGCAGTAGAAAAAGCGGTAGAAGTATGCCCCGAAGGGAACGACGTGCCGCCGGCCATGTAAACCGGTACAATATTTATGTTTTGCACAAACGGCCGTGGCCGCTTTATCAAGTGCTTTAACAATAGCATTACTCCCACTGAAATGGCGGTGCTGCTTGCTACGTAAGCCGAATTTTGGCGCATTTGCTTATCGTTGCTGATGATACCGCCTGCCAGCAGGGCAACGGGCACACCTACGTTAACATATTTGGATGTATTGGATAAAAACAGCATTACGCCCGTTTGTTCGGGCGTGCGGTGCGCGGCAAGGCTTATCATTACTCTGTCATCAAACTGTTGAATTTGCGATTGGGCCGCCACCTTTACAGCAAACGGCACGGCCGTAAAAAGCTGTATTGCAGCAAAAAAAGCCACAAAGTATTTATTAAAGCCAAGTTTCATGAATACGCCGGTAAATATTTAATTTTACTTTTATACCAAAGTAAATAATATTTACGGTTGTAAAGGTCAGTAACTGGTAATAAAAGCCAGCGGCCGTTTTCCGCTCATCTAAACACACATCATGAAATACCCCGAACTACTGCGCCAGATAAGGGAATATGCATTAGCGTACTACAAAACCCACGCTGATGCCAAACTGGTATACCACGATAAAGCCCACACCGAAGGTATGGTTGCTGCAGCCGCGCAAATTGGCAACCACTACCAGCTAACCGACCGCGACTTTTTTATTGTGCAGGCAGCAGCCTGGTTTCACGATCTGGGGTACATGGTAGATATTGCGCACCACGAGGCCCAGAGCGCAGTGCTTGCCGAAAATTTTTTGCGGAAACACGATGCCGATGAGGCGGATATTGAACAGATAAAAAACTGCATACTGGCTACGCAAATGCCGCAAAACCCCGTTACGTTGTTAGATAAAATTGTTTGTGATGCCGATCTTTTCCATTTAGGTACAGATGATTTTTTCAAGACCGATAAGCGCCTTTTAAAGGAAATAAGGGCGTTGTACCATAAAGATATAAGTAAAACAGAGTGGCGCCGTAAAAGCCTTAAGTTTTTAGAGGATCACCGCTATCATACCGATTACTGCCAGGTATTGCTTAGCAGTGGCAAACAGGCCAATATACAGGCGCTGAAAAGTAAAATAGCAGCCGCGGAAGAAAAAGAAGCCCAAAAGCCTGCCGAAACGATGCAAGGAGCAACCTCAACGCCAACCGTTGCTGCTAATGAGGAAAAGAAAAAAAAAGCGGACCGCCCGGATAAAGGTATCGAGACCATGTTCAGAATAAGCAGCGGAAACCACCAGCGCTTGAGCGATATGGCTGATAACAAAGCGCACATCATGATTACGGTTAACTCCATTATCCTATCGGCTATTATTAGTTTGCTGCTGCGCAAACTTACCGAATATGAATACCTTATTATCCCAACGTTTATATTATTATCCATTAGCCTGCTGGCCATGACGTTCTCAATACTGGCTACGCGGCCCTCAATCCCCCCGGGTATTTTTCAACGCGCCGATGTTGACGAAAAGCGCGTAAACCTGCTGTTTTTTGGAAACTTTTATAAAATGCCGTTGGAAGATTATACCTATGGCATGGTAAAAATGATGGACGACAAAGATTTTTTATACGGCAGCCTGATCAAAGATGTTTACGCGCAAGGAGTAGTATTAGGTAAAAAATACCGTTTACTGCGTGTGGCTTATAACATTTTTATGTTCGGGCTTATTGCCGCGGTTATCGCGTTCATCATCGCATCGGCCGTGTATAACAGTAACGGGCATCATTAAGCATGGTAAACGCCAAATACTTTAACAGGGATATCAGCTGGCTTACCTTTAACCGCCGCGTACTGGAAGAGGCCGCATCGCCCGCAGTTCCGCTGGTAGAGCGTATCAGGTTCCTGGCTATCTATTCTTCCAACCTCGATGAGTTTTACAGGGTGAGGTTCCCGGTACTGCGGGCCTTAAAAAACATTGGCGAAAAAAGCGATGAAATAGATGCCGACGAGCACGAAAACATTTTGCAGCAGGTTGGCAACATGATACTGCAGCAGCAGGTGCGTTATGGCAAGCTGTTAACCACCCAAATTATACCCGAGCTAAAAGCCAACAATATTACGCTGCTATACAACACGGATTTACCCGCGGATTTGAAGAATGACCTGTCGGATTATTTCATGTCGCAGGTGCTGGCATTTTTGCAGCCGGTGGTTTTAGATGAGGATACCTCCTTCTTCCCCGAAAACAATAAACTGTATTTTATTATTCAGCTTCGCGATGCGGATGATGCCGAAAAACTGGTATTGCTGAATATCCCCTCGGATGAGCTGCCAAGGTTTTTTACTACCCACCGGGGTGGCGAACAATTCATCGTTTTTTTGGATGACGTTGTCCGGTTTAACCTGGAAAAAACTTTAAAAAATTCAAGAATTTTCGGGTGTTTCAGCATCAAAATAACCCGCGATGCCGAACTTGACCTAAAGGATGAATATTCGGGAGAATTATCTGAACAGATAGAAAAACAATTGCAAAAAAGGGATAACGGCCTGGCGACCCGGTTGCTTTACCAGGCAGATATGCCCCTGCGCATATTGCAGCAGGTAACGCAGCAGTTGGGACTGCAAATTGCAAGTACGGTTGAAGGCGGGCGATATCATAACCTCAAAGATCTGTACAGCATACCCATAAACGCCCCTGCCCTGCTATATGACGAATGGTCGCCCATTAGCCTAGCAATACCTGATAACGAGCCCCTGGTATCGGCAATAGACAATGGAGACTTGCTGGTAAATACCCCATATCAATCCTACAACACTATACTGCGTTTTTTTAACGAGGCAGCCATTAATCCTGATGTAGAGGAGATTAACATTACGCTTTACCGCGTGGCCAGCGATTCAAAAATTGTGAACGCCCTAATCAGCGCGGCCAAAAACGGCAAGCGGGTAAGGGTGGTTGTTGAGCTAAAGGCCCGGTTTGATGAAGCCAACAACCTTAAATGGGCCAAAAAAATGAAAAATGCAGGCGTGCAGATCATTTACAGCGTTACTGCTTTAAAGGTACACGCAAAAATCGCTCTTGTAAAAACCCGCAAAGGCGACCGCATAACCTATTCCGGCTTGTTGGCTACCGGGAACTTTAATGAGGGCACAGCCAGGTTTTACACCGATCATATTTTGCTTACCACCAACCCGGATATACTTCGCGAGGTGGAATTACTGTTCATTTTCCTGGCCAGGCGCGAAAAACCGTCGGCGGATAACCAGATCAAATTCAACCACTTACTGGTTGCCGGCTTTAACCTGCAAAACGGTTTTATTGCCTTGATAGACCGCGAAATCGAACTTGCAAAACAAGGGCTGCCTGCTAATATTACCATCAAAATAAATAACCTGGAAGAGAAGGTGATGATCAACAAGCTTTACGAAGCATCAGAGGCCGGGGTGAAGATACAGCTTATCATCCGTGGCATTTGCTGTTTGATACCCGGCATTCAAGGCATCAGCAGCAACATTACCATTAAGCGTATTGTAGACCGCTACCTGGAACACGGCCGGGTATTCA
Source organism: Mucilaginibacter sp. AK015 (assembly GCF_014200785.1). Taxonomy (NCBI): domain Bacteria; kingdom Pseudomonadati; phylum Bacteroidota; class Sphingobacteriia; order Sphingobacteriales; family Sphingobacteriaceae; genus Mucilaginibacter; species Mucilaginibacter sp. AK015. The sequence continues at coordinate 1,151,670 of NZ_JACHCV010000001.1, forward strand.
TTTTTAACAATAACGGCAGTCCGGAAGTTTTCATGGGCTCGGCCGATTGGATGAACCGCAATATATACCACCGCATCGAAGTTTGCTTCCCTGTTTACGACGAAGCTATAAAACAGCAAATTATTAACCTGGTTGATCTTCAGTTAAATGACAATGTACAGGCGGTAGAGATAAATGGGCACCTGGATCAGGTAAAGCCCCATACAAACAGCCCGCTTGTGCAATCGCAACGGGCTATTTATCAATACCTAATCCATAATGCCGCAATATGAAAACAGCTATCATCATTACTTTATTGTGTATCGGCATTGCGGGGGCTTCATGCAGCCAGGGAGGTAAAAAAAATACGGCTGGTAATAACCCGCATAGCAAAAGCGCTGCAGGTGGCACAGGCCCTGCCGGTTATGATCTTTCCAACCCTGTTAAATACACGATGCCTGCAGATTTGCTGGAAATATCGGGCATTGCCTTTGACAATGGCGACAACAGCGCCCTGTACGCCGAACAGGACGAGGATGGCAGCATATTTTACTTCCGCCCCGGCGATGATAAAGTTAACCAGGTAAAATTCGGTAAAGCCGGCGATTATGAGGATGTAGCCATATTAAACAACCATGAGGTGCTATTGCGCAGCGACGGCAGCCTGTTCAGTTTTCCGCTATCAGATGTAAAAGCCGGGGAGGTAAAAAGCGTAAAGGAATTTAAAAAGCTACTGCCTAAAGGCGAATACGAAGGTTTACACGCGGATGGGGGCAAGTTATACGCGCTTTGTAAACAATGCCCAGGTACGGATCATAATAAAGAATGCAACGGTTATATATTAAATTTAGCTGGCGATGGCAACATATCCCAAAGCGGCAGTTTCACCATTGATGTGCAGAAAATTGCCGCGCTGATTGGTAAAATGAAATTGAAATTCCACCCGTCAGCGTTAGCGAAAAGCCCCGTAACCAAGCAGTGGTATGTGCTGTCGTCGGTAAATAAATTACTGGTAGTGCTCGATAGCCAATGGAACGCCCTGCAAGCTTATCCGCTAAGCGGCAAAACATTTTTACAACCCGAAGGCATGGCCTTTGATAAACAGGGCAACCTTTATATTTCGAACGAGGGAGATAAAATTACAAATGGCAATGTGTTGCTGTTTAAATACAAAAAAGGCGAAAGGTAAGGTAAAAGACGAAAGAAAAAGTGATTGGAGGGTGCAGGAGGGGTTTATTAAAGCGGACTGACCCCTCCCTGCCTTTGCACACATGCCAGCCGCAGCCCTCCCGAAGGGAGGGAACTGAACGCTTTTTTTGACATTTAGGGTTTAGGATTTAGAATTTCAAGAAGATGCTTAAAAAACTACTTATCATAATCATAATATTGCCGGTGGCGGTACTAAGTTCGAACGCACAGGTTGCTGCCCCTAAGGCTGTTTTTCGCGATAGTATGGTGGTTAGCGTGCATCCCAAATATGATAAGGTAAGTGGCATCCACCGCTGGTTTTTTGGCAAAAATTACCGTAAAGAATGGGCTACACCGGTAAAATTGCCGTTGATACGCATTTCTGAGATCTATGGCGGCCTTACCCCCGAAAAAGCAGGCGGGGGTATGCAGTCTAAATCGTTACGGTTAAAAGATAAGAGCGGCAAAGAGTGGGTACTGCGAAGCGTTGAAAAAACACCAGACAAGCTTTTGCCGCCGGCTTTGCGTCAAACCTTCGCGGTAGATTGGCTGGATGATGCCTTGAGTGGTCAGCACCCGTTCTCGGCGCTGGTTGTACCGCCGTTAGCTGCCGCAGCAGGCGTACCGCATGCCAACCCGGTTATCGGGATCGTAGCCGACGATCCTACCCTTGGCGAATACAGAAAAACGTTCGCCAACCTGGTATGCCTGCTGGAAGAGCGCGAACCGATAGGCGAATCGGACAACTCCATCAAAATGTTAGAGAACCTGGTGAAGGACAATGATAACACTTTTGATGGCGAAGCATTCCTGCGTGCCCGTATGCTCGACTTGTTATTGGGCGATTGGGACCGCCACGAGGACCAGTGGCGCTGGGCCGAAACAAAAAACGACAAAGGAAAGGCCTATTTAGCCGTTCCGCGCGACCGCGACCAGGTGTTTCACCTGGAACAGGGCTTGTTCCCGGATATTGCGGCTTTGCCATATATAAACCCGGCATTAGGTGATTTTACTGAAAAGCCGAACTATAAATACGGGATTTATAAAACCCGATTTATAAACCCCTATCCCAACGCGCAGATGAGCCACGCGAACTGGATGCGTATTGCTAACGAATTTGTAGCCGCGGAAACCGATGCCGTACTGGAAGAAGGTTTGCGCCGCTTGCCCGGTGATACCTATAAAATGGGTCACGATGTTTTGCTGGCTAAACTAAAGGCCCGCCGGGCCGCCATACCGGCAACCATGGATAAGTACTACCGGTTTATTTACCGCATTGCCGATGTACGCCTGAGCGATAAGAACGAGAAAATAGTAATAACCGGCCTTCCCGACAGCAGCCTTTGGATACAAGTGAATAAAATAAATAAAAATGGTGAAGTGAAAGATACCATCATGTCGGTGGTTTACAGTCCGGAATACACCAAAGAAATAAGGCTTTATACATCCGCCGGCGATGACCGTATAATTGTCAACAACAGTACTTCGCCTATAGATTTACGCCTTATTGGCAGCAGCGGCGATAAAGTTTACACCGTAACGCGGTCGATAAATAAAATACGTCTGTACGACACCAAAACCGCAAAGTTTGAAGGCATGACCGATCGGTTAAGCAAGCACTTAAGCTCGGACACCAGTAACACCCATTTTGTGCGAACCAACCCTTATAATATATGGATGCCGCTGGCTACGGCCGCTTTAAACTCCGACGATGGCTTTTTGCTTGGGCTGGGTTTTAAATACACCAAAAACAATGGTTTCCGTAAACTTCCGTACACCAGTTCGCAGCAGCTTATGCTTACACACGCTTTTGCTACCGACGCCTTTCGCATTAATTACAAAGGGGAATGGATAGAAGCCATTGGCAAGGCAGACTTTACGCTGCAGGTTAATGCACAGGCGCCTGATAACACGGTAAACTTTTTTGGCGTGGGCAACAATACAACGTTAAACAAGCAACAGCCAAATTACCGCAGGTTTTACCGCACCCGGTTTGATACCTACCAGGTTGACCCTGCCCTACGCTGGCATACCGATACCAATAGCACCATTAGCATTGGTCCTTCGTTCCAGTATTATCGTATGGACATAAGCGATAACGCTGGCAGGCTTATCAGCAACAGTTCGCTTATCGGATCGTACGATAGCCTTACCGCTAATAAAGAAAAAGCGCACCTGGGATTTGCTATTAACTTTAACAGCAACAACCGTATTGGCGGCGTTTTACCAACCGGCGGCTATTACATTAATATTGATTTACAGGGTTACAAAGGGCTAAATAATTATTCCAAAAGCTTTATACAGTTGCGGCCCGAGTTTTCCTTTTACCAGAAACTTACAGATAACGGTACGGTGGTATTATCAGACCGTATTGGCGGCGGCATAAGCTTAGGTAAGCCGGCCTTTTATCAATCGATGTTTTTAGGCGGGCAAGGAAATTTGCTTGGCTACCTGCAATATCGCTTTGCAGGCAAGCACATGATATATAATAACCTGCAAGGCCGGGTTAAGCTTTTCAACATAGCGAGCTATATTATACCCGGGCAATTGGGATTAAGCGGCTTTTATGATACCGGGCGTGTTTGGGCCGACGAAGAAAAGTCTGGTAAATGGCACCACGGCGTTGGCGGCGGGTTGTACTTTTCGCCTGCCGGCCTTACCGTATTACAGGTTTTAGCAGGACATTCTGACGAAGGATGGTATCCTTATGTATCACTCAACTTCAGGATATGAGTATTTGAATAATCGTTATTTCGCAAAATAAAGTTAACTGAAGTGTATATTTTACACTATATAATTTCACGAAGCATTCAGCTATAAATATAAGTACGAAAGCGCTCAGCAGTTTTAAAGTATTCAGCGTACCTGACTTTTGTCATGAAAAAGTTAAATAGTAAATTTGGTTGACTATATTAGTCAACTTGGTTTACATTTGCAGTGTTATTTATCATTGCAATGAAAACGCTTACAATACCCCATTCAAACATCAGCTCTTTATTCAAAAGAGGCTCCGGTACGGGTGTGTCTGAAAACACAACTACTACAACTACCGGTCAGGCATATCAAAAGCATGTCGTTTCGGCCGGCGAGTATATCATCAATGTTTTGGGCGAAGGGTTTAAGCAAAATTTTTTAGGCGCTGATATCAACATGGAGTTTTTAACCCTAACCGTACGCAGCTATGCAACATCAACCGCGAAGGCGCTGCGTAAACTGGTGGTTAAACCCGCCGCGAAACAACACCATATTAACCCAACCTCTATCTAATCCATAATCTTATAATGAAACGTTTACTCACCCCCATTTATAGTGCAAGCATTTTACTGATACTTGTACTGCTTAGCTTAACTGCAAGCCTGCATGCCCAAACCGTGGTGCGCGGTGTAGTTACCGATGCAAAAACAAAACAACCCATGTCGTATGTTACGGTAACGTTTGCCGGTACCACTCAAGGCTCGGGCACCAACGGCCAGGGCCGGTATGCAATATCAACTACTGATAATACCGTATCGCAAATAAAAGTATCGTTTGTAGGGTACCGTACAGCTGTGCGCAACATTACCCCCGGGCAAGACCAAACCATTAATATCGCATTAACCGAAGATAACCACTCGTTGAACGAGGTAGTGGTAAAATCGGGCAAAAAGAAAAAATACAGCAACAAGAACAACCCCGCCGTAGACCTTATCCGCCAGGTGATTGCCCACAAAGCACAAAACCAGGTAGAAAATTATAATTACGCGGAGTACAGGCAGTACGAACGTATGAATGTTTCGCTAAGTAACCTGAGCGATAAATTCCGTAATAAAAAGATCTTTAAAAATTACCAGTTCTTATTCCGCGAGCAGGATTCGACCGCTATCGGTGGTAAAACCCTGCTGCCCATGTACCAGGAAGAAAAAACATCTGATAATTACTTCCGTAAAGCGCCGTATGCTAAAAAGCAGATCATCACGGCCAGCAAACAGGTAAAATATGATGAGAACTTTGTAGATAACCAGGGCCTTACCGCCTACTTTAACCGCATGTATCAGGATATCAATATCTATGATAACAATGTGTCGTTATTAAGCAACCAGTTACTTAGCCCTATTGCCAACAGCTCGCCCGATTTCTATAAATTTTTTATTACCGATACCCTTAAGGATGTACAACCAAACCTTATCGAGCTGAGTTTTACCCCGCGCAACACCAACAACCTTTTATTTGAAGGTAAAATATACATCACCATGGACGGGAACTACGCCGTACAAAACGCACTTTTAACCGTTAATAAAAACATCAACCTTAATTTTGTGCGCCAGATGCAGGCCGCGTTATCATTTGAAAAGAACAATGATGGCCGCTATCACCTAAGCCAAAGCGACTTGAAAATTGAGTTCGGCATCAACAAGAACAAGGGTGGCGGTGTGTACGGCGAGCGTTTGGTTACCATCAATAACTTTGTAATAAACAACGCCCGTACCGACGATACTTATAAGGGTCCCGCGCAGGTTATTGCGCTAAATGCCGAAGATAAGGACGATACCTTTTGGCAGATGACCCGCCCAGATACGCTTGACGCGGCATCGGCAAGTATCTATAAAAACATCGATAGCCTGCAAACCATCCCATCGTTTAAAAAAACCATGGACATTGCCACACTGGTTTTGGCCGGTTACAAAAACTATGGCGCGTTTGAGGTTGGCCCTGCCAATACCTTTTACAGCTTTAACCCGGTAGAAGGTTTCCGGGTACGATTGGGCGGCCGCACTACCCCGCAGTTAAGCAAGCGGTACTATTTTGAAACCTATGGAGCTTATGGCGCCAGGGACCAAAAATTCAAATATTTTTTAAGCAGCACGTATTCGCTTAACAACAAATCTATCTATTCTTTCCCGCAAAATTACATACGGGCAAGTTTTCAGCACGATACCAAGATCCCGGGCCAGGAACTGCAGTTTGTGCAAGAAAGCAACTTCCTGCTATCGTTTAAGCGCGGTGCAAACGATGTATGGCTTTACAATGATATATTCAGGTTAGATTATGTGCACGAGTTTACCAACCACCTGTCGTATTCGTTAGGTTTCAAAAAATGGAACCAAACACCTGCAGGCGCGTTGCTTTACCAAAGCGTGCTGCCTAACGGCGTAATCAATAACGTTAACCTTATTCAAACTACCGAACTTTCGGCACAACTGCGCTGGGCGCCGCACGAAAAATTCTACCAGGGAAAGCTTTACCGCACGCCTATACCTGATAAGTACCCTATTTTTACCCTTAACTATACCCAGGGCGTTAAAGGCTTATTTGGCGGCGAGTACAACTACCAAAACGTGGTGGGTAACATCAGCAAACGCTTTTACCTGTCGCAACTGGGCTTTACCGATGTGACTACCGAGGGTGGCTACCTGTTTGGCAGTGTGCCGTTCCCGTTGCTGGATATACACCACGCCAACCAGACCTATGCTTTCCAGCTGCAGTCGTACAACCTGATGAACTTTCAGGAGTTTGTAAGCGACCATTACGCCAGCATAGCTATCGATCATAACTTTAACGGCTTTTTATTTAACCGCATACCACTGCTTAAAAAGCTGAAGCTGCGCGAGATCATCGACGTTAAAAGCCTTTGGGGTGGCGTACGCAGCGAGAATAACCCGGCTAATAACTCGTCATTATTACAATTTCCGGGCAGTTTAAATGGCGGCGCGGCAGGTACCTATGCATTGGTCAATACGCCGTATGTAGAAGGCAGTATAGGTATAGGCAACATATTTAAGTTGCTGCGTGTAGACTTTGTTAAGCGCTTTACCTATTTGGACCACCCGGGCGCACCAGAGTACGGCATACGGTTTTTTGTGAAATTTGATTTTTAATTTATATTCGTAAACCTGGTTGACATTTAATTGTTATCATTTAAACTATCATGGCAGAAACTTGTGTAATGACGGAAGAAACCAAAAAGGTTGCCCCAAAGCTGGTGTACCTGCTTAAGCGCCTTTTGGATGAGTGGATGGGTAAAAAGCTCTGCCGTATAGATCAGCCCGGCTTTAACAGCGCGCACCTGCCCTTGTTTATGAGTATCGGTAAAACCGGCATTTCTAATAACGAACTTGCTGCCAAAATGAACGTGAGCAAACAAGCTACCAGCAAAATGGTGAAAGAGCTGGAAGCCATCAATATGGTGCGGAGTGAAAAAAGCCCCGACGACGCACGGGTAGTAATGCTTTATTTTACTACCGAGGGCGAAGCCTTTTATTACAACCTTAAAAACCAGGTAATGGAACTTGAGAACCAGTACAAAAAGGTGGTAGGTAATAAAAACTACGAAATTGCCATTGAGGTGATGCTGAAGCTGGTAAAGTTTCACGAAGAAACTAACTGCATCGAAGATAAAGCGTAAAATAATCTAAGTTTATAAAGCAAATGACATTGAGATGAAACGGTCCGTTAAAATCTGTTATACATTTGCTTAACACTGTTAAATAATCTAATAGGAGTAAAAAAAACGCCATGGGCAGCAAGGAAAGAATATTACGATTGAAAGAGGAAACACGGGTTAACATCCTGGAGGCCGCTCTGCAAATTGTAAAAGAAGAAGGATGGCAGGCGCTGAGCATGCGGAAGATTGCCGATGTAATTGAATATACAGCCCCTATTATTTACGAATACTTTGCCAACAAAGAGGCAATATTATTAGAACTAACACGCCAGGGTTATTTAAAATTGGCGAAGCAACTGCAGGAAGCTAAGGATAAGCATACCTCGCCGGCTCTCCAGCTGGAAGAGATGTGGCTGGCCTACTGGAATTTCGCCTTTGCCAATAAAGAGCTTTACCAGGGTATGTTCGGGATAACTACCAGTTGCGCCTGTAAAATGGTGAACGAACTACCCGAGGCCGAATTGCCGTGGGACATCATTTCGGCATCCATTGGCGAACTGATGGGGATAGAGGATATGGAATCGGACGTGATCTGTACCAAGTACTATACCTTTTGGTCGGTAGTGCATGGCTTGGTTTCTATTAACTTGTTAGACCGCGGCGACTCGGATAAAATAAACAGGCAGGTGTTGAGGGATGCCATTACAGGCATTATCCGGTCGATAACGCCATAATTTTTTTATAGATGTTTAAACATTGTTAGTTTATTTAACGGTGTTAAATATAATTCGTTCACTTTAAAACTCACAGCTTATGAAAACAATATCAGCCCATTTGCCACAACGCTTAACGCTGTTAAATTATCTACCAATGTTAATAAGTTTTTCAGTTCGCCATTAGCATAGTGATATATCCGCTCAGCTTAGCACATATATTATCGAACAAAACAATACTTATAAAAATGCACCATACCACAAAAACGACAGACACCATATATATTAACAGCCTCAGGGCTGCATTAACACCCATTAACTCACCATCAAAATTAATCATCATGAAAATCATCTTAGCAGCTATTATCGCTATATCATTATTCAGTTGCGAGCCAAAGCAGCAGGCGCAGCAGGCACCGCCCCCACCGGCATTACCTGTAGCGGCAGTTGAATCAGGCAACCAAACAACTTACCAGGAATATCCTGCATCCGTTGAGGGCACCGTTAACGTCGAAGTTCGCCCGCAGGTTAGCGGCAGTTTGGATAAGGTATTTGTTGACGAAGGCGCTTTTGTAAACGCAGGCCAGCCTATATTTAAAATAAACGATCAGCCGTACCGCGCCGCGTTAAACAACGCCTTAGCAAGCCTGCACGCCGCCGAAGCGGCCCAGGGCAACGCCCAGATAGAGATTGACAAGTTAACCCCGCTGGTTGCCAATAAAGTAGTATCAGACTACCAGTTAAAAACCGCCAAGGCGACATTGCAGGTTGCCAAAGCCAATATCGAATCGGCAAAGGCCAACGTTGCTACGGCAAAGATCAACCTGGGTTATACGCTTATCAAAGCGCCGGTTAGCGGTTACATTGGCCGCCTGTTGAAAAAACAGGGCAGTTTGGTTTCGCCGCAGGATGCGGAAGCTTTAACCCAGCTTTCTGACGTGCACGACGTGCATGTTTACTTTGCCCTTGGCGAAAAGGATTTTGTAGACTTTAAAGACCAATACGCCGGTAATACCATCAAAGACAAGTTAAAAAGCTTACCCCCGGTTACTTTACTATTAGCCGACGGCAGTGAGTACGCTAAACAAGGCAAGATAGACGTAATTGACGGGCAATTTGATAAAACCACAGGCGCTATCACCGTACGGGCAAGCTTTGCCAATCCGCAAGGCTTATTACGCTCGGGTAATACAGGCAAGGTACGTTTAAGCCTGCCGCATCCAAACGCTCTGATTGTGCCGCAGTCGGCCACTGTAGAAATGCAGGATAAAGTGTTTGTTTATGCGCTTGCCGATAGCAATAAGGTAAAAAAGCAGCCGATAACGATCATCGGTACCAGCGGCGAAAATTACCTGGTTAAAGATGGCGTTAAAGCAGGCGACCAGATTGTACTAAGCGGTATGGACAAATTGCAGGAAGGCACCGTTATCGCTCCGCAAAAAACGGTTGACAAAGCCGCAGCCGTAGCAAAAACTAACTCGACAAAAAGACACAAGATTTAAGAATCAAGAACCAGGACTTAAGGCAGAAGGACATACCGAAGGCGATATTTTCGTCTTGGCTCTTGACTCTTATGTCTTGATTTTCACTCAAAAATTACTACAATGTTTAAAAAATTCATAGAAAGGCCGGTGCTGTCAACCGTTATCTCCATACTGTTGGTGATAGTAGGGATACTGGGCCTTACCAAACTGCCCTTAGAGCGTTTCCCTAATATTGCCCCGCCGGCAGTATTGGTATCCGCTGTTTATCCGGGCGCTAACGCCGAAACTATTTTGCGTTCGGTAACACCTTCTCTGGAAGAAGCAATTAACGGTGTAGAGAACATGACCTACATGACCTCGACCGCCAGTAACGACGGTACCCTGGGTATCACGGTTTACTTTAAGCAAGGCACCGACCCCGACCAGGCTGCTGTGAACGTGCAAAACCGTGTTTCGCAGGCCACAAGCCAGTTGCCGGCCGAGGTTGTGCAATATGGTATAACAACCACCAAGCAGCAAAACAGCTTTATAGGGGCGATGGCCATTTATACTGATGACCCCAAAAAATACGATGCAACTTTTATTGCCAACTATGCGCAGATCAACATTGTACCCGAGATAAAACGTATCCCGGGCGTTGGTTCGGCCAGTGTGTTTGGCGGCGTCAAAGATTACAGCATGCGCGTGTGGTTAAATCCTGCTCAAATGGCGACCTACAAAGTTACCCCGGCAGAGGTGATGGCAGCCATACAGGATAAAAACCTTGAGGCGGCACCCGGCCGCTTTGGCGAACGCAGCGATAACGCGTTTGAGTATGTGATAAAATACAAAGGTAAACTTACCAAACCCGAAGAATACCAGAACATCGCTATCCGCTCTAACGCCGACGGTTCGGTACTGCATTTAAAGGACGTGGCACGTGTTGAATTGGGTGCCTACTCATACAATAGCTACAGTAACCTTAACGGAAAAGATGGTGTTATCATCGGTATCATACAGTTATCAGGATCAAATGCTAACCAGATCCAGATTGAAATTGATAAGCTGATGGCAAAGGTATCAAAAGATTTTCCCGTAGGTATTAAATATAACCAGTTCTATCGCACCAAAACAGACCTTGATGAATCGATCAGCCAGGTTGAGCATACGCTGATAGAGGCTTTTGTGCTGGTGTTCATCGTTGTATTCATCTTCCTGCAGGATTTTAGGTCTACCCTTATCCCGGCCATAGCTGTTCCGGTGGCTATTATTGGTACGTTCTTTTTCATGAGTGTATTTGGTTTCTCCATTAATTTGTTAACCCTCTTCGCGCTTGTGCTCGCCATCGGTATTGTGGTGGATGATGCGATTGTCGTTGTGGAGGCAGTGCACGCCAAAATGGAGCACGACCCTACCCTTACGCCAAAAAAGGCAACAACCGAAGCCATGCACGAAATAACCGGCGCTATTATATCTATTACCCTGGTTATGGCGGCGGTGTTCCTGCCGGTAAGCTTCATGACAGGTTCTACAGGTATATTTTACAAACAGTTTGCGTTAACCATGGCTATAGCCATTATTATATCGGCTGTTAACGCATTAACGTTAAGCCCTGCCCTGGCGGCCTTATTCTTAAAAAACAAGCATACTGCCGATGGGCAGGCAGCCCCTAAAAAAGGTTTTGCCGAAAAATTTTACGCGGGCTTTAACGGTAGTTTTAACTATATCACCAACCGGTATGTCGGCGGTATAAAATTGCTTATCAAAAATAAATGGATAAGCATGGCCGGCCTGGCGTTAGTTATCGTGGTTACCGTATTCCTGGTGAACCGGACCAAAACCGGCTTCATCCCTACCGAAGACCAGGGCTTTGTGGCCATAGCGGTTTCAACCCCATCCGGCACTTCGCTGAGCGGCACCAACAAGATATTTAAACAAGCCGAAGATCAGTTGAAAACGCTGCCATCAGCAAGGTTTGTTACGGCGCTGTCCGGCTTTAACTTCTTAACACAGTCAAGCAGCCCGTCGGCGGGGGTAATATTCCTGCTGCTGAAACCTACCGATGAACGCGGCGAGGTGAAAAACATCGATGAGATACAAAATATCGTCAGGGGGAAATTAGGCGCGGTACCCGGTGGTACGTTCTTCGTGTTCAGTTTCCCTACTGTTCCCGGCTTTAGTAATGTAGAAGCGCTGGATGTAATGCTGCAGGATAAAACCAACGGCAAACTGGATAAGTTTAGCGGTATTGCCAATAACTTTATAGCCAAGCTAATGCAGAAACCGGCTGTTGCTTACGCCTTTACATCATACAAAGCCGATTACCCGCAATTACAGTTAGAGATTAACGACGAAAAGGCTAACCAGTTGGGTGTAAACGTTAAGGATATCCTGTCTACCATGCAAGCATACTTCGGTACCGCCCAGGCTTCGGACTTTAACCGTTTTGGTAAATACTATCGTGTAGTGGTACAGGCTGATGTTGCCGACCGCACCGACCCAACCACTATCGACCGTGTGTTTGTGAAAAACAAAGCAGGCGAAACGGTGCCTATAAATACGCTGGTTAAACTAACCCGCGTGTATGGCTCAGAAACAGCATCGCGTTATAACCTGTTCAACTCCATCGAAGTGAATGCTATTCCAAAACCCGGTTACAGCTCGGGCGACGCCATCAAGGCCATCGAAGAAACTGCAAAAGAGGAATTGCCGCAAGGTTTTGCCTACGAGTTTTCGGGCCAAACCCGCGAAGAGATATCATCGGGCGGGCAGTCGGCTGTCATCTTTGCTTTGTGTTTGGTGTTCGTGTACTTCCTGCTATCTGCGCAGTACGAAAGTTATATCCTGCCACTGGCGGTTATCCTGTCTATCCCTACTGGCATTTTGGGTGTGTTTGTGGTGCTGGGCTTAACCGGTATCGAAAACAACATCTACGTACAGGTAGCGCTAATCATGCTCATCGGTCTGCTGGCGAAGAACGCTATCCTTATTGTGGAGTTCGCGGTGCAGAAACGCAGGCAGGGATTAAGCCTGGTTAATGCGGCTATTGAGGCAGCACGGCTGCGGATACGTCCCATTGTGATGACATCCCTGGCGTTCGTGTTCGGCTTATTTCCGATGAGCATTGCCACAGGCCCCTCTGCACAAGGTAACCACTCCATCAGTATTGGTGCAGCAGGCGGTATGGTATCGGGGGTAATATTAGGTTTATTCATCATCCCGGTATTGTTTGTGATCTTTCAGCATTTGCAGGAAAAAGTTACAGGCGTGCCACTATCAAGGCACCTTGATAAGAATTACAACCCGGATGCCAAGCCTGTTGAAACATTAGAAGCACATTAACGCCTCACCCTCCCCTCTCCAAAGGAGAGGGTTCAAAAATGCTTCAGCCCCTCTCCTTTGGAGAGGAGTTGGGGTGAGGCCAAACAATATGACAATATAAAACACCCCCTTACTTCTTAGCCCCTCTCCCTTGGAGAGAGGTTGGGGTGAGGGCCAAATACAAAAACAATGAAAAAATATATAAACACATTCGCCTTTATGCTGCTGCTGGCATTAAGCGCATGTAAGGTTTCAAAGGATATCGACACGCCTAAACCTGAGTTGCCCGCCACGTTCAGGAACGCGGCAACAACAGCAGATACGGCCAGTATAGCCGATATACAATGGAGAAACTTTTTTACGGAACCAACCCTGCAAAAACTGATCGACAGCGCCATAACCAACAATTATGACATGCAGATAGCGGTTAAAAATATCGAGGCATCGCAGCTGCTGTTTAAACAGGTTAAATGGAATTACACCCCCCAGGTAAACCTGAACGTAACTGCAAGCACCAGTCGCCCGTCTGATAATAGCTTAAACGGTTTAAGCCTTGATCAATATGATATCAAAACCAAACATGTCGAAGATTATTCCGCTAACCTGGCGCTATCGTGGGAGGCCGATATCTGGGGCAAGATCCGTAACCAGAGCAAAACGGCTTTGGCTCAATACCTGCAAACTACCGAAGCAAAAAAGGCTATCCAAACCAATATAGTGGCAAGTGTATCGCAAGGTTATTATAACCTGCTGATGCTTGATGAGCAGCTTAATATCGCTCAAAAGAACGTTAAACTAAATGATAGCACACTGCGCATTATCCGTTTGCAATTTGATGCAGGGCAGGTAACCTCGTTGGCTGTACAACAGGCCGAGGCACAACGCCTTGCAGCAGTACAGTTGGTACCGCAATTTGAGCAAAACATAACCATACAAGAGAATGCCCTGCGAATACTTACCGGTTCACTTCCCGACAGGATAGAACGCAGCAACACGCTTGCCAATATCCCGGTGAACGACAACCTGCCGTCTGGCCTGCCATCGGCAATTGTTAGCCGCCGGCCCGATGTAAGAACCGCCGAACTGGCCCTTAATATTGCCAACGCGCAAGTGGGTATTGCCAAAGCAAGCATGTATCCATCGTTAAATATTACCGCAGCGGGCGGCGTAAACTCTTTTAAGGCAAGCAACTGGTTTAATATTCCGGCGTCATTGTTCGGTACAGTGGCGGGCGGTATTACCCAGCCCCTGTTTAACCGCAAAAGTTTAAAAACACAATATGAGGTGGCTAAAGTTGACCGCGAAAGAACCGTGCTGCAGTTCCGCCAGTCGGTGTTAAATGCTGTTGGCGAAGTATCTGACGCACTGGTTAAGATCGAAAAGCTGAAGGCCGAGCAAAGCATAGCAGCAACAAGGGTTGCAACCCTGCAGCAGGCTACCGGGAACGCCAACCTGTTGTTCAGAAACGGTATGGCTACCTACCTTGAGGTTATAACCGCCCAGGGCAACGTGCTGCAAAGCGAGCTTGAACTGGCATCTATTAAACGTGCGCAGCTTAGCGCCATATCAGATCTTTACCGCTCGTTGGGTGGCGGCTGGAAATAAGAGCAATGGGCCTGTGCGATTCCCTCCCAACGGGAGGGTGCAGGGAGGGGTTAATGCGGTACGGGTATTTGCACAGGCGAAACCCCTCCCTCCACTACAAGGCCAGCACAACCCTCCCGAGGAGGGAATTATTTAGATACTAAGAGAAAAGGATGAGTGATGAGTGAAGCCGCTCCTTCGATATTTCGAAGGGCGGCTTTTTACTTAATTAATTGCTAAGCGCCGCCATCGTTACTTAAGTTAATAAGCTTTTTACCACGTATCACCATTTTCATACGCTGGCGCCTCAATGATATTTTTACATGCAGGTTCTCATTTTTGCGGATATTGGTCTGGTAGGCCTTGATAATATCCTTATACGACAACACCCCTATTACCTTACCATCGCCCCCGGCAGATAAAATAGGAAGTACCTCGGCATTGTTTTTCGACATGATCTCTACCGCCTGGTGTAGTGTATCGGTGCTTTTTATCACCGGGCCCGGGCCGGGTTTTACCAGGTCGTTCAAACTCGTGGCAGTGTTGGCATCGGCATTATACAAATCAGTGATCTTTAAGGTACCGCCGTAATTTTTTTCTTCATCTATCAATACAAAATAGTTGTTATCTACCTTGTTTTTATTCAACCAGCTTTTCACCTCAGTAATGGTATTTTCGGCGCTCAGTACGATGGCATTATCATCTATTACATCGGCTACGTACATTTTCTGCAGAATATCCGGCTCAAACGAGTCGGGGGTCGCGATCCCGCGACGGGCGATCTTTTCTGTCATGATGGTGTTCTCCATCAAAAAGAACGACACGATATATGCCGCTGTACAGGCACCCAGCAAGGGCAACAGCGCGTGCGATTGCATGGTTGCCTCGAGCGCGAAGACGATACTGGTAATAAACGCCCTTGACGCACCCGCAAACATAGCCGACATGCCTATTAAGGCCGCCATCGGCAGTGTGATACCGGCTTCAGGAAAGTATTTGATAATGATAGCACCGATAATTGACCCCGAGGCGCCGCCAATAGTTAACAATGGTGCAAGCGTACCGCCGGATGTTCCGCTGCCCAGGGCAATGGCCCACGATAAAAATTTGAACAGGCACAGGCTGATTATAAGTGTTAGTGGCCAGGTACCTGATAAAATGCCGGTGATATTATCATACCCTACACCCAGGGTATGAGGCGAAAAATAGCCTATAACACCAACCGCCAGGCCGCCAATGGCCGGCCACCACATCCAGTGTATCGGGAATTCTTCAAATACATCCTCAATAAAGTAAACAATTTTGGTGATGCTCAATGATAGAAGACCGATCAAAAGGCCGATAAAGCTGTATATACCTAACGCCAGGTTTGATGGTATGGCCATCTCCGGCATTGGGAATACCGGCCCCGATTCGAACAGCAAATGGTGCCCTGCCGCGCCCGTAATACAGGCCAGCGCCACCGGCAATATTGATTTTGGTGAAAACTCAAACAATAAAAGCTCTATCGCCAGAAACACAGCAGCAATGGGGGTGCCGAATATGGCCGACATGCCTGCTGTTGCCCCTGCTGCCAAAATAATTTTTCGCTCGTTGGCGGTAACTTTAAATAATTGCCCCAGGGTTGAGCCCAAAGCCCCGCCGGTGGCAATAATAGGCCCTTCAGCGCCAAAGGGCCCGCCCGTTCCGATGGCAATTGCTGATGATACCGGCTTTAAAAAGGTTATAGAAGGCTTGATATTACTCTCGTTAACCAATATCTGCTCCATAGCCTCTGGTATGCCATGGCCACGTATGGCCTTTGAACCGTATAGCGCCATGAAGCCAACAATAATACCGCCGATGGCAGGTATGGCAATAACCCATAAACCCAGGCCGTTGGCCGCCGGACTATGGAAAGCTACGCTTAGGCTACCATAAAAAGATATATTAGTTACCAGGTTGATAAGCGATACCAGCACTTTAGCAATAAAGCTTATTGCCACCGCAACAACTACCGCGTACACAGATATACGTAAAAGCCGTGCTTTCAAAAAGGTTGATTTGTTGACAGGGTCTATAGCGTTATCAAGTTGGTTTAATAGAGGCGAAATGGGAATGCCGTTTTTTAGATTACTTTTTTTCATAAATTAATGCACATACTGTAAGCCATAGTTATTTACGATAAATAACAACTTAATCAGACAATTTTATTGTTTTAACAATGTATTTACAAATATATAAGTAAATTTATAATTTAAAACATTGCTAAAGCAATATATGATTAAGATTAGTTAGCCGTGCCGTGTATTTCCAATAAAATGCCGGCGCTAACCGTTTAATATTAAAGAATTTTAAACCTGCAGACATGAATGTTATTAACAAAGTTGAGACCTGGGGCGACAAACATCACCCTGCCATCCTGGATATACTGCGCATTTTACTGGGGATATTCCTGTTTTTAAAGGGGCTCACCTTTATGCAGAATATCAATTATTTACGTTGGATCATTGAAGACCAGCAGGTTATAAACCTTTCACCGGTGTTTTTAAAGGCTGTTATGTATTACGTAATTTTTGTACACATGACAGGCGGCGTGTTGATTGCGCTGGGATTGCTTACCCGTTTATCATCACTTTTACAATTACCTATAGTCATATCGGCTTTATTCGTCATCAACATATTCAAATCTGAACCGAACAATGATCTATGGTTATCTATTTTTGCCTGTGCGCTGCTTATAATTTTTGCCGTCATAGGCTCGGGGCCACTATCGCTAAACAACCTTCTGACTTCAAAAGACGAAAATAACGCCGCACAGTAACCCCCTCCGGCTAAATATCACCTGCTTTTAGTGATATTGCAACCGCAATCTTAATGTTAAATGAAAGAAAGTAAAGATGTATGCAATTTAAATAATTGCTTTTTATGCACTAACAGTGTCAAAGATTGGTTACCCGCTATCGGCGCCCATAAAACAAACTTCATAGTAAAAAAGGGCGAGAGTATTTTTAAGGAAGGCGATCCCGTTAAGGGTGTTTACTTTGTTTATACAGGCAAAGTAAAAGTACACAAACGCTGGAACAACGATAAGGAGCTTATTATTCGTTTTGCTAAACCGGGCGATATATTGGGGCATATGGGCCTGGGTAATAACCCGGTTTATCCGGTAGCCACAACAGCTTTAGAACAAACCACACTGTGCTATATCGACCTCTCCTTTTTTGAATCAACACTTAATGTAAATCATAAGTTCACTTACGCCTTAATGAAGTTTTTTGCGGATGAGCTGCAAAAATCAGAAAAACGCATGCGTAACCTGGTACACATGCCCGTTAAAGAACGCATTGCGCTTGCTATGCTCAACCTCAAAAATCTGTTCGGCACCGATGCAGCCGGCGCGATAAACATCGAGCTAACCCGGCAGGATCTGTCCAGCTACGCGGCGGTATCATACGAAACCTGGTTTAAGGTAACGCAGGATTTCATCCAGGACGGGCTGATAGCGGTAAACGGCAAAAGCATCGTACTTTTAAATGAACCGGCGCTTCAAAACCTGGTGGACAACGCCAACGAAGGATTTGAATAGGCAACTAAGCCCTTACTACCACTAACAACGGGGTGCCCTGCCGCGCCAACCGCGCATTGGATAGGCATAAGCGGTGTCTATACAGCAGCAAACACCTGGCTTGTCGCAAACAGGTAACGTTAGCACAAATTGCTGCTCGTGCTGTCATAAAAATTTCGGCAGATCAAGTTTAAAGCAGATGCGGGGCACGTGGGATTTTAAGGGCGATGAGATGATCAAAATTATCTAAATTAGCATCAAACATTTATCGTTATGAAAACAGATTACGGAACGCTATCGCAAACTATAAACGGTCTTAAAGCAGAGGGCTACACGCTCGATTTTAATGTTCAAAAAGATTGTCTTATCTGCCATAACACGAATACCCAGCTATCTCCGGATGAATTTGAAATAGACGGTGTTTTCCGTTTTGAAGGAGAATCCGACCCGGACGACGAAGCTGTGCTTTACGCAATATCTTCTACTAAAAGCGATGCAAAAGGGGTACTGGTAAACGGTTACGGGGTTTCAAACGACGACGCATCGGCCGCGCTGGTACAGAAACTGAACAGGCATTTGTAATACTCCTATTTACGTCATTGTTCGCAGGTGTTCATTTTCGGAGCACGTGAACACCGTGAACAAACATGAACACCTGATAATCAAGTACTTGAATTATAATAATCTGCAAGTAATTGATAATCAATTAGTTGATAAAATACCCTTTTAGGCGGCTGTAAAGAGTATTTTAAGGGCCTTCCGATACTCAATAATCACCAAAAATCCAACAATGCTGCGGCTTTTTATCTAATTATTATTCGTTCTAAATTGCTAAAAATGTGCAATTTATATAAGTAAACGTTTATAGAGTACTTAAACTTGCACTATGGATAATTTTATGGCCGCGCGGTCGCAAATGGCGTTGTCCCTGGGCTTCCACATCATATTTTCATGCATAGGTATGGTAATGCCCTTTTTTATGGCAGTATCACATTTTTTATGGTTACGCACCGGTAACCCGGTGTACCGCAATGTAACCAAAGCCTGGAGCAAGGGCGTGGCCATCTTCTTCGCAACTGGTGCTGTATCAGGCACGGTACTATCTTTTGAGCTGGGCCTGCTTTGGCCAACCTTTATGAAACACGCCGGGCCCATATTTGGCATGCCCTTTTCATTAGAGGGAACGGCCTTTTTTATTGAAGCTATTGCGCTCGGCTTTTTCCTTTACGGGTGGAGCAGGTTTAACCGATGGTTTCATTGGTTTACAGGCATTGTGGTGGGCATAAGCGGGCTGTTATCAGGCGTACTGGTGGTAGCTGCCAATGCCTGGATGAACACCCCTGCCGGTTTTGATGTGGTAAATGGCAAATACATTAACATTGACCCTATCAAGGCGATGTTTAACCCAGCCTGGTTCTCGCAGGCGTTGCACATGTCTATAGCTGCATTTGCGGCTACCGGTTTCGCTGTGGCGGGCGTGCATGCGCTCATGATCATGCGGAAACAAAATGTAGGCTTTCATGCAAAAGCGTTTAAGATAGCCGCAATTTTTGGGGTTACAGCCAGTATATTACAGCCCCTTAGCGGCGATGTATCGGCAAAAATGGTGGCCAAAACACAACCCGCCAAGCTTGCCGCAATGGAAGCTCATTTTATTACCAGGCCCAACACCCCGCTTATTATTGGCGGTGTGCCCGATGTAAAGAATAAAAAAGTTGATTACGCTATTGAACTGCCCGGCTTATTAAGCTTTATGGTGCACGATGATTTTAAAACACCGGTAACCGGCCTTGATAAGATCCCTGAAAAAAACCAGCCGCCTGTGGCCGTCACCCATTATGCTTTTCAATTAATGGTGGCACTGGGTATGCTGATGATGGCCTTAGGGCTGCTGTACCTGGTAGCCCTGTTAAAAAAACGCTCCTGGTTCGACAAGCGCTGGTTCCTGAAACTATTTATAGCGGCTACTCCTGTTGGTTTTATTGCCGTTGAGGCCGGTTGGACGGTTACCGAGGTTGGCCGCCAGCCCTGGATAATACAGGGAGTTATGCGTACTGCCGACGCCGTTACCCCTATGCCGGGGGTGGCTTACTCTTTTTACCTGTTTACGGCTGTGTACTTTACCTTAAGTATAGTAGTCATATTTTTGCTGTACAGGCAAATAAAAATGGTACCGGTAATTTACGACAAGGATACACCTATACCTGTAAGCGCATGATATACGTGGTCATTATTTTTTTGTGGGTAGCCCTGCTGTTGTACCTGGTTATGGGCGGCGCCGATTTTGGGGCGGGTATTATTGAAATGTTTACATCAAACAAGAACAAATCACGCACGCGCAAAATCATGTATAACGCCATTGGCCCTATCTGGGAGGCCAATCATATGTGGCTTATCATTGCCATTGTAATACTGTTTGTGGGTTTCCCGGTGATATATGCAACCATGTCTACATACCTGCATATCCCATTAGTAATCATGCTGATGGGCATCATCGCGCGCGGTACGGCCCTCACCTTCCGCAATTATGATGCAGTGCACGATAATATGCAGAAGGTTTATAATAAGATATTTGTGTATTCCAGTTTTATCACACCGTTATTCCTCGGCATTATAGCCGGCAGCACCGTATCAGGCCGGGTTGATCCGCTGGCAACCAATTTTATGGACGCGTATATTTACAGCTGGCTAAACTGGTTCTCGGTGGCTATTGGTTTCTTTACGGTGGCGCTGTGCGGTTTTCTGGCAGCCATTTACCTTATTGGCGAAACCGAAGACGAAGATGAACGAAAGCGATTCATCCGCAAAGCAAAATTGATGAACATTGCCGCGGTAGTTGCCGGCGCGGTTGTTTTTGTCGCTTCGGTTAAAGAGGGCATTCCGTTAGTGCAATGGGTTTTTGGCAGCATCATAGGCGTAGTTGCAGTAAGCGCGGCCACTATTTCGCTGATAGCGCTTTGGTATTTGATAGCGAATGGCAAACGCTTTATTATCCGTGTGCTGGCAGGCTTTCAGGTTACCATGATACTGATAACCACCACCTATAAGCATTACCCAAACATCATTATTCTAAAAAACGGCGGGCATTTATCGCTCATCCAACACCAGGGCGCCGAAAAAGCCATCCAAATGTTGGGGGCGGCATTGCTTATAGGCAGTGTTTTTATATTACCGGCCTTGTTTTACCTGGTATGGAGCTTTCAGTACAAACCCGAAAAAACAGGGCATGAGGGCGGTGATGAGCAATAGATCGACCAAAAGGAAGACAAAAACTTTAACCATCCCGAGACCGAAGGCCAGGTGCTCATCAACAGCGCCTCAAATTTCCGTGGGGCCCGGCAACCAATGGTCAAATCCGTATAATTAAGCCGATACTAACTGCATCCGGCATGCAAATGCAAGGTTACTGATATCGTTAAAGTATACACCTGCCAGTTCGTCCCAACTCAAGTGCTTACAGTATTGTAACCCGTTGGCCGCAAAGCTGGCGCTAAGCTGCCGGTTATGTAATAATAATTCTATCTTTTCTACGTATTCATCAGCATTGTATGGGCTGCATTTAAAGCCGTTAACACCCTGGTCAATAAAATCTTTTGAGCCACCCCCATCGGCAATCACACATGGCAGGCCAGACGCCATGGCCTCTATTACCACATTGCCGTACGTTTCGGACACCGACGGAAACAGGAAAACATCCGCTGAAGCATAAAGTACCGATAAATATTCATGATCGATATCGTTGGTAAAGACAGCATTGGGCATTTTAACTTCACATGCCTGTCGGGCCGTACCATTACCAACTATCAAAAGATTTACAGGCGTTTTAAGGGCTTGCAGCTTATTGTATATATTAAAAAGGGTTTCCAGGTTCTTTTCCCATACCAGGCGGCTGGCAAATATTACGGTTGGATTTTTGTTCCCCACCAGTTTTTGTATCCGCCTCTTATCTTTTTTATATGGCGAGAATAAAGCGGTGTCTACGCCCCGCTTCCATATTTTCATGCTATCAGGATAAATACCCATTTCCGTCAGTTCATTCCTGATGCTTTCAGATGGTACGTAAACTTTATCGCAACGGTTATAAAAGCTTTTATGAGCTTTGGTTAGCTGCTGCTTAATATGCTTGATAAGCAACGGAGCCCGCTTAAAATAATAATCTACATACGATATAAAGTGAGTGTGATATATGCTGATAACCGGTAAACCGGCGCGACAAGCATAATCTAACCCGAATGACCCTAAAAAAGAAGGGGTGGCAATGTGAACCACATCAGGATTAAATGCCTGTAACTTTTTTATTAACCTGCCTTTTGCCAATAAGGGTATGGCAATCGAATAATTTGTGTTTACAGGTAAGGATAGCGCGGGTATCTGAAAGCTCCTGAAATTTAATATGCTTTCGGGCCCCTCGCCATAAATAAACAGGTAATCGAACCGGGCGGCATCGATACGGTGTATAAGCTGATACATAGTGCGCACTGCACCATCAAAATCCACGGTGAGTATATCAGCGAAAAACGCCACCTTGATCTTTTTAATACCCTTCTTGGCCGGCTCCGAGAGATAGCGCGATACATTAAGATATGGCATGGGTTGTTTTTCTCCCGCGCTTAAATCCGGGCTTACTATTCTTTTTTAAATTGCCGTTAGTTTTTACCGGTACGCGCGAAGCGGCTAATATCACCAATGCAGCTATCAGCAGCATGGCAATGTCAAGTGATGAATATCCCATTTCCATATTTTTTATATTATTATATACAGTAAAAGTGCTGCCAGTGTTTTACTGGAATGTCAAGCGTGGGTTATCGTTAAAACAACGTTATGGTATTTTAATGTTAAATGCCGGGGATAGCAGCACCCATCCAATTGCAAATAAATTGCCTTTAAAACAGCTTGTTATGCGCAAGTGGCAAAAAATGAAATGATTTTTGTATTTACGGCTACATTTTTACATATTTGCAACCTCGAAAATAACAACTATTTTCAGCGCCTATAGCTCAGTTGGTTAGAGTAGAAGACTCATAATCTTTTGGTCCCTGGTTCGAGCCCAGGTGGGCGCACTGAGTAGACAATCTCTACACCTACAAACCCCTTAAATCGCTGATTTAAGGGGTTTTTTCATTAATTATACCCTTACCAACCCTTTGTAAAGCCAAGGTTCTCGTTACCTATCCGACTACCTGTTTTTAATTTTTAACTTAGGTAACACAAACCGCTTCAATGAATTGAAATACAGTTTATTACGCGTTAAAAGTTGATTATTTTAGTCAATTTATATTGTGTTTGTGTTACCTGTTGTGTTACCTAATGGAGGTTCCGCTGAAATTGACCACCTGATTCCGATTTAAAGTGACCACCCATTCCGGATTCAAAGTGAGCAGGGTATTCCGGATCAAACTGACCACCCCGTTTTTGTAACTACGCTTTAGATACTGCTTGTGCTGTTTAGAAGCGTGATATGGCGACCCGATGAAAAAGTTAATCGGGAGCCTGATCGCGTAAGGGAAATGGTCCTGTAAAGCCGCTATTAAAGCGATGGACGATGATTACCGAAAGAGATATGCGGTAACTACCCAGGTGTTTCAAGCTTCTAAGAAAAAGCATGAGCGCCACCAGACCAATTGGGAAAAGGTAAATAAGCTATCTTTGTTTTATGCTGCTAAAGCATCTGCTGCATTTCTTTGCCAGCAAAATAGGTGGTCAGTTTGCCACGGAATAGGGTGTAACATATCTCCGAAACACCCACTTTAGCGCAGGAAAACCCCGCACGGTTTCAATTAGAATTAAGCGATTTTATGAATATATACCAATTTTAAAGCGATGGAGGATAAGATCTTTTTACTGGTGAAAGTCACCATTAAAACCGCGCATACGAGCATTCACGATGCAATACAGGAACTGCAAACCAAAACGGTTTTGCAGGTAAGCAGTACGCCGAACGTGGAAGTATTACAAACAAAAATTATTGAACTGAACACTAAAAAATAACATCATGGCACATCAAATAAATTTCAATCAGAAAACAGGCAAAAACAGCTTTATGAGTGTTAAGGAAAAAGCCTGGCACGGGTTAGGGCAAATCATAGACCGTTACCCAACTAGTAGCGAAGCCATACAGCACGCAGGTTTAGATTATATTGTAGAAAAACGCCCTTTGTTTACTTATGATACCGAAAACCATTTAGGCGATCCCGACAACGATATTATTATTCCCGAAATAGAGGTTCCTAATTTTTTTGCTACGGTTCGGGCCGATACCGAACAGGTTTTAGGGGTTGTCGGTAACGATTATGAAGTGGTACAAAACCGTGATGCGTTTTCGTTCTTTGATGCGATCGTAGGCGGTGGCGATGGTATTTTATACGAAACGGCGGGGGCATTGGGTAACGGCGAGCGGGTTTTTATAACTGCTAAATTGCCTGATTATATTCGGGTAGGTGTAAAGGACTGGATAGAACAGTATTTGTTTTTAACCACTACTCACGATGGTTTAGGAAGCATTACCGCAGCTTTTACGCCTGTTAGGATAGTTTGCAACAATACGCTAAACGCAGCGATGAATAATCATTCAGGGGCGATTAAAATCCGTCATACCGCCTCTGCTACCGAACGGCTAAAACAGGCACATACTTTAATGGGCATTAGTAAATCTTTAGGCGGCGAAATGGAGGGCTTATTTAATCAATGGGCTAAAGTACGTATCACAGATGCCGAGGTGAAAAAATTGATACAGATTGCAATGGCACCTAACAAAGAGGTTTTGGAAAACTTAGCCGGGGGCAAATTAGACCTGCTATCTACACACTACACTAACATTGTAGATAATGTTTATGAATATGCTTTAGGAAGTCAGACCCAGCAAATGGAAACGACCGCAGGAACTGTTTTTGGTGCATATAACAGCGTTACGGGTTATTTCCAAAATGTGCGCGGTTTTAAAAGTGATGAAGCCAAATTTAAATCCATCATGGACGGTACAGCGAAACAACGGGCACAAACCGCCTTTAATCTGTGTCGGGATTTTGCGACACAGGGAAGCGAAGCATTGATTTATAATTAATTGTTAGGGGGAGCAATCCCCCTTGTTTCTAAAATTGCCCGGCGGCGGGCTATCGCCCGCCCGAAGAACGCCCCCTGTTTTCATAGTGTTAAATGATTTTCGGTGAAAACAGGGTGCGCCTTGATTTACCATAAACCGACCTGAAATATCATTCATTTATTTTCCATCAAAAATTGTAGATTGCCACCCTTAATGGCAGGCATCCTTGCTTGCCTTGTGATAAGGTTTAGGTTGAAAGTCCCTTGCAGCGAGTGTTAAGGGACTTTTGTTATAAACCGCATTTTTTGATGAATCATTCAAACTTAGGCTCCAAGTTTTTCAAATAATTGCGAACATAGTGTTTGCAGGAGGCTGAGAAGGGGCTCTAACAAAAAGCGCTGGTATTCTTGAATGTCTTTATTACCATGAACCATATTGTTTCTGACTGCATATATGATTTTTAGGATTGCCATTATTTTAACGTCTGAAGATTCGGATTTTAACCCGAGAAGCAGTTCTTTATCTCGTTCTGATTTAGAATTTCCAGCCCGGTCAAGCACGATGTTAAAATAACCTTCTTCAATGATCCATATTAAAGAATGAATATCTTTTTCATTACCCCATTCCAAAAATTGGTTGTAAATATTTTCTTCCCCTAAATACTGTGCTACAAGATCAGTTGCTTTATGATTGTCATCGTCTTTAGCCCTTAATTTAACATTTTGCTTTGCAAGTGAAGCCGGGACTTCATTATACAGCATGTTATATCCGGTATAGGTTGTCGAATATTTATCATACAATCCGCTAATCGTATCGACATTATAACCGTCCGCTTTCTGGCGATGGTTGTTATATTTCTGTATTAACTCCTCAGTCATCGTTCGATTTACTACTGCTTAATCTTTTCCAGTTGTTGTAAGTTATTTAGCGCTACCTTTTGTGTCTTACCATTGGAAAAGTTAGTGAACAAAAACGCCGAGCCATCGAAGCCATCCTGAAACGAGCCAGTAAATCCTTCGCCTGTTTCGATCATTAGATAAATCAGATCACCAAACTGGAGGTGCAATTTTTGAAAATATATTTGGTCTATATACATGATTGAAGATACTAAACAATATGTTGTATAACGGTTTAAAAGAAAAAGGAAAAAAAGAAAGCATAATAAATTACCCGCAATAAGGCAAATGGAAACGGAATAAGTCCCGTAGGGCGAGCGCGCCGCGCTAAGAAGGCGGCTCGTTATGCCGTAGTCTTTTGCGGATATATGAATTCTACGAATTGCGGGTAAAGCTTTGCTGTACTTTTTTTGTTTTAACCTGACCACACTTCTCTTGGTGTTCTATGCCCCTTAACAGGTTTAACATAAATTAACATTTCTATGAAGTTTAATTTTGTAATAATTGACCTGTAAATCATATGTTTGTATCAAATGAAGTATGTAGGAATCATATTCAGCGTTTACATGACCTTACTGGCAGTGTTGCCATGCAGGGACAGTGACGACTTTGGGGATATGGTGAAATCTTATACTACTTTTACTAAAAGCCATTCAGGTGACGAAAAAGCAGGCAAAGAAACCTGCACGCCGTTCTGCACCTGTTCCTGCTGTTCTACTGTTCGGACGCTAACACCCTACCATCACGTGGGGAGCGTTTTCATACAAGAAGTTAAAAAAACTTTCGGTGAGCCGACAGTTCCGGCGCTTCTTGAACAATCCATTTCTATCTGGCAGCCGCCTCAGATCGGTTAATACATTCGCTTCAATTTTGTTCGTGATGGGATAGCGTCTGCGCTATGCCACAAGCACGTTTACGTATTAACCATAAATCCATGTTTGATAAGATCATTGCGTTCTCGATCAGCAATAAGCTGGTCGTAGGGGCATTTATAATATTATTAGTAGCGGCCGGTATTTTTTCGCTTACACGCCTGCCAATTGATGCACAGCCTGACATTACCAATAACCAGGTTCAAATTATTACCCAGGCACCTACTTTGGGCGCTCAGGAAGTGGAGCAATATATTACCGCGCCGATAGAACTGGCGATTGCCAACGTGCCTAAAGTAATTGAAAAACGGTCAATTTCCCGTTCCGGACTGTCGGTGATAACGGTAGTATTTGAGGACAATGCAGATATCTATTGGGCGAGGCAGCAGATCAGCGAAGGTTTAAAGGAAGCTGAAAGTCAGATTCCCAAAGACACCGGCGAACCTATGTTGGCACCTATCACGACCGGCCTCGGGGAGATCTACCAGTATGTCATACATACAAAACCCGGCTATGAAAACAAATATTCCGCTACAGACCTGCGTACCATGCAGGATTGGATCGTCCGCAGACAACTGGCCGGAACCCCTGGAATTGCCGAAATCAGCGGTTGGGGCGGCTATGTGAAGCAATACGAGATCGCTATTGACAACGAAAGGCTGAACAGCCTTAATATTACGATCAGCGATATTTATACTGCACTTGAAAAGAATAACCAAAACACAGGTGGATCGTACATTGAACAGCGAAGTAACGCCTATTTTATCAGGGGGCTGGGTCAGGTTAAAACACTGGATGATATTGAACATATCGTGGTTAAGAACCGTGAAGATGCACCTGTGGTTATCGGTGATATTGCCAAGGTGCAATATGGCAGTGCTAACCGCTATGGCGCAGTTACCCGTAACGGACAAGGCGAAGTCGTTGCCGGTGTCGCCCTGATGCTAAAAGGTGAGAATTTCAGTGATGTTATCGAGCGCGTTAAGGAACGCATGGCCCAGGTACAAAAGTCATTGCCCGAGGGTGTGGTCATTGAGCCGTTCATTGACCGTACGGAACTTGTTGGCAGGGCTATGGGTACGGTAGAACGGAACCTTATAGAAGGCGGCCTTATCGTCGTTTTTGTATTGGTCCTGCTGTTGGGTAACTGGCGTGCAGGTTTAGTAGTTGCTTCCGTTATTCCCCTGGCCATGCTGTTCGCCGTAACGCTGATGTATCTCTTTGGGGTATCCGGAAATTTGATGAGCCTGGGTGCAATTGACTTTGGACTGATCGTGGATGGGGCGGTTATTATTGTCGAAGCCATCGTTCACCGGATCACAGAAAGCAACCGCTTCGCAGGCAAAGAAACACTTGATCAATCTGAAATGGATGGCGAAGTTTACGAAGCAGCATCCAAGATCAGGGACAGCGCCGCTTTTGGCGAGATCATCATCCTTATCGTTTATCTGCCGCTTTTCGCACTGGTAGGTATCGAAGGAAAGATGTTCCGGCCAATGGCAGAAACGGTAGCTTTCGCCATCCTGGGTGCTTTTATCCTTTCGCTGACCTATGTGCCTATGGCAAGTGCCTTATTTTTAAGTAAGAAAACCCACCATAAGCGGAATATTTCTGACCGGCTGGTTGATGCCATGCACCGCATTTATACGCCGGCGTTAAACGCCGTGCTGAAGGCTAAAAAGTTTACCGTTTTTTTGTCTGTCGTTTTATTAGCCATCGCCCTGTGGGCTTTTGCTAAAATGGGCGGTGAGTTCATCCCGACTTTAGAAGAAGGTGATCTGACGGTTGAAATTGCCATGATGCAAGGCACCTCACTATCGCAGGTAGTGCAGACCTTTGGAAAAGCAGAGAAGCTCTTAAAGCAGAAGTTCCCGGAGATCAAGCAGGCAGTAACCCGTATAGGAAGCGCGGAAGTGCCTACAGACCCGATGCCGTTCGAGCGTGGTGATATGATGCTATCTATGAAACCGAAAGATGAATGGACTTCTGCCGGTGATCGCGCTGAAATAATGGAGAAGATCGAAGAAACACTAAAAGATATTCCCGGCATTAATGTAGAAGTTACCCAACCTATGCAGATGCGATTCAATGAGCTGATGACAGGTATACGGCAGGATGTTGCCATTAAAATTTTTGGCGATGATCTGGACGTATTGGCTTCCCAGGCGTATCAAACTGCAAAACTGATCAGCGGCGTTAAGGGGGTAAGTGAACCAATGGTAGAAAAGGTAAGCGGCTTGCCCCAGGTAGCGGTTGTTTATGACCGCCATAAGATCGCCCAATATGGTTTGAACATTGAAGATGTCAACACGGCGTTAAGTACCGCTTTTGCCGGTCGGGTGGCTGGTGCGGTGTTCGAGGGTGAGAAACGTTTTGAGATCGTTTTGCGCCTAAGCCGTGAACTGCGTTCCGATATAGTGAACATCGAAAACCTTTATATCCCGCTTCCAAGCGGCAGCAAGGTTCCGTTAAGCCAGGTGGCATCGATCAGAACCGAGGATGCACCCTCACAGATCAGCCGTGAGGATGGTAAACGCCGGATCTACGTTGGCTTTAACGTCCGCGGCCGTGATGTGGAAAGTACGGTTAAGGAGATACAGGAGCTCTTAAATCAAAAATTAAAAATGCCTGCCGGTTATTACACGACCTATGGCGGACAGTTCCAAAATTTGCAGGAAGCCAAAGGCCGTTTAGCTATAGCTGTGCCGGTAGCACTGCTGCTGATCCTCGTGTTGCTGTATTTTACCTTCCGTTCCGTTAGAGAGACCCTCCTGATCTTTTCTGCCGTACCGCTATCAGCAATTGGTGGTGTTGCTGCCTTGTACTTACGAGGAATGCCTTTTAGTATCAGCGCAGGCGTCGGTTTTATCGCCCTTTTTGGTGTTGCCGTTTTGAACGGGATCGTTCTGATCGGTTATTTCAACCAGCTTCAAGCTGAAGGCATTACCGATATCATCGAGCGTGTAAAGAAAGGAACGCAGGTCAGGTTAAGGCCCGTGTTGATGACGGCCTCTGTAGCTTCGTTAGGTTTCCTGCCGATGGCTATATCGTCTACCGCTGGTGCCGAAGTGCAAAGGCCCTTGGCAACGGTTGTGATCGGCGGGCTAATATCAGCGACCTTGCTTACCTTACTGGTTCTTCCGGTGCTTTATATTCTTTTTACCAAAAATCATCCGCCAAAAACAGACAAGACAATGCCATTATCACCCAAGATCGGAGCTATCTTATTGTTTCTTACAGGCAGCTTAATTGCTTCGTCGGTCAACGCGCAGAGTGATAAACCGCTTACCTTATCAGAGAGCATTGAGACCGCAATCCGAAATAATCCGCAATTGCGCAGAGCAACGCTGGAGATCGGTCAGAACCGAACTTTACAAGGTACGGCATTCGACCCCGCCAAAACCGACATCACCCTTACACAAGACCCTACATCCGGTGGGAATATCGATAATAGTTTGGGGATCACCCAAAGCTTTGCTTTTCCGACCGTTTACAGCGCTCAGGCAAAAGTACTCAAAGCACAGACCGCATTGAGCGAACGCTCAAAAGCTATTACCGAAAACGAAGTCGTCAAACAGGTCACAGCAGCCTATTACGAGGTTCAATATGCGCAGAATAAGTTACGGCAGCTTACCAGCCAGGATAGCTTATATAAACGCTTTTCAGAGCGGGCGGCTTTGCGCTATAAAACAGGTGAAACCTCCTACCTTGAACAGCTTTCGGCTACGAACGCTTACAAAGAGATCAGCGTTTCCAGGCGACAGGCGGAAGCGGATGTACTGATCGGCAGGCAGGAATTACAGCAGTTATTGAGCATTAACTATTTGCCTGCAATAACTGATGGGCCTTTAGAAAAGCTTTCTTTTATTGCTGCCGATAGTATTGTGACCAGCAATCACCCACAAGTAGCTTATTATGAACAACGAAATGCTTTAGCTGATGCACAACTGAAAGCGGAAAAAAGCCGTTATTTCCCTGACCTGACCATTGGTTATCGCCAACAACTTTTAGTCGGCGCGTTTAATCCTGCCAATATCAGCCGCAACTATTTTCCCGGCACCAGGGTTGGTGGTTTTGAAGTCGGTGTTTCGGTGCCATTATTTTTCGGTGCTCAAAAGAGCAGGGTTAAAGCCGCCCAGGTGGGACAGCAGATCGCTCAGGCTGAACAGCAGAACGCCAGCCTTTTACTCAACAAGCAATATAATCAGGCACTGCAGCAACTCGCTAAATATGAGGCGGCAGTCCGCTATTACGACGAAGGTGGTTTAAAGCAGGCAGCCGAGCAAATACGGATCGCCCAGTTTGCTTATAGCAAGGGTGAGATCGGCTATGTCGAATTTATTCAGAATATGACACAGGCCATGAACATCCGCCTGTCCTATCTTTCAGCACTTCGTGATTACAACCAGGCGGTTATTGAACTTACTTACCTCACTACAACATCGAAATCAAAATGAGACTATTCCGTTTAAAAAAATATAAAACAGCGTTCGCGCTGACACTTGTCGCAACTATCATTTTGGCGTCCTGCACACAGCAACCCAAGACAGAAGAAAAAGAAGCAGCGGAGAAGGAAAAACCTAAAAACAAAACTGTCGGTATAACCATTTCTCGAAGCCAGTTGGATGCCGTTGGTATTCAATTAGGCTATTTGGAGCAAAAGAATTTAAAGTCGGTCGTTAAGGCCAGCGGCCAGTTGGAGGTGCCACCACAGAATAAAGCAGAAGTTACCTTGCTGATGGGCGGCGTTGTCAATCAGGTGTTCGTTCTGGAAGGACAGCATGTCAACAAAGGTCAAAAATTGGCTGCTATAGAAAATAACCAACTGATCCAATTACAGCAGGATTATATGGCTGCACAAAGCAGTCTGATGTATGCTACCAAAGAATATGAACGGCAAAAAGAACTGAATGAGGCAAACGCCGGTACGGGAAAGGTGTATCAGCAATCACAAAGCGCGTTACAGACCGAACAAGCTAAGGTAGCTGCATTAAGCCGTCAGCTTCGGCAGGTAGGCGTAAGTCCTGAGAGTGCATCACATGGCCGTTTTATCACACAGATTCCGGTATACGCGCCGATCAGCGGTACTATCGGGAAGATCGTTATTCAGACCGGCTCTTATGCCGAACCTGCAAGACCGCTGATGAACATCATTGATAACTCAAAAGTGCATTGCGATTTGGTCGTGTATGAAAAAGACCTGTTTAAGGTTAAGGCTGGTCAGCATGTTTATTTCACCTTGACCAACCAGAATAACAGGGAGATCACAGGAAAGATCTACGGGGTGAACCAATCTTTCGAAAATGAAAGCAAGGCGATCATCGCCCATGCAGTGATCGAACAGGCTGCCAAAAGTAATCTTATCCAGGGAATGTATGTCTCCGCCTTAATTGACGTTGGCCAGCAATTGGCGACTGCCGTTCCAACTGAAGCCGTCATAAAAACCGGTGGTAAGGAATATATCTATTACTTAGTCAAGGTAATGGAGAAAGATAAAGACGAAACCGCAAAGGATAAAGACGATAAGCCAAAGCCGGGAAGAAAGTATGTGTTTGAAAAAGCAGAGGTCGTGACGGGCGTAACGGACCTGGGCTATACCGAAGTCAGGCTGGTGACGTCGCTGCCAAAAGATGTGAAGATCGTAACAAAGGGTGCCTTTTATATCCTTTCATCAGAAAGCGCCACAGGGGAAGACGAAGAATAGAATTGAACTTAAAAACGCAGGCAATTAGTCTGCACGAAGGAAAAGATCATGGAAACGATTGTAATTGCAGATGATGTCATATTGAAGGATTTAGTAAACGAGAAAACACGCCGGAAGGCTTTCGGCCAGTTGCTCGCTAAATATCAGCAGCAGATTTACTTCTTTATCCGTCACCAGGGCCTGGATCACGAGGATACTGACGAGGTCACACAGGACGTATTTCTGACGATCTATAGAAACGTTAGTGCATTAAAACTATTGGATGAACTCGACTGGATCATCTACGGGTTCGCAGCGGAAGCCTGTAAGAAGTATTTTAAATTGAAGCCCCTGGAAGAATGGCTCCCAACAATGACCGCTCACCTGAAACAAAAAGGTTTCAGTTTTAAGAACATCGCATTCAGGCTCGAATTACCGCTAAAAGAGGTCAAGTACGCTTATCATACGTTCCTGTCGAAACAAACAGCGGTGCAAAACGCTTAACTACCATATCATGAAAGAAGAACAAGAAAACCAGGTACGGCAAGAACAATTCAAATCGGATGAACATTTAGCCAATACCTCGGGCGCTGAAAAAGAGGCCCATGAGGCTGACCAACATGCCGCGTCTGAACACGATCATGATGACGAAGATGAATCTTTAGATCTTACGAAAGCACCGGCAGAGGAAGAAACCTGGCTGAGCCATTGGCCGCTGCTTACCGCGCTGCTTATTTTGATCGTCATGCTGACGCTCGAATATGGGTTTAAGTACCAACCGCCATTTCCCGTCAATCTGATCATTTTTTTGATTGCATTCGGGTTGGCTGGCTACAATGTTTTGGCTATGGCCTGGCGCAAGGCAAAGCATTTTGATTTTTTCAATGAGTTTTTCTTAATGAGCGTAGCGACCATCGGTGCTTTCAGCATTGGTTCCTACAGTGAGGGCGTTGCCGTAATGGTTTTCTATTCCATAGGCGAATGGTTTCAGGATGCTGCCGTGAATAAAGCAAAGAAAAGCATTAAGGCGTTGTTGGATATCAGGCCGGATAAGGTAACTGTTATGCGTGGCGGTAAGCCAACTGAAACAGACCCGAAAACTGTTAAGGTGGATGAGGTCATTCAAGTGAAAGCAGGTGAAAAAGTTGCGCTGGATGGTGAACTTTATTCAGATGCCGCCAGTTTCAACACCGCAGCCTTGACCGGTGAGAGTAAACCGGATACTAAACGTAAGGGCGAAAAGGTACTTGCGGGTATGATCAATTTGGACAAAGTGAGCGAGGTACAGGTCAAGGCGCTGTTTAAAGACAGTAAGCTCAGCCAGATACTGGAAATGGTGCAGGATGCGACCGCCCGTAAATCTCAAACGCAGCTTTTTATCAGCCGCTTTGCTAAAATTTATACACCGATAGTCTTTGCACTGGCCTTGTTGGTATGCTTTGCACCCTACTTTTTTACAGACCCTTATAACTTTCATCAATGGTTTTATCGGGCATTGGTGTTTTTAGTGATCAGCTGCCCTTGTGCGCTGGTGGTTTCCATCCCATTGGGCTATTTTGGAGGCATTGGGCTGGCTTCAAGAAATGGTATTTTATTCAAAGGCTCGAACTTCCTGGACGTAATGACCAAGATCAACACCGTCATTATGGACAAGACCGGCACACTTACTAAAGGCGTGTTTAAAGTACAGGAAGTTGTTACCGAGAATTTTGATAAGAATGAACTGATCAGAACCGCCGCTGCTATCGAAGCCAATTCTACACACCCTATTGCCAAAGCCGTCGTTGAATATGCAGGTCAGCAGGAAGGTCAATTAAAGGCAGAAAACGTCGAAGAAATATCAGGTCATGGTTTGAAGGGAACAGTTAACGGCAAAACGGTACTTGCCGGGAATGCCAAGCTGCTCAAAAAGTTTAATATAAGTTATCCTGCTGACGTAGATAATTTGGTTGACACCGTTGTGGTACTGGCCGTTGATGATAAATATGCGGGTTATATCACGATTGCTGACGAAATTAAGGAAGATGCAAAAGAGGCAATTGAGCGAATGCATGCTTTAAAATTGCAGACCGTCATGTTATCAGGGGACAAACAGGCGGTAGTAGATAAAGTTGCTAAGGCACTTGGCATCGATAAAGCTTTTGGTGATCTGTTACCAGACGGAAAAGTGGAAAAAGTACAAGGGTTCAAAAATGCGGGCAGTCGTATCGCTTTTGTCGGTGATGGAGTGAATGATGCGCCGGTAGTTGCGCTTGCTGATGCCGGCATTGCGATGGGCGGCTTAGGCAGTGATGCGACGATAGAGACAGCGGATATTGTAATTCAGAACGATCAGCCTTCTAAACTTACCTCCGCGATTGAGATCGGCAGGATTACTAAACGGATCGTATGGCAAAACATAACCATTGCCATGGTGGTAAAGGTCATCGTTTTGGTTCTTGGTGCTGGTGGTGTCGCTAATCTGTGGGAAGCAGTGATCGCAGATGTAGGTGTCGCTTTGCTGGCCATTTTAAATGCGGTGCGGATTCAGCGGATGACGTTGCATGAGTGAATGCAGGCGAACAAAGCAAAGTTTCACAGCGCTATTGGCGTTCGCTTAAAGTTCTTTCTTTAAGCCTTTCGGAAATAGGCATGGTTATATTGGTTACCCCAGAGGCAAACGATCTTTTCCGGCTTGTCCGCAAAAAATTCATCATAGGCCAATTTAACACCGGGATTGATATCAAGGCCTTCAGCACCTGCTTCGGCATCATAATAATCCATCAGGATACAAATAGCATTCTTGCTCATGCGTGGATAAATGCTTTCGAAACAATGGAGCATCACCGCTTTGTGTTCCAACTTGTCGCCACCAAAACCGCAATCAATATGAACAAACGCGATCTCCGCAGGTAACTCGTTCGGTAACGTGGTTTTAAAATCACCCTTATGAACAATGGGCTGCTTCAGTTTGGCCTTTTCAAAATTGGCTTTCAGTTGTTCCTCAACACTTCCTTTAACAGTGAAGGTGGCGAAAAAGCTGTCGTACAAATGAAGCTGTTTTGAAGAAGCGTTTAATTCAATCACTTTTTCAAAAATAAGCGCGCATTGACCTGTGAAGCAACCTAACTCTACAACATCACCCGCAACTCCGTTGAAGATCACGGAATCTAATAAGTGATAATAATTGATGCGCTGTTCAGGCGTATTCATATCTACATTGGTATCCAATTGTTTAACCTGGTAACCGGTACGCATGAACCGCAGTCCTTTGTTAACGAAATCTACCAACGCTGACCGTTTCAATTCATTTACGGCATACGGCTGTTTGACCAGGAAGTAATTGTCCATGAGGTTATAAGTTTACAAGGTGTTTAGACAATAGTTTAAACTATCAACCAATATTCAATAATAGTAAAATTGTGGCAAACGCTGAAACTTAAACGGTATTCTGTAAAATTTCCGCATAATCCTGTAACGCAAATTTTCGGTGGCCCCGTAATTTTGTACCATAAATAAAGAATAATGGCAGCGCAATCGATCACCACAATTACTTTTCCCGTTACCGGCATGACCTGTGCAGGCTGCGCATCAAGCGTTGAATCAATGCTCGGCGCACAAAACGGTGTTGAGCAAGCGGCTGTGAACTTTGCAACGCAAACCGTAAAGGTCGAATTTCACCCTGAAATCGTTGCACCAGAAGTGTTAAAACGTTCATTACAGTCGGTAGGTTACGACCTGCTCATAGATACAGCTAACGGTAAAGAACAGCAGGAACAAATCCGGGAAACTCACTACCGTGCATTAAAGAGAAATATCCTATGGGCTGGTGCCCTTACCTTACCCGTAGTGATCATCGGTATGTTCTATATGGACATGCCTTATGCCAATTACATCATGTTATTGCTGACCGCGCCCGTGCTTTTTGTTGCAGGACGTAACTTTTTTATCGGGGCCTGGAAACAGGCAAAGCATGGACGCGCCAATATGGATACGCTGGTAGCTATGAGTACGGGCATTGCTTTCCTTTTCAGCGTCTTCAATACCGTTTACCCGGATTTCTGGCACAGGCAGGCCTTGCACCCGCATGTATATTACGAGGCGGCCTCGGTTGTCATTGTCTTTATCATGCTGGGAAAATTGCTCGAAGAACGGGCAAAATCCAACACGTCTTCCGCTATCAAAAAGCTAATCGGACTCCAGCCAAAGACTGTTTTACTGATCACTCCGGCAGGTGAAAAGGTTATGCCGGTAGAAGAAGTCAGGGTTGGTGACTTGTTGCTGGTACGCCCTGGTGAAAAGATCCCCGTCGATGGTACGGTACAGGAGGGTCATTCCTATGTCGATGAAAGCATGATCAGTGGCGAACCTGTCGCTGTAGCAAAGCAAAGCGGCGACCCGGTTTTCGCGGGCACGATCAATCAAAAAGGCAGTTTTCAGTTCCGTGCTGAAAAAGTCGGCAGTGAAACGCTCCTCGGACAGATCATTAACCTTGTACAGGAGGCGCAGGGCTCTAAAGCGCCGGTTCAAAAACTGGTCGATAAAATTGCAGGTATATTCGTGCCGGTCGTAATGCTGATCGCGCTGATAACATTAGGTGCCTGGCTGCTATTCGGCGGTCAGCAAGCCTTAACGCAAGGGCTTTTGGCAATGGTGACGGTGCTGGTGATCGCCTGTCCTTGTGCGCTTGGCCTGGCTACGCCCACCGCTGTAATGGTCGGTATTGGCAAGGGCGCTGAAAATGGCATCCTGATCAAAGACGCGGAAGCACTTGAAATCGGTTATCAGGTGAATGCAGTCGTGCTGGATAAGACAGGGACGATCACGGAAGGCAAACCAGTAGTAACAGACCTGATCTGGGCGAATCAGGCGGCTGGTAAAGAAAATCCCTTAGCTGCAATACTGTTATCACTCGAACAGCAATCGGAACATCCACTTGCGACAGCAGTTGTAGCCTACTTAAAGGAGCAAAACACGGGAACTGTAGCGTCGAACTATTTTCACAGTCTCACCGGTCAGGGAATTGAAGGCATGTTCGACGGACAGCCGTTCTATGCCGGTAACCTGAAACTCGTAGATTCCTGTAAAACCAACTTGCCTGATGAACTTCGTGTTGCGGCAGAAGCACTATCTGGTTGGGGTAAAACGGTCATCTATTTCGCTTCACATCTTTCTGTACTGGCGATTGTTGCCCTGCAAGACCGGGTGAAAATTACTTCTGCCCAAGCGATTGCCGAATTACAAGGCAGTGGTATCACGGTCTATATGCTCACCGGTGACCACGCGGTTACTGCTGCACATATCGGTAAAGAGGCCGGTATCACTGAAATTATTGCAGGTGCTTTACCGGCCGACAAAGCGGAGTTTGTGAAGACCTTGCAAAGCCAGGGCAAAATAGTCGCGATGGTAGGTGATGGCATCAATGACAGCCAGGCGCTGGCACAGGCTAACCTTTCTATAGCAATGGGCCATGGTTCGGACATCGCCATGGATGTAGCTAAGATCACGCTCGTCTCTTCCGATCTCTTACAGATACCCAAAGCACTTAAACTGTCCCGGCTCACTGTTCGTACAATTCGGCAAAATCTGTTCTGGGCATTTATCTATAACCTCATCGGCATTCCGCTGGCTGCCGGCATATTGTATCCGTTCAACGGCTTCCTGCTTAATCCCATGATCGCGGGTGCAGCTATGGCCCTTAGTTCTGTATCGGTGGTCAGCAACAGCCTTCGGCTTAAATATTCAAAAATTAACATATAGCATAAAAACAATGGAAACTCTAAAATTCAAGACCACCATCAAATGTGGTGGCTGCATAGCAACGGTAACCCCGGTACTTAATAATTTGGACGGCGTACAAAAATGGGAGGTCGATACGGCTAACCCTGATAAGGTACTGACTGTAGATACAAATAAAGGTTTGAATCCTAATGAAGTGATTAGCGCATTGAAGGCCAAAGGCTTTCAGGCAGAAGTCATCAAATAAACCGATATTTGTAAGAGCCGCACTGAAAGGCAGGAATAGCGCTTTGACTATTAAGAAAAAACGGTAGCTTTTAAACAAATGTAACTTTTTTGTGTATCTAATATAATGAGAAAATTCGGTGCCTTCGGCTTGGCTGCGTTTTACCTGTTGCTGACAACGGGTATGTTCGTATGCCTGGTTCACTGCGGTGCCGAATTTTTATTGGAAAAGTCGGGCCACGAATTAACGGCGCTTGCGCTTGATGACCATATGGGCGATGGCCACGATGAAGAATCTCTTGCCGGACATGATAGCGACCATCATGAGGACAAAGAACATGGACACAAAAAATCTTGTGGTGAAGGTAAAGATTGCAGTTGCTGTAACCAGCACGGCAATTATGTGATCAAAGAAAACTCTTCCGCTTCGCTGGAATTTCAACTGAGCGCATTACAGGTCGCCGTGATTTTTTTACCTTATGATTCAGCAGCGCCTGTTCGGGGCATTTATGAGGCTAAAGTATCCTGGTTAAACGCCACGGGGCCGCCGCGGTCGGCTGTACAGCCTTTATTTCTTAAATACCGTTCTCTTCTGATCTGATTCAAGCATTGCCGCATTTCTGCGGCCTGAAGTAGTATTGCCTTCACTTTCTTTAGCTTGAATTAAAACATGACATTATATATTAAAAATATGGTTTGCGACCGCTGCATTATGGTCGTTAAACAACAACTGGAAAATTTAGGTTTCCGCGTCACTGCAATTGCTCTAGGCAGCGCGGATGTACAGCCTGAGCCGGATGCCGTTCAATTAAGTGCTGTTTCCTCCGCTCTGAAGCTGCTTGGCTTCGAACTGATTGACAATGAAAAAGACCGCGTTGTGCAGCGCATCAAAGACCTGATCATTGAAAAGGTCCATCACAGCGACCTTGCCGACAATCGCCTTAGTTTTTCAGATTACCTGTCCGATCAGGTTCATAAGGATTATACCTACCTCAGCCGGATGTTCTCGGAATCCGAGGATACCACCATAGAAAAATTCATTATTCAGCAAAAGATCGAAAAAGTGAAAGAACTGCTGGAGTACGGTGAACTCAACATGAATGAGATCGCCTGGAAAATGGGCTACAGCAGCAGCGCCCATTTGTCCACACAGTTCAAAACCATAACCGGGTTAACGCCGAGCCAGTATAAATCCTCCGATCAGCTGCCCAGAAAATCATTAGATAAGGTATAAAGCATTTGTTATGAAAAACCTGAAGACAGTACTCCTAATAAGTTATCTCTGCGTGACTTTGGTTGCCCATGCCCAACAACATGAAATGCCCGGTATGAACATGAATTCATCGCAGAAAAATCAGCCTGAAAAATCAAAAATTTCGCAAACAAACCCGAAAACGAAAGCGAGTACGGCGCAAAAGCGATCGAGGAAAAGAACGGCGAACAGGAAAGGTGTGGGTAGCATGATTGGAATGAAAATGAACCATTCCGATAGTGGTATAATGCCCGGAAGAAAAATGCCGGAAAAGTCCGCTGCAAATAGCATGCAAAATATGGACATGTCTGAGCCAGCACATGGAATGAGTATGGGAACAGGCAGCATGCCGGGCATGAAGATGACCGCACAGCCGGCGAATCCAGGCGATACCATTAAAAGTACGTCATCCACACTAAATGATCACCTTATTCATGCAGGCAAACGGGTATATTATGATCTTAATATCGGCGATACCATAGTTAACTACACCGGTAAGCGCGTCAAAGCCCTGGCTATTAACGGCCAGATACCAGGCCCTGTTTTAAGATTTACGGAAGGTGACACGGCTTATATCCGTATCCATAACCACCGAAAAACTACAACATCTATCCACTGGCACGGCTTGCTCGTACCCAATAAATACGATGGCGTACCTTACATCAGTACCGTGCCCATAGAACCAGGCACGACGTTTACGAACGTCATACCCATCCGTCAGACCGGTACCTACTGGTATCATACTCACACCGAGTTAGACGAGCAGGCTGGCCTATACGGCCCTATTGTGATACAGCCGCAGGTTCGCAAAGATAATTACCCGGAACAGGTCTTTATGTTGTCCGATTGGACCGATTACCGGCCAAAAGAGGTTTTAAGAATGCTTAAGCGGGGCAGCGACTGGTTCTCTATCCAGCGGGGCAGCGTACTGAGCTATGGCGGAGCTATAGAAAAGGGTTACCTGAGCGACAAATTGAAGCTGGACTGGATGCGTATGCCAGCGATGGACCTTGTGGATGTAAAATATGACCGTTTTCTGGCCAACGGGCAAGGCAATCAGGATTTTACACGGTTCAAGGCTGGGGAAACCGTGAAGATGCGCATCATTAATGGTTCAGCGTCCAGTTACTTCTGGCTTAATTATGCAGGCGGGTCAATGACCGTGATAGCTGCGGATGGCTTAGCTGTAAAGCCAGTTCAGGTCGATAAAATTTTAATTGGAACAGCTGAGACTTATGACGTGCTCATTAAGATACCTGCCTCCGGTAAATATGAATTCCGGGCCACGGCGCAGGATATTACCGGAAAAGTTTCGGCATGGTTTGGTAGCGGCAAAGAATTTAAAACCACGGACATTCCAAAAGTGCCCTATTACCGGTTTACCCATACTTTCAATCAAATGATGGGCATGATGAATATGCCCATGAACTCCGTTCCGAATTCCAAAGTAAAAAACGACGGTCTCGAGTTTTCAAAAAGTGATGGGATGATGAAGATGGGAAATATGAAGATGAATGGACAAGATCCCAGTCGTCAAAATATGCAGAAAATGAACATGCCCGGAATGAAGATGGATCAAATGTCCGGAATGGCCTCCGATAGTTCAAAGAATGGAAAGCAAGATAAGGAAAAAACGCCGGGTATGGCCATGCAGCCGGGAATGGACGATATGAACATGGGTGGGATGGCTATGAAAATGAAAGATGATGGGAAAGGAACGCCTATGGGGCCCGGCCAATCCATGCTGCTGGGTTTAGGCGGGAAAGGAAAAATTCTAAGCTATGATATGCTGGAGGCTAATT
This sequence comes from Mucilaginibacter sp. AK015, assembly GCF_014200785.1. Lineage (NCBI taxonomy): Bacteria > Pseudomonadati > Bacteroidota > Sphingobacteriia > Sphingobacteriales > Sphingobacteriaceae > Mucilaginibacter > Mucilaginibacter sp. AK015. Next base: position 1,193,313 of record NZ_JACHCV010000001.1, read on the forward strand.
CTACTACAGCCATTGAAGGAAAACACACTGTTCGAACCTATCATTTATATCTTACTGGCAGCATGCTACGTTACACCTGGTTTATCAATAATAAACCGCTATCAGAAGCAGACAGGTTACTAATCAGGAAAGGAGAAATTGTCCGCTTTGTGTTTCATAATACGACGATGATGGAACACCCGATGCACCTGCACGGACATTTTTTTCGTGTACTGAATGCTAAAGGCGATTCCGCACCACTTAAACATACGGTGAGTATTGAACCGATGAAGGTACAAACGATAGAGTATCTGGCCGACGAAGCACACGACTGGTTTTTCCATTGCCACACACTTTATCACATGATGTCAGGTATGGCAAGGGTGGTACGTTATGAAGATTCGCCAAGTAACCCTGATGTAGCGAAATATCAGCCGAACAACCCGGTAATTAATGATGACCGGCAGTTTTACACCTGGGCGCAGCTGTCCTTTCATTCTCAGACCAACACCGGAAGCATCTTTGTCTCCAATACCCGTTATGAGTTCAATGCAAACTACCGTGCGAGCTACGATGGAAGATACGAATTTGAACCGCGCGCGGAACGTTACCTGGATAACCCGCAATACCTTGCGGCTTATATCGGTGGAAGCTTTGAAAAAAACACGAAGGGTGGCCGGTTCACACAGTATAGTGAAAATAGTGCAGTTGTAGGCTTAAGATACTTGTTGCCGCTATTTATACAAACGGATGCACGCGTCAGCTCAAAAGGAAAGTTCCGATTTGCTTTGAGCAGGGAAGACATCCCGCTTTCCAGCAGGCTTTATCTTGGTGCGTCTTATAATACTGACAAGGAATTCCAAATGGATACGCGGTATGTGCTCACCAAATATTTTGCGTTATCACTCAGTTACGATAACCAGTACGGCTTTGGAGGGGGCCTTACTGTCATTTACTAATTCAAACGCATTAAATTTTAATAATCAATAATATCTATGAAAACATCAATTGTAATGATTCCACTTTTTGCGCTAGGCGCAACAGGAATGAACGCCGAAATGGCAATGAACGGCCGATTAATGAGCAGCCACTACTATCCAACGACGGATGTATCAATGTTAGCTCAAATGCAAGGCGACCCGCTTATGGAAGCAATGAATAAAATGATGAAGGAGATGCATGCTCAGCAGATGAAGGGTAATATCGACCTTGATTTTGCAACTATGCTCAGAATTCACCACATGGGCGCAATTGACATGGCCAAGGTGGAAGTGCAGCAGGGTAAAGATGCCGTAATGAAAAGTTTGGCACAAAAAATAGTGGACGCGCAAACTAAGGAGGTTACAGAGCTTGATCAATTAATCCCTACCCTACAAAGCGGAAATAAAAATTATGATCCGGCCAATAAAAATTCAGGTGCGGGTAAGGCTATGAGTGACAATATGATGGCGATGATGAAAACTGGGAACATGTCCATGTCTTCCATAGATCATGAATTTGCAGATATGATGACCAAGCACCACAAAGACGGGTTGATAATGGCGAAAAGCATCTTAGCAAATGCAAAAAATGGCAAGCTCCGATCGATGGCTCAAAAATCCATTCCTGAACAAACCAGTGATATCAGTAAAATGGAACATTGGATGCAATCACATAAATAAATAAGGGGATAACTAAAAACTGAAACCATGAAAAACGTAATAAAATTGACCTGGCTACTGGTTATCGCAGGCTTTTTTGCTGCCTGTACGAAAGACAACAATGAAATCAAAATTCAGAATCACGATCAGGATCAGATGATGAGCATTATGCATCAAATGATGTCGAAAATGGATACCATGAAGATGACGAAAGATCCCGACAACGATTTTGCTATGATGATGCGCATGCACCATCAGGGCGCAATTGATATGGCCAATCTCGAACTGAAAAGTGGCAGCGATGCAACAATGAAACAAATGGCCCAATCTATTATGACCAGCCAACAAGCAGAAATAACGCAGCTTACCGCCTTTCTCGCCTCACATCCACCTCATACCAACGATCCTGATTTTGATACCATGCAGATGGATAACATGAAAAAAGCAGGAAAACAGGCGGATTTGCAGATCATAAACGGGGACATCGACCACGACTTTGCTATTCTAATGATCGGCCACCATCAAAGTGCAATTGAAAACGCTCGTCTCGAACTTCTGCATGGGCAGGAACAGCGTATGAAAACGATGGCTACCAATATTATCGATGCACAAATGAAGGAAATAGATCAGTTCCAGGACTGGCTATTGGCCAGGGGCAATAAATAATGTAATTCACTAAGTTTATAACTATAAAACAAATGATTATGTCACATCAAAAATTTCAGGATTGTATCGATGAGTGTGTTGCCTGTGCAGTGGCTTGCAGCCATTGTGCAACTTCATGCCTTCAGGAAGAGGATATTAAGATGATGTCCCGTTGTATCCAATTGGATTTAGAATGCGCGGCAATATGCCGGGCTGCAGCAGAGGTCATGAGTTTGGGAAGCGGGTTCAGTGCACACTTGTGCAGGGTCTGTGCAGATGTTTGTAAAGCGTGCGGAGATGAATGCGCCAAGCACGATATGGAGCATTGTCAGGCTTGTGCGGAAGCTTGCCGCAAATGCGCCGAAGCTTGTGAGGAGATGGCAACTGCCGCTTAATCAACAAATTCAGCCATTGCCCCGTTTCGGGGCAATGGCTATTTAATTCTTTAATCAAAATTTACCAAAAAATGGAAAAAGGAAATTATAAAAAATTCGTCTTGATGCTGTTGGCATCCTACATCGTCATGTACGCCATCATGTACCTGGACGATGACCAAATTGACCATATTTATCTTAATATGACGCGGTTTTATATGACGCTCATCATGATCAGCGCGATGGCTCTCATCATGCTTGCCATGATGCGGATGATGTACCAGAATAAAAAGCTCAATGCGATCATTGTTATTTCCAGCGTCGCTGTTTTTGGGTTAGCACTGACAGGCGTTCGTACACAGGCCGGTATTGGTGACGTACAATACATGAAAGGGATGATCCCGCACCATTCCATTGCCATTATGACCAGTAAACATGCCAACATCAAAGATCCGGAAGTGAAAAAACTATCCCGTGACATTATTGATGCACAGGAAAAGGAGATTGCTGAAATGAAGCAGATTCTAAGTAGAATGGAAAAATAAATATCCGCAAAGGAAATTATCAATAGGAATATGAGTCGAGTGAAGAAAACATTGGTCTGGCTTTTTAAAGTGCTTTTCGTAAAAAAATGCTGTAGATAACATCTTCTCGCTTTTATAGTATATTAGTTTTTTTTAATACATGAGCGATCACTTATTATCTATAATTCATCAGTATAAAAATGATCAGGAATCAGTTTACAATACCTGGTTTATCAATAATGAAGAACGCTTAAAAGCCTTCCGCTCGATCCGGCGGGGTGTATTGCAAGTGATCGAAGACATCAAAAGCAAGCGTTTCGGGAACGATTTTAAAGGCAGTTCCCTGGAATTTGTGCTGTCCTGCATTACGGAACAAAAGCAGGTTTTCGAGGGCGCTTCGCATCCCTTTTACTGGAAGCCCAAATTGAGAATTCCTGATATCTACGAAAATCAGTCGAATAAGATCGCTTTCGGGCAATTCCTGGAAAATTGCATCCATGCAAAAAATGAAGAGCAGGTGGTTAAAGAGATTGAAAAATTGGATGCGCTTAAGATCAAAGGCCTGGGGCCTGCGGTAGCGAGTATCCTGTATTTCCTGCACCCCACCTGGATACCGCCGTTCAATACCGCGATCATCAATGGGTTCAATTACCTTTTTAAGGACAAAAAAAAATTAGGCAGTTGGGGCGAATACCTGAAGATCAGGGAGGTCATTATGGACATGAACCGCCAACATTGCAATGAATTATCGCTTGACACCGGTGCGTTCTCTGGATTGCTATTTGAGATCGGCACCCAAAAACTGCTTTTAGGAAAAGATGAATACCTTTCAGAGACCGAGCGTAACCGGTTGGAAAAACTCATTGAAAAACGTCATAAAGAAAAGCGTGCGGAAACTGCCGATGAACATCTTCACAATGAAATGCAGTTCCATCTGCTAAAGATCGGGCATGCACTCGGCTACGATGTGATCGCCGCCTCTAACGACCGCTCTAAAGAGTGGAACGGAAATAAGTTCACCTTTATTTCGCTGGCCAACTTCCCCCCGTTAGTTTTGGACAAAGAGGTACTGAACACCGTTAAGTTGATCGACGTTCTTTGGTTCCAAAAAGGCACCCCTAAAGTCATCGCCGCGTTTGAAGTGGAGAAAAGCACAAGTATCTATTCCGGGATACTGCGGCTGACCGATCTGAGTTGCAGCCTGAATAGCAAGGAGGAAGTATTATATCTCGTGGTGCCTGACCAACGCGAAAAAGATGTTGTTATGCAGCTTACCAGGCCATCGATCCGGCAAGGGAATATGGAAATGAAATACATTTGCTTTTCTGACCTTCGGCAGCATTGTGACGCGCTGTGCAAATTTGGCGACGATCATTCCATTATGCAGAAGATTGCAAAGGAAGCAGTGTAATGTTCGTAGCCTATAAAATATTGACGGAATTATATAAATGTTATTGCTAATGGTTTTTTAGTTTTGTATAGGATGAAAAGTAAAGCGCTTTTGTTACTCTTTATATTTATGCTGAATACCGTTGCCGGGTTTAGCTGCGCTTTACATATGTCCCACGATAACCATCACGAAGCTGTCGAAAGTCATGAACACCATCATGCTGCCGTTAAACACACGCATCGTCAACTGCTTCCCGGACAAACTACGATAGGCACTGATGAACCTTGCTGCCAAAGCGCGGTAAATAACTTTATTTCATTGGCCAAGCTTGTCCCGTCGACCGACCACCTGGTCTTAAAAGCGCCACTGTTATATACCAGCGACAACCTCATATTTTCGTTGGTGCCTGATCCTGGCGTTATTATTATACCCCGTATCGTTATTGACGAGCGACAGCGTCCCCCGACAAGAAATATTTATATCATTCATCGCAGCCTGTTGATCTGATTACGATTAAGTTTAAACCGTTACATGGCGTAGCCATGCCCGAATTTTATACTTTATTTTAATTCTCAGATCATGAAAAAGACATTTTTACTGGTTGCCTTCATTGCAACTGCGTTTACACAACAACTTTTTGCCCAGGATGCGAAAACATCATCCCTTTCTTCTTTATTGTCCTCTTATTACGGCGTCAAAGACGCGCTTGTCACCTCAAACAGCCCGGACGCAGCCACTCATGCTACCGAGTTCCTGAAAGCGATCAATGGGGTCGATATGAAGACGCTGGACAAGCCGGAGATGGACACTTTTATGCTTTTACAGGAAAAGCTTGCCTTTGATGCGCGGCATATTTCGGAGAGCAAGGATATCGCCCATCAGCGGGAACACTTTGCCAATTTCTCGTTGAACTTCTTCAAACTGGCAAAAGCAGTAAAATTATCGGATAAGCCGGTTTATTATGCTTATTGCCCGATGAAGAAAAGCTATTGGCTTTCTGCTGAAGCTGCGATCAAGAACCCATACTACGGAAACCAAATGCTCACCTGTGGCAAGGTTACCGAAACCCTTAATAAATAAGTTTATCCATAAAGCTTAACCGGCAAATGTTGATCATTTGCCGGTCATTGCTCATTACAAAATTTAGACATCATGAAAAATTTAATCATAGTTAGCTTAGCCATCACCGCAGTTTCATTCACAGCTTGCAATAACAATAAATCCACATCAACCTCCACGGCTACTGATTCAACCAAAACGGCAAATACGCCAGGACAATCCGCTACTTCTTCAAAGCCTGCTACAGCGGTAAATGGCCTCGTTGGCAGTTATTTGGAATTGAAAAATGCGCTGGCGCAAGACAACAGTAAGGACGCTGCAACGGCTGGTAAAGCCCTCGCTGATGGTTTTGGAAAGTTTGATAAGTCCGCACTTTCAGCCACCCAGAAAAAATCTTTCGAGGACATTGCCGACGACGCGCATGAAATGGCCGAGCACATTGGCGAAAGCGCGGGAAAACTGCCGCATCAGCGTGAACACTTTGATATGCTGAGCAAAGATATGTATGATCTGGTCAAGCTTTTCGGTGCGGGACGGTCATTATTCGTCGATCATTGCCCCATGTATAATGATAAAAAAGGGGCGATCTGGCTAAGTGAAAGTAAAGAGATCAAAAACCCCTATATGGGTTCAGGCATGTCAACCTGCGGAAATGTGAAGGAAGAATTAAAATAAATGACCATGAACAGGACGGTTAAGATCATCGGATCAGGGGCGCTGCTGCTTGCTGCTATGCAATTTTTCCCGCGCGACCATAACCAAGGAAAAGCTCCTGCCGGTAAAACGATGGCAGAGGTTATCCAGGTTCCATCAAACGCTCAGGTCATATTGAAACGGTCATGTTATGATTGTCATAGCGATCATACCAACTATCCCTGGTACGCGCAACTGCAGCCAGTCCGATATATACTGGATGGTCATATCAGGCGCGGCAAAGATGAACTGAATTTTGACGAATTCGGTGATTACGCTGCCAGGCGGCAGCGAAGCCGCATAAGGGCAATCGGCGAAAGCCTGGAGGAAGGCGCTATGCCCTTGGGTTCCTATACAATGATACACCGTGATGCAATACTTACAAAAGAAGATAAGGCAACGTTGCTGAATTGGGCTAAAGAGACCAGCAGCACACTGCCGTAAAAGTTAAAAGATGAAAAATATAACACTTATGGTGCTGATACTTTTATTCGGGCAGATAGCGAAGGCTCAAACCGATATGCAGGGTATGCCGGGAATGCAGAAACAGCAGCAGGTCACTTATACCTGCCCTATGCATCCGGAAATCCATGACGCAAAACCTGGTAATTGCCCCAAATGCGGCATGAAGCTGGTTAAAGAAAAACCAAAGGCAGTTGCCCCAAAGACAGCCGCTAAAAACATGACACTAAAGGGAAAAAACCTGAAGGCGGATAACAAGCCGATGGAAAAAGCGCCTGCGGCAAGTGCTGTCAGTTATACATGCCCGATGCATCCTGATATTCATTCGGCCCAACCAGGCAACTGCCCCAAGTGCGGGATGAAACTGGTCAAAGAGCAACCAAAAGCTATGAATATGTCTGGACTGAACATGCCCGCAACGGACAGTGCGAAAACAGGTGGAAAAATGGAGGGTATGAAGATGGATGGTATGAAAATGAGCAGCGGACCGGCCGATATTCAAGCTGCAAAAGACCATTTAGGGTCTATCAAAACCATTAGCGCTAAATATCCGCCCCGTACGGTTCGGTATGACCTTTTTATAGCCGACACTACCGTTACCTATGGTGGAAAACCAAAGCGTGCCATTGCCGTAAACGGCAGTATTCCCATGCCGACATTGACATTTACGGAAGGCGATACTGCGGAAATCTATGTTCACAACAAACTGAAAGAAGAAACCTCGCTGCACTGGCACGGACTGTTTCTACCCAACCGTTACGACGGAGTGCCTAACATGACCCAGATGCCGATCAAGCCGGGTGAAACGCATTTATATAAGTTTCCCATCAAACAACATGGCACCCATTGGTATCACAGTCATACCGGTTTACAGGAACAGATCGGCATGTACGGTGCATTTATCATGAATAAACGCCAGGAATGGGACATTCCGACCATTCCGCTGGTATTAAGTGACTGGACGAATATGAATCCCAAGGAGGTTCAGCGGAGCCTTCATGCCGCTACGGATTGGTTCGCCATCAAAAAGGGAACAACGCAAAGCTACCTCGAAGCGATAAGATCAGGCAACTTCAAAACGAAGGTTGCCAATGAATGGAAGCGTATGACCGCCATGGATGTGAGCGATGTATACTATGATAATTTTCTCATCAATGGAAAAAATCAAAATGAACAACCACAATTCAAAGCCGGTGATAAAGTGAGATTGCGCATCGCCAACGGTGGTGCTTCCTCTTATTTTTGGTTGAAGTATGCAGGTGGTAAAATGACCGTGGTTGCAACGGATGGCAATGACGTAGCGCCTGTTGAAGTCGACCGGCTGATCGTTGCAGTTTCCGAAACCTACGATGTGGTGGTGACCATACCGGAAAATAAAAGCTATGAATTCCTGGTCACCCCCGAAGACCGTACGAAGTCCGCGTCACTTTGGCTGGGCAAAGGCGATAAAGTTTATGCCGGTAAAATGCCAAAGCTGAAATACTTTGCCGGTATGAAAATGATGAATGATATGATGGACATGAATGGTAATATGGTACAGATGGATGGCATGACCATGCAAAACCAGATCATGGATATGAACACCGTCATGTACCCGGAGATTACCGGCGAGGAAAAACCAGCCGCTAAAAAAACAAAAGCTACCATGGCTGGAATGCAAATGGCAAATGACCAAAGCATGTCAGGCATGAATATGGCCGCTGAAAACCCGGACATCGTAACATTGAATTATAACATGCTTCGCGACCCTGGAAAGACCAGCTTGCCTGCGGGGCCGTGGCGGGAGCTAAAGTTTGACCTGACAGGAAATATGAACCGTTATGTCTGGACACTGGATAATAAGACGGTATCCGAGTCTGATAAGATCCTGATCAAAAAAGGCGAGAACCTGCGGATCATCCTCTACAATAATAGCATGATGCGGCACCCGATGCACCTGCACGGACATGACTTCAGGGTGCTCAACGGGCAGGGCGAGAATGCTCCTATGAAGAATGTCCTTGACATTATGCCGATGGAGAGGGACACGATAGAATTTGCGGCCAATGAGCCTGGTGGTGACTGGTTCTTCCACTGCCATATCCTTTACCACATGATGAGCGGCATGGGACGCGTATTCAGCTATGAGAACTCCCCGCCGAATCCTGATGTGCCTGATCCGAAGCTGGCGCAGCGCAAGCTCTTTTGGGACGACCAGATGCCACACCTAATGGGAAAAGTCGGATTGGAAAGCAACGGAACAGACGGACAGGTAATGCTGGGCAGTACACGCTGGAAAGCGATGACCATGTGGCATCTTGGCACGGATGCCATGATGGGTTACGAAAGTGAAACGACGGTGGGCCGTTATATCGGACGGAACCAATGGCTTTTTCCATATGTTGGTTTTGATTATCACTACAAGAAGTTTAACCCAGATGAAAAAAATATTTTTGGCAGCGATTATAAGAACCTGTTCGGTCAGGTGAGCAACAAGGAAAACCGCCACACGGTAGTCGCGGGTGTTGCCTATACCTTGCCCATGTTATTTGTGGCGGACATGCGGATTGACGGGAACGGCAAACTGCGTTTCCAGTTAGGACGTGAAGACATTCCGGTTGCGCAACGGCTGCGTATGTCATTAATGATCAACACGGATAAAGAGTATTCAGCAGGATTTCGGTATATTCTAACTAAATACTTTTCATTATCCACGCACTATGACAGTGATATGGGTCTCGGCGGGGGTTTGACGTTAACTTATTAAAACATTAGAGGAATGGAAAATCAACACGATCATCACGCCATGACAGGGCACCAACAACCTGCCCGTACACAGGCAAATTATAACGCTGAAGCTGGATCAATGGATCATGGTAAAATGCTTAAAGGTCATGGTCCAAATATGGGAATGGCTGGTCATGATCATCATGCGATGATGATCGCTGATTTTAGAAAGCGTTTTTATGTGGTACTGGTATTGACGGTTCCGGTGATGTTACTGTCTATGCAAATTCAGCAATGGCTGCATTTGGATTTTCGGTTCGGCGGCTCAGGCTACCTGCTTTTTGGCTTGTCAAGCATCGTTTTCCTTTACGGCGGCTGGCCATTTTTGAGTGGGTGGTTTAATGAATTAAAGGCTAAAAACCCCGGCATGATGACCCTGATCGGCTTTGCCATAACAGTAGCCTACATTTACAGCGCGGCAACGGTTTTCGGATTGAAAGGAATGGACTTCTTTTGGGAACTTACCACGCTGATCCTGATCATGCTGCTCGGGCACTGGATCGAGATGCGGTCGGTAGCGGGAGCTTCCAGGGAATTGGAGCTTTTAGTGCAACTCATGCCGGCAGAGGCGCACTTAATTAAAGGCAAAGACACGACCGAGATTAAAACAGAAACCTTAAAGACAGGAGACCTGATCCTGATCAAGCCAGGTGAAAAAATTCCCGCCGACGGGATTATCGAGGATGGCGAAAGCTATCTGAATGAATCCATGCTTACCGGTGAGGCTACACCCGTACAGAAAACTAAAGGACAGGACGTGATTGCCGGGTCGGTCAATGGCAACGGCTCTTTAAAGGTTAAAGTCACGCATAGCGGCGCAGATTCATATCTGTCCAAAGTAATAACCCTGGTCAAAAATGCACAGGACGCCAAATCAAACACCCAACTGCTGGCTGATAAGGCCGCCAAATGGCTAACCGTCATCGCCCTTATTGCGGGGCTTAGTACCTTTGCTTTTTGGCTTGCGGATGGCAAAGATCTGGCTTTTGCTATGGAAAGAATGGTAACAGTGATCGTGATCTGTTGTCCACATGCTCTGGGTCTCGCCGTGCCGCTTGTGGTAGCCAAGTCTACTTCGCTTTCTGCCCAGCACGGGTTGTTGATCAAAAACCGTACAGCATTTGAAAACTCCCGCAAGATCAGCACCATTGTTTTTGATAAAACAGGTACGCTGACCGTTGGAAAATTCGAGGTAGCCCGGGTGGTTGTTATAGATCATCAAAGTAATGACAAAAAGCAAAATGAAAACGAACTGTTGCGAACCGTAGCAGCGCTGGAACAAAATTCAGAACACCCGATTGCCACCGGAATCCTCGCCGAAATAAAAAAACGTTCATTAAGCATTCCCGAAGTAAAAGATTTTAAGGCGATCACCGGTCAGGGTATTGAGGCGTTGGTAGAAGGCAAGCAACTCAAAGTCGTCAGCCCCGGCTATTTAAAAGAACACGAATTTTCCGAACCTGAAGACTTTGTCGCTAACGGTAACGAAACAGTTGTCTTTGTCATCATCAATGAGATATTATATGGTTATATCGCATTATCGGATACCATTCGCCCGGAATCAGCTGACGCCATACAGACGCTGCATAACAATGGCATTAAATCATTGCTGTTAACAGGAGATAACCAAATGGTGGCGGAAAGCGTGAGCAACCAGTTAAAAATGGATGGTTTTTTTGCTGAAGTTCTGCCACATCAGAAGCTGGATAAAATCAAAGAATTGCAGCAAAAAGGTGAGTTTGTTGCCATGACGGGCGATGGCGTAAATGACGCCCCCGCGCTGGCGCAGGCAGATATTGGGATAGCCGTAGGCTCCGGCAGTGACATTGCAGCGGAAACTGCAGGTATTGTTTTGGTTAACAGTAATCCAAAGGATATTGTTAGCCTGATATTATTCGGAAAAGCGACTTATCGTAAAATGATTCAAAACCTGGCCTGGGCTACGGGTTATAATGTGGTCGCATTGCCGCTGGCGGCAGGCGTGCTGTATAATCAGGGGATTGTTTTGAGCCCGGCAGTGGGAGCCGTATTAATGACGGTCAGCACGGTTGTTGTGGCTATTAATGCCAGCTTGTTAAAAGTAAAGACTTAGTACAATACGATATAAATTTTTGTCCGAATAGTATAAAATAATAAAAGCGTACTTCCTTACCTTGTCGCAGTAATAACGTGAAATTTATTGCACTATCTTTAAAAAATAAAAGTTTAACACATAATGAAAGCGATCGCTGTTTTCCTCACCGTATGTATCTTGTTGGTATCCCCAATGTCGCGGATGGCAAATACTTTGCATACTCAGGTACATGCGTCCTGCTACAAAAAAAGTGCGTACAAGGCTTGCGGTAAGCATCAAAAGCAGGCTTCAGATAACAGTTGTTCCAAAGGTACCTGTAATGCAATGCTATCTTGCAGTGCCTGCGGGTTTAGGATTATTCAATCTGTTTCCCTTTCACCAGCAATCATTGATTTGCACGATCAGACTACCCGGTTTTTTGCTTTAGGTGAATTATCGGATTACCAGGACAACGACTGGAACCCGCCGAAAGTTTAATAGTTAAATCCGAACCCTGTTAATCTTAGATTGACAAATCGTTTAATTATTAATCTTAAATATTCAAATCATGAAAAAGTTTCTTTTCATCACGATGGTGATGCTATTATCTGTTATATCGATTACTTATGCCAATACTCCTTGCTGCAACAGCAAATTCACCTGTTCTAAATGCGCAAAAGGCTGCGGGCCAAACTGCAAGGATTATTGCAGTAAAACCTGTAAGGATTCCGGGGAATGCAAGACTAAATGTAAAGTGTAACTAAACCAAGAGCCGCCCCTTAGCCGGGCGGCTCTTGTTACCTGCCTTTAATTAAATAAAAAATTGTAATTTCGATTTGTGAAACGTACCGCACTCATATTTTTAACGGCGATTTATCTTTTATCCCTTGTGGGTATCGGAATAAGTCGTTTTTATTGCTGCGGTAAACTTGCTGGCATAACATTGACCCTTGCTTCAGCCGATCATTCAGATAAGGATAACTGCTGCAAACATGAAAGCAAAAGTTTTAAAATAAAGGATAGCCATGTGTCGGTGAACGCCACGGTGCTAAACCCAATCACACCGGCTATATTGCCGGAGCCTGCTTACGGGATTGCAGTTAACATCCTTTCGGAATCAGCCATTCGTACCGGTTACCAGGCGAACGCTCCTCCGGGAGACCCTGATATACCCATCTATACCCTCAACTGCGCCTACAGGATTTGACCTGTACTTTTCATAGCCATACAATCCTGTACCGGCTATAATTCAATTAGAATCCATCTTAATTCATAATTAACGCATTGGCTTTGCCTGTGCTATTTATTCATTTTCAATTTTTTAACACATGAAAAAAGTAATGCTGATGGCTGTTGCCATCCTGTTTTCTGCCACGACCGTTTTTGCTTCCAATGGCACCAATGCTGTTTCAGACACGACTAAAACTAAAAAGGTAAAGCCTGCCCCAAAAGTGCAGTACACCTGCACCATGCACCCGGAAGTGCTGAGTGATAAACCCGGCAAATGCCCGAAATGTGGTATGACCCTGGTTAAAAAGACCGATAAAAAGAAACCGGCAGAAAAAATGAAAATGTAATTCATTCAACCCTCCGCTGTTTGGCGGAGGGTTGATTAAAGCAATTAAGATGATAAACCAATTGATCAGCCTGTCCTTAAAAAACAGGTATATCGTACTGCTGATCGCCATTGCCCTGTTTGCGTGGGGGGCTTATGCGGTCAAACAAAATCCGATTGACGCCATACCCGACCTGTCGGACAACCAGGTGATCGTTTTTACCGAATGGCAAGGGCGCAGCCCGCAGATCATGGAAGACCAGGTAACCTATCCGTTGGTTAGTAACCTGCAAGGTATCCCAAAAGTAAAAGCCATTCGTGCGACCTCTATGTTCGGGATGAGCTTTGTGTACATCGTTTTTGAGGATAAAGCCGATGTGTACTGGGCGCGTAGCCGGGTATTGGAAAGACTAAACTACGCACAGCGTTTATTGCCGGAAGGCATTACACCCACATTGGGGCCGGATGGCACAGGCGTCGGCCATGTGCTTTGGTACACGCTCGACGCCAAAGGCATGGATCTGGGCGAACAGCGCGCCCTACAGGACTGGTATGTGAAATTAGGCCTGCAAACCGTATCCGGTGTAAGCGAAGTGGCCTCTTTTGGCGGCTTTGAAAAGCAATACCAGGTCAGCATCGATCCGCACAAGCTGAATTATTACAACATATCCTTAGCGCAGGTGCTTAAAGCGGTTAAAAGCAATAACAATGATGTGGGCGGGCGTAAGTTTGAAATGAACGGCACCGGCTATATCGTTCGCGGCCTGGGCTATATTAAAAGCTTAGCGGATGTCGAGAACATGCCTATCGGTGTGATCAATGCTATACCAGTTAAGATCAAAGATGTGGCCACCGTTCAAATGGGCGGCGATGAACGTCTGGGTATCTTTGACCGGAATGGCGACGGAGAAGCCGTAGGTGGTATCGTCGTGATGCGCTATGGTGAAAATGCCGACAAAGTTATCCATGCCGTTAAGGATAAGATGGCCGATATTCAAAAAGGCTTGCCTGCGGGTGTAACGTTCAAGATCGCTTATGACCGCAGCGAACTCATTGAAAGCGCGGTTAATTCAGTGAAACATACGCTGATAGAAGAAATGGTCACCGTATCCATTATTGTCATCCTGTTCCTATTTAGCTGGCGAAGCGCTTTAAGTATCATTATTCAGATACCCATTACCATTGCTGCCAGCTTCATTTTGTTAAACTTCTTTGGTATCAGTTCTAATATTATGTCCTTAACAGGTATCGCTTTAGCTATCGGGGTTATCGTGGATAATGGCATCGTCATGGTCGAAAACTCGCACCGGAATTTATCCATCGCCCAACAACAAGAAAAATCATGACCACAGCAGAAAGAATAAAGATCATTGAAGCCTCCTGCAAGCAGGTTGGCCGTGGCGTGTTTTTCTCTACGCTCATCATCGTCGCGTCCTTCCTGCCGGTTTTTTTACTGGAGGGACAGGAAGGCAAATTGTTCGGCCCTTTAGCCTGGACAAAAACATTTATACTGGCCATTGACGCCATACTTGCAGTGACATTAGCGCCTGTTCTCATCTCTTTCTTTCTGAAAGGGAAGTTAAGGACGGACGACCATAACCCGCTGAACCGTGGCCTGGAAAGGGTTTATCGCCCGGTACTGGATTGGTGCGTGACCTGGCGTAAAACAACCATAGGTATCAATATCATTGCTTTAGTAATTAGCATACCCTTATTGCTTTCTTTAGGCAGCGAGTTTATGCCGCCACTGGATGAGGGAACGATCCTCTTTATGCCGGTTACCCAGCCGGACGTCTCCAATGCCCAGGCCAAACAGGTTTTACAGGTACAGGACAAGATCATTAAAAGCGTACCTGAAGTTGCTAACGTTTTGGGCAAAGCCGGGCGGGCGAATACCGCTACCGATAATTCACCGATCAGCATGACAGAAACCATTATCCTGTTGAAACCAAGGGAAGCATGGCGAAAAGGGATTAAGAAGGAAGATATTATTAATGAGCTGAATGCCAAACTGCAAATTCCCGGTGTGGTGAACGGCTGGACACAGCCTATCATCAACCGTATCAATATGTTGTCTACGGGTATCCGCACGGATGTGGGGCTAAAAGTTTACGGCCAGAACCTGGACACCATCAACACACTTGCAAATCAGATGAAGCAGGCTTTGAACGGCTTGAACGGCGTCAAAGACCTCTATGTTGACCCGATAACCGGCGGCAAATACCTGGATATCCAGGTCAATAAAGAAGCAATCGGTCGTTACGGTTTAAGCGCGGATGATGTCAATGAAGTCGTGGAAAGCGCCATAGGCGGCATGAACCTGACCAGGACAATTGAAGGCAGGCAGCGATTTAGCGTCAATGTCCGCTTTGCGCAGGATTACCGCAACAACCTGGATGCTATCAAACGCACGCTCGTACAAACGTCCGGCTATGGCCCCATACCACTATCATCCGTGGCGGATATCAGGATCAGCAATGGCCCGGCCATGATCCAATCGGAAAATGCTTTATTACGGGGCACCGTATTGTTTAACGTACGTGACCGTGACCTGGGCAGTACCGTCAAAGAAGCCCAGGACAGGTTGAATGCGATGGTTAAAACTTTACCAAAGGGCTATTATATCGAATGGAGCGGCCAGTATGAGAATTTGATCCGGGCAGAGCATACCTTGAAGCTGATACTGCCGATTGTCCTCCTTATCATTTTTGCCTGCCTGTACTTTGCTTTCCATTCTATCCGGGAAGCATTTTTTAGCCTGATCTCCATTCCTTTTGCCCTCATTGGCGGGGCTTATATGGTTTACTTCTTCGGCGTGCATTTATCTGTCGCAGTTGCGGTTGGCTTTATCGCCTTGTTTGGCATCGCTGTAGAAACGGGCATCGTGATGGTCATATACCTGAACGATGCCATGCAACAAATGGTCGCCCTGAAGGGCAACAGTAAAGAAACGATCACTAAATCTGATTTAAGGGAATATGTGATGAACGGCGCAGTAAAACGCCTGCGGCCAAAATTGATGACCGTTTGCGTGGCGTTATTTGGTTTAGTACCGGTGCTGTGGGCAACCGGGACAGGCAGCGATGTCATGTTACCCATCGTATTGCCGATGATCGGCGGGGTATTAACTTCTTCCACACATATCTTGCTCGTCACACCGCTTATCTTTTTGATGGTAAAGGAATATGAGTTGAAGAAATATGGCAAACTGGAAGTATTGGAGGTAAAGGAATAATGAAAAAGTATTATATTATATTAACGGCGTTGTTAGGTCTGGCCGGCTTTGCACAAGCACAGCGCTTCCCTTTAGACAGCGTGACCGCCCGTGTAAGCACCAACCCGGCCTTGCAGGCTTATGATGCCAAAGGCAGCGCACAGAATGCTTATGCTACGGGGGCAAGGAGTTTGGATGCCCCTAAGATCAGCGCAGGCCAGTACCAGGTGCCTTACCAGCTGAACCCCAGCGGCGGCTCATTTATGGTACAGGCAGAGCAAATGTTTACCAACCCGGCCAAGCTAAAAGCCAAAGAAGATTATATGAAAGGCCAGTCCCAGGTAACGGCAGCCGATAAGGGCTTTCTCAAAAATCAACTCATTTCCCAGGCCAAACAATACTATTATGAACGCGTGGTTTTGGAAAAGAAACTGGCCCTGTTACAGCACACCAAAGAATTACTGGATTATATGCTCAAAGATGCCAATATCCGGCTAACCTATAGCAAGGAGAAGCTGCCGAACATCTATAAGGCCAAGGCAGAGCTTTTTCAACTGGACAACGTCCGTGAGCAGTTGACCAACGATATCAGCCAGAAGAATATCATGCTCAATACCTTGATGAACCGGGATAAACAAGCCGCTTTTTCGGTGGACACTACTATCATTTTAAAAGATTACGAAACCATCATAACGGACACCGCCCGCCTTGCTGCCGGCCGGAGCGATATTAAAGGGATCAACCGCAATATTGACCTGCAACAATTAAATGCAAAAATGGAGTATGCCAAACGCAAACCCGATTTTGGCATTCAGGCGGGACATATGCAAAGTTACGGCGGGTTTGCGAATCAATATATTTTAATGGGTACCGTAACCATTCCAATTGTGCCCTGGGCAGCTAAGGAATACAAAGCGAACCTTAAAGGTATCCGCTATGAGGTGGAGGAACTGCAACAGAAAAAACTGGATATCCTCAACCAGGCACAAGGTCAACTCGCGGCATTAAGAACGGATATGGGCAGCAAAAAAAGGCAGTTGAAAAACTATGAACAGAACATCATACCCGCTTTGCAAAATAGCTATAAAACGGCACTGCTGGCCTATGACCAAAATACAGGCGATCTCCCGTCGGTTTTAGATGGTATCAAAAGCCTGCAAACCGTACGCATGGAGGCTTTAGACCGATTACAGGAATTGTTAACGTTACAGGTAGCTTATGAAAGGGAATATGAAAGCAATTAAAATCCTCCTGATCGCTTTTGTGGCCGTCATGAGCGCCTGCACGAATCCAAAAACGACTGCTGTCGCGAACCAGGCAAAAAGCGAAGTCAAATACACCTGCCCGATGCACCCGCAGGTACTCGAAGATCATCCCGGTAGTTGCCCGATCTGCGGCATGACGCTGGTTAAAAAATCTGGACAGGCCAGTGAAGGTGCCGGCATTAGTTTAAATACCGTGCTTCAACCGGTCAATTCTACGGTCGTTTCTTCGGTTAAGACGATTACACCCGAGCAAAAAGAAGTACCAACCACAATTTCGGCGGACGGTTACCTTGATTTTGATACGCGGACGTTCAATAATATCGCCTCTCGCTTTTCAGGGCGCATTGAAAAGCTTTACATCAAATATGCCTTTCAGGAAATCCACCAAGGTCAGCGCATTTTCGACATTTACAGCCCGGAAATGGTAACGGCTCAACAAGACCTGCTCTACCTCAGCAAAAATTCACCTGCGGAAACAGCCTTGCTGAATGCAGCCAAACAAAAGCTATTGTTACAGGGCATGACCTATGAACAGGTGAAGCAGGTCATAAAAAGCGGTAAGCCGTATTACAGCCTGCCGGTTTACAGTCCTTATGAAGGCCATGTACATGATATGCCGCATGGCCAGATGGGCAGCACGGCAGATACGCGCCCAGTAACGGAGTTTGCTAATAACCTGCCTTTAGCCATCAAGGAGGGCATGTATGTCCAAAAGGGGCAAACCTTGTTCAATGTGGTTAACCCGCATCAGTTATGGGCGATCATCAAAATTGACCCTTCGGATATGGCGGCTTTAAAATTGAACCAGCCGGTTAAGATCACGTTACCCGATCTGCCGGGCAAAAAGATCAGCTGCAAGGTGAACTTCATTGAACCTGTTCTACAGAATGGAGATAAGACGACAAGCATCAGGGTTTACCTCGACAACATGGATCACAATCTAAAAGTAAACAGCCTACTTAAAGCCGAAATCCAAACCGGGCGGACTAACGGCTTGTGGATACCGCGTTCTGCTGTTATTGATCTGGGCCGGACACAGATCGTATGGCTGAAACAAGGAGCAGCATATCAGGCAATTCAGGTAAGCACCGGTGCGATAACTAACAATCAAATACAAGTGACAAAAGGTTTAACTGCTACTGATACCTTGGCAGCAAACGCCCAATATTTAACCGACAGCGAAAGCTTTATTAAAACGGAAAGTCATGACTAAATTGAAAATTTTATTGCTGCTCTTAATTTTAGTAGCGACTGCGTGCAAGCAAAAACCGCAGCAAGTAGTTCAGCAGCAAACCAAAGCTTATTATACCTGTTCCATGCACCCCCAGATACATGAGGATCATCCTGGTAATTGCCCGGTTTGCGGCATGAAACTGATCAAAGTGGAACTTACCGGCTCAGGTAACACCGCATCAGATAAACTCACCCTGACAGCAACGCAGATTGAATTGGCCGGAATCCGAACCGATACCGTGCGCGAACAAAATACAGGTAATGAAAAAACGCTCACTGGCACAGTAACCACTAATGAAAACACAGCTGCCGAATTGAGTGCAAGAATAGCGGGCCGGGTACAGCAGCTATTCGTAAGAACCGTTGGAGAAAAAGTCGACGTCGGGCAACCCGTGTATGCTTTATATAGCGAGGATTTGCAGGAAGCGGAAAAGGAATACCTGTTGGCTAAACAGCAGCAAAAGCTTTTACATAATCCTGATGTAGACTACCTACAACTGATCAGCGCCGCTGAAAATAAACTCAAATTATGGGGTTTAACCGCCGCACAGATCAATAAGCTGGCCGCTTCAAACAAAGTAGCTGCTACAACCACCGTATTAAGTCAAGTCAGTGGAACTGTAAGCGAAATAGCGGTGCACGAGGGAGATTATGTGACTGAGGGGATGATGGTATTGAAAACTCAGGCATTGAACAGCTTATGGGTGGAAGCCCAGTTATACGCCGGTGAGGCCGGGAGCTATAAATTAAATGATCGGGTAAGCGTCTCCTTTCCTGATCTGAATGGACAAGTAATCAATGGCAAGGTAGCGTTCATTAACCCTGAATTATCGGATGCGTCCAAAGTTGATCTGATCCGCGTCAGCATTCCTAATCCACAGGGGCTGATCCGGCCGGGTATGCTGGCTTATATTTCACTTGGTGGTAATGGTGCACGTTCGTTAGCTGTTCCGACATCTGCGGTATTAAGTGACGGCAAAGGCAGTAAGGTATGGGTAAAAAATGCAGAAGGCAGCTTTTCACCAAGGATGATTAAACCTGGCCAAGCCAATCAAAACTATGTGCAAGTGCTATCCGGCTTAGATGCAGGTGCCATTGTCGTTACCAATGGAGCCTATTTATTGAACAGCGAAGCGACCTTCAAGAACGGGAATGATAACATGGCTGGCATGAAAATGTAAGTCGATCTCTAATAAGCTTTTCGTAACCTGTCCGCCAACTCGTCCGGTAAGGGGCTTGCTTCAACAGCGTTAGCGGCTCTTTCTATATCGTACGCAAATCTGATAAATTCAACCTTGATACTGTCTTCTATAGTTAATAGCACGTAACAACCGTCGGGGTTGCCATCTTTGGGTTTGCCGACCGAGCCGATATTAACGACATGTTTTTCGCCAATGATCCGGTGGTATGGTAAGTGCGAATGGCCTACGCAAAGCACATCGGCTTTTGCTTCACTCATCATCCCCAGCACATAGCTTTCATCCAGGTCTTCGAGTACGTATTCATTAATGCTACGAATGCTACCGTGTGCCAGTACAATATTCACGTTTGAATATTCGAGCCTGATATGAGCCGGTAACGTATTTAGGTAAGCGCGGTTATCAGACGACACCAATTCATAGGCATGCCCTTTTATTTTTTGGTCGTGATTGCCTGCTAAAGTAGCGATACCACGATTACGTATTTGCGCAATGACTTCATTCGGCCAGATGTTATAACCAATCATATCGCCTAAGCAATAAACCGCATCAACTTTACGGCTACCCAGGTCGGTCAAAAACGCTTCAAATGCCGGTAGGTTGGCGTGTATATCTGAAAAAAGTGCAATCCTCATCTTAACCGTTCTTTAACATGTCTGCGTACTCGTTAGGTAGGGGGCTATCCTCAACCGCTTTCGCTGCTTTTTCAATATCATAATCAAAGCGGATAAACTCAACCTGGATGCTATCCTTAGTTGTTTTAGAACTATGCTCGTTGATATGCAATAACACATAACCGCCACGCGGGTCTTTATCTTTCGGCTTACCTACGGAACCGATATTGATAGCGTGATAAAACTGGTCATTCGCTGTCAGTATTCGGTGGTATGGCTGATGGGTATGGCCAAAGCATAGCACGTCCGCATCCGCAGTTTCCATAATGCGCAGCATGCTCTTTTCGTCCCGGTCTTCAAACAAGTACTCGTTCACTTTACGGGGACTGCCATGTACGAACATTACATTAAGCTTGTCGCCATTCAGTTGGTATTCTAACCTGATATGTGCTGGCAGTGTACGCAAATAAGCGCGCTGTTCATCTTTTATAACTTCGTTGGTATAAGCGATTGATACTTTACCTAAAGCCTTCTCCTCGTCTGTTTTATAGGCGCAGCCACAATCATCGCTATGTCTGCCGATACCAAAGTCGTAATTACCGGTTATGCACGGAATATTACGCTTACGTATTTCATCGATCACTTCGTTTGGCCAGATATTATAACCTACCAAATCACCGAGGCAATAAATGGCATCAGGTTGTTGTTTTTCTACGTCGGCAAAGAACGCCTCCAGCGCAGGCAGGTTGGCGTGTATATCAGAGAAAAGGGCTATTTTCATTTAGCTACAGATAATGGTTTGTTATAATATTTCTTACGGAAGTAAAAGGCCAGGTTCACTAAAGCGATCAGGGCAGGTACTTCAACGAGCGGGCCGATCACGCCAGCAAAAGCTTCACCTGAATTGATACCGAACACGCCGATGGCTACGGCAATAGCCAGTTCAAAGTTATTGCCGGTTGCCGTAAAGGCGATAGATGTAGAACGCGAGTAATCCGCACCGAACGACTTGCCAATAAAAAAGCTCAGCACGAACATAATCGTAAAGTAGATCACGAGCGGTAATGCTATACGAAGCACATCAAAAGGGATCTGCACGATCAGGTTACCTTTCAAACTGAACATCACAACGATGGTGAACAGCAAAGCAATCAGGGTGATCGGTGAGATAAAAGGCACATATTTGGTTTGGAACCATTCTTCACCTTTTAGTTTGATCAGCGTATAACGGCTGATGACACCCGCAGCGAAAGGGATGCCCAGGTAGATACCGACGCTTTTGGCGATCTCCCCAATTGTAATATTCACAGCCAAACCTTTCAGGCCGAACAATGGCGGTAATACCGTAATAAACAAGTACGCATAAACGCTATACAATAGCACCTGGAAGATACTGTTTAAAGCGATAAGGCCAGCAGCATATTCACGGTTACCTTCGGCTAGTTCATTCCAAACCACCACCATCGCAATACAGCGGGCAAGGCCGATCAGGATCAACCCAACCATATAGGCAGGATGGTCGCGCAGCAAAGTGATAGCCAGAACAAACATAAGAACCGGCCCAATGATCCAGTTGAGGATAAGTGATGCGCTCAATACTTTGGTGTCTTTAAACACTTCGCCCATGTTCTCGTATTTCACTTTTGCCAGTGGCGGATACATCATCAGGATGAGACCAATAGCCAAAGGAATATTGGTCGTTCCGCTGGAAAACGAATTGATGAAAGTGGACGACGAGGGAATGAAATAACCTACGGCTACCCCAATGGCCATGGCCAGGAATATCCAAAGCGTTAGATAGCTATCGAGGAAACTTAGTTTTTTACGTTCGGCCACCGGGGCACAATTGTTTGCTGACATAATTGATTGCGTATATCGGGTTTTAATGTGAATTGAATATTAATTATTTCCAGTTTTCTTTGAATTTAGAAGCGGCAAAAAGCATTTCTGCGGTCACCAATTTAGCCTGTGCCTCGTATTGTTCATCAGTTGCATCCGCAGCCAATGGCGCATATTGTAATTTCACCGCAAACTTATCTTTGCTGGCCAGCAGCGATGCCGAACTTTCCTGCGCCAGTACGTGAATAACTTGCGGATTAGATGCTGTAGTTTCTAATGTTACCGAACCGCCCTGGTCGTTGTATTTGATTTCATTGCCGTTTACTTTAAAGCCAAGTTTTGCCAATGCGGGTGCAACTTTCGCAGAGGTTGCCGAACCTGCCAAGACAATCTTAACATCGTTTATACCGTAAGAAGCCAGTGCTGCTTTTAATACCGCCATCGCTACAGGCGCACTAAAACCGTCATCGCCCAAAAATTCCACGATCACCGGCTGTTTCCGGGCCCTGGTCGTTATTCCCAACTGTTGTATGCCACCAAGTACATCCTGACGATCATAAGTGACAGCGTTACTCTTTTTGAGCAGTTTGAATGACTGTGCCAGTTCTGGAAAAACAGGTTCACCCACAGGGGCGAAAGCGGAACTTACTACCAGTAAAGCCGCTAAAAATACAAAGGAAAATTGTTTCATGATTTAGTTTTTAAGATTAATTGGTTTATTGCTATTTAACGATAGAATTGGTTAAAAAAACAGTTAGTTAACGTGTTCATTTACAAAGTCAGCAGCATAAACTTTGATCATATCCCTCACACGGCGAAACTCATTTATTACTTGTTCGGGTGTGCCGGTTGCTTTGGCCGGATCAGGAAAATTCTCATGGAAACGTTCTACCTTGCCGGGAAAGAACGGACAAGCTTCGTTCGCATTATCACAAACGGTGATCACCTGATCGAATGAGATAGCCTGATACTCATCCACGTGATTAGAGGTATGCCCGGAAATATCGATATGATCCTCAGCCATTACTTGCACAGCTTTGGGATTGACACCATGTGTTTCGATACCCGCACTGTAAACGTTGGCTTTATCGCCTGCAAAGTAACGAAGGTAACCTTCAGCTAACTGACTGCGGCAGCTGTTACCGGTGCAAAGCACTAATATATTTTTCTTGCTCATAATGTTTTTTTCATCACTATTGCCGACACCGGACAAACATGGCTAAATTCAGTTGATTGCTGTATTTCTTGGGGCACTTCGACCCTCGTTATTCGAACAAAGCCTTTCCGTTCAAAGTAATCAGGCGCGGTTTCCGTTAAGAGGTACAAAGCCGATAAGCCTTTAAGTTTACTCACTTTATCCAGCCGTGCCAGCACTTTGGCTGCTATCCCTGTTCCGCGATAGTCTGATTGGGTGGCTAAAGACCGAAGCAAGCCGAACTTCCCGTAAACTTCAACGCCACCAACTCCTACGACTGAACCATCTTGAATGGCTACGATAAAGTTGTCGAGTGTTTTTGGCAGATCTGCTACTGGCAGATTTTCAGCTGCCAGCAGTTCGATCACTTTATCTTTATAGGGTTGGGCCTCGTCGAGTATCATCTTTAATTTATTAGCAGCAGCCGCCACCTGGTGTGCAGCAAGCTTCAGCAGGAGCAGCAGCGAGGTTCACTAATTGTATTTTCGGTTTTTCGGCAACGGCAGGTGCACAGCATTCTTCACCGTTATCGTTCGTACCACAACTGCCACCACGGCTTATTGCTTTGCATTGTACTGCATCTGGGCGCAGGTCAACTGTTAAAGCGTTGCCATCAATGATCATTTCATTAGGAAACATCTGGCGGGTATCAAATTCGGAATTGCCGAATTCAATCTTCACCGTACCGTTCGGATTAAGCGGCAGCATTTTTTCAACAATATCAACGATTGATAAGGCCTTAGCAACTTTCATGGAGCGTAGCTGTTGCTCGCCTTCAGGAACCCATAGCTGGACGATGATCTCTGTCCAGGCATTCATTACACCACCACAGTCAACGGATGTAATCGGCGCTTGCTTAATTTCGGTGATATGGTAGGCCGCATCAACTAATTTGCCTTCTGCGTATTGAAATTGCAGGTCAAGATCAGGATGCTGTAATAAGGTATCTTTAAAGGTTTTCCAGTTAATCGCTTCTGCTTTATTCATGGCTTTCTATTTATTTAATATTGTAATATTACGATGGATGTATTCAAATTTTTTTAACAGCAGGTCGCTTTCACATCAAAGGCGGAAAAAAAACTGCCCATCTGTTCTTTTAGCTCGTTCCAAACCGGTGGATTAATACAGTAACAAACGCTAACGCCTTCAATGGTGCCTTGTATCAAACCGGCGTTCTTCAGTTCTTTTAAATGCTGTGAAATGGTCGGCTGCGCTAAACCCAGTTCATCCACCAGGTCGCCGCAGATACAGGTATTCGATTTAATGATCTCCTGTAAAATAGCGATACGTGCAGGATGCGCAATGGCTTTCAGCATCACAGCTAACCTGTTTTGTTCGTCGGTGAATATTTCTGTTTTTGTTAAGCCCATTGTTTATATTGCAATATTACGATTAATATTCAATAGCAAGAAACAAATTATCAAAATTTAATTAGCTTTGGGATAATGATATAAAATGCAAGCCAGCGAATTATATAAATTAGTTAACCAGGTGGATCTTGTGTCGTTGAGAACGGTACTTGAGGGCGACCCAAGCCTGGCTAATGGGGGTATTCCGTGCAGCGATGCTCAGCCGGAGATGAAAGGCCATCCTTTGCATCGGCTATGTGATTTGGTTTTTGCTAAGATCATTACTGAAGAAAAAGCTATTGAAATAGCAAAAATCTTACTTGAGTTTAATGCTGACATTAATGGTTATCAATCAAAAGGCGATAACAACACCCCATTGCTCGCGGCAGCAAGCCTCCACGCGGAGAAATTAGGAATATTCTACATTGAGCAGGGTGCGGATTTTTCTTACACCGATCATGACGGGGCCACGGCCTTGCATTGGGCGGCTTTTTGCGGAAGGGATCAATTAGTTGAAGTATTAATTGCAAAAGGAGCAAATATTGATCAACCCGATATCACCTTCAACTCCACACCGATAGGCTGGGCAGTACACACATTAACTTCCGGTGACAATGGTAACCAGTACCATCAGATCAATTGCATTCAACTGCTGTTGAAAGCGGGTGCGGATAAAACAAAACTGGATGCGGATACAATAGCTTATGTTAATACTTTAGCGGCGGTTTAAACGATGACAAAATTAAAAGGAAGCATCCCGGCTTTACCTGTGGTAAACATTCCCGAAGCTGTAGCTTTCTATGAAGGTAAAATGGGTTTTAAAGCGCGGCATCAAGAAGATCGCTTTGCTATTTTAACGCGTGATGGTTTAGATATACACCTTTGGGCGGCTTGCGACCACGATTGGCGATATAAGTTCTGGCTCGTTTTACGGCCCGTCAGTACCGGTGCGGAAAGTTTTTTGGCAGGCACTGCTAGTTGCCGAATAGAAGTAACCGGGATCGATGAACTTTACGAGGAGATGAAAGCCAGTGGCGTAATCTATAACGCCGAAACAGTAGTAGAAGATCAGCCCTGGGGCAACCGTGATTTTCCCACACTTGACCTGCATGGTAACCTGATCACTTTTTTTGAGATCGTAAACTAACTTAGCCGCAGCAGGAAGTACCTTGCTGTATAGGCGGGCATTTTACGGTTCCATAGCTGCAAAAAACACAGCAATCACCAGCCAGCGGCTTTAGTCGGGCTTTACAGCTTTCACATTCGTAAAAATACTGACAGGCATCTGTCGGCATTTCTTCTTCTTTTTGAAAGCCACAGTTAGGACACATAATTACCGAATTGAGTTGGATGGTAGCAGCCATATTTAATTGTTTTTGATGAGCGTTGGCTGATTGGGTGTTTCGGAGATATGTTACACCCTATTCCGTGGCAAACTGACCACCTATTTTGCTGGCAAAGAAATGCAGCAGATGCTTTAGCAGCATAAAACAAAGATAGCTTATTTACCTTTTCCCAATTGGTCTGGTGGCGCTCATGCTTTTTCTTAGAAGCTTGAAACACCTGGGTAGTTACCGCATATCTCTTTCGGTAATCATCGTCCATCGCTTTAATAGCGGCTTTACAGGACCATTTCCCTTACGCGATCAGGCTCCCGATTAACTTTTTCATCGGGTCGCCATATCACGCTTCTAAACAGCACAAGCAGTATCTAAAGCGTAGTTACAAAAACGGGGTGGTCAGTTTGATCCGGAATACCCTGCTCACTTTGAATCCGGAATGGGTGGTCACTTTAAATCGGAATCAGGTGGTCAATTTCAGCGGAACCTCCACCAGGTATGCCATAAATAGTTTTTACGGGTTATTATCAACCAGCTTTAAGGATTACCTGTATATGGATATAACCGCGCGGCAGGATTGGGTGAGTACGCTTGCAACCGCAACCCGTACGGATAAAGTGGGTTTCTTTTACCCTTCGGCAAGTTTAAGTTTACTTGCTTCAGAAGCATTTAAACTTCCGCGTGCTATCGATTATGCCAAGTTCAGGGTGTCGCTTGCGGGTGTCGGCAGCGGTACTACCAATCCTTATCAAACCACCTTTAATTATGTATCTGCCGGCAGCACCTATGCGGGCGGGTTGCAAAACCCATCAAGGCTGGCCAATCCCGATTTGCAGCCCTTGCGTACTACCACGCTTGAACTGGGTACCGAAATGCGCTTTTTTCATAACCGTTTAGGGTTTGATGTTGCTGTGTACACCGGCAACACCAAAAACCAGATACTTAACCGTACGGTAGACCAGGCATCCGGCTTTAGCCAGGCAGTTATAAATGTAGGCCGTGTAAATAACAAGGGAATAGAGGTTGCATTAAACGGTACGCCGGTGCGCACTTCGGGTGGTTTCAACTGGACGATAAACACCACTTTCTCGGCTAATAAAAACACCATTGAGCAATTGGCCGATAGCGCGGTGGTATTACGTAACGGGCCTACGGGCGGCGGCCAGATCGTAGCTAAAGTTGGCGGCAGCATGGGCGATGTTTATGGTCGCGGGTATATGCGCTCGCCAGACGGACAAATTGTTTACGATGCTGCTACAGGCTTTGCGCGATTGGCCGAAGACTTGGTATACCTGGGCAACACCACACCAAAATGGAGGGCCAGCCTGGGGCAGGACTTTAAATACAAACAGTTTGGCCTGCATGTTTTGTTTGATGCACAGGTTGGTGCCGTTGCTTATTCCTTATCAAACTATAAACTTACCGAGCAAGGTAAAACAACCATTACCCTGCCCGGAAGGTACAACGGTATAATTGGTAAAGGTGTTATACAGAACTCCGATGGAAGCTATCGTCCTAACGATGTTATCGCATCAGATATCGACGGGTATTACCGCTCGCATTATGGTATTGATAATGCCGAAGGTAACACCTTCTCAACCGATTTTATAAAATTCCGCGAGGCCAGATTTGATTATACGCTTAGTGCCAAATTAACTAAAAAGCTTGGTATGCGCCGTGCCACAGTTGGTGTATACGGCCGCGACCTTTTTATATGGACAGCCTGGCCCATCTTCGACCCGGAGTTTGGTACGCTATCGGGCAACGATATAGTGCAGGGTTTCGAAATAGCGCAATTCCCTTCTACCCGCACATTTGGATTTAACTTAGTTATAGGTATTTAATAAATGATGAGATGAAAAATAATTTAAAAGTTATATGGATGATGATGTTGTGCGTATTCATCGTAACATCATGCAAAAAAGGGTTCGAGGAGATCAATACCGACCCTAACGGAACGCCAAACGCGTTACCTAAGCAATTGCTTGCACCCGCTCTTGTTAATATGGTATCGTACAATTTAATACGCAGCCGTAATTTTAACAACGAATTGATGCAAGTAACCGTTGACCCGGGCGACGGCGAAGGTAAGGTGTTTAGGTATGATATAAGGCGCACGCTGGCAGACTATACCTGGAACGGTTGGTATAAACAGCTAACTAATTTTAAGGATATATACAAAATATCAAGCGAAGAACTAACCTATAATAAAACGTACATGGGTATTGCCCTTATATGTCAATCGTGGACGTATTCGTTACTAACCGACACTTACGGTGACATACCTTATTTTGAGTCAAATCAAGGCAGGGACGGTAACTTTACACCAAAATTTGACAGGCAAAAGGATATTTACCAGGATATCTTTAAAAATCTGGAAGCAGCCGACACCCTGCTTAATGGGGCGGCAAATGTAACCGATGCCAGCGACCCGGTTTTTAACGGCAATGCCTTAAAATGGCGCAAGTTCGGCAACTCGCTTTACTTGCGTTTGTTGCTCAGGTTATCGGGCAAGGCCGAGGTTTCTGAAGCGTGTATAGCTAAAATAAAGCAAATTGTGGATACCAACCCAGACGATTACCCGGTTATGACCAGTAATGATGATGCTGCCGTACTCCGTTGGACAGGTGTTGGCGCCCTTACGTCGCCTTTTATTGGCGGTGTACGCGAGCAGGATTGGCGATCGGTTGGCTTAGGAGAGTTTTTTATTGACAACCTATCCCGTTGGGCCGACCCTCGTTTGACAACAAACCGTTGGTCGATATCAACCTATCAGGGCGGTATTGCGGGCATTCCAAGCGGGTACGCGCCCGGCGAAAGTATTGGTATAAAATCTTATTTCTTATCAACCACTTCGCCAAAAACTTTGATGAACGACCCGTTAACCGGTAACATCATGAACTACTCTGAACTGCAGTTTATACTTGCCGAAGCCGCAGCCAAAGGCTGGATAAGCGGCGATGCAAAAACCTATTACAATAACGGCGTGCTGTCAGGCATTACGTTTTGGATACCCACTTTTGATACGCCCATAGATACTTATCTCGCTAATGCCGACATCACCTGGAATGACGCATCATCGCTTGATAGCAAGATGGAAATGATACATCTGCAAAAGTATTACTCATTGTTTTATACCGATTTTGAACAATGGTTTGAGTATCGCCGTACAGGGCACCCTATTTTGCCTAAAGGCAACGGTTTAAGAAACAATGGTGTTATGCCAGCCAGGTTAAATTATCCGGTTTACGTGCAATCTTCAAATCCCGATAACTACAAGGCTGCCGTAGCAGCGCAGGGTGCTGATGATATAAGCACACAGGTATGGTGGCAAAAACCTTAATTATTCAGTTTCACATTCTAAGGATCAAAAAAATGAAAAAGATATATTTAATAATCCCTGTACTTTTTGCCGCCCTCGGGTTGTTCTCCTGCAAAAAGAACAATTACGCCGAGGGTACCCTAAGCCCGATTATTGCCCTTGTGGATCTTAAGGATCTGTACAAGGGTGCGGATGTAGTATTAAACACGGATAAACTTAACGGGGCAAAACAAATTGTAGGGGTTGTAATTTCTGATGCTACCGAGGGTAATACACCCAAAGGCCTATTAATTGTACAAAATTACAGGCGAAACGCTTTGCGGGGTATCGCTCTTGCGATTGGCGATGCCGCATCAAACTACGTGCCCGGCGATTCAGTTGTGGTGCAGGTTGACGGCGCTACCTTAACCAAAGTTAATGGCAGCACACGCTTAATAGGGATTACGGAGGCAGCTATAACAAAGGTTGCGGCAGATCAGGCTATTAAAGTGCAGTCCGTACCCTCTGGTACGCTGCTTGCAAATCCTGATGTTTATGAAAGTACGCTCGTTACCGTAAGTAAGGCCATTACCGTTCCCGAGCCACAAACCGGCGAAACGTATACCGGCGATAAGCAAATAAACGATGGTTTTGGTATACTTACCCTGCATACCGAAGCTAGCGCCAGTTATGCAGGTAACGAATTGCCGTTCAGTGCAAATTTTACAGGCATACCGGTGGTGTCTATCGCCGCAGATACCACGATACAAATATGGCCGCGTAACGCCGGTGATATATTTGCGTTGGCAGCAACAAAGCCCGCGCCTATTGTAATAACCGGCTACCTTACCGACCCAACCGGGGGCGATGCTAATTACGAATACATACAGTTGATGGCAACAAAAGATATCGATTTTTCGGTAACAAACTATTCGGTAGTTACTTGTAATAATGCCGGTACCAACCCTCCGTCGCCGCTTGGCTGGTCGCAAGGGCTTGCACGTACTTATAAATTTAATCTTACACAGGGTAAAGTGCAAAAAGGACATTTCTTTTATGTGGGGGGCAATAAAAAGATATATGGCGGCAATTCAACCGATATAAGCGATGCCAACTGGATAAACAGCACTTTATATGCCGACGAGCCGGGTGCCGATTTTGGCAACCCAACATCTAATTTGCTGGCCAATAGCGGTAACGTAGCAGGTATAGCTGTTTTTCAGGGCATTACTGTGGATGCCTCGTCGGTACCGTTAGACGTTATTATGTACGGCGGTAATGGTAACGTATACTCGGCCGGTCCGCCGGAAATTGGCTACCGCATTACCAATACCGATTATTACAGCACCATAAACTCGTTAACACGCGAGGCACAGGCCTTTTACGGCGGAGGCACCAATACCGCAAAATTACCTTTGCCTGCCACCAGTAATTTTAGTAAGCTTGGTGGTGTTTATGATGCGCTTACCGGCCGCTGGACAACCGGCCGTACCGTTACCAGCGTGCCTTTAACTATTACATCTTCATTGAGTACTATAGAGGTGGGCGACGGGTTCACAACCATTCAAAATTAAATTAAAAACATAAAAGGCCGGTAACGCCGGCCTTATCACACATAAAATGAACAGAAGAAATTTTATTCAGCAAATTGGGTTAATAACCGGTAGTGCTTTTATAGCACTCAATAGCGAAGCGTTTGATTTGGTTGCGGCAACGGTAAAAGGCCGGGTTACCGATGGGAAAAAAGGGATAAAAGATGTAGTAATGTCTGACGGGTACACCGTTGTACTTACCGACACCGATGGTAACTACGAAATTACCCCACATCCTAAAGCAAAATGTATTTTTATGAGTACGCCTGCCGGGTATGTTTTTAAAACCGACTACAATGTTGCGAAACAATATCAAAAGCTCGACGATAAACATTTCGACTTTAAGCTGGAACCCTTAAAGCAGGATGATACCAATCACCATTTTATTATATGGGCCGACCCGCAGGTTAAAAACCAAAAGGATGTTAAACAGATGATGGATACATCGGTGCCGGATACTATAGCAACCATAAAGGCGCTTGGAAAGGACGCACTTGTACACGGTATTTGTGTGGGCGATCTGGTGTGGGATAACCACGATCTGTTCCCTGTTTATAATGACGCTATTGCCAAAATAGGAATACCTTTTTTTCAGGTGTTGGGCAACCATGATATGGATTACCGTATGGGCGGCGACGATACTTCTGACGTTACCTTTAAGCAATTTTACGGGCCCACTTATTACTCTTTTAACCGGGGCAAAGCACATTACGTTGTTTTAGACGACGTGCGCTACCTGGGCACAGAGCGGGAGTATGACGGATACATTACCGAAGATCAATTAGCCTGGTTAAAAAAAGATCTGCAGCATGTCCAAAAAGACCAATTGCTTATCATCAACCTGCATATCCCGGTTTATAACCACGTAAAAAACAATACGGATTTTTATGCTGTGCTGAACGGGTTTACAAACGTGCATATCATGTCGGGCCACACACACTTTCACGCAAACAATATTACGAACGGTGTATTTGAGCATAACCACGGTACGGTTTGCGGCGCCTGGTGGACCGGCCCCATTTGTGTGGATGGTACCCCGCGCGGTTATGGGGTTTACGAAGTAAAAGGTGCCGAGCTTAAATGGTACTACAAATCAACAGGCTTACCTGCCGAAAACCAGATAAGCGTTTACGTTGAGAAATTAACCGACCAAATGCGGTTATTGGCAAATGTATGGAACTATGACCCGGAATGGAAAGTAGAGTACTTCTTAGATGATAAGCCAATGGGGCAACTTCAACAGCAAACCGGTTTCGATCCGCTTTCAGTTTCGTTGTATAAGGGAGAGGACATGCCGACGGGCAGGCATTTTGTAGAACCTAACGAAACCGACCACCTGTTTATGGCTCATTTTAACCCGGCGGTAAAAAAGGTAAGGGTTGTAGCTACAGACAGATTTGGTAATAAATATTCAACTGAATTAGATGCAAAGTAAAACGTTCAATTTTATTGTTTGGTTAAGCCTGATAGTTATATCAGGCTTAACCATTTCGGCAATTTTCCAGCCCCCCAACTATCCGGCATTTGATACCGAAGCCCACCGCGGCGGCAGGGCTTTAATGCCCGAAAACACTATCGCTGCCATGAAAAATGCTGTAGATTTAGGTGTAACCGGCTTGGAAATGGATACGCACATCACCGCGGATAATATGGTGGTGTTATCGCATGATGAGTATATAAACCCTTTATTTACACTCGACCCTGATGGTAAAGAGATAGCTAAGGTAGACGCAAAAAAACTCATACTGTATAAAATGAGTTATTCGGAATTGAAAAAATACGATGTTGGCTCTAAGTTTTACAGCAAATTTCCGCAGCAGAAAAAAGTAAAAACATACATGCCGCTGTTGTCAGAACTTATCGATTCGGTTCAAACCTATCTAAAAGTTAAGCATCAAAAACAAGTGTTTTATAATATCGAAACCAAATGCTCGCCGGAAGGCGACGGTTTATATAACCCCAGGCCTGATGAGTTTGTGAGCCTTCTAATGGATGTAATTAAAAGTAAAGGTATTCTGCAATATGTAGTTATCCAGTCGTTTGATAAACGTACACTGCAAATAATCCATAAAAAATATCCGGCGGTACTTACCTCGTACCTGGTAGATAACAATAAAACTTTTGAGGAAAACATGAGCGATCTTGGTTATTTCCCTTTTATTTACAGCCCTGCGTTTAAATTGGTGAATGCCGATATGGTAAAGCAGTGTCACAATAAAAATGTAAAGGTTTTACCGTGGACGGTTAATACCAAAGAAGATATTGAAGCATTGAAAGGCTTTAAAGTAGATGGTATCATATCCGATTATCCGGAACTGCTTACGTCCCTTATAGAATAGGTACGATTATACTCTGATTTCAAATAACATCTGTTAACATTCGGTTCATTGTGAATCATAAAAGTTGTGTCGATTTAAAGCCAAAATAAGATGATTTTCAATTTTACAATAAATAATAAAGGATTGTTATAGCTTAAATTCAAAAAACGTCGTTTAAACTTAAATTTTAACTCTTAAGGCTCAGTGAATCACAAACCCTTAAAAACAATAAACACTTTTAATCACCTACGGGCTACTTTATCCCATTTGGATTCGAATC
Source organism: Mucilaginibacter sp. AK015 (assembly GCF_014200785.1). Taxonomy (NCBI): domain Bacteria; kingdom Pseudomonadati; phylum Bacteroidota; class Sphingobacteriia; order Sphingobacteriales; family Sphingobacteriaceae; genus Mucilaginibacter; species Mucilaginibacter sp. AK015. The sequence goes on from NZ_JACHCV010000001.1 coordinate 1,227,192, forward strand.
AAAGGCCTGGATTAAATCTGCACCGCACCCGCTTTCTTTTCCACCGCTTTAGATAACAAAAGATTGTTATAACGTTCCGAACGTCCTTTTATTTAATTTCTTATCTAAAGAGAAACTAGCATTATATAGGATTTAATTCCACGAATATTGCAAATGACAGTTTTAAGGATGGGAGTATCCCCCGTAGTTTACATAACCAACACGATCATCCTCGTCGATGTCCAAGGCCGAGTTAGCGGTAAAAGAAAGCGAGGTCCCGTCCGGGAAGCGCATCACCAGTGTTGGAACGAATATCCATTCGTCATGACCATTTGGATATATCGTGATCTTCTCCGGCCGAAAATGCATTCAGACTTCAATATATATTCTCTGTGAGAATCATGCGGTACAAGATTTACGGTATTGCTGCTGCCGTCATCGGGAAATTCTTTATCCTCATTGTAAACCGTTTCCGAAAACACGGCGCCATGCGTGCCAAAAATTTCAATTTTGACGGAAGTGTCATGATCCTTATTATCAGTTTGATGCTACCGCTTTTCCGCATTCTTCAATTCGGTTATAAGCTGTTTTTCAAGTCTTGCCAGCCATCGTCCGCCGCTGGAAGTTAACAGTATAACGCCAATAGGTTTTTGGGCCAAAAAGACATAACCGCTTGCGTACCCGTCTAAATCGCCACCGTGTCCATAGCGGATCCCGATACTGTCAACAGTCTTTACAAGGCCGAATCCGTAATGCCCTTCCGCTATGTCTCTGGTGAGGATGAGTGGATTATCCTCTCTTTTGCTGTATTGAACTTAAACACTAAAGGTGATCATTTTGAAAAAGGCAAAGGGGGGGTGCTTATTGCGCTAATCATAACGTTAGGATAGCGGGAAAACATAATCACTTATAACCGCCTTTTTCAGGCGGCTTACCTGGAAACAATTTACAAGAGCATTCTTCGGTCATTACTCAAAAATCAACCAAATGTTAATAAATAGCATTTACAGGTTAATCTCGTAAGCGAAGTTTGTTTTTTTGCCGTAAACACGGTACTGTTCCAACGGTTTTGGTCCGCAACCATTGGAGCCTACACCTAAGGTTTGATGGCTTATGGTTAATACAGTATGATTGCTTTTTGGCAGGTCAATTTTGTATTCTACTGGTGCCATCTCTTCATCTGTATATGGCAATGCCGAAACCTGCATTAAAGCGCTTTGAGCGCTCACATTCAGTTTTAGTCCGCCTGCCGATCTTAAATTAATCCATCTTACATCCTCATGGTTGCCGCATTCCATTGGTTTTTCATAAGGTGTAAGCTGTTCCGCTACAGTGCTGGTATAATGACCTATGTCTGAGCCACGTTTACGATCGGCGTAGTTTTCAAACGGCCCCCGGCCGTAGTAATCAAACTGGTTTAAATCGTTATTGAGTATTAACCGAACGCCCATACGGGCAAGTGCTACTGTCGAATCGCTGGCAGTAACTTCGTTTTGTGCAAGTATCTGTCCGCTTGTATTGATGGTATATACCGCCTTATGATCAACTCTGAAATTCTGGTGCCCATAGCCGGTAAGTTCAGCGGCAATCTGAATGTTTCCGTTGGTTAATTGCTTATAGCTTACTGCATTCACTTTCCATTTCAACTCGGTTATGCCTTTTCTTTCCCAGTCACGGTAAGCCCACATATCATCTATCTGATGGGGTGCGCGCCATAGATGTAAACGGGGCCCGCCTTCTCGGGTAAGTATATCAACCCCGTTCTTAGTAATAGCCGTGAATGTCCCCTGCGATTTATCAAATATGGAGGTAAAATCTGCTCCTTTAACAGTTATCAGTGACCCTTCGCTAGATAAATTCAAGGTGCTTTTAACGTCTTTTTTCCTGGCCGTAACAATTGAATTTGAAACTGCCAATTGTTGGGACGCAATTTCGTAGCCTTTTGGAGCCCATTTCTCGTCGGTGGTTAAATCAAGCGAGAGCCTTATGAAATATTCGCTGCCAGGTTTTATTTTATACCCGTAAGGGATACGTATTTCTTTTTCCGATCCGGGTGCCAGATTTCCTGTGTTGAATAAACCACTGGCGACTTTGTCGCCGTTCTCAATTAAGCTCCAAACCCCTGCAAAGCTATTTAAGTTGGTGAACTGGTAACGGTTTTTAAATAGGAAAATCCCCTTACGGGCGTCAATAGCTTTAATGGTAACCCATTGGTAGGCGTGTTTTAATTCGGGGTAATGCGGCTTTAAAGTACGGTCTGAGAAAACAACTCCTTTATGAATAAAATATTTGTCGTTCGGGTACTCGCCAAACCCACCGCCGTAGGCAGTAACGCGATGATTCGGATCGCGGTTATTATAAATACCCTGGTCCTGCCATTCCCAAATTGCGCCGCCAAGCAGGGTGGGATATTGATCAAAAAGGTCGTTATATAAGTCGACTGAGCCCATGGAATTGAACATAGCATGGGCATATTCACAAAGGTAAAAAGGCTTCGTAAGTGTATTACTTTTAGCGTTTTTTTCAACTTCTTCTATCGATGTGTACATCCTGCTGTCAATGTCCGCAGGATTATCCGGTCCTGTTCCAAATCCCTCGTAATGCGCGGGACGTGTCGGATCAATCGCTTTGATGGTACTTAAGGCAGCTCTGAAATTAGAACCGCCCGAGCCGCACTCGTTACCCAGCGACCAGATCAATACCGAGGGATGATTTTTAAAGTTTTCTACATTGGCCACATTGCGATCGATAATCGCCGCCTTGATACGCGGATCTTCGTTAAACTCATCCCATGCGCCGTGAGATTCCAGGTTAGCTTCTGCGACAAGATAAATGCCGTATTCATCGCATAGCTCGTACCAGCGCGGGTCGTCAGCGTAATGACAGGTGCGAACATGGTTGCAGTTTGCCTGCTTGATAAGCTTAATATCGCGTATCATTTGCGCTTCGGTAACTGCGTGCCCGTCATCGGGCCAGTTTTCGTGGCGGTTTACGCCTTTAAGTTTTACCGGCACACCATTTACCATAAAAATCCTTCCCTTTATCTCGATTTTCCTGAAGCCCGTTTTTGATGATATATGTTCAATGGCTGTTGATCCATCATACAAGGAAAGTACCGTTGTGTATAATTTGGGGGTTTCTGCGGTCCATTTTTCTGGCGACGTTACCGGGATGTCCGCCTTAATGGTGATCTCTTCGCCGGGTTTCAAAACTGGCACCTGCTGCCCGGTCATTGCACCTGCCACCGGCTGGCTGCCGTTATAAAGCTTTATCTCAAGTTTTCGCGGGGGCGTGGCTACGGTTCCGTAATTTTTGACCTTTGTGCTAACCTGCAAAACAGCGTTGTGGTACTGCGGGTCGAAAGTTGTTTTTATAAAGTAATCTCGGATATGTTCAGGCGGCGAGCTCCACAATGTTACATTCCGGAAGATACCGCTTAGCCTGAACATATCCTGGTCCTCCAGGTAGCTGCCGGTAGTAAAGCGGTAAACTTCAACAGCAATTATATTGTTACCGGGTTTCACATACTTGGTAATATCAAACTCGGCCGCATTACGGCTATTAACGCTGTATCCTACCTTCTCACCGTTTACCCACAAGAAAAACCCCGCGTCAACGCCGTCAAATGTCACAAAAATGCGGCGGTCTTTCCAGTTTGCCGGCAACTCGAAGTTGCGGCGGTAACTGCCTACCGGGTTACGCTCCTGGTAAGCGGTGAAATTTAAGGGCGGCGCACTCATAACGCGGGGGAAATCTTTTTGAAAGATATAGTTATAGTTACTGTAATAGGGTGTGCCGTAACCCTCGACCTGCCAGTTTGAGGGTACTTTGATGTCTTTCCAGCCGGATACATCATAATCTTTTTTGTAGAAGTTAACGGGCCGTTTTTGAGGCCAGTCTACCCACGAGAACTTCCAGTTGCCGTTTAGTGTCTTGGCGTAGGATGAGGCATGCCTGTTTGCGATAAGCGCCTCTTTTAAAGAGCCATAAGGCATTAGCGTAGCATGATGGGCTTCTTTGTTAATGCCCAAACACTCCGGGTCCTCTATCTCTTTTGGAACGAAAGCCGTATCAGATTTTGAGAAAAGATGGTTAACTGAAAGGTTCTGGGCTAAAGCGCTGCCTGTATAAACGGCGAAAAAGAATACTATAACAGCGATAGTTTTTGACATGCCGGAAAAATAGGTTTGTTTAAAAATCTTCATTTTAGTTTTTCAATGATATGCCGAAATTTATTCCCGGTTACCCGAACTTTGATTATCTGATTTATGTCAATACATAAGGCAATATTGCCTGCCAATTCCAGAGGAACAAATATATTATTGCAATAACCAATAGCGTTATAATTTTTTAATTAAGCATATTGCTATTGTCTAAAAGTAAATAAAACCGAAAGATGGCTTAATCCGTTCCAAAGCGCAATAATTTTTTACGGTGTAATGCGAGACGACGGACGATCAGTTCTGACAGTGAGCTTGTTCGTAACAGGATAGGCCTCTTCGGCTCGTTGAAAATTACCGTTCGAAACTTAAAGCCTGGACCCGAAACGACGATTTGTTAAGTCGTTAATATTGCAACTCGCGCATGTCGATGTCCCCCAACTGGAGAATATCAAGTCTGCAATTAATACGGGATGGCGGATCAACCCGGCTTCTTCTATCACCACTGACTGAACCTACAACAGGTTTCCGGTTCAATAATGGCAGCCGTCTTCTTTGCATACTTTTCGGCAAAGTCTTTACCCTCCTAAAGAATATCCAAATGAAATCATGAGCAAATCGCCGGCTATTTTGAGTACATTAAATCTTTCTGGTATTTTAAAACATCCAACTACCAAGACCTCATCCGGTTCATCGACAGCGGCGGATATCAGGTCCTCATTCTCGGATATAGCTACGGCTTGTCCGACCGCACCATGTTGAACATGATCTTTGAACATGAGAACTGCAAATCCATCAAAATTTATTACGATGAACATAATGGCCGGAATAACGTTACCACGCTACCCCAGGAAATCTCGCGGCACTTTCGGGACAAAGGCATAATGCGAAAAAAGATCTTACCGTTTAACCGCTCCAGCCCTATGCCGCAGTTTCAACCCTGATCAAGAATCCACTAATATTAACTTACTTCTTCTCTCGCGGCTTATGAATGTGCGGTGGCCATGTAGGATGTAATATAATCTATGTACTAGTAATAGATTACTACAAGCCATGCTGGTATCAGACAGAAAATACCAAACAGGTAGCCATTTGCAGGATCAACGATGACCAGCTTTCTGTTTTGGCAACTGACGCGAATGACTCAAACCGTACATACCGGCGTCCGCTTCTGTTACAGTCTATTATTCGCCTTGAGTTAATTCGTTATTGCTCAATTAATTATAGGTTTGGAACGAAAATTGACCGAAATAGCCACTTGCAATCCTTCATATTTCATATCGGCGTTGATGACCTGCTTCACCTGGCGGCTATAGTCAGTATGCTTACACTGGCCCTATTATTAGTATTCGCCAGGAAGCAGTCGCCGGCTGCTGCCCGGTGGTTAAGCCCGGCACTGTTGGTATTCTCCCTGCATTTGGCGCAGCTCCCCCTCGATTTTTCGCTGGCGCTGGGCCCTTTGGTCTATTTCTTCACCCGCAAAACCGTGCGGCCGGAGCAGCCTTTCCGCCGCCTGGATTGGGCGCATTGCGGTGTGGCGTTGATCTGCCCGCTGGTGCCGGGCTGGATGGCATCCATTTTTATTCTGGTTTACCTGTACCTGTCCCAACGGATGATCAGGCGATTTTACGATGAACTGCCACCCGTATGGATGGACAAGCCCCGTTTGGCATTCCGGCAACTGGAGACGTTTTTATATGTGCTGGCCGTTAGCTTTTTATTAGGATGGTTCAGCGATGCTTTCACGCTGGTTACCGCCGCGGTACTTGTCATTATGGCCGCGCAGGTGATCCTGAAGCCGGCTGTTTTTAGCGCCATAGCGCAGCCGAAAATGATCGCCGGCGACCTGCGGGAAAAAAGCAGGTGGCTGAAGCAAACGGTAAAGGAAAGACGGCTTTACGAAGATCCCGGCCTGACCCTGCCATCGCTGGCAGCGAAGCTGTCCGTTCCGGTGCACGAATTATCGCGCATCATCAACCTGGGGCTCAAAAAGAACTTCAACGACTTTATCAATGAACTGAGGGTACAGGAAGTATCCCGGAAAATGCGTCAGCCCGCTTATGAGCAGCTTACCCTGCTCGGGATCGCCTACGAATCAGGTTTCAATTCCAAGACGACCTTTAACAGGGTTTTCCGGGAACTGACCGGGAAAAGCGCCGCTGAATACAAAAGCGAACTGGACAAACAGCGCCCAAGTTATAATGCGGGCCTCCAGCAAAGCCCGCAGCCCTTATCATTGCGTTCAGTAGTCAAACGCAATTTTATGATCAGAAATTATATCAAGACCGCCTGGCGCGGTTTGCTGCGGAATAAGTCGCAAAGCATCATCAATATTTCAGGGCTTGCTGTCGGCCTGGCCTGTGGTCTTTTGATCCTGTTATGGGTACAAAACGAGTACAGCACTGATGCTTTCTTTACAGGCAGCGAACGCTTGTTCAAAGTGTATAAAAGCGATTTTTACAACCAGACGGAAACCGGTAGCTATGAAATGCCCGGCATCCTGGCGGACGAATTAAAAAGAAGGTATCCGGATATACAGTATGCGACCAATATGGGTTTCGGAGAAACCAGCACTTTTCAGGCCGGCGATAAAATCGTTAAGATGATGGGTAATTCAGCCGGCGCGGATTTCTTTAATATGTTCAGTTACCGCTTGCTGGCCGGTACCGCGCAAAACGCACTTAATTCACCCTCTTCCATTGCCATTTCCAGAAAAATGGCCGGGATATTTTACGGCAGCCCCGAACAGGCCTTAGGGCAAACGATCCGCTACCAGAACCGGAAAGATTTTAAAGTGAGCGCCGTTTTTGATGACCTGCCGGCTAATTCCTCCCAAAGTTTTGACTTCTTACTCAACTGGGACGCCTTCCTTGAAAATAACGCCTGGGCAAAGGAAATGGGCAATAATGGGCCTCATGCCTATGTAATGCTGCGACCGCAAGCAAGCGCCGCAGCCGTTAACAACAAGATCGCCCGCTTTTTTGACCTGTACTGGCATATCGACCGTAAAACGGCCCTCGCTTACACCGACCTGGCCCTGCAACCCTATGCCGATGCCTATTTAAACAATAACATTCAAAGCGGGAAACCTGAGGGCGGCCGCATCAGGTATGTGCATTTGTTCAGCATCACCGGTATTTTTATCCTGCTGATCGCCTGTGTCAATTTCATGAACCTGATGACGGCACGGTCGGTGAAAAGGGCCAAAGAAGTCGGCGTACGCAAGGCTATAGGGGCATTGCGACCGGCGCTGATCAGCCAGTTTATCTGGGAAGCGCTGATCGTAACCGCGCTGGCCGTGTCGCTCGCTTTGCCCCTGCTATGGCTGGCGCGGCCCTGGTTCAACGGATTGGTACAAAAACAGGTCGGCCTGCCATTCGGGAACCCGCTCTTCTGGTTACAGTTATTGGGTATCACCGTGATTACCGGATTGATTTCCGGTCTTTACCCGGCTTTATTTCTTTCCGGTTTTAAGCCCGTGAGGGTGTTAAAAAGTACCATTAAACTGGATACCGGTACTTTACTGCTTCGTAAAGGGCTGGTCGTGTTCCAGTTTATACTGGCTGTCCTGCTGATGACCGGCACGGTCATCGTTTCCCGTCAAATGCGCTATATGGAATCCAAGGACCTCGGTTACAGTCGCGAGAACGTGGTCTACCTCCCTGCCGAGGGCGAACTGGACGCCAAATACGCGGTCTTTAAGGCCGGACTGTTAAACCAGCCTGGTATACAGGCGGTCAGCCGTATCAATATGCCGCCGGTCGATATTTACGGCAGCAGCGCCGCCGTGGACTGGACCGGTCATGATCCAAAGATGAACACGCTGTTTACCCACGCGACGATTGGTTATGATTACTTCAAAACGATGAAATTGACACTACTGGCGGGCCATGAGTTTCGAGCTGATCACCCGGCGGATACTTCGGGATATATTCTCAACGAAACGGCTGTCAAGCTAATCGGCTATAAAGACCCGGTTGGAAAGCCCTTTACCTGGCTGGGCAAAAAGCGCATGATCGTGGGTGTTGTCAAGGATTTTCATTTTCATTCCCTGCATGAAACCGTTGGCCCGATGGTGTTGGCGGCCGGCGAGGACCAGCACGGCGGCGTGATATTGATCAGGACGCAACCGGGTATGACATCAACTGCGCTGGCGGCAATTCAGCAATTCAGCAAACAATTGAACCCGGCTTTCCCGCCGGTCATTTATTTTACCGACCAGGAATATGCGCGTTTATACCAAAATGACCAGGTCATCAATAGTTTGGCGGACACGTTCACAATCCTGGCCATCTTTATATCCAGCCTCGGGTTATTGGGCCTGGTCATGTTCACTACTGAACAAAGGTTTAAGGAGATCGGTATCCGCAAGGTGCTTGGCGCGGGTGTCAACAACTTGTTTATCCTTTTATCACGCGAGTTTATCGTGCTGATCGTTATCGCCATCGCCGTCGCCACGCCACTGGCCTGGTATGCCACGAACGGCTTTCTGCAAGGTTTTGCCTATCGTGCACCGCTGTCCTGGTGGATGTTTGCCTTTTCTGCAGGTGCGATCATTCTGATCGCGCTGATGACCGTCAGCTTTCAGATCATTAAAGTGGCCCTGGCCAATCCGGTAAAAAGCTTACGGAGCGAGTGATCGTTGTTTCCAATTTGCGCGGGGCATAATGGTTTTAGTCGAAAGACTGCTCATGCGGCCCGGGTAGTTCCGGGCCGTTTGTTGATCTTTGTCGAACCCGGCTGGTATAAACCTGGCGCACCGGGATGGACATCAGGTCATCACATGTGTTATTTGCCGTCTGAGGTTAAAGCAATTTAATTCTTATTAGTAAACGCAACAATAGCCAGGATTATCTGCACTATACCGACAACCATTGCTAGATAAAAAGACCTGTTAGCAATCTTAATTGCCTGGCGGGCTTCGTCTCGCGCTTTTTGTGAATCAGCTTTTGCTTGCTCAAGCGCTTCGTAATTATACAGTTGGCCTAATGCTTCCAATTTCAGATGATAAGCATTACCAGTGTTATTCAAATTCGGCCGGTTTCCCTGGCTGTCCTGGAATGCTAAGGAGAAAATATTTCTGAACTTTGCAAAATGAATAGCGTTTGGTTGACCGGGGTTAACGTATATTTCCCTTTCGTTTAAATATTCGATTAAGGTTTGGGGATCGACAGTCTCTAATTTACTCCCATACCGCAATATTTCGATGTATGCTTCAAATTCTTCCATGTAAGTTTAAAATAGTCAAAATTCACTTGCCGAAAAATAAGACATTCCAGTAATAAGCGCCAGAAATATTTCACGTTTACTTCGCTTTGTAGTGTTCTTGGGGGGTTTATGAGGATATTGCCTGAATTTAATGAAATCGCCAAAATGACATGGGGTTTTAAATGGCTATGCCGTAACGTTGATTGCTTTGGACGGCCCTCAATTACGGACAAAAAAAATGATTTCTAAAAATTAAATACATAAATTTAAGCAGTCTTAACCTGACCTGCATGAAAACCTTACACAAAATAACACTATTGGCGGCTTGCCTGCCCCTGTTTTTCAATAACACCGCATCTGCGCAGCGGGAGTCGATCTTAAGAAAATTAAGCAGCGGCTCGGTAATTTCTCAAGCAAAAGGGAAACTACCCAATGACATTACCGTTATTACAAGTTTGAACTTGACCGGTCAAAAATTCACCATGACCGGCGAAAACCTCCATAAGATAAAACTGATAACGCAGGGAAGCGATACGCTCAAGGTCGTCGGCGTGCCTGCGGCCCGGGAAATTACCCTCGAGAGATTACCGGACCTGAGTAAACCGATATTGCTCAAAACTACGACGGGAACGGTATCCTTTTCCCCAGCCACCGGCTCTTCCAGCTTTACACCGGACCCGGAATTCGCCACCCAAGGGATGATTGATCAGGGGTTGTCGGGGACCGAAACCGATCTGGAAGGCCTGGCGGAATTCACACTGCCAAGCCTGGGCAGCAATGGTTTCAATATTGTTCCTACGCCGACCATATCCGCAAGCCAGCTGTCAAAAAGCGGCCGGTACGCATTCGGCAGTATGATCTGGGCCAATAGTTTCGGTTTGGACAGCCTTCGTGATCGCGTCGGGGCGAAAATGCTGCTTCCCCAAACCAGCCTGTTCGGGATGAATTTTAATTTGACCTGGCTGTCGGGAGCAACCGGGGGAAGCGATAAAGTGGCAGCCTTCGCGGCAGGTGTAGACCTGAATTTCCTATTAAAAAAAGTTGGATTTTTAGATACGGCAACCAGGAAGACAAACGATTTTACGCCGTTTGTTTTTCACCCCAAATTGGGCGTGACGGGGGCTTTTTTCGATGCGAAAATGCAGGTATCATTTTACTATAACATCTTGTTTACCCTTACAGAAAATGATAAGGTGAAGAATTTCTTTAACACCAAAAAAAATATCTATGGGTACCCTCAAATGGATGTTACCGGCGTGTTTTTTATGGATGACAATAAAAAAACGGCCATCAAGGCGGGGCTTAACATGATCATTAATACTGCGGATGCACGGATCATATCGGGAACGGGCAGTTCTGTCATCCCCTACTTAAAGATCGGCTTGCTTTCCAGTCTTTAAAAATATTTCCAATGCAGCTATCCCATTATGCCACTTAAAAGCCTGCTGCGAACATTAAATGTCGTTGTGTTTTGCATTTCGATCATCGGCATCTGGTATGTTTATAAAGAATGGCAGGCACGGAGAACAGCCCGTAGGGAGTTACCGAAGTATCGCCAGGCATTTGAGGAAGCGTTACAAAAAGCTGACGGGCTACTGTCTTACGATCGATATTTTGCTTTTTATGATGAGCAGATATTTCGTCAAAAGTATCAAAAGCTTCGTCACCTGGTCCCCGCTGATGTATCAAAACTAAATTTACCAGCAGATCTTTTTGCGATCGTTGATCGTTTTGCCAATGTATTCGATCAGATCTCTGCACTTCGGCACGAATATAATAAAGAATTTGAAGAGCGGGAGGCAAAAACATACGCGGGCTTCTTTAGCAGCCTGGAAGATTACCCGCTTTCACAAGAGCAGATCAAAGCTATAGTCCGCGATGAGGACAATAACCTGGTTTTAGCCGGGGCAGGTACCGGGAAAACGACCACGATCGCCGGTAAGGTCGCCTATTTGCTGGAGAAAAAACTGGCCGGGCCGGAGGAACTTCTGATCATCTCTTTTACAAAAAACGCTGTTGCAGAAATGACGGAAAGATGCAAGCGCTTTTGCAAGGGTATTGCGGATGTTCATTTATTAGAAATCCGGACCTTTAATGGGTTTGGCTACTTTGTAAACCGTCATTGTGTTGATCACGAAATACATATTGCCTTCAGGGGCGATGAAAGCGCTGTTAAAACTTTCCTGCAAGAAACTTTTGACCGTTTGTTTCTAGTAGATAGCGGGTTTCAAAAAAAAGCGGTCAATTTTATTTCTTTCTTTAATCGTCCCGAACGGGATGAATTTGAGTTTGAGACGACGAACGATTTTTTGAAACACGAAAAAAGTTTCAAGAATATTGCCTTGGACGGTGTTGAAGTAAAAAGCAAAGAGGAATTACAGATCGCCAATTTCTTTTGTTTAAATAGTATTGCCTATGCGTACGAAAAACATTACCCGCTTCAGGCGGAAGACCGATCCGCGAATAACGCCGCCTACTACCCGGATTTCTATTTAACCGCACATGACATTTGGCATGAGCATTACGGCATCGACAAAGCTGGCAATGTACCGAAGCGTTTTGGTACCAGGCCGGGCTTTACAACAGCTAAAGATTACTATCACGCATTGATGAAGTGGAAAGAGCATATCCATACTAAGTATGGCACCAAACTCATCAAGACCTTTTCCTATGAAAGCCGGGAAGGGCGCTTGTTAGCCAGCTTGAAAAAGCAGTTGACCGATTTGAATATTCCACTGACCCCGAGAAAACCGGAAGATATACTCGAAATGGTCAGGGATTCACCGCATTACCAGGACTTTCTTGATTTAATTTTTACTTTTCTTGGTCTGATGAAAGCTAACAGGATGACGCCTGCAGAAGTTAAAACCAAATCGAAGGATAAGCGCCTAGCAGTTTTTATGGGAATATTTGAACCGCTCTATCAAGCGTACCAGGCGCGGTTAAATAAAGCATCAGAGATCGACTTTAATGACATGATCAATGACGCAGCATCTCATATCAGGAAAGGTAATTTCAAAAGCAGCTACAAATACATTTTGGTCGATGAGTTTCAGGACATGTCACTTGGCCGATATGATTTGTTGAAAAGTATTAAGGCACAAAATCCGGCAGCCAGGCTTTATGCTGTCGGTGATGACTGGCAATCCATTTTTCGTTTTACCGGCAGTGATATATCAATCATCACAGACTTTGAAAAGCACTTTGGCTTTACCAGTCAGACTACCATAACACAGACCTATCGGTTCAATGAACAGATATTGAAGATCTCAACCGATTTTATTCAAAGAAACCCCAAACAGCTTCGAAAAAATTTAACGGCCAGGCACCCGGCGCATTTGGAAAGTTTTATTTTCAAAAATTCAAGCCCGGCCGGTACGGATATCATCAGCATATTAGAAGAGATCAGTGTATTGCAAGCTGATGCAACCGTCTTTTTTATCGGGCGATATCATCATAATGAACCCCAAAAATTACGGGAAATAAAGTACCGGTACAAAGGCCTTGTGTTAGCGTATCACACCGCACACAAAGTAAAAGGCATGACCTGTGATTATGCCGTTCTCCTCGATCTCAATTCAGCCGTATTAGGATTTCCATCCGAGATGGCAGACGACCCGTTATTAAATCACCTGCTTAACGAAAGCGATGCATTTGAAAACGCTGAAGAACGCCGGCTATTTTACGTGGCCATCACCCGGGCGCGCCACCGAAACTACCTGCTGGCAGATGCCAATCATCCCAGCAAGTTCGTAACTGAATTGAAGGAAATGTTAGGGGTAACCACGCAAGGTATCGTCTACTGCCCCGAATGCCAGGGCAGCATGGTGTTAAGGAAAGGTCCGTTTAACGATTTTTACGGATGTTCAAACTATCCTGACTGCGAAGGTAAACTTGCAATTGATCAATAACTTGGGCTAAAGCGTTTCCAATATCATTTCTTTCCCTTTTCCAACTTCCCAACCGCTTCCAATAGCGTCTCTGCATATCCATAGATTTCATCCAGGGTCTTTATCTCGTACTTCAGCTCTTTCTTATTCTCATCCAGCACCACCAGGTATTGCTTCGAACTACCCAGGTAAAGCCTGCAAATCGTTTTGCGGTTATTGTCATCCAGCAAAATCGCAAAGTAAGACTGGGCATCCCGGTAGGTGATGCGTTTGGCATCCACGTTTTGTCGCAGCAGGGATTTAACGATATAAAACCCCTCCAGTTCTTCCTCCGTTGTCACGATATTCGGCGCGGGTTCACCAGCTATTGTTTCCGCTTCAGCCGCCTCCAGCTGTTTTTCCTGGTTGAGTGCGGATTTTAGCCGTTCGTTGATGGCATCGCTGATCAGCAAGTTGAACGACCGCTTGATGATCGGCCCGAACTGCTCTTTTACTTTCGCGGTCAGCACGCCCGCGTAAACCTGCCGGGTAAAAAATGAGATAAATGCGTCTGAGGGCGTGATCAGTTCTTTATTCAGGAATGTTTTTAATTCGTTCAGATATTTTAATTCGCTGGCCGTATTGGTGATGCTCTCCACATCGAAATAAGACTTGTGGAACTTCTTCAGTTCCGCGATCTCCGCCTCCTTGATTTCCGTGATGTTAAACTCAAAAAACGGGGTAGTGTCCATCTTGTTCTGCTCATCCAGGTCCGTATAGAAACGATAGTTCAGCCCGTTGGTCAGCAAACCGAATTTCGCTTTGGTCGTGTGAAAATACCGGAACAACTGCGAATTGTGCGGGTCCAGCTTTTCGAGGTGGTGCTTGCATTCGATCAGGATGGTCGGCTCCCCGTCCTTCATGATCGCGTAATCCACCTTCTCTCCTTTCTTGATGCCGATATCGGCGATAAATTCCGGGTTTACCTCAAAAGGGTTGAATACGTCATAGCCCAATACTTGTATGAAAGGCATGATAAGCGCGTTCTTGGTCGCTTCTTCCGTTTTGAGCTGCGGCAGCAATTTTTCAACCCGTGCCGCTAATTGTAATATTTGATCTTTAAAGTCCATGTGATTATATCTCTTTCTTTAAAATATGCCAGTCCAGTTCCGGGTGATTTTGTGCGAATGTCAGCAGGCTTTCAAAAGCGCTGGCAAACCACTTCTCGATATCCTTTTCCATGTCTGATGAACTCATGAAATCCGACATGGGTTTAATTAAACCTAACCAGTTTTCGCCATTAGTCAGAAACTTATGCCCCTGGATTGCTGCTTTGAATTCTTTTGCTTTTCCATTTTTATCATTCGTCCATAACCAAACCTTTAACTGCGGAGCTTCAGCTTCTACAAAATCAAACCCGGCGCCTAGTTCGCTGTAGTCGGTATCGCCAAAAACATAAGCCAAATGAAAAATGTACCTGGAATGCGTCTTGATCTGGTGTAGGTTTTCACTGTCTTTAACCAGGCGGTCATCAAAGTAAAGCCTGAAAACGGCCCTTATTTTTTCCAGGTATCGGTCCATCTTTTTGATCACCGGCGAGATGCCCTGCAGGGCGGTAAGGTCGCCCAACGTAAACTCCATGTTATCACTCATATCGTGTTCATTTAAAAAATCTAAAAATTGGTGCACCATGCCTGAAGACTTCCAGCGGTTAAGGAACCGGCACACGTCTGCCCAGCGGAATTGTTCAAAATTGTGAGTGCTGATACTTTTCTGGTCATAGTATTTTGTACAATACTTCAGGTGGGTATTTAGTTCTGGCCTAAAAGCGGCTAAAACAGCAGCATAGCGTTCCAGTTGGATATAACCCTCGCGTGATTCCACTTTGTGTTCCACAAAACAGATGGTATCCTCAGAACGAATAACAAGGTCCACCCTGCAGTCGGAATGCAGGGGATTGGTCGAATGAAAGTGTTCCTGTGTACGAAAAGTAAAACCAGTGCCTTCAATTTGTAACAGCTCGTTTACAAATGCGTCCCCGATTGCCGGGTCATTTATGAATATCCCGGCCAGGATCTCCGTGCAAAAGTCCTCCAATGGCGTCTTAACCCCATTTGTACCGTAAAGCTTGAGCAACCTGCTGTAGATATTCACATCTTCACTTATTAATAATAATAAAAGTCAACAACGCTCGAAACTACCGCGCTTAGAAATCAATACACTACGGGAAACCGTAAAATGATGAATCGCGCCTTGTGAATAGGTCAGCAGATGTGCCTGACTCTATACGTTAATCAAATAAAGGCAGGGGCTATCACGCAAATGAATTATAAAGAATGATATCATTTATAAGTCTTCCGATAAAGAGGATAACACCTTGATGAAGCAAAAAAACAAGGTCCAAAAAATTAAACTTGCGAGAAGGTACAATATCTTGCTTATTAATTGAGGCCACTTCGTGTACAATAAGTTCTTTACCCGACCACCAATCTTTTAAGGGCGCTTTTAGCGGCAAGTTTCTCCGCCTTTTGATTAGCCAAAAGCAACGCCTTACGTTGGCAATCATATACAAGCTTACCCTAATCATTATTTGGGAGGCATAATGATTTTAGGGTCGTTGAAAGACAGTATATCGCCAGACGATGTCCAAATATGATAACCGTTCCAAGGTTCGGTATCAATACGGCAACCAACTATATATTCGTTACGATTAGCGACTGACTCCCGTATTAGCATATCGGAACATGGTATGTTATTTTTCACTAAAATGCGACCAATATCAATGTATACCTCTCCTGTTGCCGAATGCCAATTACTTTCAAATTTACTATCGGGGTTGGAATCTACTGGTTTAGTATCATTAAAAAAAAATGCCTGAATTAACGCCATCGCCAATATCATTAATATCATGTAGAGCCTATTTTTCATTCTTTGTGCTTTTACTCTTTATTTTGGGGAATTGTAATTCAAAGCTGTTTTAAGTTTTGAATTAATCAGTAATTTATGCTAGTCAGGTTATAAGCTATGGATTTTATGCGATAATTCGCCGTGCAGGTGAGCAAGTTCGCTCCTGAAGGAGATTATACTTAATAATCGCAAGACGGCTCCGAAACTAATGACCTTCTGCCTATTTTTTACATACACCACAAGTCTTACCGTCCTTGGCACAACGCTTACAGTATTTACAATTCTTACAAGCTTTACAAGGATTGTCGCCGACGCAAGTTGCGACAGCGCGTTTAGCGTGGGTTGGGGTTGAGTTATGGGCGCTTACAAGCGAACCTGCAGCCAGGAATAAAATGAGCAATGATTTCTTCATGATGTGTTAAGGTTTATAAATAAAAGTAACCATATTAATTCCGAAAAAGCAAGGTATTGAATCTTAATTTCGCTAGGCATAACTTTCTAAAATACTTTAGGTAGGAATGCTATTATAATAATTATTCCTTTACCACATAGTTCTTATAAGGGTTGAACGCGGCGGTGGACTCAAAGATTAGGTCACCGGACGCCGCCTGCTTGGAGCCCATACGGCTAAATATGCCGGTCCAGGCTTTTTGTATATTATGGGCGACGCTGACAGGCATATAAGGTGTGGTCATACAAATGCGAATATTGATGATAGTTTTTTGAACTGATTCATCTCCCTGGTAGGTGGCCAGCAAACTGCTATCCTTCGTGTTCAAAAGCGGTCGCCCTGGCCGCTGGTCCATCATCACATGACCCGCCGGTGAATCCTCACATTGCTCGACCATATCTGAGAAAATGATCAGTTCGTTTTGTGCCAGTGGGGCTTCCCGGCTCATTTGCCGGAAAGACCTATAGGCATTCTCAACCGAGGTCAGGATACAGGTATTGTTTTCAGCCGAACGAAGCGCCGAATCAATTACGTGCTTTATTCGCTTGTCTGCTTGTTCAAACGATTCGATGATCTCGTCCTGGTTGAGCTGATATACTTCGGGCTGCTGCAATTCCATAAAAGGGTGCTCAAATGCGTTAGAGCCGATCAGGTAGAAGCGTATCATAGACCCGGGCGGATAATGCCTGATGAGTTCAGAGCATCCCTTCAGCATTGCAGCGGTACGCTGTACAAGACCGGCGGTATCACGGGTACCGAGAAGACTGACACTTCCAGAAACATCACACAAGACCACAACATTTGCAGCGCCCGGCGTTTCTGTAACTTTATCCAGGGTCTCCGTCGTCGCTCGGTTACCAGACCCACAGCCACAGGCGGCCATTAAGCACAACAAAGGGACAATAAATAACCAATATTTCGCTTTCATATTAATTTGAATTTAGTCGGCGGTTAAAGGTTTGATTTACAACCTCATTTCGATACTCTTCAATAAGTTTGTAGAGATCGTGCCCGTGATGGGCTCGATAACTGATACGGAAACCCTGTTCATACACCTGTACGAAATAAGCGGACTGCAGATCGATCTTCTCTTTTTTGTTTTCCCATTCCTCGAGGTACTGCTCCAGTTTCTTTAATAAATATGTTTTTTCCTGAAGCATCTCCTGGGTCAGAAGGCAATTATTGGACGCCGCAGCAGCAGCTTTTTCCGAGTTGATGAGCGCGCGGCGATTGGCGATGATCTTAAGCGCCACGGAAAGTGCGATGCCACTGATCACCGGAACGATCACCGTGATTCCCACAAAGCTTTTGAGCAGTACATCGGCCACATCACGGGTACGTGGGTCAAGTGCCATTTTTGCTACCTTTGTTTTCAGCGAACTGTAAAGGGTGAAATAAGTTCGGTATTCCGCTAAATTATACAACAGCCAAAGCAGGGCGATCAGTATACAGGCCTTGACCAAGAATTTCAGGGCCAGTTCCGCGACGAGTAAACCTATATTCGCCTTTTCGGCCGCCATCTCGCGGACATGCTGCTGCATATGTCCCAGTTTACTATTGATGTATTCGTCGTAAAATATTTTGACAAAAACGGTACACAATGCGATACCAAAAGAAAACAGCATCAGTTCAGGGTCTCCCAGTTTTTGTTTGAAACTCGCGTCCGGGGCTTGATGACCGATGCCAAAAAAGGCGACCAAGTTAACAGACACGGCAATATCTGCCAGGATCATCAGCAGGGCCGCGGTCAGATATACCCTCGCATTGAACCTGTTGAACTGCTTGTGGTCATGGTGGCGCAGGTCGGTTAGTTCGGATAGTTTCTCCAGACAACCGGCTTCCTGCTCGCGAAGCTTCTGTAGTTCCGTCCCCTTATCGCTGATCAGAAGGTTCAGGGCAGCGATACGGCCTTTCAGGCTGGATACGACGCGTTCGGTAATAAGGTTAGCATAGGTGCGCGCCGTTTTCAGCATCTGGAAATCCCGTGCGCCGATGCGACCATGCATTTTGCCTATGGATTGGTAATATTCGCCCGACCCAAGTATATGGGCCTGTACATTCTCGATCAGTTCGTTCTCTGAACCGCCGATGGCCATAATGTTATTTAGTTTCTGCCGGAGTTCCTCGTGTAGAGCGTCCTCCGTTTTTTCGGCTTCCGCCGGTTCAACAGACTTGTTATTATCTTTTGAACGCCGGAAGCTTCGTAAGCGTTGCAGGATGGATGTCCGTGAGGGGATCAATGGTCTCATAATTCAATAAGTTTAATTGATGGTCAATTGCTGGGCTGGGTCGGTGTCTCTGAACCAGATCCCGGTGTAATAACCTTCTTTGAGCATCGTTTCCTCTCGTAGTTGCAGGCGCTTAAGGTTCTCGCTTTCGGTCATTCCCTGCTCATGGATAGCCTCTATTTGTCGTTCCAAGCGTAAGACGTCGGCACGGTTGTTCCGTATCTGGTCCGTAATGGAATGCCAAGTACCCTGGTTATGCCAGTAGTTATGCTCTTCCTGCGTAATAGTTGTCTTTCGGTCACAGAATTCCCGAATACGCTGGTGCAACTCTTTGAGTGCGGTGGCGGTTTCGGGAAAATAGCGCAGGTCAGCTGAGCTAACTTTCAATTCGTCCAGAAACTCTTCGCTGGTGTGATCGCTGCGCAAAGGCTGCGGTTTATGGAATACGCTCACCACGCTGCGATAAGCTTGTTTTGCGGTTTCGGAAACGCGTTCCCGCAATTGCCTTTTCTCCTTTCTGGACTTTTCCGGCTGTGCCGCCGGCTGCTCGTCTTCAGTTGTATGCGACATTACGAGAAAAGGCTTCACTTCGGAATGTGAAACCGCTTTACCAGATGCGATTGCCGAGGCTAGGATTGCGCGCCCCTCGATCAGGTCAAACATCTTTTGCTGCAGCAGCCCGATACGATCCCTTATCTGCTGGTAACTGGTGTAATTCACGCGTATAGGCCTGGAGTAATACTGCACGACGTTATTCATCCCCTCGATGGCATACAAAAGCACATCGGCATTGTAACGCAGGCCGTTGAATATATAGCCATAGGACAGGCTGCTGGCCGTAGCCAAGCAACTTACTACGAAACCGAAAATAGCGACCCGGCGCAATTCGTCAAAAGGCGGCAGGTTATAATGGTACAGGATCATCGCCATGATCATCAGCCCAAAAGCGACGAATCCGACGTAAAGGAACCAACTGCGGCTGCCCCTTGCCGATTCCTCCTGCCGGTGATACCGGTTCTCGGAAACCCGGCTCAGGTACAGGATCATAAACACCGAGAACATGATCGCAATAGAGGTCCCGATGAATTCATTCACCATGGAATCAAAAAGGCTTTGAAAAGTAGGTGCGTCCAAAGGCGTACGACCCTGTGCGACAAGGCCTTTATTGGTCTTTTCTATCGCCGCAGCGTCTACGGTCAACTGGTGCGCGATGACGCCAAGCAATGGCAGGAGTGCTAAGATGACCGGCATCAGCTTTAGCCAAAAGCCCCACCAGGCGGTTGATCTGATGCGCGTTTCCAACAGCTTTTCCATCTCTTCCACATCAAAATTAAAATTATCATTTTCCTTCGGATCGCGTCTAGGATGCTTCCTGAGTTTGCGGCGGTCCGCGATCAGCCCGTAACGGATAAGAAGGTGATGACAGCCCCAACTCAGCAAGCCAGTCAAGACCAAATAGGCGAGGATGATTAGTACCATGACCGGAGGGCTGAACTGACCAAGGTATTTGCCGATATGGTCCAGGAAAAAAAACCGCAGGTTGCTGTTACCAGCGATATTATTGCGTTCATCCTGCAGCGGTAAAGGCCCGGACCATATTGCAAACCACCAGCCGCTGACGAGCGCGCCTACACCACCCAGGTAAAGCAACAATTTCGCCGTCTGCGGGTCCACGCCGTCTCCGGCGAGTACCTTCAGCCGTTTGGTCACTTGTTCGTAACGGCCCCGGTGCTCGTCAAGCAAACGGCGCCAGAAATCGGCTTTGGCCCGGAAAGCGTCCTGTTCCTTAACGAAACGCTCCTCTAACGCCTTGTTTTGGTCATCCTGCAGAGACTGGCTTAGTTTCATCAGTTGCAACACTTCCCCTTCCAACTGTTTAAGCGCGGAGGTCACAATACCTTCCTTGGCGGCACCCAGACCGGCCAGTATTTGCCGCAGTTGCGTATAAAGGTCTGCCAGATGCGCGTCAAGTTCCACCCGTTCATCCTTTAGGGTGGAAAGGTAGGTCTGATACGCCTGCTGTTTATCTATTAAAAAAGTTCCCTCCTCTCGGCGGTGAACAGCCTGTTCCTGCATAGCCGCAAGTCGGTGGGCCTGGAGCATTTCATAATTTCTTAACAAGGCAGCATAACGCTCCCTGATGTTTGTCAGTTCGGTATCCAGCAGGTCTTGTGACGTGGCGGAGCGGTCAAGCGTCAGCAGGAAACCGCGTTTTTTGATCAGTTCATCGTTGGGTTTAAGTGAAGAAAGCCGGATCGGGTTATGATCATCTGCCGGCGCTTGCGGTATGGCCGGCGGCGCATTTTCTTCATTGCTCACTCCACTGTTGTTTTCAGTGCCCGTTGGTTCCTTTTCTTCCATAAAATAAAATCAAATTATACAATGCATGACCGCGGGCACTCGACCGGCAGTTCAAAAATGTCAACTAGTTGTGGTTCTGCCCAGCATTAGGGCGAAGAAGGCGCCTTGCGTGGCGGTTTGTGTATGTCATGATAAGGTTATTTTTAGGTATTACAATAATAATGAACGCTTTGCATAAAAACAAATGTAACTTACATACAAACCCCGGCACGGTACGATCTTTAAAGACGCATTAAAGTGCAATAATTACAAGGCACTTGCATCCCGAGCTTTAATGGCATTTTTCAGCGAAATCCAAACAAAAAATTTACAAGTTATTCTACCTAACTGATAAAGCATCGCCGATTTATCAACGATGCATTATCCTTACTAATCAACGCTTTTCACCGGGCTTATGTATATGCGGCTTTAAAGGAGGATATTCGGGTTTTTTCTCGGGTGTGACCCGTCTTCTTTCATCCAATTCTCCGTCCTCCCTTTTAGGCTTTGGTCCTGGTTTAATTGCTCTAATTTGTTCCATATTGTGTTTTTATTGATTTTATAATAGTTTATAATGTGAAGTTATACGATTGCTGTCGGGCGACCTTACGGGAAACCATAAGCGCCGAACTCAAATCAACTACGCATTCCCGGACTCTACAAACCAGCTTGCTACATAAGCCGTAAATGTCCCAAACAGCCCCACGCCCGCCGTCATAAGGATCGACGCGATGATCCTGCCTTCCGTGGTGACGGGAAATTTATCCCCATAACCTACGGTGGTGATCGTGACATAGGCCCACCAGATCGCGTCTTCCGCGGTCCGGATGTTACTGGCCGGGTCTTTCTCCACCTGCAGGATACCGATCGAGCAGAAGATAATGAGCAGCACCGCCAGGATCGCAACGGATGTGAATGCGCCTTTCGCTTTGTTTTTGAACACGTGCCTGACAAATGTTTGCGTGGAACGGAAAGCGCGGATCAGCCGTAATAAACGGATCAGCCGGAGCAATCGCCCGGCGCGCAGAAAGTTGACTGCGGGAATGCTCGAGACCAGGTCGATCCATCCCCAGCGCATAAAGGCCAGTTTGTTTTGGGCATGAAAAAACCGCACGCAAAATTCGATAAAGAAAAACACGCAGATCCCGTGGTCGATATACCTCAGCAGCACGGACGTTTCCGGTGGCAATTTCACCAGCGTATCAACGAGCAAAGCACCTAAGACATAGATGGACAGCACCAGTACGATCAGGTTCAGCAGGCCCATTTGCCGCTCGCCGGTCTCTTCCGCCCTCATGTCAATAAAGTATCTCTACCCTTCTGTTCTTCCTTCTGCCGGCCTCCGTATCATTCGGCGCAACAGGATTATTCACCCCCCTGCCCAGCGCGGTGATCCGCCCTTCAGCGACTCCTGCCTTCACCAGCAACCGTTTATAGGCATCCGCCCGACCCTGCGAGATCCTTTGATTCAACTCCTGGCTCCCCTCACTGCTGGCATAACCAAATACGCTGACCTTCCTATCACCCCCGGCTTTTATTTTCTCCTGTATACCCGCCAGCACGCCTGCCGCTACACCCGGCTTAACCGAACCCGCCTTGAACGAGGCCGCCGTTATCGGTTTTGAAGCCGCAACGCCCACATCAGCCCCGACAGGTTCGCTCTTTAAACCAGCCGAATCTTTGACAACCGCGGAGGTTGCCGCTCGCGTAGCCAGCGTCGTATCCCCTTCCGGCAGCTTTGCAGACGTGTTCCGGCCGGTCAGGTACCAGGCCGCGCCGCCGGTGACCAGCAGCGCCACAAGCGCGAACAACCAGTAGGCAGGCCTTTTGGGTGCTGCGCTGATCGTGTCGTTATCGCTCTTGGACAGATCGAAATTCGTTTTCTTGTAAGGCCTCGAGGCCCCCTCATTTTTGTTCAGGTTGAATGACATTGTCTTAAAATTTAGGTGTACATATCTACTAAAGTCTGCAAACTGCCGGTGTGGGCGCGCCCCATCGCCTCGAACTCCCAGGTGCTGCCCACGCGGAACAAACGGCCGAACTCGACCGCGTCCTCATTGGTGTACTTGTCTTTCAGGTCGTAACGCGTAATCTCCTCACCCGAGTTCTGGTCAACGATCCGGATATAACAATCCTCCACCTGCCCGAAGTTCAGGTCCAGCGTCCGCCTGTCCTTTTTGTTGTCGTTCGGGTACTTACAGATCGTGCAGCAAATGATGATCTGCTCCACGCGGGGGCTTACCTTGTTCAGGTCGATCAGCATATCTTCATCATCATCCCCGTCGCTGCGCCTGCCATCCGGGTCATCGATCGCGCCCGTGATCGAGCCATCTTCCGTATACGGCCGGTACAGCCCCTTTTCCACGGCATCCTCGATCTTATTGCCCATATTCACCTGGCCGTAAAAGACGAAGTAGGAATCGGACGGGATCTTAAAATCGGAACCGATCGCGAACGCCGAAACATCCAGGTCAAATTCCGGCCCGCCGGGCTGATCGTTCGGGTCCCAGCCCATACCGATCTTCACCAGGGAAAGCCCCGGCGCTGCTTTGGAGAGCGAGAAGCGCTCTCCCTTGTTTAAATTAAAACTTGCCATATCTTTGTTGATTTATTGATTTTGTACCATGGTTCAGTCGCCACGTTATTGATACATCTCGGCCAGCGTGCCCAGGCCGCCCATAAAAGCCTGCCCGACCGCCTCCAGGTCCCAGGCACCCTCGTTTCGGGCCATGGTAGCGATGAGCAGAGAGTCTTCGCCTGAAAAATGTTCGTTCAGCCGGTACTCGCACAACACCTGGTTAGTGTCCGCGTTCAGGATGCGGATGCAGGCGTTCTGTACGTGTCCGAAATGGTGGGCTCTCTCTTCAGACCGGTCGATGGTGACCGCAAAATAGAGGAACTCCACGCGGGGATCCGCGCGGAGCAGGTCCACCCGGATCACTTCATCGTCACCATCACCTTCTCCCGCACTGCTGTCGACGGGATAGAATGCGGCCCCGTCGGGGCTGGACGGATTATTGTAAAAAACAAAAAATTCATCACTGACCAGTTTGCCGCCTGCGCCCATCATGAACACAGACAGGTCGAGGTCTACCGGGTGCCCGTTTACTGTTGCCGGATCCCAGCCCAGACCGGCGACGATCCGCTGCAGGCCACTGTCCACTTTCGTCAGCGAAACAGTCTCTTTTTTTTGTAGTTGTATAGCCATCTATTTATGGGTTTGTTTTTTTCTTCACAGGCGGCAATGGCGGCGGTACCACCGGGCTTGTTTTTGGTGTAGCTGCCGGCAGCGGAGGCCGCTTGTCCGCCGCCTCATGCTTTCCCCGCTGCAGGGCCGCCGGTACAGGCGGTCTCGCGGGCGGCATTTTTGGCCGTTCCGGGGTGACCGGCCCAGGGATTGCCGGAACGCTGTTAATTTCCGGTGGCGGCGTAATCGGCCGGGGCCCCGCCTTACGGAAGACCAGCTGCATAGCCCCATCCGTATGGACAGGTTCAATAGGAAGTACCCGCGGATATTGCTTCAGGAGGCGCCGGGAAAAATAAGGTGTCTGGATCGCGCCTGTCGCTAAAAGCACCACCACATCCTCCGGCAGGACACCAACCCGCCTCAACAAGTCCGTGATGGCGGTATTGGCGGCAAGATCACCGCTGTAATACTGTAGGCTTTCCTCCACTTTCGTCATGTTGATCCTGAACCAGTACTTATCGCCCGTGCTCAACTCGGCTTCGCCGGTCAGGATCACCGGCGGATCCTGCAATAAGTTCGCGCAATAAGGTATTAATGTGTTGAGTTCACGACCAGTGTCCAGATCGAGGTACGGACACTGGTCGGTGATATAGGTAAGGATCATGCCCGCCAGTATCCTGATCCGCGGGTCGGCACCCTGATTGGGGAGGGCGATGCTGGTCAGGGGCCCCTCCGCTCCGTTCTTATAAAGTTCCGCATACAAGGTGCCATCCAGACCGGTCAGTACCAGTACTGCCTTTTGGCCACCCACGATACCGGCACTACGGAGATGCTCGATCAACAGGTTCGAATAACTGAGCACGGAGACCGTGCGGTAGCCCGCTTCCCGGAACATCTCCGCCACCAGGGCCCGTTCAGGTTCTTCCAGATCCGGTCCGAAGATAAATTTCAAGGGAAACGCACCCCGGTAAGCTTCGATCGCGTCATTTTTGTACATGACCGTAAGCAGGAAGTGCGACAGGTATTGTTCGATCCCATAGTAAAGCAGCTGCTTCACCCGCTTGGGGCTGTCGTGCAGCATAAAATGCCGGACCGGGTCGCCGATCAGTTCAAAATAATCCCCAAAAGCGTCGGGATCGTGCCGGTAAAAACGGTCACGGGCCGAAATCCCGAATTCAAACTGGTTATCCCGCACGTAAAAGTATAGCGGCACTTCGCTGACGCCCTTCATCAGGAGCGGGCTGTACCGCTTGCCGCCGGCCTGGTACCAAAAGGCGACCGACCGCCTGGAAACTTTTACAACGACACTGTAGTTCATTTAGCTGGTCTGGATACCCTTCAACAGGTGGCTTTCAAAAAATTTCATCCCCTCGAGAATAATCACCGGGGCGACATAGTCAAATTTCTTTTGTTCATTATTGTTGCGGCTCTGCGCCTCGGTAAATTCCGGGATCGACCGGATGTAGTTTTCGATATTCATGTCCAGGAACCCTTCCATAAAATCCGCAGGCGTCATTTTCAGCCCGAACATGGCGGAGCTCACCCGGTAGAACAGATCGGCGAAGTCCATGAAGCGCGGACAGGGTGGTTTACCCGGTTTCACCCGGTAAAGAAAATGCGTACCAAGGTGCT
This sequence comes from Mucilaginibacter sp. AK015, assembly GCF_014200785.1. Taxonomy (NCBI): domain Bacteria; kingdom Pseudomonadati; phylum Bacteroidota; class Sphingobacteriia; order Sphingobacteriales; family Sphingobacteriaceae; genus Mucilaginibacter; species Mucilaginibacter sp. AK015. The sequence goes on from NZ_JACHCV010000001.1 coordinate 1,253,153, forward strand.
CCAGCATTTCGGGGATGACCGAATTGGTTGATTCCAGGTATTCCACCTGGCCGCCTGGCTTTACGATGCAGAAGTTGTCTTCGCCAAGGATTTCGATCGCCTGCTTATTTTTGGGCACCAGGATCTTTGTCCTGTTGGTTGGGATGGCCAGGCCTTTGGATACTTCATATTTGATGTCGGCGTTATCTTTCCCGCGTTGCGAATTGATATCGATGATCTTCAGCGGGCTGAGCGAAAACGGGACAATGGTCGTGCGGGCTACCGCTTCACCGCCGATACCGCGCAGAAACATTTGCGTGTAGTAGTCATCAGCCGCTTTTTCATCCACTGCGCTAAACCAGTCGAATATCCGCGCGCCCTTACCCGCAAAAGCAATGCGGACCCGGGGCTGCGTTCTTTTAACCAGCTCCGTAGCGTCCTGCGAACGGACAACCTCCTCGCGAAGCTTGCCTACCAGCTGCCCGGAATAGAACATAATCAGCCCCGTGATATACAGGTTTACGCTCATCATTTCCTTACATTCAGCGGCGATGAGCCGGTAAAAGCTTTCAAAATCCGCCGCTTCCAACCGGTCGACCACCTGCTCGAAATAATACGGCGCGGTAGCAGCCGAAAACTTGTCTTCCCCCTTGTTCAAACCCTGGATGAAGATCTTTTTTTGCTCGCACACCTTCAACAGAACACGTTTGAAGTTAGGAGAACACTTCGTCGCCTGCGCCAGGCGCTCAGCGGCAAAACGTATCGAATTTTGTTTGATCATGGCCTTGCCGGTTCCCAGGTCGGAGAGCACGGTAATATCTGTTGTACTCCCGCCGATGTCAAAACAAAGCAGCATTTCCCCCTGGCTTACCGCATAACCGCCCGGCCGCAGCATATAATTGGCAACAGCGCAGGCTTCCGATAAAGATTCATTATCGTTCAGTTCCTCAAAATCGAAACGTACCGGCCCTTTATCCGAGGGGATCTCTACCGGTGTGGCCTCCGGCGCGGAGGTCGCCCCCCAGCCCGGGGACGCGGGCGATGCCGGTGGGGCCGCTGACCAGGCACTGCTGCCTTGCGCATTTCCCCATGACGGTGTACTGCCCGCCGCCGCCCAGGTACTCTCACCGGCCGTATCACCAAGGCTGGAAAGGTCCGAAGGCCGGTAGGTCTTCAGCTTGACCGTACTGTTGAGCGGGTTGACGGCGACCAGCGAATCCCAGATCGCACGGTACTCGTTGAGCATAGCCTTGCCCATGGAGGAGGGGTACGACCACTTCAGGGTGTGCGGTTCATGACCTTCGACGAATAACTGCGCATAGATATGCAGCAGCAGCGAACCCAGGTAGGCGGTCTTATAGCTCTTGTCAAGGGACTGCGTCGACCACTTCATGTTATAGACGAGTTCAGCGCTGCCCACCCGGTTATAATTCAGGATGTAACGGCTGTCCGTCGCCGAATCGATCGGCAGGTTCTTTTCAAAACAGGGAAAACCGCCTTTGACAGCCTGTGATAAAAGAGAATCCTGTTGTAGCCCGTTCTCGTTCACGACCCTGCGGGTATCGTGCAAGGTCAGTACCGACTTGATCGCATTGGTCAGGATCTCGTCATTCTGGAAAAAGAATATCTCATCTTCCACTGCAGGGCGTTCATCATTATTCTTATTGTCGTTTCCCAGCAGGGACACGCGTTTATTGCTGAGTCGCACCTGATCGCAAACTTTGTTCTGGGCATCCGACCAGTAGGCCACGGAGGTATTGGTGCTACCAAAATCAACCCCTAAAAAGGCAGGTGAGAGGTTCCGGAAAGCGCTGAGCATGTTAACCGGCAGCGTCTTACTGCCGGTCATCCCGGTGTAGCGGATCACCCCGAAACCGCAGGGAACGCCTGCATGGGCAAACCGCAGGCCTTTAAAAGGCTGGTTGCTCTCATAGATCTCATATTTGTATTTATTATCTGCCACAGCATTATTTGAGGCGATATGCAGTTTGGCGGCTACCCCCTGCTCTTTGGGGAGATCGGCGGTGCGCCCTTTAGCCGCCAGGTAAAGCGGGTTCCCCGCAGCGTCCAGGGCGATCCTGAAAAAGTCGTCGTTCACGTTACCGATAAAAGGCGTGGCCTGGAACCGGGCATCGTTGTGGGGTATCTCGGAGTATAAAAAGTACCGACCCCACTGCTTGGAGATAAAGTTTGGCCACATCAGCACGTCCCGGTTCATGATCGTTTCGCGGATGACGTTGTACACCACCTGCTTGATGATCTCGTTGCCCGTATCGGTGATCAGCTTCAGCTGAACGATCAGTTTTTCACCGCCCTGCTGGCCCGGGTCATAGACTGCTGTGATCCGGGAGGTTACGTTCGCGGTCTCGTTGAGCCCCGCCAACGCATCCAGGTTAGCGCCGAAGACGTTTAGTGCCAGCGGGGTAAGCGGCAGGGAAAAATAAGCAAAGTGGCTGGCCTGGCCCCTGGTCTCCGCACTCAGTAAAAGAATAGGCTTATCGTTCAGATAGTTACGCGTCATCACCCCTTGTTTCCCGAAATCGAACTGAACGATCTCCGTAGAATCGGGGAGCAGCAAATCCTTGGGGTCGAAAGCAATACTGGAATCCGAAGTGGCATCCGTGGAGATGACCCCTTCCGAACCATACAGAATGGTCGAATAGTTAAACAGTTTGGCGAACGGCTGTTGAAAAAGCGCGCCTACCTCCGGAGGGGTCTGCTGCTCCAGCCTGGCAAAGTTTTTACTTTGCTGATAGCTGACCATGTCCATCATCCAGGCGTTTAATGCCGCGGATACCGCGCTGTAATCAGGCCGTATAGACGCTTCCAGCCCGTCGAATTGGCGGCGGAAACCCTCCATATTGTTCAGGATATGTTTGGCATAGCCATACAGTTTGTAAAGCTCGTCGGGGCGCAGGTCCGATGTCAGCGGGTCGGTCAGCCGGCCATTCTGCAGACTGACAAAAGGCAGGCGGTCGTCCAGCCGGTAAGCTACAGACGTGAAGAGCAGGCAATCCGGCGAGGTGCCGCCCAGTACCTGTCCTTTATAAGAGATAATGTCGATAAAAGGGACCTTTTCCGCATTTTCGGCAAGCGCCTGGTCGCACCACAGCGGCCTGCGCCCGAACAAAGCGTTACCAAAAGCGCCTTTAGGTTCATAAATATTACCCGTCTCCCCGATAGGCAGGCCATCGGTATAAGCCAGCGGCACCCGTTGGATACTGATATCTTTGTAATTCAGCGCAAGGCAGCTGATAAAACCCTTCCATTCGCTGATCAGGGATTTATAGAACAGCATGAGCCCCGCAGCTTCTGCATTTTTGTCCTGTACGTTGTTCAACGCGTTGTCAAACAGGGCAGCGCGCGCAAAAACGGTAGGCATCCCCGAAACGATGGAGCCGATGTTAACAGCGGAGTTCCCCTGCTGGTCGACAGCGATCTCCGGGATGAGGATATTCCTGGTAAAAACTTCAAGTTGCGGAAGCTTATCCCAGGCAAAGGCCACGCCCTGGGGCTCTGTGGAAGATTTGACCTTGATGACAAGTGCTTTAATCTGGTTTGGCATGACGGATATTGCTTTAGTTGAGCCGGAAGCCCTGTGAATTGGATAGCGCGTTGTAAAGGTGAGCGAGGAACTTTTCTTTGATGGTATTCGCCTTCTGCTGTTCACCGGGGCCGGTTTCGATCAGTTTGGACACAAAGGTGCTGTACCTGCTGCTGATCAGGCTTTTTGGCCAGTGATATTTTTCATCCGAAAAAAGGGCCCCTACATCCAGCCTGTTCAACTCGGCCTCGTTATCGGGGAAGGCCCTGCTGCTGAAGATAAAGCTCCCCGGCGCAATCGAACTACGTAGCTGGTATAGCCATCCCGGCAGGAATTTGTCATTGTCGAACGTATAAGCGAAGTGTTTGAAATAATCGTTCATGTCCTTGCATTGCGTTTCGTCGATGCTGTCATATTGATTTATTTTTTGTTTCTGAAGCAGATTAATAAAAGCCTTGATACCCAGGTCGCCCCGTGCACCGCCGTTCGCAGTCAGCGAGATATGGGCAAGTGAAAAGAAAGCGCCCAGTTTGTTGGCGAAGATTTCCCCGGTGCGTTCCGAGTTGCCGACCAGGTCCTCGGCCGTAAAACTAAAGGCGCTATTGCTGAACGTTGCCGCTTTATACAAATAGGTCGCCTTAGGGCCATCCAATAACGAATTGCGGGTAAAAAAATCATAGGCAGCGCAAGCCGCCAGCAATTCGGTGATATGGCACGCGTTTTTCTGATCCGCTCCGCCGGTGACCGTTTTGCCGCTGTCCCGCCCGCCATCCGCTTTTTTGCTCTCTACCGGCCAGCCTATATGGTAAAGCAGCTTGTAGGAACGTTGAACAGTGGGATCGCTCTGGTAAAACTGCAGTGCAGCCTGGCTGTTTAAGGGGAAAAAGGACGCATCTGCGATCACGCTGTCTTCCCTTACTGATCGTTGTTTATCGTCAGGTTTACGGAAGGTGAAATATTCCGTCAGCAGCGTGGCGCCGAATTTGGCCTTTCCAAGATCGATACTGGAAGCCCCCGCCGAGCGGATCCTGACAAAGTCCTGAAGCGCCTGCGGCAGGATCGGAATAGACGAAGCGCCGGTACCGCCAAAGACAGAACCGAATACAAACACCCTGGCAGCTTCGCCGGCCCGCTCCAGTTTGGCGATGAATTGTTCCAGTTCCCGTTCCTGGATCTGCACCTGCCCGCCTTCGGCGACATGCCTGGCAGCCTCGGCAATACCGTGGTACATCAGCAAGGAACCCAGATGGGTCTGCGCGCGGTAACCGTGAGCAAGGTTGAACTCCTGTACGGACTGGGTATCCAAAAAAAGGTCTGACAATAATTTATTGTCCCGCTGCTGTTCCGGTGAGCCAGTGGAAAGCCGGGACAGGTTTTTATAATTCTCTCTCCCCCTTTCCGAATAGTTGGTAAAGAAGCGGTATAAGTTCAGCTTGGTCGAGAAAAAGGTATTCGCATTTGGCGTTCCTCCTTCCTGGGTGTCTGATGATTTTACCCGGTTATACAACCGGATCAGCTCTTCTACCTTCCCTTTGTTCCCATTCGTCTGATCTGTGTCAAGGGTCAGGATTTCGATCTCCCTGCTGTCAAACATCCCGATCGCGCACAGGTGTACAAAGGATTCCAGGCAGCGCATGCCGGTTCCGCCAACTGCTATTACAAATAATTTATCCATCATCTTAAATCTTAAAACCAGTGGCCTATTTTGCCATTTTTATATATCTTACTCAGTACGAATCCCAGCAGGAGGTATCCGGCGAACCCGCAGGCTGCACCGATGCTCAGCGAGTGGATAAATCGTTTGACGATCATCACGTTGGCATCGGGTTTGAAAATGAAGTAACCCAGCAAAAAAATCAGGGCGGGGTTCAGTGCTCCGATCACCCAGAACCAGGTCTTTCTTTTGGCCGCGTCTTTTGGACGGCTGCCTCTTTCAAAGTTGATCGTGGTAGCGATCACGGCTGCAACGAGTAAAAGCACAAGGGTCGTAATACCCGAGATAACATAAGCGGTAATTGATTCCATGGTGTTGATATGATTATTCAGTTGTTTTGATATAGTAAGTGTAAATTGGCTTGTTAGTGGGTTTCAGTTCTTCGATAGTGCTTATAACCGACCCGTAAAGAGCGGTGTTGGCCGTACCGGCGGCGTTCATCCATTTGAACTTTTCCAGGACCGGGTTGGTGCTATTAACGGTTACGCTGCTCAGACTGACCATCACCCGGATCAAAGCCTTAGGATCAGGTATCTTAGATAGGGCGAATGCCGGTGCAAAAGCGATGCCGATCTCCGTTTTTGCTTTATCAGTCCGGAACGTATTGCCAAAGAGCGTTTGGTTCAGCACGAACACATCCGTGAGCGGCTGCGCTTCCTGTGGTTCGTACCGGTACGCCGCTTTGACTGTTCCATCCGGATTATAGCAGGCCAGCGCGATCGCATCGGTTTCTTTATCTGAGATCTGATCCTGGCCGTCACTTCCTTTGGTCAGTTTGGGCTTGTGCTTTTTCACTTCCAGAGACCGGGCATAACGCTCATAATCCGCGGTGGCATCGAAGGTCTTTACTTCCAACTGCTGATAACGGTAGCTGTCGGTATTACTCAGGTCGATAAATAACCTGCGGAAAAGGTCACGAAACTGCCCCTGGTCCGCGTAATCTTTTCGGGTCTGCGCGATCGTTTCCCAGTTGACTCCAAGCGGGTAATACTCAAAAGGCTTGTTTTCAACCATTCCATTGATGTAACCCGGCTGCAGGTCGAGTACGTTCCGCTCCTGGTCAGTCTTCCCACCGGTGTCATAGAAAATCCCGCCGGTCTTCGCTCCCGGGTATTCGGTCGTCAGGCGATAGGCATCAGTCGCCAGGTCAAACTTTGCCGGCAGGACCGCCATTTTCGGCCGCAGCCTGGTGACCAGGCTATTCGCTGCCGGATGGCCGTAGGTGAATATGGTGAAATAGATGTGTTTGTCAATAGTTCCCTCCCGGTAATCGGCAATAAAAAAAGAAATGGAATTACCTTCCTGCAGCCATTTCGAGAAAGCGATCTTTAAATAAGCTGTCGACGTAACTTCCCTGTTATCCTGCCACTCCTCGAAATCGGTTATAAGCAGGGCGTCACTTTTTTCGCCGACGATCTTTTCCACTGCGGCTTGTATAGGCGCGCGGCGGTCCAGGTATTGTTTCGGATCATTCACGATCTGGCCAAGTTCGGTCGGATTATGTACTGCTATAGGACTTACCTGCCCCTGTACGAGTTTATAAACAGCGAACTGGCGGTCAAGAACGGTATTGAAACACTCCGACATCAGCTGCCTGATCACCGGTGTACCAAAAGCGGTGTACATACCCGCTGAAAAATCCACGTACATGGATGGCGCTCCCTGCGCCTGCCGGCTGTCCGTACCGGTCTTCAGATCGTTGTAGGCGTTCAGCGTAACCGGCAGGTCCTTGCCGTAAAGGTCCACGCCTTGTTGGGAAAACGGGTCCTTTTCGGTCGTACATCTACTGGAGCAGATGATCAGGCACAGCCCTGCGAAAAATTTGTAAAGATGATTCATATCGTAAAATTGATTTATCGTTTGTCAATCCAGAATATCTGCTGCATGTTCCGTCAGCGTGGAGGGCTGTGACGCTCGCTTGGGGAAATTGAAAGCAAGGGCACTGAGCACCGGCAGCAAAAAAACACCGACGGTAAAAACGGAGACGAATATATCTGTAGTCTTACTTTCGAGGATAACGGCGACAGCGGATGACGGGTAAAAGTGCGTAAGCAGTGAGGCGAAAAGTTTTAGCCCAAGCAGGGCGATTACGATAAAGGCCACCTGCTCAAGGAATGGAAATCTCTCTATTAATTTGACAAAACCCTGGGCTACGAAACGCATAGCCAGTATCCCCACAAAAACACCGATGTAGATCAGGTAGAGGTGATCGGTAAAAGCCACGACCGCGAAAACGTTGTCGATCGAGAAAGCCAGGTCCATGATTTCTACCAACGCTACCGTCGCCCAGAAAGCTCCCATCGCTCCTACCGTGGCGCGGTAAATCCAACTCTTTTTTTTATCTATTCCGTCCGGCTCTTTTTCGTTATTAGCCGCTTTGGGTTTAAAGTAATTAAAAGCAAGGTAGATCAGGTAAAGGCCCCCTAATGGCTTTAACCACCAAATCCGCACCAGCCAGGCGGCCAGGAACAGGCAGATGCCCCGCATGACGTACGCGCCGATGATCCCGTAGCGGAGCGCGCGGCTTCTTTGCTTCCTGGGCAGATCAATAACCATAGTAGCCAGTACCGCCGCGTTATCGACCGATAACAGGCTTTCAATTACGATAAGGTTCAATATAACCAGTAAACCCGCCTGCAGGTCCTCGCCCAGCAGCTTGTGTAAAAAATCCATAGAAAAAAATTTATTGATTCCGTTTCAGTCTTCCCATTTACAAAGTGTTTTACCCTCTTCCTTTGCCTTTTCTAAGGTGATCTTCAGCACCCGTACCGAGCAATTGCTCAGGCCCCGGCAATGTTCCCGGAAATGATATCTTTTGGCACCCTTACTGTCACAGACATACACCATCTTATCCGCGGTAACAGCGACGCCACCCTTGCAGCCCGTATTGATCAGGAAAAGAAAAAGTAAAGCCGTTTTCATTCATCTTGATTTTTCAACCCTTTACAAAAGCAGTCTTTCCGCGATCTCGGGTTCGTCAATGATCCGTCCGCCCGGCAGCATCATGCGCTTCACTCCTTCCCCCGGATGCTCAAAAACCTGATACCCGGCCCTGCAGTTCGACCATCTGAACGCCAGGGCTACAAGGCCGCGGTAAAGCCCCCTGTCCCTTGTCTGGCGGTACACATATTGCGAACACGTCGTTCTGAACAGGCATTTCCTTCTTTTCCGTTCCGGTATGACCGCCCAGTAAAGCCTGATGGCCGCGAGCAAAATCCATCTCATGGTTATCCCTTTGCGAAAACCGCCATTTGGAACGCGCTCATATAACCCGGTTTAGCCCCGATACCGAAGCAGCCGTTATCCGGCTCGACAAACGTCGAGACGCTTTCCAGCCTGACGTATGCCCACCCATCGACCGCATGTTTGCTGATGAGGTTACCCAATTGCGTGGCTACTGCCGCAGCCGTTTCTTTCTGCTGGTTTAATGTCGCCGTAAACGGCACAACTTTATATTCCATTTTATTTGTGATAAGGTTTAGGTGATTCAATAATTCAAAGCTATGCCGTAAGCAGAAGGATTTTTTACGGGAAACCGTAAAGCGGGCTATTCATATAAAAATGAATGATTACTATGCCAAACAGCATAGCAAGAGTAGCGTATCCTATATGATCCCTTTATCTTTGCAGTAAGCGATCAGCTGCTCATTCTTCGAAAAGCCAAGAGCCTCCTTGATCAGGTTCAGCCGCTTTTCGATACTGCTCAGCCCGGAGGGGGTAATGCCGTTCGCCTGGAGGTAGGCCGGTATTTCTTTTTGCAGCTTTCCGCCGGAGAGCTGCCGGAGGATCGTTACATCGTAGGCACTGAACGCATGCGCGTTATGCTGGCGTAATTCCTGGCGGAACTCCGCGGGGATATGTTGTTTATGTTTAAAAAGGTCTTCGATCGCCAGCCTGAGCTCCTGCGCGTCGCGCCTGGCTTTGCGTACATAGCCGTCGATGCCATACCGGGTAAACAGGTCACTTACGACGGCGGGCCGGCTCTCGGCGGAGAACACCAGCACCTTCAGCGCAGGTTGTATGTCCCGGACCGCCCGGATGAGCGCCCGCCCGTCCGGCAACTGTTGTTTCCGGTCCTTGTCCTCCTCAAAAGAAAGATCGGTGATCATCAGTTCGAAAGGGTCGCCCGCCTGTTCGGCTTTCCTGATCTGCATCAGCGCGTCGTCACAATAATAAGCATACAGCTTACGGCTGATACCCAGGTCGGTTACCGTTTTTTGCACGGAAATGTTTGCGCTTTCATGGTCTTCTACGATTAGTACGCTTTTAAACATTGCTGATCTGGTTTGTAACCGGGAAAAGCAGCTGCACATGCAGCCCCCCGGCGGGTTTGGCCTCAAAGATAAATGTGCCTTTTATCGCTTTCATACGGTTTCCCGTATTCGTCAAACCGTTACCCCAGGAGAGGTCTTCACGACAGCCCATACCATCGTCACGGTAATCAATGCAGCGCATACTGCCCCGGATTTCGAACCGGATGACAACCGCTTTTGCCCCGCTGTGCTTTTTCATATTCACCATCAGTTCCTGCAAGACCTGTTCCAGCTCCCCGCAGGCCTTTGCGCCGACGTTCTTCCAAAAAGAGGCGTCGTTACCCACAATGGCCACTTTCGTGCCGCTTGTCCCGAAAGACAACAGCAACTGTTCGATCCGGCGGTCCATCTCCCCCGCCGCCGGCCGCGGCAGGTCATATGATATATCGCGTGACTGCTCGTAAAGCACTTCCATCTGATCAAGCAATTCCTCCCGGTCCACCTGCAGCCTGTTCTCCACGGCCGACATCATGCGGTACAGCCCGTTGGCCACCACATCATGCACTTTTTTTGAAGTCCTCAGCTGGCTGGCCCTCATTGCGTTCCGGTACCATAGCACCGCGCCGACCAGCAGCAACAAGACCGCGCCCAATAAAATATATTGTTTGACGATCTGGTATTTTTTTTCGCTGTTTTCTTTTTGAAGGCGCAGATTGTCCGTCTTGTTCCTCTCCGCATCGTACCGGATCAGCGCAAACTGGTTCTTTGCCGCAGCGCGCGCATCCTGTAAACTGTCGGCCAGCGAGCGGTACCGGTTGAAATAGGATTTGGCCGTACCTGCCGGCGCCATACGGATCTGTTTCTCCAGGGCCTCCAGCCGGTCATCCGGGCTGTTCAAACGGCTGGCGACCGCGTACATTGCTGCCGCGTACCGAAATGCCGAGTCAGGGTTGGTCCTGCCGTAGAAATCCGACAAGTGGGCAAAGCTCGCATTCTGTCCCCAGAGGTCCTGCCGGGCCCGGCGGATCTGCAGCGCTTTCATCAGCGCAGGCAAGGCCGGATAAGCCGGGTTTTGAAGCCATTCCGTCCGGGCCATATTGGATAATACCCTGGCGTATTCTATACTGTTGGGGGCCGTTTGTGGAAGGACCGTGCGGTAAATGGCGAGCGCCTGCGCGTACGCTTTCTTTTTCTGGTAAACCAGCGCTTTGTTATTCAAAAAGATCAGGCGGTATTCTTTGGCTTCGGCATATTTGATCGCCTGGTCGTAATAACCGAGCGCTGCATCATAATTTTTCAGGTTGACGTTGCTTACGCCAAGTTCATTGTAATCTGAAGAAAGGCAGCTCCAGTCCCGCCGGCGGTTTTCATGAAGGTACCTCAGGGAGGTCAGCAAGGTTTCATGGCTGCCGAAATAATCGCCCGCCTCCGACTGGATCATCGCCATCCGGTTATAGGCCATCGCGATCTGCAGGCTGTCCTTTGATCCGGCAATGTACCGGTTAAAATAATAAAACGCCGAGTCGCTACGCGTATAGATCAGTGCTTCAGCCTTTTTGTAATCGGCGTCCTTGACCACCTGTCCGGACGTGCGCTCCCTGCGGCAGGAAAACAGGCCGAGCAGCAAAACCGGTAACAGGACAAGCAGTCTTTTCAACATTGTTTTTCTAAAATATAAAAAAACAATGAAATCACATCATGGGCAAAAAGTAAGGCAGGGGCCGGGCCCCTGCCTTACGAACGGCCTAACCTTGCGGCGGCGGAGGTGGCGGAGGTGGGTTAGGCGGAACGTGCCCGGATTCTCCCCCGGTATCCAAGGTGGTTATAACGGTACCTGAATTACTGGTATGCTTAGGCCCCGGGCATGAGAATGCCAGGAAAAGTGCCAAAAATAAATTGAACATTTTTTCAAAAATTTAAAGAATGAATAAACTGTAGTTCCCCGCGAAACCGATCGCGGGGAGCGCTACAACTGGCTTTTTAAGAAACGCTTCTTAAATTTTTGGGAAGTGGGTGGAGCGTTGGACGCGGAAGCTGGTAACTGCTTCCCAAACCGGCTGCCGGCGACCGCGTCCTATGCTCCCTTTGCAACCTGTCCTGTAAATTCTTCCCGGTAGCTTGCCGGGATCAGGGCTGATCGCTGGGACAAATATATAGGCCCTAAATGCCTAAAAACTAATGATTTCCGCTATTTCCGCCTGTATTCCGCTATTTCCGGTTTACCGTTTGCAGTTTCCGAAAATTCCGGTTATTTTCACCTGATAACCTATTCACAATGACCGAAGAAGAGAAAAATAATATCCTCAGGACTTATCACGATCGCAAAGCAGCAAATGAACTTTCAAAGAATTTAGCCCATCCGAGCCCGGGAAAATTACGGGATGAGTGCCTGATCGTTTATAAAGAAAAAGGGGAACCTAAAGACGATGATACGCTCCGGTTGTTTTTCGAAAGCCCCGGCGCGGAAGACGGTTACAGGCATATTATCGAGACCGTAGATATCGACAAATTCAGGCCGCTGGAATACCTGTTAAAAGGAAGAGTCGAAAACCCAGCTGACAAACACTATCATATGCTTGCCTGGTTACTGCCAAAAAAGCGGGTCTCCCCGCCTATTCCTTTTAAATTACCGCTTATTTGGCTGATCGCTTTCGTAATCATTACTGCCATCGGGGGCATATCCATATTTTGGCCGGGGCAGTGCATGTACTGGGCCGGGGTGCAGTACGAAAAATGTTCCTGCGATATCAAAAAAAGCGACACCGCCATCATTGCTTTTGACAAAGAAAAAGCCGCGTTGAAAAAGATCACCCGTCCGGACACCATCACCTACGGCGCTATCGGCAGGGTGTGGTATATCAAAATAAATAACAGCATAGAATTTTATACAGCTTACGGTTTTCATCCTCTAGAGACCAGGAAAAGGTTAAAGCCGATAACAAAATACATCATCGATAAGTATGTCAAACCGGCCGCCTTACCAGCCGGCCGGTCCCCTGATACGACAGCGCTGCAAACGCAAACAAAACCACCACATTCACCGCCACCGCCTGAGCGCAGCGAACTGCCCGCCGACGGCCGGCTTTTAAACGATGGCGGCGGTAACTTTGATATCGCTTTGCTGGTCATTAACGATCACAACGACATAGAGAACAGTTTATCTTCAATGGTCGCCAACCTTTACGGTTCTTTAAAGCTGAGCACAACAACTTCTCTTTTCACGGATCGCTTCAGCCATTCCGTCTACCTGAAAGGGGTAGAGAGTGCCAATACTACCATATTGAATAAACTAGAACTGCCCTCTCGTGTCAAGTATATCATTATCGGCCGTTACAGCAACGCATTCGAATCCGGCGAATTTACCCGGTATGTCAGCAGGGCCAAGTTAAAAATAACCATTATATCGTGCGTTACGCGATCTGTAACAGATGCCTTCAGGATCAGCGTAGCGAATGCCTATGATGACAAGGAACACGCCGAAGCAGGCGCTATCGAGAAGTTACTGACCGATTATCAAACCAACCACTTAAACCCAATATTATGAGGAATATCGCCGCATTATGCTTACTGCTGATCAATAGTACACTCAGCTACGCACAAAGCCTGGACCATGATCTCAAAGCGGTAACCGACGACCTGGCTTTAAAAACGCTAAGAAAGCATGTTATCCGGCTGGGTTTACTGGACTTTACAAATGAGGAGGGCAAGCGTGACGCGACGGTCCGTTACATCCAGGAACAGGTCGAGATGAACCTGATCAATGCCGACGGCCTGGAAGTCATGGACAGGGACCATATCCGGGCCTTACTTGGCGAAAACCATTTGGTTTCCCAGGGAATCATTGACGAGTCGACCGTGAAAAAAGCAGTGGCGTTTTTTAAAATAGACGGCTGGGTGGAGGGTAAGATCACCAACTTCGGTAACCGGTTTAAGCTCCGGCTTAAGATCATCAATATCAATACCTCCCAGGTTTTTGCCATAGCCGTAAGCCGGTTGATCGACGGCACCGAGCTCAGGCAACTGGTCGAGCCCAAGGCCTGTAATACCTGCGGCGGATCAGGTACGATAAAAGCCTATTTAACTTGCACGGAATGCGCCGGGAAAGGCGGAAGGAAATGCCAGAGTTGCAATGGCAGCGGGATAGATGCGATCGCTTCCGGGTTAGGAAATAGTTCTGCCCCATGTCAGAGCTGCCGCGGAAAAGGCAAAACCGAATGCCGGGTGTGCCATGGTAAAGGGCAAGTGGTTACGCTGAACACCTGCAGAACTTGCAAGGGCACCGGCAAGCAGTTGTAGCCGTTAAGGTCAGCGATCTTTTGAAAGAATAAAAGGCGCAGTATTCCTGCCGGCATCGCTTTTTACCTGTTTGTTTTCCCGCTTTACGGCACGTATGATTCAAAAAGTCTACAAAACTTCCCGCAGTGCCTGAATATTCCCTGACCAGCTCCAATTTCCTTTTTTACCCCTGATTTGGATTCGTTGCCTGTGTCATGCCGTCAGTGCTTTACCATAAGGTCCCGGAAGTTACTGTTTAATAATTTGTAAAATAGTCGCCTCTCCAATCGCCTCGTAGTGCGGGCCTAAAAAAAGCTTGTTGTCCACCAAAAAATTTTTCATTAACAATTCATTTCTCACTACACGCAATTTTAAAAACCTTTCCGTATTAAGCTGCAGCGGCTCATGCTCGACAACAACTTCAGCCGGCAAAGAAGGACGCTGGTCTTTGAACCAGACCGATACCCTGATCGTATTTTGAACAGGGAAACGAAAACATTGCTGCGCCTGTTCAAAAAATATCAATTTTACACGTAATTCAACAAGACCATCCATATTACCTATATTGAAACCAGTTTATTGTCATCGCAGAATTAAAGATAGAAAGATTTGTGCTATTGCTGATCGTTCCACCCGGATAACCGTCCACATGGGGTACATTGTTGATCAGGTCATGACCGTATTCAGAAAACAGATAGTTTGGATTACCAGGCGTCACAAAAGAGGTAGGTATCGTTAACTTGACCGTGAACTGCTTCTGAAATTGCGTTTGCATCCAAAAGTCAAGCCCGGATTCGCCAATCCAGAATTGTTTGCCCGCATAATTATTTTCCGAAATGGAAAACCCCCCGCTTTCTCTTATCGATTTATATTCGTTCGGCCCGAAGTTTCTGTATAACGTAGTGGTCCCCTCACCATAATTGTTATTGATCCACGTCTGCGTGTTATCCAGCATAGCGGTCGAATTCTCCTGATTTACCTTCCACTGCCTCATTTTACCGGCCATATCGGTCGGGTCGCTCAAATACTTTTCAAACCTTGCGGCCTCGAAGCTGGCAGTCCCCTCCTGTTTGGCCATGGCCCCCAGCACCGGATCGATCGTATTCCAGTTGGCGAATCCTTCTTCCGTGACATAAGTTGCGGGATTTTCCGGCAGGATAAAATCACTGACAAAAAAACTCGCCGTAGTCGCCAGACCAAGCATCGCGCCGCCTACATCTCCTTTCCGGGCTGCGTTCGTAAAATCAACGATGCCGCCAAAGGGCGTCAAATGGACCATGAAACCATAAAAATTGTTCAGCCCCTGATCCCATGCGCTCGTCGTCGGTTTCCACATATCACTTTTTGCTACTGTCCAGTCCCGGTAGATCAGGTAACGTGCAAATTCATCGACACTGGGAATCACATCAAATACCGATTGACCGTCAGGATCAACGTTGCGGACCGGGTTGTTATAGGTGTAACTGTAAGGGCTCCATCTGCGGCTGCTTTCTGCCTCGTTATCCACGTTATTCCAGCGGGATAAACTTTGGTTATAAAGCCTGGCGCCGAAATCATAGCCGTTGATGTCTGCCGAATACTCCTTGTTACTGAATTTATAGGGGTAGACCGGGCCGGTATCGTCCAGATAAGCGATCTGCTTTCCAAAGGCATAATAATCTGTGATCTGTAAGATATCATTGGCAGAGAAAACCCCGTTACCATCATCTCCAAACACCGCCCTGGGGCTGCCCAAATGATCGGTAATGGAATATTCCGGTTTGTATAAGGTACCGTTTTTGATCACCCGCCCCTCCTCATTATAAAAACTTTCGAGCGTATTCGCATTGTATTCGATACCCGAAATGTAGCTCCGGTCCTCGATAATTCCTCCGCCTGCATTGGCGGTAACCTTTTCCAGCTTTGTGCCAGTAGGGGTATAACAGAACTTGATCGTTTTCCCGGACACCAGGGTAATCAGCGACGGAAGATTTATGGCGTTATACTGGATGCTGGAGATCAATTTGCTGTCACTTGCTTCGTTACCGCTGGAATGATAGGCAAAGGTTGCATTATAGCCTTCTGTCCCTAAATCACTAACCGACTTCAGGGCGTTGCTGCGCTGCGAACCTGCACCATAGTTGTAGCTGAGTTTGTTTGCAAATGTCGTGCTGTTGGTTATATTCCTGTTCAGGGTGAGGATGTTTCCCAATTCGTCGTAAGTGATGGCCTCACTAAACTTGTCATTGCCGGACGGCGATCGGTAACCGGCGCCGGTAAGCCTGTTCATGGCATCATAAGAATACACGTACCCCCGCCGTTCCTGCACCATTGGGGATTTAGCGAGCGACTGCCAGCTTATGGAACTAATATTCCCGTTATATTGCGGCGTCGCAGGGGTATAAAGGCTACTGGGGCTCTCATAGTCAATTTGCTCTGCAAACAGGTCCTGGCCCCCATATACCGGGTCGCTTAGGTTGCCCGGGTCATTGATACTCGTCAGCCAGCCCCGGTTATTATAGCGGTAGTCAACATGTTGAAAAAAACCGGAAAGCGGCGGAGTTGCGCTGGAACTGGCGCTGTGAAGATGTTTTGTCTTCAGGCGGCCAAGTTCATTATACTCAAATGCTACCGGCGTATAAACAGCCCCGGTATTGATCTTTTGCTGCACCGAAGTTTTCTGGCCGCCGGCATTGTAATTGTTCCAGCTGACCACATTCAACTGTTGTACCGACGACACATAATGCAGCCGGGTACTCTTAGTGACCTGGCCGCTGAAATTATATTCCTGCTCGGCCACATCATAATTGCCCGCATTGGTGCTCCCCTGCTTGAAGGACTGCGTGATGGTTTTCACGTTTCGCCCGTAAAGGTCATAATGGCTGATGCTGAGCAAATAAGTGGACGTAGGTGCACCGATGACTTTGTACAGGGTGCCGGTTGCAAGTCCCGACGGCGCCCTGTAAAGATTGTCTGCAGCAGGTGCTGTGAATACGCTGGTATTGGGATTGATAGCTGCATTCGAAAGAAAATCATACCCATCGTAGTAGGATACGGACCAAATTTCCTTTGCGGCGCTTAAGGTGTTGTCAGGATAACTATTATCTGAATAGCCGTAATTGACAGGTGTATTGGTGAAAGCCTCAAAAGCGGGCCCCGCAAATGACTCTGCTGTCGCCTGCAACGCCGTCCGGTTGCTTGCGCTTGTCAGTGTACCGGTCATGACCGTGTGCCCCTGGGCATCGAATTTAAAAAAAGCCCATACGCCCAGGGCCAGTTGCGATGGGGTCTGGCTTAGCACGACCTGGTCCGCTTTGTTATACACGAAATACTCCCATCCTTTACCCGGGATTTTCTTCTCGGTCATCCGGCCGCGGCCGTCATAATGGTAACCGTATAAAAAATTTGCAAAAAGTGGGTCGCTCTCCGAAAATGAAGAAGGGAGCGGAACGGCAGCAGGCAGCGTAGGCAATGGCGGCACCACGTAACGGAGATTATTAAAATCATCATAGAGGTAATCAGTGTATAGATATAGCGCCGCCCCGGCCTGGACCTTTTTACAAACCATATTTCCGCTCAGGTCTTTGTACTGTGTGACGCTGTAGCCGTTTTCATTCGTGATGGTGGTGCCCAAAAGCTTGCCGGCGGGATACATCGCATAGGAAGCTCCCGTACCGCTGACGGTCCATTTTCGCACTTCGTTGGCCGCGTTTGTCCCGTATGAGGTCTTTACCGTATGGCCCGAGCCGGTTTGCCAGGTCTCTCCGGCGTAGCTTTGTTCCGTAACCCTGGCAAGCGGAGAACCGTCGTATGTCGTTATAGAGAAAGGCACGTTCGTGGTTGCGATCGCCGGCACGGCGGTCCCCGGTGCGTAGAAGCTCGCTGTTTCGGTAGTTCCGGCAGGGCGGTAAGCGCCCGGCGTCGGGTTGGCAAAGGTATACGGAAGCCATTGTTTGGCCTCCCTGCCCATCAGATCATATTCCACGGCATGGATTACATCTTTTCCGGTAAATGATTGCTGGCACCCCACCGTTTGTTTCGTACGACCGAATAGATCGTAATAGACAAAGTCGGTTTGCACCAGTGAGGGGTTTGACGCATTGGCATCTACACCTGCAACGGTAGCTACCGGGGATAGCGGTATGCGCGTTCTGAGGTAGTTCTCCTCCTGCGCCTTAGCGGTAAACCACTGCAGCAGCAGTAATACGGAGGCAATTCTGGGTAGTAAATGATTGCGGATTATAAGCGTATTCATGGTCAAATGTGGTTTAATAAGGGGATATGCTAAGCGTAAGAATGTTACCTGGACTGATGATGACATTGGTAAAGGTCGTCCCCGGGCCGTACTGCGCCGCCTTGCCCGTCAGGTCGAACACCCGCTGGAGGGTGTAACTGCCTACCGGAGCAACCGAAACGCTGTAAGTGCCTGAATTAACGCTGACCGTTTTCATTGTACTATTGGTATTGAAACTAAAGCTTGTATAGCCGGGACCCGAAAACGTTACCACGTACCCGCTCAGACCGGTATGATTCACCAGGTTAAAGGAAACGGGCACACTTACCGGCGTACATGTGCCGTTAACATTAGCGTTGTTTTGTCCATTAGATTTCTGATCAGCGGCCGCCTTGTCATCCGCGTCCTGCTGGGAAAGTGTCGAAGTATAAGCATTGGCCGCTACATTGTAAGGGATTTGTGAAGGGATAGTGTTAACCGGGCAGCCTTGTTTTTCATAGGTCTGGCTGATGGCTGCATTACTGAAAATCCTTTTATGGTACGTATAGGTTTTCGTAATAAATCCGTTCAGGTCACGCTCCACGATCAACCGTCTGAAATTGTCGTACGCATAACTTACCGTCTGTCCTTTTTCATCGCCCGACCCGGTAAGCCCGACCAGCGGTTCGTAATTATAGGTACTCATCAGCGCATCGGCAGGATAAAGACGCAAATCATCGAACCAAACCGTTCCCCCACCGGGGGCACCGTTGTTGTCGACCCGGAGATTCAGCTGGGTAACATCGGCCGGAACCAGGAATGTCTTTTCAAGGTACACCCATTTGTTGGTCACTGTGGTAATCACATTGTCAACATAAGAATAGTAACCTGTCTCACCCGCACGTTTCATAAACAAAAAGATTTCGGCTGAAGGCTGCGTGCTGTAAACCCATCCTGAATATTTGAATTTTTTAGGTGCCGCCAGCGCCACGCTCAGGGTGACGTTGCTATGCTGATAGATTTCATTGCTACCGGTGTTGACGATCTTCGCAGCATATTGGCCACTGTGGCTAAACGTGTTGTCATAGGTCACCCCTGCCCATGAACCGGCTTCTTCCATGCCGTCATAGAAGATCTCATTTGGCTTGGCGTTCACGACTTTGGCAACTGTATAATTTTTATCATATCCGTATAAATTAGAGGTCTGGATATTGGAAAAAGTATTTTTGGTACTGAGCGGGTTCCCCCAGGCATCGTAATCGATAACTTGGACCGGTTCCAGATTGGTGTTGTCAATTGTTTCGGTCTCACTGCCGCCGCCCGGGGTGACGGTATAAAAAATATAGTTGCTCTTCAATATCCCCTGGTTCCTGAGCCGGTAAGTGGCTGTTAGTTTGACGCCCGGCCCGGCGGCGGTATAACGGTTTAACACCGCAGCGGTCAGGTATTCAATGCCGGCTTTTGTTATCGTCTTCGTTGTTTCCACAATATCGCCGATGCGATTGTTTTGTACCATAAAGGATAAAGGCGAACTCGTTGTTACCGCAACCGAAGGTATAGTCGTCAGTACGCTGAAAGGATAGCGGTAAACGGTCTTTTCAACATTCCCGTTGCTCAGGGTTTTCGTCTCTGACGAAATAAAGCTTTCACCGTTATACGAGGTATAGGTGTAGGTTATACCGGTGGTTGAAGAGCCATTGGCGGTCTGGTTGATAAAAAAGTTGTTGGTCTGCGTTTGGGAGGTTAATAATAAGTCCTGCTGCTGAAAATCCGACCTGTGGATGGCGTATAACTGGACCGATGGCAAAAATGGAATACCGGACCAGGGGTACACCTTTTTCCATACGACATCACCCGTAGCGGCGGACATCGAATAGGTGTTGGTAACCTCCGATACCGTTTTTTGATCTGCATTGATTTCCTCTTTTGACAAGATCTGACCCCGCGCGAATGAGAAAGAGGTTTTGGGAAAGTTTGGTGAATAGATGTCGGAAGTGGGATCGATCGTGGTGCTGGAGTGATCGTTGATGTTGTACCTCGTTTCGTTTCCTACATCGGGATAATCCGAATAGTTGGTATAGTGGTATCTGCTGGCGCTGCCGTCGGCATTGGTCACCTTAACCCATGAATAGCCCACGCTTAGCCCTGCCAGGTCGGCAACGGCGGTGATCGACTCGGAGAAATAGTACATAGCGGGCGCCGCGTAGAACCATTCCAGGCCAGAACCGTTGAAGGACTGGCCGCTGGAGTACCCGGTGGACGGGTCCGTATAATCATAGGTCTGACTGCTTACCACAGCGTTATTCTCACCATAGCTGGTGACATTCTTTATCCTCACGCCGCCGACTACCTGGCTTTGGCCGACCACATTTTGCTCATAGGTAAACTTGTCAGTACCGCCGAACTCATTCGTTGCCGATAACAGGATGTTTGCTTGCGTTCGCACCGGGTCAGGAGATTTGTTGCTCCCGCCATAACCTTCTACGTTGGAAGTTCCCGGATTTGAATTGTAATAGCCCCAGTAGTCGGTTTGAATTGAATTCCTCTCGGGCAGACTTACCTGCGAGTTGTAAGTGAACCCGTACATGTAATGCCGTTCGGTTGTGACAATGTCCTGTCTTTCAATGGAAGAGAGCAGCAGCCTGTAGGAAGGGAAAAAGCCGGTATAGTTGAAGTGGTAAATATATTCCGTTTTACCTTTCTGTTTGAGCTCGATCTCATATAAAGCAGGCGAATTGTCAAAATTGAAATTGACTTCAAAGATGGAATAAGTGATACTCTTCAGCGATAACGGGGCGCTGATGCTGACATCGCTATCCTCATTATAGGCTTTTGATTTCGTCTGGTTGTTTTCGACATAATACATCACTACATTCAGGTAATTGGTATAGGACTGCCCGGAAGTGCTTTGATAGGAAAAATTAATGATCTGATTGTCTGCAGTTATAATCTTGCTCAGATACCACCCGGATATGAACGTTTTAGTGAATGCATTAACGGCATTTTGCCCCTTATTGGTCACTACACTTGTTTCCGTTGCGCCGCTGCCAAAATAATAGCTGTTCCCCTGACGGTCCTTTATAATCCATTGTTCCTGTCCGCCCGCTGCCCTGCCTGTGGTCCGGTCAAAGGGGCTGTAGATAATCTTTAAACCGTAGGATGATTTCAAAACGGGCAGGCCATCGGGATCAAGCATAAAGATCCCCGAGAAGTTCAAAAAACTAAAAAAGAACTGATCAGGCTCGGTGTCCCAGGTGGTCTTTGTATTGTCGTTATTTACGGCATTTACGGCATAGGTCGTGGTAGCTGCCACATAGTTGTTCCCGCCGATCCGGTTGGCCCCGCAATAGCCGTTGGCATGTTCGTCCGGCAGGCCCTGGACATAGCGTCCGATAAGCCCGCCTGCGTTTAGTTTCCAGGAAGTGCCCGTTATGCTCCGCAGCTCCTGCACCTTAACGCCCGACGCTTTATAAGAAACGCTGATCGGAATGTCTATGCCGGCAAACTTCAATTTAGTAATTGCAGCTTCGTACTGCAGCTGGCCGCTGTACAGATTTACCTTATAATTCTGGGAGCTGTTTAACGCTGAAGCTGCATTTGCGGACGGCGAAGCAACGGAATTCACATTGACTGTCGCATTCTGCCCGCAGGCGCATGCTGCCCGGAAGAAAATAAGCAGCAGTACAGATAAGGGCCGCAGTCCCCGCAGGCAGCTGTTAGCATGCAAATTGAATAATCTGATAACGAAAAGGAGCGCCTTTGAATATCCCGGTAAGGATGTGAAAGTGCGGACAGAAACGACAACGCGTTGCTTT
The DNA here is from genome assembly GCF_014200785.1 of Mucilaginibacter sp. AK015. Taxonomy (NCBI): domain Bacteria; kingdom Pseudomonadati; phylum Bacteroidota; class Sphingobacteriia; order Sphingobacteriales; family Sphingobacteriaceae; genus Mucilaginibacter; species Mucilaginibacter sp. AK015. The sequence continues at coordinate 1,274,925 of NZ_JACHCV010000001.1, forward strand.
GTTAAAAGTGTCATTGTGATAGGGTTGGTTGGTCACGTATTCATACGAATACGGCATCCCTAAAATAATTTTTTTTTTTTTAAAAACCAAACCACTGGAGGTTATTTTTTTGAAACCATAATGTCATGATCAAAAGTCCGCCATTGAACATCGTAACGGCTTAAGCCTCGACAACCTTGATATACGCAATCGGGCAATAAACCCGCAACCTCAACATGCGTCCATTTAGTCCGTTTCTCTTTGCGGGGCTTCCCTCGCTGGTAATCTTATATCAGAGAATACCTGTACTGACACAGTCCTGTCGCCATCAAGGAACGTTTACTGCATACTTTGCATATAGCAGTCAATGATGTCGCCCCTTGCGGTGTCGCCAACAATCGTTAAGGTAGCCTCTCAAAATCCTCTCAGTTCATGCGTATAAAAGCTTATTAAAATTTTTTAAATTGCTTGTTAAGTTAATCCGCAAAATGTATATCTTTAAAGACCTACAAACCATAACACATAAAAATGAATTCCGCACAAAAAATCGGCCTTTTATCCTTTTCAATAAGACGACTGAGCTCGCACGAGCATAAACGCCTAAATTAATATTGTCGTCCTAATTCCAATTACGCCAAACCTAAATCATGATGTACCTGAACCGCATTAGTATATTAATACTACCCTGTTTGCTTTCTCTGAATCTCATGGCTCAATCCAATGAGAATTTTATTCCTAACGTGTTCAGCAAATCCCCTTCAGCCGCTTCTTTTACGAAGTACGGAGACTACCCGGCCAACCTTTCCAGTGGCTTGCCGGATATTTCTATACCCCTATATACAGTCGAATCCGGCGGATTACAAGTTCCGATAAGCTTATCGTATCACGCCTCAGGCGTAAAGGTGGAGCAGGCGGCTACATGGGTTGGCTTAGGATGGTCGTTAAGTTCCGGCGGCAGCATTTCCAGAACGGTGTTTGGCCTACCTGATGATGATGCTTCAGGCGGCTATTTTCGGTATTACCGGAAACCTATCTCGATAAATGTAACCCAATGGAGTGACTTACAATATCTTTATGGTACGGCAGTCAATAGAAGCAACGATGATCGCCCAGATATTTATAATTACAATATCCCTGGATATAATGGTAAATTCTTTTTCAATGGGATGAATGGCACACCATTAACAGGTTATAAAATTGAAATGATTCCCTGGTCACCATTGCTAATTAAGAATACGGCGGTAAGACCGGATCTCGACACGGCAAAATTTGCAGTGCTTGATGACCATGGCAACAGCTATATCTTAGGCAATACATACCGGGAGGCATCCCATACAACGAGTACCTCAAGTCGCCCAAGCCAGGACGCAACAACATCCTGGATGCTTGAACGGATGGTTATCTCAAAACAAACACGATACTATTAGCTTCACCTATCGGAAACAGAGTATGAACCTGCCGGATCAAACGGGCCAGTCCTATCCTGTTGAAGATATGGATGACGCTGGTTCCGGGGCCACGCATTTAAATAACGATTGGACCGCCTATCCCAGCAATACCTCGTCGACTGTTGACGAACAGGATCCTAAGGAAATCTTTTTTAAAACAGGAAAAGTCGTGTTTAAAGTATCATCAATAGCCCGTACAGACCTCAGCGGCATTCAATCGTATCCGTTGGATACCATACAAATATTTGCGTACGATTTTAATACAAAGCAATATGAAAGTCGCCCACAAAAGAGTATCGTGTTCAAAAAAAGCTACTTTCCAGTAATGAGCGGGACTCAAGGGCGGTTGAAGCTTGACGGGATCCAAATTTTGGACAAGGCTGGCAGTATCGTTCAGGAATACAACTTTACCTATAATACAACACCATTACCACTTTACACCTCGTATTCAAAGGATTTTTGGGGGTATTACAACGGCAAGATGGATGCGCCGGGAATAACGCCTTACACCTTAATTCCCAAAACCCAGATCAGTGTGCAGTTATCGACAGCTGTACCACCCAATAATGTGCCGTATCTGCGCTATATAGGCAGTAACGATTTTACGAGCCGTGATCCCGATACCGTCAAAATGCAAGCGGGCGTTTTAACAAGGATCGATTATCCGACAGGTGGGTATACGAATTTTACCTACGAAACGAACCGTTATACTGATGACCATTCAATAACACATTTTACCGGCGGCCTTCGCTTGAAAGCGGTTGAGAACTATACCGATGCAACCGCGACACCTGTACGGAAAACATATCAGTACAATACAGCGCGTCCAAATTTTATAACTGATACGACCACAGGATATATTAATTACGGTTTTTTTGTAAACAGCACGTTGGCGATTGACTATTATGCCGCTCCTCAACACAGAAGTAAACGTGTCCGGATGTACTACTCGGAATCATCGAGCAGTTTAACTCCAACTGAAGGCAATCCGGTCACATACACTTCTGTAACGGAATATATCGGTGACCCTACATCCAACATTGGAAAATCCGAATACAAGTTTCGGTTTACCAAGGACACCTACTCGGGGGCATCAGGCTATACCCTCCGACCGGTCATCTTAGACAGGTATTTTAAGCGCGGGCAGTTAGAGCGAAAGGCCGATTACCTTCGTAAGTCGAATGGAACGTATCAGATAGTCAAAGAGGAACTGCACAATTACGGCGCGTTTTTAGATGGCCGGGATACTATGTACAACGATGTGGGTATGATTGTCGGGCAACGATGGCAATCCTATTCAAACGGAACGCCAATTCTGTATCAGGATGTCACTTTTGGCAGTGAGCAAAACGCCTTGCCGTTTGCGGGCTATAATATCGTATCGGGAGATAGCTACCCCATTTCTACCACCACAAAGATTTACGATCAAAATGATACGACAAAGTTCCAGGCATCGACCGTAGAGTATAAATACGATAATTTTAAACACCTGCAGGTATCGCGCATACGTGCAACCGACAGCAAGGGAAATACGAAAGTCACCGTTAATAAATATCCTGCCGATTATTTGGCAGGCGGTGCGACGTCAACAAACAACAGCGTTTTGGACGCGATGCTTGCCAGCAATATGCAAGCGGAAACTATCGAAAAGTGGGACAGTGTAAAAAATGTCGCAACTAGTGTTAATGCAATAGTCGGAGCGCAATTGAACTTATTTCAACTCGGCAATCAGGCTGTGTTACCGGATGAGATCAGAAAACTCAATGTTTCCACTCCCTTAACCGACTTTATTCCCGCATCAATTGTTTCAGGCAACATTAATGCCGATACCCGGTATGTTAAAATGGTGAAATTTGACAAGTATAATTATAACGACAATAGCCTGCTTCAATATACCCCAAGAACAGGTGGCCCTACTTCTATCATTTGGGAATATAATAATACCTATCCGGTGGCGCAGATCAAAAACGCCATTACGTCGACAATTTTGGGAAACCGCAACAGTGCCTATTCAAGCTTTGAAGCAGAGGGTAACGGCAACTGGACGGTTACCGGTGTGCCGGTTCTGGAACAATCCGCTCCTAACGGCCATAAGGTATTGCCGCTTTCGAGTGGATCGGTCCGTCTGTCAGACGGCGACTTCACAAAGCCGCATACGCTGACCTATTGGAGCAATAATGGCGCTGCGTCGGTGTACATAGGTGGCTCTAATTACGCGGGTACTGCACTAAAGGCCATAAATGGGTGGACGTTATATAAACATGCTATACCAGCCTTCCCGTCTGTCCAAAGTTTATACATATCTGGTTCAGCTATGATTGATGAACTTAAGACTTACCCTACAGATGCGCAAATGACGACCTATACATTCGATACTGATGGGTTAATCGCAATGACTGACGAAAAGGAACAAATCAGCAGGTTTGAATACGACCCCGCCCAGCGTTTAAAAAACACGAAAGACTGGAAGTATAACATTGTAAAAAACCAGGAGTATCATAATTACAACATGACGATTGGTAATGATGCCATTGCGACCACTACTTTTACCCGAAATAATTGTCCGCCGTTTACAGTCCCCGGCACAACCACCTATTCCGTTGCTGCGAATGTCTACTATTCCGTATCAAAAACTTCGGCCAATGCGCTGGCACAGTATGACCTGCAAACCAATGGTCAGTCCAAAGCCAACGACCCGGCGATTTGCGGCTGCCCGATTCAGTATGTAACCTTTACCATGAAGGATCAAACCGGCCTCGGCACCTATCAGGCAAAGCTTTCAGGGCCTACAACGCTTTATTTTAATATGCCCAGCGGTACCTCTACAGGCCAAGTGCCAGCCAACGATAATTATACCTTGCAGATAAGCGCTGTCGGAACACAAGTAAAACATTTCCAGCTTGGCAGTCGCCCGGTTATTACCGGTCACACCGCGACATTTAACAATGTGAATATCACCCCCGGTAGCTCGGACTTAACTTTAACAATTTACTAATGGGAACGATATATGAAAAGCCATTTATGGCAATGGTTATAAGAACAGTTCTTACGTCCATAATCGTTTGTGTTACTCAATTCGCATTCGCTCAGAGCAACAATCATAATTATGTAGTTACCAAAACATTGCGGGTAAGTGGGATTACGACTGATGCCGCACTAAGAACGGCGGCCACGGACGTGAAAAAAGTACAAACGACGATAGAATACTATGACGGATTGGGCAGGCCAGTACAAATCATTCAAAAGGCTGGTTCACCACTCAGTTATGACGTTCTGCAAGCACGAGTATATGATTCTTACGGGCGCGAAGTAAGGAAATACCTGCCATTCGTTCCAACGACAGGGACACTTGGCGCTTATCGTTCGAGCACTAATTCCTTACAACAGGCCTTCTATAATACGCCACCAGCGGGAGTAGTAGTTATACCCAGCGCTACAGAAATTGCCTATGCCGACACAAAATTTGAAGCGTCGCCATTGAACCGGCCGATCGAACAAGGTGCACCTGGCCTGAATTGGAAAATTGGCGGCGCACATACGGCAATAATGTCTTACGGTGTAAACCTTGCTTCAGATGCGGTTAAAATGTGGCAGGTAAATGCTTCTGGCGGCGCATCGTATTCAACCACCTATGCAGAGGGCACATTAACCAAAACAAAAGCGCTCGATGAAAATCACAATGCGGTCATAGAACTCAAGGATAACGAGGGGCATGTCATAAGCCGAAAGGTACAAAACGGGGTCGGTATTTATCTGACTACCGATTATATTTATGATGATCTCGGTCGCCTGTGCTATGTCATTCCTCCGTTGCCCACCGCCTCGGGTAGTAATCCAGCAGTCGCTGTCCCGTCAAGCTTTACAGAAGCAGATGCCACTTTTTTAAACTTTTTTTATGCCTATCATTACGACGGATTAAACCGTCAGACTGAAAAGAAAATACCTGGGCAAGCTTGGCAATACAGAGTTTACAACAACCGTGATCAATTGATATTAAGTCAGGATGGTAACCAGAGATTAAGCAATATATGGATGGTAACTAAGTATGATGCGCTTGGCAGGGAGGTGATCACGGGAGAGTATTACAACACGACTGCTACGCGCGCTAGCCTGCAAACTATAGCGGATAGCTATACAACTAACCTATTTGAAAGCTTTACCAACACCAATGCATTTTACGGTTATACACATGTAAGCTGGCCGGATATCAGTACAGGAATAAATAACAAAGTACTTGCTGTTACTTATTTTGACAATTATGATGTTATTACTAATTCAGCAATAAACCCAAATTCGTCAATATTCACCGCGCCTGACCCATTTATCGACTCGCTTGATAAAGAGCCGAAAGGGTCGCCTGTGGCATCTCTTACGAATGTGTTAGGCACTACAACCTATTTGTTCTCTTTAATACATTATGATAAAGATGGTAAAGCTATAAAAACGATCAGTCAGCATTACCAAGGAGGTTCGGCAGCGTATAATAAATATGATAGTCAAGAGAGCATATACAGTTTTCAAGGATTGTCTTTACAAAGTACTCGTAAACACTATTTGCCGACATCCGGATCCCCGCAACTAACCATTAATAGTTGGAGCGCATATGACCATATGAATCGTCTGACATTAACCAAATTGCAATTTGTGTCTCCTTCCAATACAGGCGCTATAACAACCTTGTCAAAAATAGATTATAACGAAATAGGGCAAGTCAGTGTAAAGCATCTTCATAGCACTAACGCAGCAGCAATCCCTGCAAGCAACACCTTTTTACAACATATTAATTATAAATATAATTCGCGTGGCTGGCTAACAACTATAAATGACCCGGACAACCTTACAGATTCTGAATATCCGGCTGCGTTTGACGTTTTTGCGGAGCAGCTCGATTATGACAGGGCTACAAACGGATATTCCAATATACCACAGTATAATGGAAATATAAGCGCGATAAGATGGCAAACCAAAAACCCATCGCTGATTACATTGCCACAGGAAATCAAAGGATATATATTTACCTACGACCCACTTAACCGACTTACTTACGCGGCAAGCAAGGCCTCCTTTTCAGGAGATGGATTATACGACGAGGCACTAAGTTATGACGAATTAGGAAATATCCTAAATCTAACCAGGAAAAAAGCTGGTAGTATGCTCAATGATATGCTGTATAGCTATGTCGACGCAACGGTGCGAAGCAATAGGCTAAAAAGCATTTCTGATAACGGTATTGGAAGTGAAAGCCAGGCAACAACTTATGTCTATAACGCGAACGGAAGCATAACGGAAGATACCAAAAAGACGATTACCCATATAAAATATAATGAACTGAATTTACCATCAACGGTAACCATTGCCACTGATAATAAAACTATTGATTATATTTATGATGCGACCGGAGCAAAGTTAGAACGTATTATAAAGAACAACGGGATAGTCAATGAGGACCGCAATTATGTTGACGGTATCGAATATGTTAATAATTCTATAGACTTTATTCATACACCCGAGGGAAGGGCTTTGACATCAACAGGAACATATATCTATGAATATAACGTGACAGACCATCTTGGTAATGTAAGGGCTATGTTTAGTGATAAGAACAATAATGGAATATTGACCACGGATGAAATTTTGCAAGTAACGGATAATTATGCTTTTGGCCGGGAAATAAACTATTCACAAAATATCGCACCTTCACCTGACAATAAATACAAATACAATGGAAAGGAGTTTCAAGACGATTTAATGGAGTACGATTATGGCGCAAGATTTTATGACCCGGTTATTGCACGATGGAATTCGATTGACCCCCTTTCGGAAATAAATAGAAGGTGGTCACCTTACAATTATGTCGAAAATAATCCAATCAGGAATATTGATCCGGATGGCATGGCTGCTACTACTGCCTTTGTATGGTGGACTGTTATCACAGATCCCACAGAAATTGCAACTTTTATTGCTAATCAGAGATTTAATGATCAAGCAAAAGCCGGGGAGGCGATGGAAGGTTTTAATGGAGGAGACAAGAAAAATCATAAAAGCAAGAGCAAAAGTGAAAGTCTGAGTGACCCTAAAGAAGGTGAAAGTGATAAGAAGGGGAATATATATAGTGGGCAATTACACAGCTGGCTTCCAGCAAAGGCATACTATGAGTTGCAACAACTTATAAAGACAGGAAACAACGATAATGCGGAGTATACGTCGGGTGATAGAGCAATGGCCTTTACAGCAAAATATCTTGCTAAGCTAGGGAAAGAAGGCGCCGAAACTATAATTTTATATTACACGGGGGAAGCGGCATTTGATTGGGTATTTAAAGGTGTTCAATATGCTTTTAAAGGAGCGAGTGTAATTGGGCCTCGAGCGACTTACAGAGAATTTGCGAAAAGAATTGGTGCAAATTTCCTTGATGTAACTGATGAAGCATGGACCATGCGCAAAAATGTTAAGTTTTTGCAAGGGGTCGTAGAGAGGGGTGATGATGTTATTTTTTCTGGGAAATTTAATCCCGCGAAAATTGACCCCAAATCCGTTCTTGGACAAGAAATTAGGTATTTACGAAGGCACGGCTATGAATGGGCGGATGATTATTCAAAAATGATTAAACAATAAACGATATGGAACAAACTTTAAAACAATATATCTTGGAGTATTTTGCAAAACTTTTTAAAGTATATGATTTTCAAATAACACAAGAAGTGAATGAAAAGAATTCATTCATGATTGAATTTAGTTCAACGTCTTTTTTAATTAAAATTGAACAATACTTTCGAGAATTTTATCCAACTCTTTATAAGTTGAATAAGCCCGACAGTGAAATAAACCTTTTTAATTTACTGGATTATCTAAAACGAGACGGTGCGCAAGTCCCTAAATCTAACTATTTTAAGGAAGAAAAAGACATTGAAAAATGTTATAAAAAGCAATTATCGTATATATCATCAGTAATATATGAGAATTATAACTCTATAAATGATTTTTTTAATGACAATAAATATGAATCGAATATGGCAGATTTTGAAAATTATTGGAAAACCAAACACCCTGAGCTTTACAGGAAAGTTTAGTTAACAACAGCCACTATATATAAAGGTCGCAGGATAGCAAGCCTTCTTTGTAGACTAAGTGGCCACCTCCTTTGGTGTTCGACTTAAATATGTTCCCTTCAAGTGAGCTAATTGAAGGCTATAGCAATATTAGATGCAATTTCTATAGATGGTAGAGCCTCATCCATTTCATATCCCCCCAAAACATTAGGATGCACACCTATTTTCAAAGCGAGTTCACTTTGTCTTCAAGCAAACTCATCACCGACAACCATTTTAACATAGCACATAAAAGCCCGCATGTGCAGGCTTTGTTATCATTAATTGAAGTCAATGAACGTATTAATTATTCCGTGAAATCTCAGTTGAGGATGTGACCTTTTGCTTTCCCACCCAACAATCGTATCTTCACAAACGCCAATTATTTTTGCGACCTCCCTTTGCAGCAGTCCCCGTTCTATGCGAGCCTTTCGGATACGTTCTCCAAGCGTCTGTGGATTAACTGGAATGTCCTTTGAAGGCGGTTTTTTTAGCACCTTGCAATATGGAAGAAAAGTGGACGCATGTATGCAGTTGTGATTATCATCCTAGGATGATTTTAATCATTTCACAAGAAAATGAAACGCCATTACCTCAACCGCCACTTCTTTGTCGGGTTCTTGTTTTAAACGAAATGTTCTGTCGCTTGTTTGCCCTTTCGGTGCCTTATGATATGGGGATTTTTGATTTAGTTCTTGTATTGTTTGAGAACGCCTGTAAGATCGCTATTTCCGACAAACATGATGACTGCTACCTTAGAATCACGCCACGTTAAATACCGGTCAAATAATTGTTTAATCGTTGATAGAAAACCCGGATAGCCTATCCGAAATTCACACTCCGCAATAAACGTCCCGCGAGTCGCAGTGACGCCTTCGTAAAGGAGCTTTAACCCGGTAAAAAGAGGGCTCGTTGCCCGTTTCATCCCGTTTAAAAAATAGGACCCAACAAATCGATGATGTCTTGGCTAATGATTAAATCGGAGAAAAAAACTTTGTTTTTGAGAAAAAACGGTAAATTAGTGGTTAATTCCTGATTATGAAATTACCTAAACCGCAGCTCAAGATCCCAAGGGTCAAAGCGTTTACGTTAACCGAAGTGCTCGTTGTGCTGGTCATCATCGGTATATTGATCTTTTTGGCCCTGCCTACCTTTATGCCGCTGATCACCAAGACAAAAAGCACGGAAGCAAAAACACAGCTCGCCTACCTGCAGACCTTGGAGGAAAGTTATTTCTTTGAACATTCCCGTTACACGCAGGATATGACCGAGATCGGCTTTATCCAGCGTAAGTTGGTCACCGACGACAAGACCGGCACCGCGAATTACCGCATCGAGATCATCAAGGCCGACAACACCGGCTTCGTGGCCCGGGCCACTTCGGTGACCGATTTTAACGGCGACGGAAAATTTAACGTCTGGGAGATCAACCAGGACAAGGCGATCAAAGAAGTTACCCCCGATTAAAGTGCTGTTCTTGCTAAAAACGGCGGCGGCCGCGCTTTTAATAACCGTATGGGCACAGGACATGAGAACGCGGTCCGTATCCTGGCCCGTATTCCCGCTGCTCGCACTTTGTGGTTTAGGTCTACAGTGGGGCCCCGGCTATCCTCCTTCGGAAGTGCTAATGCCGGTATCCGTGAGCCTGCTGTTCCTGGTGGTGCAATTTGCCCTGGTGAAGCTGTACTTCACTTTGAAACGGGGTAAAAAAGTGGTGCTTGCGGACAGCCTGATCGGCTGGGGAGACATAGCGTTCATGGCATGCACCGCCTTTATGTTGCCGGTACTCACTTTTATATTATTTTATATGGTTTCGCTATTGCTGATCCTTGTCGGCTGGCTACTGTACGCGCGGATCCGGAAAGCGGGCGGCAATCACATCCCGCTGGCGGGCTTACAGGCGCTGCTGTTGCTTTTGCTTTTAGCCGGCGACTGGGCGCTTGGCTGTTATGACATTTATAATGACGAGTTATTCACTTTTCTGATTCGCTGACATGGAAGAGATCATCATCAGCACCGACGAACTGCACAAGCTGAAGGCGGAAACGGCCTGGCATTACGGCATTCTTCCCAAAGAGCGCAAAGCGGATGTTTTTGAATTATATTGCGGACCGGATATTGATCCGGAGACTTTTGAGGAAGAGATCAGCGTTGTTTTGGGAAGCGCTGTACGGCTTTTTCCACTGCCCAAAGCACATATCGAGCGGCTGCTCGGCACCTACTACCAGCGTGCCGGCAACGGGCAGCCCGGCGAAACAGGCGCAAAGTCGGATAACTTTCTCCGTAAGCTGATCGCCGAAGCACGCAGGCTCAGGAGCAGTGATATCCATATCGAAACCTATGAGAACAAGTGCCGGGTGCGCATGCGTATTGACGGGCTGCTCGTCGAGCGCCACCTCGTCGCCCAGGCAGATTACCCTTCGCTTGTCAATATCATCAAAGTGGAAGCCAACCTGGACATCGCCGAAAAGCGCCTGCCGCAGGACGGGCGGATGAGCTTCGAAAGTCCGGAAGCCAAATTTGACATCAGGGTCTCGGTCCTGCCCACCCTTCATGGCGAAAAAGTCGTGCTGCGCTTGCTGAATAACGATGCGGCCGATATCAGCCTGGACCGGCTCGGCTTTTCCGGACGTGACCTGGAGCGTTACTTGCAGGGGGTCAAACGGCCGAACGGTTTGCTGCTGATCAGCGGCCCGACCGGATCGGGCAAGACCACCACCCTGTACGCGACGCTGAAGCTGCTCAACCAGGAGACGCGGAACGTGCTCACCATCGAGGACCCGATCGAATATACCCTCGAGGGGATCAACCAGACGCAACTCAAGGAATCCATCGGGCTAACCTTCGGTGCCGCACTGCGCACTTTTCTGCGGCAGGACCCCGACGTGATCATGGTCGGCGAGATACGGGACCAGGATACAGCAAATATGGCTATCCGGGCAGCCATGACCGGCCACCTCGTGTTATCCACCATTCACACCAATTCAGCCTGGGGTACCGTCAACCGCCTGATCGATATGGGCGTGCCGGCCTTTATGCTGTCGGGTACCCTGAACACCTCTGTGGCGCAGCGGCTGGTCCGGCTGCTTTGCCCGGCCTGTAAAAAGCAGGTCACATTCGATCCTGCGGTCTTTCCCGCGCATTTCAAATTGCCCCGCGCCATCAGCGCCTGCTACAAGGCCGCAGGGTGCAGCGAATGTTTTTATACCGGTTACAAGGGCCGCAAAGCCATTTACGAAGTGATCCCCATAGATGCGGAACTATCCGGGGAGATAAAAAAAGGCAATCAGCAGGTAACGGACCTGCTGAAAGCCCGCGGCATCGGAACGCTTGCCGAAAATGCCTTTACCCTGTTCTGTGACGGCGCCACCTCGGCTGAAGAAATATACCCCCTGTTGTTTAACTTTTAGATTTTATGCGAAAGATTTTTACCTGTTTTTATGGCGTTATACTGCTGATCTGCTTCTGCCGCCCCGTATGTGCGCAGGACCAGGACCGCATCAAGGTGATCGAAAGCCAGCTCTCCGCTTTATCGCAACAGGCTCCCGGCCTGAAGCAAAAGGTGCAACTCCTGGTGACGGGACTGCCGATGCGCGATTACCTGAACGCGCTGGCGCGGGCTACCAACATCAATATCAGCGCAGACCCTTCCCTGACCGGCCCGGTCTACGACACCTTTAACGGGGTTACCGCCGCGGAGATCATCGCTTTCCTCGCCTATAAATACACCCTGGAGGTCAACATCACCGGCTCCATTATCCTGATATCGCCCTTTCATCCGCCGATCAATACCTTGCCCGCGGTGCCAAAGGTCGTTAACGCGGCTTTTGATGGTTCGACAGGTTCCCTGTCGCTCGAACTGAATAACGACAGCCTGGGCGCCGTTGCGCGCCGCATTACGGCAGTTTCCGGGCGGAATGTGATCGTCCCGGTCGCCCTGCAGGGCAAAACCGTGTCGGGCTTTATCGCAGCCGCGCCCTTCGATGCCGCCCTGGAAAAACTGGCCTATATCAACAACATCAAGATCACGCGGACGCCGGACGGCTTTTACGTTTTCCAGGGCCTTGATGAAAACGAAGAAACGTATGTCAACGGTGACCGGAACACCTCGACGCGGAGGATGCTACGCCCGGCACAGGGGCCCTCGCAGTCTTCCGGGGTATTCGCCAGGAAGGTTGGTGATAAGAAGTTGTTGTCAGCTGATGCCAACAACGCGCCGATTGACGATATGATCCGCCGGGCATCTGCGGAAATGAACAAGAACTTTGTGTTGTATACCGAGCTGAAGGGCAATATCAGCATCCATGTTTCGGACGTCTCCTACGAAAGCTTTCTCAGCATGCTGCTCAAAAATACGGAATACAGTTATCGCCAGGACGAAGGCATTTACCTGATCGGCGACCGGAAGGTGACCGGTGTGGGTACCTTTAAAATGGTCAAGCTCAAAAGACGTGCCGTGGATTCGACCCTGATGCGTTCCCTTCCTGCCGAACTGACCAGCGGCCTGCAGGTACAGCCGTTCCGCGAACTGAACTCCATCCTGCTCTCCGGCTCGGCCATGCGTGTGGCCGCCGTAGAATCGGTCATTCGTCAGCTGGACGAATTGGTACCCGTCGTCCTTATTGAACTGACGATGATCGATGTGCATAAAAACCGGACGGTGGCGACCGGGATCAGCGCCGGCGTCTCCGACAGCGTGAAGACCGGCGGCACCGTTCTGCCGGGTATCCAATACACTTTCGGTTCAAAATCGATCAACAGCTTTCTTAACAGTATGACCAAATTCACTTCCCTTAACCTTGGGCACGTCACGCCGAACTTCTACGCCTCGATCAGTGCGCTGGAAAGCCAGGGCAACGTGGAGGTCCGTTCGGTGCCAAAACTGTCATCGCTTAACGGCCACCAGGCCAGCTTCAGCGTCGGTAAAAAAGCGTATTATAAGGACGTCACCCAAAGTGTCATCCCTTCCCTCAACAACCCGACATCATATTTCACCAATATCTATAAAGAAGTCAATGCCGACCTGTCGGTCAACATCAACCCGGTCGTATCGGACAACGACCAGGTGACGCTCAGTATAAAGATCAATATCTCGGACTTTCTCAGCATTCCAACGGACGGTTCCCCCCCGCCGCAATCCGTCAGCAAGTATGAGACCAACCTCCGGGTAAAATCGGAAGACACGATACTGCTGGGCGGGATCGAGCGTACCGAGGACAATGAAAGCGCTTCCGGCGTACCGTTACTGTCCCGTATACCGGTCCTGAAATGGCTGTTCAGCAGCCGGACCAAGACCAATGACAAGGTGGTCACTTTACTGCTGATCAAATCAACCATTATCCGTTAGGCAATGTTAAAGTCATTAACCCAGATCAACGCCTGTACCGGTATCAGCATACGCCTTACCGGTAATGGCATACGCGTCTCGGCGCTGAGCGTTTCCAGGAACGGCAGCCGGCTTGACCTCGGCACCGCGTTAAAAGATCAGCCGGACCTGGAGACCGTCATGGCAGCACTCCCCGCAGGGGCTGTGGTGTCCCTTAATTTTACGGGCAAAGGGATATTGCATAAGGCAGCCGATACCCCCCTGCCGGGTGGCAATGACCTGTTTACGCAACTCATGCCGGGTGCCGGCCCCGGCGATTTTCATCTTCAGCAGTTTCGCTCCGCGAGCAAAGCTTTCCTGTCCCTTGGCCGGAAAGGCGATATCGATCCTTTTATCGACCGCCTGACCAATGCAGGTTTTCGCGTGGTCATGCTTTCCTTCGGTCCCTTTCCGGTCAAAGGGGTGCTGGAGCAGTTAAACCAATACGGGGAGGAGCTCACCTTTGACGGGCATGAGATCACCTTCAGCGAGAGCAAGGACTGGACGGGATATCGTTACCGCGAAGGGAGCGCCAGCCGTTTCGCTATCAAACTGGGCGTTGACCAGATCGATGAACAACTGCTCCTCCCGTATGCCGCTGCCTTCCAGGTGATTTTATATGATCAGGTAGAGCCTGCCGAAGCGAAAGTTGCCAGAATAAGCGAGCAAATGGATACCCTGCGCCAGGCAGGTGCCCTTAAGCGAAAGACTGCTATAGTGCTCATAGCCGCCTTCGTATTGCTTTTCGCCAATACCTTACTATTCACCCATTTAAACAGCGAGAACGGACGTTTAATGGAGGAGCTCAGCCTGCATTCCACACAAGCGTCCGACGTTACCGCATTAGCAGATAAAACGGCGAAGACCGAGGAACTTGTCAAGTCCATCGGCTACAGCAAGGCACCGGAAAAGGCCGTGATGATCGATAATGTTGCCGCACTGATGCCCGCCGAAATATCACTGTCAGCAGTTGAGCTCAACCCGCTGATCGTCAGGCATTCAGACAACCCGTCAGCGGCATTGTTTGCCGGCAACGTGCTGATCATCTCTGGCACCTGTAATTCGATACTACCGGTTAACGAGTGGCTGGCGAGGATCAGATCGCTCAAGTGGGTAACGCGTGCCGAACTCAGGGATTACGGCCTGGCCAACGACACCGCAAACGGGGGATTCACGATCATCATCAATTTCTGATATGCTTATAAAACTTTTTAAAAACAAATATGCTTTTCCTGCAGCGGTCGTGTTATTCTGCTGCATTTGCTACCAGGCTGCCTTCCGGAAGACGCTACTGGCCTGGCGGCTCAACCAACAGTTCAAAACCGAACTTACCGCAGGTGCCGGGGCCGGCGCACAACCCGGTTTTATGCTCCGCAAACAAAAAAACCTGCAGCTGATCGCCGATCGCTACAGCCTGGATAGTGTGGGGTTCCGTTCAGCGGTGATCACCAGGACAGCCCTGATCGCCGGGCAACGGAATATTACCGTCAAAGAAATACCGGAAGAGGCGGCTGCCTTGCAGACCAGCAGGACGGCTGTTGAACGGGTCAATTTTGCCGGTGGTTATGCGGACCTGCTGCGGGCGCTGCAGGATATCGAGCGCGCCGGCGGCATCGGGATGGTGCGCTCAGTGAAGTTTTATCTGCCCCGCAAGGGCGGCCGGCAGGCAGGGCAAACCCTTGAAATGAGCGTTTACCTGCAGGCGATCAAAAAGTAGCGGGTTTACTGTATGTTACTGCTGATCTGGAAAAGCGGCAGGTAGATCGCGATAACGATCACGCCAACGACGATACCCAGAATAATGATGATGACCGGTTGCATAATGCGGCTCAGTGAAGCCGTTTGCAGCTCCGCTTCGGCGACATACTGGCTGCCGATCCATTCAAAAAAAGCGTCCAGTTGATTGGTCCGTTCGCCCACCTTGATCAGCTGGATCATTTTGGGCGGAAAGACCGCGAACTGCTGCATGCTCATATGCAGCTGCACACCGCTTAAAATATCGCGCTCGATAACTGCCAGGGCTTTTTCAAGCGGAAAAAAACCGATCATCTGCCGGCAAAGCATGATTGCGCGCAACAGCGGCAGGCGGGCATTGATCAACAGGCGCATGGCGTTGCTCAGCCGCGCAAGATAGATCTTTTGCGTCAGGGGCCCGGCCAGCGGGGTGCGCAGGACGATACGCGAGGCGTAGTCCCGGAACCAAAGCGTATTGCGGTAATAAAAGGCCACCGCGATAAGGACGATCACAGCCAGCGCAGCGGTGCCTCCGTAAAGGCCGAAGCCGTCCGAAATGGCGATCATTTTTTGCGTGATCCAGGGCAGCTCGCCTCCCGAGCGCCGAAAGATATCGCTGAACATCGGTACGACAAAGCGCATCATAAAGGCCAGCGCGCCCACGGAAGCCGACAGCACGATAGCCGGGTACGTCAGCGCCGAGATGATCGTCCTCCGCTGGGTGATCTTCGTCTTGTAAAAATAAGCCAGGTCGGCCAGTACCTGTTGCAGCTGGCCCGATTCCTCCCCGATCTCGATGCTGTAAATTTCGTAAAGCGTAAATTTACCTGATCCCTTCAATGCCATAGAGAAGGACGCTCCCTCAACAACATCCTGCAGTATACGGTTAAAAAGGGCCGCATCCTGCGGCTTTTTTTGCCCCGAGGCGACCAGTTCAAACGCGCTTTTGAAATCCACGCCCGCGCGCAGCAGCGCGCCCAGTTCCAGATACAGGTATTCCTTTTTTTCATCAGACAGACCGCTGCCGCCGAACGAGAAGTCCTTTTCAAAGAGCGCGGCGATTTGACTGGTCACACTTTCCGGTGTTCCGGCCGGCTTTTTCTTTGTTTTTTTCAGGTTACTGATGTCGATCGATGCCATTTGTCAGGTTGATAAGTTGTTCTGCACTGTACCATTTGAAGAAATTCTCCGGGAACTGCTGTTTTTCGAGCAAAATACTAAATGTCAATTCATCTATGGGCACCTGCTCACCAGCGGCCTGCACCGGCTGAGCCCTAAAGGCTGTTACCAGATCGCTGGTCGCAATGCGGAAGGAATCCACCCGCACCGCCCGGCGAATAACAAGGTTATCCGCAAAAACATAAGACACCGTATCGCCGGTGCTTAAAAGGCGGACGGAATGGTCGTCGCCAAGGATGACCTCCGCCTTTTGAAAGTCGCGCCGCAACCAGTGTTCCAACCGTTCCACGTCATTGACCCGCTCATTTTTTGCCGCAAAGGCCGCGTGTGTTTTGTAAACGATCCGGAGAACTTCGTAGGCCATTGCCACGACAATGGCCGTCAGCAGCATCACCATGATCATTTCCGTAAGGGTAAATGCCTTCAGATGTTTATTTCCCATGCCATACAATAATTTTGTCAAGAACGGCCAGGGTGTCATTATGCGCCCCCAGGGCAATTAACCGCAGGTGCGCGGTCCCCGGGCCGCCTGCCGCGGTTACCGAACGCCGTATCAGCGGACCGTCAAAACCGGTCTCCGATACCGCCGTATCCTGCAACTGTTCTATCCGGCGGGCAGCCTGTCTCAAAAAAGCAGCCGCGCGGACTTGCTTAACCGGGCGTGAAGTATGCAACACGTTGGCATAGACCATCATGGCCATACTGAAAACAACGATGATCAATACCGCCGCAATGACCACTTCCAGTAAGCTGTCCGCTTTCAGCCGCCCGACCTTCGCTACTTTAGCCATTGTACGATCTTTTTTGTTGATGCCCCCTGTCCGGGGAACACCGCCGGGCTAAGGTAAAATGGCGAAAGGGCATGCGCATCTATACGCGCCCCGATCAGGTAATTTTCAAAATTGGAAAAGCCGGACCGGTAAAAAAACCGGCGGCAGGTCACACTGCCTGCGATGGCTGTGCTATCGCCAAGGCCCAAAAGTCCCGTATAGATCTGTCCCTGGTAGGTGCCTTTAGGCCCTAAGTAAACTGCCGGCGGGAAGACCCCGGGCGTCTTTTCCCAGGCAAGCAGCCCGCCGGAAAAACTGCAGCTGCGGCCAAATCGGATGAAGCCTTGCTTCCCGGCCTCCTCAGCGCGCGTCCGTAGCACAGCGGCTACGGACGGGTAGGCGAACGTCGCACGGTCGCCGATACTGATCGAATCACGGGCGAACAGCTGGCAGCGGCCCCGAAACCCTGGCCGGACAACGATTGCCGGTGCAAAGATCATCACTTGTTCCAGCGCGGCGGTGCTATCGATGGTCAGCAGCGAATCACAGCGAATAATAATATTGCCCTGTAAGCTGAGCGCTTTCAGCGTAAAGGGCGCTTTAAGCCGGTACTCGCGGGTCGGCAGCCCGAAGCTTGCGGTAAGCGTGTCTGGTATAAACCGCTCCTCCGCCTGCCCAGCGCTGAAGGACTGATCGATCCGCGCCAGGCGCAAAATATCCGGCTCGGGAAGTTCCCGCTTGCTGAACCGGTGCACCTCAGCGATAAACCCGGGCTCACCTTCGTAGCTGTGGCTGTTGACATAAGCTGACCTGACACCCGCCTTCGGCAGGTAAACGTCTCCAACGACAGCCGTCCTGCCGCTAACCGATAAAGGCCGGTCTTCGTCTGCAAGCCATATGGCAAAACGCGAGAGCGAATCCAGCTCGTTACCGATCAGGATAGCAGAAAACGCGGAATCTCTCCCGCTGCCGGCCCGGCTTACGCCGATATCGAAACCACCCCAAAAATACCTGCTCAGCCTGACCGTGTCC
This sequence comes from Mucilaginibacter sp. AK015, assembly GCF_014200785.1. NCBI lineage: Bacteria > Pseudomonadati > Bacteroidota > Sphingobacteriia > Sphingobacteriales > Sphingobacteriaceae > Mucilaginibacter > Mucilaginibacter sp. AK015. Next base: position 1,293,520 of record NZ_JACHCV010000001.1, read on the forward strand.
GCACCCCGCTCAAACAAGTCCACCAGTTCGTTTCGGTAATCGGCACGGCGCCCGTCCGACAGGATCAGGTTCAGACCGGAGCTTACCCGGTTATCCAACCGGTCAAGCCGGTTCCGCTGCGCATGGTAAGCACGGTAATAAAAAGCGCCTGCGATCAGCGCTTCGCAAAGTAAAGCGATCACCAGCGCGACAACGATAACGATGTAAAGCGACGCGGCGGTTAACCTGCCCGGTCTACTGCTGTGGCGTGGCAATGGCTGTGGTGTCGGCACGGTTGCGTTTTTTGAAAGGGTTCAATCGCTTTAATAAAGGCTGATGGCGGGTCACGCGGCCACGATGGTACCAGGTCACGGAAGATGAATCACTTCGCGTATAATATTTTACCGCCCCTTCCAGCAGGTCATCGCGGTATCTTCCCTCCTGACGGACCTTTCCCTCGGCGTCGTAAACGGCAAAAGGGCCGGAGCGCAGGCCCTCCTGGTAACTGACCGTTTGCTTAAGCGTACCGTCGGAATTCCAGGAACGCCAGGTCCCGGTCTTCAGACCTGCGGCGAAGCTTCCGCTTTCCATCATGGCTCCGCTGTCATAAAAAGAGTGGAATGCCCCGTGAAGCAGGTGCCCGCCAAAGCCGCCCTGCGTCTGGTAGACCCTCCCGCTGCTGAACCAGGAATACCAGCGGCCGGCGTCAACCTTGGCTGGTTTTTTTACCGGTAAGATTTCCGCATCGGCGGTTAGCCCGGGCTGGTCGATATGCACCTTGTGCATCCCGCCGTCCGGAATACGCTGCCCGCGGGCGGAGGTATGCCCCAGGAAAGCCAAACAAACGGATATAAAAAACAATATTTTTCTCATGATGATTTCACAATAAATCTGACCCGACCCTGGTAAGCGACCTTGACGGAGTCGCGCATATTTTTCAGCACCTTAATGCCTTCTGCACTCTCCCCTTCGTTGAGCATCATGGTCTTGCCGTTGATCAGCAACATGCTCAGGGTTCGCTTTGAAACCGGGTTGGCGATATAGCCCGCATATTTGACAAAACCCATATCGGCCTGCGGCCGTTGAGCAGGCATACGCCTGTCGACCCGCTTATGGCTCAGGGTATCGGGTTTCACGCTGGGGGGAGTTACACCAAACGGGTCGCGGTAATTCGCGCGCAGCTGCACGGTGTCCGTCACCGCCGCGAAATCATCGGCCGGGCTTTTGACCATTGATGGCGCCGCTACCGGCAGTTCCTCCTGATCACCAAGCGCGGAAAGCACACGATAGCCCGCCCCGGCCCATATGATGATTACCGCTATGCCCAGCAGAAGGTTGGTTCTCTTCTTCTTCATCGCTACGGTATGATAAAGCTCCTGGCCGCGCTGGCTGTGCCCGCGTTCCCCGCCGCATCGATGGCTGCTACCTTCCAATAGATCCTTTCCCCACCGCTGCCGGATTGAAAGTCATACGTGTTTCCGTTAACAATAACGGGGAAATTTTTACTGTAGTTCGTTACGGAATCGGTTTTGAGCAGATACAGCCGGTAGCGCACAGCGGAAGCCACATTTTCCCATCGCAGGTGGACCGGCTTGCTGACCGTTTGGTTATCCCCCGGCTCCACAGCCTTTACCCTCCCCGGGGGTAAGCGGTCCAGCGTGAAATGATTCACAACAGACCATCGCGATTGCGCGGTATCGTTTTCCGCCTGCACGCGCCACTGGTAAGACTGGTCTTTAGGCAGGGCGAGCGCCAGCTCGTTCCCCGGCAATGCCTCGTTATAAACGACCGAGCTTTCATGGATGAAATTGTTGGTATCGATCTGGAGGCGGTAGCGGGTGGCGTCGTAAAGCGTCCCCCAGCGCAAGTTCACCTGGGCGTTACTGATCAGCGCCTGGTCAGCAGGCGCGTTCAATTCGACGGCCTGTTGCTTGATCGATGACTGTAATACTTCAAACGACCTCGCCCCGCTGTAAGCCGTTACCGTACTTCCGTTCTCGGCCCGCAAATGCCACTCGTATTTGCCCGGGTCAAGGTTCACGCTGAACTTGTTGCCGCTCACCAGCGTATCGAGCACCAGCCGGTCCGGGGCTGCAAAGCCAGGCGATACCACCTGCAGCCGGTAACCGAGGGCATCCTCCACCTCGTCCCACCAAAAGCTTACCTTATACAGTTTGCTTTGAAAACCGTCGGAAGGCGCCTGTAAATAAACTTTTTTATTCTCAATCGACGGTTCAATGAATTCCTTGCAGGAAACAGCTACCAGCGAGGTAAAAAATAAAAGGAAAAGCGCGATAAAGGCAGGTCGTTTCATCATACCGAATTTAGGCAAAAAAAACGTCCAAGGCAAATCTTTCCTTTATTCGTTCTTTTAAACGTGTAAGAAAATGCGCGATGCTGCCCTTCTAGTTACATGGGAGTTGCTCGTTACTAAAGTCGTTCTTTGTTCTCCTGCTGTCTACACCTCTGTCGGCAACCTGGTCGTAATTGCAGGTTTTCGAAGAAAATGAAAGTTTACACAGGGAAAATTACATGTTCACTAATGGCATTTGCATATTCGCAGGCGCAAATACCTGTAAAATTATTTCCTGATCTCCGCCATCCCCAGCGATACGATAGACGATATCATTATTTAATACCCGCTCGTTATACAGTTTTAAATAGTTTATTCGGTTGTAGCCATCTTTTTGGACAAATCGTGTTAACATATCTATTACAAAAGACACATTGAGTATGTTTTCAGATGTTGAAATTGCAAAACAGCACGAATTATCATATAAAAAATTATAAAGTAATCCGAAATTATCATTCGTTAATCTACTTATTCCGGCAATAATGGAATTTCCATTTTCAGTTAGGAGCTCATACTCCTTATACTGACTGTCTGGAAAATGATTAAACAGCCCTTTATAACTCCTGATGAGGCTAACGGGTTTTGATTTATAATCAACTTTAAATATGTAATTTGATTTATCAAAAAAATGTAAGACCTGTTTGAATACATTTTCCAGGCGTCTAAAAATCTCATCTACTTTATCTGCATCGCCATGTGTTCCCTGTAATATAAATTCAACGATCTGCGCTTTGTCAATATGGTGTAAATCCGTATAAGTATTTTTTACGCCGATAGACCAAGAATTGATTTCATCAAAACTTTCTAGAATCTTTTCAAATCGTTTTACTTTCATATTATTTATAGGTATGATGTTGAGGTTATTTTTGCCCTGATGATCCCGCACTATAATGAGGGCCTTGCGGATATGATAATCAGTCATTGAGAAAATGGCGCTTATCGATCAATTAGAGGAAAAGGAAAAGTCCGCTTTTTTTACGATACTTGTTGGTCTGGTGTCTAAGAAACGTCTGAAGGAATCACTTGTAAACGCCGTTAACTTGGTTTAAGCAAAAGAAAACCTAACCATAAGTCGGGCTTTCTTTATAACTAGCTTTTACAATATCGTAGAATTTCCCTAACTGTATCCTTGGTTAGCTTACCATTAACGGCAGGATGTTAGTGTTTCTAATATATCCATAAGAGCTTCGCCTTCGAACGCATCGTTGCTTGACAAGGCGTTCATGGATAGCGTGGTGATCTCCAGCTTATCTTCTTCCGGCATCAGTTCGCTGACTTTTTCCTGTAGCCAGGTCTTGCCAGTGCCTGAGGCACCCAGGCAACGCAGGTTCTATTAATAACAATTGTACGCTCAACTTTAACCCCCTGGACAAATTCATGGAGGTGATCGAGGAAAACAAAAAGCTTTATGAACGGCTCTTGTTTATTTATATGGACAGCACCAACTAAATCATCTACTCCTAATCTTATACGCTAAAAACCTCATCAGAAAAACTATACAGGTTAATCCTCCTATAGTTAAGCCAAATGATATGTCGGTTCTTATAGGTATTTTATGCCCACTTGCATGATATACAACCCACATGAATATTGTTATACCTAACAATACAAAAGTAATTACTCTAATAATTTTAATTATTAAACCCATACTAATTCATTTTAATCGTCCCTTGAAACCCTGCACCCATCAGTAACTTTATTGACTGATTGAATTGGTCTTTTGACATGCCTTGAAGATTCAGTTCTTCATCTTTTTTAAACTCTACTTTTTTACCCGCCATCAAACGTGTTATAATACCTGCAGAACGGGTAAGATTTGATGCCGTCTTAGTAGACCCCCACAAATCATTTAGCATTTTACCAGCTGATGACAAGTTAAATCCTAAATGGTCATTAGTCTTAACCCCCATGTGTGCTGTTGCGTCCTGTAAGGCATGGATGCCTTGTCCTAATTTACCTAAATCTTTGCCACCATTAGAAGCAAAAACATTATCCCAACCAAATTTCAATCCTCTTGAAGTGGCTTGCTCTTCGGTCATTCCAGCATCCGCTTCAGCATCACTCATCATTGCGTGCCACATACTGTTCTTCTCATCTTGAGATTCAGCAGTTTTACTGTAGTCAATTCCAGCCCTATATCCATTAAAACTTGTATTTGTTGTATGTACCCACCAATCCATATAAAGCACTTTGAAAGAAGGATGGTCAGCATAAGTACTTGAATAATGAGCCATCACATCGGCATCCTTCTTTGAATAACCTAATGCCAATAAAGCTTTGTAAGTGATATTATAATGAACTGAAACCGCATACCTTCCATCATTATCAACCATCTTTATTGGATTGTTCAGTACATAAGTGTATGAACCTATATCATGAGTTTTTTCAGCAAGCGGGTCTATCGTATTGAAACGTCCAATGACCGGGTCATACATCCGCGCACCGTAATCGTATTGCCCCTTACAAGTTTTAAGATTTTCCCGGATTTTTTAACCTGCACTTTTTCGGTGCTATAAAGAACGTTTAGGCTCGTAAAGTTAACAGATATTTTTTTCCATACAAGCCCTGATGGTTGGTTGATTTTTACCACAGGCCGCCGCTGGGTTGGTTGTTTTTCGAGGATTTTATTGGATAAGAGTCGCGATTTTTTAAGATAGAGTCAGTGGATGATGCTTGTTAAGGGCCTCTTTCAGGTCTTCGAGATTGGTGGTTTTATACCTTTCAGTTGAACTGACATAACGGTGTCCGGCCATATATTGAACGGTGCGCAGGTTCTTTTCTTTGAGCCATTCTGTGATCACACTTTGCCTGATCTGCTTGGCGTGTTTGTATTTAGGATTGAGTTTCCTAAGCGCATAGTTGAGGTGTAAAAGACTGTTTTTGATGTCCTCTAATGTGTTGATGCTGATAAACAAACGCTCGATATCCTGTTCATCTTTGTAACGATCCGGCTTGCGCCCCGGTCGTTCGGCCAGGCGCTCAGCCAGTATTTTCGGACGGATCACTAACAGGTATTCATGCAGTTCGAGGATTTGATGAGGCTGTAATGGAAGTAACCGGCCCAGTTGCCTGCCGGTAGCAGGAATATGTATTTTACCCTCCCTCAGTTTCAGGTGCTCAGGGCGCAGATGGCTCAGTTCATCTCTTGTAATTGCCTGATAAACAAGTAATCCTATAATGACCTTATTGCGATAGGTACGATTGTCAGTAACCTGGTAACTTTCATAAAGCGCCTCCATTTCAGGCATGGTCAACAGGTCGTGCGGGAGATTTCTGACCGTGCCTTTGAGTATGATACCTGCTGCCGGATTGATGTTGATTTCCTGTTCCTGTTGGAGGTGCGAGAAGTAATACCGTAAAGTCCGCATGATCTGATTGATCAGCTTGATACTAAAGCCTTTCTGCCTGAGCTGGTCGGCGAACTCCATTACATCCGCGTGTGTGATCTGCGTTAATGCCAGGCTTTGGCCGGTTAGCCATTCGTGGAATGTGGCTGTATAGTTGATGGTTTGATGGATATAGCTGTGGCTGAACTGCTCTTGTTTCAGGTAAGCCCGGAAAGGTTCTAAAGCGGCCAGCGTAGCCGGGGCGAACTCATATTTTTTGTTCATGCTGAAGATGGGTATAGATCTGCGTACTTTCCATGCTGCCATGCCCTAAAAAGCGTTGTATCTGTTCTAACTGCATACCGGAATGCAGCAGGTGGCTGGCAATACTGTGCCGCAGGGTATGTAACCCGACGGGTTTAGGAATGGCCGCAGCCTTTTTTAAGGTCTGTAAACGATCATAACAGGTTTGGCCGGTAAGCCTTGCGCCATTGACATTAAGCAATAAGGCATCCTCTTTTTTGTCACCGGCGAAGTGCGGGCGGGCATACAGGATATAGTTCTCCAGATCTGTTTTAGCGGTACCCGCCAGTGGTACGTAACGCTCTTTATAACCCTTGCCTTTACGGACGTAAACCAGTTCTTTATCCGGCAGAATATCCCGGACATTAACGTTAACCGCCTCGTTTTTCCGCAGGCCACAGCCGTAATACATGGCAAGCATCGCCCTGTCCCTTAACCCGTATATATCATCTTTAACCACATCATAAAGCTTGCTGATCTCGGCCAGGGTCAGGATGCTTTTGATATTAGTGCTTTTGCCTTTGATGCGCAGCTTCACGGTAAAGCTGGGCTGGCCGCTCTCCATCAGGTAACGGCTGAACTTACGGATCACCTGTAAGTGTTTCCGGATATAGTTGAGGCTGATCGCACCGGCTGCGGTCTGGCTTGGTCTTTCGTGCAGATATTCCAGGTATTTTTTTAAGTGATCTGGCTGAATATCATGTGGATGGTCGCAGTTTTGCGTTTCTAAGTAAAGAAGGAACTCAGTCAGCATTTTGGGCATATCGCGGGGACTGGTAGGTTCAAAGTTGAGTATCCGGAGCCATTGGGTAAAGCCTGCATGCAGCCTGATATACAGCGGATTTTTTAAGGTGCCTTGCATTTTCTATTGTTGTTGGGACACTGCCGTTTTTTTACTGGTTTTCTGCACGTTATGTAACCCATCGGGGCTTTGGGCTACACCTGGGACACTATGATTTACCTTGCGTATCTCAACAAGGATATTTTCCATCATTTCATGGGCATCATTGGTCAGCGTTTCCAGATCATCCCAGCTTTGCACCTTGTATTCAAAGCCTTTATAGCGGCTGCCGCGCGCAATCTTGATATAACCCATGCGTTCCAGTTCATACAGGTAACGGGCCAGACTGCTTGGGCTGAGCCGAAAGACCGGGCGTACTTCCTTGCTGTAAAAGGTTTCACTATCATTTTGCCGTAACCAGGCTTTCAGCTTTTCAAAGAAAGAACGGCAGGCATCATTCAGCTCATCGCTCTTTTTAAGCAGGGTTGTTTCCAGCAGCGAAAAGGCCACCTCAATATCTTCAATCGTTGTTTCCACGTACTGCTCACCGGTAGTGGTATCGGTTTGCAGTTCCCGCTGATACTGGTGGTAGAACGTTATCGTTTCGGTGAATAACAAAAGCAGCAGCATGGTGCGCCTGGGTTTGAAGATGGCCTCCGGCAGTTGCAGGTAGGTAGCGAACGGATTTTTAACGCTGACCGGCTGTAGCAAGCGCTGCACGTTCTTCAGCTGTTCGCGCACGTTGCGCTCGGCCTGGTGATCCAACAGCCCTGCGCTTTGTTTACGCTGGTAGTCCATGATCTTTTTATCCTGCTCAGGGCTATCGTCCGTGTACAGCAGGATACAGCGGTTGGCATTATCCTCATAAAGCTGTTCGCGGGTGGTACACCCGCTTACACATACCGGGCCTTCGACATTCAGTGTAACCGTTTTCAGGTTACCCTTACTGTCTTTTAGGGTGACGGTCTTGCTGATCCGGCGCTTGCTTTGCAGTTCCGGAGTGGGTACAGCACGTTATCCGCGCCGTCCATATCCTCGATAAGCAGCAGCTTATTTTTAAGCTCATCCTTGCCGAAGTAGTAAAAAGCATTCATGGACAGCATGGTGATCTCCAGCTTATCTTCTTCCGGGATCAGCTCGCTGACCCTTTCCTGTAACCAGGTCTTGCCGGTGCCGGAAGGCCCCAGGCACATCAGGTGTAGCGGTGTATTCCGCTTTCTGGAGGTATAGATCAGGTAGGCGATCAGGCTGTTCACTTCCTCGCCGACAATGCCGCTGGCCGAGATCGCCTGCCGTGTCCGTCCGAGCAGGCCGGGCGCTTTGAGGTATTGCAGGGCAGTCTTACGTTCGGCCTCGGTGAGCTGCTTCTTTTCTGCCTGTTTTGGCTTCATGGCTTCCAGCCGCTCGGTCCGGTAATCTTCCAGGGCAGCAGTCAGGCGGCTGATCACCCCGGCCAGTTCAGCGGTAGCCACATCCAGCGCATCACCGGCTTTCTCTATCAGCTGCTCGGTGTGAACGCTGTTGTACAGGTCGAGGTTGTGACGAAAGGCTCTGTTGGTGTTGCCACCGCAGACTATCTTCAATGTTACTTTTAAGCGGTCGAAGCCGGTCAGTTTAATGCCGCCCAATACGGTAATGTGCAGTTTGCCATCCATGTATAACAATAGTTCAGGATTTTCTACAATAAGCTTAGGTACTATATTCATTGGAAATGATGTTGTATACTACTTTTTTATTTTGCAATAATAAGTATGGTGCTTGCATAAACGCAAATGATACCCATTTGTATTTTACCACGTACTTTATGTATCATTCTTAGTATTTTTGATGTGATAGGAACAAGGAATAATGAGTTTAGGAACCCGGATCAAGGAGTTACGTACGCAAAAAAGATTGAAACAGGCAGAGCTTGCCGAGATCGTCGGCCTGAACTCTTATGTGCAGATTGGCCGATATGAGATAGGCAAGGCCAAACCTGCAGCAGATATGCTTTCCAAGCTGGCCAAAGCGCTGGAAACAACTACTGATTACCTGGTAAATGATGATGTGAATGATTCAGCAGTAACTGCGCAATTGACCGACCGCGAACTGCTTAAACAGTTTAAAGAAGTGGAACTATTGAATGCCGAGGATAAGCATCTGGTGAAGACCTTTATTGATGCTTTTCTCACAAAAAGACATATTCAGGAACTGGCTAAGTAAAAGCTATAAAACGACAAAAGCCCCTTTGCAGCAGAGGCTTTTGTCGTTTTATACATAACTGATAATAAGGCCGTAATCTACTCTTTTTTGTAGTCTGTATCAAAGAAACTGATACTCTCTCTGATTTTTTTAAAAGGATATTCTCTGATACTTAGAGTAGCAGCAGTTAAGTTTTTTATCACATGCAACTCAGGCTTGTGTGTTCCAACTACAATTTTAAGGATAGAGTCTTTTACAATACAATATTTGAACTTGAACGTTGTTTGAGTTGAATCTATTCGCCTTAAACCAGAACCATCTCCATTAAAAACCATCATAACATCGCCAACTTCCTTGCTTTTATAAACCCATTTTCCAATGATAAGCTTTTTATAAGTCTTGTGTATACTCTGCTTTTTATGTTGGAATGAACTGCTTATAAAACAGATCATAACTAACAGGGGAATGAAAAGCAATTTATTGCCCTGTCGCTGTAAGCTTCTTTTTAACATCTTCTCTTTTCTGAACTGTAATATCAATATTTGTTCCTGTACCTGCCTTTTTATTGGCATCTAGTCTTTGATTTATATCTGCGCCGACCGCATTAATGGTTTTATTACCTGCTACACATGTAAAACACCCTTCGGAGCCAGTTGTTCTACCTTCACCGCTTAAGTTTGTGTAGTTTCCACCTACATGTATAGATACACCTTTCGCTACATCTGGCTTTGTTCTTAATGCGCCGGGCATTGGTTCTGCTGCAAGTCCTCTTGAGCCATCCTTATTTGTTAACACAATTGCCGGAAAGCCTGTGTCCTTTGGATAATCATTAACCATAATGCCATTATATGAACCTTCAGATGTTTTAGGCTCAAAGGCAGTGTTATTTACATTGTAACTTCCTTCAGAGCCTTTGTCGCCAAAGTTTAATATAGGAGCATCTCTTGTAACTGTATATGTTGAAACCTTGTCGGTTGCATCATCTGTAATAGTCATTTGGTATGTTGGAACTGACATAGTGAAACCATAAGGCTGTTTAACAGTCTCGCTGCCGATCACTCGAATTTGAGTAGATCCAACTGGCTTATCGCTGATTGTTATATGAATATCAGCCGGAGCCATTCCCCCTACATCGAAAATCCGTATAGGATTATTCAATCCATAATTATAGGGCGACCACGATTGATACTTGTCTGCAAGCGGATCAACACTCGTCCACCGTCCAATTACAGGGTCATAGAAACGTGCACCGTAATCATACAGGCCGGTTTCGTCCTGCAGTTCCTTGCCATTGTAAAGGTACTGATTTTTTGGGCTCGGTACCGTGGGCTCCAGCGATTTTATCGATAAGCCGAAGGCGTAGTAGTCGTTCTGCTGCAGGATCTTCGGCGTCAGCTGCGTGGCGTCCGCATTATCCCAGGTCACCGTCGTGCGCGTGTTGCCCAGATGGTCCTTGAGGTCGTACTCATATTTGTACACCGTCCCCGATAACCTGGCCCTGCCCTCTTCGTTCTGGATGAAGTCTATCGCCCCGTTCGTGTACTGGATCCCGCCGATGTATTCCGTCGTGGTGATATTGCTGCCCGCCGTAAACACCTTCTTTAGCTTCCTGCCCGCAGCGTCATAGGTATAGGTGACCGTATTGCCGTTGACCGTGATGCTTTCCGGCAGGTTCAGCAGATTGTAGTTAATGCTGGTGATCCCCTTATTGAGGTCCTTCCGGATGTTGGCATTCCCGTCATAGGTATACTCGCTGGCCACCTGCACACCGTCCGTGAACCCCGCCGGACCACTATAGGCCGAGGCATCGTCAACGCGCGTCAGCCGGTTCCCGTTGTAGGAATAGCTCAGTGTATCGATCTGCGTCTTGACCCCGCTGACCTTTTCGTTACGCCCAAGCGCCGTGATGTTGCCCATCTGGTCATAGGTGAGCGCTTCGTTATAAAACCCGTCCTTGGCAGCAGCGGTCGTCGATACTGCTGCCGTCAGCCGGTTCAGCCGGTCGTAATCGTAATCGTAGCTTTGCTGTCCGGGCAGCGGAAGCGACAGGTCCGTGCGTCCCTGCTTCCATTTGACCGTCGAGATGTTGCCGTTGTACTGCGGCCTGCCTGTGCTGGTGCCCTGGTAGGCGATCTCCATCCCGAAGGCGGCATTGGCTGCGCCATTAGTGTACCCGCCGTCATCGCTCAGCGTACTGTTGTTGATGCTCGTCAGCCACCCCCGCTCGTTATAGCGGTAGTACACGCTTTGCAGGTAGGATGTGTAAGGCGTAAGCGAGTGCAGCCCCTTCTGGATCACCTGCCCGATACCATTATAAAAGAAACGGTTCAACACCACTTTTGGCTGCGCCGTCAGCGACTCGTGACGCAGCTGGTTATAGCTGCGTACCTTACGGCCCATATGGTCGTAAGTATAGCTGTCGTAAACGGTAACGGCAAGCGTTGCTGCCGTACCGGCCGTGTTCTTACGGTAATGCCTGCGCGTAACCGACGTCGGCTGATCATTAAAGTTATATACCGTGGTGATATCGTCGTAGTTGTAAGCGTTTGCCGTTCCGCCCAGGTAATGCTGGCTGAAGCTGCGTACGGGCCGCCCTTCCTCATCGTAATAGTTCACCGTCCACAGCATATTCGTGCTCCCCAGTACGCTGACCTTACCGGCGGTCAGCAGCCCGGTGGTCTGCTGGCTGTATGCCGTATTGCTCTGCTGGTCGTACGGAGCGGGCAGACCGGGTATGTTATTGTAACCGTCGTAGTAATTGATGCTGAGCGTTGCCGCAAGCGTGGCAGGCCATGCCGCGTTGGTGTAGCCGTTACCGGTGGCGGCAGGTCTTTCCCAAAGGGTGTCCTGCGCATTCACCAGGGCCTGCAGGGCAACGCGGTTGTCGGCCCCGGCCACGCTCCCCGGGTGCTGGTAGATACCCGTAATCACCACCCTGCCCATCGCATCGTATTTGCTCACCGCCCATTCCTGCGGCGCTTTCATCCGCTGTATCGAATCCTGGGTGGCCACCACCTGGTCCAGCTTGTTATACACCATATACTCCAAGCCTTTGGCCGGCAGCTTCTTTTGCATCAGCCGGCCGCGTTCATCGTAGCGGTACTGATAAACATAGGCCGCCAGGTTGCTTACGCTGATAGCGGTGGTATTATCCGCCTTCGAGGCCGGTGGCAATACAAAGGCCAGCTGCCCCATATCATCATACACATAATACGTCGAGAGCATCTCCAGCACATAGCTGCCCCCGCTTTTGATCTTGTTATACGTCCGCTTGAGCACCACATGCCCCCCTTTATCCTTATATTCTTCCGTGGTGCCCAGGCACCCGTCCGCCGGCTGCCAGTTCTCGTCCCGCGTGATGGTCAGGTACAGCTCCCCGCTATTGTAGGTCGCCGTATTCCCCGTCCTGGCCAGCGTCCGGCCCCCGTCCGCATTCACTGCGGCCGTGTACAGCGCTACCTTATGGCTCCCCATGTTCGAAGGGGATACCGCGGAACTGAATGCCGACTGGTCATTGGTGCTGTAAACCATGCGCTGTGTATGCCCGGCGCTGCCTCCATCCCCCGCGCCCGGCAGCTGCCAGGACGCGCCCGCGGCCCCCTGCTCCACCACCCGGTTCTGCGGCGAGGGCTCAAAGCCCGTTACCGCGTACGGGTACGCCGTCCGCACCACCCCGTTGGTCTGCTGCGGGTTCGTGTTGCCCGGCGTGGGATCATAATACGCCGCCTGCTTGACCAGCGCATCGCTCCGGTAGGCGCCTGTACCCGTCCCCGAATAGGCAAACGGCAGGAACTTATACGCTTCCCTACCAAAAGCGTCATACGCGAATGGCTGTACAATGTCGTTCGAACTGCTCGTGGCCTGGTACTGTATCGTCTGCAGCGGACGCCCCAAACCGTCAAAATACGCGACCGTTCGCATCACACTGTCCTTGTTCCCCGTCAGCGTATCCAGCTTCCCATCCGCACTGATCTCCCGCCGCGGTACCCGCGTCATTACATAGTTCTGGTCCGAGGACTGGCCGAAGGCCGAAATAGAAAACAACAGCGTCGCAGCAAACGAAATACTTAAACGTTTATATATATAGTTCTTCATTTGCCTGTTAGTTTATAGTTACGAGGAAATAGGCCGAACCTGATAAAAGCGTAACATAAGTACTGGTACAAGGCGCCGGATCGCCCCCCCCTCCCGGAAGGGTGTTCGTAGTCGCGGCGGAACTAGCCGATTGTTGGTTACTTTGCTGCGACGTTAAATTCACGGGCATTATACCACAAGTATTTTCGTCTACCTGTACATAAACCGCGCTGTTTCCCGTCGTTACCGTAGCCGTAACTGTCGTGTTTTGCGTGCCGCCGGACGACGAACTGGTTAACTGGTATTTGATAGTCACAGGTAAATTAGCCGTCAAAGGAATCGTCCCCGCCTGGTCCTGCCAAAGGCTGAACGAATAATTGCCATAAGCATGACCTTCCGGGCCGCCAATAAACCCGGATTCGCGCACCATTTTCACAAAGGGCGTTTGCTGACATATGCCCTTTAAGTTGGCATAAGCCTGCCCGTTCGCGTCGACGTCCGCCTGTGCCTGCGCGTTTGCCATTGCAAGCGTAACTGCTTTATAGGTATCGGCAGGAACCGAATAAACCACCGGGCTTCCCGTTCCTGCACACTCCCTGGTGAACGTTCCGTGCTTTTCGTCGTTCCAATAAACCGGTTCGATATAGTGGTACTCCGTATTCTTCAGGATATTTTGATCCCGATCACGAACATTCACTAAGCGGTGGAAACTGTCATATTCAAACGTAGTGGTCTCTCCCCTGGCATCAGTTATGCTGTTGACCCCAAGTCCCGGATCATACGTGTAGGTAGAGATCTGCGCATCTACAGGGTAAATGCAAACATCATCATAAGCGTCACCTCCGGTACAGGCGTATGAAGACGACCCGCCCGTATAATTGTCCTTCTTATATTTCCAAGCGCCCGCCGTCCTGTACCAATAGGAAATGATATAAGCACGGCCGTTAGGCGGCGTCCAGTTCGCCGCGTAAGCAGAAACGGCGTGCAGGCCCGTATGGGCGCCGGTCGCCAGGCCTGAAGTAATCTCTTCAAAATTCTCATAGAAGAATTCTGCACTTGTCGCATTTTTGCATTCAGCGATAACCTGGATCTTATTAGACGTCGGTGGCGCATAAAGATAATTAATGGCCGCATAACCCCACTTATAGGATACCGGCACACCGCCTTTCAATCGCTGGTCTGTCAGGTTACCGTAGCTATCATATGCGAAATTTATCCGTTCCTCATTCCGGCTGTCGCTCAGCAAGTAACTATAGCGCCCGGTACCGTCCTTGCTTTCATTATTGAGTACGGCAATATTTGGAGCTGTGGTCGAATAGACCTTTGCTGGTTTAAAAAACACGCTGTCATACTTAGTGATCACAGAGGCTACCAGGCCGGAATCTGTAGCACTTCGCTTGGTCCAGACCTGCTTCTCCAGCACCGGGTCCAGCACATGTTTAACGGTAAAACCGGATGCTATTGAAGCTGTGTAGTTTTCCGGATATTTAAAGCGTGTTATCGTTTCTTTTCCGTCAGACCCCTTAACGGACGTGCCCACCAAATTACGCGTACCATTTACATCATTGTCATTATAGGTTATGGTTTCCAGTGTATCAGTAGCTGTATAGTAGCTGGTTTTGGTAGAGACCAGGTATTTCCAGGCAGAAGGATATTGATACCATTCCCGGTCATAGTCATACGGTTCTGTTCCCGGCCCTTCCTGGATCTTGATCGGTTTCATCCCGCGAAATACAGTGTCCACTTTTATTTCATAGTTATAGTCTGTTCGCTGCAACGGCAGCAGCGCGCCGCTGACCATCTTATATTGCGTTGTGGAGACCGGTTCGACTCCCAACAGGTAATCGCTGTAAGAATTAAAGGAAGTGCGGGTGCTGAGCTTTTCAGCGCCGTTGGAGACCGATTCGAGTACGCTGGTGTAGTAATGCGGCACCCCCATGTAATAGTTTTCAGCAATAGTTGAGTTGATCATCATGTAATTTACATTCCAGGAATCAAGAGGATTATTGAGTTCGCTACCCTTTTCATTAAAAGGCCGCTGCTCATAACTGCCATTCATAGATACCCCCGAAGAAAAACCGAGGGTGTTCGTATAAACGTATTCTTTGGTGACCGGGGCGCCGATGACCGGGTTACTGGTAATACGCTTCACCCTGATACCCCCTGCGATCGCTCCGTCTTCCGGAATATTCGATTGCTCCTTATAATTTATGGTCGCGGACATCGCGTTTTCTTTAACGTCGCAATAGGCGTTGATGTCATAATCTCCCGCCGTAAGAAAAATCGAAAAGTTGGCGTTTCCGTTATCTGACTCACTTACAACACCATCCTCTGCTACCACTGTGCGAACCCCGCCAACCGTTTTATTAATGATAAAATCCTTGTAATATTGGTGGACCATGCTATCTGCACTAACCGTTTTCGGAACACGTACAACCGTTATATTGACCGTTTGGTCAAAGTTCAGGGTGAAATTTTCGAAACCACCTCCAATAACCGCATTGGGGTCACCGGATCCCCCCCGGGTAACCTGGACGTTTTTGGTGTGGGGAATATTTTTGTATTTATTCCCGTCGAATGCCCTGTTCGGTTCATACTCGAATGTAGAATACCCGCCGGTTGGATATTTGACCATGAACATAGCGCCTTGCCTGACGTTCTCATTGGGCGAACGGTCAACGCCGTTTGCATAAAGCGTGTTTGGTATGATCGTGCCGACAAACGAACTTCCGCGGTAGTACCCGTAGTGATCGACATTTGCATCGGCTCTGGTCACCGGGTTATTGATCGTCGCATCCGTCTCAAGATAGTGAAAAACATATTTTTGTGATTGTGTAGAGTCTATTTGAATGATATCATCCCCCAGCATCACTCGTTTATATTCAAGCAGCGAGTCCAGTCGAAGCACCGAACCATCAGCCGTATTATTATGTTTTAAGTTAAGGTACTTCACATTTTGACCTGCCGAATTTTGAATGCTGATCTTGTCCAGGGCCCGGACACTGGCTGATTCCTGTAGCATATCCCCCCTGAGTTGCCCGGCAATAAAACTGACTGTGTATTTTTCGGACGTGATGCTGGAAAGACGTTTCGAATCGGTCCAGGTCGGATAAGAGCGGGTGACAGCCATTAGGTTATCGTGATAGTCCTTCGAGTGTGCGTCGGCAGATAAGAATTTCTTAAGGGTTTGGCTCAGCGCGCCCAGGCGCGGCACGCTGCCCTCGCTTGTATATTGCAAATAAATGTGGTCCGTCCCTGCGGCATTGGTGATCTTCGTCAGGTACCATGATGAGGTCGTGCCAGAAGGTATATTATAAACGCCAAAAGTTCCTTTGGGACTGATCGTCTCGACCTCATTAAAAACATACGAGGTCCCGTCTTCCGTAATGATCGTAAAGCCCGTCTCTCCGCCCGATATCTTGATCTTTTGATATGGGAAACAGTAAAACTTGTTCCGATACTTGATGAACTTGCCCGAATAGTTACCAAAATTAAAGCTATAGATATCGGGTTCGGTATCATAATTGCCAATGAAAACGCCGTTCAGAAAATCATTGTCCTTAGTAACGGTATTTATCTTATCGACCACATACTGATCCTCGAAGTCCTGATTCGGTCCTCCGGTGTTATCCTTCCTGCCCCTGATCGTCCTGGTGATCACGCCACCCGCATTGAGCGTCCAGCCCAGGCCCACGAAGCCAACCTGTTCGGTAGGCCTTAAACCGGTATAGTTATAATTCAGGGTGATAGGCAGGCTCAGGTCATGGCCCGTTACCGTAAAGACCGGGA
This sequence comes from Mucilaginibacter sp. AK015, assembly GCF_014200785.1. Classification (NCBI taxonomy): domain Bacteria; kingdom Pseudomonadati; phylum Bacteroidota; class Sphingobacteriia; order Sphingobacteriales; family Sphingobacteriaceae; genus Mucilaginibacter; species Mucilaginibacter sp. AK015. Next base: position 1,310,306 of record NZ_JACHCV010000001.1, read on the forward strand.
TATTCAAACTGGCAGCACCTGTCGAAAGATTCAGCGGCAGTTCGCCGTATTTTCCAAGCGAGGAGGCGTTCGGCGAGGCCGGGATCAGGTCGGTTCGTATTGTATAGGTAGGATCTACACCGTCACCACCACCCGGAACTGCATTAGAGGAGTTCACCTCAATCTTCTGTGCCATGGCCTGTATGCCGCAAAAAAACATAAAGCATACAAATAATGACCCCTTTAACACGGGTCCAGAAAATGACAAAAAATAAATGAAATGATATGGACGCGGAACGCCCAGCGGAATAAATGATTTACACATTGTGATAATAAGGAATAAGTACACGCAATAATAATAAAATATATTTAAAAACACACCCTTCTCGTTATACCAAAACAAGGAAAGTAGATAAAAACTACGATTTGTTCTACTTAATACAATTCAAGGAGAATTTATGCCGCGAAAGCGCTTAATTTATCGATACTACCTTCGATTGTGGGAGAATGTGGGATAAGCAGCCGTTGGCGAATCAACAGGCTAATATTTGCTTGCCAGTTCAATACCTTATTAGTTCACAAAGTCGAAGATTGGTGTATTTCACATGACGGGCTATAAATAAAAGGGAATGTAATATATTCGATCTATGAAATATCAAGGAAGCAGATTTGTTGATAAGCTTTTTTTGCTGTACGTAAGGAAAACCCCCAATCATCCATTTAAAATAAGGATCGTAAATTGGATAAATAACTTCTTTTTCGGCAAACAAGTGATATTTGAAAGTGCCAACGGCTCTAAGCACTATCTTTCAACCGGGGAATATACCGGGCATCAACTTGCTTTTGTTGGGGAATATGAGCCGCTAACTTTTAAAAAATGCGAGAGTTTATTACATAAAGGCGGTATCTTATTCGACGTAGGTGCCAGTATGGGATTGTTTAGTCTATACTTAAGTAAAATTCCTAATTTAGAAATTTATGCTCTTGAGCCATCCGCGCAAAATTTTTTAAGTCTGCTCAAAAACGTTCAATTGAATCATGCTGAAAACATTCATACAATTCATGTAGGCTTGTCAAACGAAGATAGTTTTGGATATATAGTCAATTTAACGCCTAAAAACACCGGAACTACAAAGGTTGTTGATTTACCCCTGGCAGGTCATCATTCATATCTTATACAACTAACAACCATGATCAGCCTAATTAAGCACTTCAATATTAAAAAGATTGATTTGCTCAAAATAGATGTGGAAGGTTATGAAATAAACGTATTCAAAGGTCTTTTTGGCCACCCTTCAGCGATAATGCCTGAAAATATAATTATGGAGTTTAGTGACTTGGTTATTCGTAGCGGTTTATCTGAAAAGGAGTGTATTAATTACATAAAAAGCTTTGGTTATGAAATTTTCACGGTGACTGGAGTTCCATTTCATTAGGTGACCCAATGCCTGAATCCAACCTTTGGCTGACAAGGGCCACCTTACTTTAAATCCAAACCAATCAATATTGCGTAAACAAATTAATCACGTATCCTTTCTGCTACGCTTTTACCTGGTAATATTAAAGATAAACGAAGTATTATTGCCTTACATTCTGTCTCGATATTCCAAAAACTTTTGACCTGATAAACCATACCGCTGCTTATGTTGCTTGAATAACGCAATTGCGTATTGGAAATGGCGTGTACCCGGAAGGGAATATAATTTAACTAGCCTGACGTTTACTGGAATGCCTTGGAAATATGGTCGCGCTCATAAAATTTGCAGGCACGGGCAGGGATCGTTGTCCAGCTTGCTGATCAAATTTCTACGCTGTCGGCTTTGCATCGAACTGAGGCCAGTCAAAATGCCACAACTTTCTCCATTAGCCTGGCCGGTCCGGGGAATTATCTTAGCAGATAACAACAGTTTTTATACCCAACAGATTACCGAGCTTCTGAATTTTTGAAGCTATATGACCCCTGCCTATCGCACAGTGATGTGCCGGGCCTTGCTCGTTCCATTTTTCCATAAAAAGGCCAGCATCAACCGGAAAACGGTAACGGCTGTTCGTATTGCCTATTTCGAGAATTGGCCCCGGCACGCTTTCTGCTTCCGCCACAAGGAACAAGAGCTTGTTCTCCGGCGTTTCTACTACGGAAAGCAATGTCACTTTCCCGTGCGCTACAGACATTTCCACCGAAAGGCCCCGGCCAACTTTGCCGTGGTAGATATCCAGCGGTTTTACCTTTACCTTCCCCTCTGCTATCTTAGGATGACACGGGCCATCATGGCCCATAATTACCACGTTATCGTTAAAATCCACGGCGTAATACTCTGTGAATGATCCTCCGGCGCCAAAAACATCCATGATCTTCATTGCCTGAACATTCTTTACTTCATATTCTCCTGCAACCGGAACACCGTTCGCCGTCAACATTGAAGTTCCCAAAATGATGGAACTCATGGTGTTTTCGTTCGCGGGGACCCCTAACCCCTTATGGTAGTAAGCGAGCGATCCCAATCCGTACTTTTCAACCAACCTATCCAACGCTACCGCCGTGGCAGCAGCCCGGGTAAGCTCGGCAGCCGGGCAATCCGGCTTAATATCAAATGCAGTTTCGAACCCGGCCATTTTTGCCTTTACATCAGCATCTGTAACAAATTCTCTTATTTTCGATAGCTCGTCCACCTCAATAATTTCTATATGACCACCAAAAGTGGCGCAATGCAGCCGCAGGTTTGAATATATATCCAGCATGCCCGGGTAATAATTGCCCATCAAACCCAGCACATTGCGCGACATTACATGAGCTACCCTTGCCGCTTCTATCCATTCGCCGGCTTTTTTCCAAACCTGCTCATCATCCAGTGTGCCGGTTATTTGATAAAATGGAACTCCGGCGCTTTTAAGCACGCTTACGACTTCAGGCACAGGGCAACTGCCACAATGGGCCAGCCATTCTGCTGTCATGCTGGAACGGTCTGGAAGCCGGTTGAAAGTGCTGTAGTCTATCGCAGCCCCCGGGCTAAGGTTGAGCATAACAACAGGCACCTTTAACTTCCTGACCACCGGCAAAACCGTTGACGAGAGTGCATAGGTGGTGGCATAAAGAAAGATCATTTCCACATCAGCCCGGCGAAAATCGGTGCCGGCCTGAAAAGCCATTTGTACATCGTCGATAAGGCCGACATTCAAAACTTCCGCCTGAAAACCCCCGAGACGTTCACTCACGGTTTGAATGTACCCCAGCAAACGGTCTTTCAAGCCCGGAAACTGATCCCAGTATGTATTTAAGCCGATTCCAAACAAGCCAATTTTAAACGCATTTTTTTTTGATTCAAGGTTTTCCATAGGACAGCCGTTTAAACCTAAACGGAAGGTTATTTAAAAGTTAGTTATAAATGGCCTGCAAAGCCTCCATTGTTACGCGCTAAGTGAGACATTGAGACCATTGAACGCGACAGGGTAAATCACAGCTTATCTGTCGCTTTGAAAACCCGAACCTTTATTTATCCGCTTACGGTACTCTAATGGCGTCATGCCCGTTCTGCTCTTAAAAAGCCTGCAGAAATAGAAATATGACGCAAAGCGCAGGTCGTTTGCTACCCATTTGGTCGACAATGACGGATCGCTCAACAGATTTTTCGCTCTTTCGATTTTTAATTGTATAAAATACTGCCCCGGAGAAAGACCTGTATGAGCCTTAAAAACTTTCCGAAACCACGAATAGCCGACCTGAAGCTGATCGGCGGCAGTTTCGGGCGAAAAATCCTCATTGATATTCGAACGGAAAAGTAAAAGCGCTTTGTGGATAACCGGGTTGATATCAAACGCAACCGCCCCCTGCCTTACTATGGCATGGCAACTACCCAACAATGATAACGCAGCCCCCGAAACATCGGGCTGATAACCGGGGTTCTCGGTCTTGGTTTGCTCGATTATATAGTGGAGGTTGTTGAATACCTTTTCATTAAAACCAATAAACAAGCAAGGGTATTCCTGTTTAAAAAAGCCATTAGATACCAACCTGTCCATGATCTCTCCTTTTAAACCAATCCAGTATTCATCCCAGCCGGTATGAGCGCTCGGCTTATAACGGTGCCTGTCACCCGGGTAAAGAATGATGATCGTTCCGGCCCGGATATCTACAATACCTGCACTGTCGGACTCAAAAACACCTTTCCCCGCCGTTATATAAATAATTTGGTATTCATTCAATACCCTCCCCTTTTTCCAATTGAAATTATGGTGCCCCGGATGATCTGGCACCGGGTAACAACTGTCGGGCTTTACGCGCGTACAACCCGCATTGACGACCGATAGCCCCCACCGCGCATCCTCATCACTTATTGGCAAATATTTGTAGTAGTTATTCATATGAACAGCTATGTAAGCAGTAATTTATAAAAACCCAATATTATCTTTTGGATTTGCATAGTACCACATCCCCTTTTACAACGCTTTTATCTTAATTTTTAGTCGCATTACTTCGCCCGGCGTTTTAGTAAAGGTGTTGCCACCATCCTTACTGTTGATCAGATAAGCACCCGCATCAGCGCCCTCCTTATGTGCTAAAAAGCCAAAATAACCCACAGGAGAACCGGTATGCATAATAATTGCATATCTGGCCCCCTTTTTTACTTTTAAACCGGGCGAGATCACCAATCTTTTTGCCGACCAGCCGATACCTGCCACAGACACAACCTTTTTGAATAGCGGAGCAGACATTTGGAGTTTGCTGTTCAATACGGCGCAAATGTAAATCTCCAGGTCCTTCTCGGGGTGATGATTTTTAAAAACCGACATTTCCAGTTTCGCCACCAGACCGTTCCGATCGGCAACAAATGTCTGCCCCCATTGCGTTTCCTTATCGACCCTGGCTCCGACAGTAAAATAGTCTTGTCTTGGCGCCGGGGCTACCGGCTTTTTACGGGATAAGACTTTGGTTTTCCGGTACTCCTCCGCACACAGGAGTGGTTTGATGCTGCCATCGGTGTTGAACGCTAAAGGAGCCCAATAGTAATTTGCAAGGGCCTCATTTTTGGCTGCGTTGTTCCACAGATCGCTGCCATAGAGACATATCTCGTCGTCGTTGATCTTTACGGTGGATACGAACGACGGCTGGCCGCCGCAGGAGTTATCGCTGATGGAAATCCCTTCGCTCCAAGGGCCTAAGGGATCAGCCGCAGTGCGGTACGATGTGCCCGTCCCCGGGCAATAACCGCAGTTGGGATCTGAATAAGTAAGGTAATAAAGGTTTGTTCGTTTAAAAAGCGCCGGGGCTTCCGTTGATCCGGGCGTAACCATTTTTACACATTCTCCCGTACCCGTTAAATAATCGGCGCTTAGTTTTTCGATAACGATGGTACCCTTGGTTCTCCAGTCGGTAAAAGCGATATATCCCTGGCCGTCGCCATCAATAAAAATATCGTGGTCCCCGTTGTTAAGCCCGGCCCGGGGTTTATCGGCATTAACGGTAAGTTTTGGCTCGGCTACTTCTTTGAAAGGCCCTGTAGGTGAATTGCTGCTGAACACCCGGTAGCCGATAACATTATCATAAACATTTATCCACAGAACGTAATTGTTATTGAGCTTGTTATAAACCACATGCGGACGAAAACAACCATAAGTTTTGCCATCGCAGCGGCTTTGCCAAACAGGCGTTTGAGCATCAAACAAATACCCTTTATCCGCCCAGTTCACCAGATCGTTAGAGGAATAAACCTTAAAACCGCAGAAGGGGGCACCTTTATTTCCCCATTCAAACCCACAATCGTAACTGGTACCATACAGATAGTAAGTTCCGTTGAATTGTGCTATTTCTCCATCATGGGCATCTATGGCATCCCCCGCCATACTGAGGCGCGTGATTTGGCGTCCATCTTGGTCGAAGTTCCTTATTTGGCACAACGCGCTGCGAGCCGAAAGGCATATTAATAAGGTGATCGTTACAATGTGTAAACGTATATTGGTCATGTGCAAAAGAGCTTATATTGGTAAAGTGCCCATAAAACCGGAATCACTCAATCAGTCAAATTTAAAGATTAAAGAAGGCTTGCGCTCGACCTCTATGGCTTAATGTTTATCCTTTTTGATATTTTATAAAACGCCACCGGGATACGCATGGATCCGCAACGAACTGAACGTATCCGGTATTTATGTAGCACTAAATGTCAAAAAGGTTAAAAATTAGTCCATTAGTTCCAATTGTGGTACGACCGTTTTCTAATACTTTTGATTGATCTCAATATAAAATTCTTCGTAATGCTTCATTATTTACTTAAACCCGGTAAATTTTGCCCGAAACCAATGGTTTTCAATAGCTTTTTCGGTAAGCTGGCTTGGTTATTATTTTTTATGGTTATAACCAACAACATACCTGCATTTGCTGCTGCAAACCAATTACAGAGATCGGGAAAGACATATGTTATTGAAAATGGTAAAATCAAGCTTGTGCTTAATTTCGGCAGCGGAGCCAGCGTGGTTTCCATGGCGCTTAACGGCAGAAAAGTAATTGACGCCCACGACGGTATGTTCACCTCCCTGAGCTTTCGGGATAAGACTTATACTTCGCTTCATCTTCTTGGCCAAGCCCTGGTTGTACCAGGAAAAGACCGCACCGTGATCGATAATATCAACTATGGCGATGATGAACTATCTGTAAAGGAGACCTGGACCTTTTTAAAAAAACGCGAACAGCTTGTTTGGCAAATTGCCCGTAAATTCTCCAAAATTGTTCCGCTCACCGCTACTTCAACGCCCGTTATCAATTTTAAAAGCATAAAAATCTGGGACGGCGCTTTCCAGGGTTACGGAGGGTTAGCCTGGTTCTACCTTTTTACAAACAAGCCTTCCAGTTACGGGATACATTCGCAAACGTCCCGTTTCTGGAACAGCCGCAACCCCGACGGGTTAGACGTATCGGTCAGTGCTGCCGGAAACCAGGTAGCAATGACGTACAAGTACACTGCTGAGGACAGGTTGTCGTATAGCATCGTTAGCTCGCCACAGGGTATTAAGCCGCTTATGGACAAAGATACGCACAGGAGATTATTTATCAGGGGCGAGGGAAATTTGTGGGCGCCGCTGCCGGGTGTAAGCCAATCAAACCTGTCGGTCATGTTTAAGTATGCCGACAATAATGCGCGTTATGACAGGGGACATTTAGTTGGTGTGAATGGCGACCAGGTGAGTGCCGTGTTAAATACCATTGCCCGCATTGGCGTGATCGATTCCCTGCATTACGGCGGCAACAGTTGGGCAACGCCTTACGGCCCCATCTGCCTGCATGAGCAATATATCGCGCAGTTGGGTTTGGGGATAAATGACCCCGCATACCTGAAAGGATACCAGGCCTGCCTGGACTTTTACCGTGACCACGCGATTAAAGCGGATGGCCGGGTTTACGCTCGCTGGGCTTATTCGAATGAAGACGCGGCGCCAGGCCAGTTTAACAAGTATGGCTTTTATGAAGCGCAATGGGGCACCCTGATGGATTCTAATCCGGATTACGTCAGCAATGTTTCGGATCTTTTTGACCTGACAGGAGACAACACCTGGATAAGGGGGCAGCAGAAGGCTTGTGAAAAGACGCTCGACTGGATACTCAACCGCGATGAAAATCATAATGGACTGGTGGAAATGATGAATGACAACCAGCACGAGCAAAAAAGCAGCGACTGGATAGATATTGTATGGGCATCTTATGAAAATGCATTTGTAAATGCCAAACTGTATTACGCGCTGACCAAATGGGTAAAAATTGAAAAATTACTGGGTAACCCTGCTAAAGCGGAATATTATGCGGCGTTTGCCGCAAAGCTTAAAGAGCGTTTTAACAAGCCGACCAGCCGGGGTGGATTTTGGGATGAAAAAAATAACTGCTATGTACACTGGCGCGATAAGAACGGCACCATCCATGGCCGCAATATGGTAACGCCGGTAAATTTCATGGCGATAGCTTACGGCATTTGCGACCGGCAGGAACGGGCAAATCAGATACTGAATAGTATTGAGCAGCAAATGCAGCAGGAAAAATTGTTTTTCTGGCCCCTAACCATGTCCTCTTACGAACCGGGAGAGTTACGTAAAGATCAGCTTCCGTTCCCGAATTATGAAAACGGGGACCTTTTCCTTTCCTGGGGCGCCGTGGGCGTTGCCGCATATTCCAGATACCAGCCGCAAATTGCTTTAAAGTATGTAAAAAATGTCCTTCAACAATATGGAAAGGACGGATTGGCTTTCCAGCGCTACAGCCGAAAAGATCAATCCGGGCAGGGTGACGACATCCTGGCCGGTAACAGCCTGGCCATCGTCGGACTTTATCAGTCCATCTACGGTGTCAATCCGTTGTATAACCGGCTGTACCTTGATCCGCATTTAACATCTGAATTGTCCCGCACTGTTCTTAGGTACCGTTATCACGACCAGGATCTGAAAATCAAACTGAGCCCGGGTGACTACGGGATTTCCGACGGCAGAATTGAAGTGCGCGCCGCGTCAAAATTTGGGTTTTCCTCATCAGGTAACCAACTCAATTACTTCAACGGAGATAGCGAAAACCTGGCCATGCAGGTTACAGGTAGCTGCCGGTATAAGTTGACCATCAATTCATGGACCAATAAGCAAAAAACATGGGTTGTTAATTTTTTAAACGGGAAAACACAGCCGTTGACTTTCCACGTCAAAGAACTTAAACCATCCACAATGTATAGCTTAGCGATTAACGGGAAAGTACGCAGGGTGAAGAGTGACAGCAAAGGAAGTATCGCGTTTACCGAAAAACCTTCAGCGAGCGCCTGCAAGATCAGTATAACGGCTTTTTAGTACATCTTTCATAAAGCAGTTAATTTCGAACGGATCAGCGACAGGAGCATTACTGAATGGCAATGTGGGCATATAGGGCGGCGGACCGAACTCGGTTGTAAAGGTAAGGACCAGGCGCCCCGCGCGTTTGTTCTCCAGCACAATACGTTCCCACCAGGTAAGAAATTTTTCAGAAGCATAGCTCCATTCTGAAGCCCTGGGGTCGGGCACCTGGGGGCCGTTTTCATGACCTATTCTCGCGTGCACATGCCGTGTGCGTTTGATAGCCTCATTCATCGTGTGTTCAAAGTTCTCCAACATACTTTCTGTAACGCAGGTCCAATGCGAAAAATCTGCCGTTAACAGGTATTGTTCGCAAAGCTGAAACATTTCTGCGGCAGACTGGGGAGCATACCCCAAACGCCCCCGGTGCGTTTCGTGTACCACAGGGATACCGGTCTTAATAGAGAAATCGTGTGCGATGTCGATCAGCTCAATATTTTCCTGCACGGTAAACCAGTCGCGCCCTGTGTGCGAATTGATAAGCACCGGTTGCGCCACCGCACATTCTGTTAGGCGCTTTATAAACGACGCTTTGAATTGGCGGAAGGTTGCCCCGTGCGCCTGGTACTGATGGGCAACCAGCGGCATTTCAAATTGCTGAAGATAGTCATACAGGATTTGCCGTTCCACTTTATCCTCGGGGATCCAGGTATCAAATCCGTCGAAACCGGCAGATCTGACCTTCTCGAGAAACGAGAAGATCGGCAAGTGCCCTTGCCCCCAAAGCGGACATAATATTTTAAGTTCCACCCGAAAATTATTTTTTTAGGTAGATCAGCGGGTTCTGGCGCTCATCATTGAGCAAGTCACCGACGTTAAGCTTACTTACCTGCGCATCGGTCAGGATATTTTGTATACCGTTATAAGTATTACCCTCCGGCATGTAAGCACAGGTCATCGCACGGCGGGACCCGGAGGTCATATTCGCATTGGCGCCATGTATGGTCAACCCGTTGTGAAACGAGCAGCTCCCGGCTTTCATAGGGGCAGCCACCGATGGAATTTGCTTAATACCCGGGTAATACTCAAAAATAGAATCCATGTTTTTGCCAATACCCGGATTTTCAAAACCGGTTTTTTTATGAGATCCGGGGATAAAAAATAGGCAGCCATTTTCGAGTGTGGCGTCGTCAAGGGCGATCCAGATAGATAAAGCTCTTCTGTCTGAGAAAGACCAGAATGGCGTGTCCAAATGCCATGACGTCGGATTTGCCCAGGGTTTCTTAAACAAAGCCTGATCATGCCATATTTTTATACCATCTACACCGGCCAGTTTCGCTGCCATTTCCCCAAGCCGCGGGTCACACATTAATTCTTTTACCTTTTCGTCGGTTTGCCAAAGGTTGATCAGCTGATCAAAAACCTTACTAAAATAGTCAGCATCGTTATTGATCCCGTCATCTTCACCCACTTTGCCGGCTTTGCCGGGTATTTTTTGGCCCGCCCGGTTAGCAATAGCGTTCATGACGGTCTCTCTCCAGTAAATGAGCTCATCCGGTGAAAGAAAATCTTCAATAACAACAAATCCGTTTTCCTGGTAATAATCAATCTGTGACTGGCTAACTGAGGTATTCATAACTTTGAAAGGTTTTTTGACAGTTATGGCAAACATAGCCATTGAAGGTTAGCGCTCCTTTTTCAAAAAACAGCAATCTTTTGTATCTTTTGATATAAACCTGCATTTGTTTATGCCGCTTTCATAAGCGCCAACTTATATAGCGTAGTTTTTGCCGGAAATATCAAAAAAGGTAAAAAAAAGTTAAAGGTGGAAATGCCAGCTATGGATCGGATGGTTATTTTAGATAATATTTTTTTCCCCAGGAGCAGATGAGCGAATTGCATTTATCCTGTTTAAAGCGGTATCGTAAAATTTACACATCATATATTGAAGAAGAACTTTTTTAAATATCTTAACATAACTCCGGTTGAAGAGAGGTGGGGAATTTATGTTACTGCTGCAGGTTACTCAAAGGTGGAACCCTTTGATAATTACCCGAACCAGGAACATCCTGAAAGTCATCATCTGACCTGGAACAGAGGGCGGATACTGAACGACTATTATATCGTCTTTATTTCAAAGGGGAAAGGTATTTATGGTTCATCGCTTATCGAACCAACTAAAATAAGCGAAGGGACCTGTTTCTTTTTACACCCCGGTGTATTACACAGGTATAAACCCGACCTTAATGAAGGCTGGGAGGAATACTGGGTGGGCTTTAATGGCTTTTTTGCTAAACAATTAATTGAAAGCAATTTCTTAAACGCTCAATCACCCTTTGTCCATTTGGGGTTAAACAAAGATCTGCTCATTCTTTTCCGAACAATGATCGAGTGTATACAGGCCTCATTGATAGGTTACCCTCAACATATAGCCGGTACAACGATGCAGATATTAGGGCTTGTGCACTCGACGTTATTGCATGACGCGGCTACTGATGATCCGGTCGCTAAGTTAATTTCCAAAGCTAAATTTTTTATGCAGGAGGACCTGGATGGCCCGCTGGATATGGCAGCTGTTGCCGCACAATTGCCCATGGGTTATTCCATGTTCAGAAAGGCTTTCAAGCGGATAACAGGTCAATCACCCAATCAGTATCACCTGAATTTACGCCTGGAGCGCGCAAAAAATTTGCTAACCACCACAATTCTTAACGTATCCGAGATAGCAGATCAAACCGGATTTGAATCTGTATTTTATTTTTCAAAACTGTTTAAGAAAAAAATTGGCGTCTCCCCGCTTCATTACCGAAACACTATCGAACTGAAACGATAGACCGGGCTTCCGTCCATATTATTTCTTTGCTGTCTTTAACTATTCGTTCCTGTTGCTACCCCCTTTGGTGAAATTTATCAAAAAGCGCAAATAATTGTCCAAATCGGGCATTCCATAGTAGTACCTCACAGGATAACTTTGATTTAACCATTATAACCCGAAGCCCGATGGGCTCGATAGTTTGTCAAATACATAACCCAACAGCAAGATGAAACCTTTTGCAGGATACTCAAATATGCTGTGTAATGCCTTCAGCAATGACGCTCTTTGTAGCGGCGCGGAAGCAGCCAAGCATGCGCTTTCGCATTTGGAAAGCGGCTGAAAAGGCTAATGCACCCTCCGCCGCTATGAAAACACTACTGCAGCGGCAGTTAGTGATGAGTACTGATAAAAGTCAGACTTCCCCTTTAAAACCAATTAACCCTTTTATTATGAAACGAAAACCTTTACTATTAAAAATCTGGAGATGCGGCCTGTGTCTTTTAGTAGCGCTGACCGCTTTTATGTCCCATGACCTCTACGCACAGACCGGGATCCGCGGGATCGTACGGGACTCCACCGATTCTTCGACGATGGCCGGCGTATCCGTGGTAGTGAAAGGGACCACAAATGGTACCCAGACGGATGCCAACGGCAGATTTACCATTTCCGCAGCCAATGGCAGCACCCTGGTATTTTCCTTTATCGGTTATAAAACAAGCGAGCGTGTGGTCAGGGATAATACCTCGCTGGATATCCGTTTAGCAATCTCATCGCAAAGCATTAAAGAAGTAGTTGTTGTAAGCTACGGAACGCAAAGCAAGCGCGAAGTGACCGGTTCTATCGGACAGGTTAAAGCATCCGAGCTGAAAGATATGCCGGTACCCAATATCGGACAGCGGCTGCAAGGTAAATTAGCCGGGGTACAGATCAATAACAACTCCGGTACACCTGGCGCGGAAATGAGCTTCCGGATTCGCGGCTCTGCTTCAATTAACGCGGGGAATAACCCGCTAATTGTCATTGACGGGTTCCCTTCACAAAGCGGCCTGCAGGCGCTGAGCCCGGAAGAGATAGAGAACATCTCTGTTTTGAAGGATGCATCCGCCTCGGCACTTTATGGTTCAAGAGCCGCCAACGGCGTTATCCTGGTAACCACCAAGCAGGCAAAGGTCGGCCAAAAGAGCCTCACTTTTAGCGGTTACTATGGTATCCAGTCCGTCCCCCAGCGCGGCCGGCCGGATTTGATGAATGCGCAAGAATTTGCGCAGTATAAAAAAGAGTATTACGAAGACGCTGCCAGGTATGAAGGTTACACCGGCGGTGTTCCCGAGGTTTATGCAAACCCGGCCCAGTATGCGGGACAAAATGGAACCGACTGGTACGGTGTATTATTGCGCAACGCGCCTACGCAAACTTATAACGTTAACTTCGCCAACGGCACAAAGGAGTATAAAGCCGTAGTTAACGCAAGTTACAGCCGGCAGGAAGGTGTAGTATTAAATTCTGCTGATGAGCGGTACACGGTGCGGTCGAACAATACCTATACACCGTCTGACAAATTCACCCTTGGTGCCAACGTAGAACTGTCTTATGGTAATAACCAGGTTGTTCCGGGCCTCGATAACGGCCGAAACATTATCGCGAACGCTTACCTGATGGACCCGACGCTGAATTACAAAAACCCGGACGGAACCTACCCGATCTCATTCAACCAACCCGGCATGTTCCCCAATCCAAACTATTACCTGGTAGTCACCCAGAGAATAAACAAAACCGCTGCGGCACGGGTGTTGGCCAATAGTTTTGTAGAAGTTTCACCGCTGCCTGGCCTAAAAATAAAATCTACCTTTAACGTAAATACCGACAACACTAAGAACCGGCAGTTTACACCATCTACTGCCCAGGGCGGCCTGGGCGCGGCCCCACCAAGACCCGCATCCGGCAGTTATTCCACAAGTAATTTTGTGTCATGGCTGAACGAAAATACGATCAATTATAAGCGGTCATTCGGCAAACATAACCTTGAAGCGCTTGCTGGCTATACGATTCAAAAATTCTCATCGGAGAACAGCGTGATCAATGGTAGCCAGTTTCCGGATGATAACATTTCCTGGGTCTCGGCCGCGACCACGCGGTTGGGCGATGTAGGCGCGGGTCAATGGTCGCTGCTGCGTTTTGTCGGACGCCTGAATTACAACTACAACGAAAAATATCTGTTTGAGGCAGCGTTTAGCAGAGATGGTTCATCGCGGTTCGGGACCAACAACAAGTATGGTAATTTCCCGTCTGTTTCGGCCGGCTGGGTGGTGTCTGATGAAGAATTTTTGAAGGATGTGAAACCCATCAACTTCTTAAAACTGCGCGCAAGCTATGGCAAGGTAGGCAATAATAATATAGGTAACTATACTTACCTGGCGTCAATAAATACCGGCAATTATGTTTTCGGGAATGCCGTAACGCCCGGTAAATTGCTAAGCGGTATCGGTAATAACAACCTGACATGGGAAACCAGCACCAGCTATGATATCGGCCTGGACCTGTCCATGTTCAACAGCCGCTTGTCGTTCACTTATGACTATTACTGGAAAAAAACGGATGGATTGCTTTACGCAATCGATATCCCCGTACAGTCCGGCTATAATTCCATTACTTCTAATATCGGTCGCTTTGACTTTTGGGGCCATGAGTTGACCATCTCATCAAGAAATTTAACCGGCGCCTTCAAATGGAGCACGAACTTCAATATCTCATTTGACAGGAACATTGTAAGAAAACTTGGAACCAACGATGCACCAATCGGTGGTTATAATGAATATTGGGACGATAACCGGACGGCGGTCGGCCAACCTATCGGTATGTTCTACGGCTACATCAATACCGGTGTTTATATGACGCAGCAGGAATTCGACACGCAGCCACACGGTGCCACATCAATGGTAGGAACCGCCCGTTTCAAAGACGTGAGCGGACCAGACGGCGCGCCGGATGGGAAAATAGACAGCTATGACCGGACCTGGATAGGTAACCCGAACCCTACCTTTATCTACGGATTAACAAATACATTCAATTATAAGGCCTTTGACCTGAGCATTACGGCTGCCGGTACGGTAGGCAATGATATCGCAGACGATGCCATCCAGTCGACTGAAAATCTCGACGGCGTTTTCAACGTATTGAAAGGTGTATCCGGCCGTTGGCGATCAGAGGAGAACCCCGGGGACGGCATTTATCCCAGAACCCGGACAGGTACCACCGCAGACTTCCGGAACTTTACGAGCAGGCAGGTTTTCAGCGGCACTTTCCTTGCTATTAAGAACATCACCTTTGGCTACAACATTCCGGTAAAAGCCAACAAATATTTCAAAAGCTTCCGGGCTTATCTCAGTGCTCAAAATGCATTCATATTCACAAAATACCCCGGTATAAACCCTGAAGCCGGTTACGCCGGATTGAATGGCCTTAACCAGGGAAGGGATTGGACCAGTTATCCTGTGCCGCGTACGGTTTCGGTAGGTTTCAACGCCGGATTTTAATAACGAATTTAAACAATCAGATAATGAAAAAGACGATATACACTACACTATTGATACTGGCAATGGCATCCTGCAAGAAGGATACCCTTAATCTCGTGCCGCAAACGCAGTTAAGCTCGGGCTCCTTCTACAAAGATGCCGCGCAGTTCAACCAGGCACTTACCGGAGCATATACCTATTTAAGAGGGGTAGCAACCATGGGTATCTATATGGATGAGATGCGCTCCGATAATACTTTTTTTACCTTTTATTCTGCCGACAGGGGGACAGGAGCCAGTACGGAGGCCTTTGCCACTTTTATTGATAACAGTACCACGAGCCAGGAACTTAACTCGCCGGGAAACCGTTATGGGAACGCTTACTCCGGCATAGCTGCTGTTAACACCATTCTTACCCAACTGGAAAAATCTTCTTTGTCGGAAGCAGATAAAAACCAGATTTCCGGGGAAGCGCTGTTTTTACGCGCATTCTATTACTATGACCTTGTGACCCATTATGGTGGCGTTCCCCTGCAACTGGAACAGGTAACAGATGTTGATGGCGCTTTCCTGCCGCGAAATACCACCGATGAGGTATATAAACAGATCATCACAGACCTGACCGCCGCTGTGCCTAATTTGCCTATAGCCAAAACATTTCCTCAAACCGGGCGCGCAACGCAGGGGGCGGCAAAAATGCTGCTGGCTTACGCCTATATGGCAGAGCCCACACGTGAGTATCAAAAAGCAGAGGCGGCCCTTATTGATATTACAAAAATGAACTACTCCCTGTTGCCTGATTATGCCAGTGTTTTTAACCCGGGCAATAAAAATAGCCAGGAGTCTATTTTCGAGGTGCAATATAAAATGGGAAATGACGGGCAGCAAAGCGATTTCTCCTGGCGATTTATCCCAAAGAGCAGTAGCGCACAGATGCTGATCGGGATCGATGTGAGCAATGGCGGCGGCGGTCTTCATAGCGGCGGCTGGAACGTCCCCACCCAGGAACTGGTTGACTCTTATGAAAACGGGGACAAGCGGTTGCCTGCATCAATAGGCGTTGTAGAAGGTACGCTTGCAAGCGAAATCCTGACACCTACCGCAGTAAAAAGTCCGGTTGGTTATACGCCAACAACTGGTGTACCCTACTTCTATTTCGTTAAAAAATATCTCCACCCACCCTATCAGGTTGAATGGAACACTGACGATAACTTTCCGGTATACCGATACTCCGGAGCGTTACTCTTGCTGGCGGAATGCCTGGTTGCCGAAGGCAAGGCAGGCGAGGCACTTCCCTACCTGAACCAGGTAAGGATAAGGGCTGGCCTGCCCGCTTTGGCTGTTGCCACCAAAAATAATGTTGCAGATGAAATGCGGCACGAACTGGCATTTGAAAATCATAGGTGGACCGACCTCATCCGGAACGGCATGGCCATAGATGCGTTAACAGCAAAAGGCCAGCGCCTTAAAGTCATGAACGGTTGGTTGCTCCCGGGTACATTTAATATTACACAAGACCGGCTGATTTACGCTATTCCTTTCAGGGAATTGCAGATCAATAACAAACTGACTCAAAATCCCGGCTATTGATCGATGGCAAAACTTAAAATCGTATATATCGGGCAACAAGAAATAGCGAAGGTTAAATGATTTGCTGTTGAACTAAATGGTTCATAATCTATAAATCTCCGCTATTAACCTAAAAAAGCAAAAGCCCTTTGATTGATCAATCAAAGGGCTTTTGCTTTACCATACGGGTTGCGCGCGCCTTAATCCAGAAAACAGAATGCTGTTCGACGTAGCCGGGTTTTTGGGTGTAAAACAATTGGTGGAACATTCTAAGCCTGTTTTAAAGCGCGACTTCGTGAGATAACGAGATTTTTGCATAAATCGGATAAGGTCTATCTATGATATGGAAAAGTTTCAATTTAATATTACTAATATTTTTAGTATTTCACGTGCTTTGATTATATTCGCCTATGCATTTGATGAATCAAACTTTAGTGGTGCTGACCGCTTTTGCGGGTTTGGCGGGTGCTTTGTTGACGCAATTATTGACCGGCTTGTTTGGTTATTATACCGATAAGCGGAAGGCCAATTTGGAACGAGCGAACTTGTACCGGGCGAAGCAAGTGGAAGTGGCCGAGCAGTTTTATTTCATGACCGGGGAAACAATGAGTGTGCTGCGAAAAAGCGTGGAATACTGGAAGGATAAGAATAAGCAGCGGAGCGAGGCGAGCGTGGCGTTTTTTAACGGAGAGATGAAGCGCTTGGATGCCTATATGGAAAAGCTGCAGGCAGAGAACTGGAAGCAGAATTTGATCAGTTTGTATTTTGACGTGACCTTATCCTATGACCGGGTAATTGCAGCAAATACGCGCTCGCATGCCTTGTACCTGGGGTTGCTCGATACCGCGGAGCGGATCGGTAAAGCGGACGGGGAAGAGAAGGAACGGTTATTGGGTAAGTATCACTTGGGCCTGTTTGATTTATGCGCGCAATATGACGATATTTATAAAATGCTGGCCGGCGATATGGCCAGCGTAAAGACCGCCTTACTCGAAACGTTCAGATGACGCTTTTTCACTTTCTTGGCCTGGAAGTTGACCAGCAGGCCGCTTTGGTCTGGCAGGGCGAGTGCCTGGCGGCGCGTGAGGAAGGTGGGCACCATGCTTTACTTTACCGGGTGGGCGATTTTTATGCGGAGATTTTATATGACCTCCGTAAGAGTGAGATAGTCCATATCAAGGGCTTTAACGCCCGCTCGCATTTAATACCTTATGGTCTATGAGACGCCATCAGATCCCGCAGGTGACCATGAACCGGCTCCGGCTGGAGTTTATCCGGGGGAAATACTGTTCGCACCGCCTGGCCAAGGAGCTAAAGCTGTCTACGATCACGACCTGGCGTTACGGGAAGGAGTTCGAACGGATCCGGGAGCATTATCCCGAAAGGCTGAAGGATATGGATTTTTACATGCCGGAGCCGCCCAGGCCGCACCGCGCAACACCTTTGTATGTAGAGCTAATGCAGGTGCTGCCGGATCTGATCCGTGCCGAAAAACCCGGCACCAAAGCCAAACCGGTCTGGGAAAAATACCATGTACTGTTTCCCGATGGTTACAGTTACTTCCCGTTTAAAGATTTTTATTACAAGTGGCTGGCTGAAAACCCCCGGTTTGAACCACCCAAACTCATTGACCATATCCCTCAAGCAGATTTGAAAGTGTTAAGCATATGGCGGCATGGCAACGACCACAGACGCTGGCAGATAGCCACTACCCTACGTGCCGCCTTAGCCGGCGCGAACGTTGCCCGGATCATGGAAAAAGCCGACTGCGAACGCAAGTCGGCCAATGACTGGCTGAACACTTACCGCACAAAAGGCCTGAAAGGATTCGATTTGGCCCCGCGCAAAACCAATATCGGTGTCGTAAAGCGCATCACCGAACGCAAAGAAAACCTCGTCAAGCTTCTCCACGAAACGCCCAAGCTCTACGGCATCAACCGCACCAGCTGGACGATCCTGGCCCTAACGGAAGTCTATAACCGCATTTATCCGGTCAAAGTAAGCTATATGCAGCTCTCGCATTCCTTAAAAGCTTTAGGCTACAGCTATAAGAAATCCCGGGATATGCTCACCAGCCAGGACCCCAGGTTTCGCGAAAAGATCAATCATATCCAGCAGATCCTCCAACATCTCGGCCCCAAAGAAAAATTCTTTTCCATCGACGAGTACGGCCCGGTCGGCATCCGCATCAAAGGCGGCCGCACCCTCAAACACACTACGGCGTCACCCGATATCGTCCCCGAAAAACAAAAATGCAAAGGCTTTATCATCTGCACCGCCGCGCTGGAACTCTCCACCAACCAGGTCACCCACTTTTATTCGCTTAAAAAGAACACCTTCGAAATGATCAAACTGCTGGATGTTTTGGTTGCGCAGTACGCTGACCAGGCAAGACTCTACCTCTGCTGGGACGCCGTCAGCTGGCATAACTCCAAAATACTCAAAACCTATATCGAAGACCACAACAAAGCAAAAACGCCCGAGATCAAACTCGCCCCCTTACCCTCCTGTACCCAATTCCTCAACGTCATCGAATCCGTCTTCTGCGGCCTCGCCAAAGCCGTTATCCACAACAGCGATTACCCCAGCACCGACGCCTGCAAAGCCGCCATCGACCTCCACTTCGCCACCCGCAACCAACACTTCCAGGCCAATCCTCAGCAAGCCGGCCGAAAGATCTGGGGTAAAGAACAAGTCAAAGCCCACTTCAGCGAAACCCACCACACCCGCAACCGCAACGCCATGCGCGGCGCCCGGCCGTAAGAATGATAACCAAGGCTTTTTGTGACCCGCTAATCATTGATCTACACCCGTTCAGCGGATATGCTTACAAAAATTGACCGCACATATCAATAACAAAATGAATTTCTATGTTGAACTTTATTAGTTCATATAAGTGCCAACATATGGAAGTAATTAACAAATGGACTTTATATAAATGATTAAAATAACAAAGAGTCAAACTAAAAGAATTAGTAGAAAGCACGCTATCTTTCGGATCGTTATTCGAAGAAGGATATTTGGTTAGACTATGGGCGCGTTGGTGCATCATGCAGATATAGCATTAACTTAATTGGTAGCTAATGCCTGGGATGCCGGCGCAACTCAAGTAAAAATCCTGATTCCGGAAGACTATCACAAAAAGTTAATTGCGTCAGATAATGGCAGTGGTCTTTCGAAGGATCAGTTTGAGCAGCGGTCGATGAAGCTGGATTATAATCGCCTGAAACATCAGGGCAAAAATGTTTTGTTCTGCCAGGGATAACCGGCAAGCGCCTGGCTTACGGCCGAAATGGCGTGGGCAGGCATGGTTTACCTTATTTTGGTAATGGGTACGCGGTAATAACTAATCACGAAGGCAAGGCATCAAAGTTTGTGGTTACTACTTTAAATCGTCATTTAAAATAACTCAACTGCGTCCATTACCGGGACCGAGTTTTTTGACAATGATTCCAACCTAGCGACGGTCAATAAGGTATTGATTATAGAACTTAAAAGAGGTGCTTTTAAACTCACTCGTGATGAACGAAACCAGGCACATGGCTATGTAGAGGATTTTGTGAATTGCGGCTCGCTCATCGGCTCTCCTTATGTGGAAGCTTTCGTGGTCGGTGATACCTTTTCAGAAAAAATAACGCCAATATCTACCGTTGTAAATGAAAATAATGTTGAGGTGGGTAAAGTCCGTATTACCACTTTTGGCCAGTTAGTTGATACAGCTGAAAGAAGATTGTTCGGTCTAAGACAAAAACTCAATAAACGCTATGATGATATCCCCGGAATGGACCTTTTCGTCCAAAAATATCCGCCACAGCTGTCGGTTGATTTCCGAAAAGAAGGACCAAATGATTAAGTGATCACCCAAGTTGTTCAGCCAGTCCGACAAGGATACCCTCCGTTCCACGGATATAACATAGCCGGTACGTGTTTTCATATTGCATAACTTCACCAACCAGTTCTGCGCCCTGCTTTAATAGCCGCTCAACCAGTTCGTCGATGCCTTCGACCTGGAACATCACGCGCAGGTAGCCCAGCGCATTGACCGGGGCTCGCCTGTGATCGGCGATCGTGCCAGGTTTGATAAACCGGGAAAGTTCCAGCCGGCTATGCCCGTCCGGAGTCACCATCATCGCGATCTCCACGTTCTGATCACCCAACCCGGTCACGCGCCCGGCCCATTCGCCTGCCACATGGGCGCGGCCCTCCAGCCTCAGCCCGATCTCCTCAAAAAATGCAATGACCTGATCGAGGGATTCCACCACGATGCCCACGTTATTCATGCTGATTAAATTGCTCATAGGTTTAAAACAGCACCATAGGCGGATTGTTCGTTAACGGTATTTAAAACCGCAATAGATGCCGCCACGCACCCGGTCCTTACCGTACTTATTCATATAATCGCGCGTCACTTTGGTTTCTAATAAATAAGTTGCGTTCGGGAAGACCTCCAGCACTTCCAGCGGCTGGTACCTTTTGGTGTATTCCGCGCCTTTACCGGCGAAATGTTCAGCAATACGGCGCTGTAGATTATCGGTAATACCCACATAAAAATGCGCGTTCTTTAACAGCAGTACATAGACACAAAACCGGCCGACCGGCGTATGTTCCCACATTAATTGCCGCAGGTCGGCTAAATTGCCCTCTCGGTCACATTCCGTACACTCGAACCAATCCGCAGACGGCATTAATTTCATCGATTGACCGACAGTTTCATGAAACGGACAGGCGCAAACATAATCCCTGCCGGACGGGCTTAATTTCGCATAAGCCAGCATAAAGGTTGCAATGTTCATCTTACATCATTTTAAATTCATCCTCAGTAATAGCCAGCATTTCATAGGTAATGATCCCCAGCGCGCCGCAGGCCAGTTCCAGGTTGCGCATGAACTGATATTCCGTGCGGCTAAATTGCAGCCAGCCGTTGCGCACCAGTTGTACCCGTTTGGCGCCGGATTCAGTGGCTAAGCGTAAAACGCGCGGCAGGTCGGGCAGTACGCTGCCGAGCTCGCAGATCGCCAGCAGCTCCCGGTCGGCGGTCATCACTAATAACAGGTAGCTCAGGCCATCGCTGTTTTGCAGGATGGGCCGGACATGGGCGGCGACGGCCTGATGGTCGGGTAGCCGTAAGAGCGGAACGCTTGTGAGTCTTTTGGCGATCTCCACCACGGCCAGCAGGGTCAGCGCTTTGGCTTCACCAATGCCCTTGGTCTCACACAATTGTTTGAGGTCTGATTCAGGCAGCTCTTTCAAACTGATCTGCGCAAGTAGGTCATTACAAATTCTGGACACGGGTAAATTCCGGTTGCCTTTCCCGAACAAAATGGCCAGCAGTTCCGCGTCGCTCAGCGCCTGCGGGCCCAATAATTGCAGCTTTTCCCGCGGCCGTTCCATCTGCGGAAGTGTTTTGATATTTTCCATTAGGCCGGCCTCCCTTCACCATGCGTATAGCGCGTCAGCACCATGGACAATGCTTCGATCAGGAATTCAAAATCCCGCTCAAACAGGATAATAGATGTCCGCTCATATTTCTCATCGGCTTTATAGTCTGCCCGCGTGATCTGTAAATAAGGCTCCTTATTTTTCGCCTGCATCAGGTCGACAAAATAAAGCCGTCCTTCTTCGCCGAAACTCTCCGAGTCGAGGCGTCGTTTTTGAATCATGTTTTTCATAACACAAAATTCTGCCAACCAAATCGTTATCACATTGTTTTATCCGTGTAAAGCCGTTTCTAAACGTTTAGGTCCATGGAAGAAAAAACATGTTTGAATTGCGGTGAGCCGGTTGGCCCCGGCCGGCGCGACAAAAAATATTGCAGCGAGCCCTGCAAGACCGAGTACAACAACCGCCAGAAAGAACAAAAAACGCCGGTAGCGGAAACGCGTGTCCCGCCATTCATCGGCGAGATCAACCAAATCCTTACGGCCAACTGGAAAGTGCTGAAAGACTGCCTCGGCACGAAAGACACCTGCCGCATGCGCGTCCGTGACCTGAGCGGCCGCGGCTTCAATTTCAAATATTTCACCAGTGAGCGCCTCAACGAATACAACGATGACGTTTATTATTTCTGCTACGATATGGGCTACAAATTCGTAACGATAAACGATGAGCAAAAAGTGGTCATCGTACAGAACGAACAGATGGTCCGTTTAACGGGCCCCGCTTTCCAGGCTGCGGAAGCCGATCGCCTCGGCTAAATGGGGTAAAGTAATAGATGCGCTGCCAGCCAGATCGGCGACGGTCCGCGCCATCTTTAAAATGCGTTCATAAGACCGTGCGGAGAATTGATGCTGCACCATGGCTTGGTTCAGCACTTCTTGCTCGCTCTTCCCCAAAATACAATACCTGCGCAATGCTTCGTTACTCATCAGCGCATTACAAACACCCGCCCGTTCCAGTTGCCTGTTCCGGGCAGCGACCACCCGCCGGCGGATGGCTGCACTGCTTTCAGCGGGCTGTTCCTTCAGATCAGCCGGCGGAACTCCAATATGCAGGTCGATGCGGTCCAGCAAAGGCCCCGACAACTTAGCCCGGTATAAACGGATCGCCTGCAACGTGCAGCTGCATTTCCGGTCGGGGTGCCCATGAAAACCACAGGGGCATGAATTCATCGCAGCCAGCAAAACAAAATTCGCCGGGAAGTTCACCACATAACTCGCCCGCGAGATCGCGATCTGCCGTTCCTCCAAAGGCTGGCGCAACACTTCCAGCACCCGCCGCTTGAACTCCGGCAGTTCATCCATAAATAAGACACCATTATGCGCCAGGGATATTTCCCCCGGCATCGCCACCGGCCCGCCGCCCACTAAAGCGATATCACTTGCAGTATGATGAACCGACCGGAATGGCCGCTCCGTAATTAATCCGGTGCTATCCAGTTGTCCCGCAACCGAATAAATACGGGTTGTTTCCAAAGATTCCTGCAAACCCAGCGGCGGCAGGATGCCCGGCAAGCGTGTCGCCAGCATGGTCTTACCGGTGCCTGGCGGCCCGATCAGTAAACCATTATGCCCGCCCGCCGCCATTACCTCCAACGCCCGTTTCACCTTTTCCTGCCCGCGCACCTCCGAAAAATCCGCCTGATATAATTGTTCTGCTTTCCTGGCGTCATTTTGCCGGACAACAGTTGGCTTCACACTATCAGGCTGATGAAGGAAATTGACAACCTCGCTCAGGCTTTCAAAACCAAAAACCGCCAGGTCACTGACCATAGCGGCTTCATTAGCATTTTCTTTAGGGACGATCAAATGCTTAATACCCGCTTTGCGAGCTTCGACCGCTACCGACAACGTCCCCTTAATAGGCCGCAACTTTCCGGTTAACGACAACTCACCCGTAAATAAAAAATCGTTCATTTGTTCCGGCGCTAACTGGCCGGACGCTGCCAAAACACTCAAAGCAATAGGCAGGTCAAATACCGCACCTTCCTTACGGATACCCGCCGGTGCCAAACTTATCAGAATCTTCTGACGCGGCATCTCAAATCCACCCGAAGTCAATGCGCTCTCTACCCGAAACAAACTCTCTTTAACCGCTTCTCCAGGCAAGCCCACAATAAAATAACTCACTCCGGCACAGATCCTCGTCTCTACGGTAATAAGCACGGCATCGATCCCTGCCAACGCCGCGCTCAGCACACTTACCGTCATGGCTTTCCTAATAACATCATTTCGCTCACCACAACCTCCGTCACATAGTGTTTAGCACCATCTTTATCGGTATAAAACCGGTTTGCCAAGCGCCCTTCAATAGCGATTTGACTGCCTTTGTGTAAATACTTTTCCGCGATCTCCGCTTGACGGTTCCACAACACCAACTGGTGCCAATGCGTTTCCTGCACCGTTTCACCCTTGCCGTTTTTCCGATAATAATTGGTCGCCAAACTGATCTTGGCCACTTTTCGTTCCTCATCAATACTTTTCATTTCCGGTGCCGCGCCCAACCTCCCGGTCAATCGCACGCTATTACTTAAATTATTCATGAAGCAAAATTGGCGGACGCGCATCTAAAAATCATCCATTTAGCCGTATAGAAACGTTTCTAAACGTTTGTGCGGTGCCCACCGCCCGGGCTCTGCCGGACTACGCTCCGCTACGGTGCGATGCACTAAATCCTTACGATCCCTACCGCCGCCTCCCGGCATTTTCGCTGCGCTGCAAAAGCCCCGGCGTAATGCCGCACTCCCAAGTGCCGCGTTGGAACAGGAAAAATGATAACAAACCTTTATTCTCAGAAACAAGAGTAAAAAAGAACGCGATGCTCGGAATGCCCGGTCCGTACGAACGCATAATGACCTCCGCTGCGCTGCGGCCACCCTTCGGGGTTTATAGTTCTCCCGTCCCTTACCATTCCGGCACCTGATGCTTTCTTTTTTTCTCTTTTTTCTTTGAAAAAAACTACCCGGGCAGGGTCGCAAAGCATGGGGGGCGAAAAGGGAATAACGAACAGATTTATTCACTTAAAAATTAAAAGGTCATGGAACTGACAGGAAGATTGGTAGCAGATGCTACCGTAAGAGCGGTAAACGCAGAGAAAAATGTAACAGGATTTAGGGTAGCGGTTAACCGCAATTACAAATCGCAGGGGGAACAGAAACAGGAAACCGCCTTTGTGGACTGTACCTATTGGCGCACGGATGCCATAGCCCCTTATTTAACCAAAGGGATGTTGGTGCAACTGCATGGCTTTATGACCGCCGAACCGTGGGTGAGCCGTGACGGTGAACCGATGGCAAGTCTGAAATTCCGCACCGATGAGATCAATATGTTGACAGGTTCGGGCAAAAAGAATGAAGACAAGCCCACACAGGCAGGCGATAAGAATAAAGTATTAAAGCCAAGCAAGGCATTTAACTAAACGGATAGAGCCGTTTCTACACGGCTAAAACATCAATTAAACGACCGAACGCAATCAATTTTGAACATTAAAAAACGAATATCATGGCACACAATCTTTTTTATAACGGGCAGACAGAGAAGCACAGTTTCTTTAGTGTTAAGGAAAAAGCATGGCACGGCTTAGGGCAAATCGTAGAGGATTACCCCACAAGTGCGGAAGCTATCCGCTATGCGGGTTTAGACTACACGGTAGAAAAGCGCCCTTTATTTACCAATACATTAGCCAACGATCTATCGGATGTAGATACGGGCATTGTCTTTCCTAAAACCGAAGTACCCAATTTCTTCGCAACCGTCCGCAATGATAATAATGCGGTTTTAGGCGTAGTTGGTAAAGACTACGAAGTGGTACAGAATGCGGATGCGTTCCAGTTCTTTGACGCTATTGTCGGCGCAGGAAGTGGTATTAAATATGAAACAGCAGGCGCTTTGGGCAAAGGCGAACGTATATTCATCACCGCCAAGCTGCCCGATTATATCAAGGTCGGCAAACAGGATTTAATTGAGCAGTATTTGTTTCTGACCACTTCGCACGATGGATTTGGCAGTATTACCGCCGCTTTTACGCCGACCCGTATCGTTTGCAACAATACTTTAAATGCCGCCATGCGCAACCATTCCAACGGTATCAAAATACGGCATACTGCTTCGGCTAATGACCGCCTGAAACAGGCGCATACTTTAATGGGGATTTCCCACGTACTGGCCGAAGAATTAGAGGAACTCTTTAATCATTGGACAAGGGTGCGTATTACGGATAACCAAGTTAAAAAACTGATACAAGTGGCGATGGCACCGAACAGGGAAGTTATGCGCAATTTGGAATTGGGTTTGGTGGATAAGCTATCGACCACTTATACCAACATCGTAGATAACGCCTACGCCTATGCGATGGGCAACCAGACCCAGCAAATGGAAACCACGGCAGGGACATTGTTTGGCGCATACAATGCCATCACAGGCTATTACCAGAACGTCCGCAACTTCAAGGACGGCGATGCCAAATTCAAATCCATTATGGACGGCACGGCCAAGCAAAGGGCGCAGGTGGCCTTTGACCTTTGCGGAAACTTCGCCCGTCATGGTGCGGATGCTTTGAACCTCCTAAAAAACTAAAGCGATGCAACCATTAAAAATGCTCACGAATGTGCAAAAAGCAAGGCTATTGCACAGTTTATTAATTCACGAGATACCCGACTTTTTAGGGTATCTCCATTCACTGACCGAAACGATTTTAAATGACCAGGAACGCATCAAATCCGAATGGAAAGACCAACTATTCGGGGTTGATTTTTGGTTCGAACTGGCCGGGCAGGTACAAATGGTGATGGCGAAATATCCCAAAGATTTGTGTAAAAGTGCCAGCGTTTTTGCTGACCAGTTATTTGACGGTTACACCGCCATATTTACGGTACACGCCTTAACGCAATACGTAGCACTCGCCAAATACCAAGATGCGAAATTCAAACCCGCCGTTGAACTTTTATTCAGCTAACATGAAAGCGCATCACAATTACACCATTCCCTGCGGTTTGCTATTAATTTGCATCTGCTTATTAATCCGGTATCAGATAGGCAGGCGCAGGTTCAACCGCAGGGGAATTGGTGGTTTACAGCAATTCAGTAGTTACCACAGAGCGTTTGCCACCAGTTTTTTTGAACGGCTGGTATTATTTATGGGCAACCTGTGCGGATTAGCAGGGTTGCTTTTACTTGCCCTTGCAGGCATTAATCACTTTAAATTTTAACAGTATGAAAACGAATTTTTTTCAGCAGATAGCAGGTTTGGGCTTTAATGGCAATTTCCTGCTCAATATTCATCAGGACGAAAAAGGGGTGCAAACCGTTTCGGTGGCACTCAAAAGGGACAAAGCTGTAGACGGATTGCCACCAATGCTTTTTAAAGCCACCGCCGAGGAACTGGACGAGGGCTTTTTTGCCAAACTGACCGAACCCGTAAAACAAACAGCAGGTTTGATAAGCAATATCGAAACTTATCAGAAAGAATTAGATAAAGCGAAAAAGAACGCCAAGCCCGACAAAGGAAAAGCAGGCAAACCTGCTGAAACCGATTCCGACGAGGACGATAATGACGACGAGAACAATTTGTTCACCCCACCGGAGGACGACAAAGAGGCCAAAGCTGAAAAGAAACGGCTGTATGACGAAGCGATGGAAAAAGTAAAGCAATTGGCGCAAAATACCAAGTATGCCGAAGCCCTTGCCAACCTGCCTGATGTGGCAGATTACCCTGACAAGGCAGAAGCTATCGAAGCCAAACGCAGAACCTTGCAGGCAGGCAAAGATGCCTATGATAAATTAACCGCAAGTTTTAACGATTAATCCCCGTAACCATGAAAGCAATGATATTACCGAGGATATTCCTGCACCGGGAGAACGGGCAGGAAATCCGCTTGACCGACCCCAACGGAACGTTTACGATTGCAGAAGTGAAAAATTTCTATGCAGGCACTTACCCGATACTGACCAACGCCAAGATTAGCGGCCCTGAAATCAAGGACGATGAAGCGCAGTATAAGTTTGAAAGCACGATGGGAACGAAAGGATAAGCGATGAAAAATAAATCAGTGAATAGGATTATCAAAATTAACAGGAAAGGCGAGACATGGAAACTACAGCAATTATTCGGCGAACTGGCAGAGCGGTTAAACCGCCTGCCCGATGCGGACGAAGTCAGGCGCAACCCGCTAAGAAGCGCACCCGCAGGGCTGACGGAAATGGTTTTCTAAATCACAGTTTCCTGCCTTTTTGGGCTTTTTCAGGCAACAGGGAAAAGATAGCAAGGGAGTATTTTCACTCCCTTGCCAATCTGTGTAAACATTATGGTTTAGCTACACCAAAAACAGATTTACCTTTCCCTCAAAATATTTATTGCAGTTGGCAGGAGGTGGAAAAACAGGTAAGGGCTATCGACCCAGAAAATCATTGCATGATTTTGCAGGATAAGGGAAAAGAGGCGGTGTTAGCGGTGGTCAAAACCTTTGATTTGAGCCACTGCCTGTTTTATATCCCGGTGAGGGCTTACTGGCAATGGTCGCAAAATCGTGAACACACGGCCATTAGCGAACTGGTCACCGTCATCTTCGCTTACCTGCATCAAGTGGTGGAGATTCCGTTTTATGCCGAGAGCGGCACTTTTATGGATTACCAGTACGATACATTAGAACAATGGGTAAGCGAAACCGAGGACAACAATGACGAGGAAGATAAAGCCTGGCGACAACAGCAGGAAGATACCCTCTATGAACTAAGACGGGCAGGCGGTCATATCATGCCCATTATCAAAAATCCCGAATGGCTCGATAAGATAGAAAAGGTTATTACCGATTATCACCACAGGGACAAACATGAACTGGAATGGGAACTATTGGCGATTGAATTTCTACAGCTTTACCGACAGTACCCCAAACGTTCTTTAGCCGATAGCATCCACGAAGATTTGGTTTACCCTGATGAGGAAGAACGTATCAGGGTAGAAGAATACACCAGTTTCTATTGGAGCGATAAGGATTGTTTTAAGCATGAGTTACTGGAAATGGTCAATTGTTCCTTTCAGGAAAGACCTGTCATGGATGAACCCAACGCCGTGTATGAGTTTGATACCCTGCCCGACCCAAATAGAAAAGACTTTGATTTTGAAACACGCCTGTTCGGCTTGATTGAACGGCTACGGGATTTATTAAACGATTACGACCATGAAGAACGGTGAAACCCTCTTGAATGCCGTTGAAAAAACAATAATAACATGAAAAACATCACCCAACAGTTTAACAGCGGTTTTGAGCCTTTCAAAGCCCTGCTGATTTACCGCTATGATAAAGCCGAAGAAATTAGCCAGTTCCAAAGGGACGAAAAACGTACCGAGATATACGTCGAGAGTTATGATATTGGCAGGAACGGCAAACCCATCAATGCGCATCCCTTGAATGACAAGGAAGTTTCCGTATTAAGCGATTTATTACAAACCGCACAGGAAACCAAAAGCGGCTACCTAAAAAGTAAATCTGTGGCTTTGATAAACCGTATCAACCGCTTTTTCGGCACGAACTGGCGTGCGGAAACTATTCGCTACGATAAAGCATCTATAAAGGACAGAGATTTGGCAAGTGCCACCATTACCATATCCTGCGTTGATACCGTGGATGCCCGCTATGAGATAGCGGAGATATTGAAACACTTAGCCGATCAATACGGTGGGCGTAACCGTGTCCAGTACTGGATGGATTTCGGCAACAGCCGTTCAAGCGGTCAGGTTATCCTCTCTACCTTAGAAAAAATTAAGCAACCCGATTCAGAACTATACCGGCCTGTAGAAACTTTGCCCTTAGTGACCGATGAATTTAAGGACTTATTGAGCGCATCGGAACAGGCCGATCATACCCCAAGCTGTTCGCTTGCCGAAGCCCTGACCAAACAGGATTTATTTATCAATTCTGCACTGGCTAACTGCGGGGCGTCCTTATTATGGCAATTATTCAGGGAGGGCATATTATTTAACAGGGGTTTCTTTCTGAACCTCCAAGATTTCAGGACACAGCCATTGAAGATAGCATGAAAAATCAACCCTTAAAAATAACCGACCTGAATGGCTCTGAGTTGGAAATTGACAACCTACAATTAGCCATTATGCAGGCAGATGATTACCGGCATTACGAACATCATGACCCGCAATACCAACAAGCCGATGAAAAGCTCAAAGCCTATTGGAACGACATTTATCATAAACTATTACAGCTATGAACTATATCGTGATTGAAACTTTTGGTGGTGCGGAATATGCCAGCATAGTTACCGATGAAAACGGCCAGAATAAAGTATTTGACAACCGTACAGCAGCCGAGGAAGAAGCTGCCGACTGTCAGGACGGTATCGTTGTCGAACTTTAGCAATTGCCCGGCGGGCTCCGCATTCGCGGAGCCCCGTTTTTCGCCCCGAATTTTTGCTTGGTGACCTTTTCATTAGGTAAAAATGCGGGGCGTTTATGGCCGAAAACTGCTGTTATAATACCGATTAATGATGCTTGAAATACTGGATTTCCTTTTCATGTTTCTGGGCAGCTTCCTTTGAATCGAATGTGCCCAGGTTCCTGCGTTTATGCGTTTCCGGGTCAACTTTCCGAGAGTAAATGCGGTATTGCCCTGACTTTAATTTCCTGATCATAACTACTCTTTTTAATGTGTAAAAAAGCGGTAAATGGTTTATAATCAACAATCCACAAACACCAATGTTTTGGCATGCGCATGGTTGGGCTCGAACCTGGAACCCACTAAAAAATTTTTAGTAGGAATTAATATTTTTTAGTATTTTTGAGTAAGCGAAAGCGGTAAACGAGTAAAATGCCTCTCGGGGTATTGTGGTTTATGCTGTAAGCGACTGATAATCATTTGATTACAAAAGCATCTCAATAGCCCAGGTGGGCGCACAAATTGAAGTTTTCATACTTCTTTTAACCCTGTAAATCGTTGATTTACAGGGTTTTTTATTTTATTCAAATCCTTCTCAATCCTTTCGAATACACCGTTTTGGTGGACACTCCGGCGGACAAAAATCGTTTTTTAGATTTGTCCGCTTTTATGATTTAACGTATTGCTTTTCAGTTAGTTAAGTTCTTTAAATAAGTACTCATATGTACTCAGAAAGACTAGTCTAAAATCGCAATCCGGCGGACAAAAGCGGCCTGAACATGACGATTTCAGGATGTAATTAATCATTTATTCATACACAAACACTCAAAAGATGAAAACATCACAGTCATTTGGTGTCCATTTCAGCATCAAAAAAGGAAGAGAAAAAGAAGATGGTCAAACTAAGGTTTACGCCTCTATTACCATCAACAAAGAGAAAGTGATCATTGCGCTGCCGTTCTTCGTGCACTTTGAATCCTGGGATAAAGGGCACGGTTGCGTCAAGGCAAAACTGCTCGAAGCAAAGGAAGCGAACGCTTACCTGGAGCAAGTCAAATTTACGATCACCACCCACTATCAGCAATTACAGATCGCCGGAAAAGAGATCACGCCACAATTATTGAAAGCGTGTTTTCTTGGCGAAGTAACCGAGGAAACCTATTCGCTGAGCCGATTGATGGATTACCATCATGAAGTGGCATCAGCCGCCCTGACCTGGAGTACACTCAAGCACTACGCGGTGACCCGCCGGTACCTCGAAAAATTCCTGAAAGAAAAAAAGAAAACTACCGATATCCGTGTCCATGAGATAGATTACAAATTCATCATCGATTTTGAGACCTATCTTCGGAACCATAAGCCAGCAGACCATTATCAGCCCCTGAATAATAATGGGGTGATGAAACATTTGATCCGGCTGCGTAAAATGACCACGTTGGCGTTCAAACTGCAATGGATCAACAAAGACCCCTTTAAGAATTATAAGTTCCGTTATAAGAAAGTCGAAACCGCGTTCCTATCCAGCGCCGAATTAAAGGCTATCGAAAAACACGAGTTCGCTTCGGAATCACTTAGCACTATCCGCGACTACTTTTTATTTGCCTGCTACACCGGCCTATCTTTTGTCGACCTCATGAATTTACAAGAGAATAATGTGGTCAATGGTGAGGACGGCGGAAAATGGCTGAAGTTGTTCAGACAGAAAAGCAACGAGGCAATGAATGTGCCCTTGCTTACAACTGCGCTGACCATCATTAAAAAATATAAAGACAATCCGCGTTCAGTGACCCAGGGCACGATCTTTCCAACTATTACCAACCAAAAGGTCAACATGCACCTCAAAGAAGTAGCCAAGATCATCGGTGTCAAGAAAACATTGACCTTCGGCGTGGCCCGACATACCTTCGCTACAACTATTA
The DNA here is from genome assembly GCF_014200785.1 of Mucilaginibacter sp. AK015. Lineage (NCBI taxonomy): Bacteria > Pseudomonadati > Bacteroidota > Sphingobacteriia > Sphingobacteriales > Sphingobacteriaceae > Mucilaginibacter > Mucilaginibacter sp. AK015. The sequence goes on from NZ_JACHCV010000001.1 coordinate 1,342,708, forward strand.
CCCTGGCTAACAACGTCCCTATCGAAACGGTAAGCAAAATGATGGGCCACACCAAGATCGCCACCACACAGATCTATGCCCGCGTACTGCTTAAAAAGATCAGCGAAGACATGAGCGTCCTGCGGGAAAAATTGGAACCGGAACCACCAAAGCGTAAGGCTGGCAGAAAAGTTCATCCAAAAACCCATTTGAAACGAGTAAGCTAACAGACTTTACCAGCATTTCGCAGACAGTATCTGCGAAATGATCACGTATTTATCCAAATAAACGATCATGGCAACACCAGATAAATTAATAGCATTATTGACCGGCAAAGTTTTTAAAATTCGGAACCAAACCGTTGTGTTCGACTTTGATGCCGCTGCCTTGTATGAGGTGAATATCGCTGTCCTCCACAGGACTGTAACTAAACACGCAAAGCGTTTTCCATCCGATTTCATGTTTTGGCTGACGGCCGATGAATGGAAAGAGATCGCGGAGCAAATATCACCTGGCCTTTCAAGGGTCAAACCGCTACCACCGTTGGCCTTCACTAATGCCGGCCTGTTCATGTTATCGAGTGTATTAAGAGGTCCACGTGCCGCAGAGGTCAGCGTACTCATCATAGCATCCTTATTCTCTTATAAAAAAATCATTTCATAAGTTGCCTTATTGGGCAACTATAATTAAATTTGTATGGAAAAAATTAGAAAAGTAATTTTTCATGGGCGGTATTTTCTTGATTTTTATGAAGCTCAAAAACCAAAGGTCAGGAAGAAAATTAATTGGACATTAGATCTAATTGAAACTTGTTTTCAAATACCTGAGCAGTATTTAAAGCATATTGAAGGAACTGAAGGATTATATGAAATCCGGGTTCAGGCAGGAAGTGATATTTTTAGGATCTTTTGTTTTTTCGACAGCGGAAAACTAGTAGTTCTGATGAATGGCTTCCAAAAGAAAACAATGAAAACGCCGGCTAAAGAAATTGAAAAAGCATTAAAAATTAAAAAACAGTATGAAAACAATAAGTGAGGATGTAACCACATTCGATGAATTGAAAGACCGTGAATATGGAGCGTTGGGAACTCCTTCTCGAAACGAATATGAAAGGGAAGCAGAAGATTTTATTCTTGGAGTAATGTTAAAAGAGGCCAGGCTATCCAAAGGAATGACACAAGAGCAACTGGCAAAAAAATGTGGAACGACCAAAGCGTATATTTCAAAGGTCGAGAACAACCTGAAAGATGTGCGTGTTTCAACCCTTCAAAACATTGTTGAAAACGGTTTGAACGGGCATTTAAAATTATCTGTCCTCTTATAATACAAATTGTCTACACCTGCAAAAAGTTCCCTTTTTGTGAACTTTTTGCATTTTTGGCACTATGGAAGCGACTGTTCTCAAGTATAAGGTCATTAAAGACAAAGATCAATATCGATCATATTGTTGTGCATTAGAAGAACTGTTAAGCGCAAAGATCAATTCGGACATGCAAGATGAGATCGACCTGCTTACTTTATTGATCGAAACCTATGATGAGGAACATAACTCATTTACCGAACTTGATCCTATTGCCTTATTAAGATCATTAATGACCGACCATCATCTAAAAGCGCAGCACTTGGTCGATTTGCTTGGCGTGAGTAAAGGCTATATCTCAGATATATTGGCCTATAAAAAAGGATTATCGAAAGAAGTGATCCGGAAATTATCGGCCCATTTCAAAATGCGGCAAGAAGCTTTTAACCGGCCCTATCCATTGGTTGGCTGATCAAGCCTAATGGAGACTTGATCCGGTAGCTCAGTAATTGCTATCATGATAGCAAACTATAACTTTATCATGATAGCAATTTCAAATGCACCTAAATTCCGCGACACTGTCTCGGAATTCCGAATCACTGATTCGGTTATCTAAACAATTACGCAATTGTTCCCGGAGTGTGAAAAGTGCAGCAACTTCTTTCGGATACATTTCAATTCATTCGGATCTCTCCTCATCCAAAAAGCTCCCCACACTTTCCAAAGTTGTGATTTTGTGATCTTTTACCTGCTGAATTTTGAAGCCCATTAAAAATTCAAGGTTATGGACAAAACATTTGAACAAAGAACAAGAGCGGCCGGGACCGTGCCGACCAGGAACCAAATTCTGACTTTGGGTGACCTTCAGGATTTCAAAGACGATATGTTGCAAGAAGTTAAACGCATCATCAAAGAGAACTTTACTGGGGCACCCGGCAAGAAATGGCTGAAATCAGCGGAGGTTAAAAAGCTGCTGGGCATATCCCACGGTTTCCTGCAATCCTTACGCGATAGCGGCGTATTGCCGTTTACCAAGATCGGCGGCTCCATCTATTATGATTATGAGGACATCACCTTCATGATGTCGACCAACAAGAGTGCCTAATGCTTACTAGCCGTGCCGCACCAGGCATGGCTTAAATTCAGACCTATGTTATTTAAAAGAAAAGCGAAGCGCGTGCCTGCCGAACGCAGGTCGACCCCTAAGCCTGAGGTCATCGTCCAAAAAGGTTTTGGGACGGAGATGCCACCGCAAAAGCGGCTGGTGGAGATCTATTTCGATCAGAAAAATTTAAGTAGTCAAGCAGAACTATTCTATGCCTTTTACGACAAAGCGAATTGGTGCAGTCCGAAAGGCACGCCCTATCGCAACTGGAAGCTGCTGGCCGGTGATTGGATATTCAACTTTGAGCAAGACCAAAAACTGAGGAAACGCCAGCGGGAAAACGTCATTTAAAATCAACTATAAACATCATGGCAAAGATCATCACCTTAGCCCACCAAAAAGGTGGCGTCGGCAAAAGCACGCTGGCGATCAATTTAGCACTGACCTTTCAGGATCAGTTATCCGTTGCGCTGGTCGATACCGACCTGCAAGGCAGTTTATATCACTTACGGGAAGAATTTCCTGCGCTGACCCTCATCGGCTCCGATCAATTAAAAGAAATACAGCAATTGGCTTACGACCTGGTCATCGTAGATACGCCGCCATACCTATCCAACAGGCTACCTGAGCTATTTAAGCATTCCGACTTTATCCTGGTGCCGACCAAGGCCGGCTTTTTCGATGTTATGGCTATCCGCTCTACGCTGGCGCTGATCCAAGAGGCGCAGGTTAAAGCAGGCATTGTTCTGAACATGGTCAAGCCAAGGTCTGGTCTCACCCAGGACGTCACCGAACTGCTGGAAAATATGGGCACGCCCTTGCTCCAAACGAAGGTCCACGACCGGGTGAGCATCGCCCGATCGTCCATCACCGGTGGTATTTTAAATGGTCATGACCCGAAGGCGAAAGCCGAGCTAATGGCCCTGGCTGAAGAGATCGTCGAACGGCTAGCTAACTAGTTTTTTATTTACCTAACAAGCTAGCAAAATCGCAAGCTAGGAAGCTATTGTGCTATGATAGCAAACTAGCCTGCTAGCAGTTCAAGTTAGCAAACTAGCAAGATAGCATAATGGAAGATTACAAAAAGAAGCTCGGCGGCTTGGCCGATAAGCTAAAAGAGGACACGCCCAAAACGCCGATACAACAAGTGTCGCCCGTCAAAACGGTAGCGGTGAAAGAGCCCGAAGTACAGTTCAATAACCGCATACCCAAGACCCTGTTAAAACGGGTCAAAGCTTACGGACTGGAACATGAGTTATCCCTTCAGGACATCAACATCAAAGCATTGGAACTTTACCTCAGTCAATAAGAAAAACCTGATAGCAGGATCAGTTTGCCCGCTTCGCAGCAATCAGCAAGATGTACGATTGTGTCACAATCGAATCTTGCCCTCCGCGCCGAGGCGGCTGCGGGTCCAGGCAAGCTCCTCCAAAGTCGGATCTTTAAAGCCCTAAAAATGGATGTACAGGAAGACAACAGAACACGCTGGTATAACATCCGGCTGAAACCCGAAGAATACAAATTATTGGACGGTCGGTTCAAAAAAACACAGTTCCGGAAGCTGAGCGAATACATGCGGAGCCTGTTATTGGAAAAGCCTGTGACGGTCACTTACCGGGACAAAGCGATGGACGATGTGCTGGAAGAAATGATCCTTCTCCGACAGGAACTGAACGCTATCGGCAACAATTTGAACCAAGCGATGCGCAGCATTAATAGCGCGCATGGTAATGCGGATACCCGCTTGTGGAGCAATTTACTGACCGTATTAAACATCAAACTGGAGCCGTCCATCAACCAGATCAAGGAACGGATGAACCAATACGCGGATATATGGTCGCAAAAATTAAAAGCGGGAAAAGCCTGATCGGCGCGCTCAACTATAACGAGAACAAAGTGAAACAAGGTAAAGCCAAACTGATCGTCGCACCGGGTTATCCCAAAGATCCCGCGCAACTCAGTTTTCAGGATAAGCTTTTGCGTTTGACCGACCTGGCTGCGCGGAATGAGCGGACGAAAACGAACACCGTACATATCTCCCTGAACTTTGCCAATGGCGAGCATTTGCCGGATGAAAAGTTGCAGGTCATCAGTAATGACTATATGAAAGGCATCGGCTTTGAAAACCAGCCCTATTTGGTCTACCGTCATTTCGATGCCGGGCATCCCCACATTCATATCGTGACCACGAACATCAAGCGGGACGGTTACCGGATCAGCCTGCATTACCTGGGGCAAAATGAATCGGAGAAAGCGCGTAAAACCATTGAGATCAACCACGGTCTGGTCAAGGCCGAAGAGCAGCAGAAACAAAAGCCGGACCTGAAGGCTGAAGTCATACCAGCGGATTATGGCCAGTCGGAAGCGAAACGCACCGTCACCAATATTCTGGGCTATGTAGTGAGGGCATATAAATATACCAGCGTTCCCGAGTTGAATGCGGTGTTGAGGCAGTATCGTATCGAGGCTGACCGTGGCTCTAAAGAGTCGCGGATGTATGCGCGGGCAGGGTTGGTCTATTGGATGCTGGATAAGCAAGGCCATAAGATCGGCGTACCGATCAAGGCCAGCACGATCTATGGCAAACCAATACTAAAAACGCTGGAAGAAAAATTTAAGCTCAATGAGCAATTGCGCAAGCCTTATAAAGCAGACCTCATTGCGACCCTCGAAAGCATATTAACGAAACCGGTCACACAACGCGATCTCCAAAACAAACTGCGTGAAAAAGACGTACAGGTCATTCTCCGCCGAAATGAGGAAGGCCGCCTCTATGGCGTGACCTTTATCGATCAAAAGAACAAAGCGGTTTTCAACGGCAGTGATCTTGGCAAAGCTTACAGCGCCAATCAACTGGCCAGTCAATTATTACCTGATCCTAAACCTATGGTCAGTACCCAACAACAAGTCTACGAGCCGCATTCCACATCACGTCAAAGCGGCGACGAGTTACTGGATGTGCTATTTGCCCTTGAGCAAGACGACTTGGCGGCGCTTAACAAATTCAAGAAAAAGAAACGTAAAGGACAAAATCTGTAATTATGCAAACCGGAGAGAACGAACAAGCCCTGCGCAAGATCATCGACTTCACGCGACTGCTCAGCATCGCCATACTGATTATTCACTTTTACCTCATCTGTTATACCACCTTTCAGCGATGGCACCTGACACACAATGTCGTCGACCATGTTTTATTACCGCTGTCCAAAATGGCGGTATTCAAAACCATGCTGTGGGCCAAACTTAGCGCGCTTACCCTGCTTATCGTTTCTTTGATCGGTAGCAAGGGCAAAAAGGACGAAAAGATCAGGCCTAGGACGATCATTACTTATTGCAGCGTCGGCCTGCTTGTGTATTTCGGCAGCAGCTATATCCATCAGGCGATCATTTATATCGTGGCGACTAGTGTGGGTTATTTGTTATTCATGACAGGCGGTGGTCTTTTGTTCCGGATGCTGAAACTGAAATTGGGCAGGGATATCTTCAACAAGGAAAACGAGACCTTTCCCCAGGAAGAACGGCTGTTGGAGAACGAATACTCTATCAACTTACCGGCTAAGTATCAATTGAAAAGCAAAGAGCGGGATAGCTGGATCAATGTCATCAATCCCTTTCGCGGGACGTTAGTCGGCGGAAGTCCCGGTGCGGGTAAGTCTTATTTCGTGATTAGGCACCTCATCACCCAGCATATCGCCAAGGGGTTCAGCATGCTGATCTATGATTTCAAGTATGATGACCTGAGTAAGATCGCCTACAATGCGCTGCGGCTACACGGTGGCCGGTCATTCTATGTGATCAACTTTGAAATTATCATGCACCGCAGCAATCCGCTGGAACCGGAAACCATGCTGGACATTACCGATGCAATGGAAGCCGCGCGTACCATTATGCTGGGCCTGAACCGGGAATGGATCAAAAAGCAAGGCGACTTCTTTGTGGAATCGCCGATCAATTTTGTGACCGCACTGATCTGGTTCCTGAAGAAATATGAAGGCGGTAAGTATTGCACGCTGCCGCATGTGATTGAATTATCACTGGTGGACTATAAGGAATTGTTCGCGGTTTTGACCAGCGAACCGGAGATCGAGGTATTGATCAACCCCTTTATCTCGGCTTGGCGTAACGAAGCGTTCGAGCAATTGGAAGGTCAGATCGCCAGCGCCAAGATCAGTTTGGCCCGGCTTTCCTCACCACAGCTTTATTATGTGCTCAGCGGCAATGATTTTTCCTTGGATATCAATAACCCGACAGACCCAAAGGTCGTTTGTTTGGCCAATAACCCACAGAAGTCACAAGTTTATGGCGCGGTACTTTCGCTATATGTTAACCGCATCAATAAGCTGGTCAACCGCAAACAGCAACAGAAATGCAGTTTGATCTTTGATGAATTTCCCACCATTTATTTTAATGGTATCGATCATCTGATCGCCACCGCCCGCTCTAACAAAGTGGCGGTCACGCTGGCCGTGCAAGATTATTCTCAACTAAAGAAAGATTACGGCCGTGAACAGGCCGAAGTCATTATGAACATTGTGGGCAATATCATTTGCGGTCAGGTGACCGGTGATACCGCCAAACAACTGTCTGAGCGATTTGGTAAGATCAATCAACAGAAAGAAAGCGTCTCGATCAATAGTAATGATACCTCTATCAGCCGTTCAACGCACTTAGACTATGCGATTCCAGCCTCCAAAATCGCAGGGCTTTCCTCCGGTGAATTTGTGGGTATGGTTGCCGATGACCCGACCAATAAGATCGAGCTTAAAACCTTTCATTGCCAGATACAAAATGACCATGACGCGATTCGGCGAGAAGAATTGGCCTACCAGGATATACCCAATCCCAGGACTGTCCATCATAGCGAAATTTTGATGAATTACCAGCGAATCAAAGAAGATGTCAAATTATTAGTAGAAGTTGGTCATGATAGCGGCAATTGTGAAGAGTAGCTGCATCCTGCTTCATGAATCCAGCAACCGGCGGTGATAATTGACCTGCCCGAGGTGATAGCCGAGATGTGTAGCCAGATGAACCAGGAAATAACCCGTTGATACGCGGCCCTCTGCTATAGCTTCCGGAAACTCGGCGGTCAAATCGTCGTTAGTTAATGAGCCCATTGTTTTTTCGATGACCGCTATGGTTTCGTCAATTCGGTGCACGAGCTGATCGCGCGGAATATCTTTCAAGGCGAACTCTGCCGGTCGGTCACGCACATAGCCGGACTTTCCCAGGACGGCCCCGATATAGTGGTTCAGGTTACCGATCAGGTGAAGGGTCAGGTTGCCGGCTGAATTTGCAATCTGGCCTTCCGTCCGCCAGATGTTGGCTTCGGTTCTATAGGCGTTAAGCTCCTGCCGGAGCTTAAGCAGGTCCCTTCGGTATAGTTTAGTCAGAATCTCTGTTAACATAGTCAATAGTCTATTTGCCGCCGGCGAGGTCGATAAAGGTACCGGTAGCGTAAGAAGCTTTACCGGACAGCAGCCAAAGTATAGCTTCGGCGACTTCTTCGGGCTGCCCGCCCCGTTGCAGCGGAATGCTAGCCTTAATGCGGTCAACGCGGTTCGCTTCGCCGCCATCGGCATGAATATCGGTGTAGATGAAGGCGGGACGAACGCCGTTGACACGTATCCCCCGGTGGGCGACCTCTTTGGACAGCCCGATCGTCAGCGCCTCCAACGCCGCCTTACTGGCCGCGTAATCGACGTATTCATTAGGCGCGCCGGTCCTGGCTGCCAGGGAGGAAACGTTGACAATCGCACTGCCGGGGCTCATTCGTTTGATCGCTTCACGGCAACACAGGAAGGGGCCGATAGTATTGGCGGCCAGGAGGCGCTGGAGGCGATCAACTGTGATATGCTCTACCGTCGTTTGCGGCTCCAATATGCCGGCGTTGTTCACCAGGGCGGCCAGCGAGGGTAGCAGGCGGTCGGCTTCTGCAAAAAGCTGCAGGACGCCGGCTTCCGTACTGACATCAGCCTGTATCGCTTCAGCAGTGCCGCCGTCTTTCCTGATGCGTTCGACGACGGCATAGGCGGCGGCCTGGTTGCGATGGTAATTGACAGCCACGGCGTAGCCGTACTGTGCGGCCAGTTTTGCTGTAGCGGCGCCAATACCTCGACCGGCGCCGGTAATGATCAGCGTTTTACTCATCCTGCAAGTTCCGCTTTTTCACGCAAAGCTACAACATGGTTCCAGCCGAGACGATCCGGGAGGCAACCAGTACGGATGGCGTTGAGCTCATCGCGTAAAGTGGCGGCCATACCATCGTTCGGCGTAGCCGGGAAATAGTTTTTGCCCAAAATGTCGATCTCCCGAATCTGGGTAAGTACGGCGGCGGTGCCGACGCCAAAAGCTTCGATTTTCGCGTTTCGTTCAAAGGCCGCCTGCAGTTCCTGGTAGCTGATGGGCCGTTCTTCAGTCATTATACCCCGTTCACGTGCCAGCGTCAAAATAGAGTCGCGGTTCACCCCATCGAGGATGGTGCCGGTCAGCGGTGGGGTGATCAGGGTACCGTCAATAGCGAACATCACATTCATCGTGCCGGATTCTTCAATATAGCTATGCGTCTCGCCGTCGGTCCAGAGCACCTGATCGAAACCTGCAGCACGGGCCAGGCGGGTGGGCAGGAATGCGCCTCCGTAATTACCGCCGCATTTAGCGAATCCGGCACCCCCTTTAGCCGCACGCGTGTATTCGGTCTCCACCTTCACTTTAACGGTCCCCTCATAATAATTGGCCATGGGCAGCGCAACGATCATGAACTTGTAGTCCGCAGATTCCAGCACGCCTAAGCGGGCTTCGCTGGCAATGACCATCGGGCGCAGGTAAAGCGAAGTGCCGGGCAAGTCCGATACCCAACCTTCGTCTGTAGCAACCAACGCGTCTAATGCAGCATAGAACAGCGCTTTCGGAACCTCGGGCATACACATGCGCGCCAGTGAGCGGTTTAGGCGGATGAGGTGCTTATCCCGGCGAAAAATACTGACCCTGCCGTCGGCCAGCCGGAACGCTTTCATGCCTTCAAAGACGGTCTGCCCATAGTGCAGGCATAGCGCCAGCGGGCTGATAGAAAACTCAGCAAAAGGTTTTACTTCTGCGTTCCGCCACTGGCCGTCCTGGTAGTCCGCGCTGAATAAATGATCCGTCGGATTGGTGCCGAACCGGATGTTGTTAAAGTCATAAGCAGCCAGCTGGCTGTTTTCGTTTTGTGTTACAGGTATCTGCATATGTATTAAATTTTAATTTCCATTTTGATGTTGGCGCGTTCATAAGGGACATTTCCAAGCGGAATTTCCTGAAAGCCGAGCTTTCGGTACAGGGCGACCGCTTTCGCATTCGAACTGCTATTGGAATGGAGCGTCAGGCGACCGATCCCCATGGTCTTTGCGTGTGCGATCGCCGAGCGGATCAGTAACTGACCGATACCTCGTTTGCGGTGATCTTCCGCTACCGCCATTTTGATCATTTCCCATTCCTCACCATGCGGCTGGATGGCTACGGTGCCGACGACTTGTCCTGCGTCTAACGCATATAAGATGACCCCGCCCCGGTCGATGACCGCCTCCTTCGCATGTTCCAGGACATAAACATCTTCATGTTCCAGGACAAAGTCCTTGACAATCCAGGCTTTGTTCAGCCTTTCAAAATAAGGCAGGTATTCCGGCACATTCGCCACGACGGTAACCGGTTGAAGCAACGGAAAGTACCTTTCGCGGATGATAGCTACATGATGCAACGGGTGCCCGCCCAGAATATAGGCTAGCGCAAGAACCGACACCCGCTTATCCGCAGCGATGCCGACGCGTCGCAGCATGGCCTCATTAAAACTTTTAAACAGCAATAAGTTCGTTTGACGTAACAGGTCGAACTCCGAGAGCAATTCACCGATGCTGCGTGCGGTGACTTCGACGAACTGACCATAGGCCGCTTCGTCGTAATTAGGTAAATGGGCTTGTTCACCGCGCGCAATGCACAAGGCCCGGTAACCCAGGATGCGTTCGGTGTCAATCAAATGCTGCAGGATCTCCCGCGCGGTCCATTTACCGGGGGCATAGCGCTGGTCGCCCAGCTGTTCCAGTTGGTTCAGCTCGTTGGGCGTAAACAGTTGTCGGTGTTTTTCTAATACGGCGGCAGGTGGCAGTTCGTCCGTCCGGCGGATATAGCGCTCGTGCCAGGGATGGACCTGATGCAGGCCGGTGATGTCTTTTTTGGTCATGACACAAAATTGTTAGAAAAATTTCTACCTGTACAGATGCAGAAATTGTATTTTTGACCATAGCAGATGAAGGCCAACACTTTTTTATATGACCGTATTGCCTCGGAGATCGAACAACAGATCACACAGGGCGTGTTGCGCATCGGCGATCGCTTGCCCTCACTGCGCATCATCTGTGAGCGGTACGACGTGAGCCAGAGCACTGCTTTGCAGGCCTACTACCAGTTGGAGGCGAGATCATTGATCGAGTCAAGACCGCGTTCCGGCTATTTTGTACACCGATCACCTAAAAAGCACCTGCCTTTACCGGGCGTCAGCGCGCCCGGGCAGACAACGGGCGGCGCTTTGCATGAAGTGATCAGCCGGGTTTATCAGGATATGGGCCGGAATGGAGCGATCCCATTGTCACTGGGTGTCCCGGCTTTGGAACTCCTGCCGGTAGCGAAGCTGAATAAAGGATTATTGCGCGCGATGCGTTCGCTGGCCGGCAGCGGCCTGGAATATGAACAGGTACAGGGCAATGCGGATTTGCGGCGGCAGGTGGCGCGCTTTTACAGCAATGAGCGGCAAACTTTAACAGAAGAAGACCTGGTAATCACTTCGGGTTGCATGGACGCCCTGGCGATGTCCTTGATGGCGGTTACGCAGCGCGGCGATGCCATCGCCGTGGAGAGCCCGGTGTATTTCGGCATCCTGCAACTGGCGCAAAGCCTGGGTTTGCGGGTGATCGAATTACCGACCCACCCGCAGACCGGTGTGGAAGTGGACGCTTTGAAAGAAGTATTAACAAAGGGTCAGGTGCAGGCTTGTTTACTGGTAAGCAATTTTAATAATCCTTTAGGCAGCCTGATGCCTGATGAACATAAACAGGAAGTGGTACGCCTGATCCAGCACTATGGTGTGCCGTTGATCGAAGATGATCTCTATGGGGAGGTCTACTTCAGCTCGGAGCGACCGCGTTCCTGCCGCTCGTTCGATGACAGCGGGCTGGTCCTGTGGTGCAGTTCGGTGTCCAAGACCCTGGCACCGGGTTACCGGGTGGGCTGGGTAGCGCCAGGCAAGTTCAAGGAGGAAGTATTGCGACGCAAGTTATATCACAGTATTGCGGGAACGACCATTACCCAGGAAGTGATCGCCGGTTTTTTGGAGACCGGTCGTTATGCACATCATCTGCGCGGCCTGCGGCATACCCTGCAAGCCAACGCGTTGCGCTACACCCGCGCGATCGCTGAATATTTTCCTGAGGGTACGAAGGTGAGCCAGCCACAGGGGGGCTTTATGCTTTGGCTGGAACTGGCTGAACAGATCGATTCGGTGGCGTTGTATGAACGCGCCATGCGCCAAAACATCAGCATCGCGCCAGGTAATATGTTTTCCCTGCAGGACCAGTACCGCAATTGTATGCGCCTGAGTTACGGGATGCCCTGGAACGAAAAACTCGAGGACGCTTTACGCCGCTTAGGTAAATTAATTATGTGATATGGAAATTGTACGCGTACCCGAAGCCACCAGGCAACAACCGCAGATCACGACAGGCGAGATCGCTTTTGTTGATTACAGTGACCGTGGCGGGCCTTTCCGTAACCGGGTCCTGTTCGACCGCTACGCGATCAGCCTGGTTCAGCAGGGACAAAAGCAGATCTACCGGGCGGGCGGTAATACGATACTGCGCCCGGGTCACGGCATGCTGATCCCCCAAGGCCATTCCATCATTGCGGAGCATAGCAATACCAATGAACTATACCACAGCTTTATCGTTTTTTTTCCGGAAAAGATCGGACACGACTTCATCGCCCATCAACCGGATCGGAGACTTAAAAGTACCGCCCCTTATCTGCATTTTGAAGTCAGCGATTACATAAATGATTATGTACAGCACCTGCGTACCCTGATCAGGAAGCAGCAAACCCTGTCCGCAAGTATGGCTGAACTGAAAGTGCAGGAACTATTGACCGCGCTGTACGAAAAGCAACCGGACGTGATTGCTGGCATATTTGGTGGCCCAGGAAATAACTCCTTAAAAGCACTGGTCGAGCAGCATTTGCTCACGCCATTAACGCTGGATGAACTGGCGTTCCTCGCCAACCGCAGCTTGTCATCTTTCAAACGGGATTTTGAAAAAGCCTACCAGCTATCGCCGCAGAGATATATCCGGCAGCGTCGCCTGGAGATCGCTGCCAGCGAACTGGTCAAAGGAAGACCGGCAAGTGAGCTGTACCTGGACTATGGCTACCAGCACTTGTCCAATTTCAACACCGCCTTTAAACGCCAGTTCGGTCACTCACCCACAGATTGGGCTTCCCGCAATAAAGGTTGAACTTTTCGCAATAACACGAAGGCGGCCCTGTGCTTCAACTTTGGAGCATGAAAAAGATCCTGTTTCTTACGTTTATATTATGGAGTATGCGGGTATCCGCGCAAACGTTCACTGTAAAGAGCGACGATCTCGGCGGACAATTTACTCAGACCTTTATCGCCGCTAATATGGGTTGCAGCGGTAATAACCAGTCTCCTGAACTGCACTGGACGAATGCACCTGACGGGACCAAAAGTTTCGCGGTGACCATGTATGATCCCGACGCACCTACCGGCAGTGGTTTCTGGCACTGGGTGGTCGTGGATATTCCGGTAACGGCCTCTCAGCTCAAACGCGGAATGATCCCGCCCGGCAGTTTAACCAGCGCCAACGATACAGGCGCCCCGGGTTATCAGGGCCCTTGTCCGCCCGAAGGTGATGCACCGCATCGTTATATCATTACCGTTTATGCCCTGAACACGGAAAAATTAGGTACGACGGCAAAGGCAACAGCCGCCCTGACCGGCTTTCTACTGAACAAGGCGGCCATAGCCAAAGCATCGCTCATCGTTTACAGTAAAAGATCATGATCTATATTATTGGTGCCGGTGCGATCGGCCAGGCGCTGGCCGTGATGCTCCATTATGCCGGAAAAGAGGTGATGCTTATTCGCAGGACCCCGGCGCGGAGCCTGCCCATTACCGTACAGCTGCCAGCTGAAAACCTGGAGGCCAACATACTTGTTGGCACGCTTGCCGACATCGGTCATGGGCCGGTACTGATCACCGCGAAATCTTTTGCCAACGCGGCGATCGCTGTCAAATTAAGGGATGTAAAAGCGCCGGTGGTGCTGCTGCAAAACGGACTTGGGATCGAGGCGCCTTTTTCCAACCAGTCACTTTACCGCTGTGTGCTGCTGGTTACCAGCCAGTTTGACGGTGAGGGCGTTGTCCGGTTCAAGCCGGTAAGCGCCTGTCCGGTTGGAACCATACGGGGCAACCAGCTGGATGAACTTGTAAAAACATTGGATAACCCTTGGTTCCGTTTCGAAGCGGTCAGCGATATTCATCCCTTGGTCTGGAAAAAAGCCATCGTCAATTGTGTGTTCAATTCAGTCTGCCCCTTGCTGGAAACGGATAACGGGATCTTTCACCGCAATGCGCAGGCATTGGCCATCGCCCGCCGTATGATTGATGAATGTGCCGCGGTCGCAGCCGCACAGGGTTTTAGCTTAACCGTTCAGGAGATCGAAGACAGTCTATTACATATCAGTCGCCTGTCCGATGGACAATTCATCTCCACCTTACAGGATATCCGTGAAGGCAGACCTACGGAGATCGACACCCTGAATGCCGAGATCGTGCGCCTGGCCGGTAAGCTGCCGGTAAGCGAAACACGCCTGCTTGGTGAACTGACCGCTATAAAATCAAAACTAAACCTCACCACCTGATGTCCATCTGGAAAAAGAAATCTATTGAAAGCCTGCTTAAAAACGGCGAAGGTCTGCCGCGAACACTGACCGTCTGGTCACTGATCGGCCTGGGCATCGGCGCAGTCATCGGGTCAGGCCTGTTTGTCAGCACCGCAACGGCTATTGCCGACGACGCCGGTGCGTCGGTAACCATTGCTTTTGTGATCGCAGCGCTGGGTTGTGCGCTCAGCGGGTTTTGCTATGCCGAGCTTGCGTCGGCCATTCCGGTTTCCGGCAGCGCCTATACCTATACGTACGCCACGATGGGCGAACTACTCGCCTGGATCATCGGCTGGGACCTGATCCTGGAATATGCCGTAGGTGCCGCCACCGTCGCCATCTCCTGGAGCCAGTACCTCAATCATTTGCTGGGCAATATCCTGCACTGGCGGACGGTATCTTTTGCGTGGTCACATTCGCCCTTTCAGGTCTCGGCGGCAGGTGAACAGGGCATACTGAACGTGCCGGCCCTGGTCATCATTGCGCTCATGAGCTTGCTGCTGATCAAAGGCACCCGCGAATCGGCCTGGGTCAACAATACTATAGTGATCGTCAAGGTCAGTATCGTTATCCTGATCATCACCACCGGCTGGGGCTTCATGCAAAGCAGGAACCATACCCCCTATATACCAGCTGCGGGTACCTATGTGGACGAACAAGGACTGTCCCACGCCTTTGGAGGCCTGGGCGGTATTTTAGCTGCGGCAGGCACTGTCTTCTTTGCCTTTATCGGCTTTGATGCCGTGAGCACCACGGCACAGGAAACGATCAACCCGAAACGCACCTTACCCATCGGTATCTTAGGTACGCTGGCCTGTTGCACCGTGCTTTATATCCTGTTCGGCCATGTCTTATCCGGCCTGGCTTCCGTCGATGATTTCAGAAGCCGTGGGCGGGAAGCCTCCGTTGCTTTTGCCATCCACCAGGCTATGCCGGGTTACGGCTGGCTGGCCCAACTGGTGACGGTGGCTTTACTTGCCGGTTTCTCATCGGTGATCCTGGCCATGCTGCTGGGGCAATCCAGGGTATTTTACGCGATGGGCAAAGATGGCTTATTACCTTCCGCCTTTGCACAACTGCATCCGCGTTTCAAAACCCCTTACAAAGCCAACCTGGTGATCATGGTGCTGGTCGGCTTGTTCGCGGCTTTTGTACCCGGCGGCGTGGTCGGTCACATGAGCAGCATCGGCACGTTGTTCGCCTTTATCCTGGTCAATGTGTCCGTGATCATCCTGCGCAAAAAGCAACCTGACCTGGAACGGCAGTTCCGTGCGCCTTGGGTGCCGGTGGTACCGATCCTAGGTATGGCCTTTTGCGGCGCCATGATCTACGGATTGGGTTGGGCCAACTGGCTGCGTCTCTTGATCTGGTTGGCTATCGGACTGGTTATTTATTTTAGTTACGGACGAAAGAACAGCGGCTTATGAACTACCTGGACAGCGTCATCAAACAAGTTGAATACTATAAATTATTGGGCGAACGAACCTTTGCGCAGGTCTCGGATGAGCAGTTATGCTGGCAGTACAATGCCGACAGCAACAGCATTGCCACCATCGTCAAGCATCTCGCCGGCAATATGCTTAGCCGCTGGACCGATTTCCTGACGAGCGATGGCGAAAAGGAAAGCCGCGACCGGGAAGCCGAATTTGATAACGACATGGTGTCCAGGGAAGCCATGCTCCAACTTTGGGAAACCGGTTGGAAAACATTGTTAGACACTTTACGGTCGCTGACAGAAGCTGATCTTGGCAAGATCATCTATATCCGGAACCAAGGGCATACCGTGCTGGAAGCCATCAACCGGCAACTGGCGCATTATCCCTACCATATCGGTCAAATCGTTTATATTGGAAAAATGGTTGCTGTCGATTGGCGATCGCTGTCCATTCCGCGGGGCCAGTCGGATGATTATAACAGGGAAAAATTCGGGCAGGATAAACATCGGGCGCATTTTACCGATGAAATACTAAAAAACGATTAAAGCTAAGAACATGCATGCTTCACTGTAAGCATATATATAATAAATTTGCTTTCCGCCTATCAATTTTTCGTAACCATTTCATTTAATAGTCGTCTTATCGATATTGCGCCTCGCTATGATCGAAATATTTCAGAACATCCGGGAGATCTATGATTTCACCGCTCCCTGCGGTGAATTGCTGCCATATGTGGAGTTCTTTTCGGAATCGTCGGCGGACAAATGTGAACAATACTTTGATCAGGGACATGCGAGCGTGACCATGTTTGAAAGCTGGACGCCGACATTTTATATCAACCTCACCGGCGGCTACCTGATCGATGTGGGTGATCACCGTTATACCATTAAAAACGAACAGGATATCCTGATCCTCCGCAACGGCCTGGTGAGGCGGCATAACCGGCCGGAAGACCGCATCTTTACCGTTAAATTCTACCCGGGAGGGTTAGAAGCGGTATTGGGTCTCAACCAGGTGTGGATGGCAGACCGGGTCATCAGCCTTGACCGCATCTTGCCCCGCGAATTGCTAAGTCGGATCAAAAGGGCCTCCTCCTTCAGGGAACGTGTTGCTGCCATGGAAACCTTTTTGCTAGGGTCAATGCAGCGTACGACAGCGGATCATTATGCATCCATGGTCAGGGATGCTATCGGTGAATATACGGCTTCCGGTATGCAGTTGAATACTTCCGAGGTCGCTGAACGACTCTTCATTACTTCTAAAAGTATCAATCGTTATTTCAACCGGGTGGTCGGCATTGCGCCGAAAAGCTACTTCTCGGTACTGCGGGCGAGAACTGCACTGACCGCCATGGTTGCTGACAGGAATAATTTCCGGCCCTGGACCTATGGCTATTATGATCCGGCGCATTTTTACAAGGACGTTTTCAAATTCACCGGGCGGAAGATCAGCCAGGTGTTCTGACGGCTGCCGATTGTCCGATTTTTACTTTATGGGGTTATAGTATCCCGGTTATTTTGTAGCTATGAAACGCAACAGATTTTCCTTCATATTTTTCTTTTTATGGTTAGCCGGCTGGCTTGGACCAGGGGCTCAAACGTTATTTGCCCAAAAATATACTGTCCGTATCGAACCTTATCCCAAACTCGTCAAAGCGGACCCAAAGCTGATCTTAAAAACGGGCTACCTGGTGGTACCTGAAAACAGAAGCAAACCCAACGGTCGTAAGGTCAAACTGCCATTTTTCTTTGTTCGTCGTCCCGATCAGGATGCGCACAAAAATGTTTCCTTATACATGACCGGCGGTCCGGGTTACAGTACGACGGCTGGCATAGACAGTATTAGTTATAACTCAGGCTTCCTGCGCTATGGCGGCTTTATCGCCTTTGACCAGCGGGGTACCAAACGGGCGATACCCAACCTGGAAGCGGATGAGGTCTATGACGCGATCAAGCAAAGCTATCGGGAAAATGCCGACAAAGATAGCCTGGTGCTGCTGGCGGTAAAGCGGTCACGCGACAAGCTGATCGCCCAGGGCATTGATCTTTCGGCTTATAATACCGCAGAAAGCGTGGAAGACATCAACGACCTGCGGCTGGCGCTGGGTCTGGACTCCCTGAACCTGGTGGGCATATCCTACAGCGGTGGCCTGATGCTGTCGGTAGCGCAGCTCCATCCGGAGACAGTTCGCTTGCTGCTGCTGAATTCACCCTTGCCGGCCTTTGTGACTTATGAAGAAAGCGCACTGAACAATATCAACGAGGCGCTGGACCAGGTGTTCGCCAATTGCGCGGCGGATTCGTCTGCGGCGTACACGAATCTGAAGAACCGCTTTCAACGTTACTTTACCGACCTCGGCAGCCGGCGGTTTCTTATCAGGTACCAGGAAAAGAAAGGCATGGACAGCCTCACTGTTCGGTACGGCAAACAGGAATTACTGGACGCGATCATTAACCGGCTGAATACGGCGCAAGTAAAATCGGTGCCTTTTGTTATTTCAGAAATCATTGCCGGAAAAGGTGGACCCTATGTGCGCGAAGTTTTGGACGGCTATTTCGCCGGGAACCCTTCCGTGAGCCTCGGGATGCGTTATTCGGTGTATTGCAGCGGGCAGATCGCCTTTGCGGATATATCAGTCATTGCCGCGCAGGAGAAACGTTTTCCCTGGCTGGCCGGTTATGTCTTCAACAACGTGGACCATCCGATCTGCGACTGCTGGAAGGTCCGTCCGGTACCGGAGGCCATACACTTACCGGGACGTTCCGCTGTGCCCGCGCTGATCTCGGCGGGTGACGTGGATCCCTGGTGCCGTCCCTCCTATAACCGGCTGATCAAACGGGTTTTGCCGAATGCGCAGCTGCTGATCCTGCATGATAGAGGGCATGGCGCGGGTTATTCGGCCGGCGGCGTGAACTATTCAGATAGCTTTATGAACGCGCCAATGCAGCCAATTAAGGCTTCGGGCAGTGGTGTGGTGATCGAATAGGCAAACGGTTTTATTCTTGATTAAAGTAGCGCAGGGTTTCCAAACTGCGCTATTCCTATTGGTTGGTTTTAACCTTTGACCAGCTTCTAATTAAAAGTATTTGTAACCTTTCCTTTCAGGTGGTAATCCAATAGGCAGAAAGCACATTAAACGACATGGAAAATATCCAAATCTTCGGGCTGCTGGCGCTGGCCTGCTGTTTATTCATCTTCCTGGCCTGGTATTTCTCGCACAAGGCGCGGCACAAGGAACGCCTGCTGATGATCGAAAAAGGCATGGACCCGGACGCGCATAGCCGCGGCGAATCGGGCATGCAGAAGGCGCTGCTCAAGCTGGGCATCGTGGTGATCGGGCTAAGCGCTGGCGTGGCCATCATCGGTATCCTGGTGCAGTTCAATGCCCTTGGCCGCTCGAATGCGATCCCGACAAGCATCCTGGGGCTTTGCGGTGGCGCGGGGCTGATCCTGGCAAACCGATTAACGCAAAACAAAGACTGAACCGTTAAATGGACGAGGTCTACATAGGCAAAATACTGGAAGGTGACACGGAAGCTTTCCGCTATTTCCTGCGGAAATACCAGGATATGGCTTTTTCCCTGGCCATGTCTGTCTTAAAAGACGAGTTTGCCGCCGAAGAGGCGGTTCAGGATGCTTTTATGAAGTCCTTTGGCGCACTGGCGTCTTTCTCCAATCACTCGAGTTTTAAGACCTGGTTCTACCGCATTGTGCTCAACGAAGCTTTTTTGCGAAGGAAGCGGCAGCAAAAGGACTTTCTGGAGTTCTGCAGGGATTATGACGAGGAGCTCGCGGACGAGGATTTGCTGGATTCCAAATCATTGGAGGAAAAGACCTTGCTAATCAACGAAGCGCTTAAACGACTGCCCGACCGGGAGGCGGTGGTGCTGCGGCTATTCTACCTGGAAGAGGAGTCCATCAGATCGGTCAGCGAAATTACGGGTTGGACCGAAGCCAATATTAAAGTGATCCTTCATCGCGCCAGCAAGAACATGCTGGGCGTGATCAATAAAATGATGAAACATGAATGAACAAAAGTTAAAAGAGCTGATGGCCCTGAGCAGGCTTCAATTGCCGTTCAGCGACTTCGAAGAACGCATGATGCTGCGTGTTCAGCAAGAGCAACAGGTTAAGCGGGCGGCAGAACGTTACCGGAAAACATCCTGGCTCTTCTTTGTGCTGGGTGCCGTATTAGGTGGGATGGCGACGGTTCTTATCGGTGCCTTACCGGGCTTTAGCAATGAAGCGCTGCTGCTCGCATCCCGTCTCATTTACGTGGCGTTTTTGCTGATCGCGCTGAATTATTTACTATCTGGCCCGCCGTTGCGGCTACTAAAATCTTCCTTATGAGAATACTTATCCCATTGATGGGTTGCCTGTTCGCGCAAACGGTTTTCGCGCAGCGCTTGACCCTGACCGGCACCACTAAAAGAGGCACCACTGTTGAACTGAACGAAACTTACGATGGCAATTACTGGAAAAAGCAGGCCGTTTTGCTTCAGGCAGATGGTGCCGGACATTTTAAAAAGTACCTCATAGGTACCTCACCGAAATGGGTTTGGATCGGCGACGAAGCCAATCGGAAATGGGTCTTGTTGAGCCCGGGGAGACCGCTGCAATTAAGTTTGAGGCAAGGCGATATATCGTTCTCCGGCACGGCTGCTAGAGAGAATCAATTGATCGCTAAGCTGGGATTGGAAAGTGTGCAGCATTTGACTTTTGTCAAGGAACTGGCGCATCAGCCCTCTTATGCGACTGCTTCGGTCGATTCGTTCTTACGATACAAGCTTCCCTTGATCTTAAAAAGCCTGGATTCTACACGCAAGGTTGTTAGGCATGCCGGCTTACCGAAAACCGTTACGCAAACGATCTTATCAGAGGTCAACTGCTATTATGCCTGCGGCATGACGGGCGATCTGGTCTACTGGCTCAACCAGGGAAAGAACCGCAGGGACTTCCACCTGCGCTTTATTGACACCTTGCAGGCTCATTTTCCGGTACCTTCCGCTGCTGAGCTGGCCTTAAGCCCGGCGGCCAACCTTTACCTGGAGCGGCTGTTCCGGCTGCGTGTATGGAAGTTGATTTATACTTACCAAAGCGATCCGGATAAGCGGCATGCAGACAGCGTATTTTTTAAGGCGACAGGACTTCGCTTCGAAGCGCTCAAAAAGGAGGTTATCGAAAAAGGTAACGAAATGCTGGTGTTTAGCACCCGTCTGAAAGCATTGCTGCCGGGCTATGCCTGGGAAAAGTGGCTGAACAATGCGCTGTTTGGTGCTTCGATGTCGGGCCGGCTGCAGGACAGCGGCTGGCTGCTGCAATTCATTCAGCGGAACACCAGGGACAGTAACTTGGTGGCGCAGGCGGTAGCGATGTATGCACCGCTGAAAAAAGCGCGGGACAAGTATGCCGCCAATTTAAATATCCGGATCCGGCCGGATTATCGGCAGGTAAACTCGGTGGAGTCGCTGTTGGCGCCCTATAAAGGCAAAGTGGTATTTATTGATCTATGGGGTACCTGGTGCCCGCATTGTATCGAGGATATGGCCTATGAACCGTCGCTTAAAAAGCGGCTGGAAGGTAAAGATGTGGTGTTTTTATATGTGGCACAGGATGAGGACCGGGATGATGAAAAATGGCGCGACTTTATCTTTGTGAACAATGTGGTTGGTGAGCACGTACGCAAAAGCGCAGATGAGATCGGCATGTTGTGGAACGCTTTGGGTATCGCCGAAAAAGACTGGGCCTATCCGCATTACCTGATCGCTGACCGGTCGGGTAAGATCGTGGTGAAATCGGCGGAACGCCCCGGAGAAGGCGACGGTTTATATCAGCAACTGACGGAAGCCTTACGGTAAGGCCCGTTGTCAGAGATCAACATTCGCAACAAAAGTATTAGCGGCGAGCCGAATGCATTTTGTTGAAATAATAGAATGAAAGTCCTCGCCCTCAGTTCATTATTTTTGCTGTAAACTATCGATCAGCGCCTTCATTTCTTTGATCTCCTTTCCTGGGCAGCGATGATACCATCGGCCAGCTTACGTACGCGGGGATCAGTGATGTGGGCGTTCTCGCTCGTCATGATCGCGATCGAATGGTGCGGAATCATACCTTTCATATACTGCACATCGCTGATGCCAACCTGCCGGTGCACACCGATGAAAGCGCCGGCAAAGAGCATAATACTCACTGCGATGATCGTCATTGTTGTCGTACATCATAGGCATACGCAGGATCATCAAAACCGCCATCGCGCAGATCATCAGCAGGGTCATATAAGCCCGCGTCATATTGATATAGACATGATCCGGCTCGTTGACATTCAGGAACATGATCGCGTACATCAGGATAAAGGATAGCACAAGGGTTATACCCAGCTTTTGATAATTTTTCGGGTCTTTCATAGGACTACAAATTGGGTAACAAATAATACAACAAAAGCAGGCTGGCGCCGATGACGCCGGCGGTCAGCACAAGCAGCAAGCGGGACTGCGGGTAAAAGGCCTGGTCCAGCAATTGCTTTTCGATACGCTTATACCGTAAATAACCGATCATCGCGGTCAGCGCGCCAACGGCGACAAGCGCCATACCGATAATCCCCGAAAAGCCATGAGCCGGTGTGATCACTTTAGCGCCTACCGCCAGGGAAAGCTGGCGGACAAACAAGGAGAACTTGACGACCACAAAGCCAAAGCCCATCAGGGCGATACTTGTCCTGATCCAGGCCAGGAAGGTCCGCTCATTGGCCAGATGATCGCTGGCCCCGGCTTTTGGTTTATGCTCTTCCATCTTTTAAAAGGCTTAGTGTCCGTTCATCTCTTTTGCCCTGGTAAAATTTATCCAACACCCGGCTGAAAACCGGAAAGGTCGCCGGAACCGCGTCGAACAGGGTCATGGAGGACCTGAGCTTCAGGTCGTCCGGCGAGCCGAAAACTTCATTCGCGTTACTAGTTTCCAGCTTCAGCAGTTCTTCGCAGATCTTCACCAGGCGGCTGCCAAGCGTCTGGTCCAACAGGTAAGCGGTCGCTTCTTGTATATCCTTGATCGCATAGTGGCGCGACGTTTCCGTCATGCCGAGCCCGGCGAGCTGCGGGAAAATATACCACATCCAGTGGCTGCGCTTTCGTCCGCTTTGAATTTCCTGATAAGCGGTCTCAAAGTCCCGCTCCTGAGCTTCTCTAAATCTTTCTAATCCCATACACGCATAGCTCTCTTTAATAAGAAGTTAACATTTTTTACGCCGGGTAGTTTTCGGCAAGCGGTTTTCCTACGCTGGTAATGCTTATTTTTGGCGGATGACGCTGTACGAGTTCCATGTACTCAACGAGACCCAAAAGGCGGAAGCTGTCTGGCACGGTACGTTTCTCGCCGACCGCGAGGATGCCGGTTTGCGGATACAGCTGTATTCGCTCGGCAGCTTTTATGTAGAGGTCTTTTATGATCCTTTGACGAATAAGATCTCGGACTTCCGGGCGTTTACTTCCAATCATTTATTGGTGCCTTACCTGGCACAGATCAGATTTAATCAATGAAAAAATACTTAATGAGTGCGCTGGCCCTGAGCGGTGCTTTATGTTTGATTTCCTGGGGTTTTAAAGGCCACCGGGCAGTGGCGACCATTGCCCAAAAGCATTTGATGAGTAATACCGCTTATGTGGTTTCGGCTTATTTGGGTGGGGAAAGTATGGCCGAGGTGAGTACTTGGGCAGATGAAAACCGGAACCCGCGGACGGCACCCTGGCATTTTTTGAACCTGCCCTTGGGTTTGAACCATGAGCAGTTCGTGCAGCTTGTTTCGCAGAGCGACGGGAATGTCTATACGGCAATTTTAAAAGCTGAGGCGCAGCTGAAGGACAAAAGCTTAAGCGCCGAGCAAAAAAAGGAAGCGCTGAAATACCTGATCCATCTGGTGGGTGATGCGCATCAGCCGATGCATATCAGCCGTAAGGCAGACAAAGGCGGTAATACGATCCAGCTGCGTTTTGATGATAAGGGAACGAACCTGCATAGCTTATGGGATAGTAAGCTGATCGACCATGAAAGCAGCGCGGATATGGCGAAGGATTACGATTTGGCTACAGCTGCAGAGATCAAAAAGTGGCAAAGTGACAGCCCCTTGGAATGGATCTGGGAAAGTTATCAGATCAGTAGTGAATTATATGCGGGTATTAAACCGGGTCAAAAGATCGACGAGGCTTATTACCAAAAATATATTCCGGTGATCCGGAAGCGGATCGATCAGGCGGGTATTCGTTTAGCGGGTGAATTGAATAAGCTGTTGGGTAACGAAACCGCGCCGGTAATGACGGTACCTTCGGCTGGCGGTAGCCTGGTCAAACTGGAAGACGTCGGGAATGCGATCGGCAAGAACGTTACGGTACAAGGTAAGATCTATAGTGTGAAAGACATTGGTAGCATGGTGCTGGCTAATATGGGAGCCCCTTATCCCAACCAGCTCCTGACACTGGCCTTCAAAGGTGAAGCGAAGGCAGCAGCTGCCGCCCTGGAAGGCAAGACCATTTCCATTAGCGGTCAAGTGATCGATTATAAAGGGAAGCCGGAGATCATTGTAACCAGTTTAGACCAACTGAAAGTACCATGAACGAACCGTTTATCCTGGAGATCACCTATCAAAATAAGCCGCTGGCGTTCCCGGCGGCTTTCCAGCGTTATGGTTACACGTACCGGATCGCCGTATCCATTGCTGATGTGCCTTACGTGTTCGAGCCGGATGAAGAAGGCCGATACCGTGTATTGGGCAGCGGCGACGCAGATGCTGGTTTATTAAGGACGATCGCTGAGAAGCTGGAAGCCTTGGCTAGAACACGGTCTTAATGACCTTGTCCACCCCGTTGATCAGATCCGCTACTTCGGCGGGCTCGGGTTCCCGTTTCTTGCCCGTCACGCAAAGCTGGTACAGTTCACCGAGCAGACCGATATGGCGATAAGCGGGAAAGTCGATCAGCTCCTGTTTCTTGAGCGCATCGTTCAGGTCGGCGATGCCCCGGCGGCTGATCTTTAGCTGGTGCCGTGCGCAAACTTGTTCCAGGTGCTTTTCGAGTGTCAGCCCGGCAATGGCACCGGCGGCACGGTAATGTTTATGCTTCGCCAGCAGCGCAGCTTTTTCAAGTTCGGCATCGAGCAGTGTAGACTGGATCTCCCGGCGAATGTCCAGCAATGAGCTGTCCAGGGTCTGCAGGATCGCACACAGGAGCTGGAATTGCTGCTCAAAGGCGGGAATAGCAGCGTCCGGGCCGGCAACGACCTTTTTGTCAAAACCGGTGGTGATGACCGTATCGTTCAGGTAGTCTTCGATCACATAATTGTCTTTAGTGATCTCTTTACGATTTTTGGGTTTCTCATACAAACGCACAAAGTCTGTATACCGTAAGGGTAATAGCACTTTCACGACCGCTAAAGCTTCACTATACCAAGGCTGGTAAGCTGCCTTGAATTGCGGTAAACTTTTCTTGAATTCCTGGTAATCCTTTTTCAGGACCTGCGTAAAATGGGTTTCCATCTGAGCCGGGAACTGTTCGTCACGCATGGCGTTCAGCAAGGCCACCCCTTGAGTATGCAGTCGTTTGATTTGGGCTTTCAGGTCGTTCATAGGCCGGCAAAAATAATAAAAGTCCCCAAAACACTCGCTGCCGGGGACTTTCAACCTAAACCTTATCACAATGCGGGCGATGCCCGCGTTTGCGGTAAATTTAATCAATTATACTTTCATTTTAGCGCCTTTGCGCTGCTTTTTTGCCGGCGCATCCTCCTGTTGCTGCGCATTTTGCTGTTTAACTTCGGGCTTTTTGTAGTGTTCCAGTTGCTGGGCTTCGCCCTTCCAATTGGTTAAATTCACGCGGTGTTCGGCCGGGTTGGCTTCCAGGAACAGCTTAACTTCTTTGCCATCCTTCATGGCGGTAACTTGGTGGCGGTTGCCTTTTTCTAAAGACTTCATCAGCTTTTCACGCGCACCTGCTTCGTTGATGCCAACAATGTCCAGTTTATCGATGGCGCGCTCAGGTTTGTAGTTCCAGCCATCGGTAAAGGGGCGCAGTTTGAAGTTGCCGTTCTCGGCCTTGTTTTCCTTATCGATCACGATCCAGGCGTTATACTTTTCCCCTTCGAGGTTTTCTAACTGTTTGTGCACCGCACGCCCTTCCATCAAATTGTAAGCTTCTTTGGCGGTGATGCCGCTGCCTTTATTGAGGTAAAAAGTTTGGGCCATGTCCTTCCCTTGCAGGCTGGCGTCATACTTGTTGAAGAAATACATTTCGTCCTTGTCACCGGCTTTGTAATGCAGGGTATAATCAACAGGCTGTTTGTTGTACTCCTGGGTGGTTTGCAGCGTAAATTCTTTCGGTGCTGCCTGAAGCTTTTTTTCCAGGTCCGCGTTCATCCCTTCACCGAACCCCAGGTTCAGCAACTGTTTTTGCAGGTAACTTAAATTTTGTGTGTTCATACGACTTGTTTTTATTTAACGATTGATCTTTAAGAGTACGGGGTACTCGTTCTGTAATTTCACTTTGATCTTTTTGATCTTCTTGCTGAACAGCCCTTTGGCCGCATTGATCCCGCCGGCTGCGGCTTGCGCGCCGAGGCTTTGGTCCATGCTGAGGAACTGCATGCTTTGCAGGGCATTGTCGGCGCCACTGCCGGCTGCACCGCTCAGTTCCGCTTCGGGCGCCGGGATGCCGGGCATGCCATCTAAACTGAATACCGTGAGGCTGACGGGGATGATCTGGTTGGCGAGCCGGATGTTCTGGATGGTCAACAATAAACGTTGGTTGGTGACCTGACAGACGCCGTAGAGTTCCTGCCCTTTAGCCAGCAATTGATTTTTTAGCGTTACGGTATCGGTCAGTTTTAACTTGACCGCGCCGCCATCCTTCACTTTTTGCTTGCCGTCGATAATGGCCGGGATGGCGCGGAACGGTTTGGCAGGTTCGGTTGTTTCTGTTTTAGGTTGTACCGACCCGGGATTTTGAATGGCCTGTATCTTATCTAGCATCTTATTTAGCTGCTGCATTTCCGGGTCGGGCTGGTTTGCGCCAGCATTCATATTGCGCATCATTTTTTTCAGCTGTTTAACCTGTTGCGGATCGGGCTCGTCATAAGTTACCGGCTGCCGTGTCTCCTGCGGTTGGTTGAGCTGCCTGTTTAACTGCGCCAGTTTGGCTTGTATCTTTTGGGATTGGTCGTCCGGCGTAGCTACGGAATCTTTGCCAAGGCCCATGGACCTCAGGAACGCCGGGCTTACGCCGTCCTGGGTAGAATCATGCTGCGCCGCCTGGTAAACAGCCATTTTATCCATTTTTTCTTTGTCCTTAAATTGCGCTTCCGGCAGGTCGGTGTCCAAACCGCGGTTATCAGCGAATTGCTGATTGTCGGGCTTGCCACCGCCAATGGCCCAAAAGGCCAAATGTTCGGGGTGGATTTTTGGTTTGAACTGGCCGGGGAAGTACAGCGGGTGATGGCCAAATATTCCAAAGACCTGTACAAAAGTTCGGCGGTTTTTTCCGACCAATTATTCGGTGGTTATGTAGCCATCTTTACCGCACACGCTTTAACGCAATATGTCGCCTTGGGGCGAAACACCGACCCGAAATTCAAACCCGCTGTTGACCTGTTCTTCGGTTAAAATGAAAGCGCACCAAAATGATATCATCCCCTGCGGAATAGGCTTACTCGCTATCTGCCTGTTTATCCGCTACTGGGTGGGTAAACGCAGGTTTAACCGCAGGGGAATTGGTGGACTGCAACATTTCAGCACCTACCGCAAGGCGGTAGCCACCACTTTCGGAGAAACACTTTTATTGATTATTGCCAACCTCTGCGGTTTAGCAGGCTTGTTTTTACTCGCTATCGCAGGGTTTGACCATCTTAAATTTTAACATGATGAAAATAACCGATTTGAATGGGGTTGAGTTGGAGGTAGATGATCTGCAATTGGCCATCATGCAAGCTGATGATTACCGGCATTTTGAACACTTTAACCCTGACCTGATCGACTTGGCCAAACAGCGCCGAGCCTATTGGGAAGATATTTACCAAAAGCTGCTCCAGCTTCGGGCGCAATCCTAAATTGACCGGCGGCTACGCTTTGCGTAGCCCATTTTCGCGCCCTGTTGGGAAAACAGGGCGCGCTTTTGTCAGTAATTGCCGGAAGGAATATTCGGCATCTCTGCTGACGGAATTAGTTGAAGCGTCTTTTAATTGGCTATCGTTACAAATTATCAAGATCACAGGCGACATAATAACTTGGCATCAGCGGCCGGAATCCAGTGTTGCTGCGAAGCTCGGAAATTCCTGAACACCCTGGAAAGGATCTCCGAGAGGACTAACTGCGTCATTAAGGTATCTGCATTTCGTCCTTTGGGCTACGTGTTCCTGTTATTCGGCTAATTTTTAAAAAGCCATCCTACTCATTTTTGCATCAACAAAATTGAACAACTATGAAAATTATCTTAACAGGTTCTTTAGGCAACATTGGAAAACTACTTGCGCCGCAGCTTATTGCACGTGGACATGAGCTGACCATCATCAGCAGTAATCCTGAACGCCGTTCTGACATTGAAGCTATGGGTGCCCAAGCAGCGATCGGCAAGATGCAGGATGTTAATTTTTTGACTGAAACTTTTAAAGGAGCCGACCTGGTCTATCTGATGGAGACGATGGAATCGGTGGGCGATATGTTCGACCCCGATGTTGACTTTATTGCCGGCATCACGGCCATCGGCCGGAACTATCAAACGGCCGTGCAGCTTAGCGGCGTGAAGAAGGTCATTCATTTAAGCAGCATCGGCGCGCATATGGATAAGGGTAATGGCATCCTGTTGTTTCACTACGAGGTGGAGCAGCTCTTGCGGCAATTACCAGCGGATATCGCCATCAAGTTTATCCGTCCGG
This sequence comes from Mucilaginibacter sp. AK015, assembly GCF_014200785.1. Taxonomy (NCBI): domain Bacteria; kingdom Pseudomonadati; phylum Bacteroidota; class Sphingobacteriia; order Sphingobacteriales; family Sphingobacteriaceae; genus Mucilaginibacter; species Mucilaginibacter sp. AK015. The sequence goes on from NZ_JACHCV010000001.1 coordinate 1,371,416, forward strand.
TCGGTTTTTACCTCAATCTCTTTTCGTTTATCCCTTCGATCAAAAAACACGGTAAGATCATTTCCAATTATGGCGGCGACCAGAAAGAACCCTGGGTGTCACCGGTGGACATTGCTGAGGTGATCGCGGAGGAAGTAGACCTGCCTTTTAACGGCCGGGCCGTGCGCTATGTGGCCAGCGATGAAGTATCGCCTAATGAAGTGGCCGCCGCGCTGGGCCACGCGATCGGTCAACCGGACCTGCAATGGACCGTGATACCTGATGAAGAGCTATTGAATAACTGGCTGAAGATAGGTTTCAATCCCCAGGTCGCCCGTGGTTTCGTAGAACTGCAAGCCAGCCAGGGCAGCGGCAACCTTTACGAGGACTATGCAGCGCACCGCCCTGTGCTCGGAAAAGTAAAATTAGCGGATTTTGCCAAAGAATTTGCCGAAGTTTACCGTTCGGAACAAGGATGAACAAGATCGAACACATCAGGACACTCAGTGAATTTCACCGCACACGGCGGCTGGAACCACCTGCGCATCCCTTGATCAGCGTGGTCGATTATGCCAAAGTGGATATCTTACCGGAACTGCGCGAGCGGAGCTGGCGCTTTGACTTTTATTTCATTTCCCTTAAAAGAAACCTGTGTGGAAAGATCAAATACGGGCAGCAATCGTATGATTTCGATGAAGGCGTAATGTTCTTTATCGGCCCCGGTCAGGTCTTTCGTATCGATCGTGAACCCAACCCGCTACTGGAAAGGTCAGGCTGGATGTTGCTGATCCATCCTGATTTTTTCTGGAATACGGCTTTGGCAAATGCTATTAAACGTTACGGGTATTTTGAGTATGCCATTAATGAAGCCTTATTTGTTTCGCAAAAAGAGGAACAGACACTGGAAGCTATCCTGGAAAATATCCGTTCAGAATACCAGGGCAACCTGGACGCTTACAGCCAGCAGATCATCATTTCGCAGATCGAAACCTTGCTGAATTACTGCGAGCGTTTTTATAACCGCCAATTCCTGACCCGGAAGAAAACCAGTCATCAGGTACTGGAAAAACTGGAGCGGTTGCTTACTGAATATTTTAACCAGGACGACCTCATTCATAAAGGCCTGCCGACGGTTGGGTACCTGGCTGAACAATTGCATCTTTCTCCTAAGTACCTGAGCAGTCTGTTGCGCAGTGTTACGGGATTAAGCGCGCAGCAACATATCCATCAACAGGTGATCGAAAGGGCTAAAGTACAACTTAGCAAGCCGGAATTGTCTATAGCCGAGATCGCCTATGGCCTGGGATTCGGCCATCCGCAATCTTTCAGTAAGTTTTTCAAACGTGAGACCCAATCGTCACCTTTGGCATTCCGGCGGGCATTTAACTGATCTGATGATGAACGATATTCCCTGGCACCAACTGTATGATCGCGCCGATTCCGGCGTAGAGATCGACCATTTCGAGCCGGGCGACAGCTACGAAGAAGATGAACCGCTGGGGGCGCACCGGGATGACCATTACATCTTTTTCCTGGTCGAATCCGGTAACGCGGAGCTGATGATCGACTTCCATGTCGTACCCTTAACCCCCGGTGAGATCTATTTTATCTTACCGGGACAGGTGCACCATCGCATTAATGCCGAAATGGCCTATGGCTGGTACCTGGCAATAGATACCAGCCTGCTTAGTGCTGCACAGCGACAGGTCTTCGAAGAGCGGCTGGCGCTACAACAGCCGGTTAGTCTCAATGAGACCGAACAGCAGCGCTTCCAACAAGTGCTGGAACCGCTCTACCGGCATTACCAGGAACAGGCAGCGGAGCCTTTCTATCACCCCATCCTGTACAGCTTTATACAGGTGTTTACCGGTATGGTGGCGGCCCTGTACCAGCGTGCGGAAAGTACCGGCATCGCCCCGAACCGTAAAACCCAGCTTACCCAGGCGTTCAAGGCGCTGCTGACCGAAAAACACAAAACGCTGAAAAGTCCTTCGGCCTATGCCGGATTGCTGAATGTTTCTACAGCTTATTTGAACGAGGCGCTGAAGGCAACTACCGGCCTGCCCGTCAGCCACTGGATCATCCAGGAGTTGATGCTGGAGGCTAAACGATTATTATACTATACCAACAGCACGGTCAAGGAGATCGCATTCGAGCTTGGTTATGCGGACCATACCTATTTTTCGCGCCTGTTCAAAGAACAAGTTGGGCAAACGCCATTGGCTTTCCGGGCGGCTTACCGCGAATAGTCCAATCAATGCCCCGATGGCTGTCTTGATAATCAACGTAGGTCACCGTTCCTTTGTGGTATGGAAACAACGACATTCAACCCTTTCAAAAAGGCCGCAAGCTTACTGAGCGACCGGCTGTTGCACAGCGGCAGCGTGCTGGATGTGCGGCACTGGGCCGGAGCAGGCATGACCGAGATCGACCTGCATCTCCCTGAGGCTGATATGCGCCAATGGCAGGATGTACCCTATATCAAATTCCGGGTTGGGCCGTTTACCTACCGCGATTATACCCCTTTTGGCTGGGACGCTGATACATCGACCTGCTCGCTACTGATTGACACCGGGCATCATGGAGCAGGCAGTGATTGGGCCAAACAATTGATGGTGCAGGATACGGTGCAGTATTTAAAGATAGACTTTACCCGTCAAAGCCCGCACCCGACCGACCTCGTTGTAGGCATCGGCGACAGCAGTAGTCTGGCACACCTGCTGGCCCTGCGGCAGTTGACCTTGCCGCAGAGTCGCTTTGACGGCGCGCTCATCCTGAATAATCCGGCGCAGGCAGAATTGCTGCGGGATTATTTTGGTGTGCAGTTGGCCAACCTTCGTGATCAACAGCAGCTTGTGGAATGGCTGGCAAAACAACCTTTTTGCGAGCAACATTCCAGGTTCTATATCACGGGCGGGAATAGTTTGGTTTCCAGCCTGCGGCAGGAACTGCGCGCCAATGGTTTTAGGCAAATCAGGGTAAAAGGCTTTTGGGAATAAGGTAATAACAACGTAAATCGACAATATGAAAAACATACTGATTACCGGTGCTAATAAAGGCATCGGCCTGGAGACTGCCAGACAACTGGCGGGGCAAGGACACCGCATTTTTATTGGCAGCCGGAATAAAACTAACGGGGATGAGGCTGTCGCCAAATTACGAGCGCAAGGTCATAACAGCGTGGAATCACTGGTCATCGATATTGCCGACAGTAATGCAGTAAAACAGGCACGGGAGCAATTGGAGCAGCGCATTGAGGCGCTGGACGTGCTGATCAACAACGCGGGTATCGCTGGCGACATGCCGCAGGATTTTGTCAATGGCTCGGTAAAGAACCTTCGTCTCATCTTTGACACCAACTTTTTCGGTACGGTACAGACCACACGCGAGTTTTTGCCCTTGCTGAGAAGATCGGAAGCAGCGCATATCATCAATGTCTCCAGCGAGGTCGGCTCTATTACGCTGCGCACGGCATCCGGCAGGAACCTGAACCGCGATAAGTACAATGCTTATGGGGCTTCCAAGACAGCGGTTAACGCCTTCACCGTGATGCTGGCCAACGAACTCCGGTCCGACGGCATCCGCGTTAACAGCGTTACGCCCGGCTATACGGCAACCGATCTGAACCAGTTCCAGGGTGCCAAGACACCTGAGCAAGGCGCCTGGCCCATCGTTAAGCTGGCGAATGAGACGGACGAACGCGTGACCGCTAAGTTTTTTAATGACGACGGTGAAGTGCCGTGGTAACAATCTTCTGTCGTTTGCTACATTTCCGGACTTCAGCTAAGTAATGCCCCGGTTTCACCAGGCCTGGAACTTGAAGGTCACGGACGCTTGACTATATTAAAATTAACCAAAGCATATTTGCGCATGCGCCTTGTCGGGCTCGAACCTGGAACCCACTAAAAATGGGGGTGATTTTTTGTCTGATTTTTAGTATTTTCAGATCCATTTGGGTATATTTGTGTAGCTGGAGAGCTAAACGGACAAAACGGCGGACAACGCTGTAGTTTTACCTCGCAAAGTATTGATAGTCAACGACTAATAAACATATAGGATTAGCCCAGGTGGGCGCACGAAACGAGAGTTTTATCCAAACTTTCAAATCGAGATAACCCTGTAAATCAATGATTTACGGGGTTTTTTATTTTATTCAAATCCTTTTCAGTCCTTTAAAATACACCATTTCTGACACCAAAACGCCACCCCAAATTTAATTTTTAGGTTTGGGGGTTTTTTAAGAGTTAATTGGCTGTTTTACAGGATTTTAAGTCCGTTAATTAAGGACTTAAAAATACTCAAAAAGATCAGAAATCTGCACCTTTTTTCATCTTAAAAAACCCCTAAACCGAAGGTTCGGGGGATTTATTAATCGTTTTACTCACTTAAAAAACTGTTAAAAGATGAGAACATCGCAGTCATTTGGTGTGCACTTCACCGTAAAAAAAGACAAAGTGAAAGATGGCATAGCCTGCGTATACGCAGTTATTACCATTAACAAAGAGAAAGTGATCTTCGCCCTGAAGAAAAAGGTGAACATCGAACAATGGGACAAAGGCCACGGCGGCCTTAAAGTGAAAGTTCCCGAAGCTAAAGAAACCAACAGCTATTTAGAGCAGGTTAAATTCACCATCACCAGTTACTATCAGCAATTGCAACTGGATGGCAAAGAGATCACCCCGCAGCTGCTCAAAGCTTGTTTCCTCGGAGAAGATACCGAAGAGACGTACAATTTAAGTACCCTGATGGATTACCACCAGGAGACCGCTTCGGCAGCCTTGACCTGGAGCACCCTTAAACATTATGCCGTGACCCGCCGCTACCTGGAAAAATTCTTAAAAGCCAGGTACAAGACCACCGATTACCGCATCAAGGATATCGACTACAAATTCATTGTTGACTTCGAAACTTTCCTGCGTAACCACAAGCCCGCAGATCATTTTCAACCGTTGAATAACAACGGTGTGATGAAGCACCTGATTCGTCTTCGTAAAATGACCACGCTGGCATTCAAGTTACAATGGATCAGTAAAGACCCCTTTAAAAATTACAAATTCCGCTATAAAAAAGTAGAGACCGCCTTTTTGTCTGCAAACGAATTGAAGGCCCTGGAAAACTATGATATTGCTTCTGAAACGCTTAGTGCGATCCGCGACTATTTCCTGTTCGCCTGTTATACCGGCCTGTCATTTGTCGACTTGATGAACTTAAGTGAAAACAATGTTGTCCGCGGTGAGGACGGTGAAAAGTGGCTCAAATTGTTCCGGCAAAAAAGCAACGAGGCGACTAACCTCCCGCTGCTCAGCCCGGCCCTGACGATCATGAATAAATACAAGGATAATCCAAGATCAGTCACTTTAAATAAAATATTCCCGACCATCACCAATCAAAAGGTTAATGTTTATTTAAAAGAGATCGCCAAGATCGTAGGCATTAAAAAGAAGTTAACCTTTGGCGTTGCCCGGCATACGTTCGCAACCACCATCACGCTGGCCAATAACGTGCCCATCGAAACGGTGAGTAAAATGATGGGCCATACCAAGATCGCCACCACACAAATCTATGCCAGGGTATTACTTAAAAAGATCAGTGAGGATATGCACGTATTGCGGGAAAAACTCGAACCGGAAGCACCTAAGCGCAAAGCGTCAAGAAAACCGGTTTTAAAGCGAGTAAGTTGATCCCATTTGAATTGCGCAGACACTGTTTGCGCAATGTTGGGCAATGCTATTTAAACAATAATTAATTAAACAAATATCATGGCAACACCAGATAAATTAATAGAACTGTTAACCGGCAAAGTATTCAAAGTTCGTAACCAAACCGTGGTATTCGACTTTGATGCGGCCGCAATATATGAAGTGAATATCGCTGTTTTACATAAAGCGGTAACCAAACATTCCAGGCGTTTTCCGGACGATTTTATGTTTTGGCTGACACCTGATGAATGGAAGCCGATCGCGGAACAAATATCCCCCGGCCTTTCCGCTACCAAACTACTGCCGCCATTAGCTTTTACCAATGGCGGGCTGTTTATGCTGTCCAGCGTTTTAAAAGGGCCGCGAGCAGCACAAGTCAGTGTGCTGATTATAGAGTCGCTATTTTCTTATAAAAAAATCATTGATAGCGATGAATTTACCACATTATAATACAACGACCACTGATTTTAGGGAATATGAGTTCTTTAGTGATGGACCGAAAGGCGTGATAAAAAAGATAGTCAGGTTTCAAAAAATACAGGAATCACCTGTTATTTATAATCTTGCATTTGGAGACCAGGACCCGGAAACTGGCGATATCATTGATTCTATAACAACGAATAACGATGACAGGGACATTGTTTTGGCGACGGTGGCGAACACCGTTATTGACTTTTGTAAACATTATGGGAATCAATTCATTATAGCTACGGGTAGTACACCTGCAAGAACGAGATTATATCAAATGGGTATCAACAGGTTGCTTGATGAAATTAGCATAGATTTTAATATCTATGGCATTATCGGGAATAACTCTTATCAGTTTCAGAAGAACATTAACTATGATGCTTTTTTGGTTAAGAGAAAATAAAATGTTATTATTGAATATAAGTAAGGAGTAATTATGTCAGCAGTTAATAAAACAGATACCAATACCAGCTACAGCGGCGGGGCTACTGTCGTAAAAAACATGAAGAGCCATGCCAATGATCCTTTTTTTGTAAAAAAAGCAGCGCAAGCCAAAGCGATCGTAAGTAAGTTAACTTTACCTGAAAGCGACAAGAAATAATGGTCGATAAAGTATATAGAAGAGGCTGGAGTTTTTCCAGCCTTTTTTTTATAATGCCCAAATAAAAATGTTCCCTGCTCTTATCGCGCAGACTGTGCCGGGGACGGTGATAGATCCGTTGATACCACCACGCACATTTAAATAACTTTTCAATGATTACGGAATGTTCTCATTTAGTGAACTTTTGTTATTTTTGGTAAATGAAATACAAGGTAATCAAAGACGAAGGACAGTATATCCAATATTGCGAAAGCCTTGAACAGCTCTTAGCTTTAAAGGTTGATGCGGCGGTGCAGGATGAGATCGACCTGTTAACCCTGTTGATTGAGAGCTATGACGCTTCCCATGATACTTTTGCCGATAGCGATCCTATCATTTTGCTCCGTTCCTTTATGTCCGATCACCATTTAAAACAACACCACCTGGTGGAATTACTGGGCGTAAGCAAAGGTTACGTTTCCGATATTTTAAATTATAAAAAAGGATTGTCCAAAGAAGTGATCCGGAAATTGGCCGACCACTTTAAAGTCCGCCAGGAGGCTTTTAACAGATATTATCCGCTATTCCCAAAATAACACCGGCCTCAAATTGCTATCAAGTTAGTATGATAGCAAAGTATCATTATAGCATCATAGCAATTAACCTAATAAATTCCGCGACACTATCTCGGAATTTATTTTTGGGTTTATTTCAGTTTATCTCATTCCTTTTCCACCTCAAAATAACGCCACCTATCCCAAAGTTGTCATTTTCTGATTTACAGGGTTCCGAATTTTGAAGTCCTTAAAAATTAAAGTTATGGACAAGACATTGGAACAACGATCTAGAATGGGCATGGTCCCGACGCGGAACCAGATATTAACCCTCGGTGACCTGGAGGACTTCAAAAATGATATGCTCCAGGAAGTTAAACGCATCATTAAAGAATGTGCCAGCGGCATGCCTGGTAAAAAATGGTTGAAATCAGCTGAAGTCAAAAAGCTGCTGGGCATTTCACATGGCTTCCTGCAATCCCTTCGGGACAGCGGCGTATTGCCTTTTACTAAAATTGGCGGCTCTATCTATTACGATTACGAAGACATCACCTTTATGATGTCTACCAACAAAAGCGCCTGATGTTGAACCGGCCGGGCCTGTCAGCCAGCGTCCGGCCATTTTTTCTAAATCCTATGTTATTTCAAACACCCAAACGTAAAGCCAAACGGGTGCCTGTCGAGCGCAGGAAACCCGAATTGATTCTGCAAAAAGGGTTCGGCACAGAGATGCCGCCGCAAAAACGCCTGGTCGAAATATACTTTGATCAAAAAAATATGACCGCGCAAGCAGATGTATTCTACAAATACTATGAAAAAGCGAATTGGAGCAGTCCTAAAGGAACTCCCTACCGGAACTGGAAGTTACTCGCCGGGGAATGGATCTTCAACTACGAACAGGAACAGAAGCTCCGCAAAAGGCAGCGGGAAAATTTAATTTATTAACCTTCAAAATTATGGCAAAGATTATCACCATCGCCCACCAAAAGGGTGGCGTAGGCAAAAGCACCTTAGCGATCAACCTGGCGCTATGTTTCCAGGATCAACTGTCAGTAGCCCTTGTGGACACTGACTTACAAGGGAGTCTATATCATATCCGGGAAGACTTCCCGGAACTGGCTGTCATTGGCGCTGATAAAATAACAGACATTGAAAAATTGGACTATGATCTCATCATCGTCGATACCCCGCCGTATTTGTCCAGTAAACTGCCGGAACTATTTCTACATTCGGATTTTATCCTAATACCGACCAAAGCTGGTTTCTTCGATGTGATGGCCATCCGTTCTACGCTGGCACTGATCAAAGAGGCACAGGCTAAAGCGCCCCAGCTTAAAGCCGGCATCGTAATGAATATGGTCAAGCCGCGGACCGGCCTGACAGAGGATGTTGCCGATCTGATCAAAAGCATGGATACGCCATTACTAAAAACCAAGGTGCATGACCGGGTGAGCATTGCCCGCTCATCGATCACCGGAGGCATCCTAAAAGGTCCGGATAAAAAAGCCAAAGAAGAGCTCATGGCGTTGACCGAAGAAGTCGTGGAACGAATTAGCGCCGAGGTATCCCGCTAGCTTTTTATTTCTATAGGAAGCTAGCAAAATCGCAAACTACAATCGTAGCAAGTTATCAAACTAGCGCCGCATGATAGGAAACTATCAAACTAGCAATGACTGCTAACAAACTATCAAAATAGCAAATGGAAGATTATAAAAAAAAGCTGGGTGGGTTGGCAGACAAACTCAAACAGGAAAGGCCCGCTACCCCCATTCAAGAAGTGATCCCTGTTAAGGCAGCACCTGTTCCAAACGAGCCCGAAGTACAGTTCAACAACCGGATACCCAAGGGCCTTTTAAAGCGCCTCAAAACATTCGGACTGGAGTATGATGAATCTTTGAAGGACATCAATATCCAGGCACTTGAACTCTATCTGCAAAGCAGACAACAAACAACAAAAAAGGCCGATTAAACACTAATAGCAGGATTAAACTGCCCGCTTCGCAGCAGTTAGCAAGATGTACAATTGTGTCACAATTGAATCTTGCCCTCCGCGCCCGGGCGGCTGCGGGTCCAGGTAAAAATCCTCCGGAGTCGGATTTTTAAAGATAATAACAATGGCTACACAGGAAGATAAACGGATACAATGGAAGAACCTCCGCTTTAAACCGGAGGAATATCAATTGCTCGAAAATCGGTTCAAAAAGACACCCTTTCGCAAGTTAAGTGAATACATGCGCAGCGTCCTGCTGGAAAAGCCGGTAACCGTCTTTTATCGCGATAAAGCGATGGATGATGTGCTGGAGGAAATGATCCTGCTGCGGCAGGAATTAAATGCCATCGGCAATAACCTCAACCAGGCGATGCGCGGTATCAACAGTGCTCACGGTAATGCCGATACCCGGTTATGGATGAATTTGCTGGGTGTAATTAACACCAAACTCGAACCCGCCATCAATCAAATTAAAGAACGGATGAACCAATACGCGGACATATGGTCGCAAAAATTAAGAGCGGCAAAAGCCTGATCGGCGCGCTCAATTACAACGAGAATAAAGTAAAGCAGGGAAAAGCAGTATTGATAGCAGCTGCAAAATATCCAAAAGACAAAGAGCAATTGTCTTTCAATGATAAGCTGTTCCGGCTGACTGATCTGGCTTCGATGAACCAGCGTGCTAAAACCAACACAGTACATATTTCGCTGAATTTTCCGAACGGCGAAGATCTGGCCAATGAAAAGCTAAACGCAATTGTGAAAGATTACTTGGTGGGTGTCGGCTTTGCTACCCAGCCTTATTTAGTTTACCGCCACGAGGATGCCGGGCACCCGCATTGCCATATCGTGACCACTAATATCAAACGGGATGGCCAGCGCATCAGCCTGCACTACCTGGGGCAAAGCGAATCAGAAAAAACCCGAAAGGCTATTGAGATCAAGTATGGTCTCGTTAAAGCGGAGGAACAAGCCCAACAAAAGCCGGATTTGAAAGCCTACGTTTCGGCAGCCGAATACGGTAAGGCCGAAACCAAACGCGCTATTACCAATATCTTAGGTTATGTTTTGCGGGCCTATAAATTCACCAGCGTGCCGGAATTGAACGCCGTTCTCGGCCAATATCATATCCAGGCTGACCGGGGTTCCAAAGATTCGCGCATGTATGCCCGCGAAGGGCTGGTTTACTGGATATTGGATAAACATGGAAATAAGATCGGTGTGCCGATCAAAGCCAGCACGATCTATGGTAAACCTACACTAAGAACACTGGAGGAAAAATTCCAGCTGAATGTGCAACTGCGTAAGCCGTTTAAAGATCAGCTTATAAAAATATTGGATGGCATATTAATCAGGCCGCTAACCAAACGGGACTTTCAAAAAGCATTGCATGAAAAGGACATTCAATGTATCCTGCGCCAAAATGACGAAGGGCGCATCTATGGCGTGACCTTTATCGACCAAAAAAATAAGGCGGTATTTAATGGCAGCGATCTGGGTAAAGCTTATAGCGCTAACCAGCTCAGCGCGCAATTATTACCAGACCCGGTAAAATCCAAACCGGGAATTCAAGATGCACTCCAAGGTCACGAATTTGGTCAGGCAACCTCAGGCGACGGGCTATTTGATGTGTTGTTCGCTGCCGAACGCGAAGACCTGGCCGCGCTGAACAAATTCAAAAAGAAGAAATGTAAAGGACTAAATCTATAATTATGCAAACCGGAGAAAACGAACAAGCGCTGCGGAAGATCATTGATTTTACCAGGCTATTGAGCATTGCGATACTGCTTATTCACTTCTATTTATGCTGTTACCCGGCGTTCCGGGAGCTGAAATTAACGCACAAGATTGTTGACCATATCCTATTGCCGCTATCTAAAATGGCAGCTTTCAAAACGGTGCTGATCGCTAAAATAAGTGCATTGCTGTTGTTGATCGTATCGTTGGTCGGCAGCAAAGGCAAGCGGGATGAAAAGATCCGGCCGAAAACGATCATTACTTACTGCCTGACCGGCCTTTTACTTTATTTCATCAGCGGTTTCTTTTTAGCCTTGCCACTGGCCGTTAAAACGGTGGCGGCGCTTTATATAGCCATCACGGCCTTTGGCTATCTCTTATTTATGACGGGTGGCGGGCTGTTGTTCCGCATGTTAAAACTCAAGTTAGGCAGCGATATCTTTAACAAGGAAAATGAAACCTTTCCGCAGGAAGAGCGGCTGTTGGAAAATGAATACTCCATTAACCTGCCTGCCAAATATCAACTGAAGGGCAAAGAAAGAGATAGCTGGATAAATGTCATTAACCCTTTTAGGGGAATATTGGTCGGCGGCAGCCCAGGTGCCGGTAAATCCTATTTCGTGATCCGGCATATCATTACCCAGCATATCCGCAAAGGGTTCAGCATGCTGATCTATGATTTTAAATATGATGACCTTTCCCGCATTGCTTACAATGCGCTCAGGGAACACGGTGGCCGTTCATTCTACGTCATTAACTTTGAAAAGATCATGCACCGCTGCAATCCTTTGGAGCCCGATACGATGCTGGATATCACCGATGCGATGGAATCGGCACGCACCATCATGATGGGCTTGAACCGGGAATGGATCAAAAAGCAGGGTGACTTTTTTGTGGAATCGCCGATCAATTTTGTCACGGCACTGATCTGGTTTTTGAAGAAATATGAAGGCGGGCGCTACTGCACTTTGCCGCATGTCATTGAACTTTCATTGGTTGATTACAAAGATTTGTTTGCCGTGTTAAGCAGTGAGCCGGAGATCGAAGTACTGATCAATCCCTTTATTTCTGCCTGGAAGAATGAGGCCTTCGAACAACTGGAAGGCCAGATCGCCAGCGCCAAGATCAGTTTGGCCCGGTTAAGTTCACCGCAGCTTTATTATGTATTAAGCGGTAATGACTTCTCGCTGGATATCAATAATCCTGACGAACCAAAGGTCGTTTGCCTGGCTAACAACCCGCAAAAGTCGCAGGTTTATGGAGCGGTGTTGTCGTTATATATTAATCGTATCAATAAGCTGGTCAACCGCAAGCACCAGCAGAAATGCAGCCTGATCTTTGACGAATTCCCGACCATCTACTTTAATGGCATCGATAACCTGATCGCGACCGCCCGTTCCAACAAGGTAGCCGTAACACTGGCCGTGCAGGATTACAGCCAGTTGAAAAAGGATTATGGCCGCGAGCAGGCGGAGGTCATCATGAATATCGTGGGTAATATTATTTGTGGCCAGGTCACCGGCGATACCGCCAAACAATTATCGGAACGATTCGGCAAGATCAATCAGGTCAAGGAAAGCGTCTCCGTCAACGCTACCGATACCTCGGTGAGCAGATCTACCCAACTGGATTATGCCATACCGGCCTCAAAAATAGCCGGACTTTCCTCCGGAGAGTTTGTCGGTATGGTCGCAGATGATCCGACTAATAAGATCGATCTGAAAACCTTCCATTGCCAAATTCAGAATGATCACCAAACCATTCAACAGGAAGAATTGGCCTACCTGGAAATTCCGGCAGTAAGGAGCATCAGCCAGTCGGAAATTATTATGACTTATCAACGGATCAAAGAAGATATCCGGTGCCTGGTCGAAAATGTAGTTACCACTTTAACCTGACCGTAAATGTCGAGCCGATATGCGCTACAGAGTTACCGAAATGCTGCCGTCTAACAAATAAAGCAGGTCTTTGAACGTATATCAGCCTATGGCGGAACCCTAAAATAACTGCTACCTATTATGACTACCTCCTGCGGAAATAGATCTTGATCAATTTATGTTTGATTTTTATGGTCCGTAAAAAAAACACACTCAGGCCAGGGAAACGGCACGGCAATAGTGGCAAAAACATTGATTAAATTAAGAACCGTCATCTGTTTTTTCTTACCTTCCCAGCCACATTAACAGTGTTTGAAATGAATTTGTCGTTGGAAAAAGAACCCTGTTGGTTAGCTTTTTTTTCGCGTTGGTCGTTTTATATTGATAACACGGCCTAAAAAGGGCAACTTTAGGTATGTCATTGTTCCAATCCCAATTTTTCATTTACCCTGGCAGGGGCTTGCGCTGGTTGCAGCATGTTTCGTTCTGGCTGCTGCTGCTCGGATTACGCTTTTATCTCACCAATATCTCCTTTAACGTCTATGGCGGTTTTCCTGTAAGCAGTATGCTGTTACTCAACACCTGCAGCACCGGCGTTATCGTCTTATTTTATTATACCCTGGTTTACTACCTCTGGCCAAAGTATTTCATCAGCCATCAATACATTAAAGGTGTATTGCTGATCTTATTCCTTTTAGTGATTTATACGATCTCTGATGCTATTGCCGAGAAATTTCTGATTAGCAGTTGCGCACCTTGTATGGCAAGGTTAGCTAAGACGGAACAGGGCTACTTCCAACTTATGAAATCCGATTTGAGCAATATCGTTCTCGTTCGCCTGGCTACTTTTGGTACGCCATTTTTCCTGCTGCTCACTTTGACTATTCCGATCAGTATTAAAACCGCCCTGAATGCCTACCGCAGCAATATGAGGAGTGTAACTCTGGCGAAAGAAAAACTCGAACTGGAACTTAATTTTCTCAGAGCGCAGCTCAACCCTCATTTTTTATTTAATTCCATGAACAATATTTATGGACTGATCATCGGGGGCGATAAGGAGCGGTCAGCTGGTCTGGTCTCCCGCCTGTCTGAATTGTTGCGCTATATGCTTTATGAATCCGAAGCGGAAACGATGCCACTCAGTAAAGAAATAAAGCTAATGTCCGATTATATTGAACTGGAAAAAGTAAGGCTGAATTTTACCAGGGTGACGTTTAATCCGCCAACCATTTTGGCCGACATCGGAATCGCCCCATTACTGCTGATTCCGCTGATCGAAAACGCGTTTAAATTCACCCCGGACGAACCCGGTGCTTTTATCGATATTGTATTAACTGTAACGCCTGATTCGATTAATTTTAAAATAGAGAATAGCGTCGACCCCACCAGGCCGGATGGCCTGTCCGGCGGCATCGGCCTGGGCAATCTGCGAAAGCGGCTCGAATTATATTATCCTGGCCGCTATCGTTATGAGATCAGCAACAACGGAATTAATTATTTGGTGAATTTAGCCCTGAACCTATGAAAAAGATCAATTGCATGATCGTTGATGATGAGCCGATCGCGCGGGATATCTTGCAAACTTATATTCAGCGTGTTCCCGAGCTGGAACTCGTTAAAAGCTGTCGCAATGCCACAGAAGCTTACGAGGGACTTTACAGCCAGCAGGTGGACCTTATTTTCCTCGACATTCAGATGCCGGTCATTACCGGTACAGAATTCGTTCGCTCGCTGCGTAAGTCGCCTCTGGTGGTTTTTACCACGGCTTATTCCAGCTATGCGGTTGAAGGATTTGAGCTCAATTCCGTTGATTACCTCTTAAAGCCGATCACTTTTGAACGGTTTTACCAGGCCGTGCAAAAAGTAAGCGAAAGAATGGCGATCAAACAGATCCCGTTGCCAGAGGCAGCGCATCAGCCGGACTACCTGTTCATCCGCCAGGATAACAGGCTGGTGCGTGTGGCGCATGACCAAATTCTGTATCTACAGGCGGAAAGAGATTTCAGCTCGGTTTATTTAAAGGAAACCAGGTTATTTGCAGGAATGCACCTGAAGCTATTCGAAGATATTTTGCCGCCCGGGCAGTTTCTCCGGGTGCACCGGTCCTATATCGTCAACCTTAAAGCAATCCGCGCGATCAAGGGCAACATGATCGAACTCGAAAATGCCGAGGTACCCATTGGAACAAGCAACCGGGAAGAACTGTTTCAAAGATTGCAGCTCTGAATGGCACCTCTTGTCATTTAACGAAGTTATTTAAATTGGCAGCGGTGATGACCAACCGGGCATTTCCATTCAGTTTGGTGAAGATTTTTCCGGCTTTAAGCGGTCCCAGATCTACGGAACTGCCCTCGTCCAGCGTGAGGCGCAAGGTGTCCGTCCGGTTACTTTCCCTGAAAGTTGCGGTCGATGAATGTCTGCCGTTGATGACCAGATTGCCGAGCCGGAGGTCTTTCATTCTGAGGATAGCCTGATGTTCCTGCGTGATCAACAGTGAATCCTGTTCCAATCCGCTCAGTTCACAATTAATGCCGGAGGTATTGATCGTCGCCAGCGCGGGAACGGTCAGGATCAGTCCGGTGCTGCATTGGTCCGGTAACTGGTATTGCTGGTTGGAAACCGTAAAATTGATCGCCAAAGTATCCAGACGCTGTTCCATCCGGAAAAATTGCTTCCTGGAATTCATCAGCCGGATGGTATAATCAGTTCCCCGCACGATCCTGACCGTATAAGAATTACCCCCGCTGATATGTAAAACCTGGTAAGGCCGGACCGGTACCATTCCGAAATTCTTAAAAGGATCTTTCAGGTCGATCCGGCGGTATTGCAGGGCCAGTTCGCGATCCGCAGCAAAAAGGGCTGCTACAAAGAAAACAGCGAACGCCGTTAACAACCGGTTGCTTTTTTTGATCATCATGAGGTTAAATTTCTTTTTCGGTAAACTTGAGGCAGGCGATGTAGCTTAAGAACAGCGGCAGCAGAAAATTATAGCTGACATTGATCAGTGCCTGGATGTTCGCTGGCAGATAGACATAAATATTTTCGCCCTCATGAATGAACTGGAAATAATTAAACGGCAAACTGCTGGTAATGCTGTTTTCACCGGTCATCACTTTCATGAGTACGACGTTCCCCGTGGCAGCGACAATAAAATACAGTACCATTAGTAAAAGCGTTTTGATCAGTGCGCCTTTCCGGAAAGCCAGGCTGCCGACCAGTAGCCATAACTGGAAATTGACAAAGACCAGGTAAAAGCTATAAAAGCCATTACTGAACACATTTGCTTTCATCATGGCGGACTGAGGGCCGGTTGCAATGCTGAAAAATAATGTTTCGACCAGGTAAAAGATCACGGTGTAAGCCGCGCCGTATAGGAAAACCGCGTACAGTATCCACAACATGATCTTCTGTCCGGCGGATGCAATAATGCCCAGCAGCCAGATCGTTTTCGCCGGATGGCGGAGTTCCTGGTATAAGAACGCAGAAAATGCCGCGCCCCCGCCGAACAGCCCGATCAGGAAGATACCGTTACCCACACCGCCGGAAAAGCTTTCGCGCCAATGCCAGGTAATAAAAAAGAGCAGAAATAATAAGCAGGCGATAGCCGTTGCCAATAAGCCATAAACCTGCCGGTGCTCTAAGTACTGGCGCCGGTTCAGGGCGATCATTTTTGCGATATCGTTCATGTCAATTTTATTGGGTTTGAAAAACAGCCCGGATGCCCGCCGGGTTATAAATGGCTGCGTTAAAAAGCAGTTCCAGATCGAGTGGGGATTCCTTAGCCCCGTTGTTCCTGCTGACTGAGATATGGCCCCCCGGCGTATCCATGCCATAGATGGTATCCTCGCCGGCCCGCTTCGCGCCGAAACAAAGCTTTTGCCCGATCTCTTCTTTATCGGCGGAAAGTATTACCTGCCCTTTGTCAATGATGATCACGCTGTCGATCAGGCCATCCAGGTCTTTGACCTGGTGGGTAGACATGATCGTGATCTTATCATTCCGTCTTGTCCGGGTAATGATTTCCCTGAATTCGATCTTGGAGGGGATATCCAGCCCGTTGGTCGGCTCGTCCATGATCAGGACATCGGTATTGGCCGCCAAAGCGAAAGCGATATGAATCTTTTTCTTTTGACCAAAGGAGAGTTTATGCAGCTGGCCTTTTTCCGGCACATTGAAAATTCTCAGGTATTCATAAAAGCAAGCCTCGTCAAAAGACCGGTAAAATACACTGTAGATCTGCAGGAAAACAGCGATCGTGACCGGCGGAAGCTCACACTCTTCGGGAATAAAGAACAGTTGCGCTAAAAACTCCGGCCGGCGATGCCGTGCCTCCAGTCCATTGATCGTGCAGCTTCCCTTTTGCGGGAAGATCAGCCCGGCCATGTTTTTGATCAGGCTGGATTTCCCGGCGCCGTTCTTACCCAGTAAACCATAAACCTTCCCCGGCAGCAGCGTCAGGTTCAATTCCTGGAACAGGGTGTTCCGGGAATGATAGCTATAAGTCAAATCTTTGATAACAATCATGCTACAAATGGAAGAACAATCTACCATCTGGTCAACTTTATTCGACGAACCTGGCTATATTTCCAACAGGCAGCGATCAGCAAACAACCGAACGTTGCCGGAGCGCCCGGCAGCAACGTATCGGCAGTCCGGGCAGTTTGGTTGCCATTTTCGATGGGTTCGTCGATTTTATTTTCCGGCTTCAACTGAATATTGTCCTTTTGTGAGCAATCAGGATAAAAAATGGAAAAGAAAAAATTGATTAACCTGCCGCCCGTTTGGCTAAGGGTAAGCATTTATTTTATAGTTATTATCGTAGCCGCTTATATCGCCGGAGTCGTCCCGGTGCTCGACAGCATCTTCTTTTATTTCGGTATCGCGCTGCTATTAAGCTTTTTGTTCCTTAAAGCAGAAGGTAAACCACTAACCAGCCTGGGCTTTGTACCTGCCAGCGCTGTCGATTGGAAAAACTTCTTCCGCGGGTTGGCCTGGGGCATAATCGCCTTATTGACAAGTGCGGGGCTTACGATCTGGTTGAACGGCGGCCGGCTGGTATTTACCGGTCATGCTGATCCGGTATTCTTACTAATACTCGTTTTTATCCATCTCTGGTCGTCTTTTGTTCAGGAATTTACCTACAGAGGCTATCCCTTTCAACGTCTGTTGCAATCATATGGGCCCTGGATCGCTCAGCTGGCGGTCACCCTGCCATTTGCCGTCATGCATTTGAAACTAAACGCCGGCTTAACCTGGCAACAATTCTTCATGACCTGGCTCACCACGGGACTGGGTTCTTTGCTGTATGGGCTTTGTTACCTGAAAACCGGGAAACTGGTGTTGTCCATCGGCCTGCATATGGGTTGGAACCTGGCCCAGGCGCTTGTTCCGCGCTCACCTGAGGAAAGCAAGACCATGCTTTTTACCCTTGTGCAGGATGGCGGACATTATTACCCTTTACATGTGCTGCTGCCCTACATAGGCGTTACTGCAATTATGCTGTTTTTTATCTGGCGGTCGAATATACTTCATGAAACAAACAGGCTATAACAGGATCGCCGCCGGCAAAATAAATACTTTATGGCGGGTCATGCTTTTTTGCATGTTATGTGCACTCCTATTGGTTGTGGGTTCTGCCGTACTTAAAAGCTGGCAAAGTCCCCTGGCAGACCTTTCACTCGGCGCCTTTGCTACTGTGGCATCATTTCTTCTCTCCATTCCGTTTGCGAAATGGGAGAAGTTATCACTTGGGCAACTTGGCATCGTTCCGGGCAAGGCGACCTTTAGCAAAGTAGGCACAGGTTTTTTGATCGGGCTTCTTATCGCTGGTCTCCATTTTTCTTTAGTGCTGATTTTTGGGCATATCAGTGTGACCAGTGCAAACCCTTCATTTCACCTGGTCATGTTTTATTTCCTCCTCTATTTGACTTTGGCAGCCAGGGAGGAAATCGCATTTCGCGGTTATGCGCTTCGCAGCCTGTCCTATAAGGTCGGCCACTGGAAAGCGCAGCTCATTATTGCTTTCATTTTCGCGCTGGAACACATGGCCGGAGGTTTCACCTGGCAGCAGGCCTTTTTGGGTTCCGGTGTAGGTGCCGTACTTTTTGGCATAGCAGCGCTGCGCACCAAAGGCATAGCGCTGCCCGTCGGACTTCATGCCGCCTGGAATTTCGGACAATGGAGTTTCGGGTTTAAAAATATGCCTGGGATCTGGCACGTTTTGCCCGTTGAAGGGTTTGAAGAAAAGAACCAACAACTAACTATGATTTGCTACCTGATCGTTGTTGGGCTGGCAATAGCAGCTTTTTATCTGTATCCTTTAAGAACATCACTAAAAAACTAAAAACATGACACAGATTTCCATACGGATTTCGGGCCAATCATGCGTTCAAATACATTCAAGAGAAAAACATGCAAAAAATAACCCGATATTCCCCTAACAAAGTTATCCCATGTATATAGCTTACTTTAAACACATTACAAGAAAATAGTGCATAATTATTTCATTGCGGTACTATTCATTTTTTCGATCTGCTCCTCGAAGGCACAATCCCTGTACGTAGACCCGGTAAAAGGGAATGATCAGGCAAAAGGCACATTAGCGGAGCCACTGGCCAGCCTGGATAAAGCGGTAAACCTTGCAAAAGATTTCGCTGGAAATGATAACATCAATATCAAGCTTGCCCCAGGTTTATATCTGATCAGGCAATCGTTAAAAATTGAATCCAATTCGCAGGCTGTTTCAGGAAAATTCACTATTGAGGCGATGGTAATGCCTGATGATGTTGACTGGACACCAGCGAAAATGCCGGTTATCCAGGTAACGACAGATTCCAACCGGGTAGGTAAGCTTTCCCATGCAAGTATCGCCTTCCAGGCCGAACGGAACAATGTGGCCTTAAAAGGATTGAAATTTTTAGGGAACCCTAACCCTTCATCGGTTTATTTTTACGCCATAGAGCGAAGGAACAGTGCTTTGAAAGATCTTGTAATTTCACAGTGCTATTTTATCGGTGAAAAAAATTCGGCGCCCATACAAGGGGGAATCTTTGCCCAGGGCGAAGGTATCCATATCGATCACTGTATATTTTATAACTGCAAGAATGCAGTGTTGTCATTCATCAATGTAAAGGATTTTTCCATTACGCATTCTATTATATACGGCGCTTACGAAGCAGCCATATGGCTAGGCTACGGACCAGACGCAGACCTGCCGTTCACCTTTCGTGATAACATTGTCGCCAATTGCAATTACTTCTGGGTAGGTGCCAAAGGAATTCATAAAAATTACCTGTTCAGGAATTCGGTTATTTCCGGAAACGCGAACTATTTAGGCATCAACGGTGATACCATTGTGCACGACCAGGTCAATAAACCAACTGAAAAAAATATCGATAAATCGGGAAAGGTGGTCTTAAGAGAGATCACAGCAGAGGGCGTTCCGCATGATTATTTAAATCTTTCGGGCACCTCTGCGGGCAGGCAGATCGATGCGGGAATATTCATTAATAAAAAAGCCATGTAACGATGAGAACACCAACACTGCGTATCAGTAAACATTTCAGTTTTATATTCTTGGTTCCGGCCTTTTGCCTGATCAGTCTGATTTGTTCCGGGCAGAACCGGCCGGTATCATCAGATAACCCGCTTCGTTCGCGCCTGGATTCGCTGGTCGACAAGCAGGTTCAGCGATATTTTCAGGATAAAAGAGCGGTCGGGCTTTCCATAGCCCTGGTACAGAACGGCAAGCCGCATTTTTACAATTACGGGGAGACCAAGGCCGGCAACGGGCAGCGTCCCGATAACAGGACCATTTATGAGATCGGGTCGATGACCAAATCCTTTACCGGGATCATTCTGGCCCGGGCGGTATTGGATAAGAAGATCAATCTGGAAGATGATATCCGGAAATATCTGAAGGGATCTTTTCCCAACTTAAGTTATAAGGGTACGCCTATACGCATTAAAGACTTGGCTAATCACACCTCAAGAATTACACGGATATTTCCGAATATGTGGGAAAGGCCTACCTACGATTCGCTTAATCCGCTACATGATTATACCCGGGCGCTTCTGTACGAAGGTCTTCATCAAATGAAGATGGATACACTTCCCGGCAAAATTTACTCCTACTCAAATATGGCGGTTGCTTTACTGGGTACCATACTGGAAGACGCTTACGGGCAGAATTACTTTTCGCTGGTATCAAAAAATATCCTGAAGCCTTACCAGATGAGGGATACACGTATCGACATCACATCACTTCAGCCAAGCCGGGTCGCGTGGCCGCACAATGCGCAAAGACAACCGGTGCCGCTATGGGATCTGGGAGAAGTACCGGCAATGGGCGCTTTAAGATCCACAACCGCTGATCTTGTCAATTATATCAAGGCCAACAATGCCGAGACCGACCCGGCCATTAAGCTTTCCCATCAGCGAACTTTCGGTACTGACCAGGAGGGTATGGCCCTGAATTGGTTCATTCACAGCAGCCCTAAAGGATATCGTATATTGGAACACGGCGGCGGTACAGGCGGTTCCCGCAGTTCATTGGATTGTTTCCCGCAGTTGAACTCCGGTTTGGTGATCCTGACCAACAGCCTGGCTAACCGGAATGACCTGGAAAAGGCATTAATTGCCGTACTGGCGGAATAACCAGTCCGCAATCGACCTTCTTCCTGGGCGCCCTTTTTGTAAAAGCTTTTTTTTCTTTCACAACTGCTAATAAAGTCTACGGCAGCCATCGTGAAGAATTTGAAAGTTAAAAATAAACGATCCGCTATGAAAAATACCGGTCAGATCAGGTCATCCGTTAACTTGGTGATGTCCATAATTACATGGTCCAGGTCCTGGGCTGATTTTTTCAACAATGGGATAATCTCGGCATTGGGAGAATCATTCAGGTCGCAAAGCTGGATAAGTCCCAGGATGCTGGCTAGCGGCGCCCGGACGCGGTGCGACTGTATCCAGGCGATCTCCCGCAGGCGTTTATTCTGGTCTTCAATTTTATGCAGGTGTTCTTGTGCTACGGTGATGTCCCGCAAAAAGCAATTCACACCGATGACCTGATCGTGCAGGTCACGGATCGGATTAAAGCTCAGTTCTTCATAAACCTGCTGCCCGTTGAACTCCCGCTGCCGCACGATACTAAAGGCTTCGCCCGCGAAAGCCCGTTCGTAGCTATCGAAAAAAACCTTCACCCTTTCCTGAACAAAGTCGGCATTGGTCACTTCACCTTCGTTTTTCCCGGTCAACTGCTTTACGCGGTCCCAAAACGCCTGGTTGCCGGTAATAATATTAGATTGACGATCTACCGACCAGATCAGGTCGCGGGTATTGTTAATGATTGCGCGGAGGTTCTGCCCGTCTATATAGATCTTTTCCTGGATTTTCTTTTGTTCGGTGATATCCACAAAATAGACGGCGATACCGTCTTTGGTCGGGTAAACATTCAAAGCCCCCCAAACGCCCAACGGAGCGTAAAGTTCTTCAAAATGTACGCTGACCCGTTCGTTCATGGCGCGCTCGTATTCTTCATAGAAGCGCCCTTCCCGGGACCGCGGGAAAAAGTCCCAGAGGTTTTTGCCCATTACTTCCTCCCTGGTACAGCTTAGCGCCTGTTCGGCGGCTTTATTCATAAAAGTCACTTCCCAGTTCTTATTCAGCGCATAGAAGCCGTCCGTAATACTGTCGAGCATATTTTCTATTTCTGCGGATTTCTCTAGCAGGATCTGCTCGGCCCGCATCTTTTCGTCAATATTAACGATCAGCACCTGACGTGCACCTTTACCTTCAAAAATGGTGGCATGGGTATAAACGCTGACA
Source organism: Mucilaginibacter sp. AK015 (assembly GCF_014200785.1). Classification (NCBI taxonomy): domain Bacteria; kingdom Pseudomonadati; phylum Bacteroidota; class Sphingobacteriia; order Sphingobacteriales; family Sphingobacteriaceae; genus Mucilaginibacter; species Mucilaginibacter sp. AK015. The sequence continues at coordinate 1,394,125 of NZ_JACHCV010000001.1, forward strand.
TAGAAACGTTGCCTGGCCTTGTTCCAATGCAGCATCCGACCCGCGTTCACGTGGCCTTCCGGCAGGCTTTCATGGAATTTGAGCAAAGCCGGGATTTCTTCCGGAGGACGGATATCGGTGAGCTTCAGGTTAAGAAACTCTTCCCGCGTGTAGCCGTATTGTTCAATAGCGGCATCGTTTACCGCCAGGAAACGAAAAGTTTCAGCGTCGTAGATATACATCGGGGTAGGGATCCCATCAAACAGGCGTTTGTAGTCATCTGCACTGTCTTCCTGGTTTTGCCGCTGTTTCCTTAACCGGATATAAAGCACCAGACCAACGATGATTATCAAAGCCAACGCAATAACAGCGATCTCCATAGCGGTAAGATTAGCGGTTTATCCTGGGAACATGATGCAAGTTAGAATTTTTCCTTGGCATTCCCGCAAGTTATAAATTTAGACCCTTGTCGTTTAAAAGATATCTTGTGAACGGGCATTGTATCGAGAATAAAAGTCCCCAAACACTCGCTGCCGGGGACTTTCAACCTAAGTGATATGATTCAAGAAACACCCAGGCTTATAAAAATGTCTTCTCTATAAAAGAAGGAGGACATTTTATGAAAGAACAGAACGGCGCAGATGTAAACATCATTCCGCAACTGGATAAAGCATGTGGCTTGGATATGCACAAAGACAAGATCATTGGCTTTATTTCCTGCAAGGACGGCAGTGGGCAGGAACTCAAAGAGTTTGGCACGTTCACCTGTGAACTGAAAGAGATTAAAGCATGGTTGCAAGGCCATCATGTCGAACATTGCCTAATGGAAAGCACTGGTATTTATTGGATGAGTTTGTATGCCATACTTACCGAAGCAGGAATTAGCGTTACCGTGGCTAATCCTACACATATTAAACAGGTGCCTAAGCGTAAGACTGACCGCAAGGATGCCAAATGGCTTTGCACATTGTTGTTAAATGGATTAGTACGGCCCAGTTTTATGCCAACAGCAGAGCAAAGGATATTGCGTGATCATTGTCGCAGCCGTTTGTTTTATATGCGGCAACAGAACAAAACGCAGAACCGTTTACTCAAGATATTAGAGAGCAACAATATCAAGTTGCGCTCTGTCATCAGTAGTATCAAAACAAAGTCGGCCATGAGCATGATACGATTGTTAGCTACCGGAGTGACTGACAAACAACAGTTAATTGCCTGCGCTCTCGGACGTGTAAAACTAAAAAAAGAAGGATTGAGCAAAGCGCTCGATGGAACCCTGGCACCGCACCATCTTGTACAGTTGCAAATGCTTTTGCAGGATTTGGATCATGTGGCAAAACAGTTGGAAACGTTAGAAACAATGATCGTTGAAATGACACAGGCACATTACTCAGTCGCATATGAATGCTTAGACAGCATAACTGGTATCGCAGGCAAATCAGCACAGATCATTTTAAGCGAAGCTGGCAGCGACATGAGCCGGTTCAACACCGCAGATCACCTGACGGCATGGTGCGGGTTGGCACCGGGGAATCACGAAAGTGCAGGCAAACGCCGCGAAACGTCTGTAAAGAAAGGTAATCCCTATTTGAAAACCGCCATTATTACTGCGGCCTGGGCAGCAGTTCGAGTAAAGGATTCTTATTGGCGTGCATTGTTTGAACGCTTGCGCAAACGGATGAGGGTACAGAAGGCCATTGTAGCTATAGCAAGGAGAATGCTCAAAGTCGTTTACAAAACACTGGATACGTTAACGCACTATCAAGAAAAAGGAATTGCCCATTTTATGGACTTACAGGCAAAAGCAGCAATGTATCACCGAATGAAGCAGCAATGGCCATCGACTGAATGATGATTCATCTGATATTAAAAGGACGGATAAGGTTTTAGAAATAATAGTCTGTAACCTAAGTTGCCCAACTATATAGATAGCATCCAGGCTTGTTCCATGAGAACGCAGAGGAAACTTATTTTATAATATTCAGGCATTAGTGGGCCTAAACTTTTGGTAAAGAACAGCCGCAACGTCATGGCACATTGAAGTGTGATGCATTGTCGCGGCTGTATGTGAAGCTGAAATTGAGCCTTTAAAGTCGCTTCGATCAGTAACCAGTGTCCGGTATAGGTTCCACTACCATTTCTCTACCATCAGCATCTTCATATAGACAAAGCATACGTTCGGTATCAACCACCCACTGTCTTACACCTGCTGTAGCCACTTGCCCGCAGAGTGTAAGAAAATCTGTTTGGCCTTGCTGGTGTATCTCAATAAAATAACGTAACTTTTCCGGAGAAGCAACTGGATTTATGACTTTAGGCTCATAAATAGCTGGCCCAGGTACCTGGTACCCGTTTTCACCGTAGTAGGTGGTTGTGCCGTCAGTGACGCTATAAGTGTATCGTTTTAATCCCAGTGCTTTGATCTCTTGAACATAGCACGGGAAGTCAGCGCCCGTTTTTACTTTGGCATGAGCTGCCTTCATTTGCTGTAATGTAAACATAATATTCTCCTTTTTTAATTAATCAAAATTAGCTGGAGTAAGGCGGCGGGTATTGTAAAAAATCGTTTATTTCTTCCCTTGACGGAGCATTCTGAGGTACTGTTCTGGTGTCATTGAACTGAATTTTTTGAAGTCTTTGATAAAGTGCGCCTGATCATAAAAAGCCGAGAGGTATTCCGCAGTGTCCTGGTCGTTTTTGTTTAGCGCATCCAGCACGTATCGCGCCCGTACTATTCCGGCAAACTTCTTAGGTGAGGCACCTACCAGCGCACGAAAGCGCTTTTCTAAGGGACTTTGGCTGGAATGCAGCAATTCAGCCAATTTTGTTATACGGATGGTGCCTTTTGACTGATAAATATAATGAAGCGCTACCGCGACCATCTGGTCTGCTTTCAGCTCTTTTAGTTGCCGCAGCAAGAAAGCTTCCACGATCCTGAGGCGCTCATTGTCGGTTCGGGCAGCTTCCAGCTTCTCGCGGGTTTCGTTTATATCAGCACGGGTAAAAAAATGCTCCAGGGAGAGACTTTGCCCAAAGAGTTCATGCAACGGTGTTGCCAGAAAGGCAGCAGCACCCGTCTCAGTAAAAACGATCAAAATGCTACTCGTACCACCTGTATTTTTAAAAATGCGGTACTGGTCCAACAGACCCGTGATGCCACTTACATCAAGTGATCGTTCGATATTTTCTGCAAGATGACTGATCCGGCCACTGAACTGAAACCCAACGACTAACGAAGTATCCGGCAATACGGTATAAGTATCCGGGCTTTCCGCACGTGAAATTGCCAAATGTCGCACATACGGCCTAAGGGTCTCGACGGGTTGCCAAATCTGATAGCTCATGTCTGTTAAATATACAGATTCTTACTTTAGATGTCGAGTTGGCGATATTTCGAGAAGCTATCGTTGCAAAGCAATTTGGCCTTGCAACGATCTATTTTTAGAGGAACCTTATCACAATTGACCGGCAGGATCGCCAGTCATTAGTATCGCAAATTTACAAATCGTACGCTCAATTTAGCCCTGCGTCTGCTGGCTGCGGTTGATATGATCTTTCTTTTGCTCTTTTCTAATTCCGAAGCTTCGCCAGTTTCTCCGCCACCGCCTTTAGGTTATCGCAATATCCTTGATATCCCGTATCACCGGCACCATATTCAGCGCTTCGCGGATGAGTTTGACCTTGCCGTTCTCGGCCACCACCCGGCCCATATAGTGTTGCGCGTAAGCCTTGCCGTTGGAAGCGATCGTAGCGGTGGCCTCATATTCGCCGAAAGCCTGGTCAGGAGTATCGATGTGGATCCGGATGTTTTTGAATTTAAATCCCGGGAAAGTTTTGGGCAGGTTGCTCAGGAAGTCATATAACACTTCCCGTCCTTCCCAGCGGGCCGGTATGCCCAGGCTGGCCAGGTAAGGCAGTTCGAATACGGCATCGTCAGCGAACAGTTCGATCTGAAGATCAGGGTTGCCGATGTTTTCTAAATAGGCTAATAATAATTCTTTGGCTGTTTTCATAGAACAAATATCCGCCGTCGTTTACGGCCGGTACATTGATATAGGATAAGAAAGCATTTGACATAGATCAAGAATTTTTATCTTTAAAGCGTGATAGCCGTCTTTAGAAACTATTTACAGGAAAAAGGAAATTTTACAGAAACCGAACTCGATACCATTACCGCTGCCGCCGCGATTAAAAAAGTGCGTAAAAGGCAGTACCTGTTACAGGAGGGCGACGTCTGGAAATATAATGCCTTCGTGACCAAAGGTTGTTTACGCACTTATTCGGTTGATTTGAAAGGTATCGAACACATTCTGAGCTTCGCGGTGGAAAACTGGTGGACGGGAGACCGGGAAAGTTTGCAGACCGGTAAGCCATCGGAATACAATATTGACGCACTGGAAGATTCAGAAGTGGCGCTGATCAGCCGGGAAAAGTACGACCAGTTATACCGGGAAATACCGGCGTTCCACAACATGGTCAGTGCGATCCTGGAAAAAAGTTTCCGCGTGGCCCAGAGCCGCATTCATACTTTTATCAGTGCCAGCGCCGAAGAAAAATACCTAAGCTTCCTGGAGAAATTCCCGCACCTGGTGATGCGCGTACCGCAAAACATGATCGCTTCTTATCTGGGTATCACGGCGGAAACCCTAAGCCGGATCAGGAAACAGCTGGTTAAAAAGTAAAGCCGCCCCCCGAAGGAACGGCTTTGCGTTTTAGATCAAGCCTTTATTAAAGCTTAGGATAGCGGCTTCAGGGTCGGCCAGGAAGGCTGTGCGTTGTTTGCCAGCTTCCCCCACAAATATTTCGTAATGATCTTGCTCAATCCCTTCCGCAATATTCTCCGCAGCGACACTTGCGGGCAGTCCGTCATTCAGTCCCAATGCCCTGGTGCCTTCAGTATCGATCAGTGATGGGAATACCTCAAATAATTTGATGTTGCTGGTATTGGCCAAAGTTAGTCTCAGCGCGATAGTATATGAATGCAATGCGGCTTTAGAATCCGAATAGGTCGGCAATACGACCAGGGGATGGAAAGCGACATTGGAACCTAAGTTAACGATGGCGGCTTCGGGCTGTTTTTTCAATAACGGCAACAGGCTTTCGGTCAAACGGATGGTACCGAAATAGTTGGTATCGAATTCTTCTCTGGCGATCTTCAGTGTCTGGTCCACCTCCCCTAAGCGGTAAACCTTGCCGCCACCGGCATTATTGATTAGTACGCTTAGCTCACTATAAGATGCCTCGATTATAGCGACCAGGCTTGCCACGTCTTCTGCTTTGGTCACATCCACCGGGATGATGTCGGCACCCAATGCGGCACCGGCTTTTTCCAGTTTAGCTACATCGCGGCCGGTGATGATCACCTTGTTACCTTGTTTGATCAAAAGTTTGGCTGTTTCATAACCGATACCTGAGTTACCACCAGTAACCAGGATTGTTCTATTTGTTAATTTCATGATTTCTTTTTTTGATATCACAAAATTGCACCATTGCGCCGGGCTGACCATTGATGTCGAATAAGAAATGGCATTGATAAATATCAAGTATTTCCCTTAATCCAGGTACCCTTTCAATACCCAGCTGCGGGAACTGGCCCGAAGTCTGGCCAGCGCTTTGTCTTTGATCTGCCGGACACGTTCGCGGGTGAGGTCATATTTATCCCCGATCTCTTCCAAACTACGCGGTTGCCCGTCGCCTAAACCAAAAAATAAGGTAAGCACATCCCTTTCTTTGTCAGCCAGTATGCGCATGCTTTCCCCCACCTCGGTAGACAAGGATTCGGCCATCAGCGCTTTATCGGTTCCAGGCTCGGGGCTTTGCAGCACATCCAGTAAAGTATTATCATCTTCACTCGAAAATGGCGTATCATAGGAAATATGCCGGCCGGAATGCCCCAATACATCGCTTACTTTTTCAGCGGTGACCTCCAGGCTTTCTGCCAGCTCTTCGGGAGTTGGCTGCCGTTCAAATTGCTGTTCCAAAGCGGATGCGGCTTTGGCAATTTTGGACAGGTCGCCAACTTTGTTTAATGGCAAGCGGATCATACGTGATTGCTCATTAATGGCCGACAGGATGGATTGGCGGATCCACCATACGGCGTAGGATATAAATTTAAAACCTTTGGTTTCGTCAAAGCGCTTAGCGGCTTTAACCAGCCCCACATTGCCCTCATTGATCAGATCGCCCAACGTTAATCCCGAACTTTGATATTGCTTGGCTACCGAAACCACGAACCTCAGGTTTGCCGTGGTCAGCCGCTCTAATGCGGCCTGGTCGCCTTCACGGATCTTTTGCGTTAAGATCACCTCCTCCTGCGGAGTTACCATCGGAATCTTTGCGATATCAGACAAATATTGATTCAACGATGCGCTTTCCCGATTGGTGATCGACTCACTTATTTTTATTTGCCTCATGTATATGAATATTAAATGTGAATGTTAAAGATTCGATGCCTTAACATACGCGATGAGCAGAAAGGTTCTCAGAGAGATCGCAGTGAATACTGGTGCTTGCGGGATAAAGGTGCTTTAGATCTTTAACATACAAAGATAAGCACGAATATAAAAAACAGTGTTATCTGGATGTCAGGAAGTAAGCTGGACCGCTTTTGGGGTGGTCTTGCCGATCCTTTTATCCCGGTTACTTACCAGTTCGCAAACAGCTATAGCGGCTTCCTCAAAATCTTCGTGTCCGGCTTGCAGTAAAAGCCAATTGGTTTCTGTCAGGTGGTCTTCAAATTCAAAATCATTAAGCGCGGGAATTGCCGCTTTCAGGCTGGCATGGTCGTTCCGCTGGGTGGCAATCCAGATGCCATTGTGCTGCGGGTTTTTCTGGACCGATCTAGATATCAAGACGATCTTGCCTTCAAAATAAATATAATACATCCCGATAGCGGGCTTAATCACCACGTTAGCAGGCAGGTAATCCAGCAGAAAATCAAAAGGCATGGGCTTTTTCATTACAACAAAGATAAATTAGCGTTGTTATAAAATACTATGGCAAAGATATTTATCACCGGTTCCGTGGATGGCTTAGGCCAGCTGGCGGCTAAGGAATTAGTCAAACGGGGACATGAAGTGGTGCTGCATGCCCGTAACGAAGTACGTGGCAAAGATGCGTTGAGACAAGTACCCGGCGCGAAGGATGTGCTCATTGCAGACTTAGCCGATATGGAAGCCACCAAGTCGTTGGCATCTAAGGCTAATGCGTTAGGTACATTTGATGCGGTAATCCATAACGCCGGCGTTTATCAAACAAGTGCACAGCAATTGCTGCATGTCAATACACTGGCGCCATATATATTAACTGCTTTAATGCACAAGCCTGAACGGCTGATCTATCTGAGTTCCGGAATGCATTTATCAGGCAGGGCGGAATGGACGGAATGGCCAACTTATTCCGATACCAAACTGCATATCCTGATGTTAGCTAAAGCGCTGGCGAGAAAATGGCCGGAGGTGTATGCCAACGCGGTCGATCCGGGCTGGGTACCCACCAAAATGGGCGGCGCGGGCGCGCCGGATGATCTGGAACGAGGTTACCAAACGCAGGTTTGGCTGGCCGTTAGCAATGATGCGGGCGCGTTAGTTAGCGGGCAATACTTTCACCACAAAAAGACTGCTCGTTATAATCCGGCGGCGGATAGTTTGGCTGCTCAGGACCGCCTGCTGGCGGAATATGCCCGGCTGACCGGTATTTCAATTTAAAGAGCTGATCAAATTATTCACCTCGCTTAAGATACCATCCCATAAACGGTAAATTGCTTGGTAAGGGTGCCGCTGGCGAATGTTTCAGGCTTAATCCAACTAATATTGTCAATTCGTTACTACCAATGTACTATTGCATCCTGTTCGTTATATGATACCGGGGTTTCTTTAACTGTTTGTCAGTTTTATATGCTGTGCTTACAACGCGTAAATCTCCTTCGTTCAATCCGCCCTCCTGTTTCCCTCCGCCTGTTGTGGAAGTTTAAGAAGTTGTGACATTCACGAGCATACCAGGTCAGCTCAAAGACCGGAGCTGCTACCCGCCTGACCGATGCAAAGTAGAAGCCGCAGCTACCATACCGGTCAACCGGACAAACAGCGGCCTGGCGGTACTCCTCATTTAGCACCCGTCTTTTTAGGCAGCGTTTTCGCCAATGTTGCTCCGTCACTGGCTACAACCACCGGAATTTTTTCGCCCTTGTGGAAGATGCACCCCTCCTCGAGGCTACCGCCGATGCTTTCAATGATATCCTTTTTATGTTGTTCAGTCTTACAGATAATAGCTATCACATTACCTGCCAACGGTATCTGGTGCCAAAAGATCTGCTCGTTATTTGCCAATCCGCCTGGGTTATTCACAGTACTATTGAAAGCACTATTCCTTCCGCTTTCAGACTGCTGTTCCCACAGATCAAAAGAATCGAGTGTTTTGTCGCCTATCATTTTATCTGTGACCCCTGGGGCTTTACCTTTCAGGTCGGTAGAACTATGCCGCCACGCCGGGATGTCGATAAGTATTTTGGGGCGTAAAACTATTTGCGCCTTACTGATGCTGCTGCCAACGCCCTGGCCAAACGCAGGCCATGAAGTATGCTTTGTGCCTACAGCCCTGGTGTAAACAGCTAAGCCGCCCCCGCCGTTTTTGTCTGCATCGCGGCTGTAATTACCATGAGGGCCTTCGCGGGTGTAGGCGCTTGACAGAAACCCGTTTTTGAACGCGCCGGGTATATGTTGAGTGCTTATACCGTGCACTAGGGCAAGTGTTTTACCAACATCAACAGGAGCCGGGGCTGTTCCGCGCCCGGCTTTAAATAGCGGGGCTATGCCCTGGTTATAAGAGCCATCGCTGTTTTGGGAGGCCGGTATGCGCGTGCGCTTGTCATCGCGAGGGGTAAAATTGATAACGGGCTTTAAAGCTGGGCTGCTTGTTTTGCGAACAACCTCCACTTCAACCTTTTTATCAGCAGTTTCATCGGGGTTAACGGTACCGGTTTTTACAGGCTGCTTTACAACAGGCGTGGAAGGCCTTTTAAGCGGCATATCGGCGCTAAAGCTATGCAGGAGCCCCAGGATATTTGCCGGTCCTTTAGGGCCTTTACCCGCAAAACGTGCAAAAGCCTTAGTTATAGGGTTCTCCGGATCCATTAGCGATTGTATTCCGTGATACTCAAACGGAACAGCCAGGTCTTCGGGATTTGTACCCTTGGGGGCACCTCCCCTTGTATTACCGCCGGTACCCTGTATTAAACCTATTACCGCTTCTAAATGAGCTTCGTCTTCCTCTTTGCCCATGGCGTTGGTATTTACCAATACGTTTCTGCCAGAGCTGTATTTTTTCTTCATCTCCTGATAGGTGCGTATATATTCATACGAATCCGCTCCCGCTATAATCGCTGCTCCCTGCTCTTCCGCAGTAAGCTGGTCCCAGGGCTTTTTACTTACCGATATCTTCCCCTTTAATTTCAGGCAATCCGCCGCCCACTGGTAAGCAGGCGGTACCGGTTTATTATGAAGTTTACCTTTACCATCTTTTTGTAGCTGCTCCACAAATAAATCCCCCTGCTTGTTCTCGGCAAGCTTATCATCTTCAGAATTATTTGCAGCGTCATGCCATAGTGCTGCCATCGAGAGCGCTTTCAGGTGCTGCGTATCAAGCGGAAATTTAAATTTATGTTTTTGCGAGATGACATTTACGAGCCTCAATACACTGGCGGCCACGCGTATGCCGTGCCCTAAACCATGATCTTTCCGCGCACGGTAATTTTCGGTTGTGATTCTCTTTTGTCCTCTAAACTCCTTATGGTATTGCGTGCGGGCACGGTTATACATTTCATTCTGGAACGGGTCGGCTTCTGCAGGCGCTGCCGACGCCTCATCATCTGTGGTTTCTCTCTCCCTTGCAGGTACAGCATCTGCTTGCAGCGGGCCCAACCTTTCGAAATGGCTGCCGCTGGAATATATTTTTATAAGCGGCCTGTCGTCGGCTACATTAAAAGGATCGGTTTCCTGCAGGCCGCCCATCAGGTCGTTCTCAAATAGCTGGATGCTTTTTCCATGCTGTATGGCAAGCGCCTGTAATTGCTCGGCATTCAGCCAATGGTGCTGGCTCCTGAGCAGCGCTATGTAGGCTTGTTTAACGGCATCGTTTTGCAGGGCGCGCTCAACAAACGCGTTGCTGTTTATTTTTCCTTTTATATAAGGCTTAAGCAGCCAATATATCGATTCGGCTTTGTGTTTCATGTTGGCGGGCAGTATTGCCTCAACACTTTGGGGGCTTAAGTCAGGTGCCGCTACCGTATCATCTTCACTAAGTATCCCGCCGGCCTTTAAAATACCTAATACTTCATCGCCCGTCACCCCGTTGATCATATCATTAAAAGTTGTATCCTGCACTTTTTTTGTAACCGATTGCGCATAATGCCCTGCGTTTACCTGATGTATAGCTTTGAGCAAGTTTTCTTTAAGCTGTTTATCACTTATTTTTTTCTCGTTTGAACCTTCTTCTTCTTTTGGATCGTCCTCTGTAGCGGCGATGCTGGGCATACCCTCTGTATGATCTGTCAGCAAGTTATTGGCAAACTTCCTGATGGTAATTTGGCGGGCCAGGTCCATTTTAGCCATAGCATGAGGGTGGAGCGTACCTGCCTGATAGTGGTCTGCAAGCGTTTCCCTGGTTTGCTGCGCGGCATCGCATATCAGCGTGCCGTCCTTGTCCTCCCCTAAAAGGGCATGTATAGAGCAGTTACCATCGCCAAGCGTATTCATAGGCTGCAGGTGCTTTTGGGCAAGCTGTTCTTCCTGCGAGGGTGGATCGGCAATATCATCCGCGCCGTAAAATATTATTCCGCCAAGTATATTAGCCGTCAGGGTGGGTTTTATTTTCGAGAGCGTAGGGTAACCTTCCAATATCCTGCCCAGCAGGGCTTCTATGCCCGCGCGGTCATCTTCTGTAAACGGCCCCATGGATTCTAAATAAGCATGCAGTTCGTGTACAAAGTTTACCAACCCGGGATCTTCGGTTGCGGGACCATGTTTTTTTGTAACCACCTCGCTTTTATCGGCTGTAACGGGTTTTGATTCGCCTTCAAACAAGCGTTCCGGTTCCTTTGCCGATTCACTTTTCTCCGATGGCTTTACCACCCCGGTTTGTACTGGTATGACGGGTTTTGTTAACGTTTTCGATACGCCTTTTAACGGTAAAGCTCTTGCCGTACCTCGCTGTAATGTTTGCTCAACGACAGTTTTGGGGCGGTTATCAACAACAGTACCCGGTCCTTTACCCGACCCAACCGTTGTCTTGGGTATGAGCACAGTTCGCTTCGACGCGTCAACAACAGTGTCACGTTTATCAACCAGCAGTACGCCGCGGCCGGTACCTTGCTGCCCGCCGGGAACAGTACGAGGTTTACGATCGGGCTTGTTGGTTGGTTGTTTATACATAGTTTGCAATATCTATTCAACTACTGTGTAGTTGTGTAACGTCGTAGTTAGCTTCAAAAGCGGTTCACTTTTTCGTAGACGTATATATATGATTGATTTTTGGCCTGCTTATATGTTTCCTGAGTATGCATGGTCCTCTTACCTCCCATATCATCATGTTTGTGCCATTCATCACTCATGTTTTTAACGTGCGAAAGGTAATGCCCGCCCCCGTAGCCGCCCGAATGCTCTACAAAGTGAACCAGCCTGTACCGTATAACTTGCCCCTCCAGATCGCCTGCTAAACAAACGGCTGGTATAGTTAATAATGTTGGCGCCTTTACCCGCTTTGTTATTTTTTGGCCTACCCCATAAGCATTAAAACTAAACCGTTTTAAAACAATGGTTAGTATCGTTGGCATGCTTGTAAACTTAACTTGCTTGGCAACCGTGATGTCGCCTCCCCCATGCTTAAAGTCGTTGACCTGCTCAACAGCCGAGAATTTAGTTAAGGCATCCTGTATGGTCTTGGTATCGCGTCCTATAGGCAATTGAAGTGTAGATTCTTGTATGTTAGTGGTGCCTCCTGCAAAACCGGCATCAGCATTAGGGCCGAGCCTGCTTTGCAAATGTAACTTCAGATCGTTGCCGGGTTGCAGGTACGATAACATCTTGACCAGGACTTCGGCGGCATCCTGTTGAACGCCCCATGATGCGGGGCGGGATCTTTTTGTAAACGTCATCTTGTCCCGCCTGAGGCTCCTGGCAATTTCTATAGATTTTTCTGTCCTGGCCTTTTTGTCTTTTTCCATCATCTCTTCAGACATCACGGTCGCTTTACCGGCAAGTTCTTTCGGTTGTGGCGTTTTGGTTTTAACAACCGGCGCGCTTGCATCAATTATGCCCCCGATAAGGCCTAGGAATGTCATAATATCGGCCATGGTTTTTTTGGTGACCACGCCGCGCGGATCACGCAGTGTAAGTATCGCTTCGCCTACCCGGCTTGCCATTTGTATAGCCTCCCCTTTTTCGCGATCGGCCTGCCGTATCAGCAAGTTGGCATCAGGGCCGGCTTCGAGCGGTATCACACGCGTTGGCCTGAACAGATCTGACAGCCGCGCGTGGCTGGCAAACAGGTGTATCAATGCAGATAGGTAGCACGTGTTCTGTTCGTGCATTATCCGGCCGGTATCAAACCTATCACTTTCGGGGTCAGAAGAATACTCCTCTTCCTCTTCCTCAAATTCGCTGCTGCTACCCGAAGATGATTCTTCTTCGTCATCAGAAGAATGTTCGGATGATGAATGATCGGAAGATGATGATGCGTCTGAGGGATCGCCCGGCGGCCCGCCGCCGCCGATCCGTTTTTTGCTCTTTAAAACATTAGGCAGGCCCGTTGGCACAAATTTATAGCCATCAACATTTGATGGCTTAGCAGCCTCGCCGTTAACAGCTAAATATTTGCCGTCTTTTGTAAGCGTATATGCGATGCCGTTAACCAGCACAACTTTAAGCCCTTTTAAATTCTTCGGAGGTACAAAACAAACTATTGTGGGGTTCCAGCCCTGTGCGTGAAACATCGGGGTTGTGGAGACACTTTCCGCAAACTCCCGAATCCGGGCATTTTTCTTATTGCTCTTTTTGCCGCCTTTTATCCCCGTAGTTATCCTGACTGTCCAGCCCGCATCCCGCAGGCCCAGTATGATGCGTTGTAAGTTTACGTAATCGCTACCCTCCTCATCGTCAATTTCGTAGATAGCCGGAAAATCAAGTAAAAAATTCACGTAACCTTCGTACCGCTGCTTCGCTGCACGCCAATCTGTATTTTTAGCTGTAAGCTGCGCTATGGTTTGCCAAAAGCGTATAAGCTCTACGGTTAACTCGCGGGCGCAGCCAACGCAGGTAGAGCGGTTTAAAACCAACTGCAGCGTGTTGAACGACAGCTTAATCAGCTTTTCGGGCTGATCTTTATTACTACCTATTTGCTTTACCAGTTTGTTAAATAAACTGATCCAGGTGCGGGTGCTGATCAATGCCTGTTCGGCATGCGTGTGTGAATCCTTTCCGGATGAGAGTTTGGTTGGCGGACGTCGGGTTAGCACTTGCGACGCGGCAGAAGGATTAACCTCAAGCCTGAGGTCCTTTTTGATTTTTTTTCTGGGATTGACCAGTTTACGTGCTTCGGCATAATCTTCCTCCACCGGCCTAATGCTGCTTCCAAATAATATGCCTTCTACATGGGGCCTTATCTTTTCGGCCAGGTAGGCCCTTATTTCATCAATTTTCTCTTGCTCTTTGCGGGTTTTCTTTGCTTTACGCTTTTTGCCCTTACCTAATGCATCCAGTTCAAGCATTAATTTGTCCCTCTCTTTCAGTTCGGGTTTAATTTTAGCTTCAACATCCCGCATTCTTTTTCTCATGCCGGTGGCATTACTCACGCCGTTAACATTACGTGGCACAAGCTGCCCGCCTTTAAATAATCCCAAATAGGTGTCGGCGTGGGGCAAGCCGGTAACCAAGTTTCTGAACGGTCGGTCGATCTCGTCTAAACCAGGTACATGCGACCGGTTAGAAACCGCAGTCATGGAGAGCGCATAATTTCGTAAGCGGACATCCGGATCATATTCTTCATCGCTCGACTCCGAGTCGACTTCGTTGCTAAAAGTCGACGGTGGTATCTTATCGCTTTTTTTTGTCCTTGTGCGTTTCTTTTTGTTTACATCAGGCACATAATCCATCTCCGCGTGATCCTGCAGGTCCTTTTTGGCTTTGCCTATGGCTACGCCTAATTTCCTGGTGTCGTCGCGGCTTAGTTTTTTATCGCGGCTCGTGTGCGTTTTATCTTCCACCGCCTTTTCTATATCTTCTATTTCCGCCCGGTGCAAGGGCTTATCTATGGTACTTTCGGCCAGCCTTTTGTAAATTTCCTCAAGCGTCCAGGACTTGGGCGTATATGGTTCTTCAACCTCTATTTCCTCATCAGACACAACGTCAGGCAATTGTTCCTCGTCATCATCAAATACTTCCTCCTCATCATCATGAGATCCAGCCTCTTCCTCTTCCTCATCAGAGGAATAACCGCCTGTGGATGACTCACTGCTGCTCTCTTCGTCACTACTGTCGTAACCACCTTCATCTTCACTGTGCAATGCTTTATCACGCTTATCGGATGATGGTGGGAGGCTAATCGGTCCGCCAAAAGGCACTAAATTAAATGCGGCGTCGTCAAACGGCCTTATGATTTCGTTACCATCATCGTCCTTTAACCGGTAATTCAGTTTACCCAAAAACTGCTCGGGCCCTATTATGCGATAGATAACATTGCCCGGCCCTTTAACCCGGCGGCCCGCATGAAGCATGCCGCCGGGCCCAATTACATACTGGATAATACCGGGGGTGACATTTGAATGCGAAAGATCGCTTAATGAAGCGTTACCTGCAGGTGAACCAGCGATGCGCTGAAGTGCCTTTGCACCCATTACATCTGCTTCCCGCTCTAAACCTTTATCGTCATTAACGTTTGGTATACCCTTCATTTGCAGGGTTGGCTTTACCCTCCCTTGTTTTTGTTGGGCCACATGCCAGGCTTCGTGGGGAAGGTGTTTTTCGTGTCCCGGGGCAAGATGTATAACTGTACCCTGAGCATAAGCCAGCGCATTTAGCTTTGCCGGCTTATCAGAGTTATAATGCACTTTTACATCATCCATTGATAAACCCGAAAGCCCCTCAATACCTGCTTTCAATTGACCGGGAAGCCCCGCACCCTTAGCGTTTCCGAAGTTACCCGATACAGGCCGGGAAGCGGCAGGATCGCCGCTTTGCTTTTTTTGCAATACCTGGTTGAGGCGATGGTCCTGCAAGTAAAAATGGCTCGCGCCTGTATGCCCGGCTTTATTGTGCGGCACAACTACGGTATCCTTATTACTGTTTTGGTGCTGAGGGGGTGCTTTTCTTTCCATAACGAGCGGCTGCGGTTTTTAATTGGGTTTACATATCGTTACAACCGGGCCAACACCGCCGATATACTCAATCGCCGATGAAAACTCCTCGGTTTGCACCTGTTTCTGCAGTTTAACATAGTAGTAATTGTTATAAGGAGATTTAAGCTTTCCGCCGGTTAAAAGGGACGTTACCTGGGCGTCTTCCATCATGGTGGCACGCAGGTCTGCCGGATATAAGTCGATCACCTTCGTTATGGCCGTGCCTGCACCCTTATCACGCCGTATTATTTTTCGCAGAGCGTCTGCAACCAATTTTTGTATGGCACCGATATCTTTTTTTTCGCAAGCCGGCACCAGATATAGCTCAGTTGCCGTTATAAGGTAGCCGTAAATTACCAGCTGCCCCTTATGCACCAATTCGTTCAGCATCCCCGCAATAAGCACCTTATATTCCACGTCGCGCCTGCTGTAAACGGGATAAATAAGGGTAAATTTTAACGTAATACTGCCTGCACCGCGCGGTCCGTCCGCAGCTTTATTTACTTGTTGTATAGAGGCCCGTTTTGCCATAAGGCGTTATGATCACAAAATATTCACCGTAAATGTTTTGTTGTCCTTTTTATATTCCCGGCGTATCCCCGCCAGTAATTCTGACTGTGTTACCAGATGATCGTTCCGGGATACGGCCGACATAGCGCAATACCTTAAAACGTTTATAATTGCTCCGCCTGATAGTTCAAACTCTTCGGCTATGCGGTATACATCAATATCGGGACGCAACCGGCATTTTCCCGAAAAAGCATTTTGCCATAATGTGTAGCGCTCATCCACATCAGGCATGGCAAAGTGTATCATCCCCTGGAACCTGCGCGTAAAGGCATCATCCATGTTGGCCTTAAGGTTGGTAGCCAGTATCACAACGCCGGGATAATCTTCTACCCGTTGAAGCAGGTATGCAGTTTGCTGGTTGGCATGCCGGTCGTTTGATGAACTTGCGGCGGTACGTTTGCCAAAAAGCGCATCAGCCTCATCAAAAAACAGTATCCAATCCTTATCCGTTGCTATATCAAATATCCGCGAAAGGTTTTTTTCCGTCTCGCCGATGTACTTGTCAACCACCAGCGAAACATCTATCCGGTAAACATCGCGCCCGGTTTGCTTGCCGATAAGTGTGGCGGTAAGCGTTTTACCCGTGCCGGGCGGACCGTAAAAAAGCACGCGGTAGCCGGGTTTTATCTTATTGATAAGCCCCCAGTCCTTCATCAGTATTTCACCGTGCGTTAGCCAGGTGGTTATTTCATTTACCTGGGCTAGCGTGACGTGGTCAAGCACCACATCACTCCATTCCATCGGGGTTGATATTTTTTGCGCCGGGAATGCCGGGTCGTACGACGGGGCCGTCTTTTCGCCGGTAATAAAATATCGCACCCACTCTTTACTCATGATAAGGTGCCCGTCAAGCGCGGGCAGCCCTTCGTCCGGCTCGGCCAGGCTTATAACTTTCTCTTTTATCAGTACGCTTTCGTCCGACAGCACCCTGCTCAACTCGGCTGATTTTAGCACATCGTTGGCGGTTAATAAAAAGCTAAGCGTTTGCCCCGAAGGAATAAAACCCGGGTGGCCTTTTTCCGGGCACCCGCCAAACTCGGTAAAGGGCCTGTCGGTTAACTGGTTACGACCATAAAATACGTCCAGTATCTCCGGGCGTATATGTGGCGCCATGGCCAGGGCCAGGGCAATTCTTTGACATGCGGTAAGGTTCCATCCGTTTACGGTATCTGCATACGGCGATCCCGAACCGGCAAGGTCCGGCACGGGTAACGCGGTCCAGTTCTTATCATAACCCTCGTGTAAGAGGTAAAACCCTATGGCCTGCTGAATAACTTCCTGCAGCCATGCAAGTTCGGTTTGTATATCTTTTAAAAAAGGTTCAGTTTCCATACCTGGGGAATAATGCCTCCACGTCATCAAGGTTCATATCGGCCCATTTAAAATACAGCAGCGCGGTATTGGCGTTCAGCTCATTAGCGCGCAGCGAATCGAGCAAACTGTATCCGGGATTACCGCTTAGGGCGTGTATATACACCGAATCCGTGTCGAACTGTTCATAAAATCCCAGCGCCCACTCCTGGTGCTTTCGGCGGTAGAGTATTAACTCGTTGATAAACACGCCGATCTTTTCGTCCTGTACCACCAGTTTTTTAGCGCGGAAAAATGCCGGCCGTCGTTGCTTTTCCATGTGGTAATACTCCACGTTTTTAGACTGGATAGTGCGCACATCGGGGTGACCAAAAATATCCACAAGGCCAAAATTTTCCGTGGCGGTCGCTATTTCAAGTTCCGCATCCTGGCTGCCGCCAACGGCCAGGCTCCAATGCGCCGTGCTTGCGCTTTCTGTTATAACAAATACCTCCCTGAAGGAATAGTAAACCTGCGTAAGCTTGATGATCAGTTGATCCTGCAGGTCGCTCCAGTTGGCGATCCTCACCAGTTTACGGTCAGCGGATGAGAATACAAAGCTGCCATAACCGGCGAAGGCAAGTACCTGCTTGCTAAACTCGAATTCGCCGGGGCCAGCTCCATGCCCGCTGCTCCTGCCCGAGTACGGCCGGCTTACACCGTCTTCAAACTTCCACTCGGCGCCGTTCAGGTGCTCGTCGTAGCTGATGTTTACATCCTCCGGCCCGATGATATGGCTAAAAAAAATATTCCCAAGCACTACCATTTCACCATTCCGTATCTGAAAAAAATCGCCGGGGTAAAGTGGCTGGCTCAAAGGCTTGGCGGGGACATATCCACCGGTTTTCAAATAAAAGCTCCTATAGAATTTATGGAAAAGATCGTTCATATACTGGATGTGTTAAAATTCGCTCCCCGGTGCGGGGAGCGAATGATGACGGTACTTAAGAAGCTAAAGCGGCTGCGTTGGCAGCAGCAAGGCCAAGCTGGTACGACCGAAGCTTGATTTGTGCCTGAACAAGATTTGCCGTTGCCTCGCTCAGTTGCTGGTTAGTAGCATTTGACGCTTTAAGCGACTGATCGTAAGCTTTTTTGGCATTCTCGTAAGTCTCGTCCAGCAGCGTAGCGATAGATTTCGATGTATCCTTCGAATCTGCACCGTTAACCGTTAAAACGTCAAACAGCTTCATGGCCTGCGTATATTGCAGCGCCGATGCCGCTTCCGACTGCAAGTTTGATGCCTGCGCAGCATAAGCCGACTGCAACGCCACCAGTGTTAAGGCGACCGCATTATTGGCATCGGCACCCGCAGTGCTGACACGGGTGACCAGGTCATCATTGATCAAAGGGTTGAGCGCTTTTTTCCTGATAATAAGATTCGACAGCTTATTGATCACCTCCGCTGCGTAGATCAACTTATCTATCAGTGCTTTCACCCCAACGGCTACGTCCCGGGTTTTCGCGTCGGCAATTACGATGGCGTTGAATGCCGTTTCTGAATTTTGCTGCAAGGTTGTGGCCGATTGAACTATTTGCGTTACCAGGTTTTTATTATTGAGCGCCTGCACCCTGTTATTATCGTTCGTAACAAGATACGCCTGGAAATTTGCCGCCTTAACGGTAAGCGAATCTACAATAGCCTGCAACTGCTGCACACTATACTGCGCGTCGGTTACCTGTAGGGTCAAAGCATCAAGCTCAGATTTTTTCTTTTCGGTGACCCCGTACCTTTTAGCAGGGGGCATTAATAAAGTGCTCATATGGTTTCAGATTTAGGGTTTGATGAACTTATTTCATATTTAAAAGGTTTTGTTTTGGCGTATTCCGACAGCGCGTTCTTGTACTGCACCATATCCTCTTCAGGCACGTTGGGCACCGTTAGCACCACCGGTATGTAATGATATCCCGGTATAAGCGGATCGCCAAAATTATCGGTAACCGTCGAATCGATCTTCACATGAAAAACGCCGTTTTTCACTTCTTCCTTGTCTTTGGAAGGATGAACTACGGTATAATTTGCAAATGATACCTGTTCGGCTATTTTGGTATTGAAGAAAAAGCCCGGGTGTTCCTGTTTGGCAGGCGTAATGGCTTTCATCTCGTTATCCCTTTCTTTACGGGCTTTTGTCAGTTCATGCCTAAGGCGGGTATATTCCGCTTTGGTATTGCTTAACGCCTTTTGGTCGGACGAGCCGGGTTTGGCACCCGCCTTATCAGCAGTTGGCGCCGCTGTCCCTTCGTTTGTGGCGTCAAGCCGTTCAGATGTGGCGCTCATATCCGCCTGAAGCGTTAGTAATTGTGCTTCGAGGTTTGATATAAGCGGATCGTATTTATCGGCTATCATTTCCAGCTTTAATACTTCCTTCTCAATACTTCGCAGCCCTTCTACCGATAGCAATCCGTTAATAAGCCCTTTGTTATCGGGTAAATATATTACCCGGTGTTGCACAGGTACACCGCTTGGTTCAACTACCGTAAACGTAACTTCTCCATCCTTGTAGCCTATGGCTTTAGGCCCGGGACTCACCAGGTCGACCGTTAACGCGAAGGACTCTGAAGGTGCCGACAGATAATCATCAAAATTATTGATGAGTTTTTTATAATCTTCTTTGAGCTGGGCAAATACAAAAACCGCGTATTTAGCACCAAGCTGCATCGGCTGTCCGTCAGAATCTAATAAATCATCTATAGAAATGGTCGTTTGAATCAGTCGTTTGGCAGGTGTTGCTGGCAACGTAACTAATTTCCTTTGTTTATGGTTCAATACCAAATTCTCCGCATTTGATATCGTAAACACCTGCTTCTTGCTATCCTTTACCAGCATGATATAGTAATGCTGCACGGGGTAGCTGTCAACAGTTGTTTCGTTTTTTTCAGATGCCGAATGGTTTTTGTCCGGCTTGAACGGCGCATTATAATAATTAAAGTACACGTCGTAAGATATGCTGGTTTTGTTGGCCACTGTAAGGTTAAGATTAAGCTCCCGATTATTGAGACGATAAGCGGACCTTACCGAAAAATATTCGGCGTTGCTTGATTCAAGGGTACCTTCCGCCACTTTTTCGGTGGCGCCCGCGGCAGCCAATGCGGCATGGTCCGCAGTTACAGTTGCTGCAGTAGCGCTGAAATCCGCGTTGGTAACGGCCAGCAGGTTGGCAATAGCGGTATTTGTAACAGCCGCTTCATCAGCCACCGTGCTAGATGATACTTCGGCGGTATAGGTAGAGGCCTCCATAGCGGTTTGCGACAACTTTTCCGCATCGTAAGCCGTCGCATTTATTAAGCCGTAAGCCGTTTCGCCCTGGAGGTAAAGCTCACCTTCGGCATCGGCAGCTTTAAGTATGCTGAAGATACTGCCCATATCACTGGCCAACCTAACTACCGCGTTTGAGGCTATCTGGATGTTCGACGCACTAACCGCGGTATTGGTAACAGATTGTGCCGTATAATTTTTTTGCTGCGTTGCAGCGGCCGCCAGGTTAGTGGCAATATTCGCGTTTTTAACCGCCTGTGAACTTATATTCTGCTGGCTTTTGTATTTAAGATTTGCCAAATTTAGGTTTTCACTTGCGGTAATAATTGCGCCTTCCGCATAATAGAGGCTGAAAATAGAAGCATCCAGGTTCGACTTGAGACTTTTTTCGGCCAGCTCAAGCGTTTGCAGCGTATTAACCACACTGGAATGCAAGTTGTCGTTGTAAGAGTTCATAATTTTATTGTTTTGTGATCATTTAATTTTGTTAGTTACGCTTTGCAGTTACATGGGTTAGCTGCTGTCCATTTTTAAGCTATCAGGTTTCATAAATTTCGTTTTTATATTTTCCATTTTACGTGAAGGGGCTTATCCATCCACTGATATTTTATAATTGAAAAAGAGAAAGGGAACTGATTGATCAATATATCGTAGGGCCTTGGTTCTACAGCCAGTTCCCACCTTTCTTCCGTTTCACGTAGCAGCCCGTCGCGTACCAGCCAGTTACCCCTGAAACCCTCTACGCTTGTTTTGCCAATTACCGGCCACTGGCTTACCATATTACGTATCATACCTGAAATAAGCTCTTTTTGCCCGGCAGTAAGCGTTATACCCTCCGGCACGGGCTCAGCCAGCGGCAGCCCGCAAAACACCTTGTTAAGCGGAAGATATTGTTCTGACGTATGCGTTAGGCCCGTAACGGCATATTGAAGCACATGCGCAGCCGCTAACCTGGCCTCCGAATTAACAAACACTTGCCCATTTAACATCCTCATATGCCTGAATAGCGCGGGGATGTATTCGCTAAGTAACACCATGCCGGCATTTTTTACGGGAACCGGCTCTGTTGTGACGCCGGCGGGCTTTTGGATAATTGGCATTTCGGTGAGGGGTTTGGTGTTAATAAATTTGTCCTTTAAAGCTTTTGCTTCGCCGGCTGCGATAATTAACCCCAGTGCTGCCCGGTAACCCGGGGGAAGCAGGTTCGCTTTTTTTGCCGCCAGTCTTATAAAATCACTTTTCGGTATGTTGAAGTTAACCTGCATATCCCAGATAAGCTCCTGCCATATGCGACCGGCCGATATTAATGACCGGTTGCCCGATTTGATCACGAGCAATAGTTTGCGGTACAGCAGCATTTGTATATGCCGGCCTGTTACAGCGCCAAAAGCCATTTCTCCCAGTGCGTTGTACACGCGTTCCAACTCATATATAACTGACCTGCCGCAATTAGTAACCAACAACACATACTGAAGCTGTTGAAAGGGCAGTACAGCGGCTAACTGCTCATATTCTTGCCCTGTTAAGCGTTCGCTTTTTAAGATATTAAGCAACGTAAGGGGATGTCGCGCCACAATTTCTTCAGCAAGCATTGCGGCGCTATATAGTGGCCGCGGGGCAAACCAGGTGGGGACATCCTGCCCGGTAACAACCATGTATAGCAGCTGTTCCGTAACGTTAGTTTGGTGCGCGCGAAGTACATCTTTGCTTAATGTTTTTACAGCCTGCGGCGACAGGTTACCGGCGGTAGTTAACGGCAGTTCAGTGCCTGATGCTTTTAGCACTTTTAAGCCGGCTTCATTTAACTTGGCAATGAACTTTTGCTGTGATGCAGATGCGCGTGAAATAAAGCTCCGTCGCATATTTGATGATATGCCAAACCCTGCGGCGTTAAATTTTACGGCGGTTTTGTTGCTCAAAGCAGCGTTTGTTTTTAACAGCGCGACGGTTTGCTTGAGCAGTTTATCCAGCGCGGGCTGCCAGCTTCCCTGCCCGCTGCTGAACAATAATGCCTGTCTATAAACATTCATCATGGCAGCCTCATTATCAACGCCCCCTCCGGATGCATCAAGCAGCAGGATGATAAAGGCGAGATCGCCTATGCGTTGAGATAAAGACGGTTTGCTGATGTTTAAACGGTATAGGACCTGCTCCAGGTCGACTTTTTGCATAAATCGGAGGATCTCCTGATCTGACAAAGCAAGACCTGCGGAAAATTTCAGGGGATCGCCCTCGCCGGTCATTATTTGGAACAATACATCTGTAAAAGTTATGCTTTGATGGCCACCTGCGAGTGTGTCGGCACCGGCAGCAATGGCTGTTTTAAGGGATTTTGCCAGTGCTGCATGGCTTATATTTGCCAAACCTGCAAAATTATGCCGGGCACCGTAAATTTGACCACGGACTCGTACCCAATCGGAACCTGTTACGATACCCGGGTAATGATAGCGTACAGCCGCTTCAAAGTTCTTTTTAAAACCCCTAAACCCAAGCCTGTACCAGCCAGTCGCTAAAATGCACTGCCAAAACAGATCAGTTAACGTCCTTTGCACCGATACTTTATTCACATTCGGTGTTGTCCTGCAAATACGGGCAAGGACGGTGCTGACTAAACGGGTTACCTGTTGTGTACCATTGCTAAAAAGCCTGTTCAATAGTAACCGGTACAAATGGGTGTTTTGTTTGATGGCCTGTATAACCGGGTGGTTAAAATGATATTGCTGCAGTATTTCCTGAACAGCATCAGGAGCCGTATTCTCATCCAGCAGAAGGGTATTTACCAATTCAATCGTTTCGGTGTTACTCCCGCTTCGTGCTGCGGTTGGCCGGCGCTGCCGGCGGCGTTCTGCCGGTAATGGTTCGAGGCTTAGTTGGTCCCTCAGCCATGTAACAAATTCCGGTGTAAACCGGCCAGATCGTTCCGCCAGTTCTGCCAGCTGCATAGCAAGCAATTTTGCGGAAAGCCCGGGTTGCAGTATCAGCGACTTTAAAGCCAGTGTCAGCACATTTCTTTGCAGCCACGCAACATCTTTGCTGCCCGCCAAAACGCTATCGCTGCCTGTGATCTTGATAAATTGCGTTACCACCCCAAAATTTGCGCCTTTACCCGCCCGGAGTAGCCTGTCAATCGACCAGTTGTCAGTTAGCAGGCGTAACGGGCCGAACAAAAACGCCTTGTTTTTATATGCCCTTAGTAACTGCAGCACCCTGTGCTCGTCCAGCCGGATAAGCGCTTTCAGATCGGCGCGAAGCAACCTTAAAAAATCGCGACCGGTACGGTCGCCTGCATTTTGCAGGGTATAAGTATTAAGGTTATAAACAATAGCCGCAAATGGCGCCTTATCGTTTTTTATATAGTTCATCCCAGCCGGTACAGCTGCCAGATGGGCAAAGTCGGCCATAGATAGCCCCTGAAAGCGCGAGGCCATTATTACCCGGCACAGCGTATTATATACTTGGGTAGTAGTAGTGCCGGAAATGTTGGCACACTGTTGCAGCAAATAGCTCAAAAATGTTTTTATAGTTATCTGTTGCCTGTACTTTAGCAGGTATGCTACGCATATTGCCCTCGTTTTATACCGGCCTGCAAGTGGCGGTATTCCGCCGGGAAGTTTCGTAAACAGCTGCACCAGCTTCACCACGGCGCAGGGTAAGGTGTATTGGCAGGCATTAAAAAATACAGCCATAAAATGATCATCCAGGCCTGTTGCGTTCTTAAGCCAGTATTTAACATCGACCGGTAAAGCCTGCAACGATGAATGGCTGTCAGGATACCCGGCGTTTACAATATATGCGGCAAATTGTGCCGGGGACGGGTTTCCGGCGCGCACTTGCTTCCGGCGGGCAGCAGTGCTATCGGGCAAGTTTAAATTGTTATCAGGCAGGCTAACCGCGGTATGTCGTTGCTGCTCCGACAACATATTGATCACCGTCATGAAATCGCCCTTTACATTAAACGCGAGGTTTGGTTTTACAATGGCGTTTTCTATCAGCAGCAGCAGATCGCAATAGGCAATGTTATGGCGATGGGCCATTTGCACAAGAATATCTTTCATGAACGCAAGGTTGTTAAATATCGTCCCCCTGTCGCTCAGCAGGTAATTCAGTATCCATAGCCTTATTTCCTTTTCTAAATCGGCAACGCTGCTGCGCACAAACTGCTCTTTATGCTGCAAGCGCACCATTTCAGCCGACAGACAGTTGATCTGGTCGTAACTCACGGGCTCAAAGCCGCGAATCGTGGCGTTGTAATTAGCTTCGTTAAACTGCCAGGCCATGCGTTTTCTGGTGGCCGTGTACACCGTGCCGGTTTCGCGCAGTAACTCAATTGTTTGGTGTGGCTGCTCCTTAAATAGGACGCCTACAAGCGCGTTAATATCACCCCCGCTATAGTTCCAGGGCATCGTGCCGTTAATCAGAAAGTGTCGCAGGCTTTCTATCGATGCAAGGGTCTGCTTAACAAGCTTAAGGTTTTGTCCCGGCACCGGATAACTCAGCATGTCGGCGAGTTTCTCTCTGAGGGTTGCTTCCAGTCTTCTCTTAAGCTGTGCTTCAAGTTCGTTAACTTCAATCTCTCCTAAATCTATTTCCAGCGAATGAATAGATAGGGACATCCCCTCCGGGCAAACCGCCTTAAAAACGTAATCGAGTTCACCGGGCATAACAAACCTGCTCCACTGGCTCAAGCGGTTCTGGAGGTCGAAACCCAGCGCCCTGTTGTCAAACGTGGTGTCCCAGCTCAACGTTGATACGATATGCCCTTCACGCTGCCTCATGATAATGCTTTGGTTTAAAAATCAATTGGTTATGCCAGTAAACAAAGGCCGGTATAAAAGCGTCAAGCTGTTCGGTGCCTAAAAAGTGAACATCGTACGTTAGGTGCACAGGCAGGCTTTGTTGTAAAAAGTATTGTATCCGTTTTTCAAAGGCGGGCTTATCGGTTGGTAGAATAAAATCAGGGAATATAAATTCGACGTCGCTTTTAAAAACCGGGAACTCATCAAATTTTTCGATCTCCTTTTTACCGTCTATTTTTACCGTGAAGTAATAAGCAGAGTGCGGGATTTGCTTAAAGTATTTATTTCGTTGCTGTTCGCCTGATGCGGTTAAAAACCTGTAGTGTATCCCATTTACATCCAGTCCGTTATACTCATAATCATCAAGATGTTGTTTATTATCGGTAAGCGCCTGCACTACCTCCCATGCCTGGTTATAATCCAGTTCCCCGGCCACCTGCAGATATGGTCCGTAAGCCGCCTCCCTGGTAATCACAATCTGATAAGATATACTCCTTTGCAGCAGGCAGTTTTCGATAAATATTAAGCCTTTACGCTCGGTTATCATCCATAGGGCATGCCGCAGGTCGGTACCTTCTGCACCCTTATCGAAATTACAGAGTATAAAGTTGAGGTAAAGCATCCGCAGGCCAAAAAACAGGCACATTTTTAACTCTATTGCCGAGTAGTTATCAAAATCGGTTACGGTAAGTTTTTCAAGCTCGTCTATTTTGGTGGCATCAAAAATAAAGTCGCGGTCGTTGCCGTTTAATATCCGGTGTTCAAAATCCGTCGGAACTGCCTTGGGTAGCCCGGCTATTTTTTTTGCGGCCAGCATATTATACCCTTTGTACCTGAAATAAGATAAAAGGCCCAGGTTTTGAAGATACAGGCTTTTAAATATAACCAGGTCTTTAGCGCCGTTACCGCTGTATACCGATCCTTTGAGCATTTCGTTGATGGTTAAGGGCGATTCGCCATGCCTGGCCAGCAAATGATCGAGCATTGCGTTGCGGCGGGTAATGCCGGTATTCTCATCTTCCATAAACGCTGATAAGCCATGGATGTAAGCGTTATACGGATCGTGTTTAAAAGCTTCCCAGCTATCGTAATCGAGTTCTTTTTGCGTTTGCTGACCGGTGTAAAAGCGCTTTACATCATTATCTTTTAACAGCGGCCTTATGTTTGGCACGTCGTAAAGCGAGCGGTAATAATACGTTGGTGAAAAGCAAACATAAGGAGCCGGATATTCGGAGAACAGGCGCTGCTCGGCGTTTAAGGTACTGTAGTAGGATACCTCATCCAACGTATCGGCGGTAAGCGAGTTGCGAAACGAAAACAAGCGGCCGGTACCGGCCAGCTGCGCAAATTGATTTGCAAGCACCTGGTCGAACAGGGTGAGGTATGCTTTTAACTGCCGCGACTGTGCTGCCGAGTATTTTGTGGTATTGCCGTCGGCTACATCGCCGCCAATAGAAAATATGGCGGGAAATGTATTCTGGATAGAGTAATAACTTTCAATATCGCGGTATACACCCGGTTTTACCTGGCTGTTTTCGTTGCCCATATCAAGGTAAACGTTACCTGTACTTATACCGCGGGGCTTTACAGGTCCTGTAAATTTGTAGTCGGCGGGGATAACAGCGCCCTTATAAGTAATACGCAGGCCGCTTGAGAGCGACGCCGAACCGTCTAACACAGGCAGTTGGCTGGGCGATAATATTATCTGTTCCATCATCTGGCCGCACACATATATACTCAGCTGCCCTACTTCACTGACGCCCTTTACTTTACTGATAACTTCCATCAGTTCCATCGTGTTAAGCTTTGCCTTTGGTGTACCCAGGGTTTGGTTGGTAAACCAGCCATTATTAAGCACGGGCCCGTCTAATATGTCCTGGGTATTGTATCCCTGCTGCCGTAATTGTTCAAATCCGTGCTGTACAGCGGCCGGGAAAATATATTGCTGTATGGCGCTGTTTATCTCGGTAAGTATTTGATTAACACGGGCGGTACTGTTTATTTCAATATTACCGCTTATGCTGAACAGCAAGTTTTGAAACGGCCGGGGAGTAAAAAACAGCTCTCCCGCATTGCGGCTTTTATTAAGATAGTAATACGCTTCGGTACAAACATCGTTCTTTTCGGTCTCGGTCAGGCGCTCATCAAGCAAAAGGTAGGATTGATATATATACCTCATAAAAGGCGGTATTGACGGATATACAATGATTATAGCGTTTTTAATGGCTTTATTGCTGTCTATCAAATACCTGCGGTAATCATCGGTAGTAAACGGACTGGTTGTAAGGATGGCTTGCGGTAAATAGAACTGATCGTTGGTAACGATACGGCCGTTAGCATCTGTCAAGATATCTTCTATCGGAAAATCGTTGCAATACCCCAGTTCGGTCAGCGCGAAACACACCTGATCCAATATGGTCACGCCCGGGTCGCTGGCGTTAAAATTTGTCCACTCGCCGCCGCTGTGTTCCTTAAGAAACGCAAGCCCTGCCGATTTTAGCGCCTGAAAATCCTGCGTTTCCGGTAGCGGCTTATCGATTATAAATAACTGCTGTTTCATGATATTTTGCAATTAATATTATGACCGAGATTGGATACCAGCAGCATTGACGGATCAAAGGGCTTAACACTGCTTGTAAAAGCTACCGTTGCGATTTCAGTTGCGGGGTTTGTCCAGGTTTGCAAACGCACGTTGTTTACTTTTTGAACACCGCGCAGGCCGGCAACAAAGGCGGCTACCTGTGCCGTAGTTATGGCTGCATCTATAGTAACCTGCTGGCCTGTTGAGGAGATCCATGGCGACAGGAACAAATCGAGCTGCTGCCCTACCTGCGCCGCTATTTCGTTAGTACCGTTCGCCGGTTTTGCAACCAGGTCGACTGTTACTTTTACAAATTGAAAATTAAAGTTAGCTACACCTATGCTCACAAAGCATGACGACTTTGCGACCAGCAATTCCCGTATCTGCTTTTCGGCGCAGGCGGTAACAAGGGGCGTAAAGGCGCCCGTAATTTCGGGCCCTGCGAAAGCTCTAACCAGGTATACCTGGTTGACATTGGTGCTCTTGTTGAAAACAGTTTTGGCGTAAAAAATATCAGGAAAAGACTGCACGATGATCCGGAAAAAATCGTCGGCAGCGGCTGCCCTGTCCTTGGTTTTAATGCGATTGCTAACACGCAGGTTCATCAGCACATCTGTTTCCTTAACCTTGCCGCCAAAAGATGCAAACGGTTGCTGAATAACGCCCAACTGCGGAACGGCAGTTGAGGTTTTGGAGATGGTGGCCGCCGGGATATGCGTTACGGCTGCACCCTGTTGCAGTTGGGTACGGCGCGCGATAAAACCATTTGTAGCGCAAAAAACGGTTTGCGCGTATGCTTGCGGCTGGGCAGATACCGATATGGCTAACCAGCACTTGCCCTGGTTGTCCGGCAGGCCGTTATAATCAATATCCGGCGGTATATCGGCTTTAATAATGCCCGAACAACTAAAGTTATTTGTACCGTCGGCGAGTATCTCCAACTTTTTCCACCCCGTGGTGCTCAGGTAAGAATAAGAAATAGCGGTAACCCCTCCGGTTATGGCGTATACACGGGCCAGTTCAAAGTAAAGGTTGATCGGACCGGGCGCAACAAGCTTATCGAGCCCTGTAAAAAGATAACCGGCGCTGCTTAGCGGTGCGAACATAGGTATACCGGTGTCATCAACTTTATTATCATCGCTATACGTATAGTTGTACTGCGTAACGCCTGATGCAGCATCAAATACCTTGTAATTTTGAAAAGGCGTGTAAATAAAACATTGCAACGGGTTAGTGCTATCCGGCGTCGAAAAATTTACGGTAGTATTTGCGCTGTAGGTGGCCGACACCGCCGTCACCTTTGGGATAAAAGGCTTTGGCGTCAGGGCGGTAAAAGTGGCCGCCTTTTTATCAGCTATCTGCTGGGCGTTATCCAACGTTATTTGGAAAACAATAGCCGGGTACAACAACGAGCCGAAGCCATGACCGGGGCCGTTAAGTGTCATCTTCAAAAAACCGGATGCGTTTTGCCCTGTATACTTTAAAGATGCGCCCTGCAGGGTGGCATCAGGTACTATTGCATCCCCTGTGGCAATATAACAAAAGGTGGACGTTGTATCCAATACGTTATTTGTTGTAGCGAACAGGGTTGTTGGTGCCGGGGGTACATTAATGTCGCTTGCGCCGGCATCGATAATGCAGGCGCCGCTGTTACGCAGGTCTAAATCTGTCCATACCCGGTTTTGCAGCAGCTGAAACGCCACCGTAAAACAGCAGTTATCAAAAACCGCGTTCGGCTGTTTTTGGTCTGTTATTTCCGGCTTTTTCCCGGTAATGCTGTCTTTCAACTTTATTAACCAGCATGGCTTTGGTGCAGGCGGCAGGTTCATATCCCCTTCCAGGTATTGGTTGTATTGCAGGTAATAAGTTTTAAAGTCTGCCGGGAGGCCGTTCCAGTCTATTTCAAGTGAAAAGCTTTTTACCGGCTTGCTGAATATTTCGCTGCTGCCAACAATAAAATTGCTGCCGGGCATGGGTGCCGGGCCCATAAACTGAAAGGGTGCTTTTGTACTCAGCGTTCCGTAGTCGTTATAAAGCTGCAGGCTTTTAATGCCGTTCACTAAAACATCAATTTCTATTTTTTTGATCACCGGCGGGTTAGCCAGATCGGGAACCTGCTGAAACTGTATTTTAAAAAGCGGCCATTGTGTATCTAATAGATCCGGATTTTTCCTGAACGGCTCGACAGGTGGTTGCGTTGCATCCAATTGAACCCGCAGAACCACTACTTTTGCAGGCCCGGGCGGTGTCGGCAGCGGCACGGCATTTACAGCCAGCCAACTGGCAGCCGTACTAAAGTAAAATTCGGCGCTGTCAAATATCGAGCTATCAACTTCATTAGTGCAGGTCATGGTCATGGTAATGGTGCGGATGCCTTCCTTCAGTAAGAACATGGGCGATGCAAAGGCTATTCCGCCGGTTGCCTGCGTACCCTGATTGTTCGTATTACCGAAGGTATCGAACCCTATGATGCTGCCTTGCTGATCGGTTTTTACCGTGCCCGGAGCGGACACCGTGTTCAAATATATACCCTGCCCGCCGTTTAGCGGCGAAATTGAAAGCGTTTTAAGATCGGTAACCACGCCGGAATTGAGCGTTACAGGTTGCGGGTTTGAGAACAATACCGGTTTTTTCCAGCTATCTGTGCCGGCACTAAATAAGGTATTGGCAGGCAATGTAAACAGCATCCCGGGCTTACTAAGCGTTGTGCACAAGTAAGCACTATCCGTAGCGCCGGGTAACGGCCTTTGCAACAAAATATCCCGGTAATAAAAATCAAGGTGTTTTTTTGAAATATCGTTAAGCTGGCTTTGGTGAATTTTTAGAAGGTCGACAAATCCGCGCAGCAACAGGGTATCGGGGTAACTGCTTTTCTTTTGTTTCAGATAGGTGTACTCCGTAGCGGCATAGCTAACGCACTTGTCCAGAAAATCAAAAACTATTTCGCCTGTTTTTTGCAAAACATCCAGCAAGGTTTGGGGCTGCGTTTTAAATGTAATGCGATGCCCCATATCAAGCACTTCCCAGTACGGTGCCTTGCCCATCCCGGTTTGCCATATAATTTGCTCGGTATAGCTGTAGCTTTCGTCTGCAAGGTTAGGGGGGGCGGTTATAGCGCGTACAATGCGGGTTTTATGCATTGCTTCTTTCAGGGCAATCAGCGCCCAAAAGTATTGGCTGTAAATATCGCGGATATTGGTGGTAACAAACCTTTTAAATTCGTAGCGGGTATGCGATCGTTCCATGTAGTATATCCAGTCTCTGAAATAACCGTATACCTCTGCTATCTGATCAAATAATGTGTTAAATGTAAAGGAGATAAAAGCACTGTTATCGCTATTTGTACCATCGGCATTAAGCAATGTTTTAAGGGTATGGCAGTTATGGCCAAACCGGGCGTATAATTCCTTGCTTTGTATCCTGCTGATCATGGCGGTCAGGAAAACAGGATCTTTTAAGATAAGTGGGGCCCAATTTCCCTGCACGAGATTATCCTGGTTATAAAAATTAATAACAGAAGCGAATTTGGAAAGGAAACAAAGCATATCTTCCTCGCTCCTGCCATCTATTAAATTAGCAGAAGGGATAAGGGAGTCCTTTAACGAACTGTATGCACTGTTTTGATCTGTCCCGCTTATCATCTCACTTTAAATTGGTACCCTCCATTAATGAAAATGGAAAGGTGTGATTATGCCTTGTATTGGTTTGTATGTATATGTAATTTATCGTTATTTCCAGCATCCCGTTTAAGATGTCGGTAAACTCCACATCAACACCGGTTACATTTATTCTGGGTTCGTTGATGAGTAACGACATTTTAATTGTATTAATCAGCTCGCCTTTTAGTGTTTCGCTCGGTTTCTTAAAAAAATATTTCTGCAGCCCAGAGCCAAATTGCGGCTCCATATTCCTTTCGCCGGTAGCGGTGAACAGGATCAATCTTATCGACTCGCTGATGTTTTCCTCGTATGCCGTGATGCTTACCTGGCACGTTTCGGCAGAGAAACTTACTGGGAACGACCACCCCGATCCCAAAAAATTCTTTTCCTTTACGATCTTATGACTATCCACCTATTTCAACTGTAAAATCACCTAATAATATCGACCCGCCATGAGCCGTTGTATCGCCTATCCTTGCCGCCGGCATATTTCCTATTAAAACCGTTGCCGACCCCTTTACGATAGAATCGGGCGGGCCAACGCAGGTTAACATATCGCCTACCCGGGCCGCCGGCAGGCCACCAATAAGTACCGTTGGCTCGCCTGGCCCAACAACCGGGCCGCCGACATGCGGTATAGGCGCCGGTACCGCCGGTGTTTCCATCGGGCACTCATGAAAATCGGTTAATCTGGCTGCTGGTGGCATATGCTTTAGTTTATCATGATCATTGCACTCTTCAGGGTTAGCTCCATGCCGCTGTTTATCTGTGCGGTTTCGCTGCCCATTGCCGAGTACTGGCTATCGGCTGTTTCTTTTATGTTAACCCCGCTTATCTCTACGTCGCCCCCATCTGCGGTTAGGGTTATTCCCTGGCTGCCGGTAATGTTAACCTTTTGATCGGCCTGGATATTTATGTTCTTTTCGCTTTTTATAGTGATACCGTCGGCCGACATTACGATGCTGTTGTTGTTCTCGTCCTGGATGGTTATCTGCTTATCCTTATCGCTGAATATCATCGTGTTTTTATCGGGGGTGTTTATCGTCAGCACAACGTTCTCATCATCAAACTGCACATACAGCCCCGATTTTGACACAATAGATTTAAGGGTATTATTTTGATTTGGCTGCAGCGTATTGTATGGTTTGAGCGAGGCGCTGCTGTACATACTGCCCAGTATAACCGGGTAACGCGGGTCCTCGTTAAGAAAACCCAGCACCACTTCGTCGCCTACTTCGGGTAAAAAAAAGGCGCCCGCGTTTGAGGTGGAGTAAAAGTTGGATAACCGCGCCCATATACCTGCGCCGTTCTGGTCAAACAAGGGTATGTTCACCAGTATACGGTATTGGTTGTCGGGGTCGTCGTTTATTTGTTTTACGGTTCCGTTGAGCAAACCGCGCGCGCCGGGCAGCAGGCCAGATGCCGGAGGCGCCATTACGTCGGGCTCCTCTGTAAACCATGCTGGGGAAAGGCCTAGTGACGCTTCGGTTGTCCAGTTTCCGTCGGAGAGGTCATGTGTTATGCCCGATACGAAATGGTTGCCCGTAAAACGGTCCCCTACACCTTGCAAGGTGATATAGGTGGCAATATCTGCCAATGCCGAACCCTGGTACAGTACGCGCCCCTGTATTTTGGCATATTCGCCTTTAATTACCTGCGCGTTGCACCAGCCGGTGAGGTCGGTGGTTTCCAAAGGCGCGGTTGTTTGCAGCTGGTATTGGTTTATCCCGACCATGCCTGCCAGCTCTGATGAGCTCAGGTTGCCGGGCCCCGGTATCTGGTTTTGGGCAGATGAAGTGCCTACCGCCTGGTTTTTATAATCCCAGCTGGTAGCGTTTACGCCGGGCAGCTGCGTTAAGGCGTTTAGGTCGGCATCAAATTCAAGCAGGTTATTGCCATAGGCAATGGTTAGTACCGGGCTTGTACCGGCATCTGGCTGTGCCACGGTTACCTTATTGTTTATGGTAGTAACTATCAAGCCATTTGCCTCCGCCCTTGCAAGCATAAAATCCCAGTCGGTTGTGTAGTATTGTATCTGTTCGGGCCATTGCGTGCTCGTTGATGTGACGTCAGCGCTCAGGCCATCGTACGTGCCTATTATTGTTGTAATAATATCACTGTCAGCTCGCTGAGAAAAGGTAAGGCACTTGCGCCCCGCGGTCATTTTTATGGCCTGATCGCGGCATTCTATCTCCAGGGTCGAACCAACTAAGTCGTTTATAACTATGCGCTGCCCGGTGACTATACCCTGGAAAATCACCTGCTCGGCGTTATCATATCCGGCCTGTACTGCTATAACCGCCCCAGGGACGAACGTGGCCGACGAGCTTACATCAAACGTACCGGTATCCGCCTCACCATCAAGAATGATGATGCGTGCAGATGCCACCCTGTTCACGCGTTTTTCTACCCTGACGGATAGTATACGTACCGTATCGGGCACGGGTGCCCCCCCCGCCGTAACGCTGAAAGATACCAGCCCGCCGCTTGTTATATTAGTTGCCTGCGACATGTTGCGATGGGATTATTGGTGGAAACGCCAGGGTTCCTATTCCCCTTAGGTCCCTGAACTTATTAAGGCCGTTGAATTTGGCTACCTGTATGTAATAGTTTTCGTTGTTCCATACCCGGTTGCACATTTGCGGCAGGGTAAGCCCATCTGTTACGGTAACTAAATGCGTAAGATCGGGCGACTCGTCTGCGTCTTGCTTGCTGATCACGACCGGCGAAAGGTACTGGCTAAAGGTAAGGGATACCTTTGCCCGCAGCGGGCTCCCGTCCGGCCGGAAGAGCGTATACGATATATCCATTGTGTTAAGCACCCCCTGAAACATGGTATTCTTCCCCCATATTATCTGCACGTAGTTTGGCCGGTGAATTTTTCCCTGGTAAATAAATACAATGTTCTCCAGGGTGCTTATTTCCTGCGCCATATTAACGCGGGTGCTGTCTACAATACCTGTGCAATCAATAACAATATCAAAGCTCAGCTTATCGCTTGCGGTGTGTTTATACTTTTGCGCAGATGAACTTGAATCGGGTGGCTGCTGCTCGTTATAGTCGATGCTTCGTTGCAGCTTTACCGATTCGGGGTTTATCATCACCTCGTATGGGTCGCCTACTGAGCTCTGATAGTTCTCATCAGAGAAACCGGATATCTGCAAAGGTTCTAATGGCATTTTTGTGATGTTTAACGATTGTTGCGGTACCTGTTTTTACTCTCCCTGATCATTTCACGGCAGGTTTCTATCACGCTTCGCTTCAGCGCCTGTATTTCGCGGTCGCTTATTGCCTGTTGCCGCGATTGCCCCGACACTATTTGTGTTTTTATTACCAGTTCTCTGATCTCTATAGCCATTATGAGTTATTTGATGATGGTGTTGGGTAAACAATGCTATTAGTAGTCACCTGGAAGAACGTATAAGCCAGCTCTACCGATTGAATAATGATGCTGCCATCCTGCGAGTTAAGATCTGACACCGAATATTTTACCGGGTAGGCAGCGTTAAACGTCCAGGCCAAACAAACCTGCCCGGCAGGGTTCAACAGATCAACCAGTAAATTGCAAGTAGTTATAGACTGGCTAAACCCGCCCGATAACGTATTTAAACACCAGGTGTTAAAGGTTGACGATTGCGGCAAAACCGCGCTTTTCAACACCAGGTTTTTGGTACTTGCAATAACGGGTAACCGGTACTTAAACCGGTTTTCCCCGCCACAGGCTACTTCTTCAATAGCCATTTCCTGCGATATGCCCGATACTTCCCGGAACGCGATGTTCTCGTTATTGTACCCTACCTGGAAGTAAAAGTTTACCGGGTAATCATTATGAGGACTTACCGTTGGTAATGATGAGTTGCTCATGTGCAATTTCTATGGTGTCTACCGCTACTTCGTTTCCGTCGGATTTAAGGTCTGTACTGGTAATTTTGGTTGGCCATGCGTTCAACAACTGCCATTGCATGGTTATATCGCCGTTTTCGTCAAGCAGTTTTATTACCACCGTTTGCCTGGCAACGGTGTTCATAGCAATTTGCGAGCGCCAGTTCCAAAACGTGTTGTCGTTCACAAACACGCCGCGTTTCATGGTCACATTGCCATATTTAACTATACCGGGCATTTTTTCGGTTGAAAAAAGCGGGCTGTTGCTGTTTCTGTATTCAATTATCTGGTGTTCTACATCCATGCCCGATACTTCCTGAAAGGCTATCTTCTGCATGGTCGATCCAAGGTCTACCTCAAATCTGAATTTCGGCATCGGCCATGTTGAGCCTTCTGCACTTCCGTTGTCTGTTGCCATTATCTTATATTTTTAAGTTGTAATACAATTGGTTAGCTTGATACTGCCATCTCCTGTTGGAAGGTGATCACGATAAATTCCGCAGGATGTACTAGCGATACTTTTACGGTTACGTTCATAAAGCCCGCAAGTATATCGTCGGCGGTCATTGTCGATCCCAATCCGCAATCAACACTGTATGCATCAGACGCGCTGGCGCCCATTAGCCCGCCCTGTTTCCATATAGAGTTTAAGAAGCTGCCGATCATGGATTTTACAGCCTCCCAGGTGTTTTTAACGTTTGGCTGAAATACATAGGCCTGTGCCGCCAGCTTACAAGATTGTTCAAGCATGATCATGGTACGCCTGACCGGCAGGTAGCGCCAGTCGTTGCTGTTACCATCCAGCGTGCGCGCACCCCAAACCAATATGCCTATACCATTGAATGAGCGTATGGCGTTAACAGATTTACCCGATAATGCATCAACGTTCAGGTTGGCCTGCTGCGTTTCGGAAAGCTTGATAGGAAGCGATGATACACCTACTATTGATGTATTCGCGGGCGCTTCCCAAACACCGGCTGCCTGGTCAATAGTGGTCATTACACCGGCCATACCTCCGCTTGGCGGCAGTATGTTCAAGTCGAGCAGGATGCTGTTAATGATAGTTTTATACACAGGATTGGCTATTATAAGCGCGTTATTTAACTGTTGAACCGTCATGGTAGAAGTACCCGACTGTATGGTGCTTAAAATTGATGCCGTTGTAGGATCGGGCGCCGAGGCGGGATTGATTATGGGTGCAAGCTGTTTGGTATCGCCACCAAACAGGTTGGTATAATCTATATCTCCGGGCTGCATGATACTGGTGCCGATAAACGGGTAGTAAGCAGTACCGTAACTAAGCCCGTTAGAGCCGGTGCTGCTTCTGAAATTCGTAATGTCGTTGGTGTAAAGTATCGGGTCGGGTGCTTTACCCCCTATAATGTCAAATACACTTATTGTTGTACCCATTGTTGAGCTTTGCAAAAGCATTTCCTGCATCAGGTTGCCATTATCCGCCAGCGATAGCAGGGTGGCTTCGGGGCAGATGTACATGGTTGGTTCGTCCTCGTTCTGCAGGATGCTTAGGCCGCCGAGCAGGTCATTTAACTGCACATTCGAGTTTACGATCTGGTCGCCCGGGTTTGCAGGCTTACCCGAGGTTGCACCGTAAGAGCCTACCGAAACGATGTAGGCATCGGCACCACCGTTCTGGTAAAACATCATGATACTGTTATAAAGGTAGTATATAGAGTTCGGATCTGGTACATACGAGTAATAGGTACCGTTAATAAGCATGTAATTACCTGTTGCCGGCTGGCTTTTTTGCGCTACCAGGTAATACTGCGGGTTGTACTGCTTGGCGGCGGGAGCCGGTGCCGGCGGCGACGGATAGCAATAAATTGCTTGAAAATCTGCAAATGACGTTATCTTAAACGCAACATTGGTATAAGATTTACCCTCATATACGGCCTGGGGCGTATAGCCTATAAAGGCGGGTACGGCGGTAGCCACAGGGACCACCGAGTTAGAGAATGCATTCTGTTCGTTGATGTAAACTCCGGGAGACGCGATTGTTGAAAGGTTCATAAAGTATGTTTTAAAAATTGCTAACTATAAGTATACGTACATCGGTGACGAAAGCTGCTGCCGGTTATTAACCAAAACCGGGCTAACATATCCCGGATCGGGGTTCGGCAAACCCTTAAATACCATTTTGGCCGTGGTTGCAGCGGCAGCCGTGCCCTGGCTTTTGGGCGGCAGGCGGTCTAAAAGGTTAAATTTATATTTAGGCCAGTTGCTCAGCGGCAGCAGGCGCTGGCCAGATGAGAAGAACAGTGCCGGCTGCCCCATCACCGTTGTTACCTGTTGCGGCCCCTCAAAGCTGGTTTGGTGCTGCTTATCTTCTATAACCGGCGACGAAAGGTATACCGCACTTTGGTTAATAACATAATACTGCCATTGCGTAGCCCGCGGCGAAAATTCAATGTAAAATGACGGCCGCCCGTTCAATGATGTAAGATCATTAAAATTTATGATGATTTTACCAGCGTAGCCGGGCTGCGCATCAGGCAGCAGCTTCGCATAAAGCTTTGCAGCATTTGCGGTTGCTGCAGATGTATATGCCGTGTTATATTCCATACTCCCTATCCAATTAGTAGGCAGTTCGGTGAAGTTATAAAACGTGGGGTCGCT
The DNA here is from genome assembly GCF_014200785.1 of Mucilaginibacter sp. AK015. Taxonomy (NCBI): domain Bacteria; kingdom Pseudomonadati; phylum Bacteroidota; class Sphingobacteriia; order Sphingobacteriales; family Sphingobacteriaceae; genus Mucilaginibacter; species Mucilaginibacter sp. AK015. Next base: position 1,432,214 of record NZ_JACHCV010000001.1, read on the forward strand.
GCAATTGATATTTATCTGGAAAAACCCGGGGCCTGCTGCATTCAAACTATCTACCAGGTTTGTTAAGCCCCTGCCAAACGTGTAAAGTTTAAAGCCTCCTGCGACTGCTGCAATACCTATTTGGTAGCGCTTAAATAAACGTGCTGTACCTTCGTCTGCAATAAAACTAAAACACTCGCACCAACCCGATTCGTAGTATGCGTGCCTGGTCATCAGTTCAAAAAATATGTTGCAGTTAACTTTCATTGCGTAACCATTTTTTCTGTTTTTGTAACAGCCGCAACCGTTCCCTTCACCTGGCCCGATTGTATATTTAGTAACCTTACCTTATAGAGGATAGAGGGTTGATATTTTGCACCCATGGCTGTCCATAAACTATGCATTTGATGAAAAGCCAGCCTTTCTACATCAACATCAAGCTTTTTTATACCGGCGGGTATTGCAGATGAATCGGCAGGGGTAAGCGAAGTGTGGCTCTGGAAATAGGCAATAACTGCGCTCAGCATTTTTAACGATTCGCTATAGTCATCAAAATTCGAACTGAAAAGAATATCAAGGTTATAATATTCGGAAGGACTGCCCGCAGCATAATTATTATCTTCTAACGGCCGCTTATAGGTATTAAACGGCTTATTGGTCTCCTTTTCGATATTAATAAGCGAGAGCACCACCTTATTTTGATTGATAAAGGGTATCGTGCCATCCGCCTGAATTACGTTGTTCATAACAACAAGGTCTTCATCCGACAGAAAATTGTTTTTAAGCGCCTGGTTCAAAGCCTGAACTATAAACTGTAGTGCCTCGTTTATCATAGTAGCTGTTTATGTTACCCTAACGGATAAAGTAAAATTACGACCTTCAAAACAGTTGCACTAAAACCCGGCGTATACCAATCATGAACATCGCGAAGCAAAATAATATCCGGATAGACAAAACATAGACACCAAAAAACGGCGACGGTAAAGCGCCGCCTGGTTTGTATATCGCGGAAGAATAAAGGCTGATGATCAGCACGCTGACCGTAGGAACTTTCTGAGGTCTTCGCTCCGGGTAAGGGAAAGTTTCTTTTTTAGGCGGTAGGTATGCGTGCGCACACTCTCCTGGTTTATGCCTAAAAGGTTCCTGATGTCGTCGTAAGACATGTCCATTTTGAGGTAGCAGCAGTACTTAAGGTCGATTGGAGTGAGATAGGGGTACCTGGCCGCTAAAAACCCAAAAAAGTTAGGGTTTGCCTGCTCAAAATGCAGTTTAAAGTCTATCCATAAGTGTTTATCGTTTTGCGCAATTTTAATTGCGTTAACAATGGAACTTAGTTCGCTTCTTAATGAATTATCCGCTTTTTCGTGAATGTCGGCGATCCGGTTTTTCACTTTAGTTAAGAGCACTGACTTTTGGTCGAGCTCCATAATATAGCGGCTAAGGCTGGCGACCGCGGCCGGATCGACCCCCGGCATTCCAACTGCCGCAAGCGGCACCGCGGCGGGTGATTCGTGCTGCAGAAGAAAGATAGAATTTATACACGAGCACAGGTGATTTTTTATTTTAATGTGCTCGATGGAGTAAGTAAACATAATGTGCTGTGCTGACCAGCACAGCCGCTCTATCTCGATGCCCCTGGTCACACACAACATGGGCGTTTTATTTGCTGAAACCTGGAAACAGGTATCGATAACCAATTGGTTGTTCCAAAAGCTCAGTACGATAATATCCGGTTCAACCGCCTTGGTGATCTTGAACAGATCGACACCCCGGGTAACGGATGTTATCCGGAATTTAAACATGCAGGTTTCTTTAAAAGCACTCAACAATAAGGTCAGCCGGTCGGTATCATCACAACCTATTACTATTGATTTCTCTGCCATCATCCTTTTTCAGTATGCAGGTCAGGTACAGCAATCCCGCGGATATTATACGTTACATGCACCCGGGAAAAGGTTATAATGTAAGGGGCTTTCATCAGGACGGGTTTAGGTATTAACTATCTTGCTAATTTTAACCATTAAGCAAGCAGAAATTAAAGATAAGACAGGTTTTTAAAATAACAAAGGGCAAAATCAGCTTTTTTTACTTTTGAAACTTGGGCATTTAACGTGGCGCGCCGCCCAACCGATCTACCGGAAGGCCTGCAAAGGGTTAAACGCACAGGTGTTACCTGTGTATGGAAGATTGAGCTAACCAGGAAATGAAAAAATCAGACTAATCACTTGAGCAAGAATTTTACCGCTCTTCCATCCAGTTCAGAAAGCTGTGCGATTTCTCTTTATTGATCAGCAGTTTTTCCGGTGTTTCGATAATCAGTTTAACATATAACTTCCGCAGAAAATAGTGCTCTACCTCCTTAATCGCCCTGAAGTTGACCAGATACTGCCGGTTAATCCTGAAGAATTGTCTAGCCGAAACAGAAGCAGCAATAGTATCAAGTGATTGGTTAAGCGCATACTCCTGCCCGTCGAAACACATTATCGAGGTGGAATCATTTCTGATGTAGAAGAACGCAATATGATCTGTTTGCACGGTCGTATATTTCTGATTTTTAAAAACCAGAAAACTGGTTTTCCCGCTAGAGGGGTTAAGCCTTAAGAGCAGGCTTTCTAAATCGGGCGAAGTTTTTTGTTGAAAAAAGTTTTTTAGCTCATCCACCTTTCGTAATGCTTCTTTGATGTCGTCTTTAGAGAACGGCTTTAGTACATAATCAACACCATTGCTTTTAAATGCCTCCAGCGAGTACTCATCAAAAGCGGTACAGAATACAACCGGACAGGTGATTTTTACAGATTTGAATATTTCAAACGATAAGCCATCAGCCAACTGAATATCCATAAAGATCAGATCCGGTTGTGCTGCTGCATTGCTCAATGCTGCTACCGATTCTTCTACACTTTGGTATTGTCCGGTTATCCGTGCGTTGGGTTTGAGATCTTTAATAATGGTTTCGAGCGACTTAGCCGTCCGTCGTTCGTCTTCAATAATGAGAATGTTCATATATAAGCGGAAGTTTTACCTTAAAAGTTTTGTCGTCATTAATAATTTCAATATCCTTTTCCAGCAGATGGCTGTAACGTAACCCAATATTTTTCAAGCCCACACCTGTGGATCTCACCTCGCCTTTTTTTACCTGCAGTTTATTTTCTACTACTATGTACTCGCTATCTTCGTAAATACTAATATGCAACGGGCGCTGTAACGATACGACGTTATGCTTAATGCAATTTTCAATTAGTAATTGCAGTGTAAAAGGAGGAACCAGGGTTTTTAACGTCCGATCGGTTAGCTTACTGGTGAATGTAAATCCACCATCGAAACGCGCCCGTTGCAGAAAAAGATAGGCGTTCACAATCTCCATTTCCTCGCTTAAACAGATCAGGTCCAGTTTTCGGCTCTCTAAAGTAAAGCGGTAGAAGTTGGACAGTTTGAGAATAAAATTCACTGATTCCTCGTCGCCGGATTCTACCATCGCCTTTAAGGTGTTTAGGCTATTGAACAAAAAATGCGGATTGATCTGCTGCTTCAGCAATTCGTACTGCGCTGCCAGGTTGTCGCTTTTGATGCGTTCCAGTTCCATGCTCACGTGCTGGTTTTCATAGTTCTGTTGCAGCAGATTTAAGAACATGTAAAAGACCAGGTTAATGAGTATACCGCGCACTTCGACCATCAGCATGGTAGGGCCGAAATTGATGTGAGAAAGAATCAGTTGCTGCACCCAGGCCAAAGCAAACATCACGATTAGGCCGAATAATAAAGAGCTGAACAATTTGCTATACGAGATACTTTGCCGGCGCCTGTTACCTGGCTTGCGCGATAACATATAAATGTTGAAATACCACATCAATACGGCAAAAGAGCCGGTTAGCCCCGCATTTACCGCCGCTTCAAGCGGATTGAATTGGTGCGAAGCTAGTTGCGGTACTGATGACAACAAGCCCAGTATGACAGAACTGATCCAAATAGTGGCGTGTGATATTTTAAGCCTGGAGTTTTTCATTTATACAACCCTTGAAGATAACATTGTTTAACAAAGCTATCAATTTCGTAAAAGTACGCGTTAGATGTTCCTTTAACCCAGCTTATGAGCGTGAAGCAGACATTTCCTTTCCCCAAATGGACAACATACGCCCTTAAAAGTAAGGACTTAATACATAGATTTTAACATTTTTGTTAAACAAAAAAGATTAAATACTATTTTTGAACCGGAATGAGTATAACGATAAGTACCTTATCTTACCGTCACCCTAATAAGGAGCGGTTATTTGAACAAATTAGTTTTACGATAAATAAGGGCGAGAAAGCTGCGTTGGTAGGTAATAATGGAGCCGGAAAATCTACATTGTTGCAACTCATAGCAGGAATATCGCAGCCATCGACAGGTAATATTTTCACATCATCGGCACCCTGGTATGTACCACAGCACTTAGGTCAATATAATAGCTTAACAATTGCAGCAGCCCTAAAGGTTGATCATAAGTTAGCAGCTATAAAAGCAATTACAGAAGGTAGCATTGACGAGCAACACTTTAACAACCTGGAAGATGATTGGGAAATTGAAGATAAGGTACGTGAAGCTTTAAGCAAATGGCAACTTGGTCATCTATTGCCTAAACAACAAATGGCAGACCTTAGCGGGGGTGAAAAGACAAAAGTATTCCTTGCAGGGATTGATATTCATGCCCCTGAAATAATTCTGCTTGATGAACCTTCCAACCACCTCGATGTTCGTAGCCGCGAGCAACTATATGAATTGATTAGTAATATCAAGGCAACACTACTGGCGGTAAGTCATGACCGTACTTTGCTTAACCTGCTTGCCGAAACATTTGAACTAAGCCCATTCGGTATTGAAGTATACGGTGGCAATTTTGATTTCTACCGGGAACAAAAAGAAGGCAAACTGAATGCTTTAGAAAACGACCTGCACGAGCAATCAAAAACGTTAAAGCAAACCCGGCAAAAAGCACGCGATGTGACAGAAAAACGGCAAAAGATAGAATCGCGCGGACAAGCTAAAGGGAAATCAGGGTCTTTGCCAAGGATTATTGCAGGTGGTTTAAAAAGTAAAGCCGAAGGCAGTACGGCTAAAGCATTGGATGTCCAGGATGAAAAGCTTTCGGCCATCAGTGACAATATCAGGAATATCCGTGGGCAGATACAGCAATACCAGGTACTTAAAATTGACATTGGACCGTCTGATCTTCACCAGGGCAAAGTGCTGGTGGATGCGACTGATCTGACTTACGATTTTGGTAACGGTCCGCTGTGGCAACCGCTTATCTTTCAGATTCGATCAGGAGGCAGGGTACATATCAAAGGCAATAACGGCGCGGGTAAAACTACTTTACTTAAATTAATTACCGGAATGCTGACAGCGAGTCTCGGAAGCATCAGACGGGCAGACTTCACTTACCTGTACCTCGATCAAGAGTACAGGATTATTAATCCTGATAGGACGGTTTATGAGCAGCTGCAGCATTACAATAGCCGAAACTTGCAGGAACACGAGCTCAAATCGCTATTGATCTATGCACAGTTTGAACGCCAGGCCTGGGACAAAAATTGCGGGGTGTTAAGCGGCGGTGAAAAAATGAAACTTTCGCTATGCTGCCTATCGGTAAGTAATCACACGCCGGATATACTGATTTTGGATGAACCGACCAACAACCTGGATGTGAAAAGCCTGGAAGTACTTACTTCAACGATTAAGGATTTTAATGGAACGTTGCTGGTGATATCCCATGACCGCTACTTTACGGAAGAGATAGGTCTTGACCAAACTATTGAGATAAAAAGAATTCTTTAAAAACATATGCCAGCCAAAGACAACGGAACCGAACAATTAATCAAAGCCACGGCCAAACGCATTTTCTTTGCGGAGGGAAAACTACATGCCACTACGCAGGACATTGCTACTGCCGCCGGCGTAAACCGCGCCGCACTGCACTATTATTTCAGAACCAGAGATCAGCTTGTTGCCGAAGTTTTTAAAGAATCCATGCAGGCCTTAAGCCTGCGCTTAGGAAACATCATGTCGGCTAAGATGCCTTTCAGAAAAAAAATAGAGATGTTGATCGATGCGTTTGCGACGGAAATGAGAGAATACCCTTATCAGGAAGTCTTCCTGGTCACGGAGATGAATACTGTCGGTCATGGCCTGGTGACTAAAATTGATGAGGGCCCCGTATCTTTTTTTCTAACTGAAATTGAAAAGGAAATGCAGTTGGGAACGATTGGAAAGATGAATCCTAAGCATTTTCTGATCAACCTTTTCTCTTTGCTTTCTTATCCGGTTATCATGTCGCCAATTTACCGCCAGTTCTTTAAGATGAACCATCAGGAATTTGATCAACTAATTGCTGAGCGCAGGGAACTGATCTACCGGATGATGTTTAAATAAAAAAGCGGAAGCAGTTTTCAAGCCCGCTTCCGCTTCAATCAAACACAATAGCCGTTAAACTGCTACATTGATCTCCACGTTAATATTGCCACGTGTTGCTTTTGAGTAAGGACAAGTTTGGTGCGCGGCCTCTACTACTGTTTTGGCTTGTTCTGCAGTCAGTCCGGGCAGGCTGATTTTAAGGCGGGCCTGTAATTGAAAACCGCCGTCGCCGTTACCTAAGGCGACTTCGGCGTCGACAGCCAGATTTGCAGGTAAGGCTATTTTTAAGCCGGAAGCATTATGCTTCATCGCGCCGATAAAGCAGGCGGACCAGCCGGCAGCAAACAATTGCTCGGGGTTAGTGCCGGTACCGGGGCCGCCGGGTGTAGAAAGGCTGATATTTAAACGGCCATCGCTGCTGGTTGCCTTACCTTCACGGCCGCCGGTGATATGAACTTTGCCGGTGTATAATACTTTGCTTATTTCAGCATTTGCCGTATTGGCGCTGCTGATCACATTTTGATTTTCCATTTGATCAAGGTTATCGTTTACTAATATTTAACTATTCAATTATTGTGCAAGCGCGTCAGCCTCTTTAATAGCGTTGGCAAATGCTTGCGGCGCTTCTTGCGGTAAATTATGGCCAATACCGCCTGTTAAGGTGTGATGCACGTACTTGCCTTTGAATTTCGCTGCGTACTGGGCAGGGGCCGGATGTGGTGCTCCGTTAGCATCTCCCTCTAAGGTTACCGTAGGTACAGTTATTGCAGGACCGGTTGCCAGTTTCTTTTCCAACTCATCATATTGTGGTTCACCTGTGGCAAGGCCTAACCTCCAGCGGTAATTGTGTATGACGATGGCCACATGATCGGGGTTATTAAAGGCCGAAGCTGAGCGGTTGTAATCCGCATCGCTGAACTTCCACTCAGGAGAGGCAGTTTGCCATATCAGTTTATCGAAATCCTTTCTGTTGGTCTCGTAACCTAACCGGCCACGCTCGGTAGCGAAGTAGTACTGGTACCACCATGCTTGCTCTGCCTTTGGAGGCAGTGGAGCTTTATTAGCTGCCTGGCTACCGATCAGGTAACCGCTTACTGATACCAAAGCTTTTACGCGCTCGGGCCATAACGCGGCAACGATATCGGCCGTACGGGCACCCCAGTCAAAGCCGCCCAGGGTTGCTTTTGGAATATGAAGGGCATCCATCAAGGCAATTACGTCTACCGCCAGCGCTGCCTGCTGTCCGTTTCGCATTGTTTTCGCGGAAAGGAAAGTGGTGCTGCCATACCCCCTGAGGTAGGGTATTATAACGAGATATCCCTGTGCTGCCAGTATTGGTGCAACCTGCGCATAGCTGTTGATGTCATATGGCCAGCCATGCAGTAGGATAACCGGTTTACCGTTTACCGGCCCAACTTCGGCATAACCTACGTTGAGCACACCAGCTTTGGTTTGCTTAATTTTTGTGAAAGCGGTGTCGGAAGGACTTGTTTGCTGAGCGGTACTTTGATTAAGCACTGGCTGTGCTCGTAACAGATCTGAACTGCTTAGCAATATGATAACTATCGTTACGGCGGCTGCAATTATTAAGATGCGACGGCCGGCAGTTGTAATTTCTTTCATAGCAATTGATATTTATAGTGTTGCGATTGACGATTTGTGGATTATACTCTTTCGAAGTTATTGACTACTTGTTCTGCACCGGCTTTGGTGTAAGTGGCCGGGTACAGTTTTCTGAACATGATGTAGGTAATTGAAATTGCGATGAAAGCAATAATGGCATCAACAGTCGGGGCAAAACCAAGCACGGCTAGTTTAGAGAAGAAAGCAAAAGTGATATCGAAAAAGATGCCCGCAAATACCCATTCTTTTAGTCGAAGAAAGCGATTGGGAGTTAACAATACGGCTACGCCTAAAAGTTTAGCTACGCCGAGAATGTAAATAAAGTGCGGTGGGTAACCCAGTTTTACGGTAATGTCCCAAACCACAGGGTTTTTAGTAAGTTCGAAGAAACCGCTTGCGCCAAACCAAAGTGAGATAAAGATGGCACCTGACCAGTAAATTGTTTTTGATGTTTTTAAGTTCATGACGTTGTTTGTTTTGATTGTTGACACAAAGTTGTGCTAAAACAAACCCCGGAATGAGCAGATAATGGCTCAGGCGGACAGATCTGGGCACGAGTTAGACATTAACCGTGCTGGATAATTCCAGTTCAGCTTTTTTTAAGCTTTTCGCGATGCTCTTTTCCCCACTTGATCATGTGCAGGATGATATCACCGAAAGAATAACAGTAATCTGTTGGCGAGTACTCTACCGTTACAGGGCTTGTAGGGATGACGGTCCGTTTTAACAACTTGTTCGCTTCCATATCTTTCAGCTCACGCGAAAGCATGCGGGCCGTAATACCGGGAATACTACGTTCTATTTCCCGGAACCGCCGGTTGCCATTGCAGATAGAGTTGATAATAGGCAATTTCCACTTGCCGCCTATAACATAAATGGTGTCCTGCAGGGCTTGTACTTCTTCCCGCTGATTTCGCGGATTGGAAAGCACTTCTTCAGCCAGTTTATTTCGCTCTTTTTGATTCATTATTGGTATACTCCATGATACTGGTAACAAAGTTATACCAATAATGGCATAGGTTTGCCTAAAATTTATTCAAATGGAAAATTTAAAAGGAAAAATAGCATTAGTAACCGGTGGCAACAGCGGAATAGGCTATGCGACTGCCAAAGAATTAAAAGCGCAAGGTGCTGAAGTGATTATTACCGGCAGAAGAAAAGAAGCGATAGACGCGGCAGCCGACGAATTAGGTATAACCGGACTGCTGGCCGACCAGGGCAGCGTATCAGACATCGAGCAATTGGCAGAAACCGTGAAAGAAAAATTCGGTCAAGTGGATATCCTGTTTATCAATGCAGGCATCGTGGGCGGAGCTTCCATAGAAAAGGCCACTGAAGAAACGTTCGATCAGGTCGTGAATATCAACTATAAGGGCGCTTATTTTACATTAAGTCGTTTCCTTCCCCTTTTACCTGACGGCGCCTCAGTTGTTTTTCTGTCCTCTAACACCGCCAGTATGAACGGTACGAATTCGTCGATATACTCGTCAACTAAAGCTGCACTAAATGCCGTTATGCGCATCGCTGCTTTGGAACTCGCTCCGCGCAAGATCCGGGTAAATGCAGTCAGTCCGGGCCCAACGCAAACGGAGATACTAAACAAGCTTGGGCTGGATCAGACCGCACGGAAAGGATTGGACGACTGGATGATCGGGCAGATCCCATTAAAGAAGATCGGTACAGCTGACGATGTGGCTAAGATGGTAGCCTATTTCTGCGGAGATGCTGCCAGCTTTATTACCGGAGCAGAGATCATTATGGACGGCGGCATGAGTTTATAATACCGCAGTTTCATCGTTAAAACTTCAGGGTTGACGGGCAGTTGTGTCCGCTTCAGCCCTTTTTTATTCCAGGCTGTGCAGTTCTACCAATAGTTTTGAATCAAATCAAAAGATCAGAACTATGAAAATGTTAAAATTATCCGCCATTTGCGCTGCCGTTGTACTCTTATCAACATCGGCTGCGTATGTCGACCGTCAGCATTTAAATAAACGCAAACCTATGAATTTCGATTCAGGTAACGGTTTCGCCGTATTAGAGTTATTCACTTCTGAGGGCTGCTCGAGCTGCCCGCCTGCCGAAGCGCTACTGGAACGCATTCAAAAAGAAGCGGGAGACAAACCTGTTTATATATTAGCTTACCATGTAGATTATTGGAACCGCCTGGGTTGGAAAGATGTATTTAGCAGCCCTGAATTTTCTAAAAGGCAGTACTGGTATAATAGCAAGTTTACGAGCGAAGTATATACGCCACAACTTATCGTTAATGGTAAAACGGAGTTTGTGGGCTCAGATGAGGGAGCGATCAGAAAAAATTTGACATCTGCCCTGAATGAAAAAGCGACAGCTACATTAGCCTTACAGGGTCTGCAAAAGACGAACAGCATTACAGTGCACTATAAATTAACAGGTCAGCCTTTACAAGGTCAACTGGTAATCGCTTTAGTACAAAAGCACGGCGTAAGCCAGGTAAAAGCCGGTGAGAACGAAGGCCGAATCCTCCAGCATGCGCAGATCGTGCGGCAGTTCAGTACGTTCCCCCTGGCAACGGATGGCCAAGGCAGCCAAACGATAGCGTTACCGGCGGGATTTGATTCAGAAAATTGGGAGATGATCGGCTTTGTACAAAACACCGGGACCGGCGAAATATCAGCCGCCGGAAAGACCACTGTTTCATCAAATCTTTAAGCTTTCATTAAACATTAATCCATATAGAATCATGAAAACATCATTCAAATCTTCAGATAACCTTCACTTTTTAATTTTTACTATCCTGTTTATAGCAGCACTTATTAACTTAGGAACGGATGTAGCTCATGCTCAACCCAAGGGAGTAAAAAACATTGTATTAGTTCACGGCGCTTTTGCCGACGGCTCTGGTTGGAAGCCGGTTTACGATATACTGGTAAAAAAAGGATATCACGTCAGTATCGTACAAAATCCTTTAACATCGCTGAAAGCGGATGTTGATGCCACCAACAGTGTGATTAACCGGCAGGACGGAAAGGTGATTTTAGTAGGCCACTCGTGGGGAGGGACTGTTATCACCGAGGCTGGTGTTAATGAAAAAGTGGCCGCATTGGTGTACGTTGCAGCTTTTATGCCGGATAAAGGCGAAACTACAGGAAAATGGGTTGCTGCGGCACCTGCTTCGCCCGAAGCTGGCTTCACTGCGCCGGACCAGTTTGGTTATGTTTACTTCGATCCGGCTAAATTTCATGGCGGCTTTGCCGGTGATTTAAGCACGGCACAAAGCGACTTTATGAATGCGTCGCAAGTGCCAATTATGGGCACTTGCTTTGAAGAACCCGCGCATAATATAGCATGGAAAAGCAAGCCAAGCTATGGTATCATCGCAACGCTCGATAAAGCTTTGAACCCTTCGACCGAACGTGCGATGTACGAACGCGCAAAAGCTAAGATCACAGTAATTAATGGCAGCCATGTAATATTCATTTCTCAGGCCGAGGCCGTAGCAGAAGTAATTATTAAAGCCGCAAATGAATTGCAATAAAAGACATCATCATTAATCCTTTGAAATATTTTGATATGAAAACAATAGAAAGCGTTTTTGTGAACGGACAGTTCAGAAAACCACATGGCACACAAGTGGTAAAAATAATGTCTCCTTTAGATGGAGAAGAAATAGCACAGATAACCTATGCGGATGAGCAAGATACCTTATTGGCTATTGAAGCGGCTGAAGCTGCTTTGCCGGCATTTGCCGCCAGTACAAAAGCCGAACGGATTGCTTATTTAAACAGAATAAGTGTCGAAATTGAATCACGCATAGATGATTTGATCAACGCCACAATTTTGGAATACGGCGCTCCCAATGAGCGGGCGCAATGGGCCAACCTGATTGCCGCTACCACTTTTGCCAATCAGGCAAAATTATTGGAAGATTATGCTTTTACAAAGCAGGTGAATGAATCTACCGTAGTAATGGAACCTATCGGCATTGCCGCTTTATTTACCCCCTGGAACGCGGTAGCCCGGATCAATAGCTATCAAAGTTGCTGCTGCCATAGCCGCGGGCTGTACCGTGATACTCAAGCCAAGTGAATTCGGCGCATGGCAGGCACAAATTATCATGGAGTGTATTGCCGCAGCCGGCCTGCCTGCGGGTGTGGTCAACATGGTTAACGGAGACGGTGCAGTGATCACCAAGCCAATCATGAAAAATGATCAGGTAACCAAAATATCATTTACCGGTTCCACCGTAATAGGCAAACTACTGGCCAGACAAGCGGTCGATACAATGAAGCGGGTAACGCTGGAATTAGGCGGGAAATCAGCCAACATAATACTCGATGACGCTGATTTAAACCAAGCTATACCCATGGCACTGCAAGCAGCTTTTATGAACAATGGGCAGGCATGTATCGCGGGTACCCGATTATTAGTACCCGAAGCTAAAATCGACGAGGTGAAACGGCTATTGACCCGGGAAGCCGCTCAATTCGTAGTGGGCGATCCGTCTGTCGCCGATGTTAAGATCGGCCCGCTGGCCAGCCACAAACAGTATGAACGTATCCAGCAGTATATTCAAAGCGGAATTAACGAAGGTGCCGAACTGCTTGTCGGCGGCGTAGGAAAGCCGGAAGGGTTGGAAAAAGGCTTTTACGTAAAGCCAACCATTTTTATTGGGGTGCGGAATGACATGAGGATCGCCAGAGAAGAGATCTTTGGTCCGGTGTTGTCTGTTCTTTCCTATCGCACCGAAGATGAAGCAATTAAAATAGCTAACGATTCTGAGTACGGTTTAATGGCCTACGTAAGCTCGGGCGAAGAAGAGCGCGCTCAAAACGTTGCTGATCAACTTAAAGCAGGCCGGGTATTGATCAATACCTTAAAACATGATCCCATGGCACCTTTCGGAGGTTTCAAAAGTTCAGGGATCGGCCGGGAAAACGGAATAACAGGTCTGGAAGAATATCTGGAACCAAAAACCATAATCAAATAAGGACTCAAAAATACCGTGAAAGATCAGAAATCCGCACCTTTTTTCATCTTAAAAAACCCCGAAATCGAAGGTTCGGGGGATTTATTAATCGTTTTACTCATTTAAAACTGTTAAAAGATGAGAACATCACAGTCATTTGGTGTACGCTTCACCGTAAAAACGGACAAGGTAAAAGATGATATAGCCTGTGTGTACATTTCGTGATCAGTAAGATATGAATTTAATACTTTTCTGAATAAAAAAAACTATTGAGACATAGCTACTTCTCTTTTTTTAGTCCTTTTGGCTGCGAAGGTATCTGAATCTTAAATACGCCAGCAGTTCTCTTGGCCTGTCTGTTTGTAAAACCATCGCACCATGAGCCAGCAGCCAGTCCCAGCTATCTTTTTTGTTGCCTTCTTCTACAGCAAGGTCGTCGTCGTGCCCAGCGTTGAGGGATGCCCAAAGTGAGTTGAACCAAACTTTAGCACCAGTCCGGGTAATAAATTTATTATCGGTAAGAATAGATGAGGTATCCGTTTTAAAGTTCAGCTCAAAAGCCCAGGGCTTCATGTGTTGCAGGTACTCGTTAATTATCAACCGCGCGTCCGGCTTATCCAAATTAACAACAGGCATGTAGGTTATGCTGTCTATCAGGCTTCCATAGCGTTTTTCCAGTGCCGGGTAAGTTACGTCCGCCTTAAATATGGCTTGTTTCAATGTGCCGGTTTCATTAAGCGCCTGATAGGCTTCGCGGTAATATGGGTAGCTCTTGTCCAGGTTTACCATAACGGGTTTTCCTTTAAGTGCCTGCATCACCTCTTTAAAGGTTGGAATAGGGTTGCGGGTTACGCGGCCTAACCCATTCTTCAAACCAAACTTGCGGATCTCTTCCAGCGTGTAATCAGACGGTTTACCTTTGCCATTGGTGGTTCGGTCGATAGTTTGGTCGTGCATAATAATAAGCACGCCATCTTTAGTTTTGTTTAAGTCCAGCTCGACAATATCTACACCCATAGCGGCGGCATACTCAAAAGCACGTAACGAATTCTCCGGCGCATTCCGCCAGTCTCCACGGTGCGCGGCTACCAATACTTTATTCTGGGCTTTTAGGATGCCGGCGGCTAACAGCAGTACAGTTACGATCAGTTTTGTTCTCATCTTAAGCAAATTAAAAAGGGGATGTTACTCCCCTTTTATTATTATTATCATTATTAATTATAGCCCGGGTTTTGGTACATTTTCTCCGGATTCAGTTTGTACTCATCAAACGGGATCGGGAAGTATATGTCTTTTGTGGTGAAGTTACTAAGTTTAGGTATACCAAAATCCGCCTGACTTTTAGCTCTAAAATAAATAACAAGGTCCTCGGCATTAAAAGTGCGCAACAGATCGAACCAGCGGTGGTGCTCAAACGCCAGCTCAACACGGCGTTCGTGCAGGATAGCCATACGCAGGTCGGTGTATTTGTCGGCATAAGCCGGGTTGGTTAACGATGCCGCGTAGGTTGGCATACCTGCCCTTGTACGTACCATATCCAGGTAGGTAATTGCGCCGCCTTTATCGCCAAGGTAATTGCTTACTTCGGCCAGCATCAATATAACATCGGCGTAGCGGATCAGTATCCAGTCGTTACCGCCATAACCCAGGTTTGACGCCGTAGGGCTGGTGTCCCTGAATTTAGTGATAAAGTAATCCTTAACAATAGGGTCGTTAGCAAATTTTACCGAGAACGCCATGCGCGGGTCGCCTGCTTCATATTCCTTGATTAGATCGGGCGTTACGTTACCGCCCACACCAGACTGTGGCGCGAGTGAATTGATGTTTTCGCCTTTTGCCTGGTTATTGGCAGCTATAGAAGAGCTGTAGGTAGGGTCGCCCTGTTTGTTTACGATCTGCCAGATGACCTCCTGGTTGGAAGCTTTCTTAGCTACGTCGAAAACATCAGCATACGGGATACTGCTTAAGCTACCAAATTTACGCATATTGTACGCGGCAAGCAGGTAAGTTTTGGCGTTGTTGAGATTCTCTGTACGGGCGGCCTGGTCTTGCGTGGTTGCCATGGTTAAATAAACCTGGCCCAATGTAGCATTTATGGCTGCTTTTGATGTACGGCCCAGGTTTGCGCCGCTTTGCAGATCGGGAAGGTTACTGTTTAACGCATCTTTAAGGTCAGCTACTATTTGCGCGTAAACAACGGCCTGTTTTTCGCGGGCAGTAGCGTCGGTCAGTTCACCATAAGTAAGTTGTTTAGTTACCAGGGGTACGTCGCCCCAGGTGCGTACCAACTGGAAATACATTACCGCACGTAAAAATTCGGCTTCGGCAATATATTGCTGCTTTTGGGCAGGATCGCTAAAGGTTACTTTATCAATGTTTGATAACACCACATTAGCACGAGAGATAGTACCATACAATGATACCCAATGGCTTTTTAAATAAGTGTTGCTTGGCAGTATAGAAAAATTGCCGAACTGAAACGGCTCGCCGGCGTTAGACTGATTGTCATTGCGGCCCGTATCGTCAGACCGCTCATCCGTCCATAAACCGCTGTTTTCGCCAATATTGTTGCTGCTGCGTAACGATTGGTAAATACCATTCACGGCTGTTAAAACGTCTGACGGTGTACGAAAACTTTCGCTTAAGTCAATTGCGTTAGGATTTTTCTGATCCAGAAAATCTTTTTTACATGAGGGCATTGATACTGCGAGCAAAGCGGCTGCACTCACGGTTATAATAATATTCTTCTTCATCTCTTTTATCATTTAATGTTTAGAATGTAGCACGTAAGCCTAAGTTAAAGGAGCGCACCAAAGGATACACACCATAGTCGATTCCGGGGGCAAGGTTAGACGGTTGGGTGTTGTTTGAAGCACCGCTGCTGAAGTTATAGTCAACCTCGGGATTGTACCCTTTGTATTTGGTAATGGTAAACGCGTTTACCACCGAGGCGTAAATACGCAGGTTACTCATGCCAATTGCTGTAACAGCCGATTTTGGCAAAGTGTAACCCAGGGTGATGTTATTACACCGCAGAAACGAACCATCTTGCAGATAGAAAGTTGATAAGCGGGTACTGTTGCTTTGTGTACCTGCGCGTGATGCACGATAAACGGTGCCATTTCCCGGGTTTGCAGCGTTACGATAGCGGTCGGCCACGTTTGCATACTGGTTGCCCGATCCTTCCATATTGTACAGGTAATAATCCTGCCCGTCTAACACTTCATTGCCTTGCGAGCCGTTAAAAGATGCGCTGAAGTCGACCTTTTTATAGTTAAGGTTCATAGCAAAGCCATAAGTGAAATCGGGGTATGGGTTACCGATAACGGTTTTGTCAGCATCATTCACGATGCCATCACGGTTAGTGTCCTCGAAATAAAGATCGCCAACATGTAATGGGTTTGATTGTGCCGATGACGGTGCAACTTTGCCAATGTTCTCTTCAGTTACCATGCCCGCTACTTTGAAGCCGTAGAACATACCTACAGGTTGCCCCTGTTCGGTAATGTTAGTTAAGTAAGAACGCTCGGCACCGTTAATAATAATGGTATTGTTCCCGCTAAGTTTGGTAACCTTATTGCGGTTGATAGAGATGTTACCGCTTATACTAAGATTAAAATCTTTACTTTGAACTGCACGGCCATCCAGTTGGAAATCAAAACCGGTGTTGCGGATCTCGGAGTTACGCAGATTGGTAAGGATTGTTGTAGCACCCGAAATGGCCGATATAGGCTGGTTGTACAGCAAATTATAAGATTTACTTATGTAGTAATTGGCAATTAACGATAAACGGTCTTTAAGTAAACCAAACTCGGCACCAAAGTTATACTGAGAGGTAGATTCCCAGCTAAGATTAGGGTCTTTTAAACCGTTAGGATAGGTTGCAGAGGCAACCTGGCCGTTACCAAATACCACACCGGTTGGGTTAGAGAGTGTTTGCAGATAGCCGTAATTAGGAATGTTGTAATTACCACTTAAGCCCCAGCTTGCCCGCAATTTAACGGTTGATTGTTCGCCAAGCAGGCTGTTGTAAAAAGGCTCTTCAGATAATGTCCAGCCGGCAGCTACCGATGGAAAATAACCGTACTTGTTTTTAGGGCCAAAACGAGAAGAACCATCTGCACGGAATGAACCCGTTAGGTAGTATTTGCCAGCGTAGTTATAGGCAACCCGACTAAAATAAGATAGTAGCGTAGTAGTTGATTTACCTGTATTGTTGTTTAGTGTAAAAAAGGCTGCATCGGCACCCTTACCTGTTACTTCGGTAACGTTATCATTCTGGAAACCCTTTGCCGTAACCGACAAAAGGTCGCCGGTTGTACGCTGAATGGTATAACCGCCCAACGCGTCGATACGATGTTTACCGAATTGCTTGTTGTAATTAAGTGTAAACTCGGCTAATTGATCATTAACGGTATTGGTTTGGGCTACGGCATTTGCGGCGGCAATTGACTGTGCCGACCCCGGAGGGTTAGCACCGCTACTTAAAGTAGTTGGCAAATAGTAATCATACTTCTCATTATATGTATTAGTACCAACGTTGACTTTAAAGGTTAACGGATCAATTATTTTATAGCTGGCCACGGCATTAACGTTGGTACGGTAACCTTTCCTGCTAATTTTTGTACGGGTTGCCAGCGCAACAGGGTTTTCAATGCTTTGGAAACCGTAGGCCGATGACTGCGCAGCCGCTGTATTGGTAGCCAGGGAACCATCTGCATTATAGGCCGGGAAGAATGGCATATAAATTAATGCACCCAAAATAGGGCCGTGATCAAACCTGCCCTCCTGCGTCTCGCGGTTGTAGTTTTGGGTATAAGAGACATTAGCGCCCACGTGTAGTTTTTTGCTGATGTCGGACTCTACGTTCGAACGAAAGTTATAACGCTCCTGGCCTGATGATACAATGATACCCGGCTGGTTCTGGTAAGCGCCGCTGAAATAATAACGCGTGCCGTTTGAACCGCCCGAAAACGAAAGGGTATGCTTTTGGTACAACGTTTTGCGGTAGAGCTCGTCCTGCCAGTCGGTGTTTACCGTTTGGTGTTTCAACGATTGAGTCGAAAAGTCATACAGGTAATCGGGGATCTGCACACTACCTGCGTTACCTACGTTGGTAACCCGGGTTGCATTTGGGTCGCCGTACATGGCATCATTCCATGTGTGGCCGGTGTTCACCCAAAGGTCATGGTAGGCGTTGTTACGGC
Source organism: Mucilaginibacter sp. AK015 (assembly GCF_014200785.1). Lineage (NCBI taxonomy): Bacteria > Pseudomonadati > Bacteroidota > Sphingobacteriia > Sphingobacteriales > Sphingobacteriaceae > Mucilaginibacter > Mucilaginibacter sp. AK015. The sequence goes on from NZ_JACHCV010000001.1 coordinate 1,450,356, forward strand.
CATCAATAACTAACTGAGCAAAGTCATCAGAGTTAAGCAGCTTTACTTTATGGGCCAGTTGGTCGCTACCTATCTGAACATCGTATTCAAATTTGCCTTTACCCTCTTTACCGCGCTTGGTTGTGATCAAAACCACACCACCTGATGCCCTTGAACCATATATAGCAGCAGATGCAGCATCTTTTAAAATGTCTATAGATTCTACATCTTCAGGGTTAATATACACGTCGTTATTAGCAGGGTAACCATCAATAACATAAAGCGGATCGGAACTGGCGTTGAACGAACCGACACCCCTTACGCGTATTTTGGTGCTCTGGTAAGGTGCGCCACTGGTTTGCGACACCTGCACACCGGCAATTTTACCGGCTAAAGCCTGCCCAAGGGTTGGCGCGGCCAGGTTAAGCTCGCTTGCTTTAACACTTGAAATGGCGCCGGTTACATCGCTTTTACGCATGGTTTGATAGCCAATAGCCACCACTTCGTTAAGCATGTTGGCCTGCGGTTTAAGTTTTATATTTATCGGGCTGCCAGTGTAAGTAATTTCCTGGCTCATGTAGCCAATAAAACTAAACACCAGGGTAGCACCCCTATCGGCATTAATAGAAAAGTGGCCCCTGGCATCGGTACTAACTGCAACAGATGTATTTTTTACGCTTACGGTTACACCGGGCAGTGGCTGGTCGGTCTCGTCTATTACGGTACCTGTAATGTTGTCGAAAGTTGCTGCACTTGCAGCGGGTTTGGCGGCAAAAGCCGTGGTAGCAAACATTAACAGTAAAACAAAAGTAATACTGTTACATGCTTGCTTTAAAAGATTGGCGGTAATCTTTTTTTGCATACATTTAAAAGTTAATTGTTGAAAGACTTATTGGTATGAGTTTATAAACAAGCGATCACTTAAACCGGAAGATGTTAGCGCAGCTCCGGTTTTTGTGTTTTATGCCTGTTTTCTGTCAGATAGGAAATGGTGCTACATAGGCGGAAATTTTAACGATTTTTAAATAAGTTAATTACTTTATTAAATTAAAAGTAAATTACAGTTGGGTACTTTACTATAATGGCAACAAAGCTATCACAGATGTCTTAACAAAACAGCGTATAAAGGTTAACATTCTGTTAAGTGGAAAAAATATTTTACCAGGTAGTGCTGGTATAGTTAACGTTGTTTTTACGTGAGGAGGTAACGGCTATGCCCGTATGCCCGTTAATGAAGGTAAAGCCTTCCAGTTCATCCTGTCGGCTGTCTATATCAACCTGCTTGATCACCTGCATACCGCCGGCATCTACAGACTTCTTCAGGTCTACATAAGTTAAACGCCATTTACGGCCTTCAATCTGATTTTGTATCAGGATAAGGATGCCCTTATCAGATACCCAATGCAGGTTTTGCACCCAAGGTGTACAGGTAAACTTTTTGTAAAGCACTCCCGGTTCCGACGTTTTTTTGCAATGCGCCAGCTTTTCCGGGTCGTACAACCTCACTTCGTTTCCTTTGTTGCCATAATCGGCAGTGGCAAGGTACCATTTGTTGTTATACTTTACATATTCGGGTCGGGTGCCCTGTATGCAGGCCTCATCGTCAATAGTACTGATGATGTTGCCATCAAGCGTGCCTGTATTTTGCAATCCCGGCCAGTTAATTTGGTATATAACCGCCTTCCACTGCGTACCCTCTTTATTTAGACGGATGGAATTACCGATGAACACCTTGTCGCCGCCATTGTAGGCAATGCCGGTTGGGTGGCCTATCACGTCTTGTCCGTTTTGGGTAAGTTTATATTCTTTGTTGATGTAAACCAGGCTATCCTTTTGCCACTTGTACTCGCGTATCATGCCCACCTCCCTATCGCCGTATAAAAATATGCGGCCTTTCTGGTAAGATGCTCCCTGGCAGGCACCAAGCGAATCTACAGTGGTTTCGCGCACAATGGTGGTATCGATGTTCTTTTGAACAAATGGGGTAAGCCAGGCGGCTAATAATAACGAGATGACAGACAGTGTAGTTTTCATTGTTTTTATGGATCCATTGGCTCATCAGCATCTATCTGCAGCGAGGTAATAACCGGATAAAATTCAAGTTCGGTTTCAGATAATCGCTTGCCCAGCTTGTACGGTACATACTTTAATTCGTTAAGGCATCGCTTCTCCATATTTTCTATAAAATCATTCTGGTATTTATCCGTAACGATAAGTCCGGGTTTGGCAAACGGCATACCATACCTAAAAACTATCCTGACATCATTACGGATGTTAGTTGTAGTGTGGCGGGCATGCGGGTCAATTATTACCGCGTAACCGGGTACATGCAGGGTCTTGATCATATACTTTCGCATTTCAATCGCCTCGTTATTCCGGGTTTTGTAAGGATGCACCGCCCCGCCAGATACCACTACAAACGGCGCTTTACCTGCAAAGTATGCCCTTGCCGCGGTGCGGCAGCGCAACATTCCCTCTCCGCTTAATGGTGTGGTCAGATTATCCGGACCTGCTCCCGGCACCAGTATATGGCTGTATGGATACCCCGCCCAATTAATGGTTTTTATTTTGGTTACGGCGAGCTTATTTTCGGTTGCTGCCATCGGTTCAAAGTCGCCCGCATTATTGCGTTCATTTATTTCAAGAAAAGTAAGCGCTGATTGGAGAGGTATGGCAAAGAAAAGGCTGTTTGATCTGGTTACATCGGCAACACCGGCTGCACAATCATACATTAATATAAGGTAGTTTTTCTTGTGAACATCAAAGCTGATAGAATCAATAACAGGATAGTTGGGCTTTCGGCCTTCGCCATAAACACCGATGGCAAAATTTACCGCCGCGGCATCCTGTTGCCAGGCTTTTATTAAAAGGTTAGCGGGCGTTTCATCTTTATACAAAATATAACATCCAGACGGAATGAGCTGTGTTTTAACCAACTTGTCTAACGCGTTACCGGGCTTGTATAAAGCCGCTAAGCGGTTACTTACCAGCTCAATATCCGCAGAGGTAAACTTCAAAGCTGCCGGCAAGCAAAGCCCATCCTTGCAATTTTTTATCGCGGCTTGCAAGGCATTATACTTTTCTTGCGAAAGTTTACTTAACTGGGCGTCGGCTTTTAAAAGGGATTGTACCTGTTTGTCCTGCTCAAGTAAGGTAAGCAGGTAATAGTTCTTTGCTTTAACCCAGTTATTACCCGATACAATTTTGTACCCGGGCAATGCGCCTGAATATTGTGCAGATACACCAAAAGAAAATAAGAAGAATATGGAAAATACTAAGATCTTTTTCATGCGGTATTTGAAGACGCAAATTAGCCGAACACTTGTTAAGTACACATTATATTGGGATTACAAAAATGTTATGATTACGACGCACCATACTTACCTTCCCTAAACATACGTGCCGCATCCGCCCAGTTCGGGTCGCCCTCGTGCCATGCACATTCATAACCACCCGGTCGAAAAAGCAAAGGAACAGTTATCAGTCAGCCCGGCCTCGATAAGCGAAATTGCCTATCAATTAGGTTTCGAACATCCCCAGTCTTTTAGCAAATTTTTCAAGCTCAAAACCACTGTGTCGCCTTTGGATTTCAGGCGTTCTTTTGCGAGGTAACATCGCTACCCAAAAAATTAAATACAGATACGGTGATGGCTAAAGGTTCAAGTCCTTTACGTTCTACAATGTATTTTGCTGTGGTGCAATGGCAGCACGCCTGGTTTTGGTCCGGGTAGTAGTGGTTCGAATCCATTCAGGAAAACATGGATTTTTAAGGAGTGATCGCCATGGGATTGAGTGAATGGTTCTGCACACAAGCGGGTAAGGGAAGGTATGATTTATTTACAGAAAAATCTGTAAATAGGATTGCATTAATAAAACCCAATGTGTTTAAGGTAGAAAGTCAGCTAGTGTGAGCGGGTGGTGTAATTATCTTACTTTAAAAAATGTTCATATATATACGTTGCAATTACGGATGATAATATCCCGACCACTAAACTGATAATAGCTGCTTCAGAACGAACCCTTTTCATTGAAATTTGATTTGCGTTCTGTGAGCCAGATATCGAACTTTGTCTATCCGCGACTTGAGAGTTAGTAATTTTATTTATTTCCATTGTTATTTGATTTATTTATCGTAGAGGAATTTTTTGCAATTTGCGAGTTTATATAGGTATCTCCAGAATTTGCTTGTTGTACCGCCAGTTCAATAATTGCTTCATCTCGATCTAAAATTTTCAGCGTTTCATTTTCAAAGCCTACCCACCCGTTATAACATTGATGTTTTTTTAAATTAGCTTTAGAATATACAATCATTTTTTTAGGATCAATCGATGCTTTGCATAATGTTAAAAATTTCGTTTCCTCACAGTTAATGTTTTCTAAATCGACATCAATTACTTCAAAAGGCGAAGGTTTAAATGACATAAGATCTAACCACATTTTTATAATTTCTAAATTAGAATCTATACTTGAATAATGTCTGATTATGTCCCCTTTTTTATCTTTTGAAACTTTATTTGTGTTGCCCCTTTGAGCAAACACAAATAATATTTCCGTAAAATAAATCCCTTCGTCCTTCGCGATACTTCTTAATAAATCTGGTGAAATAGTAAATATTCCCATTTAAACTCTAATCTTGATTTTTTAAATATTCAGTTGTATCCTTCAAAATTTCACCGCCATAAAAATCGAGTGGCCATTCAAAAAATCCTTTGTTTTCAATTTTAAGGTTTTCAATCACTGCGCCATTATCTTTCGACTGAGGTGTAAAAAAACATATTGAAACGTCGTCGGCAGAAATTGTCCCTTCAGAGATTCGCCGTCTTAATCGTTTTAATAAATATTCACTATGTGTTTCTATAATGAGCTTTTTACCGTTAGTGGCTTTAACAATATCGATAAAAAGATCTGCTAAATCCGCTTGCATCTTGGGATGTAGATGTATTTCAGGCTGCTCTATAATTGTAGTGGAGTTTTTCCCAGATAAAAAACCCTGGATTATTACCGGTAAAATTTGAGATATACCAAAACCAACATCTGTAATGTCTAAATCAATATTATTCTGCTTTACAACTAAATGGTGAATAACTTCTTTGAAGCCTTGCACGTCAACCTGCACGCCAAAATTTTTAAGCCACATGTTAACATTTTTCGTTACCTGTATATTGTCTTTTAATACTTCGGTTATTGCATCACCATCAAGAGTGTCCAGTGTTAAATTAAGCTTGGCTTTATCCAGCATGTAATAGCGTTTTGGATGCGCTCGTAAAGGACTGACATAATTTATATTATTTTCTGCAAATTCTTTTTGAAGTTCATTTTGAAAATAAGAAAAAAAATAGAGAATGCAACTTGCCAAGGGCAAAGTATCTGCGTATCCGTCTTCGTTGACAACATTTTCAAATGAAGTAAATATCGTATTACTTGGCTGAAAAAACTTTTTTATTTGCTCAATAATATCCTGGTTTATATTAATAAAATTAGATGCCACAGAAAAAGTATCGGAATTTGATATAGAAAGTATTGTTGCATCGGCGTTTTTGATTTCAAAATGGGCTATTTCAAGAGTATTCACCTCATTAATTTTAAGTTTATACACCATCAAAAACAAGTCAGATTTAATACCTTTTGCAAGTTCATTCAGAAAATCATACATTAACAGAAGTTCCTTCTTACCCTCCTTACTGAAATTAGGCAATGAATGAGAATACCTTTGGCGTAAAAACCAATGTATATCCCTTCTGAATGTTTCTTGTATAGTTGATTTATTAAGTACTGATGATATTGTATCTAAAAACTTTGAAAAATCTTCACGGTTATCGATAGGTTTTTTCCTGATTTCTGCCAAGCCCTTAATAGGAATATACAAAGGTAAATCAACATATGATCTTCTGAATGATTCGAAATAATCGTTTTTTAAAAATTCTTTTATGACTGCGCTTTGAACTTCGAATGTGAAATCAATCGTTTTGCTTGTATCTCTCCGCCGAAATAAATTTTGGGGATCTCCAAGATTTACGTAACCACCATATAGTTTTAGTGCTGACTTATATGATTTAAACCCAGCTCTTCCCGTTTGCTGAAGCATTAGGAACAGTTGAATTATCGAACTTTTTCCAACACTATTCGCGCCCAATAATATTGTTATTGGGCGTAAATTAATTGATGCATTTTCAAATGCTTTATAATGTCCTACTGTCAATTTCGAAAGCATGATATAATTTTAATTAATTTATTAAATCAGAATGCATAGATTTTCCGTAGCCGTTTGAGAAAAGTTACATCAATAAAAAGGTAAATATTGAAATTCTCTTGATGATAAATGCTGGGGAGCCTAATGGAGGGTTTAGAAAGTTGCATAGTGTCTAGGTTGGTCAACTAAAGATAATATTGTTTTTGCTTAGTTGATAACAATCAGGAAAATATATTTTTAATTAGTGTCACACCTAAAATTGATTACATACAATTTCCCGCTCCTAGCAGCGGCTTGGAGGCAAAGCTGGGATACCCTGATACAGCACCTCTGACTTTCCTTTTCTAAAGATCAATCTCCGGCTTCTGCTCGCATCCACCATACTCGCTATGCTTGGCTTACCAACGCACGTACTTCATTATTTTCTTTCTTCGCTTCCACCACTCATATCCCGCTCTGACACAAAAATATCCTAAGATGAAGTACCACGTAAAATGCTTCGTAGCACCATCATCAAACAAAGCGATCATTAGAATAAAAAAAGCAAGCAAAAGCACGAGGACACCTGCCTTTTTGAGGTAAAGTTTTAGTTTCCGCTTCTTTTCCTTTTTCGCACATGCCTTCCTAAACGATGCGTTAACTGCATTAACCCGTATCTCTTCTTCCTTCAGCAACTGCAATACCTGTAAGTTGATATCAACCCACTGTGTGTAATTTTCAAGGGTGAATGCTTTGTAAATAGCCAGAAAATTACGCAGTTCTGCCTGTAATAGTTTTAAATCAGGATAATAGAATAAGTAATAATCTCCAAATTCGTAGATTGTGTTATCCTCAAAAGAGGTTAACCTATCCCATGATGACATGAAACCTATCATGGTTGCTACCTTCTCCACTTCTTCCACGTCATCTATCGGCTGCCGGTGGTATACAAGCCCCAAAAGCACCCTGTCGCATATCGGGTTGTAAGTCGGCTTAACATACTTGTTTAATACTTCAATAAGGCCGTTTACATCGTGGCTAAGCGATACCTCGATAAAAAAATAGTCGGGTTCATCGGTTTCCGCAATAATGCGATCGGCCCACAAAACAACCTCCTCCCTCGAAATTAAGCCAAGCGTAAGCCCTTCCCGAAATACTTCGGGCAATAATGGAAAATCCTGTACCTGGGGCGATGGTGCCATATTTATTCTTAATCGTTCTTTAAATTGTTAATATACTCAAGTGGATATCCCCCGGCCCATCAAAGCGTCCACGCTTAAACCGGCGAAAGGTACACTCCCCACCTCACGCTAACCCAATTGTAATACAGGCCAAAAACGAAACGAGGAAAAGCAGGTAAATCATGGTTAACACGATTTAAAATTAAAATATTGATAATCAATAGTTTAACTTAAATTAAGCGCTAATTATGTTAACCATGTTAACCATCTTTTGATACGGTGGTTGATGTAATTACCTTAACCCCCGCCCTCAATCCTCCGGCTTCTCCCTTGCATCGGCCACTTCAATAAGTGCATGATGCAATTCCCTTCTGAGGTAGTCCTGATACACTGAAAATTAAACTATGAATCCAAATTGCGCGCGGCTCTCTGCCCTATCGCCATCCAAACAAAAACGCTTCAAAATGCGTATTCTATTGATAACGCAGGATTTAACGCCCGTCTATGAGTACAAAAAACATTACACTGCATAAACTTAACGAACTGCAGGCAACTGCCATCTCGGGTAACGATATCAGTTCTTCCTGTTTGTATGTTTCTGCATTGACCATTGCCTATGCAGGGCAGTATGCCTGGATATCACTGCTGGTAGTGGCCTTGGTGCTTTTCCTGTTCCGGAAGATCTATGGGGAAGTGGTCGGGGCCCTGCCATTGAATGGTGGCGCCTACAACGTTTTACTGAATACCGCCTCCAAGCGTACTGCTTCATTTGCCGCCTGCCTCACCATTTTATCTTACATGGCTACCGCGGTGATCTCGGCTTACGAGGCCATGTTCTATTTTCATGACATCGTTCACGATCTTCCGTTGATCCCCGCAACGATCATGGTCCTGGTTATCTTCATGATGCTCACGATCATTGGTATCGGCGAGTCCGCATTTATAGCCGTCATCATCTTTATCACCCATATCGTTTCGCTCGTATTGCTCGTGCTGGCGGCCTGCTGGTTTGTCATTCAGCATGGAACAGGCATTTTCTTGTCTAACTGGCATCTCCCGGTCACTTCGGGCGGCGTCTTCACTGCGTTATTCCTGGGTTTTTCGGCAGCTATGCTCGGCATCTCCGGATTCGAGAGCTCGGCCAACTTTGTTGAAGAACAAAAACCGGGGGTATTTCCGAAAACGCTGCGCAACATGTGGGGCGTGGTAAGTTTCTTTAACCCCGTTATTGCGCTGCTTGCGCTGGCCGTCCTGCCCATGGCAGACATCGGCGGTCACCAGGAATCGCTGCTTTCGTTCATGGGAGAAAAGGCCGGTGGCAGCTGGCTCAGCCATTTCATTGTAATCGACGCGGTGCTGGTATTGAGCGGCGCTGTTTTAACCTCCTATGTTGGCGTAACGGGCCTTGCCGAGCGGATCACGCTGGACAGGATATTGCCAAACTTCTTTCTGGCCCAAAACCGCAGGGGCGTAAACTACAGGATCGTTATCGGCTTCTTCCTTTTATGCGTGTCTATATTGTTAGTGACCAAGGCTGACCTGCCCAGCCTGGCGGGTGTGTATACTTTTTCTTTCCTGTTGGTGATGGCCCTGTTCGGGGTAGGAAATCTGCTCTTGAAGGCGAAGCGTGAAAAGCTGCCCCGCCCTGAACGCGCCACGGTAATTTCCGTCATCGTAGCCATCGGCTTCATCGTTGCGGCCTTCTTGGGCAACATGCGGCTTAACCTGCCATCGTTCTACGTTTTTATTCAATATCTCATCCCAACTGTATTGTTCATCCTGGTAATGCTGAACCGCGCACGGGTCACCAGATGGCTCATCTATGCGGTTAGTTACGCAGGCCAACCTTTACAGCGGCTGGTGAAAAGAACGATACGGCCCTACCGTGCTTTGATCAAGCTTAATTCGCAGGAACTGGTTTTTTTTACCCGTGGTGACAATGTCGCCGTTTTGAACCGGGTAATGATCTACGTAGAAGAGAACGAAGCCACGAAACGTCTGAAGATCGTTCATATCGCCAACGAGGACAGTAACAACGACCATTTAAAAAAAGATATCGAGGTGCTTGACCGGGCGTATCCGGATATTGACATTGATTTTGTAGAGATCGAGGGACGGTTCGGCCCGGAAATGATAGACCAGCTATCGAAGGAATGGAACATTCCAAAAAATTTCATGTTCATCGGTTCACCCGGTAACAAATTTCCTTATCATGTTTCAGAACTTGGCGGGGTAAGATTGATAATGTAATTACCAACCCTATAATCAGGTTTGATTTTATTAATTTTGCGCTATGGTGAATGAGATACCGGGCGTAAACATGTTGGAACTAAAGCTGCAAGGTTTTAAGATCCATGAGTTGCCTGCTATAGTCGAGGTACCGGCAGTGCACGGGCGGCGCGATTTTTATAAGATGGGCCTGGTGACGGGTGAAATGACCGTTGGATATGGCGGCGAGGTGCTGGAGCTGAGTGGGACGGTGCTGTTCTTTGTTAACCCCAGGGTGTCGCGTTCTGTCGTCCGGCGCTCGGTGAATACGACCGGCTACGCCTGTATCTTTACCGAAGCATTCATGCCGGCGATCGTCAAAAAGTCGCCGCTTTGGAACGCCAGCGAAAACCCAATGATACCCCTGAACATAGAACAGGCCGCTTTTATGACGGGTATCTTTCAAAAGATGCTGGCTGTTCATCACAGCGATTATAGCTATAAGCGTGATGTGATCAAGAATTGCATTGAACTGATCGTTCATGAGGCACTGGCCATACAGCCGCCGGCCCGCAGCCTGCAAAACGGTGCCGCCCGCATCACACACTCGTTTATAGATTTGCTGGAAAGGCAATTTCCCATCGAACATACCGCAGCGCCGTTGAAACTGCGAACGCCGCAGGATTTTGCAGCCAAACTCGCAATACACGTCAATTATCTTAACCGCGCCGTTAAAGAAGCGACGGGCAAACCCACTTCGGTACATATTACTGAACGCATAGCTGCCGAAGCGAAAGCCTTGTTGAAGCATACCGATTGGAGCGTTGCAGATATTGCCTATGCCCTGGGTTTTGAATACCCGACTTACTTTAATAATTACTTTAAAAGAATAACGGGGACTACGCCAAAGTCGTTCCGGCAGGTTTGATTATCATACTTATTGGTTTGATTTTTGTTTGCGGACCTTTCCGTATCGACCGACCTTTGGGTTATGAAAATATTAGTAACCGGTGCCACCGGTAAGGTTGGCAGCAGATTAGTTCCCCGTTTAATAGCTAAAGGCTATACTGTCCGTGTATTGGTGCGTGATGCCGCTAAAGCCCCGGCAAACACCGAAGTCATCGTTGGTGACTTGTTCGATGCAGCTACCCTGGTTCCCGCAGTATCGGGCATAGACGCAGTGGTGCACCTCGCCGCCCTGTTCCGTACCACTGATAATGACAGCATTGTCAAAACCAACCACGACGGTGCCATCGCGCTGGCCGATGCCGCTATAGCTGCAGGCGTAAAAAGATTTGTATTTACCAGCACCAGCAATGTTTATAGTTCGGGTTATGGCCACCCGGCCAAAGAAGACGAGGTATTGAACAGCAATGACCCCAGGGCTTATTCTTCCAGTAAGATCGCCGCCGAAGAAGAGCTCCTGAACAAGGAACTGGATGTCCGCATCCTCCGCTTAGCCTTTGTCTATGGCGACAAAGACCCACACATCGAAGAGATCTTGCCGCTGTTAAAAAAATGGAACCGTCATTCCGGCTGGCGCATGCAAATGGTACATCATTTAGATGTGGCCCAGGGCATACAAATACTGCTGCAAACAGACGGCCTCAATGGCCAGATCTATAACATTGCCGACGATGCTCCCATCAGCCTTTACGAACTTGCAGATGCCTTCGGAAAAGCAACGGAGACCTTTGACGCCGAACAAGGCCCCTTAACTGACCCCTTCGAAGGTATCATGGACATCTCCAAACTCAGAAAGATCGGCTACCGGCCGCTGGTACCCAGCTATTACGTAGCGCGAGACCTGGATATTTTATGATGGGTAGTATACTCCGGTAAACCAGCCACTCATTTTACACCCATAGTGTTACATCCACAAGCTAACAAAGACCAGACCTTCCGCTTGATAGAACTGCTGTGCTACCGAAGATCCGGGCACTTTGATTATTATAGCAAAAAGGAGGCTGGTCTTTTTTGGCGTTACAAGATCAAATGTGACCAGAGTCACCGTACTTAAGTTTGGATATGCAGATTTTTGCGGTCATGGAGATGATCGCTTATTTTGCAGCTGCTTTTATTGGTATTTCGCTTGGTTTGATCGGCGGTGGGGGGTCCATCATAACCGTGCCTGTTCTGGTTTACCTGTTCGGCATCAACCCACTGCTTGCCACATCGTACTCTTTGTTCATCGTCGGGTCTACCAGTCTGGTAGGCGCCATCAACAGTTACCGGCAAAACCTGGTCAATATTAAAGCTGCGCTGCTGTTTGGGTTTAGCTCAATCACCACCGTTTTTCTTACCAGAAGGTTCCTTATTCCGGCTATTCCAAAACATATCGGCCAGGTCGGCTCATTTGAAATAACAGCAAACCGGCTAACTATGATCCTTTTCGCGATACTGATGGTCCTGGCCGCAAGCGCCATGATCCGTACCGGCAATGCAAATGATCGTGAACTTACAGCAGGTTCAAGGTCATTAAACCTGCCTAAGCTTTTTGGTTACGGGATAGCTATCGGCCTGGCAACGGGCATCCTTGGTGCCGGCGGCGGCTTCCTGCTGATACCTGCCCTGGTGCTGTTGGTAGGCTTACATATCAAAGAAGCTGTAGGCACGTCATTGTTGATCATCGCCCTTAATTCGCTGATCGGGTTTACCGGCGACCTGGGTCATTTCACCATTAACTGGTTTTTTCTATTGAAAATTACGGCCATCGCCGTTGCCGGAATTTTTTTTGGCGGCATGCTTAACAAAAAAATAGATGGCAGCAAGCTCAAAAAGGGCTTCGGCTGGTTTGTGCTGGCCATGGGTAGCTACATCGTTATTAAAGAACTTGTGCTGAGCTCATGAAGTGTGACCATGGTCACCGAAATCAATAAATCATTTACAGAAATTTGAATTTAAATTATTTAGCTATGATCATTGAACAGATCTACACCGGATGCCTGGCGCAGGGCGCCTACTACATCCAATCAGAAAACGAAGCCGCGATCATCGATCCGTTACGCGAAGTTTCACCGTATATTGAACGGGCCAAACGTGGCGGCGCAACGGTGAAGTACGTGTTAGAAACCCACTTTCACGCTGATTTCGTATCCGGGCATATCGACCTGGCTAATAAAACCGGAGCGGAAATTGTATACGGCCCTACAGCGGCCCCTGCTTTTGCTGCCCATGTAGCTAAAGACGGCGACGAACTGGCGCTGGGCAAAGTAAAACTGCGTGTGATACACACACCCGGCCATACCCTGGAGTCCACCTGTTATTTGCTGACCGATGAAAACGGTAAAGAAACGGCACTATTTTCAGGTGACACGCTATTTATCGGCGATGTGGGCCGTCCGGACCTGGCGCAAAAAGCAGCCGGTATGACCATGGAACAGTTAGCCGGAACGCTTTACGACTCGTTGCGAAACAAGATCATGCCTTTGGCAAACAACATTATTGTTTACCCTGCTCACGGGGCCGGCTCCGCCTGCGGCAAAAACATGAGCCAGGAAACTACCGATACGTTGGGGAACCAAAAAAAATACAACTACGCGCTGCGCGCTAACATGACACGGCAGGAATTTATCACAGAAGTGACCCGGGGCCTTACCGCGCCGCCTGCATATTTTCCAAAAAATGTAAAAATGAATAAGGAGGGTTACGAAAATATCGATGAGGTGATCAGTCATGGCACGAAGCCACTTTCGGCAGAAGAATTTGAAGCCACAGCTAATGAAACGGGCGCCCTGATCCTGGATACCCGCGACGCACAGGATTTTGCCCGGCAATTCATCCCGAATGCGGTGAACATCGGAATCGATGGTAACTTTGCCCCATGGGTTGGCGCCCTGATACCCGATATTGAGCAGCCGATACTGCTGATTACCGAAGCGGGCCGTGAGGAGGAGGTAGTGACCCGTTTAGCGCGGGTGGGCTTTGATCATGCTATTGGATACCTGAAAGGCGGCATGCCCGCGTGGACAATTGCAGGAAAAGAAACCGACCATATCGTTTCGCTGACGCCGGAGGAAGTTGCCGACCTGGAGGCATCGGGCGAACGGGTAAGGCTGCTGGACGTCAGAAAATATCCGGAATACCTGTCAGAGCATGTTAAAGGTGCAGAAACACTTCCCTTAGATACGATCAATGAAGAGATAGCTAAACTTGCCAAAAACGAAAAGTACTTTGTGCATTGTGCCGGCGGGTACCGTTCCATGATCTTTAATTCGATGCTGCGCGCGCGGGGATATGATAACCTTATTGATATTAAAGGGGGTTTTAACGCGATGAAAGCATCAGGCCGGTTTAAAATAACAGATTATGTTTGCCCAACCTCCGTTGTATAAATAGTATTATTTTTGAATATGATCGAATTACTTAAGCAACCCTGGCCCTGGTACACCTCGGGGGCCGTTATTGCGGCTATCATGGTAACTTTATTGTTTTTTGGCAAATCCTTTGGTTTTTCCTCTAATCTGCGAACGCTTTGCACCCTGGCCGGCGCGGGCAAAAAAACGTCTTTTTTTGATTTCGACTGGAAAACTCAAAAATGGAACCTGCTGTTCCTGCTGGGTTCTGTTCTGGGTGGTTTAATTGCCCGTACCTGGTTGCAAAGCCAACAGCCCCTGCAATTATCTGCAGCAACTATTACCGACCTGAGTGCGCTGGGTATACATTTTGACGGACAATTAGAACCCGAACAGCTATTCGGGCTGCAGGCATTGTCGTTACAGAATATCGGTCTGATGCTTGCAGGCGGCCTGCTGATCGGCTTTGGCTCGCGCTATGCGGGAGGCTGTACGTCGGGGCATGCCATCAGTGGCCTGTCTAACCTGCAGTTGCCGTCGTTAGTAGCTGTGATCGGCTTTTTTGCGGGCGGTCTGATCATGACCCACTTATTATTTCCGCTGATATTTTAATCATGAAAGGACTTAAGTTTATTTTAGCCGGCATCGTTTTCGGCATCGTAATGGTGAAATCAGAAGCGGTAAGCTGGTATCGGATTCAGGAAATGTTCCGTTTTCAATCCTTCCATATGTATGGCATCATTGGCACGGCGGTATTTTTTGGAATGATCTCGGTTTTCCTGATCAAAAAGTTTAAACTGCGCGATGCGCAAGGCGTTCAGATCAGGCTTGCTGCAAAAGATAAACAATGGGTAAAGTATGCCGCGGGCGGCCTGATATTCGGTTTGGGCTGGGCGCTTACAGGCGCCTGCCCCGGGCCAATGTTTGTGAACATTGGCTATGGTTATCTGGCCATGACCATTGTTGTTTTAGGCGCGCTTGCGGGAACATTTCTGTACGGCCGCGTCAAAGAACAGCTGCCTCATTGACACTATCAAAATACGGTCGCTTTTATTAACTTGCCGCTTAATCAGGTTTTACTATGCTAACTATAGATAATTATCTGGACAGTCATTACATCAAACGCAGCAACTGGCTCAGGGCAGCCGTTCTGGGGGCTAATGACGGTATCATATCCATTTCAAGCCTCGCCATCGGCGTAGCCGCAGCAAGCAATACCAGGGAGCCGATTGTTTTGGCAACGGTTGCCGGGCTGGTGGCGGGCGCATTATCGATGGCGGCGGGCGAATATGTGTCGGTTAGCTCGCAAACCGATACGGAGCAAGCCGATATCACCCGGGAAGCGCAAGAATTAAAGGATATGCCCGAGGCGGAGCTAAATATATTGGCAGAAATATATGAGCGGCGTGGACTAAAAAAAGAAACGGCCAGGCAGGTAGCTACTGAACTGATGGCGGCAGATGCCTTAGGCGCGCATGTGCGCGACGAGTTGGGCATTAACGAGATCAGCCAGGCAAATCCAATACAGGCGGCGCTGGCATCGGGTGCATCTTTCACCACGGGCGGGGTGCTGCCGCTTATGGTTATCTTGTTCGCGCCCGTCAGGCAAATGGAATATTACCTGTATGCTTTCACCATCTTGTTCCTGAGCATTCTGGGCGCCATCGCGGCACGTGCCGGAGGCTCCGACGTTAAAAAAGCGATCATCCGGATCACCATCTGGGGAACGCTTGCCATGGGCTTATCCGCGCTGGTTGGTTATTTATTTGGAATAAAAATTTAAGCTGCTATCGATGACAATTTTAAAGAAAATACTTTTGGGCGTGTTGGCGCTGTTTATAGCTATACAACTGATAAGGCCTTCAAAAAACATATCGTCCGGGCCATCCGTAAACGGAATTGAAAAATTTTACAACGTTCCGGCGGATGTGCGTACCGTGCTAAAACGCAGCTGTTATGACTGCCATTCCAATAATACGTACTATCCGTGGTATAATACCATACAACCCGTGGCGTGGCTGCTGGCACACGATGTAAACGAGGGTAAGGAGCACCTCAACTTTGATGAATTTAATACATACAGCACCAACAGGAAACAGCACAAATTGAGCGACCTGGTAGACGAGATCAAGGAAGACGAAATGCCATTGGGCATCTATACGATGATCCATCGCGATGCGGTGCTTTCAGCAGCAGAAAAGCAAAGGTTGATTGGCTGGGCGGATAGCCTTAGCCGTTCCTTCAGCGTACGTTAACGGGGGTGCCGGCTATTTAAGCCATTCTATAGCGCTTCGATGCAGCCGCAGGTCGCCGCGTTGTTCCATTTTCTTGAGTAAACGGGAGATCACCTCGCGCGAGGAATTCAGGTCGGCCGCTATTTCTTGATGGGTTATGCGCAATTCGCGTTTAGCCAGCTTTTTATACTGACCGGACAGGTAGAAATACAGGCGTTCATCCATGCTTTTGAACGCGATATGGTCAATAACCACCAACAACTCTTCGTAACGCGCGCGATAAGTTTCCAATACAAAATAATACCATGTTTTAAACTGCTTCATCATTTCGTCCATTAACATTATCGGTATGCTAAGCAATAGTGTATCTTCAACGGCTTTGGCCGTTACCTGGCTGGTTTGCTGTTTGGTTGCGCAGATCATCGAGAGCGCGCAGGCATCGCCCGGTTCCAGATAGTACATAAAAAATTCGCCGCCCTCCTCCCCCTCCCGATACAGTTTTACGCGACCCTCGAGTACCATAACCGTTGCGCGGATGTATTGTCCCGTACGCATGATCTGCTCTCCGGCAGCAACCCGTACCAAATGCGCATTTTCCTGAAGAAATGCTTTCAATGCAGGCTCAAATTGCGGGAACAAGCTGTCGAGCGCCACGGTTGGTTGTGAGTAGTAGGCCATATGGATATTACTGTTAAAGCGGTTAACAAATATACCTAAACTTATTGCAACTGCAGGTGACTGCAACCGTTTGATATAGTCTATCCCATTCCCTTGGTCTTTTACCGAAAAGATAACTTCATCACCCTGCGCCCGGGTGTAAATAATGATCCTTGATTTTTCCGGGCTGTAACGCAAAGTGTTAGAAAGAAAGTTCACCATTACCCCGCAGTTTTTTCTATATCCACATAAACTTTTGGTAATGCGGCCTCTGTAACCACTCCCAATTCAATATTTTTTTGTGCCGCGGGCGAAACGAACAGCGTTTAGCGCCTTGTATAATAAAAAAAGTCACCCACCTCGCGTGACTGACTTTTCAATAACTATTAACCGACCATATTATTAACATCACGGTCAGTATTTCAAACTTAGATAATGTTTAAAATTACCAATAGGTGAAAATCACTATTCTAAAAAAGCCGGGGTTTTTAAGCCCCGGCTACCCGTTATGGTCGATTAGTTAATTAATAATGATCGTCAGCATCAAAGCGGGTGCGGGCATAGCCGCTCACTTTGTGAACCGTGCCCGGAACAGGATCGTCATCAAACTGCACCTCGAAGTATATCGAATCTGTTTTTAGTTTGGTGCCCGGCGCTGTGGCTGCCCCTCTTAATATTTTACCGTTGCTTATGGTAAACTTGCTCTCGTATATCTGGTTGGCTGCATCTTTGCCCGAAAATGCAAGGTTTTTAACATCGGCGCCAATTTTGCCCTTAATGGCCCAGAAGGGCTTTCCTGCGGGGCTGTCGTAGTCATCGTCTATCCACAAGCTGTCTGCCTTGTTTGATGCGGTGTTGTAGGTTGATAGGGTGTAATAGCTATCGTCAAAAGTACCCGTCGGGTCGGCGCCATTGTCAAGCTTCACCCAAAACTCGCCTGACAGGTTCTGTACGGCAGTACCGCCAATAACTTCATCCTTTTGGCACGAGGTAAATGTAGCCGCAACCAGCGCGGTTAGCAATAAATTTTTTATATTGATTATTTTTTTCATGGTTGCTTAATTATATTTTATTGAATATCCTTACCGCCGGCCCGTAAGTTGGGTTTACAATTGCCCATTTAAAACCCGCGAGTTTGCCGCCGGGTGCGCTTACCGATGACTCTTGCGACGAACTGGTGGGCGACCCATCGCTGGCATTTTGCTGCGGGATGTAAAAATCATTGCCGGTATCATTAAACGCTATTACGGTAAGGTTGGTCCCGGGTGCGCCGCCGGGGTTAAAAACCGAGTAAACGCCCGGCGCGAGCTTTGTTACTTCGGCCACAGAGCCGTTTGTACTCCGGGCATAATTACCCGAAAAATCGTTTGAGGCGGCACTTGCATCGGTATCGTAAACTACCACGTGGCGTGTAGCCGTCGCCGAAAAACCATCTGCGTTGGTGGCGGTATATGTTTGGGTATACACGCCCGAGGCATTTGTGTTTATAGCGGTGCTGGTTATTTCAACATCCTCGGTACCGGCTTTGGCTGTAGCACCCGGGTCGTTATAGGTATCCCCTTTTTTAACCAGCACATAATCATCCCCCTTAACCGTGATAATGGGGTATATGGTTATTTTAGAGCGGCCCACATAACCTGGCTTGTAATTAAAATTATCCTTGTGGCACGAAACAAGTATTACCCCTGTTAACATTAGGGCGATGTAACTTATATATCTTTTCATAATATCTTTTTTTGCTGTTAATTAATTTGGCAATCCCCACCATACAGGGGTAGTAATAGGCACTTCGGGTGGTGTATTGCTGTTACGGCTTCTTTCCACATCCGGATATACCAGCCTTTTAGGGAACTTACCGCCGGTAACTCCGTTTTTAGAGTACACCCATTCGCCCGGCTTGTAAGCAGGATCCAGCGAGTATACCGGGCTGATCTCGGGGTAGCCGGTACGTTCCTGGTCAAAAAATCCTTCAAGCGCGTGCGAATTTGGGTACGACGCCCATTTTTGATAAATGATAGCCCGCAAATTGGTTTGGAAATTACCACTGTTAGGGTAAGCGTACACCCCGGTTGTAGGTGCCGGCAGGTCGTACTGCGCAAAAGCCGCGTTTACGCCATCGGTATAAAGCGACGAAGCGTTGCCCACATTATAGCGCGCCGCAGCCTCGGCCTGTAAAAAATACGATTCGGCCTCGGTTAAAAAATAAACAGGGTCGCTTGGGCCAAAAGCAGGCGCTGTTGCAATATAATAGCCCGGCTGTGCCGTTTGCGGGGCATTAAAGTTACCCTGATCGATAGGTGTTGGGGCAGCGGTGCCAAAGTATTCTTTAATGCGTGCATCATCGTTAGCAACCAGCCAGCTGGTAAATGTTTTACTTGCGCGCAGATCGTTAGCACCCAGGTTCTTCACCGTATACTCATATATGGGGTTCCGCTGATCTGTTTCGTCTTTAAACACATCTACTACCGCGCTTCTGTCTAAAAACTCGGCGTTTGCAGCATAAAGGGCGCGTACACCCGCTTCCGCTTCGGCCGCATGTGTATTTACCATGCGCAGGTACATTTTCAGTTTAAGCGTGTTGGCAAATTTACGCCAGTTAGCCATTTGATCGGCAGGGGTTGCAGTGCCGTCGCCGCCAAACAACAGGTCCACCTTTGAATCGGCTGCCGAAAGGTCTACATCATAGTCAGTAGCCAGGGCAGCGTCTATCTCGGCAATTAATGCCTTGTAAACATCATAACCATCATCAAACTTTGGCTGAAGGTTTTTGGCACCCTGAAAAGCTTCGGTGTAAGGCACTTTATCGTATAAGTCTACAAGTACCTCATAGGTATAAGCTTTCATTACCGTACACATCAGTAAAAACTGGTTTTGGTTATTCGCTTTCGCCTTGTCAATAGCCAGCTGGTAGTCGGCCAGCGCGCCCGAGAATAGTTCGTTATAACCACGGTTAAAGTCCTGCCTTTGCAAGTTATACGAGTCGATGGTTTTGAACTGATTAGCCGCCGGCGACTGAGTCCAGTACTGCGACCAGATGCCGCCAATAATATTTAGCTCGCCGCCTGTCATTGCCGCGGTAGATATTACCCCCGACGGGAACAGCACCTGCGGGGTAGCCTTATCTATCGAGGGGTTGTTGGGGCTTACGTTAATTTCATTGATCTTACTGCAGCCCAGCGTTAAGCATGCAACGGCGGCAGTAAAAAGAATTTTTATATGGTTGTTTCTACTTTTCATGAATCAGAATGTTAAAATGTAACTTTTAGTGCGGCGCCGAAATAACGCAATGGCGGCGCTGTACGGAATTCGCCGTATTCGCTGGCCAGGTCTGTTCCGTAGTTTGATACTTCGGGGTCAACTACCTTATTACCTGCCGGAAGCCAGGTATACAAGTTACGGCCATACACCCCTATCGATGCCTTGGATACACCCAATTTATTGGTTAAGCTTTTGGGCAGATTGTAATTAACAATAACCTCGCGAAGCTTAACAAAGCTCCTGTCAAGGATATCTCTTGACCATGCCAGCGCTTTGTTAGATGTGGTATAATAATAATCGTCGTTATCGCTTTCGCTTATCGGGGTAGTGTTTTCAATATAGCCTGTAACATTGCCGTTTGCATCTTTAACCTGCTGTACCGAGTTAGGCACAATAAATGGGTTGCGATCGTTATAAGTGGTGCGGGGATCGGCACCAACAAAGTTAAACAGGTCAGCCGTGCCCGAGTAGAACTTACCGCCTTTATCCCACTCGGCAGTAAAGCCCAGTGTAAAGTTCTGTACCCTTATATTGCTGTTAAAGCCCATTACAAAATCGTGCTGGAAGTTACCATAGCTGCCGTTAGCCGATGCGGCTATCGGGAAACCCTGGCTATCTACAACAATGTGGCCTTGCGGGTCGTAAGCAGGCACAGGTGCCTGTAAAATACCAAGGGGCTGATCTTTTATGGCTACAAACTCGCCGCCGTAACCGTCTTGCTGTAGTATTACTTTATCTAAGCCGTCGGGCAGCGCGGTAACAACACTCCTGCTCTTCGAGAAAGTGTAGTTGATATCCCAGTTAACCAGCGATGTTTTTACCGGAGTTGCGCTAAACGCCAGTTCGATACCACGGTTGCGTACCGCGCCAAAGTTCACCAGCTCGAACGAGTAACCACCGCTTGGAGCGATCGGTACAGCTAAGATCTGGTCCTGGCGGGTCCGTTGGTAGTAGGTAAGGTCTATCCCTAACCGGTCGTTCAAAAACCTGAACTCGCCGCCAAATTCGTATTCTTTTACACGCTCGGGCCTTAAGTTAGTATTAAGCAGCGTGTTGTTGATGGTAAAGCCCGGCACTCCTTGTAACGGGAACCTGATGCTGCCAAACCCAAGCCCAACGCTGGTAGACGACAGCACGTTGTTGATATTGTAAGGGTCGGTATCGCTACCGGTTTCACCGTAGCTGCCTCTCAATTTTATATAACTAACCACCGAACTTTTCAGATCAAGCGCTTGCGACAGTATGTAAGACGCGTTTGCGGCAGGGTAAAAATAGCTATTGTTACCCGTTGCCAGCGTTGAGGTTATATCGTTACGGCCGGTAACGGTTAGGTATAAATAGTTTTTATAACCCACGGTAGCCTGCCCGTAAAAACCTACCAGGCGGCGATGGCTTTCAGATTCGGCGCTTGACGGTTTGTTTACGCTATTAGACAGGTTGAAGAACCCCGGGATAGCTAAGCCCTGGATGGATGTTGCCACGCTGCGGCTGCCCCTGTCGTTATAGTTTACACCGGCTACTGCGTTTATATCAAAATCAGCTCCAATCTTGTTAACAAACAAAGCCTGCAATTTGGTATCGTACTCGTAATTCTGGTAGTTATCTTCTTCAACACCGCCATCATCCGGCGCCCTTGACTGGCCTTCGGTATTGCCGCCGCCAACCCAGCTGCCCGGTGTAGGCGAATTGCTGTTGTACCAAATTTTTGTACCTGCGTTGCTTACGTCAGCCCCTTGCTGTAATTGCAGGGTAACCCATGGTGCCAGTTTGTAGTTCAGGTTAATATTACCGTAAAGCCTGTCGGTTTTAGTTCGGCTGCCGTTTTCGTATAAGGTATAATACGGGTTTTCGGCAAACGGAGTATAGTAGTTATCCGTATTGAAATACAGATTTTTGTAATCCCTCAGGTCTTTAATAGGGATATCGCCAGGTATTTGCAAAACACTTTCGTAAAACGTGTTGGCTACCCCCGTTGGGCCCTGACCGGTGGCCACAAAGCTTCCGTTCTTGGCCACATAGTTCAGCGTAGCGTCGGCCGAAAAGTTTTTGTAATTGGTACCACCCTTTAATGTAAAGTTATTTCTCGAAAAGCCATCAACATTGCCTGGTAACACCCCATCGCTGTGAATATTATTGTAAGATAATAAGTAGTTAGAGGCGTCGGTACCACCGCTTATGGTAATGTTGTTGTTAAAATCAAGGCCGTTATCGTAGGTATCTCTTATGTTATTTTTAATGAACGAAAATGGCTTTATAAGTTGCGTGTTGTTTACCACAGCGCCCCATGGCCTAAGCTGACCATCGTATTTAGGGCCCCAGTTACCGTTTTCGCCGGGTACAAAATGCCCGTCCCAGCCCTGGCCAAAAATTTCCTGCGGTTTGTAAACGTAGGCTACATTGGTAAGCGTTGCCGCCGAAGAAAAATCGACAGTGGGCTTACCGGTCTTACCCTTTTTGGTGGTAATAACAATTACCCCGTTTGATCCGCGCGAGCCGTAGATAGCACTGGCCGCCGAACCTTTCAAAAAGCTGATGTTATCAATCAGGTTAGGGTCGATATCGTTTGCGTTGTTACCAAAGTCGAAATTATCGTCAGACCCGCTCCTGGAATTGTTCAATGGAACACCATCTACCACATATAAGGGCTGATTGGTACCCCCTATGGAAGTATAACCCCTTAATATTACCTTGGTAGAACCACCCGCCGCACCTGATACGTTAGAGATATTTACGCCGGATATTTTACCCTGCAGGCCACCCAGCAGGTTGATAGGCGCCGACTTGTTTATCTCTTCATTTTTAACCGAAGTTTGCGCGTAGCCAAGTGTTTTTTTGGCCTTGTTTATACCCAGGCCGGTTACTACCACCTCGCCAAGCTGGCGGCTGTTAACCGTAAGCACAACATTGATAATATCCTTGTTTACCGTTAACTGCTGTTCGTTATAGCCCAGAAACGAAAACGTTAAAACAGCGCCATTAGCCGCTTTTATAGCATATTTACCATCGGTGCCGGTTTGCATACCAATTGTTGTTCCCTTAATTTTCACGGTTACCCCGGGGATGGGCTGCCCATCTTCTTTTGCAGTAACCGTACCGCTAACGGTGCGCTCCTGCGCAAACAGTTGTGTTTTGAAGAGCAGTAAAAAACACATGCAGATCAGTAAAATTTTTTTCATTTAGTTGTTTTTAGTATATGAAATCAGTTAAAACACCCCTGTGCACAGGTATGCATTTATGTAAGCAATAATAGCCGATGCGGAACAGTAAGGATGTGCGAGAATCACCATTCGTAACGGGATGCACCTGTTTTGAGGCAGGTGTAACACGTCAGGAACAATGTGCACTACGCCGACTGGCGGTAGATAAGCGGTGTTGTTTCGAACCGCTGTTTGAAAAGACGTATGAACGAGCTGGGGCACTCAAAACCGATAAGGGTTACCACCTCGTTAACCGAATAATTGCTTTTGCGCAACAGTTGCTGCGCCCTTTTTAAGCGAATATCAGTCAAAAACTGGTGTGGCGAGCGGCCAAAGGCCTGCTTAAATGTGCGCAGCAAATGATTTACCGACAGGCAAGCGTAAGCGGCGAGTTCATTCAGGTTTATATTTTTATCGTAATTGCTGTATAGGTACTCTTTGGCAAGGTTTAGCCTGCGCAATATTTCCAGGCGCGTACCTGCATTTTGTATAGATAGCAAACGGGCTTTTTCAAATATTTCTTTGTTATAAACCGAATTGTAGGTTATCAGGCAGTGATGCAGGTACTCGTTTATCAATAATTCGTCGTTCAGGCCGCTGTCTAAATTGGCCTTAAGGTGCGATAAATTAAATTTGATGTCGCCGTTAAAGGGGTATAAAGTTTCGTTAAGCTTGTTTTCGGCGGTATCTGTTATGCCGTTTAATAACTTACAGTTCGATAACGTATAGCTGCTATAAAAATCGTTTACAAAATCTTTATCAAAGGTAACAGCGAAAGATTGCACGGGCGTTTCAGAACTGATACAGGTATTGTATTGTGTACCCTTATTCAGCATAATAAACGAATCGGCATATATCAAAAGCTCCCGGCGACCAATGCTGCACCGTTCGTTACCCGAAAAAACACAGCGCAGGGTAAGGTCGGCAGCGGTTTGAACGTCCTCTTTACAGTAGGTTGTTTTACTGATTATCTTGTTATTATTCTTTAATACCTTTAGGTAGTCCATCTTATTCTTCGTTATATTCCCGTTCTTCTAAAAGCAGCCAGCGGTTAGCGGCGGGGTCGGTAAAAGCGGCGGCCAGGCCACCGGCAGTGTACTCGGGCGCGGACTGAAACTGGATTCCTTTTTGCTTTAATTCGTAATGATCTTTCAGGAAATCCTTTGAGTTAAGGATAACTGTACTGCTATGCTTCGCCCCATCATTGCTCTTGATTACCACCAGGTTTATATTAAATTGCTGGCCATTTAAAATGGTGCAGGGCTGCCCGTCAAAAAAGCTGGTTTCCTTTTTAATTTTGCACCCCAGTTTATCCTGGCAAAATGCCGTCTGCTCGTTTATATCAGCTGCAAATAGTGTGACATATTTTATCTCCATAGCCGTAGTTGTTAATATTAAAACAGAAGCTTAATTATTTGGAACACAGTGGTTACCAATAACAAAAGCTGCCTTTTTAATTGTTAATCAAATTTAAGCTGTGGTTTAGCGCGGCGTATCCCCCAGTCGGGGTGATTTTTAGAATTTTCCTGAGTTTTTTGCCGGTAAATTCAAATAAATTTGTTCTTTTTCGCGGCCGTTATTGCCTCTGAGCGCGAGTTTACATCAAGCTTGATGTAAATTTTTTTGATATGGCTCCTAACGGTTTCCAGGTCGATGAAAAGTTCTTTGGCAACCATGCTCCGGCTTTTACCGCTGGCTATCATTTCTAATATTTGAGTTTCGCGTTTTGAGAGTGGCGAGTCCTGGTTACGCCTGAAAGACGAGATAACCATGCGTGCAATATTTACACTCATGGGCCCTCCGCCCTCGCATACTTCGCGTATAGCCTCGATGATCTTTACCGAGGGGGTGCTTTTGGTAAGGTACCCCGACGCGCCGTTCATCAGCGCGTCGAATATTACCTGCTCCGATTCGTAAACCGTAATGATAAGTATCAAAACGTTGGGCAGCATCTTTTTTAGTTTTGGCAGCGCGGCAATACCGCCGGTGCCCGGCAGCTGTATATCAAGCAAAATAACATCGGGCCGGTCAGTACCAATAGTATGTTGAGCAATATCAAATGAAGGATAGGTGTTTACAACCTTATAGCCGTTATTTGCGTTTATCAGAAATTCGTAGCCGTTCCTGATGGTATCATCATCCTCTATGATCACTATTTTTGTTGGTGCACCCATGGTTATACCTGTTTCAGGTTTATGATAAGTTTGGTTATGGTTCCGGCGCCCTTGCTGCTTTCAACACTCAGCTGGGCGTTAATGCGTTTTGCGCGGGCCTTTATATTATTCATGCCATAGCCGGTGGCAAGCATGTCAGGCTCAAAGCCTACCCCATCGTCCCTGATGGCTAATAACAGCTTTTCGTTGTCCTGCCGGCTGGCAATTATGCGCACACTTGTTGCATGGGCATGTTTAAGCACGTTATTGATCAGCTCTTTAAATATCATCAGCAAATTGCGGCTATGTTCCATATTTAACCGGTATTGCTTCAGGTCGGTGTGTAAGCCGGTCATCTCAAAACTTATCGCCGTGTCTGCAAACTGCTCAATGCCAATTTCTTTGATATGCCTAAGTATCTCGTATAAATTATCGTTCCTGGGGTTGAGCGCCCAAAGGATATCTTTGGTACCGTTATAAAGCGACAGCGTGTTCGATTTTATCTGCTCTACCAGCTTTCTTTCTTCCTCTTTACCCTCGCCCATACGCGACTGCAATATTTCTGACAGGATAGATATGCGTGTTAATTTGTTGCCCAGGTCATCGTGAAAATCTTCGGCGGTTTGCTGGCGTATCTTCACCACCTCTTCTTTTTTTATCGATTCTAAAAGCATTTTGCGCCGCTTTTTCTTTTGATGCCATAAGGTTTGTATAATAATGCCGCATATTAAAAAAGCAAGCAGCACAATTATTTTGAATATGGTACCCTGGTAAAACGCGGGCACGATCTCGAACCGGGCCAGTACCGAGTTGCCCGACTGCCTCCCATTTCCGTCGATAGATATTATTTCGAAGCAATATTTGCCGGGAGGCAGCGAAAAATACTCAACGAAAGGATTCTTAACGGGCTGGCTAAATTTATCATTCAAGCCGGTTAAACGGTACTGGTAAGTAACGCTCTCGGGATCTTTTAAATGAATACCCAAAAACGATATGGCTATATGGTTCTGATCGTGACTGAGCTTTAACGGGGCGGCAGCCGAATCGTCCATCAGCGAGCGGTATTTCCCATTCTTACCATATATCCTCACCTCGTTCAACACGGTTTGCGGTGGGGTTGCGCGCGGGTTTACCTGCGCAGTTTTATATATTTTTAAGCCTTTGGTGGTACCTAACAGCATTTCATCGCCGCTAAGCAACAACGAGCCCTGGTTGGCTTCGGCTATCTCGCTTTTTGGATAGCTGTTGTTTAAAACCTTAAACATCAGCCGGCCCGACGATTTTTTTAAGCGATTAACACCCTTGCCCGTACCAACCCATATTTGCCCGTTATTATCCGCAGCCATACAATATATGCTGCTTGACTTAAGCCCTTCGGCAACATCAATGTTTACATACTTGTTGGTGTTTACCTGCCATACAAATACGCCTTTATCATCGGTACCAAATAAAATAGCGTTACCAACACGCAGCATACTGTAAACTGATGACCGATCTAAGAACGACAAAGCGGGCTCGAGCACTATTTTATTACCTACAGCCAACTGCACCCCGTTATGCGTACCTATAAGCACCGAATCGGCCCCGAGGGGTAACAACGTAGAAACAAAAGTGGGGGCACGGGTAATGGCTTGTACACCATTTTTGGCTATACGGTAACATCCTAACGATGTACCAAACCAAATTGCGCCGTCAGCAGCCTGGCTGATGACATTGATGATGCTGCTGGTGGTCCAGGGGAACATTTTAAGCCCGGCACCATCAGATCGCCACAATCCGCCAAAATTGGTACCTATCCATATATTTTGCTGCCTGTCGGTAAAAAGGCAGCTTACCAGCGATGTGTTCAGGTTATTGGTTGGCAACAAGTAGGGCGACAAAACGCCCTGCTCGTATTTCATGATGCCGGTACCGCTCACATTGGCCAGCACCTCGCCGTTTTTTGTTTTGGCAAGGCCGATAATGATCTGGCTGTTATTGGTTTGTACTTTTGGGTTTGCCGTTAAATAACCGTCGCCCTCGTACTTATAAGCGCCGCTGCCCGATGTGCCCAGCCACAAATTGTTGTCAACATCGTTATAAATATCAATCACCGGGTTGTCGGTAAAGCCGTTTTGCGAGTTAAACCCAATGATCTTGTTTGATTTGATGCAATATGCCCCTTTAACGCTGCCTATCCATAAATTGCCATCGGCATCCTGTTCAATGCAGCTAAAGGGCTTTGCAGCGCCGGCCAGTAAATTATCGGCATAAGGTTTTAGCTCGCCTCCCGCAAGCTGAAATACGTTGTTAGTGGAACAAAGTAAAATATTCCCTTTTTTAAATTTATCGAAAAGGATTTTTCCGATAACCGCCGTTTGGCCTTTAAAAGCTGACGATGCCTGCAACGTCCATTTGTTATGATCAAAACTGTACACCCCTTTATTATACACAGCGGCATAGATTACCCCGGCGTCGCTGATGTTAAAACAGGTAAGCAACTCATCGCTACCGGTTATTTGCATGGCCACCAGGCTTTTATCGCGTACCCGGTAAAGCTTGTTGTTAACCAGGCAATATATGGTACCATCCTTACCGGCGGCAATGGCCGTAGTAGTATTGTTTTTATGGCCCGGCGACACCGCAAAGCGCAGGTTTTTACCATTGGCGGTGCAAAGCAAGCCATCATCTGTACCTATCCATAACCTGTCGTGCTTATCAACAAAAACGGTGTAAACAAAATTGCTGCTTAACCCCTTTGATTTGGATATCTTAAGATAGTCCTTACCATCAAACCGGCATGCACCACCAAAGGTGGCGATCCATAAACGGTGTTTACTATCCTGAGCAAAATGTGTTACCTGCGACTGGATGAGTCCATCCTCGATATCGAGATGTGAAAAAGTGAATTTTTGACCAAAAGAAAATAACGGGGGAAATAATATTGCAATTAAAATTCTTTTAAAAATTTTACCCTTTTCCCAATTCATCAATTTAAGCTTATATACTATAAGATGCAAAACATCAAACTTTGTTAACAGCAAAATGCAATATCCCCCTAAAAGGGTGATATTGCATTTTAAAGGTGGTTTATAATTTAGGTTACGGTTATTTACTTACCAGCGCCGGCGTGGGGGTTAGGTTCCCGCTAACTGGGAACATTTTATATACATTGGCTATTTTCCATTGCTTTTGTGCATCACGTTCAAGCATCAGATAATTCTCCTGTACACCGTCGGGATAAAAAAAGCTCACTTTGGCAATAACAATGGCATCGCTTTCGGCCAAAATATTATATGCATAATCGCAATTTTGGGTTACGGCCTTTTGCTGCTTCATCTGGTCGACTAACGCACCCTTATTTTGAACCAGCACCTGTTCGCCCCGCGAAAGCTTAAAAACGGCGTCGTCGGCCAAAATCGAATTAAGTTTCTGGTAAGCCGATGTCATGTGGCTTTCAATAAAGGTTTGTATCACCTTATCATATAACCGGGCCTCTCTTGGTGGGGTAGCATACACCACCGCGGCCCCTAATACCCATGCTAAACAGGCTATTAATATCTTCCTTTTCATGACTTCTGTTTTTTTAATAAAAGTCGGTCAAAGAAAAACCACCGGATATGCTAAATACACCAAACGATATGCTAAACACACCAAACGCAAAAGCCATAACCTATTGATATAAAACAAAAAACCCCGCTTTTAGGCGGGGCTTAATTTAATTGCTGATATAATCTGGACTATTTGGCTGTAAGGTACAGCTGCATAAAGGTTACTATGCTGCTGCTCTCGTATGATTGCATTACCCCTCTCGGTGCAGGCAGGGCGTAATTTCGCCAGGTAAGGTCGCGCGCCTTATCGCGGTTTTTCCAACCGGTGTTAATGTTGGTCTTAACCCAATCAAGGTATTGGGTTTGTTTACCGTCGGTTATCAGCTGGGTAATGTACTGGGCAAATATGGCCTTTAATACACCCTGCTCGTTAAAATCGCCTTCGGCGGGTAAAATACCATTCGCACCCATTTTGGTTTTGGTGTAATCGGCGGCCAGTTTGGCATCGTCCAGGTAGGCGTTATCTTTTGTTTCATTATAAAGCGCTACGGCGGCCCCTATCGCTGTCCCCTGATTGTAAGTATAATCCTCATATCCGGGCGGGTTATCACCTATTTTATGATCGGCAACTCGGCCGCTGTTAACATCAAATAAATTGGCCTTAGCCCATCCGTAAATCGACTTTGCCTTATCCAGGTAGCTTGCGTCGCCGGTGATCTTATACAGGCGCATGGCTGCAATGACCGTAGGATAATTGATACAGGCATTTTTGCCGCTGTGCTGAAAATCCCAGAACATGCCGCCCTTTACGCTATCGTACGATCTGTTCCACACGCGGTTGAAACCCGCTATGGCCTTTTGCAGGTATTCGGGCTTGCCTGTTAACTGGTTAGCGCGGGCAAGCGCCATAACCCACCACATCATGTCATCGTAAATAAACCAGGTGGTGGTATTGTCCCAGTTGTAGCCGTCGTACTGGTTAAAGCCACCTTGGTACATATCGTTAACCATGGCAAGCTGCGCAGGGCCTTTGGTGCGCTCATAAACGTTCATCGCCATATCCCAGTAAATAGCCTGGGTCCATATGGCGGCGAGGCCGTCCTGACTGGTGGTGCTGTAATAAAGCTTTTTTGATGGATTGTAAT
This sequence comes from Mucilaginibacter sp. AK015, assembly GCF_014200785.1. Taxonomy (NCBI): domain Bacteria; kingdom Pseudomonadati; phylum Bacteroidota; class Sphingobacteriia; order Sphingobacteriales; family Sphingobacteriaceae; genus Mucilaginibacter; species Mucilaginibacter sp. AK015. The sequence goes on from NZ_JACHCV010000001.1 coordinate 1,480,362, forward strand.
AGTATTTGTTAAATGCCGTGTATGCGGCGGTGGCATCTGCCGCGGTAAATTCAGGGTCGGCCGGCTGGCCGTCATCAGGCTTTACAACCGGCGGCTTGCTCTCTGTGCCTTTGCTGCAGCTTATGGCCGTAATAAACAAGCTTGCCAGCAGTACATAAATTAGTTTTTTCATAGGTAGATGGTAATTATTTTTCGGTAGATAATGAATAGGGTGCATCCGCCGCCCGGGTACCCTTTTGCTTATTAGGCCGCGGCGACATGTTAAAGTTCAGTACAGCGCCTTTCAGCAAAGCCGAGTGACTAAGCCAGTTATGGGTATATGGTTTACCGTTAATGGTTAAACTGTTCACATAACGGTTTGCCGGGCCATTGTTTGCGGCATTGATAGTAATGGTTTTTCCATTCTGTAGCTTCACTGTTATTTTTTTGAACAGCGGGGCGCCTAAGGCGTATTGGTCGCTGGCAGGGGTTACCGGGTAAAAGCCCATTGCCGAAAACACATACCAGGCCGATGTTTGGCCGTTATCCTCGTCGCCGCAGTAGCCATCCGGGGTGGGCTTATACATTTTGTTCATTACGTCGCGCACGTGCAGCTGGGTTTTCCAGGGCTGGCCCGCGTAGTTGTACAGGTAGGTCATGTGCTGGATGGGCTGGTTACCATGCGCGTACTGGCCCATGCCGGCTATCTGCATTTCGCGGATCTCGTGGATAACGCTGTGGTAATAGCTATCGTCAAAAACCGGCGGAAGGATAAACACTGAATCCAGCTTGTTCACAAACTTCTGGTTGCCACCCATCAGGTTTATCAATCCCTGCACATCATGAAAAACGCTCCAGGTATAGTGCCAGCTATTACCCTCAGTAAAGGCATCGCCCCATTTAAAGGGGTTGAACGGACTTTGAAACTTGCCATCCTTGTTCTTACCGCGCATTAAACCCGTTTGCGGGTCAAAAAGGTTTTTGTAATTCATGCTGCGCTTGCGGTATATCTCCGTTTCGGATGCCGGGCGGCCCAAGGCCTTGCCCAGCTTGTATATGGCAAAATCGTCATAGGCATATTCCAAGGTGCGGGCGGCATTCTCGTTTATCTTCACATCATATGGCACATAACCTAAGGCGTTATAAAAATCTACTCCACGCCTGCCTGTGGCGTTTGGGCCTTCGTTATTGGCGCCGTGCAGCAGTGCCTTGTACAGCGTATTGATATCATAACCGCGGCCGCCTTTTAAATAAGCTTCGGATACCACCGACGCCGAGTTGTTGCCTACCATTACATCAGCATAGCCGGGGCTGCTCCACTCGGGCAGCCAGCCGCCTTCCTTGTAATCGTTTATCAGGCCCTGCTGCATCTCTTTGTTGATAGAAGGGTAAACCAGGTTCAGGAACGGATATAACGCCCTGAAGGTATCCCAAAAGCCTGTACCGGCAAACATATAGCCCGTCAGTACCTTGCCGGTATACGGACTGTAATGCACGATATTTTTATTGGCATCCAGCTCGTACAACTTGTTTGGGAAGAACAGCATGCGGTACAGGCAAGAGTAAAAGGTACGTGTTTGATCGACCGAGCCGCCTTCAGCAACCAGTTTGCTTAAGGTAGTATTCCAGGTGGTTTTTGCCTTTTGCTTGGTGAGTTCGAAATCATCTTTACCCACTTCCCTTTGCAGGTTAAGTTCGGCCTGTTCAATGCTGATGAAAGACGATGCTACACGCAGGTTCACTACCTCACCTTTTGTAGTGTTAAAGCTGATCACCGCGCCGGCATGGTCGCCGGTGTATTCCAGCTTACCATCGTCAATATCTTTACCATGCCAGGCAGATGCGTTTTTAAACGGCTTATCTACATAAATAACAAAGTAGTTTTTAAAGTTGGCAGGCACTGCGCCGCTGTTGCGCGTACTATAGCCAATTATCTTGTTTTGACCGGGGATGATCTTCACGTACGACCCTTTGTCGAAAGCATCTATCACAATGTGCGCGCTGTCGCTCCTGGGGAAGGTAAATTTAAAACTTGCCGCGCGTTCGGTTGGCGCTATTTCGGTTGTCACGTCGTAATCGGCCAGGTAAACGCTGTAATAATAGGGTTTGGCTATTTCGGCCTTGTGCGAGAACCAGCTGGCGCGCTCTGTTTCGTCAACCTTTATCTTCCCTGTTTCCGGGAAGATGGAAAACTGGCCGTAATCGTTCATCCAGGGCGATGGCTGGTGCGTTTGCTTAAAGCCAACCAATTTATCTGAATTGTAGGTGTATTGCCAGCCGCTGCCCATTTTGCCGGTCTGCGGTGTCCAGAAGTTCATGCCCCATGGCACCGCTATCGCGGGATAGGTGTTACCGTTTGAGAGCGACGGCTTGGAGTCGGTGCCCATCAGCGGGTTTACAAGGTCGGCAAGGTTTGCCTTATCAACCTGCGCCAAAGCCATCAGCGGTAAAAAGGAAAGGGCAACTAAGAATAATTTTTTCATTTTAATATTTTGATATGATAAACCGGACGCGGCAATCCAGCCACACTACACATACACGGTACAAGCCCATGTATGGTAGTAGTAACTGTTCTTAAACCAACCCCATGTTTACCAACTTAAATCCACTTTTATCCCGGCAGGGTCGTTCGCGAAACCCAGGTACACGGTGTTTGACGATGCATCCCAGGAGGTCTTCACATCTGTAATTTGCTGCCCTTTGCTATTGGTAACTTTAGTTACCCTGGGTTTTGCCGGCAGTAATACCCGCATGCTGTTAAGCGTTTTTATAGGGCTTTTAACAACAAATGAATAATTTTTGCCTGCAACCTTTTCCTGGTAGGCGCGCGCGGCGGCGGCTAAAACCTGCGGCCTGTTTTTATTGACCGCCCTGTTTAAATTGTATAGCAAAGCCTGCTCGCCGGGGTTAACTACCTTTTGGGCTAATACCGGCAGTTGCGGGTCGAACAGGTCGATAACCGGGCCCTTGATGGTATAGGGCTTGGTATCGGGGTTTTCGTCCATAACCGATATCACATCATACGGGCCCCGCTGCAGGTACAGGCTGTTTTTGAATACAAGCTTGCCTGCCTTCGCATCGGTTTCAAAGCCCTGCTTAACCAGGCTTATAAATTTGGTATCGGCATCAGTTTCTAAAACAAACTCTTTAGGGTTTTGCCTGATGATATAAACTGCGCCTTTGCCTACGGTGTATTTCTCTTTTTCGGCAGAGGGGGTAATGCCCAGCAGCTTAAACAAGTGTTGTGATGGCGCTTTAAAGTTCATGCCTTTTGTATCCCACCAATCCATTACGGTTTGGTACGGGTCGTCATCGCGGCCGGCGTATATCAATACCCCGCCCTGTTTAACCCAGGCAGCTAATGCCGTGTGTATTTGGGCCGATACCGGCTTCATATTTGAATAGCTGACCACCAAAACTTTGATATTTTTTAAAGTGGCGGCGTAGCTCAGGTTCTCCATATGCACGGTTTGCACCGGCACACCACGCTTTAACAAAGGCAGTGTTTGGCCGTAAAAATTGGAGAACTGCGGATCTTCAAACCCATTATGCGTTGGGAACCGCTGAAACATCAGCGAGTTGCTCATTAGCACGCCTATGCTGTTCACTCCTGTTACCTTATTGGCAGACCGGGGCATGCTGTTCAGCGCGTTTACCATCACCTGCATCTGGGTTGAATAGTATTGCGGTATCAGCACCTTCTCGTTGCTGTTGGCTACCTTATACGGGCGTGTGTAGATACGCTCGGGCCATGGCATTACCTCGTAGTCGGCTACCATGGGGTATAAAAGCTTGGCCGTAAAAGTTGCCTGGTAATTCTTTTTATAATCAGCCCAGTCGCGCGGCCAATCCTCAATGGGGTCTGTCAGGAAAAACATTTTGCGGCCGGTTGGCGCCGTCATCGATACCATTGAGCCATATTCCAGGAACGCATTCTCGAACACCCTTTCCTTTTTCTGCCCATCGAAATAAGTAGGTTCCCGAGAAGTACCTGTCCATACCTGTGCTATATAGCCATCTATCCCCGGCAAGGATGCCAGGCTGGCCTCGGGACTAACAATTTGCCACGATGAATAGTTAACCAGCGAGTGTGTAGCGATAAACACTTTTATGCTTTTACCCTTACTTTTACCGTAAGCTTTGGCATAGCTCGATACCTCTTTTATGGCTTCGTAGTAGAGGTGGTATTTCAGCTTGTTCGACAGATAAGTATTCTCTGCCGATTCGTGCTGAGGTTTCCAGGGGAAGCCGTAATATTTTTGCCACTCGTCCTTAAACGGCGCGCTGTAACCTGCCCTTGCCCAAAACTCGGGCTCTTCTAAAAAAATGTTGGTTATGCCAACGTCGATCACCCTTTTGATCACGGCTGTTTTCATATACTCGATAAACGATTTTACCGGCACCACGTAAGGCATATCCTTACCATGAAATATGGTATCGCCCTTTGCGGTTACCTGGCCTACCCCAAGGTGGTTTATGCCATCCCACTTGCCTAAAAAGTAATCTTTGTAATCGCCCCAGGCTATGCCGGTCATAAAGTTGGTTTGATAGCCATGGTCGCGCCATGATTGTACGCGCTGCTCAAAGGTCATATCTTTGCGGTCGTTAACCCCGTAAACAATGGCGATGTCAGACCGCACATCGATCTCGGGCATCCAGGGGCTGCTGGTTTGAAACGCGGTTTTTTCTTTTAACGGAGACGGTTTGGTTGCCTGCGCGTTTACGCGGGCAGACAGCGCAGACAGGCAGCAAAAAAATAGAAGTTTTTTCATAGATTTTGTATAAACCTGCTTAAGAATTTAACATTCTTAAGCAGGGTAGAATAGCAATTATGGAACACTTACAGTTTTAACATCTGTATAGTTGTAATACTTTAAGCCGTAATTAGTGCGCGCACCAATCCTTAAAAAATAATCTCTGCCGGTAGGCAGCGGGCCGCCCTTGGTAGTGATGGTTATCGACTGCCCTAACTGCGCGTTAGCATCAGACCCGTTGTAGTTTATCTGAGTAGAATAGCGGTCGTCGAAATTGTTGTTGCCTGTAAACTTGTTGGAGTTAACAAACAACCTCACATCGGTTATATCTTGCTGAAAGTTGGTATCATTGGTACCGCGGGTGATCTTAAACGTTACAGAGATAGTACCGTCGGCGTTTAGCACCGGTTCGCCCTGCCACTCTATCCTTAAAAACGGATCGACCGAAAAGTTTACGGTTGTTGTACCCTTGATATCAACCGTCTGGCTTTTATCTACCGTAGTTGCCCCGGTGGCATCTGTTTGCACCAGCGGAACGAAGGCCCCTTCGGCGCTTATTTTATTTTTACCGGGGAACAGTTTGGTGTAATTAAAGGTACCGTCCTGCATCGAACTGATGTAGAAAGGCGTAGGGTTATCGCTCCAGCTTATTTCAAGCAGCTTTATACGCGTACCGCCGCCGCCAATTTCTGTTTGCAGGGTTTTACCCGTGCCGGCGTCTGTCACACTGCCGTTTAAGGTTTCAGCCGGTGCGTCGTAATCGTCTAATTTGCTGCACGAGCTGCCTGCTAAGGCTATCGCGCATACAGCTATCATATATAATATCTTTTTCATTTCTGTAATAATTAATAACCTGGGTTTTGTATTAATTTCTGGCTCTTTTGAATCTCGCCGTTTGGTATCTGTTCGTAATACCAGCGCACATCAAAGGTGTAGCGTATATTGCGCTCGTCGGTACGGGCATCAAAGAAGTACTTTTTATCGTTAGCCGAATAAAAAGGCATCAATACGCGGTAAATAGTTGAGTTTTGCTCTTTATCAGCAGTTCTCCATCTCCTCATATCCCACCATATCTTATTTTCGAAACCGAGTTCCTTCCTGCGCTCGTTGCGGATGATATCTATATCGTTCAGGTTGGCGGCACTGGCCAAAAGATCGGCACCGGCGCGCTCACGTATCTGATTGATGATCGTAAAGGCATCCTGCAGGTAGTTCTTGTCGTTTTGCCCAAGCGTATTAAGCTCATAAGCGGCCTCGGCACGGTTCAGTAAAACTTCGGCGTAACGCATCTCTATCCAGGTTTGGTCAGACCGGTTTTCCAACACTTCTGAGGTAGGTTTATCGGGCACCAGCCACTTACGAACCGAAAAGCCTGATATAGCGCAGGTACCATCACCGGTGAAAATACCGCTTAAACCCGCAGGATTCATGGTGCTGCCATCAGGCAGGGTATACGGTGTTTGCGAGGCGTTTGATGATTGTACAATATTAGTGGTAGGATAATTTGCGGTTGAGCCTGCAGGCAGCAGCGGACTAATGCCCCCGGCCGAACTGCCGGTGTAGATACCACGGCGAATTTCGATACTTTGTCCTTTAAACTCATCGCCGGGAAGTATAACGGTTGCCCTTAGTCTGGGTTCGGCGTTGGCAAAAAGGTCCATGGTGGTATTGTACAGATCATATTTTCCGGCTGTCATGGTTTTGATCGTACCATCAGCGTTCTTGGGCAGGCCGTCAAACAGTTCCACATAGTCGAGCGTAGGGTTAACCTCGGCCGAGTAACCGTTTGCACCCATTAACTGGCGGGGCACATTGTAGGCATCATAACCATGGACAGATTCGGGGTAATGGTACTGCCGCACAAATACATTTTCGGGGCTGGTAGCGTCGAAAAACATATTCACAAAGTTTTGATACTGCGCTGTCTTATCGCCGGCGGCCCATGCTTTTTTGTAAAGGCTGTACTTGTTTTCTAACAATACGGCGGCATCATACGACGCCTTGAAATAAGTAACTGCTTTTGCGGATGGTATACCACAAACCCGGTTACCCGCTGCATCAACCAAAGTAATGTTATTGTATTTGGCTATTGAACCTGCATATAACATTGCCCGCGATTTAAAACCCGCTGCAACATATTTGTTGGCCCGGCCCACCTGGTTGTTTTCGCTGATGTTCTGGTAAGCGTAATCAAGGTCTGTGGCGATGAAATCATAGATAGCCTCCTCTGACGAACGGGGGATGTTTAAACTTTCCAGATCAGGTGTGGGATATTCTAAAACCTTGTCTATCAAAGGCACGCCGCCGTAACGTTTTACCAAAGCAAAATAAGTTGCCGCCCTAACAAACCGGGCCTCGCCCAGCCAGGAGTTTACCTGCGCCTCGGTAAAACTGCTTGAATATTTCGGCAGATTCTCTATAAAATAGTTGGCATCCCTTATCAGCGAGTAACACTCGGCCCAGGGCGATTCGTCTACGTTTTCCTGCATAGCGCCGCGCTGGTCGCGGCTTAATGCCTCGCCGGTAACGGCGGGGAACGGACTGATGATCCAAAAGAAATTAAGACCGCGCTGCGGCGAGTACCTAAAATCTTCGATGGGTAACTGCGAGTATAAACGGGCCATGTAGGCCTGTACGCCACCAGCGTTGCTTAACGCATCCTTATCCTGGATAATATTTATAGGTGGTATATCCATCTTTCTGCAGGCCGATGTCCAGCACACAAAAAAGCATATCAATATATATATCGTTTTTTTCATGATCTTAATGTTTAAAGCTTAACATTTACGCCTAATGAGAATGTTTTATTAAGCGGGTACAGGTAACCGTACGTGGCCGAAGGGTGCTCGGGGTCGAGATATTTTACACCGGTAAAAGTTAATATGTTATAACCGGTAACAAATATCCGTGCACCCTTTATACCTATCTTTTTAGCCGCGTTGGGCGAAAGGCTGTAGCCTAACTCTGCCGATTTTAGCCTTACGTAAGAAGCATCCTGGATGTTGAACATAGAGTTTACATCGGCAGTAGTGCCTGTTAAAGCATACTTACCAGGAATCCAAACGGTGTTGGGGTTGTACGGATCGGCGTTGGGGTCGGCCGGGTGATACCTGTCCATAAACATCTCCAGCGCGCTGCCGCCACCCCAAAGCGGTATGTTCAGCTGCTCGATGTATGATACGGTAACATTTGTGGCGCCCTGCCATAACATATTAAAATCAAAGCCTTTGTATGAGCCGCCCAGTGTTAAACCAAAGTTGGTTAACGGCGCGCTGTTGTATGCAATGGGGTGCACATCGTCGCCGGTTATCTGGCCATCGCCGTTCCAGTCCTGGTACTGATAATCGCCTACCACGGCGTTACGCGATACAAACTGCTGGCTGTTCAGTATATCCTGGTAACTGGTAAACTGCCCGTCGGCTCCATATCCCCAGTAAATGTTGTTCCAGCGGTCGTTTTGGTTATTGTGCCAGTTTAATTGCGAGTTTCCATAAGGTGAGTGCTCTACATACCTGTTTTTGGTGCGTGCAAAGGCTACATTACCCTTTATGTTATAATTGAATGCGCCTATGTGGCTGCGGTGCGTTAGCTCCACCTCGAAACCCTGTGTCCGGTCGCTGTTTAAGTTTTCCTGTGGTTGTCTCGCTCCCAAAACACTGGGCAAGCTTTGCGCCCTGGTCGCCAGCAGGCCACTGCCATCGCGCCTGAACACGTTAAAGGTGGCTCCAAGCAAACCGTTCCATGCTTCTGCATCAAACCCAAGGTTATAGGTTTCGGCATTATACCACGTAAGGTTGGCGTTAGCAATACCACGGCTGGCAATGGCGTTTACAAATGTACCGTCGAATACTGAGCCACCCGGCAGCTGGTTGTTTGACCCGCCGGCGGGGTAATCATAACCGGTAAGGAATTGGTAGAAAAGCGAATTGTCGGCTCCAACCCTGCCGTACGATGCCCTCAATTTAAAATCGTTGATGAACGACAGGGCATGAGAATCTTTCCAGAAACCCTCCTGTGATACGCGCCATCCTACCGACCCTGCGGGGAAGAAGCCCCATTTTTTTGAGTTAGGGAACCTTGACGAACCATCTTCCCTGAAACTAAACTCGGCAAGGTATTTGGATTTATAGTTGTAATTGATACGCCCTACAACTGATTTGTTCACATAGTCGTAAATGTCGCCCACGTTGGCCGATCCGATCTGATTTTGCGCGTTACCGGCAAATATCTGGTCTACCGGTAAAGAAAGTTCGCGCTGCGCGTAAAAGTTATCCTGCTGGCGGTGGTTTTCTTCATACAATAACAGGCCTGTGAAACTATGGTCGCCAAAATTGTGGTCGTAGTTTAGCGAAAGCTGCATTAAGCTGCCCGGCCGCTCAAACGATTCGTTGCGGATAGTAGCAGGCGATTGATAAGCTGTTGGCCTGTAAGTATCGCTGTTTGCGTCGTAGTTGTATTGGTTGTATGATTTTTGGTAGATCTTATTATTTGAATGATAATAATCATATGCATACAAGCCTTTAGCGCTTAACCCGGGTACAAATGGCAGCTGCCAGGTTGCCGACACCTGCGATTGCAGCCAGCGGTTTGTGTATTTTCTGTAACCGTTTACATCAGCATCGGCCAATGCAAGCGGGTTGGTGCCATCAACTTCGCCAATGTTAAAGTACGCGGGGTTGTTATTGGCATAAATAGGTTGGGTTGGTACCTGCCTCCAAAACGACCGGATGATCCACCAGGCATCCTGGTAAGGCTGGTCCTTTTGATCTAACGTACCGTTTATGTTTACATCAACCGTTAAATTTTTGGTGATGTGGGTACTCAGGTTCGAACGCAGGTTGTAGCGTTTGTAATTTAGGTCATCGCTCCGCAAAAAGCCATCCTGCTGGGTGATGCCCATACTCACAAAATAGGTGGTGTTATCGTTACCGCCCATGGCGTTTAAATTGTGCTGCTGCTGCGGCACGCTGTTTTTAATAACAGGCGTGTACCAGTCTGTACTTGTACGGGTACCAGTACGGAAGGCGTCAAAATCGGATTCCGAATATTTAACCTGGCCGCCGTTAACGTTATGCAGTAATTGCTCGTTAACCAGCGTCATAAAATCTATAGCGCCAACCGCCTTTGGTAATCCCGAGGGCACCTGCACACCGTAGCTGCCAGAGTAATTTAATTCAAGCGACCCCTTTTTACCCTTTTTGGTAGTCACCAAAATAACGCCGTTTGCGGCACGTACACCGTATATGGCTGCCGATGCGTCTTTTAAGACCGATACGCTCTCGATATCGTTCGGGTCGAGGCGGGTTATGTTATCCCGCGGCACACCGTCAATGATCACGAGCGGGTCTCCAAAGCCGCGAATGCTGAACGAACTGTTGAACGTTCCGGGCTCGGCAGAATTTTGCGTTACCCGCAAACCCGCCACCTTACCGGTTAACGAGTTAATAACGTTCTCGTTTTTTGTAGTGGTGATTTCGCTGCCCGAAACGCTGGCGACCGAGCCTGTTACCGTAGCTTTCTTTTGCGTGCCGTAACCTACTACCACCACCTCGTTTAAGGTAGATGAGTTTTGCGCCAGCGTAATGCTTACTGTTGATTGCGTATTAACCGCAACCTCCTGCGGTGCATACCCTAAAAAAGAAAACAAGAGCGTTTGGCCCGGGGATACGTTAAGGGAGTATCTGCCGTTAACATCTGTAACCGTGCCGGCTGTGGTGCCTTTAATGGTTACCGATACACCTGGTAAAGGCCCTGCATTATCAGATACTACACCGGTAATAGTTCTGCTTTGCGCGAACGCCGCGCTGCCCATCAGTAAAAACAAAAGAAACGTGATACAATGGCGTACCGTCCTTTTGATCTTTACACCATAATGAATGCCACGGCATTCACCATAATTGGTAAAAATTTCATCCATAGGTAAATTGGTTTTAACTGGTTTATAACTGCGCCGGTAACGCTGTTGCAGGGGTAAACCCAGTACAGCCGGCACACAAGTATAAAGGGGGATGTATTAAAAGCAGGGTTAAAAAAGGGGTTAATAGAGTTAAAATTTTGTTAACCGCGAATTATTAACCCCTTTTTTAAGAAATATCCCTGACTATCGGTGAAGTATTTTGAACCAGGAATCGATTTTATTTGCAGATCTTATCGAAGTGAACAGGGTATTCGCTACCCAGTGATTTTTGATATTCGTTGATAAACTCGTCGTATAAACGTTTGGCATGATCGATGCCCTTTATTCTGCGGACTGATTTAAGTTTGTATTTTAAAGCGATATCGTTAAACGGATCAATGTTGAGCACTACGCGGGATATTTCGAACGCTTTTTTATGATCGCCGCTTTCATAGATCTTTTTCACCTCAGGCAGTATCACCAGCATAAGCGACTCTTCAAAGCTCAGTTTTATATCGTCCAGCCAGGTCTCGGGCAGGTATTGCAGCAAGCCGCCGCGTGCAAAAAGCTCACAGTTATCAGTTACAAACCGGCTTGCCGATAAATTGTGCTCTTGTATCTGGTGCAGCGCATCAATGATGACAAAATAATCGCAGAAAAAATTTTCGCTTAATTGAAAGCTGTAAGTATCATTCAGGAAAGTAAGTTCTATACCTTCCAGATCGGCTATGATATTACGCAGGTGATTAATTGTTACCCCTTTGATGTTTTTTGTACGGGTGATGTCTTTGTCGGGCCATAAAGTAGCTGATATTTTTTTTGAAACAACCCCTTGTCCGTCCTTGCTGTTCAGTAAAATAAGAATGAATAATTGTTTTATTTTGGGGCTGAACATATAGGTAATGTCCCTGCTGTGCTTGTTAAACACCACAAATTCGCCCAACAGATAAACGGCATTTGGTTTTTTATCGGCCTCTTTTTTGCGGGTGTAAAATTCAGGGGTTATTTCTTCGCCGGTATATATCCCGCCCTGCGATTTTCTGCGTTTACGTATAAAATACCATGCAGCGCCGCCTATTATTATAAGGCCGGTAAGGTAAATGTATAAGCTGTTGAACTTATTTGTGGCCGGCCGCTGCGAGTTTAAGTAAGCCTGCTGACTCACCGGTGGCGCGGTGAGGGAATAGATGCGTACGGTTGACTGTGCCGGGGATACAAACTCCTGGGCGGTGCAATAAAACTCGCCTTGTTGGGGGTTGAAAAACAAGTTAAAGTCGCTTTCTATCCGCTCGGAAGTAACGGGTATGATACCGCTTACAATTTCGTACGACCCGTCCCTGATAGAAAATTTATAAAGCCGCAGGTTGGTCTTTGGTTTTTCGTGCGGGTAACACAAGGCGTAGAAATACTTTTTGTCTTTAGAGATAATGAGGTTATTGGCCGATACAAACGGCTCCTCTTCCGGGCTTATTTCCCAGCATTTTTTAATGGTACGGGTAGTTAAATTTACCCTATACAGGTCATAAAAATGTTTGCCCCCAACTATTTGATTGCCCGACTGGTTGCCATATCCCCCGAATATATAAACATTGTTATTCTCGTCGGCCTGGCTGCTTCCCGAAAAAAAGCGCGGCGAAATAGTGTCGCCCTTAAACGTAACCTTCTCCCATGCATCTTTATCTGGAAGGTATTTGAAAAAATCTTTATGGTACGAAAAAGAGCCATAGCCGCCAAAAAGGTAAAAGTTATTCTGATCCTTATCAAAAAATACGTTGTGATGGTGGCGCTGTTCTTTTATTAAAGCCTTGCCTGTTGCCTCCCACTTCAGCGTATTCAGGTCAAGCGCGGCTATGCTGTGTAACGAATCGGGGGGCTGCACTTCGTACACATAGCACTTACCCTCCCTTGTATTAATTACGCTTTTACCGAGTAAAAGGGTAAGCGGAAGCTTATTTTGGTAGGGCCGGCTTGTTATATTATCCTCCTGAACGTTGAAGGATATCAGCGAATCCTTTTTAAACATGAACAGCTGCTGCCTGTCCGCGTCAAAATTCAGGCCTGCTACCTCGTTAAAGGTCCGCCTGAACTTAGGTGTCCAGAAATATGATTCGTTGATCAGCCAGGCGGGGTGATCAACGTACCCGAGGGCATCACCCCTATCCGTATGCACGCTGTTGCCCTTCCATTCGTTGAGCGGGAAATAATAATCTTCGCTACCGTCAGAAATGGCAAGGTCTTTAACAGCCATATTAGGAACATCAGAGTAATGCTTATTTTTACCGAAGGTTATCTCGGGTGTCATTTCGCCATCAAAACCAAAGCCCGTAGCTTTGTACCATTTGCCGTTAACCAAAAAGCTTACGGTATTGGCTTTCAGGTTAATGTCGGCCCTAACCTTTATCCAGTTACGCTTTTTAAGTTGTGCCAGGTTGAGCGGTATCTCTATTTTATTGCTTTTGCTATCAATATTGAAATTCAGCGTAGGCGACCCGTTGTGATTATAAATGTAAGTAAGGCTATAGGAGTTGCTTTTGGTATCGGTAATGTTAAATACATAGCCCAGGTGATCGTTATCCCATAACGAAAGATCAAACTTTATAGATAACTTATCATGAAAGGTGGGCTTATCGCCTGCAAACACCATATAGGATGTGCGCCGGCTTAGCAGGCTGTCGTTAGAGTTAAACTGCAAACCCTGCGCATTGCCTTGCAGTGTGCTAAGTAAAATAATTAAGGTACATATAATTTTATACACCGTTTGCGGCAGCAATAAAATCCTGTTATATACTTTCATTATAAAATGGGTGAATGTAGGTAGTAAAAACAATGCGACAAAATTATGTTTTTCGCCATTAAAAAGGGGTTTTGCAAAAATTATACTGCTTACTTATATGCTAAGCCTATATTTAGGCTTTAAATTAGCAAATGGATAACATCAAAAACATCATATTTGATTACGGGAATGTAATATTCAGCATTGATTTCAGGCGGGCGCAGCAGGCTTTTAAGGCGTTGGGAATCAGCGATGCCGAGGCGTTTTTTGGTCACCGCCAGCAGGACGAGATATTTGACCGGTTTGACCGCGGCGAGGTATCGGCAGATGAGTTTCGTGCTTATATTAAAACTAAAACGGGCAACCCCGCTGTAACCGATCAGCAAATTACCGACGCGTGGAACAGTCTTTTACTGGGTATAGCTCCCGGCAATCACGACCTGCTGCTGAAGTTCAAAGAAAAATACCGCACCTTTTTGCTAAGCAACATTAACGATATCCATTATACTTATATCATGAATTACCTTAAAACGGATTTTGGTTTTGAGGATAATGAGCACCTGTTCGAAAAAACATATTATTCGCACCTGGTGGGCAAGCGTAAACCTCAAATAGATTTTTTTGAGCAGGTACTTGCCGAAAACAACTTAAACGCAAAAGAAACGCTATTTATTGACGATAGCCCGCAGCATTTAGAGGCCGCCAAAACCCTGGGCATACAAACTTTTTTAATGACCGCGCCTGATACGCTGGCCGCGTTTGCCGAGCGCGAGCGTTTGGTTTAATTAATGTGTGAAATAGAGTATGTACATAACGCTGCTTCGTCAATACCAGTTAGTTATATCGGCCCGAGGGGCGTTATTTGATTATTGCGAAACCATTAAACCGGCGCATCTGCTAACGCCACTTCCATCATTTAATAATGAGAGCATGGTCTCGCAACTGACGCATGTGGCCGATTGTTACCTGTTTTGGCTGGCTAAAAGTGTAATGAAGCAACAGCGGCCTTATTTTGGTGAAGAGGAACACCGTGACCTAAGGGCGGTACGTAACGCTTACCAACAGGTAGACCTGATAACGAACGATTTTTTGCAAGCTTTTAAAGACTCGCCGGAGCAGCAGATGCTTATTACCCGCCCGGACGGGAACACCCTTACCCGTTCGCCTTTTGAAGTATTTACGCACGTTATTACGCACGAATTTCACCATAAAGGACAGGTGATAAACATGAGCCGGCAACTTGGTTATACACCTGTAGATACCGACATTATAAGAGAATGATCAAGCGTTCCTTCTCTTCTTCTCTTTTACAATCAGGCTTAGTTCCCTGCTCATCTGACCGGCAATGGCAGTGTTTTCCTGCGCGCGACGGAAAAGATAAGGCAACACCGCTTTGATAGGTCCATAAGGCACATATTTAGCCACATTATAATTGGCATTGGCCAGGTTGAAACTCAGGTTATCGCTCATACCAAGCAGCTGCGAAAAATACACATGCGGGTTCTTATGGTCTATCTTTTTCTCGTTCAACATGTCGGCCAGCAGGCGGCAGCTGTCTTCGTTATGGGTACCGGCCACAAACGCAACATTGGCAACGTTATCCACGCAATAGATCAGCGCGTCGTTGTAATCGCGGTCGGTAGCGGCCTTATCAGGTTGTATAGGTGATGGATAACCCCTTTCTTCGGCACGTTTGCGCTCTTTTTCCATGTAAGCGCCGCGCACTATCTTGGCGCCTAAAATAAAGCCCTCGCTTTCGGCTACGGTGTGGTCGCCCACCAGCGATGCCAGCTTATCGTGGCGGTACAACTGGTAAGTATTATACACAATGCCCTTCTCCTTATTAAAAAAACGCATCATATTCAACGCCAGGTTATCAATGGTTTTTTGTATCCAGCTTTCTTCGGCATCTATCATTACCGGCACACCTTCGGAGTGTGCCATTTCGCATATCGCCAGCACCCTATCCTGTACGGTTTGCCATTCTAATTGTTCGTCAACACTTAGCTTTAAACCTTCGTCCAGCTTTTCCAGCAACCCAAAGCGGCCTACACCCGTAACCTTGAAAACAGTAAGTGGTATATTTTTACTTTTTGACGCGGTGATAATGGTGCGAATGATCTCGTCGCGGGTGGCATCAAACACCTTCTCGTCGTCCTCACCCTCAACCGAGTAGTCCAATATGGTCCCCACGCCGCCATCGGCCAGGTTTTGCGTGGTTTTAGCGCATTCTTCAATGGTTTCACCGCCGCAAAAGTGCTTAAATATAGTGGCCTTTATCAGCCCTTTAATGGGCAGCCCTATCTTTACGGCAAAATTGGTTATCGGCGGGCCTATCTTAACCAAAAAATTAACATTGATGACCTTGAACAGCCAGTAGGCACGGTTAAGGTCGGTGTTTGATGAATGACGGAAAGCGATCTCGGTATTTTCGAAGGATAATTTATCGTTTGGACTCATTTGTTTTCAGTTCATGGATCACAGTTCATAGTAGCCATCATGTGTTGCTATGAACCATGAACTAATAACTATCAACCCCTTAAAGTATTGTGCAAAATTATAAAATGATAACTCATTATTCCATGAATAGTTTATTTTTGCCACACATGACAGAATTTAAGGTAGAAGGCGACTATATCCCAATGATACAGCTGCTTAAGGCAGCCGGCCTTGTGCAAACCGGCGGCGAAGCACAGATAGTTGTAGAGCACGGCGAGGTGATATATAATGGCGAGGTTGATTACCGCAAACGCCTTAAAGTAAAACAAGGCGATATTGTTGAATTCAGAGGCCAAAAGATAAAGGCTATATAACATGCAAACCATCCAAAGCGACAGTTACCGTATATTTTTTGATAACAGCATAACCCAATTAGTAAATTTTGTAACGGAGGGTAATTATTCGCGTGTGTTTATCCTTACCGATGAAAATACCGGCGAACATTGCCTCCCCATCGTAAAGCAACAGCTTGATGCGTTTGATAACTTTGATATTATTGAAGTAAATGCCGGCGAAGAAAGCAAGAACATTGATTTTTGCGTGGGCATTTGGAAAATGCTGATCGACTTTGGGGCCGACCGCAAAGCCCTCATGATAAACCTGGGTGGCGGCGTTATTACCGATATGGGCGGTTTTGTTGCATCTACTTATAAAAGGGGGATAGATTTTGTGCAGGTACCCACTACCCTGCTATCGCAGGTTGATGCCTCGGTTGGAGGCAAAACCGGGGTTGATCTGGATGGCGTAAAAAATATCATCGGCACATTTACGCAGCCTAAGGCGGTGTTTATGCATGCGGATTTCCTGAAAACCCTTCCTGCCCGCCAGATATTATCGGGCCTTGCCGAAATGCTGAAGCATGGACTTATTGTAGATGCGGCATATTGGGATCAACTAAAAACCAGCGACCTCAGCCAGCCATCGGCGCAACTGGTTCACCGCTCCGTCGAGATCAAAAACGAGGTGGTAATTGAAGACCCGCATGAGAAAGGCATCCGCAAGGCGCTGAATTTTGGCCATACCGTTGGCCACGCAGTTGAAACCTGGTCGCTGATGAACGATGAAGACCCGCTATCTCACGGCGAAGCTATTGCCATAGGCATGATCTGCGAGGCCTGGTTATCAAATAAAAAGATCGGCTTACCCGATAATGAACTGACCGAAATAACACAAGTACTGAACAGTCTGTATCCAAAATACAAAATTGACGAAAGCATTTTCCCTACCCTGTTGGAACACATGCTAAAGGATAAGAAGAACCAAAACGGCCAGATCAATTGCACCCTGCTAAAGCATATTGGCCGGTACAGCATTGATAACGTTTGCACAGCAGATGAGCTTTACGAAAGTTTAAGGTATTACGCCACGGTTTAAAATACCACTGTTTTAGAAGGCAGTATTATACAACACAGCGAAGTTTGTCTGCGTTTTATTAAACCAGGATATTATTCTTATCTTGCCTATACATGAAAAGTAAATTAACCTTATTACTGATGTGCATTACGCTGGCAAGCTTTGCCCAGCAAAAACAATTTAACCAACCGCTGGCTGATAGCCTTGCCAAATGGGTAGTGGTAGACCAAATTGCAGCCAAAGTACCCGAAGGTGTTTACAAAGAATGGCCACGCGAAAAATGGGACAAGTTTAAAGACAGCGTATTTGCCAGTCACCAGCAACTATTAGAAACTATTTTTAAAAAGTATGGGTACCCAGGCTTTGATCAGGTGGGAAAAACAGGATCGAACAACTTTTGGCTCATGGTACAGCACTGCGATAAATGGCCTGCTTTTCAACAACAGGTGCTGGAGGCTATGAAGCCCGAGGTGCTTAAAAAGAATGCTGACGCCAAAAATTTCGCTTATTTAACAGACAGGGTGAACCTGAACACAGGCAAAAAGCAGGTTTACGGCACACAAATGACCTATAATACCAAGTTATGCCAGGCAATACCGCGCCCGCTTGCCGATAGCGCCAATGTAAACCAGCGCCGCTACCAGGTGGGGTTAGGTGCGATTGAGGAGTATCAGAATCAAATGTCGGAGATGCATTTTGAAATGAATAAGGACGTGTATCAAAAACAAGGCATTACCCAACCCAAGCTTGTTCCGGTACCGGCAAAGCCTGCAACATAAGTTTGAGCAGCATTTTGGCAAATAAAATTCTGTTAGGGCTAATTATTTTACAAAAAATAAAATTATCTATTGACAAAACAATTTTTACTTGTACATTTACGCCATAACAAACACATGACAACACAACGTGCATATTTTTATGGTTACTACTTTTACTTTACCAGTAAGAGCCGGGACTGATATGTACTAACAAAACATACAAAAACACTGAAAAGTCCCGGCCCAGAAAGCCGGGATTTTTTGCTTTATACGCATAATGAAAACAGAAAAACCAAGAGTTGCTATACAAGGTACCCGTGCTTCGTTCCACGAAGAAGCGGCTTTCAAATACTTTGGCCAGGACATTGAAACCATTGAATGCAACTCTTTTAAGCAAACGTTTGAAGCTTTGCAGAAAAAAGAAGCTGATTATGTGGTAATGGCTATTGAAAACAGCATTGCCGGCAGCATATTGCCAAACTATTCGCTGATGATGAGTTACAGCTTCCCGGTGGTTGGCGAGGTTTACATCCCCATACAACTGCACCTGATGGCTTTGCCGGGTGTAAGGTTCGAGCAAATCAAATACGTAACCTCCCACCCTATCGCTATTCGCCAGTGCATCGATTTTTTTGACGAATACCCGCACCTTAAAATAGTTGAAAGCAGCGATACAGCCGCTTGTGCAAAACGCATCCGCGAGGAAAATTTGACCGACACCGTAGCCATAGCCAACACGCTTGCGGCTCAATTATATGGTTTAGATGTTCTGGAGCGCCGGATAGAATCGAATAAAAAGAATTTTACGCGCTTTTTGATACTTACCACGCATGAAAATGCTAAAAAGAAAACCGGGGGAAACAAGGCTTCGCTATGTTTCCAGGTAAGTAACGAGGTTGGCTCGCTGGCAAAAGTGCTTAATATCTTTGCTCAGGAAAACGTGAACATGAGCAAAATTCAGAGCATGCCTGTTTTAGGCAAGCCAAACGACTATAATTTTTATGTGGATATAGAGTGGGAAGAAGCTAAACAATACGATGCCGCTATTAGGCAGATATTGAAATATACGCACAATTTTAACATACTGGGCGAGTATCAGCGGTTTGAGGACGATACCACCCCAAAACCCTTGAAAGCCGAAAAAACAAAAAAATACATCAGTGTAAAAAAAGTTGGAAGTCCGCAGTCGGAAAGTCCGAAAGAATAAAAAAGTCGGAAGTCCGCAGTCGGAGAGTCCGAAAAGAAAGAGAAATCAAATTATAACAATTAGATAATAACAACAAAAGATCACTTCCGGACTTTCGGACTACCCGACTTCCGGACTACAAAAAAAACGAACATGAAACATAACTTAAACATACAGCCCCTTAATTCGTGGATCAATAAGTCGGGCAAAGAGCCCCTTGTAATTGCAGGCCCGTGCAGCGCCGAAACTGAAGACCAGTTGGTTGCAACCGCTCATTTATTAGCAAAAACCGGTAAGATCAGCGCCCTGCGTGCAGGTATCTGGAAGCCCCGTACCCGCCCCGGGGAGTTTGAAGGTATTGGCAGCATTGGTTTAGAGTGGTTAAAACGCGCTAAAGAAGAGACCGGCCTGCCAACCGCTGTAGAGGTAGCTACCGCTAAACACGTTGAAGAAGCCTTAAACGCCGGTGTAGATATCCTTTGGGTTGGTGCGCGCAGTACTGTTAATCCTTTTACCGTACAGGAGATTGCCGACGCTTTACGCGGTGTTGATGTACCGGTTATGGTTAAAAACCCTGTTAACCCCGATCTTTCGTTATGGGTAGGCGCGTTAGAGCGTATTAACAACGCCGGCATCACTAAACTGGCGGCTATTCACCGCGGGTTCTCGTCGTACGAAAAATCGGCTTTCCGTAACGAACCGATGTGGGACCTAGCCATCGCTTTAAAAACACTGGTGCCAAACCTCCCTATCATCAACGACCCAAGCCACATTACCGGCAACCGCGACCTGATAGGTTACGTTTCGCAAAAAGCTTTAGACCTTGATATGCAGGGCCTGATGATCGAGTCGCACATTGACCCTACCGTTGCCTGGACAGATGCCGCACAACAGGTTACCCCTGCCGCGCTATCTGAGATCATTGATCACCTGGCTTTACGTAAACCCGAAGTTAAAGGCGCTGAATTAAACGACAAGCTTGCCGAACTGCGTAACCAGATTGATAAAATTGACGACCTGGTTATCCAGAAAATGGCCGAGCGTATGAAAATTGTAGAGAAGATAGGTAACTACAAAAAGGACAACAACATTACTATTTTGCAGGTAAACCGTTGGGACGAAATATTACAGAAACGTACCGGTTATGCCAAAGCATTAAAATTGAGTACCGAATTTACCGAAAAATTGCTGGAACTGATGCACAGCGAATCTATCCGTAAGCAAACCGAGATCATGAACCAGGGACAGGAATCGGCCCCGGCAGAAAAATTGACACACGCGTAAATAGTGATTAGTGATTGGTTGATTAGTGATTAGTTCATAGCAGCTATTCATTAATGTAACTGAAAACTAACCGGTGTAATCATGGCAAAACATAATATCATTCTCACAAAAAAAAGTAACTCGTCGAACGGCACTATACACCTCACAGGGTCAAAAAGTGAATGTAACCGCGCCCTCATTATCCAGGCGTTAAGTGGTGGCAAGGTAAAGGTCGAAAACATGTCGGATGCCGCGGACGCGGTTACACTTGCCGGGATACTAAGCGGCTTGGAAGTTGGAAGTAAGCAATTAGTAACGGCAGGCGTAAGGGATAAATCCGAAATCGAAAATCCGAAATCCGAAATCAATATAGGTCCCGCAGGTACGGCTATGCGTTTTTTAACGGCATATCTGCCCTTGCAAGGCAACGAAGTAATTCTTACCGGCTCAGACCGGATGCAGCAGCGCCCTATCGGGATATTGGTAGATGCCATGCGTAAATTAGGCGCCAGCATAGATTATGTAAATAATGAAGGTTATCCGCCCATCAAAATTTACGGTGGATTTCAGCAGCAGGCAGACCGTATTACTATTAAAGGCGATATCAGCAGCCAGTATATTACCGCGCTGTTGCTTATTGCTTCGAGCCTGCCCAAAGGATTAACGCTTGAGATCGATGGAGAGTTAACCTCGCGCCCGTATGTGGAAATGACCCTGGCTATGCTTAGGCAGGCGGGTATTCAGCACACCTGGCAAGATAATACAATCACTATAGAAAATCAGCCGTTTGCAGAAACAGCGCTTTTAGTTGAACCCGATTGGAGCGCGGCTTCCTATTGGTACGCCATAGCCGCTTTAAGCGACGAGGCCGAACTGTTTTTACCTGGGTTAACATCTTACAGTCTGCAGGGCGATAGCGTTATTACCGAGCTGATGGCCAACTTTGGTATCACTTCGGTATTTAAAGATGGCGGCGTGTATTTAACAAAAGAGCCGAAGCCTATTTTCCGTAAGATATTTGATTTGAAGGAATGCCCTGACCTGGCGCAAACCATTATAGTAGTGTGCGCGGCGCTTGGTCACGATGCTACATTTACAGGGCTCGAAACTTTAAAAATTAAAGAAACCGACCGTATATTAGCGCTGCAAACCGAACTGGCTAAAATCGGCGTAAAACTGATCGAAAAAGGGCAAGTTTACAAACTGGATTGCAGCGAAAAACAAATTCCGCAACGTATGTTTGTAAACACCTACGACGATCACCGCATGGCAATGGCCTTTGCGCCGCTGGCTACGCTGATACCCGAACTGGAAGTGGAAGACGCCGACGTGGTCGAAAAATCGTACCCGGCGTTTTGGGCGGATCTGGAAAAGGTGGGGTTTGGGTTGAATAAGCCACACCTAAGTCCTCTCCTTTGGAGAGGACTTGAGAAATAAAAAAATAACACTCTCCTTTGGAGAGGGCAGGGTGAGGCTTTCGCACCTCGCAATGACGACAGGTGGAGAAATAATCTCATATCTTAAATCTAATATCTCACATCAAAAATAACATGGCAGGCAATTCATTTGGTCAAGTATTCAGGATAACAACTTTCGGCGAATCGCATGGTGAAGCCATCGGCGTAATAATCGATGGTTGCCCTGCCGGGCTTGATGTTGATTTGGATTATATACAGGCCGAACTGGATAAACGTAAACCGGGCCAATCCAAAATTACAACACAACGTAAAGAGAGCGATACTGTAAAGATACTATCCGGTATGTTTGAAGGTAAAACCACTGGTACCCCTATCGCCATGATCATCCCGAATGAGGATCAGCGCTCAAAAGATTACGGCCATAATATGGATGTGTTCCGCCCCAGCCATGCCGATTATACCTATGCCACTAAATATGGCATCCGTGATCATCGTGGCGGCGGCCGGTCATCGGCACGCGAAACAGCGGCACGGGTGGCTGCGGGGGCCTTAGCCAAACTTTTATTAAAGACACAGGGGATAGAGGTACTGGCACACGTAAGCAGCGTAGGTACCATTAACGCACCGAATATTTTTATAGATACCGCAGCCGAATTTTTAGAAGTCAGGGAGGCAAACATCGTGCGTTGTGCCGACCCTGCCACCGCTGCCGAAATGATAGAATATATCGATGGTATCCGCAAGCAGGGCGATACGGTTGGCGGCAAGGTTAGCTGCCACATCATCGGCGCCCCTGTTGGCCTCGGCGACCCGGTATTTGACAAACTGCACGCCGATTTGGGCAAAGCTATGCTCAGTATCAATGCGGTACACGGTTTCGAGTTTGGCTCAGGTTTTAGCGGCAGCGAAATGCGCGGGTCAGAGCATAACGATATTTTTATAAAAAACACCGATGGCAGCATAGGTACCCGTACTAACTTTTCGGGTGGCATACAGGGCGGTATAAGCAATGGTATGCCTATCGAATTTAAGGTTGCCTTTAAACCGGTTGCAACCATCATGCAAAGCCAGCAAACCATCGACGGGCAGGGTAATGCCGCCGAAATATCGGGCAAAGGCCGCCACGACCCTTGTGTGGTGCCGCGTGCTGTACCTATTGTAGAGGCTATGGCTGCTTTGGTGCTGGCCGACCACTGGCTGCGAAACAGGAACTCGAAGCTGTAGATATGCTGATACTGATTTGATTTGCAACCCAAAAAAGCACAGTTATTTGCTTTATATAATATAACAAAAAACTTTTTAAGCTGTTAAAATCGACGACATCGGCCTGCCCGCGACAACCATAATACTCACAGAATGAAACGCGCTTTATTTTTAGACCTTGATAACACCATATATCCTGTACGTTCGATAGCTCATCAGCTTTTCGACAAACTATTTAAACTGATAGATGAAGATCTGGGCAGGGACAATAAAGCCGCTGCCGACAAAGCTAAAGACGAGCTTACGCGCCGTCCCTATCAACACGTAGCAGATGAATTTGGCTTCAGCGCTGCATTGAAAGAGCAAGGGATGGAAATATTGCGCAATTGTACATTCGAAGAGCCGATGTATCCGTTTGAGCACTATAATGATCTGAGGACAATACCAATTGATAAGTTTTTGGTGACTACCGGTTTTACCAAATTGCAAATGAGCAAGGTACACCGGCTAAATATTGCCGCTGATTTTAAAAATATTTACGTGGTAGATCCGGAGTTATCCAACCAAACTAAAAAAGATGTTTTCCGAAAAATAATGGAAGAGTATGGCTACGCCGAGCAGGAGATACTGGTTATTGGCGACGACCCCAATTCAGAAATAAAAGCCGCGATTGAACTGGGGATTGATACCTTCCTGTTCGACCCGGAGGACAAGCACACAAACGAAGGTGTGACCCACCGCGCCAAAGACTATGCGGATGTTGCGGAGATAGTGTTGAAATAAAACGCCAATTCATTAGTACTATAGCCCAGCTAATGATATTTTTAAAGCGCTTTCAACACGGCAACCGTTACAAGCAATTGCCCTAAATGCCGCATGGTGTGCTCGGCGCTATGCGTATAAAGCCCTATTACTGTTGAAGGCAATTGAGCGCGCCCTACTCCCCTAAAATCACACAGACTGGCTTCATCTGCACCGCTCAATTGATCGATAGCCTGATTAACTTGATAGTTAAAATTTTCAACTAATTGTGCAATAGTGTATGTAAAAGTGGTCGGTTGGCCTTCCGCGGATAAGTAATCGAGTTGTTGCCGGGTTAAATTGTCGGCCCGTGCGTAAGTAAATAGCCTGTCAAGCACGCCGGCTAAATGCTGCAAATGAAAACCCGGCGACGCCATGCCTGCAACTTTTTCCCATAATAATTCCTCTGGGAAATTGCTCATTATCAGGCGTAATTCATCTCGCGCCTGTAGCAGCGCATGTGCAACAGGCTGTAGTAAAGCGGGTATTCCGGGCAATGGCCCGCGCAGCCAAACTTCGGGGAGATCATCATTTGCCATACATCAAATATAAACAAACACGCGGCTTAACATCATGGCCTATTACGGCAAATAAATGTTTACACAGCTTTATGGTATGGCAATTGCGTAACAGTGCATATAACTGTAAATAAATTTAAGATGATCCTTATAAATACTATCAAAAAATCGGCGGCGCCGCTGGTACTCGCACTGTTTGTTCTATCAACTTTGACCCTGCAAAGCTGTAAAAAAAGCCGGTCGGACCTCGGTAAGGAGCTTTATAAAAAAACCCATAACAAAGTTTTTAAAGATGCCACACCGGAGGGACTTGCCCAGGTTTTTAAAAAAATGCTTGCTGACGAAAGGTCTAAAGTTGCCAACCCTAACCTGATAACAGCCTTTTACGAGGAAAACGGCTACGACCCGGTTTTTGTAATGGACCACATATTTAACGGCGACGTAGATATTACTGCAACCTATTTTGAAAAAGCAGGCCAGCACGGCCTTGACCCCAGTATGTTTAAGGCTAACCAGATAAAAGAGCTGGTAGCAAAATTCAAAGATAAAAAGGCTATCAAAAATTTGGATGAAGCGTACCATGATATCGCCGAGTTAGAGATACTGACAGCAAATTCACTTATCAATTACTCAAATGCTTTGGAATATGGTATGGTTAGCCCGCGTAAGATATATGCCCGGTACTTTACTGAAACCAAACGCCCGGACAGTGCATCGATGCTTAAAACGCTTCATGCAAATAACCTTAAAGCGTACCTGGATAGCATACAGCCTAAGGATCCGCAGTATTTAATGATGCAAAAAGCGCTGATAGCCGGTGGTGCGGCAAAGGGAATGACGCAGGAAGAAACCAACCGATACCTGGTAGTAAATATGGAACGCCTAAGGTGGAAGAACAAACCCACACAATCCAAATACGTTATTGTAAATATTCCGGATTACCGTTTAGACGTGATGGAAAACGGTCATTCTATCCTAAATATGAAGGTTGTTGTTGGCGAGGGCCGCAACGTGGATAACACCAACAGCTTGGTTGAGTATGATGAAAGTGATAAAATAGACCGTCCGTTCAGTCGCGAAACACCGCAGTTGAATAGCATGATACACAGCGTGCAGGTTAACCCGGTATGGAACATCCCCCAAAGCATAGCCAGCAAAGAGATAATGGTAGAAGCCGCAAAAGACCCTTACTACCTTGATAATAAAGGTATAGATGTGTTTGAAGGCGGCAAAAAGATAGAAAACCCGGAAACTATTGACTGGGCAAACGCCCCCAAAGATAAATATGAATTTAAACAACGCCCGGGTGATGACAACTCCTTGGGCAAAATTAAGTTCCTGTTTAAAAATAATAGCAGCGTTTACCTGCACGATACACCCGCGAAAACTGCCTTCAGCCAAAACGTGCGTGCGTTGAGCCATGGCTGTGTTAGGCTTGGCGACCCGCAAGCGTTGGCAAAAGCAGTGTTTGGAGATGGCCCTACTTATCAGAAAATTGTTAAAGACATGAGCGAAGACAAGCCGGACCCTACCACTATCGCGCTACCGAAGAAAATGCCGGTGTATATAACTTATGTTACCTGCTGGGTTGATGAAACAGGCACATTGCAGTACCGCCCGGATGTGTACGGACTGGATATCGTGTTGTACGGGCATCTTCAAAAGTTTTTAGCTAAACCAGAGCAGATAGCCGCGCTATAATAACGGTACTTGGCGGGTTGCCCGGATATAAAACACGAAGCCCGCGCGCATTTCTGCGGGCGGGCTTCGTTGTATTTAGTTTTGTTTATAGTTTAGCTATAGCTGAGCTATTATCCGGCGCAAAAAAATTGGCCGCCGCGGTTTCGTCTAATAGCTTAGATGTATATTTAGTATCGTTACCGTTGATATATAAAACGCTGCCCCCTTTAATGGTGTTAATAACCTTATCAGATACCGCTGTTGATACGGCAGGACAACCAAAGCTGCGGCCTAAACGCCCTAACTGGTTAATAGTGCCCTGCGATACGTAATCGGCAGCATGTACAACAATACCGCGTGTACGCGCCGCGCTGTTTATACCTGCATCAAGGCCATCAAGCTTTAACGAACGGCCGTGCTTACCAAAATAAACTTCGCTTGCCAGGTAAAAGCCCAGGCTGCTTTGATGCGACTCGTTACTGTTAGAAAAACGGCTGGCCATGTCATCGCCGCTGCCCTGACCATGTGCAACCCATGTGTTTAATATCAACGATTTATTCAGGATATCAATGATCCACATACGCTTTTCGCGGCTTGATCTTGTAAAGTCAATTACAGTAATGATATTGCTGTTATCATGCAGCTTGTTAGCAAGCTTAAGGTTAAGATAACCTGTAACTGCTTTTTGCAGCACAGCCATATTCATGCCTGTTTGCTGCAAGTTGGCTGTGTTGTATATATCAGCAACGTATTGTGCAAAAAGTTCTTTAGCACCTAATGTTTTAGCCTCACTAAATTTATTTGTCTTGATCGCGCTTGACGGTGTCCAACTGATAACCGTAATAGAAAATAACAATAAAGCGCCAATGATCCACCACAAGTGTTTTCTCATAAAATTGGGTTTTAATCTGTTAAATTAATTGGTATAATTTCCCTAATGATTTATTATTAGTTGAAATTGTTATTACAAATATACGTCAAAATCGTAAAGATATTGTCACACCAGTCTAATGATATCTTTAAATGAAAGTTACTATCGACAAAGTTAAAAGTCGAATGTCAAATCTTAAAAATTTACTTGTTAGTATTTATAAGCATTACATACATATGCTCAAAGTTGATCAGTAATTCATCAAATTTACGAAACGCGTCCTGACCAAGGTTGCCAAAATAATAATTGTCTTTTGGCAATGCAGCCACCGTTTTAACATTGATATTGACAAGATCTATAGCTTTATCATATAACCTGAGCGATATTGCCGGCATTTTGTATCCTTTTAAAGCATTTGCGCCCCCGGCACCACCCACCTTAAAATCGGCGGCTATGCCCCGGCTCTGTATATCCTGCTGATATAGGTGGTAGAAGCTTTTGTTCAGATGGGTAACCTGAGCGCCGGTATCAAAAGTAAACGGCAGCATGGTACCATTATATTCAACGTTCACTACGGGTGTAAGGCCATCCAGGCCAAAGTTGTGTACAGGCATGGCGGTGCTGTTGGCCGGGATATCCATATAGCCCGCTTTGTTAATACGCACCTCTTTCATCCCGGCGATAACCGGGAAGCCTATAATGCCCTGAATAGTATATTTGCCACCGGCAAAGCTTAAGGCGCTGTCGGGGAATACCAGGAACACCGCGTTACGTACCGTCAGGTCGCCTATTTTAAATTCGGGGCATATGCCGGTGCGCGCTTTAATTTTTATCCCCGTAATGGCATCTACCTGAAAGGTATCTCCTACAATTTGTATAGCGGCTTTTTCGGCATTGCTTTCGGTGATTACCGAAATGTTTGCCCCGGTATCAAATAGGTAAGCGTCCTTGTAGCTGCCAAAGGTAACGGGCAGGGTCATCAGTCCTGCTATATCACGGGTAGTGGCAACACGGGTATCGTGCCGGATGAGCACTTGCTGCTTTTGCACAGCCACCAGGTTCTTCCATATAATCATGGAATTTTCGGCATCTTCTTTATCGTATTTTGTTAATTGTGTACCGTAAAGATCTAATAACTGCCGGGTATGTTTGTAGGCAGCGGCATAATCAAAAAGTTTAACATCATTGTCCTGCTGCAATTTCAACAGCTCTATTTGCTTTTTTACAGAAAGTTTGCGGGCATATTTTGTTTGTAAAAGCGCAATGTCCCTATTTGATTGTACCGGTTTGTTAAAAAAGTTGTCGGTAAAAGCGGTAAAGTACGTTCGCTCTAAATCAGGTAAGGCATTGCCTGGTTTATCGATAACATCCTTCAGGAGGAAAAATTGTTTATGCTGTAGCAACGTATCCGGAGAAAGTTGCTGAGCTTGTAAAATTTGAGTACTGCAAATTAATGCCGTTAGGAACCAAACCCTTATAAAATAGTGCACCATAAGTTATAGTATTATCCATTAGACTAAGTAGCACCCGTTTTGTAACAGCTTTTCGGAATTTGTATAGCAAAGCCAAAACAAGCTAAACAAAAAAGGCTGCTATATAGTAGCAACCTTTTTATAAAGCAAATATTTAAATACCTTATTTGTTCCAGGTGATCTTTTCTTCGATCGGGGTTTTGCGCTTGCCTTCGGGATGGTTATCGGTATAACCTAGAAACAATACGCCCAAAACGCTGTCTTCTGCACCTAACCCAAAGTGCTCGGCGTAAGCAGGTTTCAATACCATTCCGCCGGTACTCCAGAAAGCACCGATGTTTAAGGCTGTAGCACCCAATAACAAGTTTTGTACCGCGCATGATGTAGCAATTATCTCCTCGAATTGCGGGATCTTGGGCAGATCGCCACGTTTTTGATAGGCAATAATAACGTGCGACGCATTGTTGGCCTGATTTTGAAAATTTGCATAAGCGGTTGGGTTAAAGCTTTCGCCCGGATTAGCTGCTTTATACAATTCGGCGTGTTGGGCGCAGTAAACCGCAGGTTCTTCAAAAACAATAAAGCGCCATGGCTCGGTGTTGCCGTGCGTAGGTGCCCAGTCGGCCAGTTCCAGTATAGAAGCGATATGCCCGTTAGGGATCTTATTACCGTTCATGGTTGACGGTTTAATAGTACGGCGGGCTTTAATGTTATTTGCTATTGCAGAAAAAGTAGTATCCATAATTTTTACATATAAACCTGAAGCAGGCGTCAGCAAAAATAGAGAAATAAGTTACATGAGTAAACATTTTAAGAGGGATATTATTTACCTTTCGAAGCGATTAACTTATCAAAACAACAGGAACAATGGGTAACTGGATAAAAAATTATAGCGGGATGATTTGGCTTATAGCCGGTATTATTGCAGGCAGCGTTGCAGGCAGTGTACTGGGCACCAGGGCCGAAGTGTTGAAACCTATAGGCGATATATTTCTGAACCTGCTGTTTGTTGCCGTAATACCACTTGTATTTTTCGCCATTTCGTCGGCCATTGCCAATTTAGAAGGTTCGCAAAAAATAGGGCGAATAATGGGTGTAATGTCGGCGGTGTTCTTAGGTACGCTTATTATGGCAGCCCTGCTTACTATTGTTGCACTTTGGCTGTTCCCCATAGGGCAAACTTCATTTGCGGCGGCCGGTGCCGCGCCCGTAGAAACCAGCAAAAACCTATCTGGCGACCAGGTAACCCAATTATTTACCACCAGCGAATTTTTCAACCTCCTGTCGCGCAAGAACATGCTGGCCATGATAATTTTTGCCATACTGGTTGGTTTTGGCGCGCGTAGCGCCGGCGAAAAAGGTAAGGCCTTTGTTCAGGTTTTAAATGCAGGGAACGAGGTGTTTCAACACGTTTTCGGCATTATCATGAAAGCCAGCCCGCTCGGGTTGGGCGCTTATTTTGCTTACCAGGTGGCTGTTTTCGGCCCGTCGTTGTTTGGCACCTATGCCCATGTGCTGGGCATAGGTTATGGCGTAAGCTTGTTTTATTACGCGGTGTTTTACAGCCTGTATGCTTTTATAGCAGGTGGTGTAAAAGGCATTAAGCGGTACTGGGAAAACAACATCATCCCATCGGCTACGGCGGTAGGGACCTGCAGCAGCATTGCCACCATACCTTCCAATTTATATGCCGCCAAAAAAATGGGTATAACCGATGCAGTTGCAGGCATAACTATACCGCTGTTGGGCACGTTACATAAGGATGGTTCAAGCATATCTTCCATCCTTAAAATGTCGGCGGTTTTTGCCATGTTTGGCCGGGGGTTTGACAGCGCCGAAGTAATTATACTTGCGCTTGGCATGACGGTTTTAGTAAGTATTGTTGAAGGCGGGATCCCCAATGGCGGCTACATCGGCGAGTTGCTGTTTATATCTGCTTACGGTTTCCCACCCGAGGCCCTGCCACCTGCCATTATCATCGGCACATTAATAGACCCTGTGGCAACGCTTTTAAACGCCACCGGCGATACCGCTGCCGCGATGGTTATTAACAGGTTTGCGGAAAAAAAGCAGGTACAGCCTGCCTAATTACCTTTCACTGCCTTACCAATAAGATCAACATCCACCAATTGCAGCGACTTAACCATGTTTTGAACTGTGGCTTTATACTTTTTAAAGTGCGGCGTTTCGATATGTTTTTTGTATGCTGCCTCATCGGCGTAAATTTCCAGGATGGTTATATGCGAAGCATCGCTTTTATCAGCTACAGCGTAGTAGGTTAGCACCCCAGGCTCAAGCTTTACAGCAGTTTCCATTTGCAGTTTGAGGGCAGCATTGTACTGCACTAACTGTGCCGGGTCAACTATAATTTTTGCAAGCCTTACCATTTGGTTCTTATTTTGCGCACAGGCGCACGCTGACAAAGTTATGATCCAGATACTCAGAAATAGCTTTTTCATTCTACGAAGATAAAGAAAACGAGGCCTTATATATTATAATACAAAGACCCTTTAAATTATCGGGCCTTTGTGTTATTTGCTGCTAATCGTTTAAAATATCGCGGGATATTTACCCGGATTAGCTTCGTTCATGATTTTGTAAACGGCTTCAATAACATCATCGTGGGATGGTTTGCTGAAGTAGTCGCCGTCTGAACCGTACGGTGGCCTGTGCTCGGCGCCGCATAGGGTTTTTGGTTGTGCATCCAACAGGTAATACCCGTTTTGCGCCTCAATAACCTTTTGCAGGATGTATGCCGACCCACCGCCCGGCAGATCCTCATCAATCACCAACAGCTTATTGGTTTTTTGGAGAGATTTGCCGCAAGCATTATCGGTATCAAAAGGATATAAGGTTTGAGGATCTATCACTTCGATATTGATACCCATTTTCTCCAGTTCCTCGGCCGCTTCCATCACAATACGCAGGGTGGAACCATAAGTGATAACCGTAACATCAGTGCCTTGTTTAATCACCTCGGCCTTACCCAGGGGAACGGTAAACTCGCCTACGTTGGCAGGCAGCTTTTCTTTTAAACGATAACCGTTAAGGCACTCGATAACCAAGGCAGGCTCGTCGCCACGCAGCAAGGTATTATACATCCCTGCGGCCTGCGTCATATCGCGGGGTACGCAGATGTGCATGCCGCGCATAGCGTTTAAAATTAACCCAAGCGGCGAGCCGGAGTGCCAGATACCCTCTAAACGATGGCCGCGTGTGCGCACTATCAGCGGTGCGCGCTGCCCGCCGCGGGTGCGGTAGCTTAAGCTTGCCAGATCGTCGCTCAATACGGTGATAGAATAAAGCAGGTAATCAAGATATTGTATCTCGGCGATAGGCCTGAAACCACGCATGGCCAGGCCCATGCCCTGCCCTATAATTGTTGCTTCGCGGATACCGGTATCTGTAATGCGCAAATCGGTATATTTAGTTTGCAGCCCGGCAAAACCCTGGTTAACGTCGCCTATAGAACCAACATCTTCGCCAAAGGCAACAATAGCTTTATCCCGTTCAAAATTTGCGTCGAAACAAGCATTTAATACCTCGCGGCCGTCAATGGCTTTTGCATCGTCAGCATACTGCGGCGCAACAACAGGCACGTATAAAGGCGATCTTGGCGTATCTGTAAACAACTTTGAATTGAAACGCTCGACATTCTTCACGTTTTCGGCATTAAGCCAGTTTACCAGGTTTTGTCTTGCATCGCTGTTTTCTTTAACCGTTAACCGCAGCACTTTACGCACGCAGGCAATGGTGTCCCGGCGCCCGGGATCGATACAGGTTTGCAGCGATGACATTAAATTGAGTAATTCGTCGCGCTGAGGGGATTGTTGGGCAATACGGTCTATCAGTTCAACGGCCTCGGCCATTTCTGCCTTTATCTCGCTTTCCAGCTCGCCCCAAGCTTCGCGCTGGCAGTTACGTACATGCTTTTTGGCTTCTGCTTCCAGTTCATCAATTTCTTCGGCACTAATAATAGCCGATTGGATCATCCATTTACGCATTTGCAAAAGACAGTCGTGCTCTTCCTCCCAGTTAAGCCTGTCCTTTGATTTATAACGTTCGTGGCTGCCGGATGTAGAATGCCCCTGCGGCTGAGTCATCTCCACAACATGTATTAAAACAGGCACGTGCTCTTCCCGGCACACTTTAACAGCGCGTTCGTAAGTTTCGCAAAGGGCAACATAATCCCATCCGCGCACTTTAAATATCTCGTACCCGTTGGTGTTGTTATCCCGCTGGAAACCTTTTAATATCTCAGATATATCTTCTTTTGTAGTTTGCAACCTTGCCGGCACAGATATAGCGTAGGCATCATCCCAAACAGAAATAGCCATTGGCACCTGCAATACGCCTGCCGCGTTAAAAGCTTCAAAAAACAAGCCTTCGGATGTAGAGCCGTTACCTATAGTGCCAAATGCCACCTCGTTACCATTTACAGAAAACTGTTTAAGGTATTCCAACTCTTTATTCTGGCGGTATAATTTTGAAGCGTATGCTAAACCTAATAAGCGTGGCATGTGGCCACCGGTGGTTGAAATGTCGGCGGCGCAATTCATGGTTTCGGCCTGGTTGGTCCAGCTGCCATCAGCGTTTACATAGCGGGTTGCATAATGACAGTTCATCTGGCGGCCTGCCGATGCAGGGTCCTTTTCGATATCAGGATTGGCGTATAACTGGGCAAAAAACTCCTTAAGATTGCTCATGCCGGTGGCGAACATAAATGTCTGGTCGCGGTAATAGCCTGCGCGCCAGTCGCCCTTGCGGAAAACCTTGGCCATAGCCAATTGGGCAACTTCTTTACCGTCGCCAAAAATACCAAACTTAGCCTTGCCGGTTAAAACCTCGCGCCGGCCAATAATACTGGCCTGGCGGCTCTCAAAACCAATGCGGTAATCATCAATAACAATTTTTCTAAAATCGTCAAAACTGAGTTCGGCAGCGTTAGTACTATTGCCTGTGTGTATTCCAGTTTCGGGCATATAAAATTTTGTTTAGGCGGTAAAATTAGGAAATTCTATTCTGTTATTTATATTGGTTTATGTAAAACATATAGTTTTTACAATAGTTTTGTATTAAGGTTAAACCTTTTATATTTGTAATTATCAAACAGATAATCATGAAAAAACTATTATTAATATGCGCAGTTGTTTTAGGCTTTGCCTTTAACGCCTCTGCCCAAACCGCATCGCAACCCGAGTTTAAATTTAACGAGGAAAAGCACGATTTTGGTAAAATACCACAGGGCACGCCCGTTACAACCGTATTTGAATTTACCAACGTTGGCAAAGCGCCATTGATCTTAACCGAAGTTAAACCAACCTGTGGCTGTACTATTGCCGACTATACAAAAACGCCTGTTATGTCGGGCGCTAAAGGCACTATTACTATTACCTATAATGCGGCAGCGCTTTCGGGCTTCAACAAAACTATTGTAGTAACATCAAACGCTAAAACGCCTACCAAATACTTAAGTATTGTAGGCGAGGTTGTTGCCAAGCCGGCGGTAAGCAGCAGGTAAGGGCCTCTCAAAAAAAGATGAGGATAAAATATAAGGCATCTACAATTGATGCCTTTTTTTATGCCCTTAAGTTTTGTTATGTATGCATAGATTTTACAAATAGGGTATTCTATCTTTTTACTAATTTTGCGTATGCCAAAAATTTCGCAAAAAGGGCAGCGCATGCCCGCATCCCCAATACGTAAACTAACGCCATTCGCCGATAAAGCTAAACTTGAGGGTAAAAAAGTATACCACCTTAACATCGGTCAGCCGGATATTGAAACCCCGGAAGGTATGCTTAACGCTATCAAAAACATCGACTTTAAAGTATGGGCTTATACCCCATCTGAGGGTACCTTAAGCTATCGTAAAAAGCTTACTGAATATTATAACAAGCTGGGCTATAACATAACGCCCGAAAATATAATTGTTACCACAGGCGGCTCTGAGGCCATTACTATTGGGATGATGGCCTGCCTTGATCCCGGCGACGAAGTGATTATTCCCGAGCCGTTTTACGCCAATTACAATGGCTTTGCCAACCAGAGCGATATAGTGGTAAAACCCATACTATCGTATATTGATAATGGGTTTGCACTGCCCGCTATCAGCGAGTTTGAAAAACTGATAACCGATAAAACAAAAGCGATCATCATCTGCAATCCCAATAACCCTACCGGCTATTTATACTCGCAGCAGGAACTTGACGCTTTAAAAGAACTTGCCTTAAAATATGACCTTTACCTATTTAGCGACGAGGCATACCGCGAGTTTTGTTATGATGGACGCCGGTTTATATCGCCTATGCACCTGAGCGGTTTAGACGACAATGTAATTGTGATGGATACCGTGAGCAAGCGTTACAGCGCCTGCGGCGCACGTTTAGGGTGCCTGATCACCAAAAACAAAGCGGTGCTGGCAGCCGGATTAAAATTTGCCCAGGCAAGGCTGTCGGCGGGTATGGTTGAACAAATTGCGGGCGAGGCCGCTGTTGATACTCCGGATGAATACTTTGCCGCTGTAAATAAGGAATACACCCAACGCCGCGATACATTGGTAAGCGCCCTTAATAAAATTGAAGGTGTTTACTGCCCTAACCCGGGCGGTGCGTTTTACGTGGTAGCAAAATTCCCTATCGATAATGCTGATAAGTTTTGCCAGTGGATGCTGGAAAGCTTCAGTTACCAAAATGCAACCGTAATGATGGCCCCGGCAACGGGTTTTTACAGCACCAAAGGTGCCGGTACCAACGAGGTAAGGATGGCTTATGTACTTAATAACGCCGATCTTAATAAAGCCATGGTTTGTTTGGAAGAAGGTTTAAAAGCTTATCCGGGAAGAACAATGGGCAATTAGCAGTTGGCAGCGGGCAGTTGGCAATAAGATTTGACATTTTGACAACTGTAGATCGTCCATCGTAAACATATTTTAAGTATATTTGTACTTGATTCATCTGCAAACTGGCAACAGCTAACAGCCATCCCGATAGCTATCGGGACAAACAAATGGGGTCGACCGGAATTGACAGGATGGAGATAATGAAGTAAGCATGTAGCGCGTTGTGTGAATTAGCGCTTAAATCTGAACGCTCAAACTTACAAATGGCGAAAATAACTACGCCTTAGCTGCCTAATTTAGAATTAGCATAGCTTTTGTCCCGCCGGTTTTCCTTCTCATTGGATCGGCAAACGGGGCATCGAAAAATGAGAATAGCCTGCTTAAGGTGTGGTAAGCAAGCGAAACAAAGCACCTAAGGGTTACGGTACAGGTAAGCGGTTAACCTTCCATAACCCCGACAATTAAATAACAGCTAAACATGTAGAAAGCTTTACTTATACCATGTTTGGACGAGGGTTCGAATCCCTCCGGCTCCACTAAATTAAACCCTGCCCGCCAATAGCGGACAGGGTTTTTTGTTTTACCCTTCTACGGTCGGGTTCCGGTAATGGGGGCTCCAACTGCTCCCCGCAACCCAGATCATGGTTAACATGGTTAACATAATTAAGATATATTTTTACTTAATTAATTGATTATAAGACATTTAAATAAAAACCGTGTTAACCATGATCAGCCCTTGCATATTACTAAAAATATTAGTATATTTGTAAGTACTCCTAAATCCCTCCCATACCCCTTATGGAAACTACCCCTAAATCCAAAACGCCCGTTGCGGCAAACTTTACCGGTGCCGCACAAAAAATTGACGACCTGTTAAAGCAAGACACCATCACTAACCATGATTTTGAATGTTTAAGCGCGCCGGAGCGCCAATACCTTTCACAAGCCTGCACAGATATTTTAGCAAAACTGAAGGATGCCGAACGCGATAATTTTTTAGAGAAGATAAGCCCCGTTATCACGCCCGAAACAAAGAGCGACATCTGGGACTATAACCATACCATCATTAACAACGCTGTAATTACGCTGATGCGCCAGTATGGTACCATGCCCGGTAAAAAAGCGATAGCCGAGAAAACCGGACTGAGCCGGCAAACCGTTGCCAAACATTTAAAAGAGTACCAGCGCCAGCCCGATTTTACCGCGGAGATGCAGCAGTTTAAATTTATGGCCCCCAACGTGTTAACCAGTGTTTTTAACAGCGCCCTGAACGGCGATATGAAAGCCGCCAGGCTTTACCTGGAAATGGTAGGCGCGGCAAATAAGCAACGCAGCGGCACTGTGATAAACGAGCAAAATAACTACCTGCAAATAAACAACACCATATTAAGCCAGGAAAACTTAAAACACTTAACCCCGGCCCAACTGAACCAGATAGAAAGTATTATTAACGATAACAGGTAAAGGATATGAACCATGTTGGATGAAGGGTTCAAATCCATCCGACTCCACCCGATGAGAAATCATTAAAATACTCATTATCCTGCTCCAAAGAGCAGCCTGTTTTGTCCCAAAACCAACGACTTATCGTCAAACAAAGGATGCGACCAAGCGGTTTCAAACGTATCTTCTAAGAACGTAAGATCATCAAAAATCGTAATTGCTTGATTTTACACCGTCACACCGAGTAATTGAAAAACTTGGTAAAGTTCAGATTTAGCAATTTGCGGATTTTGGCGATCATATTGACCGAGCGCTTCGCTATTCGCAATTCCAGTTTGTAAATAGGGGCGCAGGCGCCTATAAATGTCTGGGTTAGTTCTCACGAAATAACGTTCCGACTTTTCATAAGCATTGATTACTGCGTGTCTTTTAAGCGCATTTCCCACGTGTTGGCATTGTGCGTAAAAGCGCCCGGTGCGACTAAAATGCTGAAGGAACCAAAACTCAAGACAAGGAGTATTAATGAGTATATGGATTTTCTCATTCCCCCGGACCTTATCCATATATCCATGTAGTTCATCGGTTGCGTTTTCCATTAGCACCACATCAAGGTCTACTATCCATATAGAGTGATCGTAAGAGTTGGCATTAGCGTAAACAAGGTCAAATTGCTCCGCAAGCTTTTTTTTACGGGGCAGTTCTGGTTGCACAGAAATAGTCGGCAGAGATTCATTTTTGCGTAACATTTGAAAATACCAAAGTTCGGTTTCGCCATCAACCACAATAGAAAAGGTCGTACGGCCAGTTCCTCTTCTGTGTCCGCTATTCCTGGCCATCTTCTGATTCTAAATAATAATTATTCAGATTTGGCACTGCACCTAGTTTACCTGATCTATAAGCATTAAAGATAGATGTGGTGTCGCGAACAACGCTGGAGTCGAATTCGTTTAATGAGAACAGTTCCATGCTGCCATCCGGTTTTTTTTCAGTGAACCAAATGATATCTTCACGCAAAATATCTTTTTCTAACAATAGTTCCCTGTAATGTGTAGTGGCAATCAATTGTGAGTTCTTGACATTAACTAAAAATAACAACAAAAAGTGTTTTAAAAGGTCCGGATGCAATGAGGCTTCTAGTTCATCAATGGGCCTCACACAGGGATGTGAAAGCATCTGGTCTAGTAGACCACTAAATTGAAAATAACGTTGTGTTCCCTCGGACTCATCTTTATAAGGAAGACTAAAAAACATTTTCTTGCCATCATGGTAAACCTCATGTTCAAAAGCGATATGAATTTCATCCCTGGTCGTAAAATCATCCATTTTTATAGTGGGCGCGCTAGCTTTTACTTGTTTTACGATTAACTGCATCAATTCGCGAAATTCTTCCGTTGTGGGTACCGTTTCTTTTTCAACGTGAATATTGGATATTCTGAAATCCGCCTTATCAAGAAATTGAATAATACGTTTGCTGCTAATTGACTTCGATTCCAATTGCTTACTGATTGATGACGTCAAATTGGTACTTGGTTCGATTAAATTTCTAAGAACCTTACCGAACCAGTCAGTTGCATCTCTTAATTCTTTTGAGTCGACGTTCGATTTTAAGAACCCAGAAAATACCGTGGCGTTCCATAAAGTATTTGCTGTTAGCGCATCCTCTTGCGCTTTCTTTATGTTTATCTTATCACCAAATTTTATAAATGCTAATTGCTTGTCTGTATCTGTAGTTCGTTCAAAAACTAACGATTTATTAGGTGAATAGAAATTCATTTTCTCATGGAGCACCGCATCTGTAGTGAAGCCAATCTCGTAATAATATTTAACACCATTATAAATAAAAGTCAGTTCAAATACTGATTCTTGAAGGACTGTTTCGACATCAAACAAAAAAGGCTTAAAATTCAATTTTTCCTGCTTCTGAGTCACCGGAAGGAGTACCAATGAACGCAAAAAATCCAATGCCTTTAAAACGGTAGTTTTGCCGGATCCGTTAGCACCGTAGATCAATCCAAGTTTTAAAAGCTTTTCACCTGCGCCACTATCTATAAGATAGTATTCGGCAAGATTATCCGATTTATCGGGTTCAAAAGATAATGTAACTTTGTCTTTGATACTCCTAAAGTTTTGTATCGAAAAGCTAACAATCATGATTTCGTTTTATTTTTTGAAAGTGTTTTACAAATATAACATAAAAGCCCCTAAAAATGCGTTATTTTTATTAGAGATTTCTATTTGCTTACAATTAGGAGACAAACTGTTACTATTTTATTTAGGCGCAATACATGAGGCCTAGTACCATCTTAATTTTTTTGTCTGTGAAGTCGACTTTAAAGAAACTATCAAGAACATTATAGGATAAGATTTTTCATGACAATAAAGTTAACCGTTAAGTATATAATTCATCACCCCCCGAAAACGTTTAAAAACACTAAACCCTTCAAATGCTATGTTTGACGGGTTTAGTGGTTAGCTAGGGCTCAAAAATTAGGGCATCACCCCACCAAATAAGGCAGATAAATAATCGCCGCGCACACCGCAGCAAAGCAGCAAACTATTAGTACCGCGCCCGATGCGATGTCTTTTACCTGGCCAATTAAGGGGTCGTGTTCTTTGGTAACACGGTCGGCCAGCTTTTCAATAGCGGTGTTAAAAAGCTCTGCCATCCACACTACGCCGATGAGTATCAGGGTAATCAGCCAGTCGGTTTTAGTAATGTTCAGCAAAGTATTTGTTATTATAACAGCTATGGCACCAATAAGGTGAAAAAGCATGTTATGTTCGTACCTGAATGCCAGCCATATCCCGTTTACCGAGTAACTGTAGCTTTTTATATGTCGCCTTATCCTGTTCATGTGCTATAGGTGTTCTCTTTTATTTAAAAACATGCGCCAGATAAACAATGCCGTAACTGGCCAAACAAATTACCATTTTTAAGTTGGGCCGGGTCATGATATCCTGTTTTTCATCACCGTCTTTCAATACGTAATTCCCTAATATCCAAAAAATAACGGAAACCCCGATATCCATGAAGTCGAACCTGCCGTTGGTGATATGAAAAAGCTGAAAAACCTCCAGCACAATACAAATTAAAAGCGGCATAAACACCAGGTTTACACGGCGGTTAATTAACGTTATATAATAAGGTTTGGAAGTAAGCGTAATGCAAAATACCCACAGCCCCTCGGGTAACGAATAAACCACCGTATCATTCAGCGGCAACGCCGCGGTTATATATGCTTTTAAATTGATGTATGTTTCAAACGAGATAAGCCGGATAACTATCTCGTTTACGGCTGTTTTGTCTGCTCTGTAAAACAAATAAATAAACAAGCTGATCAGCAGCGCCAGGCAAATAAAAAGATATTTTTTTCTCACTTTTTCTGGTATACTAATAGTTTAAAATAAGGCCCCGGGCCAAAACCAATTTCTTTTAAAAGCTTAAATTTTTTGATGGCGATTACCTCATCAATAAAAAAAACCGATTTAAAATGAAGCTTATGGGATAACTTTTTAAACAAATGATCTGCATGCCGCAGCCAGTTATCCGGCGTAAAATGATTAAGAATAAACACTTGTCCGCCCGGCTTTAACACCCTCCATACTTCTTCCAGCAACCGGTCGGCATTAGCTGTAACAGCTATCACATGCGAAAGCACCGCATAATCGAAGGTTCTGTCGGCAAAAAGCAGCACTTCGCCGTCCATTTCCATTACCTTAATATTGGGGCGACTATTTTTTAAGGCCGCCTTCAGCATCGCCGCTGATGTGTCGACACCTGTTACCCGGTGTTTTGTGTAAAGCTCAAAATGCGAACCGTTGCCCACCCCTATCTCAAGCAGATCGCCTTCGGGCAACGTATTGATAAGGTTAAATAAAACCCGCTTTTGCGGTTTTAGTACCATATCAACCAAGGGGTATAAAACCGAAAACTTATTGTAAAAAAAAGCAGATCGTGTATCCATCAATCGTAATTTGATATGCCGTTCAGTAACCAGGTTGGTATAGAACCATCAAGGTTTTGTAAGATGCAAAACTATCAATTTACTTTTAATTTCAAAGTACTTTGGTATATTTATAAAATTCCATGCTTTGTCATTTGGTTATCGCATCACCCCAAACGCTGTACAACTATCACCCCTTTTCAGGGAAATATTGCATCGCCTATAAATAAAAAAGCAGCCAGCCCGGGCATATCAGTTTGGCGTTAGTAAATGGCCGGCAATTTTTGAGCGGGATGTTCGGTGTGGTGCAGAAAACCAACATTATCGTTTTGGCGGCGCGGGTTGCACCATAACTTATTGACGCTAAGGGCCATTTGGCTGCACCTTTGTTTAAGCCTAAATATGTAATTTTGAATTGCCGAAGCAACAGGAAATTTACGGGTTGATGATTTGGCGCCTAATTTAAACCAATAGCTAACGCGGCAGGCCTGTATTGCAATAAGGCACAATAAATGTATATTAGTAAGCCGCGATATTATTAATGGAAGAAAGCAATAAGATCATAAAAAAACTGCCAAACCAGGAAATTGACTATTTTAAGATAGGCAAGATACTGCTAAGCCGTTGGTACTGGATAGCAGGTTCCCTTATTCTGTTTATTCTTGGTTCGTATGTTTATTTGTGGTACACGCCAAAAACGTATGCCACATCGGGCACCATGAAGCTCGAGGAAAAGAAATCAGAAATATCCGATCTGGTGAACGTGATAGGCAGCTCAGACAGGGGGCCGTCAAAAATACAAAGCGAAACATCTGTTATACAAAGCCCTACGGTTATTTTAGCGGCTATTAAAGACCTTAACTACCCTATAAGCTTTTATATACAGGGCCGTGTTCGTACAAGCGAAATTTATCCGCAAAAGCCGCTTGAGATACAAACCCTGCAGTTTGATAGCCTAAACTTTTACCGGGGGCTCGTCAATTTCAGGGCTATCGATAAAACCAGCTTTAACTTATCGTACCAGGCAGGCGAAAAGGAGATCTCGAAAAACTATTCGTATAACAGCCCTATAACTGTCGGGCCCACTACTTTTATCATACGGCCACCTGCTGCAGGCATTGGTAAAAACACGGTGTACCTGTTTAAATTTAACATCCCCGAAGATTTTATTGGCCGGGTACGGGGCGGGTTGCGTACCAGCGAACTTGCCAAATATTCTAACGTGTTGCTGTTACAGCAAACAGATGCCAACCCGCAATTTGCCGCTGATGTGCTGAACGCGATAATGAAGGAGTATTTGATATACGACCGCGACCGCAAAACACAATCGGCTACACAAATGATAAACTTTATTGACGACCAGCTTCAATACCTGTCTGATAAAGTGAAGGGTTCCGAAAAGTCTATTTTAGAGTTTAAGCAAAAAAACAAGCTGATGGAAGTCAGCTCATCAGCCGAGGCCGCCTTAGGTAAAGCCAAGGAGATAGAATCGCAACAAGCGGTGTTAAAATTACAACTGATAGCTATTGACCAGCTAAAGGAACAAATTGACAAAGAAAAGAATAACGTTAACCTGAATTTTAACGCAGGCAACGGCGTAGACCCGGCATTAAACGGTTTAATAGATAAACTGGACAACTTGCTTAACCAGCGCTACGAGTTATTAAAAACGTATAACTACAACTCGCAGCCCATACAGGATATCAACCGGTCTATCCTGCAAATAAAAAACAACGCGTTAAACAGCATCAATGCTACCTATAAAAGCGTAAAAACAAATTTAGACTATTTAAATTCGCAGCTGGCAACGGTAAATAAGCAGATATCGGTATTCCCGGTTGCCGAACGCGACCTGATAGCCCTGAACCGCCCTTATGAGGTTAACGAAAAAGTTTTATCTTTTTTATCTGAGCGGAAACTTTCGGCACAAATAAGCCGCGCGG
Source organism: Mucilaginibacter sp. AK015 (assembly GCF_014200785.1). NCBI lineage: Bacteria > Pseudomonadati > Bacteroidota > Sphingobacteriia > Sphingobacteriales > Sphingobacteriaceae > Mucilaginibacter > Mucilaginibacter sp. AK015. Next base: position 1,522,957 of record NZ_JACHCV010000001.1, read on the forward strand.
GTATTTTACCGGGCGCAACCATTATAGAACAAGCCCAAACAAACTTTTCGCCCGTGTCGCCTGACGAACGCGGCATCCACCGCTCGGCTATAATTTTGGGTATAATTACCGGGCTGGGTTTAATAATACTCATCAGGCTGTTAAACCCTTATATCTATGATAAAGAAACCGTAGAGAGCCTTACATCGGTTCCTATTTTGGGTGTGATCAGGAAATTTCCGGAGAAGATAGACGAAGACAATGCGCAGATACTGGCATTAAGCAAACCTAAAACCATGTTTGCCGAATCCGTCAGGTCAGTACGAACCAACCTGAATTTTCTGGCATCAGAAAAAGAGAGCAAGGTAATATGCATAACTTCTGAGGTAGCCGGCGAAGGAAAATCATTCGTAGCGGTAAACCTGTCGAGCACGCTGTCCCTCATCGATAAAAAAGTGGTACTTGTTGGCGCTGACCTGCGGCGCTCCAAGCTTCATAAAACATTTAATGTACCAAACGATACCGGGTTAAGCACCTATCTTTCCCGCCAGTCGCAGTTAAGCGATATCATACTGCAAACCGGCCAAAAAAACCTGGATATTATCATATCAGGACCTGTGCCGCCAAATCCGTCGGAGCTTTTGCATAGCCAGCGGATGAGCGAACTGATAACCGATCTGAAAAACAAATACGATGTGATCATGATAGACACCGCCCCTATAGGTTTGGTGTCGGATGCTATCCCGCTTATACGTGTCAGCGATATCAACATTTTTGTTATACGGTCAGGCAAATCTAAATATTACGCGGCCACAATTCCGCAACGCATCGCGCAGGAATACCATTTAGATAATACCGTAATAGTGCTGAACGCATTTGCTGAGGACCTTTTACATTCAAGATATTACACAACCAGGTTCACTGGCGATAACTATGGTAAGTACTATTATTACTCTGATTATAGCGGATATGAAAGCTCCGGCTATTATGTCGAAAATGATAAAAAGAAGTGGTGGAATTTTAGCCGTTGGTTTAAATAATTAAGTGTTGTTTACGATATGGCTTTACCGTTAACTAATAGCAGCCTTAAATGGTACCCTGTTTATACCCACCCACGCGCCGAAAAAAAAGCCTACAGCGCTTTAGTAAGTAAAGGTGTTGAAGCCTACCTGCCCCTGCACCGTCGTTTAAAGCAGTGGAGCGACAGAAAAAAATGGGTAGAAGAACCACTGATAAAATCATATTTATTTGTGCGGATAGCCGATAGCGCCCAGGCCGAGGTATTGATGACCAAGGGGATAGCCCGTTTCATATATTTTTCGGGCAGGGTAACCTCCATGCCCGACAGGCAGATAGACGAGCTTAGATTACTGATGGCCAGCGCCCTTGAACTTGAAATAACCGAAGAAAATTTGCTTCCCGGAGAAAAGATTAAAATAAAGGCGGGCCCTTTAAAGGGCATTACCGGCGAAATGATAGCGTATCGCTCTCAAAAACAGTTATTATTACGGTTAGAGAACCTGGGGTGCTCAATAATCGTAAACGTTGCAGCATCATTAATTAACAGGCTTTAGCTTTATACGAATAAGCTAAACAACCCCAATAAACGGCATTTTATAAAATGCTGATAATTAATAAGTTACAAATTAATACTGTAACTTACCGGGCGAAGCTATATAGATTGGGATAGAATGTGCAGGATTGCCGGACTAGTTACAAACCGATTACAAGCCGAACAGGCAAAAGCTACAGTGGGCACAATGTGCGATGCCTTACAGCACGGCGGGCCGGATGACGCGGGCATATATTGCAGCGACGATGCAAGGGTAACCTTTGGTAACAGGCGGTTAGCCATCATTGACCTTAGCGGGGCCGGCCATCAGCCAATGGCCGATAACAGCCGCAAAGCCTGGATAACCTTTAACGGCGAAATATACAATTACCGGGAGTTAAAGGCTGACCTGCAAAAGCTGGGGGCTGTATTTACCACCGGCACCGATACCGAAGTAATTATCCAGGCCTACCTTTACTGGGGAACAGGTTCGTTTAGTAAGTTAAGGGGGATGTTCGCTTTCGCGCTGTATGATGTTGCGGGCGGCGATGTTTATTTGGTGCGGGATACAACCGGCATTAAGCCATTATATTATTATGCCGAAGATGGCCGGATAGCTTTCGCATCAGAAATAAGGGCATTAAAAGCAGCCGGTATAGCAACGGCACCTGATAACCGATGGCCGGTTTGGCTGTTGGCATTTGGCCATATACCAGAACCTTACACCACATTAAAAAATGTGTTGAGCCTGCCCCCGGGGCATTTTTTATGCTGCGATAAACGGGGCGTGCATACGCTTACAAGCTACCGGCAAACCACACCTGAAAACTATATAACCGATGCGCGAACGGCGCGTGAAGGTATAAGCCGGCATCTAAAAAAAGCCGTAAAAAGGCAACTGATAGCCGATGCACCCATAGGTGTTTTTTTAAGCGGGGGTATCGATTCGAGTTTGCTGACGCTGTTAGCCAACCACGAGCGCGGGCAGCTAAAAACCGTATCGATATACTTTAACGAGGCCGAGTACGATGAGCGAAAGTATCAAAATGCGGTTTTAGATAAGATAAGCGGCGATAACTTCACACACCTTGTAAAACAAGCCGATTTTGGAGCGAATTTACCTTGCATACTTAACGCTATGGATATGCCTACAACCGACGGCATTAACAGTTGGTTCATCAGCAAATACGCTCATGAGGATGGCTTGAAAACAGTTTTGTCGGGCATAGGCGCCGATGAGCTATTTGGGGGGTACCCTTCCTTCAACAGAATGGCGTACCTGCGCTACCTGAAAATGTTGCCGGCGTCAGTTTTCCGCGCAGCGGCGAAACTCAATAAAGACAACTACCGGAAACTGGCTTACCTGGCCATTAATGATCCGGTAGCCGATTACTTATTTTTACGCGGGTTGTTTGCGCCTTTGGATATTGCCAAACTAACCGGCATGCACGAGGCCGGTGTTAACAGTATATTATTTGACACCCTGAAACTGCCTGAATTTGAAACTTACGACAAACTGCAAGCCGCCTGGTTTGAGACCAACCTGTACATGCAAAACCAGTTACTGCACGACACTGATGTAATGAGCATGTGCCACGGCCTGGAGGTAAGGGTACCTTATTTAGATGAAGATCTTCAGCAGCATGTATCGCAAATAAAACCATCTGTACGGTTTCAAAAACATCCCGCAAAAAAAATATTAATAGATAGCTTGGGGGGGCTTATACCGAAAATGATATGGAACAGGCCAAAAATGGGGTTCACTTTCCCCCTGCAGCAATGGATGAAAGATACCGCGCAAATTAATGATATTAGCATATACAAAGGCGAAGCAGCAAAATCTGTGATACATAAGTTTGGCAAGGGCCAAATGCATTGGTCAAGGGCTTATGCGCTATACCAGGTACAAGGGCATGTTTAAAAACATTACGCTATTTTCATTGCAAACTTTCAGTACCACGGGGGGCATTCAAAAAATGACCCGCACCCTGGCGCATTCGCTTTATAATATTTGCTTAAGTAACGGCTGGCAGTTTAAGCTATCGTCGTTATATGATGCAGATGCCGACCTGATGCCGCAGTATCTGCCGAAACAAAATTTTAGCGGGTTTAGCAACAGGCGTTTGCAATTTATATTCGCGGCCCTGTTCAACGCAAAAAAAAACGACACCATTATATTAAGCCACATTAACCTGGCGGTTATTGGTTTGCTTATAAAAGCCGTCCGTCCCAAAACAAAAATGTGGATTATAGCACATGGCATTGAAGTTTGGAGGCCATTACCGTTTCACAAAGCCCTGCTGCTTAACAAGTGCGACAATATTATCTGCGTAAGTGCTTTCACCAAAAGTCAGATGCAGTATTGGCATAAAAAAAGCGCCGCCAAATGTGTTGTGATAAACAATGTACTGGATCCGTTTATGGAGCTGCGCCTTAATTTTGACAAACCCGAAATACTGCTTAAAAGGTATGGCCTTGTAAATAAAGGGCCGGTAGTTTTTACGTTAACAAGGCTTGCATCAACAGAGCACTACAAAGGGCACGACCGGGTTATCAGGGCTATTGCAGGGCTTAAAAATACGTTTCCTGAAATCAGGTATGTACTGGCCGGAAAATACGACAACGAAGAGGGCGTGCGTGTTAAACAACTTATTAACCGTTTAGATATAGCAGAAAACGTAATATTACCCGGATTTATAAAAGAAGATGAACTGGCCGCTCATTTTTTAATGGCCGACTTATTTGTACTGCCAAGTAAAAAAGAAGGCTTCGGAATTGTATTTATAGAGGCCCTGGCCTGCGGCCTTCCGGTTATTTGCGGCAATGCCGACGGAAGCATTGATGCCATACGCAATGGCGAACTGGGTACTGCAATAAACCCCGATAACGATGCCGAACTTGAAAAAAACATTGCCGAACATTTAGCGCAACCTTTAACGTTAGCCAGGCGAAAGCACTTAAAAAGCGTATGCTTACACTATTTTACCGAACAAACTTATATCAGCGCGCTGCAAAAAATGTTAATTAATGACTGAACCGGAAGAACAGTGGGACCTGGAAATTACCCCCACCAGCAGTTTGTTTGATTTAAAGCTGCGGGATGTATGGCAGTATCGCGATCTGCTGCTGCTATTTGTACGGCGCGATTTTGTATCGTTTTACAAGCAAACCATACTTGGCCCCCTGTGGTTTTTTGTGCAGCCCGTTATTACCATCATTTTTTATTCATTTGTTTTTGGCAACCTGGCCGGGATACCTACTGACGGCGTCCCCAAACCGTTATTTTACCTGGCGGGTACCATATTATGGAATTACTTCTCAGACTGCCTTGTTAAAACATCAACCGTGTTCAGGGACCATGGCGGCATCATGAGCAAGGTTTACTTTCCGCGCCTGATTATGCCTTTGAGTATCATCGCCTCAAACCTTATCCGGTTTGGGGTACAAATAACCCTGTTTTTTGCATTGCTGTTATTTTATTACCTCAAAGGCACACCTGTAGGTTTAAATGCTTATGCGCTGCTGCTGCCGGTACTTATTGCGCTGATAGCGGCGCAAGGCCTGGGTTTGGGTATGCTTATATCTGCAGTTACCACCAAATACCGCGACTTTGCATTCGTAGTGGGTTTTGGCGTTCCGCTGCTCATGTATGCCACAACGGTTATCTATCCGCTTTCGCAGGCCGAGGCAAAATTCCACCAGTACAGCTGGATCATCCGGTTAAACCCTATTACAGGCATCATAGAAACTTTCAGATATGGTTTTTTTGGCAAAGGCAGCTTTAGCTTCGAGTTACTGGGTTATTGTACAGCAGTTACTTTTATTTTGCTTATTGTGGGAATAGTGACTTTTAATAAGGTTGAAAAAACGTTTGTCGACACGGTGTAATGGCTAAAGTGATCAAAGTAGAGAACCTGTCGAAAGCCTACCAGTTGGGTGACTTTGGCACCGGCACCATAACGCGCGACTTTGAACGTTTTTGGGCCAGGTTTCGCGGTAAGGAAGATCCGTTCCTGAAAATTGGTGAAGCAAACGACCGTACGGTAAAAAGTAACAGCGATGTGGTTTGGAGCCTTAAGGATATAAACTTTGACATAGAGCAGGGCGAGGCGGTAGGCATTATTGGGCGCAACGGTGCGGGGAAAAGCACGTTGCTAAAATTATTAAGCCGGGTAACCTCACCCACCACGGGCTCAATAAAAATAAAAGGCCGTATTGCCAGTTTGCTTGAAGTAGGCACCGGTTTTCATCCCGAACTTACGGGTAAAGAAAACATTTTTCTTAATGGCGCCATATTGGGTATGCGCAAGGCCGAGATCAAGCGCAAGTTTGACGAAATAGTAGATTTTTCGGGCGTCGAGCGATATATCGATACTCCTGTGAAGCGCTACTCATCGGGCATGTATGTGCGCCTGGCATTTGCAGTTGCCGCACACCTGGAAAGTGAAATACTGATAGTTGATGAAGTATTGGCCGTAGGCGATGCCGAGTTCCAGAAAAAATGCCTCGGTAAAATGGACGAGGTAAGCAAAGGTGAAGGCCGTACGGTATTGTTTGTTAGTCATAACATGACCACCATCAGCTCGCTTTGCGAGAAAAGCATCTTTCTGAGCAATGGCGAATTGATGGTAAAAGGGAATACAAATGCTGTGATAAGACAATACCATCAAAGTATTGTAAACAGCAGCGTAAGCCATATCAACGAACGGACGGACAGATCTGGCAGCGGCGAAATAAGGGTTACCGATATCGATATCAATGATAACTTGTCGGGTTGCAATATTGGTAATACCGAGGGTTTATGCATTACCTTAACCTATACATCATTATTACCCGTCTATTATGGCAAAATATACATCGGCATATATAACGAGCTGGGCGCCGCCGTTATGTTTTTAGACAGCGATACCATTCCCGATTTTCCATCAAAGTTACCCGGAAAGGGGAAGGTAACGATAGATATACCAAATTATCAGGCCTTAACCGCAGGTACGTATATCATCAATATAGCTGTGTTCATCAACAGTGCAATAAGTGATTATGTACAGAATGCATATACTTTTACCATAGTAGAGGATGATTTTTTAGGAAACGGCAAGCTACCGGCCGGTCAGTACATGTTTATTCCTAAACAATTTTGGCAGATCACTGAAAGCATATGAGCTTCATCCCCGAAAGCGAAATAAAATACTCGGATTATTCGATCTTAGACCCCTACGGCCGGGTGTTTTTTTGGCAGGACAGGGTTTACCGCGGCCTTTCACAAACGGCACATGCCGAGCTGCACAAACTGAGAGAAACAGGATTACTTACTGAGCTTGAAGAAAGGTCGCTTTTCCCAAAAACAACATTAACCCCTTTAAGCTCGCAGTATTTTGATGTCATTATCGAGCATGAAAAGATAAGTCCCGCCAGTTTTGTGTATGAGTGGCCGTTTGATATGATAAAGGCCGCAGGCAATTGCATTTTAGACGTAAATATTATAGCCGCGGAATATGGGTACCATACGATTGACGCGCATCCCTACAATGTGTTGTTTAAAGGTTGCAACCCGGTGTTTATTGACCTGGGCAGCCTTAAGCCAATGGATAACCCCAACGAATGGCATCCTGTTGAAGAGTTTTGGGGTTATTTTAAATACCCGCTCGAGCTTTGGAATAACGTGAGCCACAAAATGGCACGGCGCATTTACAGCGAAGACCTGAGCAGCATTACACCGGCCGAGTACCACAAACTACTGCAGCTTTCAAAGTCTAAATACGAGGTAAAGGCCCGTTCCCTGATAGAAAGGATAAAAAACAAACTAAGGCTGCGCGAAGCCAAAGCCAAAACCCTGACCGAAAAATTAGACCTGTATAAAAAAGAACTGGCCGAACTAACGCGAAATAAAGTTGCCACGCAGTGGGGCAATTACCATGATGACTATATAACAGATAATGACATTGCCTGTACCAACAGGTTCAAATTCGTCATCGATAAGATAAACGAACTAAAAATAGATACGATAACAGAACTGGCTGGTAACTGGGGCCTGCTGTCGTTTTTGATCCTGGAAAACACGGGTGTAAAGCACGTTAACTGCACCGACTATGACGAAAACGCGGTAAATAAAATGTACAACTATTTTAAGGGATCCGAACATGCTGAACGGCTTTCGCCGGCGCTGCTTGATTTTATAAAACCCATAGAGCTGTACAACTCGGGGCGGCCATCCGCCAGGTTCCACTCACAGGCGGTTTTAGCGCTCGCCGTTACCCATCACCTGATATTAACCTATAAGTACGATGTTAATGTTATTTTTAAAAAGATAGCCGAATATTCATCCGAGTATGTGTTCATAGAATTCATGCCCCTGGGTTTATGGGATGGATATGCCGCGCCGCCCATACCCGATTTTTATACGCAGGATTGGTTTACAGCGGCTTTTGAAAAACATTTTTCAATTGTCGACATCAGCCATATCGAAGCAAACAGGGTATTATACATTGGCACGAAGAAATAGTATGCCATCATTAAAAGACCTGATCAGAAGTGTAACCCCACCCGCTATCTTAAAAATATATCGCGGCCGCAAAAACAGCCCGCATACGGGCATGTGGCATGGCAATTACCCGTCGTGGCAGCAGGCGGCGGCTTTATGTGATGGTTACGACGATAAATTAATTTTAGAGAAGTGTAAAAATGCATTGCTGCAGGTAAAAAATGGCGAAGCGGCTTACGAGCGCGACAGCGTTGTTTTTGATGAGGTGCAGTACAGTGAGCCGCTGATTGCAGCTTTACAAAACCTTGCCTCAGCAAATGGCAAGCTATGCGTACTGGACTTCGGCGGCAGCTTAGGCAGCACTTACTTTCAAAATGCCGGGCATCTTAAACATGTTAAAAACCTGCAATGGTGTATTGTAGAGCAAGGCCATTTTGTGGAATGCGGAAAAGAATATTTTGAAAGCGGACAGTTAAAGTTCTATGCCTCTGTTGAAGAATGTATGCAAGAGCAAAAGCCGGATGCATTATTATTGAGCAGCGTGCTGCAATATTTACCAGAACCCTACCTATGGATAAAAAAGCTGATCGCTTTAAATATCCCCGATATTATAATTGACAGGACAAGCTTCATACAATCACCCGCTGTAAGCCGTATAACAGTACAAAACGTTCCCCCTGAAATTTATGAGGCCAGTTATCCCTGCTGGTTTTTTAACGAACAGGAATTTCTAAAGGCTTTTTCGGCAACATACAGTATCGGGGATGATTTTGACAGCTTTGCCGACCCCGCCCAAACGAGCCACGATGGGCTGAAGATGTACTGGAAAGGGTATATATTGAAACACCGCAACTAATTGCTTCATTTCGCTACTTATTTCGACATTAATTATTTATCAAGAGGCTCAGCCTTATTTGATTCACTGAAAAGGCATTCGTCGCGGCCATTTATCCTGCACATTTTGGCGCTTGATGAAATCGTTTCGGGTTACTTTAATGAAAATAAAACCGATGGTATTTCGGTTATCCCGCTTGCCGCGATCGAAGCTTACTTCCCCGAGTTGCAGCAGGCCAAAAGTAACCGGTCAATAATTGAATATTACTTTACCCTTAGCCCCTATTTGCCCCTGTATATACTTAACAAAGTGGCAAACGTTAGCCAGGTAACCACGTTAGACGCCGATATCTATTTTTTTAACGACCCGGCCATTATTTTTGAGCAGTACAAAGATGCCTCGATACTGATAACACCGCATAATTTCAGCAAAAACCTGCAGCACGTGGCCATACACGGGAAATATAATGTAAGCTTTCAATCCTTTAAAAAAGACGAAGCCGGTCTAAGCTGCCTAAACCATTGGCGGCAACAATGCTTTAACTGGTGTTATGATACTTACGATGAAGCGAACAACCGCTTTGCAGACCAGAAATACCTGGACACCTGGCCGGCGGAATTTGACAAGGTTGCCGAAATTAAAACCCCGGGTGCGGGCCTGGCGCTTTGGAATATCGACAATCACGATTTTAAAATAGTTGACGGTAAAATAACGGTTGATCATCAGCCGCTTATTTATTATCACTTTCACCATTTAAGGGTATTCAATAAAAATTTCGCCTTTAACGGGTTAGAGCATTATGGGGTAAAAAAAAACACCAGGGGCTTAAAACGCATCTACCATATCTACCTTAAAGCGCTAAAGTCATTTACCGACAAGGCAAATACCGATATTAATACGCTTAGGTATAACAATCATTTAAACAGCAGTTTTTCACAAAAGCTAAAGAGCCCGCAAGGTTATTGGTTTTATAACAACTATGTTATTGTGCATGTAAACCCGCATCGTAGATTTACAAAAATAAAACGTGCGCTAAGATCACTATATGGCCCAACTAATTGACCTGGTAACCTATACCGATACAAGGGGCAACCTTACTGTTCTGGAACGGGTTATCCCTTTTGATATTAAACGTGTTTTTTATATATACGGGGTAGACGAATCTGTAAGGGGCGGGCACAGGCACCATACCACTGTGCAAGCGGCAGTATGCCTGCAGGGCACCTGCACCATTTATAATAATGATAGTGTCAAAGAGGAAGAGTTCGTGCTGAATTCGCCTTCCAAATGCCTGATACTACATCCCGAAGACTGGCATAAAATGTATAATTTTTCGGCAGATGCCATATTAATGGTATTTGCATCAACGTTTTTTGATCCGCAGGACTACATTTATCAACCCTATGAATAACATCGTCGAGTACGAATCTTTAAGCAAGGTAAATTCTTTTTTTGAAGATGATTACCGGGATGCGTATAACGATGTATTAAAAGCTGGCTGGTATATTTTGGGCGAACAGGTATCCAGTTTCGAAAAGGAATTTGCAGACTACTGCGGAACAAAGCATTGCATTGGCCTTGCCTCGGGACTTGATGCCATCACCCTATCTCTTAAAGTTTTAGACCTCCCTGCCGGCGCCGAGGTTATTGTACCGTCAAATGCTTATATCGCCTGCATATTGGGTGTTATAAATGCAGGCTGTAAACCGGTTTTAGTTGAACCGGATATTAGCAGCTATAACATCGATCCGCTTAAAATAGAAGCCGCAATTACCGGCAAAACAAAGGCCATACTGGCGGTACACTTATACGGCAAAATGTGTAACATGACCGCCATAACCCGTATTGCGCAAAACTATGGGCTGCACGTAATTGAAGATTGCGCCCAGGCCCATGGCGCCGAACACGCTGGCAAAAAAGCCGGCAACTGGGGGATTACGGGTGCGTTTAGCTTTTACCCCACAAAAAATCTGGGCGCACTGGGCGATGGCGGCGCCATAACTACCAGTGATGATGAACTGGCCGAAAAACTAAGGAGCCTGAGGAATTACGGCTCAAAAGTAAAATACTATAACGACCATATTGGCTATAACTCGCGGCTGGACGAATTACAGGCGGCATTTTTACGCAAAAAGCTAACTAAACTAAACGATATTAACAGGCACAAGAACGAGCTTGCAAGCATCTATTTCGATAAGTTAAAGGACAGGTTTATAAAACCAATTATTGAAACCGCGAACAAAGATGTGTTCCATATATACAACATTCGCTGCGATATGCGCGACCGGCTCAGCGCTTATTTGAAGGATAAAGGGATACTTACGGAGATACATTACCCCATACCGCCTCATAAGCAGCAGGCGTACCAGCATCTTTTTAAGGGTCAGGATTTCCCCTTATCCGAACAGATCCACGCCACAACCTTAAGCCTGCCCATATCTTACTGCCATACGCCGCAGCAGATAAGTTACGTAGCCGACTGCATAAACAGCTTTGCATAATTTGAAGTTTTCGATACTCACGCCATCATACAACAGCGGTAAATATATCGGCCGTGCCATCAACAGCGTGCTGGCACAAGACTACAAAAACTGGGAACACATTATAGTAGACGGCGCTTCGCAGGATGGTACGATTGAAATACTGAAACAATACCCTCATTTAAAATGGGTATCCGCCCCGGACAAAGGGCAATCTGATGCCATGAATGAAGCTTTTAAGTTATCGTGCGGCGACATTATCATGTACCTGAATGCCGATGATGAATTAAAACCCCATGCTTTACAAACCATCGCGGAAGCTTTTGCAGGCAATCCCGATGCAGATATGGTTATCTGCGACCTTGAAATTGACCACTCGGGTGTTAAAACGGTTAACAGCCCGGCAACAACCCTTAAGCAGGTGTTAAATTACTGGCCGCCCGTTTTTCCGCTTAACCCCGTTTCGTACGCGTATAAAAAAAGTTTGCAGCTCAAGGCAGGCCTGTTTCCGTTAAAAAACCATTACAGTATGGATTATTGGTTTTTACTGCGCGCGTTTTTGAAGGCTAAAGTTTTAAAGATAAATTTTGTGTCGGGAATCTTTTATTTTGATGGCCGTAATAAATCGGCAGATGCAGGTAATGCTAAGAAATGGCTAAAAAAGGTTCAGCGGGGCTTTTTATACAGGTATTTTTATCAGCCAGAGGTGTTAAAATACCTGGGCAGAAAAATTTACAACCGATCATTTGAAAAAAAACATCCTTTTTGTTTCTAACGATGCCGCCCTAATGGGAGCGCCAATGGTGCTGCTGCATCTTATAAAATGGCTTAAAAATAATACCGACGTAAACGTCCACGTATTGCTTAAGGATGGCGGCCCTTTACAGCCTGGCTTTGAAAACCTGGGCCCTACCAACGTATGGCAACCGGGCCGGCTGTCGTCATCTGTTGGCAGGCGTTTTGTTTCCATGTTATTAAAACTAAGCGGTAAGCGCGGCTTGTTCATCCCGTTCCCAAAAAGCTTAAAGCAACAAAAGTTCGATCTTGTTTATCTCAACACTGCCGATACCATGCACATGGCGCCTATGTTGAAAAACATATACAATTGCCCGGTGATTGCGCATATTCATGAGCTTTCGTATTCTATAAACGCTTATTTTCCGGATTCCTTCAATAAGGTCAATACAGCCGTAACAGATCATTATATAGCAGCCAGCAAAAGCGTTTACGATAATATGGTTAATAACCTTCCGGTGCCGGCGCAAAAGGTATCGGTGTTAAACGAATTTATCGCTATCGACGAGATATCGCGGCCTACTCTTACCCCTGCCCAGGCAAAAGCCGAACTTTCTTTAAACGATGAGTTTGTTGTAGGCGCATCGGGCATTGCGGGCTGGCGCAAAGGCACTGATATTTTTTTGCAGCTTGTGCGGTTGGTAAACAAAAAGCTGCCGGATGGCAATATAAAATTTGTTTGGGTTGGCCATCAGTCAAACGAATCGAGGGCGCAGGCTGTCTACGAAACGGATAAGTTTGGCCTAAAAAACAAGATCATCTTTACAGGCCGTAAGGCAGTCCCGCAAAACTATTACCAACTGTTTAACCTGTTTGTGCTTACCTCGCGCGAGGACCCTTTCCCGCTGGTTTGCCTGGAAGCGGCGGCATTACAAAAACCCATTTTTTGTTTTAAAGGCACCGGCGGAATACCCGAAATTATTACGCCCGATACGGGGCAAACCTTTGATTACGGTGATATTGATGCCATGGCAAATGCTATTATTGAAGCATACCGGCAACCTGAAAAAGCTGCGCAGGCGGGCAAAAACGCGGCCGAAATGGTGAAAAAATACGATGTGAATATTATTGCGCCGCAAATATTTACTTTGATAAACGATGTTATAGCAGACAACAAATGAATACCCGGCTAGCCATAGTCATACCTGCATATAAGATCAAATTTTTTGACGCGGCGCTGGCGTCTGTAGCCAATCAAAGCAATAAAAATTTTAAAGTTTATATCAGCGACGATGGCAGCAAGGAAGACATTAAAGCGGTGGCCGAAAAGTACGCCGGGCGGCTGGATATTGAATACCTTCGCTTTGAGGACAATGCTGGCAGTTACGACCTGGTAAAACACTGGAACCGCAGCGTTGAACTGGCAACCGAAGAATGGATATGGCTCTTTTCGGATGACGATATCATGTCGCCCGGATGTGTTCAGGCGTTTTTTGATGCTTTAAAGGCCACTAATGAACGCCATAACATATACCGTTTTAATATAGAAATGATCGATGCTGATGGCCGGGTCATTTGCGTTAAAGACCCTCACCCCGAATTGGAAAGCGGTTTCGACTTTTTACAAAGGAGGCTTCAATCCAGGTCGTTAAGCGCTGCGGTTGAATATATCTTCAGGAAAGATGTATTCAAATTGAACAACGGTTTTGTGAATTTCCCCAAAGCCTATTGCTCAGACGATGCTTCGTGGATAACATTTACCGGCGAAATACCGATTTATACCATCCGCCACGAAACAGTATCTTGGCGGGCAAGCGGCGTTAACATCAGTTCGGCAAAAGAATTTGCCTGCTCAAAAGCATTGGCTTTGCTGCTGTTCGTGAAATATATTGTTAAAAGGTACCCCTCGCAAAAAATGGCGCTTTTACAATTAGCCCGGCCCTGGTTTTTTGAAAACCTGGGTTATATAAATGGCAAATTAAGCTTCGCCGAGATCAGGCGCATATCAAAACAGTTTAACGACACCTTTGAAACCAAAAGCGGTTCGTTCAAAGAGATAACATTGTTTCATTTGCGCCGCACCCGTTTAGGTGGCATACTCTACAGATGGTTAAAATTTTAGCCCTGCGCGAAAAATTTGAGCACATGAGTGTATATAGCGGCTATGATGCCCTTTATCATCATATGTCACCTATGGCCACTGTCGATTCTGTATACTGCAATTTTAAAAAGATGTATCCGCGCGGTGTGGGCCGGCTGCTGGCCGCTACCGCAAAGCTCATCGGCAAGTCGGGTTTTTACAACGCTCAATCGATAGAAGCCGAGTCTAAACTGCTGCTAAAGTCTGTCAGCAAAAACTATGATGTTATTCATTATACGTATGGCGAGCCTTACTTTGGCTTGGGTGCGTCGGTCAAAAAATTGATCAGTTCTCCTGTTGTAATCACCGATCACCAGCCTGTATCCTGGTGGGAAACCAACAAAGTACTCTATAACAGGCATGCGTGTGCCGATAAGGTTATTACCCTATCTGAATATGACCGGGACCACTTTAACAGCGTTAATACCGGCAAGGCTGTTTGCATTCCGCATGGTGTTGATACGGTCTTTTACAAACCATTAGAAACGATTGATAAAGACAGGCCATTCAGGGTAATATTTGCCGGCCGTTACTTGCGCGATACGGTTACCCTGGCTACTGTGGTTAAAAAGCTTTCGGCATCATCATTAAACATCCGGTTTGATATTGTGTACCTGGATAAGGCAAGCGTAACAGAGCAACATCTTACCGAAATGATGGCCCTGCCTAATGTGGACTGGTATGCCGGGATCTCAGAACATCAGCTTTTAAGTTTGTACCAGCAGGCCGATTGCTGCCTTATCCCCCTGCTTGATTGTACGGCAAATAACGCTGTTCTGGAGGCACTTGCCTGCGGGTTACCGGTTATAGCTACAGATCTGCCGGCCATACACACGTATCTCGACAGCGCTGTATCAATACTATGCCGCAGCCAAAACGCCGACGACATGTGCGACGCCATAAACACCTTGTACAGTAACCCTGCCCTATTACAACGCATGGCCTTAAAAGCGCGTGAAAAAGCAGTGGATAACTTTAGCTGGCAACTTATTGCCCATAAAACAACCGGGCTTTTTAACACTTTACGATGAAAAACCTTATCCTTACCGTTCTTCATCACTACAGTTACCCGGTGGTCGAGCCGTTCATCAGGTCGTTAAAAGCAACCCGGTACGATGGCGACCTGGTGATATTTGTATCTGCAAGTACTTCAAAAGCCACAAAAAGGTTGTTGGCAAAACAAGGGGCAATATTAATTGAATTTAGTACCACCTATCCTTTCAATGACAGTTACACTGCAGTTTTTGAGGATATTTCGCCCGAAATAACACTTAACAACTACCGTTTCCTTTTTTACTTAAAATACCTGCAGGATAACCCCGGTAAATATGGAAATGTAATGCTGACTGACATCCGGGACGTGGTGTTTCAAAAAAACATTTTCGACGGCATAGCTCCTGATAAGATATACTTCTTTCTTGAAGACGCCTCAGAGATATTCCGTACATCAAAGCTAAATTACAACTGGAGCTTGCTTGCCAACGGGCCGGAAGTTACCAATAAAATGATCAACGAGAATGTAAGTTGCGCCGGTATTGTTGCAGGCAGTGGCATACACATCATAAGTTACTTAAAATATATACAAACCCGGTTAAAGTTCCGGGCCGACCTGCATTGGGGGATTGACCAGGGCTTACACAACGCGTACATATACACACAGGCCAATCCAAAAGCAATGGTAATACCCAATACACAGGCGTTGGTTTTAACACTTGGGGCTTGCAGCACATTTAAACAGCTTGCCAACGGCGACATAGTAAACGGCCGGGGCGAGCCCTACCATGTAATTCATCAGTACGACAGGTTTGGCGATCTGCTTATGTATTTTAAAGAAAAGTATGTTGGCAGCAGGCTGATGCAAAAATTCAAAAAGGTGTTATTCGCTATCCTCCCATAACGTGACGGCGCTGAAACTATTTATTAAAAGACTGCTGATAGGGATTTCAAAGTTGCTTAACAGCAACAGCGGTTCCTTGTATTTACCAGCAGGCAGGATAAGTTTCGACCGGTTAAAACGGGATCACGGGGTTTTATATCAGGATACAGTAGAAGGTTATACACGCAAACCGCCGGTAACCATTGGCGGGCTTCATAAAGCCTTCAAAAGAAACCTGCATGAGCCGCCCCGGCAAACTTTTGTTATGCAAGGCATCGGATGGTATGTGTGGGGTAACCAGGGCGCGGTGATCACCGACGATCATTATTTATTTGAAGATGTATCGCGTGAGTTCGATAACCATATTCATTCCATTTTTAACCAGTTTAAACTGACGCCCCCGAGCAAGGTTGATGAGTATTGCGCAGTATTAGCAGCCTCGGGCAGCTTTGTTTACTACCATTGGATGTTTGATATTTTGCCAAGGATAGCTATTTTAAAAAAAGCTGTCAATCTAAGCGCCATCGATAAATTTATTATCAATTACTTTCCAAACCCTTACCAAAACGAAACTTTGGTCCGCGCGGGTATTGACGATACAAAGGTCATCGCGTCAAACGATCACTGGGGTTTTCATGTGCGGGCAAAAAAGCTGCTGGTGCCGTCGCTGGCATCGGCCAATAACCGGCCGTCGTTGCGGGCATGCTTATACCTGAGAGAATTGTATGCAAAAGAGATGAATAATGGCGGGGCACCGGTAACCATTTACATACAAAGACCGCACGGCAGAAAGATAGTGAACGAGGACGAAGTCCTCGCCTTTTTGACCCCGTTTAAAGTGGAGATTATACACCCCGAAAAACTTTCAGTGGCACAACAGGCGGCGCTTTTTGCCCGCGCAAATATGGTGATAGGCGCGCATGGCGCCGGTTTAACAAACATTGTATTTTGCAAGCCGGGCACAACCATCATTGACCTTTTCTCGGCCGAGTGGGTAAACCCCTGCTACTGGATAATTGCAGAGCATCTTGATCTAAGATACGGCTACCTTGAAGGCGAGCGCATAAAGGGAGACGGTAAAGGTAAAAGGGCCGATATCAGGGTAAACGTAACCAAGTTAAAAAACCTGTTTGCAAAATTAGAAATAGCACATGCCGGATAGCCATTACAAGTTGAAAATAGAAAAAGAGTTGGCAGCGGTACTACCGGCCCACCGCGAAAGGTTGGTGGCCAAAGGTGTAAAACTGCCCTTGCCCACGGTACCCAACCCGCACGAAGGATTGCTGGCTGTATTACCGCGGATATATGACAAAACCGGCTGGCCGTGGCAAACCGAGGTAGATAGCGGAATATATAATACGCAGGTACGCTGGCCAAAGCTCACCATCGTTATCCCATCGTATAATCAAGGAATGTATATCGAGGAAGCGATACGTTCTGTGCTGCTGCAAAACTATCCCAGCCTTGAACTTATAGTAATGGATGGCGGCAGTAACGATAATACCAAAACCATATTAGAAACTTATTCGCCGTGGATAAGTTATTGGCAAAGCCATCCCGATGGCGGCCAGGGGCAAGCCATAAACATGGGTTTTAGCATTGCCGGCGGCGATTATTACGGGTGGTTAAACAGCGATGATTTTTACAACTTTAAAGGATTGTTTGTATTAGCGACAGCTATCATACGTTCGGGCAGGTCGTTCTATTATGGCGATGCGCTGCAGGTGAATAAAAACAGCGTGGTTCAGCGTTACTGGAAGGCTTATGTGGTTAAGGATGCATTTTTAAGATTTGGCGGCCTTATTGCCTCCCATTCCGCGTTTTGGAAGGCATCTGCAAACAAACCCATTTGGGAGGCTATGAACTGCAATGTTGATGGAGAGTTATGGATAAGGCTGGTAAAAGGGCAGAGCAAAAAGCATGTACGCTATCCTATTGGTACTGTGCGGCTTTATAGCGACTCAAAGTCGGGCGATGCAAGGTGGAAAGACAAATGGCGTGAAGACGATATGAACATAGAGAAGCTACATGGTAAGCCGCCGGCAGCCCGCTCGGTCATATACTATTTTAACCGCTACATACAGATGCTTTATAAAAGTCTTTCGAAACCGGCGACTGTAAGGTGAACTTAAAAGACCAGTTAAATAAGGCCGCAGCACCATTGGTATCGATAATTATCCCCGTATATAATGCCGAGAGGCACATTGCCGAAACCATTCAATCGGCATTAAACCAATCATGGCAAAATATCGAGGTAATTATTGTAGATGACGGTTCTACGGATAGCAGTGTGGGTATTGCAAAAACATTTACGGATACCCGTATAAAAATTTATCAGCAAGCCAACAAGGGGGCAAGTGCGGCGCGGAACTTTGGCCTTAAACAGGCGGGCGGAAAATACATACAGTTTCTGGATGCCGACGACCTTTTAAGCAGCGATAAGATTGCTGCGCAGGTAGCTTTAATGAACAATAGCGATGAATTTATAGCGGTTTGCAACACCGTTCATTTCATGGACGGTACAGACCCTTACCGTTCACCTCCAACAAGGGAGTGGTATAATGCCAATTGGGATGACCCTGTCGACTTTTTATTGAAGCTTTATACGGGCCCCGAAGTAATGCCCGGCTACGGCGGGATGATTCAGCCAAATGCCTGGTTAACGCCGGCCGCCCTTATCAAAAAAGCCGGTTACTGGAACGAATTTAAATGCCCCGACGATGACGGTGAATTTTTTTGCAGGGTTATTTTAGCTTCGCAGGGCGTAAAGTACAGCCCTGCCGGTATAAACTACTATCGTAAGTATATCAAAGGCACATCATTATCTGCGCAAAAAACTGCGGAGGCTTTTGAAAATACATTTTTAGCTATCGAGCTGAAGTATAGCTATTTAAAAGCACGCTTCGATAACAAACTGCTCGACAGGATTTTTGCAAGGCATTATTGGGAATTGGGCGTGGCCAGTTATCCTGCGCACATGGCCATCTCAAATAAAGCTATCAAACGGGCAAAGAAGTTTGGCTACACGGGCCCAAAATATGTTTCAGGAAAATTCAGCATGTTATTGAGCAAAGTGTTAGGCTGGCGCTTTGCCAAGCTTATAAGTTACATCAGGCACGGCGGCTAAGCAATGTTCACCATTAAACGATATGCTAAGGCAATCACACGAAGGGTTAATAACTTCTTTTCGAGCCTGGTGTCCAACTTTACTTTGTTTAAAATAGATAGCGTTTACGGGTATCAGGATCATCCGAAAAACGTTATCTCCTTCTGTTTATTTGGCAGCAATGCCAACTACCTGAATAATGTAGATGCGTGTTTAGCAAGTTATAAGCAGCACTTCGAAGATTGGGTGCTGCGGGTTTATGCGGCGTATGACATTCCTGCCGATATCCTCGAAAAAATAAAGCGGTACAACTGCGAGCTGTTTGTGATGCAAAGCGGTGGTTTTGATTTCCGGTACACCTTTTGGCGCTTTTTGGTATTAGATGATCCGAATGTATCACGCGCGCTGATCAGGGATATAGATTCAGTAGCATCGGACCGGGAAAAGCAAATGACCGGCGACTGGATCGCGTCCGGAAAAAAAATGCACATCATCAGGGACCATCCTTTTCACACGGAATTGATAATGGCCGGTATGTGGGCGTTGGAAACAAAAAACATCGGTCAAAACTTCAAAAGCAAAATGCTACGCTTTACAAAAAGCAACAGGTATGCCATAGATCAGGAGTTTTTGAAAAAAATATATCACAAGCACTTCCCTGATGTTTTAGTGCACGATGTATATAAAAGGTTCAATCAGGAAGAACCGGTGATCATACCGCACAACAGCTCGGGCTTTTACGTCGGTGAGATCAGTTTTGACCATCCGGCAAAACAAGCCTATCGGGACCAGGTAAAAGCGTTATATAAGATAGATGCAAGCCTGTAAGTGAATAAAAACGTTTTAACCATAGCCACCGGTAAGCCCCTTTTTGTAGATATGGCTGTAAATCTCGCGCGCTCGTTTTTACACTGGCACCCGGTGTCTGACATAAAATTTCACCTGGTTACAGACCTGCCCGATTTAATTCCGGCAGACGTAAAAAACAAGATCAACCGGATACAGGTAACTCCCGGCGAATTGGGGCCGGCCTTTTCGGCAAAGCTGCATCTGGACAAGTTAGCACCCGAAGGCCAAACCCTATTTATAGACAGCGATTGCCTTATATTTGAGGAGTTGACGCCATTGTTCAGTCGCTTTAAAGGGCGTGCGGTATCTGTAGCAGGTTCATACATATCACATGGGGAGTGGTTTGGCGATGTAGAGGACATTTGCAGGCAGTTTAACGTACCCCATATACCTAAATTCAACGGCGGTTTATACTATATCGAAAAAGGCGACAAAGCAACTACAGTTTACACCACGGCCCGCAAATTAGAGAAGGCGTATGACGAGATTGGCTTTGTAAGATTACGTAACCGCCCTAATGACGAGGTTATTATGGCCCTTGCCATGCAACTGCACGGACAAATGCCCCTAACCGACGATGGAACGATGATGAGCGACCCGCAGGCTTGCCCCGGCGGCTACCGGATAGATGTGATTAGCGGAAGACGTGAGCTTATAAATCCCCCACTGCCAAACCCGTTACACCAAAGCTGGTATCCGTTTGAAAAAGTTTCGCCGGCAATTGTGCATTTTCTGGGATATTATACCCAGCATTATCCTTATAAACGGGAAGCTTACCGTCTGGCAAAAGCGTCGTTAAATAGGCTAAACGTTGTATCGGAGATGGTTGCATTAGTGGGCATCCAATATCCTGCTCAATTAAAAAATAGTATTAAAGATTTATTCAGACCGGTTTACCGGGCGCTGTTTGGCACCCGCGGGGTTAAACCCTCGGATAGGATAGTTTAATGGACGTAAGCGTAATTATACCCGCGTATAACCGGCTATGGTGCCTGCCGCGCGCTATTAACAGTTGCCGGCATACAAAATGCCGAACAGAAATCATTGTAGTAGACGACGGCAGCACCGATGGTACCTGGGAATGGTTAAAAGATCAAACAGATATAGTGGCCATAAGGCAGGAAAACCAGGGCCAAACCAAGGCAATAAATAATGGTTTCCGCGTTGCGAAAGGCGAGTATATACGCTTTTTAGACAGCGATGACTTTCTTTGCGCGGATACGATTGATAGGCAGTTTAATAAAGCGGTAACCACAAAGGCCCGGTTAATTTGTTCGCGGGTTGATTACTACGATGAATCGTTAAAAGCGATTACCCAGGCACCCGAAATTACTGATTGGGAAGATTTCTTAGAGATACAATTAGGGAACGGCTACGGCAGCCATTTCTTAGGGATGTTATTTCATCGCAGCCTGGTCGAAAAAGTGCCGCGCAGGCCCGATTTTGCCTATCGCGAAGACCGGATGTTTTTATTGGAAGTTGCTTTACTGAAGCCTGAAATGGCTGTTTTGGAAGGATGCGCGGGCTATTGGGTACAACATCAACAACAAATGCAGGGTAATTATAACCACGCGCGCATGAAGGCGGTAAACGCGCAGCATTTAGGTATCTATCAAAAAATATTAGCGGAACTGGATAGCAGAGGCCAATTAAAACCGGAGTATAAGAAAGCAGCGTGCACAGTGCTATGGCCTTTGGCACACTGGATAGCTAAATACGATATAGCTGCAGCCAACCGTGTGGTAAAATGGTTGTATGAGCTTGATCCCGAATTTAACATTCCCGAGCGCGGCCTTCTCGGAATGATGTACAGCAAACTTGGGTTCAACATCACTGAAAGGCTTTTGCGCGTGAGGCGCATCATAAAATACGGATGGAAACAAAGCCCCTGAATATTTTTTACGAAGAACCAGACCCGGACCGCTGGGTACCGTTTGACCGTTACCCACGCAGGGCCATTCGCAGGCTTATACGCGGTAAGCAACGTCCCGGCGGGGTAGCTATGGTTGCCATAAATCTGATGGAAGGGCTTAAACGCCTGGGTATCCCCTACCGTTTTAACGATTATGCGTACATAAAAAAACATCCCGAAGAGATTGCTTGTATTATTGGGAAGCCGCATATTTTATTCGAAAAAAAGTGGCTTAACCCCGTGATATTCGGCGCCGGTATTTACTCGCACCCGATAGAGTGCCCCGATCTGTTTGAGCGATATCCAAACGTTAGATACGTGCTGGTACCGGGTGAGTGGATGCGGAAAATGTTTGAGCCGTACTATCAACAAAAGGTATTGGCCTGGCCGGCAGGAATAGACACCGAATTATGGAAGCCATCTTCCGGCGAAAAACGAACCGACTTTTTAATTTACGATAAAACCCATGGCCGGCATAATACCGCCATTATTGACCCAACTTTAGCCCTGCTCCGTAAAAATAATTTAAGCTTTACCATTATCCGATACGGCGGTTATACCCAGCAACAGCTGCTCCAGAGCCTGAACAATTGCAAAGCAGCTATATATATATCTGAGAGCGAAACTCAAGGACTTGCCTACCAGCAAATACTGGCCACCAACACCCCGATATTAGCCTGGGACCGGGGCGGTTACTGGCTTGACCCCTATTACTATCCTGATAAAGTGAAATTTGCGCCCGTAAGTTCCGTGCCTTATTGGGACGAACGGTGCGGTGTAAAATTCACCTCCGCAGCCGATATTGAGGAAAAGCTGGGCATTTTTCTCGGCAGCCTATCAAGCTTTAAACCACGGGATTATATTCTGGAAAATTTAACGCTTGAGCAATGTGCACGGAAGTATATGGACATTTATAACACAGTGACCGCCGAACTGAAATGAGGATACTGCTGATCATGAATCCCGGGATACCTGTGCCCCCGCTTTTATATGGGGGCATCGAGCGTATTGTTTACCTGTTGGCCGAAGAGTATCATAAACAGGGGCACCAGGTTACCCTGCTTGCCGGAACAGGCTCGCATTGCAGCGGCACTACAATTACTTTTGGGGCCGATAATGCAAAACGATCTAAAGTTGCCGGCTATCAAGAAATTTTATTTGTATGGAAGTTTTTGTGGGGCAACCACCAAAAATTCGATCTTATCCACAATTTCGGCAGGCTGATATATCTTTTGCCGGTAATTAACAAACCGGTACATAAGATCATGTCGTATCAGCGCGAAGTATCAGTGAAGGGGATAAAACTGATAACTTCGCTCCCAGTCAAAAATTTAGTGTTCACCGGGTGCAGCAACTATTGTGTATCAACAGGTAACGTAAGCGGTAAATGGGCTACCGTTTATAACGCCGTCAATTTTTCGGAATACAAATTAACCGAAGAATTTGACGAACACGCCCCCCTTATGTTTTTGGGGCGGCTGGACAAAATTAAAGGCCTGCATACCGCTATCGAGGTTGCTAAGGCCACGTCGTCAAAACTATGGATAGGTGGCAACATCCCATCTACCGCTGATAATTATGCCTATTACAAAGAAATAATTGAACCGCAGATAGATAATAAGCAGGTAATATACCTTGGCGAACTAAACGACCGGCAAAAAAACAATTACCTGGGAAAAGCGAAGGCGCTTTTATTCCCCATTGAGTGGGACGAGCCATTTGGTATCGTAATGATAGAAGCAATGGCCTGCGGTACGCCCGTTATCGGGTTCGATCGCGGCGCCGTGCCCGAGGTTGTAGATGAGGAGGTTACCGGTAATGTGGTATCTACCAAAAATCAAATGATCGAAGCTGTTGGTAAACTCGGCACGATAAATCGCAGGGCATGCCGGGAACACGCACGGGACAGGTTTAATATCGGTAGGATAGCCCGAGCTTATCTTGAATTAACCGCAAATAATATTGGCCGCTAAGATAGTTATCATAACATCCGGACAGCCCTCGTTAAACCCCCGGATGGTTAAAGAAGCTGATACACTCGCCCAACACGGGTATGATGTGCTGGTAATTTATGCTTACTGGAACCATTGGGCCACCAAAACCGACGAGCAGTTACTTGCTTCCAAAAAATGGAAAGCCGTAAGGGCCGCCGGGCATCCCGATCAAAATGCTGTCACTTATTTTATAAGTCGCGTTATATTCAGGGTGGCTGCCGCGCTGGCAAAAAAATTCAGGTTAAGGTACTTTGCCGATGCCGCCGTTGCGCGCGCAAGTTATTTTTTGCAGGTCGAAGCCAAAAAGCACCACGCCGATCTATATATCGGGCATAACCTGGGCGCTTTGCCCGCTACAGTAAAGGCAGCAAAAAAACATCAAAAGCCCTGCGGTTTTGATGCGGAAGATTTTCACCGTAAAGAAGTTACCGATGACGAGACCGATGCTGATGTGATTTTAAAAACCTGGGTAGAAGATAAGTACATCCCCCAGGTAAATTATTTAACCGCGGGCAGCCCGCAGATCGCCGCTGCTTACCGGCAGCTTTATCCTTTATCCAACCCTCAAACGTTGTTAAATGTGTTCAATAAAATGACTTTAACAGCCGGCAATGATAAAAATGATGCCACCCCGATCAAACTGTTTTGGTTTTCGCAAACGGTTGGCCCCGGCCGTGGCTTAGAAAATGTTATAGAATCGTTAACTATGCTTGATGGCGGTTTCGAGCTGCATCTGTTAGGTTATTGCGATAACCGGTTTAAACAGCAATTGCGCGATCCAGGCTATTTGCATTTTCATGCGCCCGTACACCCGGATGAGCTGCCTTTTTTTGCATCGCAATTTGATATAGGGCTGGCAACCGAAACCAGCACGCCATACAACCGCGATATTTGTTTAACTAACAAAATATTTACCTATATGCAGGCGGGGCTTGCAGTGGTTGCCAGTAACACTACTGCCCAAACCGCGTTATTGAGCACCTATCCTGCTGTTGGTAAACTGTATCAAAATACCGCCGCCCGGTCTTTGGCCGATGCGCTTTTATTTTATCAACAAAACCGGCAAGCGCTTAAAGAGGCGAAAGAAGCTTCGATACAGGCCGCCCATGAAAACCTTAACTGGGAAACGGAAAGCAAAAAATTTTTAACGATCATAAAAAAAACCATTACCGCTTGAAACGGGTGCTTATTATTTCGCCTTATTTCCCCCCGGTAAACGCCGCGGATATGCAGCGCGTACGCATGAGCCTGCCTTATTTTGCTGCGTTTGGCTGGGACGCTGAGGTGGTAACGGTTGATGAGCGATATGTGGATATGGCAAAAGATGATCTGTTGCTGCAAAGTGTCCCCCAGGAGATAAAGATCCACAAAGTAAAGGCGCTGAAAAAAAAATGGACGTCGAAATTAGGCTTAGGGAGTATAGCTTTGCGTTCGCTTTGGTTTTACCGCAAAAAAGTTGACCAGCTGCTTAAAACATCGCGGTTTGACCTTATTTATTTCTCAACCACACAGTTCCCTGTTTGTATTTTAGGGCCGCACTGGAAAAAGCGGTTCGGCATCCCCTATGTTATTGATATGCAGGACCCGTGGCATTCTGATTATTACCGGGATAAGCCTGCGGCGCAAAGGCCGCCGAAATACTGGTTTTCGTATCGCCTGAACAAATACCTTGAGCCGATGGCGATAAAATACGCGGATGGATTGATAAGTGTTTCGGATGCCTATATATCCACCGTTAAAGGACGTTACCCAACAATCAGGAGCCTGCCTGCCGAAACCATTACATTTGGCGCGTTCGATAAAGATCTGGGAATCGCCCGGGATCATCAACATAAATTCAGCAACCTTTTACAGGATGGCTGCATCAATATAGTTTACGCAGGCCGGGGCGGTGCAGATATGCACGAGGCTATTGCGCCGGTTTTTAAGGTTTTGCGGCAAGGCGTCAGTAAAAATCCTGAGCTTTACGGCAAGCTGAGGCTATATTTCATAGGTACAAGTTACGCTTCGGCAGGTAAAGGCAAGGCAACTATAATGCCCCTTGCAGAACAGTATGATGTACAAAGCCAGGTAGTAGAAATAACCGACAGGATAAGCTATTATTACACGTTGGCTACCCTGCAAAGTGCCGATGGCTTGTTTATCCCGGGCTCTGACGATCCGCATTACACGGCATCAAAAATATACCCGTACCTGTTAACTCAAAAGCCTCTGCTGGCCGTTTTTAACCCGTTTAGCCCGGCCATTACAGTATTGCAGGAGTACGGGGTGCGCAATGTTTATGATTACCAAAACATCCGCGATGAAGACATCGACGGCTTCTTTTTAAACCTGATCGGTCATCAGCCTTTGTTGCAGCACTACAATACAAATGCCATCAAAAAATATTCGGCGGAGCAAATGACCTTAAACCAATGCCGTGTGTTTGACAGCGTGATAAACAAGCACTTAACATGAAACGCTTAGCCATTATTACCACTCACCCTATTCAATACTATGCGCCGGTTTTCAGGCTGTTGCATCAGCGTGGCAATATAAGCGTCAAGGTGTTTTATACCTGGGGAGAAGGAGCCATGCAAAAGCACGACCCCGGTTTTAACCGGGTAATTGAGTGGGATATCCCGTTGTTGGATGGTTACCCTTATGAGTGGGTCATCAATACATCAACCGATCCCGGTTCGCACCATTTTAAGGGTATTATAAACCCCGCGCTTAACAGCCAGGTAGCTGCATGGCAACCCGATGCCCTATTAGTTTTCGGATGGGCTTATAGCAGCCACCTCGGGGTTATGCGGCATTTCAAAAATAAACTACCGGTTTATTTCAGGGGTGACTCTACCCTGCTTGATGAGCGTAGCGGTTTAAAATCCGTTATCAGGTCGCTTTTTTTGAAATGGGTTTACAAACATGCCGACCATGCCTTCTACGTTGGTACTAACAACAGGCGATATTTTGAGGCTTACGGCTTTGAATTAAGCAGGCTTACTTTTGCGCCGCATGCCGTTGATAACGAACGATTTGCCGGTAACCGAACGGCCGAGGCCCTAAAGTTAAGGCATGACCTTGGGATTGATGCCGATGATATACTGGTGCTTTTTGCCGGTAAGCTGGAGGAAAAGAAGTCGCCGGGGTTATTGTTAAACGCTTTTTTAAACTTACCTGCCGGTAATGTACATTTGTTATTTGCCGGCAGCGGAAACCTGAAGCAATACCTGGAAGATAAAGCCTTTGGAAATAAGCATGTTCACTTTATTGATTTTCAAAACCAGCAGCAAATGCCCGTTATTTACCAGGCGTGCAACTTATTTTGCCTGCCATCAAAAGGGCCGGGCGAAACCTGGGGACTTGCGGTGAACGAGGCGATGGCCGGCGGAAAGGCAATTTTAGTAGCTGATAAAGTTGGCTGCGCCATTGATTTGGTAAAGCCGGGCTACAACGGATATATATTTAAAAGCGGAGATGAAAACAGTTTGCTGAGTTGTTTAACCGAACTTACAAGATCAAAGAAAATTCTTGAAAAATTTGGAGAAAATTCCGGTAAAATTATAGCAGATTGGAACTTTAAAAAGATTGCCGAAGCCATCGAAAATAAATTAACCGAATGAAAAGAAGCGACCGCATTAAACTGAGTTTTATACGCAACTGGAACCTGCCCGGTAAAGAACGCCTGTCGCATTTATTGAATCCTTCAAACGATCTCAAACAAAACATAAAGGATGGTATTATTTGGTTGAACACCGAAGACATAGCCATTTATACCACAGCCGATAATTATATTGAGTGGACCATTTTAAGCACAGGCACTTACGAAGCCGAAACAGGCAAACTGATTCGGATATCGTTAAAGCCCGGCGATACCGCGATTGATATAGGCGCCAACATTGGGTTGCAAAGCATCCGCATGTCGCAATGTGTGGGCGCTGAAGGCACGGTGTATGCGTTTGAACCGCTGGAATACCTGCAGCAAAAATTAAAGAGAAACCTGGCCCTCAATAAAGCCGGTAATGTAACGGTTTTCCCTTATGCATTATCTGATGCCGCAAGCGAGACCGAATTGAGCGTAGACGACCGCGCCTGGAACCAGGGCACCTTTAGTTTGAATAACACCTTTGGCAATACCAAACAAGCTGTAACCGTAAAAGTTGGCGATAACATCCCCGAGGTTATGGGCCTGCAAAATGTTAGCTTAATAAAAATTGATGTAGAAGGCTTTGAATATCACGTTTTGCGTGGATTAATCAATACCCTGAAAAAGCACAGGCCCCGCATTATTTTTGAATACGACAGCAACTACTGGCCCGGCACCGGGCAAAGCATTCATGATTGCTGCAACTTTTTACAGTCGCTTAATTATAAATTGTATCAAATAACACCTGTAGGCTGCGAGCCGGTGATCAATTCAGCCGCCATAGTAAGCGGCAATTTATTTTGCATACCCGGTTTATCTGATGAATAAAAAAGGGCTTGAAAGGTATCTGGTGTTGTATTTACCCTGGTTACTGGCTTTGTTATTCCAGTCGGACCCGGTGTTATCATACCTGATAGCCTGGTCAGGTTCGTTTTTGATATTTTTCATCACCTTAACCGGCTGGGTAAAGCCAATCCCGGACGACAGGCGCTTTGGCGAGCAGCTTATGCGCCCGCTGTTTATTCAGCAAATTATATTTGCCGGGTTTATGTGCTGTACCTCCATATTTTACTTTATGGACGTGCTGGGTTATACAGATTTCCAAAAAACAAATACCCATTTGCTCATCGATCAGGACAGGCTAATGCTCACCGCGCAATGCCAGCGGTACTACAGCCTGGGCCATGCCGCTTTCGTTACAGGCGTCCTAAGTTTCATGAAATATCCCGATGAAAACAGATATTACATCGAAAAAAACACGCTGGCTAACTTACTGCTTAAAATCGCTTTGGTAAGTTTTCCGGTTTCCATCATCTTTACTAAGGTACCGGGCTTATCTCAATTTTATTTTCAGTTCAGCTCGTTAAGTTTTATTGCAGGCACACTGGCATTGGCCTTTGCCATCCCCTTAAAAAAATCGCTGAACACCATCATTTGCTCGGTGCTATACCTCTTTAACCTTTATCAGGCGTTTCTTTCGGGTTTCAAGGAACCTATTATTATCAGCATCCTGGTGCTGGCTATCTTTTTATACCCCAACTATAAAAAAATCGTCATCGCGGTGTTTGTCCCGGCGTTATTTATTTCTTTCATTTTTTTGCCGGCCTATGTAAATAACTTTCGCGAAAATGCCTGGTCGGGCGAGGCTAATGCCGAAGAGTCGTCGCAAATAGCAATTGATGCGGCCTTGAATAATACCGACAACTCCAATTGGTCGTTCTTTGCATTCCGCTTAAGCGAAATTGACATGTTCACCACCTTTGTACAGTCCACTCCGAAAAATATCGACTTTTACGGCACCAAACTGTTAAAGCAATCCGCTATTGTGATCGTTCCGCGTGTGTTTTGGCCGGGCAAACCAATTACCGAAGAACTTGTGATGGAACGGGTATATGCTGCCGGCGTGGTTAACCCCCTTTCCACGGTATCTGCCAAGCCCGCTTTTATTGTCGATGCGTATTTATCAGGCGGGGCAACTGGTATATTTTTGTTTTTATTTGCCTACGGGGCAATATCGCAGCTAATTTCTATAAAAGCCGAGCGGCTTTTTGGCGGGTATATTTTAGGTACGGCATTAATATTCAGCGGGCTGTTTCAAATACTATGGCGTGGGTTAAGCTTTGAGTTTTTAATAAACTCGGTATTCTGGAGCTATGTAACCATGTTCCTCATTCAAAAAGTTTTATTGCGCATCAATATTTTAAAACGGTTTTGAAAGTACTGCACATTATTGCCGCGTATAAACCAGCCTATATTTACGGGGGCCCCACTATGTCGGTGGCTATGCTGTGCGAGGCCCTGGTTAAATCGGGTGTAAATGCCGAGGTATTTGCTACTACTGCAAACGGGCCTGCCGAATTGCCCGTGGAAGCTAACAAGCCAGCCGTTGTTGACGGAGTACCCGTAACCTATTTTACACGCCTCACCAAAGACCATACGCATTTTTCGCCGGCATTATTAAAAGCGTTGTGGAAACGTGCCAACGAGTTTGATGTGATACATATACATGCCTGGTGGAACCTGGTATCGATATTTTCGTGTCTTATCGCTATAAAAAAAAGCATAAAGGTTGTATTGTCGCCCAGGGGTACCTTAAGCAATTATGCTTTCACCAATAAAAACTCCGGCAAAAAAAAGCTTATCCATGATCTGTTAGGCAAACGGCTCTTATCTAAATGCCATTTCCACGTTACCTCGGCAAACGAAAGTACGGCCATACTTAAACTCGCGAAGCCTTTAACCATCACCACCATACCCAATTATGTAAAGCTGAATGCCGCTATTGCCGGGGATCACCGCGATAGCCCCGAGGTTTTGAAGCTGCTGTTTTTTTCGCGCATCGAGGAAAAAAAGGGGCTCGATATTTTACTTGAAGCACTTAACAATGTTAAAGCGCCCTTTAGCCTCACCATTGCGGGGACTGGCGAAGAAGCTTATATAGCGCGGTTAAAGGCATCGGTAACCAACTCCGAGATAGCCGGCAAAATAACATGGGCTGGTTTCTACGGCGACAACAAATTTAACCTGCTGCAGGGGCACGACCTGCTGGTTCTGCCCTCGCACGACGAGAACTTTGGAAATGTGGTGATTGAGAGCCTGAGTGTTGGCACAGCAGTGCTGATAAGCGGGCAAGTGGGCCTTGCAGATTATGTTGCCAACAATAAGCTGGGCTGGATATGTAAAACAAGCGCGGACTCGGTAAGCGCGATGATAAATATAATAGCCACCAATTACGGCGCCGATTTAGCCAGGATACGGGAAACGGCGCCGCAGCGCGTTCGGACTGACTTTACCGGGGACGAGCTGCTGCTGCAATACATCCGGCTGTACCAAAATATCAAAACCCATAGGCCGCAATCATAAAACTTTTTTAACAGGCTAATAACTTATACTTTCAATTATATTTTACCTAAAGCGATTTTAAATTGGATCCGCGGTATTCATTCATCATACTTACCTATAACGAAGAGATGCACCTGCCCAGGCTGCTGGCCTCGATAGCGGGGTTAAATGCCGAAACGTTTATACTTGATTCGGGCAGCACCGATGCAACCCTTTGTATCGCCGAAACAGCGGGGGCAACCGTATTGTACCACGCGTTTGAAAACCATCCCAAACAGTGGGATTTCGCCCTGACGGCCTTCGAGGTAAAAACCCCATGGGTGATTTGCCTGGATGCCGACCAGATAGTAACACCTGAACTGTTTACGTTATTAAAAAACTTTAGCGAGGATGAACACAAGGATATTAACGGGATATATTTTAACCGGAAAAATTTTTTTAAGGGCCGGTGGATAAAACATGGCGGTTACTACCCGTTCTACCTGTTAAAAATGATACGGTACGGCATCGGATTTTCGGACACTAACGAGAATATGGACCACCGTTTAGTTGTTCCGGGCAACACCATTACCTGGAAGAACGGCCATATACTCGAAGAAAACCTAAAGGAAAACAAGATAAGTTTTTGGATAGAGAAGCATAATAAATACAGCGACCTGCTGGCTTTTGAAGAAATGGAACGCCTGCTTAGTTTAAGGCAACAAACGGTTAAGGCACATTTTTGGGGTCCGCCAAATGAACGTACCGCCTGGCTTAAGCAACGCTGGTGGAAACTACCCCGCTACTTACGGCCGGCGCTATACTTCGGCTATCGCCTTATTTTTAAGCTGGGCATCCTTGATGGCCGTACGGGTATTATTTTCCATTTTATGCAAGGCTTTTGGTTTAGGCTGGTAGTGGATATCAAAATAGACGAACTTTTAAAACAACGAAAAAATGAAGCCGAATAAGCCCGGAATAAACCCCGCGTTAAAGTTTGCTGTTACGCTGCCGGTTGCGTTTGGTTTACTTTATGGCTTTTACTTTGCATACCTCGGCATTACATCGCATACCGGAAAACTGTATTCCCCGTTTTTAGATGAGCACCTGAATTTCATCGACTGGCTGCGGTACGTACTGATACAAAGCAGCTCGGCTATTTTGAATTTGCTTGGCTATCAAACCAAAACCAATGCCGACCAAATGCTGGTAATTGGCCATAACCTTATACATGTGGGATATGATTGTTTAGGTTTTGGGGTGATGTGTTTTTTCACCGCGTTTGTAATTGCTTACCCAGGGCAGTTAAGGGTCAAGTTTTACTTTCTTATAGCAGGTTTGATAGGCATCCAGTTGATTAACCTGGCGCGGTTTATATTGCTATCGCTTTACTGGCGGTATACAACCGTGTATATATCAGACCATCACACCATCTTCAATATTGTAATTTATATACTGATTGCTTTAAGCCTTTATTTTTACACCCGCTACCAGGATAAGGCGCTGATGCGCCGCAAAGCATAAAATCATAAAAATACTTACAAAAAAAGAGAGGCGCCAAGGCGCCTCTCTTTTTTATCAGAACAAAACTTGTTAGTGCTTTGCCCACCAAAGTGGTGTTAACACGGCATCGGGCCCGCCCAAAGCTGCTACAGCCTGGTTGTAACCGTTAACATTACTGTTGCTTAGGTTTGAAGGATACTTCATACGCTGCGCAAAGAATTTTATGTTGCTTGTGTTATAATTACTATTATTCAACGCGGGTAGGTCAGGCATTACATCCTCAACGGCGGGCGTTTCATAAAATGGCAAACCTAACCTGCGGTGATCGTTCCATGTTTCTAAAGGCAACCACGGGGTTTGCGCTATAAATTTTTGGGTAATGATCTTTGTTAACAGGTCGTTTCTTACGGTACCCGCTTTATACAGGTCGTTTTTAGGGTAAGCCACTTCCTCGGTGCCTGCTGTGCCGGTAATACCGTCTTCATACTTCATGGTATGTGTTGCACCGGGCTCGGTTGTGTGGTCCCAGTTTACAGATGTACCTACGCGGTTATACTCGGTAGATGCCAGGTAAGTGCTCAAAGATGCTGTGGTGCCAAAGTATTCAAAGCTTTTGGCGATACCTGTTTCGTAAGCAGTTTTGCCGCTAACCGGGGTAGCCCAGCCGCGTACCGAAGCTTCGGCTAAAAGGAAATAGGTTTCCCACGGGCCAAAAAATACCCTTCTGTTGTTTCCGTTACGGTAATTAAGGTTTAACAACGGCTTAAACCCGTTAGTTGTAATAGCCTGGTTCAAGGCTGATTTTGCCCCCCAGTTGCCATCTGCTTTAGCGTTCCAGGTATATTTTGAGGTCAATGTTTTCGCTACACCACCGCCTGGTTTTTTCAGGTCGCGCTCGGAAGCTTTAAACGTATCCCCTATTCCCGGATAAACGGGGTTAGTAAGATCGCCGGGGATGCTGAATATTTTATATGCGCGCGGATCTATGGTATAAGGCAAACCGTTAAACCAATATCCCGCAGCCGGATCGTTTGTTTTGGTGGCAAACTGCTCAGGGAATTTCTGGCCCAGCCAATCAGCTGGTTTAATGGCCGACTGAAAATCAGCACCTAACTGATCGGCAGATTTTACGCTGCCCAGGCCCACCGACAGGTTGTTATAAGTTGCAGATATCGGCAACCCCATCCACGACGATTCTTTACGGAACACGCTGCTAAGCGGGTTGTAGCTGTTAGGGGTTTCCTGTACGCTAAAGGTTTCGGTAGCAACGTCTGTAATAAAATCGCTTCCTGCTGCTGCAGCCTCAAACTCGCTTTTTGCTTTTTCAGGGTCAACCTCTGATAGCCTCATGGCCAAACGCATACGCATCGAGTTTGCGTATTTGCGCCACTTGGCGTAGTTGTATCCGTAGGCCGGGTCTTCTTTAGCAAGGTCAGATGGGTTTACAACGCTCAGGTCTAATTTTGAAGACGCATCTTTCAACTCATCCAATAAGTAATAGTAAACTGTTTTTACGTCCTTAAAATCGGGGTTTTTACCCTGGAAACCATCAATAGGCATAGGCCCGAAGCTATCCGAAAACTCGCTCATTAAATACGCCCTCCATATCCTGGCCACCTGTATAAGGTTATTGGTGTATGCTTTTGAGGTGCCTTTTTTAATTTGGTCTGTACCTACTTCAATAGCACTGTTGGCGGCATTCAGCCATTGTGATGACTGCCTGTAGTATTCCGAGGTCCAGCCGTCGTCGTAGCTGCCGCGAGAAAAGGTTTCGCCATCCTCATCCTGCAGGGTGTGCCCGCCAACAACCCAGTAAAGGATAAATACCCTTTCAGATAATCCCGGGTCCTGCTGCGCGCCAACTATCGCGTTATTGATAAAGTACTCCGTTTGTACCTGGTCTCCGTTTGCTTTAAGCGGATCGTTATTGATCTCGTCGAATTTTTTGCACGATGCCACCAGCAAAACACCGGTAAGCAGCAGGCATGATTTTTTAAATATCGTTTTCATATTCTTATGAATTAGTCTTTTTATAATTAGAAGCCTATAGTTAAGTTCAGTAAAAATGTACGTGTGGTAGGCGAGCTTCCGCTTTCAAAACCGGTTGCGTTAGTACCGGTTGCGTAAACAGATTCAGGGTCCATACCGTTCATGTGGCTTGATATTAACCATAAGTTATTTGCCGACACCCCTATTTTTGCCCTTTGGATACCTGAGCCAGCTAGCAGGCTTTTTGGCAGGTTATAACCTAACTGTACGTTTCTTACACGTACGTTAGAAGCATCGTAAAGGTTTGCCTCTGTTATACCTATGTTACCATGGCCGGCTACTACGCCCCAGTAATTTTGCGCGCTGGTTTCTACTTTGTTTGGTTCGTATTTGTTGGTTGTTGTATTTAAAACTACACCGTCAACCAACATATTATCCCTCGACCCATTTACAACGGTTTTATTTGATGTTCCGTATTGCTCCATATTAGCTATGGTACCCGAAAACACCTGCCCGCCAAAACGTGCATCGATCAGGAACGAGAAGTCGAAGTTTTTGTACGAGAACGAGTTGGTAACACCCAGTAAGCTGGTAGCCTGCTGGTTACCCAGGCGGGCTTTTTCAGGATCTACCTGCGGCAAACCGGTAGCATCTAAAATTAACTTTCCGTTATACTCGCTGCTTGCATCTTTTACCCGCAGGAAACGTGATCCATAGATCTCACCGAAAAGCTGGCCTGTTTCGGCAACTATCGATACATCGTCAAATCCGCCTAACACATACTGGTTAACATCAGCGGTAAGGTATTTGATCCTGTTCCTGTTGATAGAAAAGTTAACCATGGCATTCCAGTTAAAGCCGGTGTTGCTTTGCAATATTTTGCCATCAACCATCAGCTCTAAACCTTTATTTTCGATATCGCCCGCGTTGATCTTTTTGAACGAATAACCGCTTAAGTTATCCATTGGTAAGTTTAGCAACTGCCTGGTGGCGTTTGATTTGTATACCGCGAAATCGAATCCAAGGCGGCTGTTAAAGAAACGCATTTCTAAACCGGCCTCGTACGATTTGATCAGCTCGCTTTTCACGTATGGGTCAAAAAGTATATCGCCGCGGCTTGCTGTGGTGTTACCCAGCGGGTCTTTACCAATAGTGTAAGTGTTATATAACTGGTATGGCTCCATATCGTTACCAACCGACGCGAACGACCCTCTTAACTTACCATAAGTTAACCATGATGGCAGGCCGTTAGCGCTTTTGCTCATCAGTTCGGTAAATACAAATGCACCGCTTAACGATGGGTAAAAATAAGAACGGTTAGCAGCGATCAACGCCGACGACCAGTCGTTACGGAAGGTACCGTCTAAGAACAGGTAGCCGTCGTAGTTTAAGCCAACCGAGCCGTAAACCGAATAAATGTTATGGCGGTTGATGCCTTCATTGATGCTTGCGCTGGAAGTACCGTTGTTCAACGAGAACAGGTCAGGCACTTGCAGCGTTCCTACGTTAGCGCTCAGGTACGATGATTTGCGGTTCATTAAGTTACCACCCGCGGTTATAACACCACCTAATTTGCCAAAAATATTATCCTTTTTAGCAGTCAACAAGGTGCTGTAGTTGGTTTCGGTAAAGGTGCTTTTACCGGTACCGTATGATCCGGTAGAGGTTGGCGTAGCGCCCGAATAGGTCATGTTGGTAGTATTGGTGGTGTAGGTATCTGCCCCACCTTTTGCCTCGGCGCTCAACCAGCTGTTAAATTGGTACCTAACAGATCCGTTCAGTAAAAACCTGTTCCTGATGTCTTCGTTCAAATTGTATTTTGAAGCCCAGTAAGGGTTAAGTTCGTTTTCCTGGCGCCACCAAAGCATTTTACCTGCCTCATTGGTACGCGCGCTAAAATCGCGGATATTAATAGAGGTTGGCAGTAACGATAAAGCATAAAAGTTGTTGCTCACGTTCGAGCCACCCTGCGGGCGGTTAAACGCAGCCGAGTTAATATACTGAACCTTGGTATCTACCGTCCATTTGTCCTCAGCGCCAAACTTGCTTACCGTTCTGGCCATCAGGTTGTTACGGGTAAGCTTAGCACCGGGGATGATGCTTTTATCATCAAGGCGGTTGTAAGAGGTATAAACCGATGTTGATTTATACTGCTGCTGGAAAGATATGCCCTGGTTTGAGGTTAAACCGTTACCAAAGTATGAACCGATATTATCGTAAGTAGCCAAAGGCGCTTCTGTGCCATCCCATTTGGTTACGTTTTGGCCCGTTGCTT
Organism: Mucilaginibacter sp. AK015; assembly: GCF_014200785.1. Taxonomy (NCBI): domain Bacteria; kingdom Pseudomonadati; phylum Bacteroidota; class Sphingobacteriia; order Sphingobacteriales; family Sphingobacteriaceae; genus Mucilaginibacter; species Mucilaginibacter sp. AK015. Next base: position 1,559,612 of record NZ_JACHCV010000001.1, read on the forward strand.
TTGGCCCCCAACTGCTGGATGATGTAGCATCGTATATGCCATTTGTACCCTGGCCAAATACGTTCTGCGTTTTAGCCCGTGCAAAAATGCTTTCGATACCAACCGAAGATGTCAGGGTGATACCTAAACCATTTTGTGTTTTACCGGTTTTTGTGGTGATCAGGATAGCACCGTTACCGGCCCTTGAACCATATAACGCTGCCGCTGCCGCGCCTTTCAAAACGCTCATGCTTTCAATATCCTCGGCATTGATATCCGACAGACCGTTACCCATATCTAACGACGGGTTGTAATAATCGTTGTTGGCAGCGCCGATAAAGTTATCCAATGGTATACCATCAACAACAATTAAAGGCTGGTTTGATCCGGTTAGCGAGTTATTACCCCTTAAAGTGATCCTTGATGAACCACCCGGGCCGTTACCCGACCGGGTAATTTGCAAACCGGCAACCTTACCCGATAAAGCGTTTACAACGTTAGGTTCTTTGGTGTCAGATAAAGTTTGTCCTTTAACCTCCTGGACCGCGTAACCTAATGATTTTTTCTCCCTTTTAATGCCAAGGGCCGTTACAACCACCTCGTTAAGGGCGTTATCACCGCTCTCTAACACCACATTGATGGTGTTTTCGGCCCCAACGGTAACTTCTTTTGTTTTGTAACCTATAAAAGAAAAGCTTAACACCGCACCCTGCTTAACAGATATGCTGAACTTTCCGTCTACTGTTGTCGACATGCCGTTGGCTGTGCCTTTTTCGGCCACTGTAACACCCGGTAGCGGCTCCCCGGATTTTTCAGTTACCCTACCGGTAACTGTTTTTTGTGCATATGCCGCCATTGATACTATGCTAAACAGCAACAGCGCGATACACCTCAAGTACATTTGTTTCATTTTTTAGGTTTTAATGGTAAATACTAAGGTTGGTTGTTTTATATTATAGGGTTGATTAATATGCGTGTTAATTAAAATTGCAATTTTCCATAACCAGGGTTGCCGCGCCCAGAAGCTCTGAGTCTGACGCCAGGGTTGAAACCTGTATCTCGGTTTGCTCTGCAAGCCAGGGGATACAAAACTCGTTGATGGCCTGCTGTATGGGGGCCATTAATATTTTGCCTGCTATAGCGCCCCTGCCGCTTAAAACGATCAGCTTGGGGTTCATGATGTGGATAAGGGTTGACATCCCCTTACCTATTAAAAATGCCGCGTCAGACAATATGGATACCGCGAGCGGGTCGCCTGATCTGGCTGCGTTCAGGAAATGGTCGCCTGACAGGGTGCCCGTTTTTTTGTAAACCTGCTCCATGCTTGAACTGGCGCCAGAATCCATTTCAGATTTTGCGCGCTCGAGCAAAACCAACAACGACGTATCTACCTCCAGGCAGCCCCGCTTACCGCAAGAACAGATCTTATTGCTTTGCGACAAAGGGATATGGCTAAACTCGCCCGCGTACCCGCTGTGGCCCCTGAAAAGGCTGCCATTTACGATCATGCCCAGGCCGGTTCCCCACCCTACGTTTACTACCAGCACATCCTTTAGATTTTTTCCGGCGCCAAACTTTAGTTCGGCCAGCGCTATCAAGCTCGAGTCGTTATCTATAAACACCGGCAGACCAAGCTGTTCCGACAGGTGCTTCGCCAGGTTCTCGCCGCCTTTGGTTTTAAAAAATGTATGGTTAACCCCTTGTTCGGCGTTTACAAACCCGGGCATGCCAATACCCATGCCCAGTATCTGGTGGATAGAGATGCCCGAGCGGGAGATATAATCTTTTAAAAATTCGGTGAAGGTGTCAATTAATGAAGGCGTATCGCTAAGCACGAGCTCTTTTTTCTCGGGCTCCATCTTAATATTGTTTAGCAGATCGTAGATAACTACCTGGGTTACCATTTGGTCTACCGCTACAGCAACTATGTAACGCTGCTTTTGGCCGTTTAGCAAAAAAGCCAAACCGCGCCGGCCGCCGGTTGAGGGTGCAAGGCCATGCTCCAGCACGTACCCTTCGTCTATCAGGTTACTAACCGTATTGGTCACTAAGGGCAGGCTTTTGTGTGTAAGCTTGCTCAGTTCGGTCAAAGAAAGACTTTTATTATAGTAAAAGTGCTTAATCAGATCCTTCCTTAATAAGTGATGCTTCTTAATTACGGTCATATTATCAATAGTTTGTCAAACTTAAAATAATATTTCAATAATCAACAAAACTTTTTAATTTTTTTAAAAACTAAAATTAGGTTTAGAAATTTTGAGGTTAGTTCCGTAAGCCATCATTAAATTTTGAAAATCATCATGAAAGGCGATAAAATAAAAAAGCCCGGTAAACCGGGCTTTTTCGTTATCTGAACGTATGGTGTTATTTCGTTGGCATAAGTACGCCGTTAACACCATTTACAATACCGTTGGCTCCTATCAGGTCAAAAAGGATCACCTGGGCCGTGTTACCGGCAGCATTTGCCAGCTGTAGCTTTTTATCAGAAGTTACCGACAGGGTAAGCGTTTGCCCGTCAATAGTGGTCAATGTAGCTTTGCCTTTACCTGCGTTTAAAGCTTTAATAATTTCGGTTTTGCCGTATTTACCGTTAACCACATGGCCTTTTAATATGGTTGCCAGTTTAGCCGGATCTTTCATCAGGCTATCCAGTTTGCCGGCGGGCAGGTTGCTTAGCGTAATATTGTTAGGCGCGAAAATCGTATACGGACCACCTGTTTTCAAAACAGAATCTAACCCTGCAGCTTTAACCGCGCTCAACGCTGTTGTGTAATCGGCGTTGCTGGCTAAAGCCCCTACTACATCACTTGCCCCTTCGGTAGTGGTGGTGGTAGTTGTGGTAGTGGTGGTGGTTTTTTGGGTGGTGTCTTGAGTTTGTGCGGATACACGTGTAGCTGTAACAGTTAAAAAGGCTAATACGCCAACCGCTAAAATGGATCTTTTCATGTTAATCATGTTTGTAATACAATTTATTAATTTGGTTAATACGTAGATTTTTCCTCAATAAAATGATTTTTTTAGATGAAAGTGCCCAATTATAACTCTCAAATTTTACAAATTGTTCATAGCAACTGTAATTTCCTTATTACAATTAAGTCGCGGAAACCCTCAAAATCCGCTTTTATTTGCTCATTTTCAGTTGGAAAGGCCCGTTTGATGCGGCGATGCTGACGCTTTGCACACGTACATAAACTAAGCGTATTAAAATAGCTGTGCAGCTCCTAAAAGGCAGCTATCAAAGGCCGAACCGCAGCCACAATGGTTGTTATCATAACGCAGTATAACACGCGGGGCAGGGCTTACTGATTAAAGCAGCGTCCTTTAAATAACGACATAAAGCCCGATTTATTGGCTAAAGGCCAGTAAATCGGGCTTTGCACTTGCCGGCAAGATGGCGTAATAGCAATGCGGTAAAGTGAATGGTACGCTTTAAACCCCTAACAGGAGGCGCCGCTTTTTACAGCTTATCCGGCTGAAAATCCAATGAAACAGAGTTCATACAAAACCTTTTGTACGTTGGCGCCGGGCCATCGTCAAATATATGCCCCAGGTGGCTTTGGCAGCGTGCGCACAGCACTTCGGTTCGCTCCATTCCTAAAGAGTTATCTTCTTTATAAATAACGCTGTTCTTCCTTACAGGCTGGTAAAAGCTTGGCCAGCCGCAGTCGCTGGCAAATTTGGCATCCGAACGGAACAGCTTATTGCCACAAACAGCGCAGTAATAGGTTCCCCTGGCGCTTTTATTCCAGAACTGGCCGGTAAACGGGCGTTCGGTAGCCTGCTCGCGGGCCGTGGCATATAATGCCGGCGGCAATATCTTCTTCCATTCCGCATTTGACACCGTTATCGGGCGGGTATCGGTATTAGAATAGTACGGGTTATTTTGGTGCCCCTTATCGGTTTTTAAATGCTGTGCAAACGTGCAGGTAAAGCACAGGAGTAATATCGCGGTAATGTAAAACGCTCTCATCTTAGTTCTTCAGTTTATTTTTAAATACCTTCCTAAACTTTTCAAGTTCGGGCTGTATCACATATTTACAATACGGGTTGCTGCCTTTATTCAGGTTATAATAATTCTGATGGTAGTCTTCGGCTTTGTAAAAAGCTTTGTACGGCGCTACCTGAGTAACAATTTTATTTTTGTAGGCATGCTCAGCATTCAATTTACCAATGTAATAGTTGGCCTTTTGCTTTTGTGCAGCATTATGATAAAATATGGCCGAGCGGTACTGTGTACCCACATCATTACCCTGGCGGTTTAGTTGTGTAGGATCGTGTGCTACAAAAAAGGCAGCCAGCAGTTCATCGTATGTAATTTGCGCAGGATCGTAAATAATGTTACAGGCCTCGGCGTGCCCTGTGGTGCCTGTACAAACCTGGTTATAGGTAGGGTTGGCAACCGTACCCCCGCTAAAGCCGGATATTACCTTTTTAACGCCTTTTAATTGCTGAAACTTTGCTTCGGTACACCAGAAACAGCCTGTGGCAAAAGTAGCGGTATCTAACCTGGCCTTGCCATCGGTACTTGTATTGGGCGTAGCCGCCATAGCAGTATAGCCGGTAATTAATAACAGAATAATTTGAATGCTTATCTTTTTCATAAATTTTATAACGTGTTTAACGTACTTATAACTAACGTAAAAAATGATGGTATGTATTGCGGGTTTGTCGTAAAACTTAGCGCTAACTTACCTGCGGCATACAATTGTGATGTTTGGCTGACAAAAACCAAAATTCACGCCCAACACAATATTGTCATTTTATAGGGAAATATAGGTTTAACCATAACTAAAAGTATATCAATTACATATTTATGCCAGTTAATCAATAATTAAAGGTACATTTGTAACTATTTAAATAAATATAATGCAACAAGGAACAGTAAAATTTTTTAATGAAGAAAAGGGTTTTGGATTCATCACCCCAAGTAACGGTGGCAAAGAAGTGTTTGTTCACTCATCAGGTTTAGTTGATCGCATCCGCGAGAACGATACCGTACAGTATGAAGTGGAAGAAGGCAAGAAAGGCCCTAACGCGGTAAGAGTTAAAGTAGCTTAATAACTATAATAATATCGTGAAGCATTCCCTGAAAATGGGAATGCTTTTATTTTTTCTACGGGTCATTAAAAACACCCGGCCCCGCTCTTTTAAAGTTTAGTAAATTGTTTAATCGCCGGCTTCAGGCCGCTTTATCCCCATTAAATGAGACAACTTAAAATAAGTCAATCCATCACCAACCGCGAGACCCAATCGCTTGATAAATACTTAACAGAGATCGGTAAAGTAGACCTTATAACAGCCCAGGAAGAAGTTATACTGGCACAAAAAATACGCGAAGGCGACCAGGCAGCATTAGAGCGCCTTACCAAAGCCAACTTAAGGTTTGTGGTATCGGTAGCCAAACAATATCAAAACCAGGGCATAACCCTTGGCGACTTAATCAACGAAGGTAATTTAGGCCTGATAAAAGCCGCCCGCCGGTTTGACGAGACCAAAGGTTTTAAATTCATATCATACGCCGTTTGGTGGATACGCCAATCCATAATATCTGCCATATCAGACCAATCGCGCTCGGTGCGTTTGCCCCTGAACCAGATAGGCACGCTGAGCAAGATCCGCAAAACGCAATCTTCGCTTGAGCAGGAACTTGAACGCGAAGCCACCCCTGAAGAACTGGCCGAGTGCCTGGAAACAACGGTTGAAAAAATTGCCGATTCGTTACGAAATTCAGGCAGGCAGGTGTCTATCGACGCCCCTTTTCAGCAGGGCGAAGAAGGCACGTTGCTGGATGTAATGCAAAACGACGATCCATCTACTGACAGCAGCCTGATCCAAGATTCGCTGGCTACCGAACTGGGGCGTTCCCTGTCAAAATTAGGCGAACGCGACCGCGAGGTGCTGATACTGTTTTACGGCCTGGGCAATAACCACACCCACACCTTAGAAGAAATAGGCGAAAAGTTTGTGCTAACCCGCGAACGGGTACGCCAGATAAAAGACAAGGCGCTTCAGCGTATAAAACAATCATCGCGCAGCGGTACGCTGCAATCGTATTTGTAATATATCTGCAACATAAATAAAAAAACCGCTTTAAAATATTTAAAGCGGTTTTTTTATTGAGTACTATTACCAAAGAATTGGCCGGTGAAATCCCCCGTTTACCGGGAGGGTGCAGGGAGTGAATTTAAGCTGTCGGATAGTTTGGATGGCTTATCAACCCTGTGTAAAATTAGATCATTTTAATAGTGTATTATGTACACTTAACGTATATTTACATTGTCATTTATAACGGTGACAAACATACACATACCAGAAATGAGCGATCTTTCTAACCCCGCAGATGCCACAGGCCATATGCCTGTGCCTGCTAAAAAAATTGTGGTTATTGGGGGAGGTTTTGCCGGTGTAAACTTTGCACAAGATGTGGCAAAAAATAAAAGCTACCAGGTTACCCTGGTAGATAAAAACAACTACAATTATTTCCCCCCACTGCTTTACCAGGTATCAACAAGTTTCCTGGAACCTTCAAGCATCAGTTATCCTTTCCGCAAATTATTCCGCAGGGATAACATTCGTTTTCGTATGGGCGAACCCGTAAAGGTTGACACCGATACCAAAACCGTATATTTAAAAGATGGTGAACTAACCTACGATTACCTGGTGTTTGCCTCGGGCGCCAAAACAAACTTTTTTGGCAACCAAAACATTGCGCAGAACGCCATCCCGATGAAAACCATTGACGATGGCTTGCGTATGCGCAACGCTTTATTGCAAACGCTGGAACGCGCAACCATTACTAAAGACGCGGCCGAACGCAAACGCCTGCTTACCATAGTAGTTGCCGGCGGCGGCCCAACAGGTGTTGAAGTATCGGGTATGCTTGCCGAGATGCGCAAATATATTTTCGCGAAGGACTACCCCGAACTTATTAACCAGCCCGGAGGCATTTACATAGTAGACGGCGGCCCTGCCCTGCTTGGCGCCATGAGCGAGAAAACCCATCAGGAGGCCTACAAGGTGCTAACCAGGCTTGGGGTACGGGTAAAATTGAATTTGCACGTTAACGACTACCTTGACGGCAAAATTACTTTATCAAACGGCGAGGTTATTGAAGCCGGCACGCTTATTTGGGCGGCAGGTATTACAGCCAATACGTTTGATGGCATCCCCGCAAGCAGCCTGGGTGTGGGCAAACGGATGATAACCGATGAATACAACCAGGTTACAGGGCTGCGGGATGTTTACGCCATAGGCGATGCATCCATCCAAACAACCGACGAGGCCTATCCAAAAGGCCACCCGCAGATTGCACAGGTTGCTATACAACAGGGCCGTACCCTTGCAGCCAACTTTATTGCCATAGCCAAGGGCAAACCCTTAAAAGCCTTTAAATATTTCGACAAAGGGGATATGGCTATTATTGGCCGTAACAAGGCGGTGGTAGACCTGTTTAAACACAAGGTGCACTTCAATGGTATCATAGCGCTGTTTATGTGGCTGTTCATTCACCTGATATCATTAGTTAACTATCGTAATAAACTGCGTACGCTTTACAATTGGGCGGTTGCTTACATCAGCCGCGACCAGTCGTTCCGGATGATATTTAAATCGGGCGATTAACCGGCGCCTTTGTCAACATACTTTCACAAAAGCACCTTGCCGTATCAACAAGGTGCTTTTACGTTTGATACCAAAGCACATTTGCTTACGTTTGCGGGCTGTAAAAACTATGGAGGCTACACAAACTAACAGGTTACATCCGGCTATTATCCCTTTAATGGCAGTTGCCGCGGGTGTTACGGTAGCAAATATTTATTATAACCAGCCAATCCTGAAAGATATAGGCGTATCGGTACATGCGTCCGGCTCCGAAATTGGTAAAGTGGCCATGTTTGCACAGCTGGGCTATGGTTTGGGTATGTTCTTTTTGATCCCCCTGGGCGATAAGGTAAACCGTAAACGGCTTATCCTGTTATTAAGCACTTTACTGATGTTAACCCTTACCGGCTTTAGCTTTGCCACGCGGCTTTACCAGGTTTACGCATTGAGTTTGTTTGTTGGCCTTTTTGCCACATCTGCTCAAATATTAATGCCAATGGCTGCCACGCTCGACAATGTTAACCGCGGCAAAACAGTTGGCAAGGTTTTTAGCGGCATACTGGTCGGAATTTTAGGAGCAAGGGTAATTTCTGGTTTAATAGCCGGCTGGCTGGGCTGGCGCTTTGTTTACGGCATATCGGCCGGTATGGTATTGATCACAGCCGTATTACTTAAGCTTTACTTACCCAATGTACCGCCGAAGTTTAAAGGCAATTATCTGGGGCTCCTCAGGTCGGCATTATCCCTGGTAGGCGAGTTTAAGATATTAAGGCAGGCGGCTTTGCTTGGCTTTTTCACATTTGGCATCTTTTGCTCGTTTTGGACCACGTTAACCTTCCATTTGAGTAATGCACCCCTCCATTTTTCGGCCAGCACAATTGGTTTGTTCGGCCTTATTGCCATTGGCGGTGCGCTGGTAGCCCCGTGGTTTGGGAAACTGGCCGATAAGGGGAACACGCACCGGTCCCTGCTCATTTCTGTAGCAATGATCATTGGCAGTGTTGTTTTGCTTAAACTTTTTCCATATTCCGTTGCAGCGCTGGTTGTGGCTATCTTTTTTTTGGATATAGGCGTGCAGGCCACGCAAATAACAAATTTTGCACGCATATATGCCCTTGATGAGCACGCGCACAGCAGGCTCAACACCATTTACATGACCACGTATTTCATCGGCGGCTCGGCAGGTACATATTTTGGTTTGCTATGCTGGAGGATTGGCGAATGGAACCTAAGCACCTGGCAAATGCTGCTTTGGGGCATTATAGCCATAGTTATTGTGATGGTGAGTAAGCCGGGAGCCCCCCAGCACCCTGAAGGGGAAGTTTAAGAATACTTTAGTTAGATCATTTCCCTTAACCCGGTTTATCCCGTTATTGATACCGGCCTTTATCATGTCGCCGTAACCATCAGCAGGTAAAAACGGCGCGAAATTAAGCGCCATCAGGTAATTATCATGCGCTTTGGGATAATCCTCTAAATCTTCGTAGCATTTGGCCACATTAAGGTAAAGCGATGGGTAAACAGCCTTTATTTCTTCAGTATCGATCTCAAGCGCTAAGTTCAGGGCGGTCTCATCCCAGGTTAGCTTACCGGCAATAGTTTCCTGCCGGCGGGCAACATAATGCGCGGCGGTAAATTTTTCGGTGGTGTTTGCGGCCAACGCCCAGGCTTGCTCAAATAATTGCAGGGCCTCTTCCGCCTTTCCTTCACCTTCCAGCATCATACCCCAGGCACATTAATTTATTAACGGGGTTCTCGGGGTCAAACTGCATATGAATTTTTATTAAGCGTGGCCTTTCACCTTTTGTTTTAAATGATCTGCCAGCCTGATGGTAAGCGCAACCAGCGTTAACGTAGGGTTGGGTGCGGCGGCCGTAGCATAGCACGATGCACCCGCCATGTATAAATTACTGATACCATGTACTTTGCAATTGGCATCCACTACGCCCTTTTTAGGGTCGGCGGCCATTCGGGTTGTGCCCATATGATGCCACCCGCCACCGGTGAACGATGGCCAGCTGTTGTCTTCCTCGTTCTGCAGGTAATCCATCAGCCGTACGCGCCCTTCGGCACTTATGCCTACTTGCCGGCCAATAATTTGGTATATCCCACGCAGGCTATGCTTCTCAAGCGGTGTAAGTTCCCAGTGCAGCATAGCGCGCGGAACCCCGAGGGCATCTTTTTCGGTATCTAAAGTAACCCGGCTGTTGGGGTTTGGCGCCTGCTCTACGCGGGTAAACAACTGAAACGAACTGTAGCCACCCTTTTTTGTGCCATCTTTTTCCGCTTTGTCAAACTTATGCATGTTCTTTTTGGTTTCAGCGGTATCGGCCGTCCAGATGTCGATAAAGGCGGGCTGCTTGCGGGCGATATCCAATGGCGTAAACGATGCGGTACCATTTAATATGCGATGCTCGCGCTGCATTTCTTCGCTAATGGCCAGTTCGGCGCGGGCTTTGGTAAGTCCCCACTCCCAATGGTACAATTTTAAAGCATCGGGTTTGGTGAGCCATATCTCTGCCGATTTTATTTCCAGGTGCTCCATAAAATACCGGCCCACATTATCATTTTGGTTGCCCAGGCCTTTGGGTGCCTGTTTGTTTGATGCCAGCAGCAAACGCGCGTTCTGGATAGAGCAGCAGGCCATGATAAATTGCTTTGCCTTAACTGTATGCTGTTTACCCGCCAGGTTTTTCACGGTTACCTGTTTTATAGCCGATGCATTTTCGTTGGCGGTGATATCGGTTACATTGGCGTAGGTGTACAGGTGTATATTTGGCGCTTTTACAATGGTATCGCGGTATTTGGTACCAAAGCGTGTTGGCGGACTAAACTGCCACATTTTATTATAAACCGCTTTTTCGTCGAGTGTTAAGCCTTTTAGCTCCGGGTCTTTATCCTGCCAGTATTTGACGCTGTATTCGTACGGGCCAAGGTCGAGGTTTTTGTGGGCGCGGGCGTAATATTCGTCAAGGTCTTCGCGCTTTATGGGCCAGCCGCTATGCGGTACCCAGTCGCGTTCCTTAAAATCTATCGGGTCGAACGTAGAGCAAAAGCCTGACCAGTGCCCCGTTGTACCCCCAAAATAATGCAGCCTTGCCGATTCAAGGGGATAGTACCGCTGGCCGGTGGTTTTGCCTTTGTACAGGTCCTGCATCTGCGCTTCGTACTCAAAGCCGCCGCCCTCAAGCAAAATAACTTTATAGGGCGTGTTCAGCCACTCCAGCGCCATGCTTATACCCGCGGCACCCGAGCCTACAATACATATATCGCCTTCTATCAGGCTGTTGTCATCAATATTTCTGGCATCGATATGCATGGCTGATCAAGGTTTAATGATTGAAAAAAGTGCGCATTGCCTGGCTTCGGTTATAGACATTACCCAGCCTTTTACCACCAATATATTACCGGCTTTAAAATCTTCGGTTACCTGCTTATCCAATTTCGCCCGGATCTCATCTTTACTAAGCGATGCCTTATCCTTATCGCTCAAAAGCAGCTGCGATAGCTTTTGCCGGTCGTCTTCAGTCTGGTGGTTTTTGCGATAATCCGTTCCGGCCTCGCGTATGGCCTTTGCATCCGCCAGATGCGAGAACACCAGGGGCTGCGCAACTGCCTGCTCCTTTGAACCTGTGCTGCAGCTTTCGGCAAAGGGCAAGGTAAGCGCCATTGCGGTAAATGCCGACAGCTTTACGAATAACCTGCGTTCCATATCAGTTTTTTACGGTTTCCAGTTTCATGGCGGCCAGCCCTTTTTGTTTCACCAGGTCGCTGTAATTTATCAGCCTGAACTTTTTATTTACCAAAGCCTTAAACTCGGGCGATAGCAGCATGTTCAGCTCGGTTTGGCGGTGCAGGCTGGTTAACGGCTTGCCTTCCCTGGTGTTCATCATGCTGCTGTTCATATCAAAAAGGGCGTTCATTTCGGGGTTCATTAACGCAACGTGTATCACAACCAGGTTTGGCCGTGCGGGATTTAGTTTAGTGGTTACGTACGACAAAAAAGCCGATTTTTTTGTAGCCACCGGCTCGCCCCACATCTCTTTATAGGTTTCACCAAAGTAAACCACTTCGCTTAAGGTAGATATGGCCAGCTTGTATTTATGCGCCAGTCTCTCGGTAAGCGCACGTAAGGCGGGGGTTGACAACGCAACGCCCATATGCGGGTCGATATAAGTGATCTTTAAACCCGACGCCAAAGCCCTCTCTATCTGCGCAGTTAGTTCCCTCTCTACTTCAGCTATCTGATATCCGCTTTTGGCAAAAGCGCCTGTAGACTGAGGAAAATATCCATTAGCATCAACCAGACTTGGCACCGCCCCGCGGCCGGTTACCGGCCCCCAGCGGTAGTTTTTCCACTCGGATGTTAGCGTTAGGTGCACGCCTACCGCTATCTGCGGGTTTTTCTTTAATATCTCTACAGCTTCCTGGTACCAGGGGCAGGCAAACTGCACCGACGCCGAAAAAGGCATCCCGGTATCAGCCATTTTTTGCATGGCCATGTTTACAGAATGGTTCATGCCAATATCATCAAGCCGTAACATCAACGCGGGCAGCCTGGGGTTTTGCTGCGCGGATGCAGGTTGTAATAAAACCAGGCTTAATGCTAAAAAGCAGAGTGTTTTTATATTTTTCATATTTTGTTAAACCTTTAAGAAGGCTTTTTTGCGGTACATAAAATAAAGGAACATCCATTTAACCATAATAAAGCAAATAGCCATTACTACAATATTGTAGGGGTCGCCAACCCACTCGCCAAGCCATCCGAAAAAGCCGGTGGTGGCATAATGCCAGTTAATAAATTTACTGGAGATGTATATGAGGATGGAGTTCATGCCTATCACCTTGAAAAAGAAAGCCCATGATTTGTAGCCAAGCACATCTATCACATAGTAAAACAATGCTAACAATAATAAACTCATCCCTCCTGCCTGCAACACGAAGGAGCTTGTCCACAGGTTTTTGTTGATCGGGAAATCAAGGTTCCACACTTGCGCAAGCACCAAAAATATGGCGCCCGCAGCGGCTATAATAAATGCCTTACGGCCTTTATGCTGATGCCCGGTTTTTAGCAGTATACCCGCCAGTATGCCTAACAGCCCGGTGCTTATAGCCGGGATGGTAGAGAACAGGCCCTCCGGATCGTGTATGCCTAGGTAAAGCTTACCGGGCAGTATGAGCCTGTCCATATACGAGGCGAAATTGCCCTCCATGGTCAGGTCGCCGGGATGAAAACCGGGGGCCGATGTAAATTTAAGCAACAGCCAGTAACCGATGATAAATATCCAAAACCAGGCCATCTGCCATTTACGACTGGCGTACAGGTATATAATATTAGCGAACATGTAGGCAATACCAATACGCCCCAATACCGATGCAAACCGTATCTCGTCAAATGATTTTAAGGTTTTGAGGCCGTTATTAACCAGCAAGCCCAGCAATATCAATATCGCCGCGCGTTTTATTACCCTTAACACCAGCTGCGGGCGCGTGGCGCCCTTTTCCAGTTCGCGCCCAATAGAGTACGGCGTGGCTACGCCCGCCAGGAACAGGAACAAGGGGAATATCAGGTCATACAAATGAAAGCCGTTCCAGTCCGGATGTGTAAACTGGTTGGCTATGGTGCCCCAGAATGGCGACCCCGTAGCCTTAGCGAGCGAATGAAATATCTCTTCGCCCCCAAGTATCCAAAACATATCAAACCCCCTAAGGGCATCTAACGAGTAAAGGCGCTCGTAGGTAAACGGCGATGTATTAACATCAGTTACACCGGTAGTACCGGATTCTCTTTTTGCGGTCATGATCTGATTAATAAAAGGTTTAAAAACCGGCACTGGCCACCGGTATGTGGTTTTAGGAATGCACTTCTAAAGATAAAATACTTTTTAAATAATTTGAAAAAGTTTTATTCCACAATGTGCTATTGTATTAAGTATGTTACCTGATCCCGATTTTCATAGGGCTGTATAGCCGGTCAGGGCTTAGGATTAAAGTCATGATCGTATACATTGATGTGAGTTGCACCGTCGCGATCCATATTTCACAGTGTCGCGCAGGTTATCGCCCGATTCTTATCGAGATGAATGGCAGGATGTCAGTACCGGCAAAATGAGATTTGAGTACACCTCGTAAAAATCATTCTACACCGCTAACCTATCTTAAAAGTACGTTCATAGCTCGTCCGCAGCATAAGCAAGGTGCAACTGCAGCTGTTATCTCATTTACGGTTTAAATTTAAAGTAGCTTTGGGCGTTATAATAACATATATCGCCAATGATCTTGCCTGTCCATTCTATGTCGTTCGGCAATTCACCGTTCTCAATATCTTCAGCAAACAGGTTACAAAGTATGCGCCTGAAATACTCATGCCGGGGGAAGGATAGAAAGCTGCGCGAATCGGTAAGCATGCCTACAAAACGACTTAGCAGCCCCATGTTCGACAGGGCGTTCAGCTGTTTGGTCATGCCGTCTTTTTGATCAAGGAACCACCAGGCCGAGCCATACTGCACTTTACCGGCTACCGATCCGTCGTTAAAATTACCCGTCATGGCGGCCACCATTTCGTTATCAGCGGGGTTTAGGTTATATATAATGGTTTTTGCGAGGCGGTCGTCCTTATCCAGCCTGTTCAAAAATTTTGATAGCGGCCTGGCCTGACTAAAATCGCCGATGGAATCGAAACCCGTATCGGGCCCCAACTGACCAAGCAGGCGGCTGTTGTTATTGCGTAAAGCTCCTAAATGAAATTGCTGCACCCAATCCTTCTCCTGGTTCCAAATGGCGAAATTGTACAGCATGGCCGATTTAAACTTTATTTTTTCGGTATTGGTAACCGGTTTTTCGGCGCGCACCTTTTCAAATATCCCGCGTAATTCTTCTTCGGTATATTCCTCGGCATATACATGCTCTAAACCATGGTCTGCTACGGTGCAGCCATTCGCCGCGAAGTAGTGGTGGCGGTTCTTAAGCGCGTACAAGTAATCGTCGAAGGTATTGATGGTACTGTTTGATACCGCTTCCAGTTTGTTGACATAGGCGTTTAGGGCGGCCACATCCTCGATATACATAGCCTTATCCGGCCTGAAAGCGGGATACACCTTTACCTCTGCCCCTTCCCTTTTTAGCTGCTCATGATGGCTCAGGTCGTCCAGCGGGTCGTCGGTAGTGCAAATTACCTCTACATTCATTTTCTTGATGAGGTTTTGTACCGAGTATCCCGGGCTTTGCAATTTCTCGGTGCAATCTTCGTAGATAAAATCGGCGGTACCGGGCATTAACCGCGATGTGATGCCAAAATATCGCTGCAATTCAAGATGCGTCCAATGGTACAGCGGGTTGCGCAGGGTGTAAGGTACAGTTGCGGCCCATTGCTCAAATTTTTCGTTATCGGGTTTGTTACCGGTGATATAAGCCTCATTAACACCGTTTGCACGCATTGCGCGCCATTTGTAGTGGTCGCCGTTAAGCCAGGCGTGGGTTATGTTATTGAAATTAATATTGCCCGTAATTTGATCGGGCGGCAAATGGCAGTGGTAATCTATTATGGGCAGGTGTTTTGCATGGTCGTGATACAACTCCCGGGCCGTATCTGATCGCAGCAAAAAATCCTCATCTAAAAAGCTCTTCATAACCGGTTATTATAAAGGCCAATGTATTAAAGTTTTTTGATACCTTTTAAACCAAATTGCGCAAACGTTTTAGTGAAACAGCTGATAATTTACACTCCCAAAGCGGCAAAGATATCCTTTATAGAAAACTTTGCGCCACACACAAATTCATCGGCTGCCCCGTAGTAAATGGTAATGGTATCGCCATCAACCACATGCCCGTTGGTGAAAACCACATGGCCAAAAAAACCTGTTATCTCATACGGCGCGGTAGGTTCCATTATAGGCTCGATAGTGCGCGCCAGTACTATCGACGGATCGTTAAGGTCAAGCAACACCGCGCCCAAACAGTATCGATGCTCCTTGGTAGCCCCGTGATAAATCTCGAGCCAGCCCTTTTCGGTTTTAATGGGCGAGGCCCCGCCCCCAACGCGTGCGCTGTCCCACATGCCTTCACGGGTTTTAAGTATACATTTATGATTGCCCCAGTGCACCCCATCCGGCGATTGGGCTATCCAGATAAAATTACCCCCTATATCCACGCTGCTGGGGCGGTGCAGGGCATAATACAAGCCGTTTATTTTTTCTTCAAAAATGGCCACATCCTTATTATGCGGCGGCAGGATCATACCATGCGTTTCAAAATTTTTCCAATCGGTGGTGGTACGCAGGCCAACACCTACCCCGCTATCAGATACCGCTGTAAAGGTTAAATAATACCTGCCCTCTAAAAAGCTAACCCGGCAATCTTCTATCCCGAAGGTTTGCAGCGGGCCGCTGCCAAACAACCTGTTATAACCATCGGGTTCGCTGAAATGCACGCCATCATCGCTGCAAAGCAGGCGCAGGTGCGATAAGGTAGTCAGATAATCAACCCCTTTGTACCTCACCACCCGGGCATCCGTAGCAATAAGGTCGGCATCGTTCAGCGCTATTTCCATGATCTGGGTTTCGCCGGTTACGGTCAATATCGGAAAAGACACGTGCACTTCGTTTTGCTGCGGCCGCTCAGCCACCCTAACCAGCAGCCATATTTTGCCATCAAACCTGAATACGCCAGGGTTTAGCAAACATGCTATATGCAGGCCTTCGGATGTGGCTTTAAGATCCTTTGGGGCCAGTAACGGGTTTTGGGGGAAACGCTGTGCAATATCTGCCATAAACTTTATTATTATATAGGCGTAACATTTTTGCTTTGTAATAGTTTATAGCCTATACAACTTTGATTTTTATTTGCCGATACACCCACCGTCACAGGCCATATATCTGTATTGCCTGACATTTGACGATTTAGAAATTTGTATTTACACAAAATAAGAATATTTTAATATTCTGTTTAGTTGACAATGCCAAGCCCATACACAGCTCAGAAATGATAAACACGATAGCGAACACACCACTATCTTATACACTTTTAAATGCCCTGCCTGTGGCCGTTTACACCTGCGATAAAGATGGGCGCATTACCTGGTTCAACGATGCCGCGGTAGAACTGTGGGGGCGTGCTCCCGAAAAAAACAAGGAGTTGTGGACCGGAGCTTTGAAAATATTAAAACCCGACGGGCAGCCCCTGCCCTTACACAATTGCCCGATGGCGCGCGCCATAAAAGAGGGTGTTGCTATTGATGGTCAGGAAATAATTATAGAGCAGCCCGATGGTAAGCAAGTTATCGTGTTGACGCACCCGGTGCCTTTGTTTAACGACGACGGCGTACTTACCGGCGCCGTTAATACCCTTTTAGATGTTACCGAACAAAGAAACAGCGAGCGAAAACAAGCCATGCTGGCCGCGATAGTCACCACATCTGACGATGCGATAGTAAGCAAAACCCTTGAAGGCATTATTACCAGCTGGAACGGAGGCGCGCAGCAATTGTTCGGATATACCGAAGAAGAGGCCATAGGCCGCCATATTACCTTATTGATACCCCAGGAACGGCTGCAGGAAGAAACTGAAATATTAACTAAGATAAGAAAGGGCGAAAGGGTTGAACACTATAAAACCTACCGCCGGCATAAAGACGGAACAGAAATACCGGTTTCGCTGGCCATATCGCCCATCAAGGATCGTAAAGGCAATGTTATAGGCGCTTCAAAAATTGCGCGGAATGTTTATAAACAGCAACTCGCCGAGAACACCCTACAGCAATACGCTGAAAACCTGGAACTGCTTAACACCATAGGTAAAACTATATCCGAGAATCTGGATGTACAGGAGATATTGCAAAAAGTTACCGATGCCACTACCACCCTTACCGGTGCTGCTTTTGGCGCGTTCTTTTACAACAAGCTTGACGAGCAAGGCGAATCATACATGTTATATACCCTATCGGGCGCGCCAAGGGAAGCCTTTGAAAAGCTTGGCATGCCGCGCAATACCGATGTTTTTGCGCATACTTTTAACGGCCTGGGCATTGTTAGGGTTGATGACATTACCAAAGACCCCCGCTACGGCCACAACCATCCGCATTATGGTATGCCAACGGGTCATTTTCCTGTAGTAAGTTATCTTGCGGTACCGGTTGTGTCAAAAAGCGGCGAGGTTATCGGCGGCCTGTTTTTGGGCCATCCGGAAGCCGGCAGGTTTACCCGCGAACACGAGATGCTGGTGTCGGGTGTATCATCACAAGCCAGCGTAGCGCTTGATAACGCTCAAATGTATGAGGAGATCCAAAAGCTCAACTCAAAAAAAGACGAATTTATAGGGTTGGCCAGTCACGAGTTAAAAACACCCATGACCAGCCTTAACGGCTACCTGCAAATCATCGACCGCAGTCTGGGCGAAAACGACAGGAACAAAGTGTTTATACAAAAAGCCTTATTACAGATAAATAAACTTTCGGACCTTATATCAGACCTGCTCGATGTATCAAAGATTGAAGCCGGAAAGCTCCCTTTCTCGTTGAGTACGTTCAACCTGCCCGAACTGGTTGATGAGGTGGCCGACCTGATGCAATACTCAACCAAAACACACCGTATCATTATCTGCTCTGATATTCATGACCTGGTAGTCCATGCCGATAAACAACGTATCGAACAGGTGATGATCAACCTCATTTCAAACGCCATCAAATACTCGCCACAGGCCGATATGATCAATATTTCGGTATCCGCATCTCACGATAAGGCCGTTGTAACGGTGCAGGACTTTGGCATGGGTATAAGCAAAGAACAGCAGGAGCGCATTTTTTCGCGCTTTTACCGTGTGGACGACCTTGCCTCGCATATTTCAGGACTCGGAATAGGGCTGTATATCAGCAAGGATATCATTACCCGCCACGGTGGCAGGCTGTACGTAGAAAGCGAGCCCGGTAAAGGTTCTACATTTGGCTTCGAGATACCACTTAAGCAACAATAATTATAACAGCGCCAGGGCAGCATCCGGTGCTGTTATTGCTCCATAAGCGGTTCTACACTTCGCGAAACAAGCGGTTTACTTAATTCGCTTCGGCCTTCTCTTTGTTTTTACCGATCACTGCAAGTAATGCGGGCCAGCGCTTATCGTTATGCAGGCTGTTAAGGTCGGTATCAGTCGTTATGTGGGCATAATCGCTATACGATAGCAAATTTGCCAAACGATTTAACTGGTAAAACGCGCTATCGGCATTGCCTGCCATGGCCCATGAACAAGCTGCATTGTAGCGGTCGTCGCTAAAGCCCTTCCAGCTATTAACCTTAAATGCATTGCTGTATGCCCTGGCAGATGCCGGGTAGTTTTTTGACTCATATAACGAAAATGCTTTTTTTATCGAGTCGGGGTAGCTCCCGGAACTTTGCGCTTTTGCCATTCCAAACAGCATTAAATTAACGCCAATAATTGCGATTAAAGATTTCATGTGATTTTAAATTAAAGTTAATTACGAATAATTCGTAATTGTACGAATAATTCGTAAAAGTACATAAAATTTATTTTTTTTATTTTGCGTAACCGAATGGTAACATATATATTTGTAACCAAACGGTAACATATTTTATAATGAGACGAGATGTTTTCCAGGCTATTGCCGACCCTACCCGGCGCCAGATCATAAACCTGCTGGCCGGCCAGCAAATGAACCTGAACGCTATAGCCGATAGCTTTGCTATCAGCCGCCCTGCAGTATCAAAGCATATCAAGATACTTACCCAATGCGGGCTTATCACCATAAAACAGCAGGGCCGCGAACGCTATTGCCGCGCGGAGCTAAAAAACCTTGAACAGGTAGCCAAATGGACCGACCAGTACCGTGCCTTTTGGACAAGCAAACTGAATGCTTTAGAGGATTTTCTGGAGCAGGAAAAAATAGAACAAAAAACAAAACTTAAATAATTATGGAAACGAAACCACTGATAGTTGAGCGTACGCTTAATGCCCCTGCAGGCCGCATATGGCAGGCTTTAACCGATAACGATAAAATGAAGAAATGGTATTTTCAGCTGGAAAATTTTGAGCCCCGCGTGGGGTTTGAGTTCAGCTTTACAGGCCAGGGCAGCAAAGGCGAAAAATATGTACACAATTGCCGTGTTACCGCTGTTGAGCCTGAACGAAAATTAAGTTACACCTGGGCATACGAAGGCTTTAGCGGCAGTTCGGAGGTTAGCTTTGAACTTTTTGCTGAGGGTGATAAAACACTGGTGCGCATTACCCACACCGGTTTGGAAACTTTCCCGCAGAACGGGCCGGACTTTGCTATAGAAAGCTTTACCAAAGGCTGGAACCACATACTGGGCATTAGCCTTAAAGAGTTTGTGGAAACAGAAACTGACTGATACAAAAAAGAGACCGGCGAAAGCTTAAGCTTTGCACCGGTCTCGCATTTACACATGTAAGCTATTATTTTATTTACCTGCAGGCCGGGTTGCTGGGGCCGGCGACGGGCTTGTTGTTGGTGTTGTGCCCGGGCTTGTAGCGGGTGTTCCGGCGGGCCGGGTTGTTGGTGTTGTAGTTGGTGTACCCATTGGCGTAGCAGGCGGCACTGTAGGGCTTGTAGGCGTCATTGGCGTAGCGGGCGGCACAGCAGGGCTGGTGGGTGTCATTGGTGTAGCAGGCGGTACAGTAGGGCTTGCAGGCACCGTTGGGTTAGTAGGGCTGGTTGGCGCCGTAGGATTTGTTGGTGTGGTTGGGTAACTTGGATTTGTTGGGTTTGTTGGATTATTTGGTATAGTAGGCGTTGTCGGGCTTGTCGGGCTCTGCGGGTTGGTAGGGCTCGGTACGATAGGGCTTTGCGGTGTAGCAGGGTTTGTTGTTTTTGGCGCCTTCCGCTTTTTGGGTACCGTGTCCTGGTTAACGGTTAAGTTTCCGGTAGATAATACCGCCCTGTCTGTAGCAAATGTTTTATGATCTTTAGCTGCGGCATAGTTAATGGCGCAGGCAGTAACAGCCGCAGCCATTATTAAACTTAACTTTTTCATACTGTATATTATTTAATGGTTTATATTTATTAACTATTGAATAACATTTTTTATGCCAAATAGCCTAAACCAATAAAAAAGAGCATGAATAATTTATCAACAATAATAGGAGCCCCTATCTGCTTACATTGTTCTTGTATAATACTTATCCCGCAGCCACAACGATACCTTTACTAATAATATTAAAGCGGGTACTTCAACAAGCGGGCCAATAACCCCGGCAAATGCTTCACCGGAATTTATACCGAAAACGCCAATAGCCACCGCTATAGCCAGCTCAAAGTTGTTGCCCGCTGCGGTAAAGGCAATAGATGCATTTTTAGAATAATCGGCACCTATAGATTTGCCGGCAAAAAAACTTACTAAAAACATGATAGCAAAATATATAGCCAATGGGATGGCAATACGTACCACGTCAAATGGGATCTGAATTATCAACTGTCCTTTTAAGCTGAACATTATCACTATGGTAAACAGCAGCGCAATGAGTGTTATGGGTGATACTGCAGGCAAAAACTTCGTTCTGAACCATTCTTCGCCTTTAAACCTTACTAACCCGTAACGGCTTATAATACCCGCGGCGAAAGGTATGCCCAGATATATCCCTACCGACTTTGCTATCTGAGTCATTGTAATACTTACTACCTCGCTCTTCATACCGACCATTGGCAGCAGCAACGTAATAAACACATAGGCATAAACGCTGTATAATAACACCTGAAACACACTGTTGAGCGCTACCAAGCCGGCGGCGTACTCGCGGTTGCCATCGGCTAATTCGTTCCAAACAATAACCATAGCTATGCACCGGGCCAGCCCTATCAGTATCAACCCCGTCATATATTCCGGTTTATCGTGCAGAAACACTACGGCTAAAATAAACATCAGCACCGGCCCTATTATCCAATTTAAAAGGAGGGAGAGGCTAAGTACTTTAATATTACTGAACACCCGCCCCAGGCTTTCATATTTCACCTTGGCCAGGGGCGGATACATCATTAATATCAAGCCAATAGCTAATGGTACATTGGTAGTACCTGCCGTGTACGAGTTGATATAGGCAGGGGCCGAAGGCACATAATACCCTATACCGATGCCGGCACCCATTGCAAGGAATATCCATAAAGTTAGGTAGCGGTCTAAAAAGCCCAGCTTTTTACGGTTAGCTGCCAGCGCGCAATTGTTAGCGGTCATGTTTAGCGGATGTTTTCTTTTACAAAGTTGGCGGCAAATATCTTGATCATATCGCGTACGCGTTTAAATTCATTTACCACTTCTTCATGGTTGCCATTCGCTTTTGCCGGATCAGGGAAGTTATGATGAAAACGATGAACCTCCCCGGGGAAATAAGGGCAGGCTTCCTGAGCGTTATCACACACGGTAATAACATAGTCAAACGGGATGTTTAAATACTCGTCAACATGGTTTGATGTGTGTGCAGATATATCTATGCCATCGTCGGCCATTACCATTACCGCCATCGGGTTAACACCATGTGTTTCGATCCCGGCGCTATATACACTCGCCTTTTCACCTGCAAAATGGCGCAGGTAACCTTCTGCTATCTGGCTGCGGCAACTGTTGCCGGTGCACAATACCAATATATTTTTCATATGATTTAGCAGCACCCGCCGCCCGGTGTGCAGCTTGTTGTGTTATCGGTAAGGTTTTTTAATTGTACCACAGGTTTAATTTGAACGGCAGGCGTGCAGCATTCTTCGCCCTTATCATCAGTACCGCAGTTCCCGCCCCGCTCTATTGCCTTACATTGTACGGTATCGGGCCGCAGGTCAACCACCAGGTTATCGCCATCGGTCGTTATGCTCCGGGGAAGCATCTGGCGGGTATCGTATTGTGAGTTTCCGAACTCGATCTTTACAATACCCTCAGCCTCTAAAGGCAGCACTTTTTCAACAACCTGGATGATAGACAGCGCTTTGCTCACCGGCATTGCCCTATCCTGCTGCGCTTGCGGCTCATATAACTGTACGATAACTTCTGTCCACTTATTCATTACCCCGCCGCAATCAACCGAGGTTATTGGCGCCTGTTTAATTTCGGTGATGTGATAAGAGGCATCTACCCACTGGTCTTGAGCGTATTGAAATTGCAGCGCCAGATTGGGGTTTGCCTGTAACTGTTGTTTAAAAGCAGCCCATTTTAAATTTTCCATTGTTTATCAGTTAAATCAATCGCAATATTACGATTAATATCATTAAATTTTTTTAACAGCAATGGTCCGCGCCTTTGTAAGATGCAAACATGCTATCAATCTCGTTTTGTAAATTTTTCCAGGCGATGGGCTCAATACAATAGCAAACGCTCACCCCCTCTATAGTTCCTTGTATCAGGCCGGCACTTTTCAGTTCCTTTAAATGCTGCGATATGGTTGCCTGGGCTAAACCTAACTCGCCCACCAGGTCGCCGCAGATACAGGCATTGGCTTTAATAAGGTGCTGCAATATGGCAATACGCGCCGGATGCGCAATTGCCTTTAGCTGCATAGCCAGCTTATTTTGCTGTTCGTTAAAAATATCGGTTTTGGTAATGCCCATATATTAATCGCAATATTACGATTAATATACGATAAAATGAAATTTTCTATTTTTTTACGCTTTACCAAACGGCAATACACAAAAACCAAATCGTATCAAACGGCATTTAGATAAAACTGATTGATTGCCCGCGGCAAGTTGTGTGCCCGGTTCAACGGTACTTATCTGTTTTTGCTGCAATCTTGGTATATTGCGCTACACCAAATTTTGATGATAATTAATGAAAAAACGCCTTCTGATAATACTTTTGGGTTTATTTACCATACCGGTTTGCAGCCTGTATGCCCAAACCTCGGCCAAACCATTGACGCTGCCAGGCGCAGATAACCCATGGCTTAACAGCCAGTTGATTGAACCTGCTGCATTGGCAAATATAATGATGGCTAATGGTGCCCATCAGCCTGTTATATTGAACATTGGGGTTGTTGACGATATCAAAGGAGCCACGCATATAGGGCCGGTTAGCAATAACAAAAACTTAGCAACATTGAAAGAAAAGCTTTCGGCCACGCCAAAAAACCAAATGGTGGTTTTTTACTGCGGATGCTGCCCGTTTGCAAAATGCCCTAACATAAGGCCGGCCTTTGCCGAGTTAACCAAACTGGGATTTACCAATATTAAATTATTAAACCTGCCGGTAAATTTAAAAACAAACTGGATAGACAAAAATTATCCTGTCGAATCAAAGTGAGCCGGCTATTTTAAGATCACCTTAGTAGCCCCATACCCAAACTTCTCTTTACGGGCGTCCATAAAGGTTTGAACTTTAGGGTGCTTGCTTAACAGCTTATGCAGTTCGTGCTTTAATATACCGTTGCCGGTGCCATGGATGAAGGTGATATCGGGCATTTGATGCACAATTGCGGCATCAAGCGCCTTTTTAAAATGATCGGTTTGTATGTTCAATATCTCGCTGCTGCTTAAAAACTGGTAATCGTCGCGCAGTTTCTCAATATGCAGGTCAAGTTCGGCAACTGGTTTGGCAACGGTTTGCTGCTTTTCTTCGGCAGGTTTAAAAAAGCTTTCCTTTAGCTTTTCAGCATCAATGATCAGTTCGGGTTCGTCAAGCTGTATCATCCAGCCCTGCTGTTTTATAAAAGGCACCAACTTTTTAGCGCCCGAAAAATCCTTGGCTTTAAATTGCTCGCTTACATTAAGCGGCTCAACCGCCGGCTGGTTCTGCTTTGTAAAAAATATCACCTGGAATATAAACTTTGGCCACAGCTGCAGTTCAGATAATTTGGCCGAATAAACTTTAGCAACACCATTAGGTTCAATAATACCGGCAAACTCGCCCTTATAATCCTTTTGCCGCTGCGTGGTAAGCGATGCCAGCAACTGGTACGATGTTTCGTTTACCATATATAAATGCACAAGCGCGTTTGCCTTTGCGTCGGCAACCACGGCAACATGTATACCTTTACTTTTAAACTCGCCGGTTGGCTTTACCTCGGGAACGTACTCTTCATCGTGGCTTGCGGCACCATGGCCGTGCACATACGTTACCTTACTTGCAAGTACCGGTATCTCAAAATCGTCCTCAACAGTAACACCAATCATCTGTTCGTCAATAATATTGGTTACATACCCTTCCAGCTTTTCGTCAACAAAGCGTACAAAATCGCCTAATTTATATCTCATGGTGCAATAATAAGTAGCAATTGATTAATAATCCATACATCAATAATTAAATATAACTTTACCGGGTAATTGTTTCGTTCTTAAAAAAGAAAACGGACTTTTACGTTGCCCATCACAATTAATTAAGCGCATGGAACCCATTAATTCCCCAGCCCCCGACGCAGCTTTTTTAAAGCTGATATTTCTACATCATTTAACACGTATTTACAATGGCAAACGTTTTTTACACCAGCGTACAGGGCACCTTACGGCCATGGCATCATTTAAAGGCCTGGAACTTGCCATAGACGAGTTCAGCGAGGATGTTAAAAGGCAGATAAGCCGGATGGAAGAGATATACAAGTTGTTGGGCGAGACGCCGTCGCCGGAGGTTTGCAACCCGATAAAATCAATTGTAAAAGATGAATTTTGCCTTGATGAAACGCAAAACATACCGCTGCTTAATGACCTTGACATAATGCTTTATATACAGGTACTGGAGCACATCAACATTACATCATACCGCATGCTTATTATGATTGCCAAGATGTTGAAGTATGACGAGGTGAAGCAGCTGCTGACGGAGAATTTTGATGAATCGGCAGATAATGACAAGCTATTTACGCTGATAGCCAAAGAATATATTACCGGCTAAATAGCATAAACGGCATAAAAAACAAAACCGGACCATAAGGCCCGGCTTTGTATAGTTATTTAATACCCCTACTAAAATAACTTACAACAAAGAAAAATAATTAAACCCCGGTAAACAAGCACCGCGTGTAACAATTCGTTTACCTGAACATCTAATTGTTTGTTATAATATATCCTACATTTGTTTGCGTATCAAACTACAAACCCAATACACTATGTTAAAAAAATTACTGTTAACTGCCGCTTGCAGCATAGGGCTGCTACAATTGCAGGCACAAAGCCTTTACTTACCCCGCGACATCCAAAAAGCGTATGATAAAGGTACCCGCAGCCACGATGGTAAGCCCGGGCCAAACTACTGGCAAAACCATGCCCGATACAATATCTCTATCACCGCCGCTCCCCCGCTTAGCACAGTAAAGGGCACCGAAACCATTACTTATATTAACAACAGCCCTGATACGTTAAAGCAGCTTAACATGAAGCTGATCTTAAACATTCACCGCCCAGGCGCCGCCCGTATGGGCAATACAGGGCCTGATTATTTAACATCGGGTATACAGATAGATACTTTTTTGATTGACGGGCAAAAAAAGAACTGGAACAACGACCAGGCATCGGCAACAAACCAGGGTGTCGGCCTTAAAAAGCCGCTGATGCCGCACGACTCGGTTCAGATGAAAATTGTTTGGCACTTTGACGCATCAAAACAAAGCGGCCGCGAAGGGCAGATAGATTCTACCAGCTATTACCTGGCTTATTTTTATCCCCGCGTATCGGTTTACGACGATTACAACGGGTGGGACCGCCTTACCTTTACCGACGCCCAGGAATTTTATAACGACTTTAACGATTATACCCTAAACGTAACCGTACCAAAAAACTTTATTGTTTGGGCTACCGGAACGCTGCAAAACCCAACACAGGTGCTGCAAAAAGAATATGCCGACCGCCTGCAAAGATCAATGACGAGCGACAGCACTATACACGTGGCTACCATTGACGAAGTTACCGGCAACAAGGTTACCGCGCAAAACGCCATGAACACCTGGACCTGGACATCAACCAACATCAGTGACGTTGCTGTGGGCCTGAGCAACCATTATATATGGGATGCGGGCAGCGTTATTGTTGACCAAAGCACCGGCAGGCGTGCAAGCATGCAGGCCGCCTATTCTGTTAAGGGTACCGATTTTAAACAATCTGTACAATTTGGCCGCAACGCCTTAGGCTGGTTTAGCCATAACTGGCCGGGCGTACCTTACCCCTTCCCTAAGATGACGGCTTTTCAGGGCTTTGCGGATATGGAATACCCCATGATGGTTAACGATAGCCAAATGGGCGACCCGGGTTTTGCGCAGCTGGTACAGGACCACGAAATAGCGCACACCTGGTTTCCGTTTTACATGGGCATTAACGAGACCCGTTACGCCTTTATGGATGAGGGCTGGGCCACTACTTTGGAGTATTTGATAGGTACAGCCGAAAAAGGAAAGGCAAAAGCCGATGCGTTTTACAAGCAATTCCGTATAAACGGCTGGATAAATAACCGCTCGAGCAACCAGGATATCCCGGTTATTACCCAAACCAGCGAACTGACAACAGGTTATGGTAATAACGCTTACGGCAAGCCGTCATTAAGCTATTTGGCCTTAAAAGATATGCTTGGCGATGACCTGTTCAAGAAAGCGCTGCACGGCTATATGGACCGCTGGCATGGCAAGCACCCTATCCCATGGGATTATTTTAACTCGATGAGCAATGTATCGGGTCGCAACCTGAACTGGTTCTTCAACAACTGGTTTTTCACCAACAACTACAACGACCTTGCCGTTAAAAACGTAGTTACCGGTAAAGATGGTTATACCTTTACAGTAGCCAACATTGGCGGCTTTGCAATCCCGTTTGATGTGGTTTTAACCTATACCGACGGCACCACCAAAACCATACACCAAACCCCTGCCGTTTGGGAGAAAAATCAGAAGCAAACGCTGGTTACCTTCAAATCTGTACGGGGCAAAAGTTTAAAATCTATCACGCTCGACAACGGTATTTATATGGATGCCGACATGAGCAACAATACATGGGCGCCGGCCGCAAAAAAATAAGTTTATTTATTTGCTTATACAAAAAACGCCCAACCTTTCGGTTGGGCGTTTTTGCTGTAGTTAACTTTTGTCATGCTGAGCGATCGCTCATCATCTATCGCCGCCATACAAGCGGCGATGCGCAGTTCGCCAATACATCCTTCGCTTCGCTCAGGATAACACAAATGGTGTATAACAAAAAAGCGCCCGGCTATGCCGGGCGCTTTTTTGAATGTATGTTTATACCCTTACGCGTTCTGGATAGAGTTGTTCCAATCGTTTGCGGTACTTTTTACTTTTGATTTTGCGGCATCAGCACCGTTTTCAGCGTAGCTGCTTGCTTTCGATTTCGCATCGCCATAAGCATCTTCGGCATCACTTACAGCACCCGAAAATTTCGATTTTACAGAATCAACTGTATTGCTGGCGTACTCTTTTACGCTATCGGCGGTTGTTTGCGCTTTGTTTTTTGCTTTGTCAACAAGGTCGTTAACGTAATCAGCAATATCGCCTCTTAGCTCTTCACCTTTTTCGGGGGCCAGTAATAATCCTAAAGCGGCGCCCGCGGCAGCACCCACTAAAAGTGCTGCTATAATTTTTGCTTGATCTTTCATGTTGTTTTACTTTTTAGTAGATGATTTGTAATTAATTAACAAATACCATACCGCACTGTTTAGATTATTTACAATAAGTTTTTCGCGTATCTTTGAGACAGGCAGCGTTATAGCCGAACACACAGCAACGTTAGCCGTTAATGCCGCATGGATATCAAATCCCTTATAGATGCAACCCGATCGGTGCATTTCAGGAAAACATTTTACCTGGTAGCCATTGTACTGGCCGCTATACTGCTTGTAGTTAAACACCAACTATTACCCTTTATAAACAGGAAGGAGAAGAGGGCCGACAAAATACTCCGGCACGTATTAGACACTTTGATCGCACTGATCTTTATTACTATCGCCCTGGCATCGGTAATGTTTTGGCTAACCGGGAACGAATAAGGTGTGCATGTGGTTTCCACAGGCTTACTGCAACAACAATTTCCGTCGCAAAAAAAAACATCCGCCTGTTGGGCGGATGCTTTCTGTAACATTTAGTGGATTAATATATAATTAAACAACTTTTACGTTTACTGCGTTTAAGCCTTTTCTTCCGTTTTCTACTTCGAACTCAACTTTATCGTTTTCACGAATTTCGTCAATCAGACCTGTTGAATGAACAAATACGTCGGCACCACCACCATCAGGGGTAATAAAACCAAAACCTTTTGTTTCATTGAAAAATTTTACTGTTCCTTCTTTTTGCATTATTTTATTTATTAAAGCGCGCAAGGTAGGTATAATAATCCACATTAGTGCAAAAGCGCTCAAAAGGGTGTAATGTTATTGCAATAAAGGCACCATCAGGCTACCACCGCCAGGTGGCGCCCGTGCAGGGTGTTTTCAGAGTCTTTAACAATCCCGCGTATCTTTTCGTCCAGTTCGTTAATGGTAAGTTCCATCATATCAAAATAGTTGAAATATACTTTCTCCATTTTGATCAGGTCCATTATACCCAACAGCGATGCTACCGGGCGGCGCAGCTCGTGCGACTGAATAATGGCAATGCGGTTAAGCGCCTCGTTTTGTATATTGATATAGTCTTCCTGCTTTTTATGGTGTGTAATATCTGTAGAGTTAAGCGCTACACCTATTACCTCGCCGGCGCTGTTTTTAACCGGGATAAAATTGGTGATCTTCCAGCAGGCGTGTTCTGTGCCCGGCATCAGCATCCACTCACGCTTTATCGACCGTCCTGACAAGGCTATGTTAAAGTATTTTTTAAACTGGTTTAGTTTGGATGGTTCAGTATAATCAAGAAGAGAATCGCCAAGCGCTACCTTGCGGCGGTACACGGTTTTAATAAAAGTGGCGGCCGATTTATTAAAGGCCAGTATATCGTAATTGCGGTCAACCAGCAGGTGCGTATCATTTGAACTATCGAATATCGCCTTCAGCTTCAACTCCGATTCGGCTATGGCCGCCGCATGCTGCAACTCTTTTTGGCGTTGGTGAGCAAGGTTGCTCAGGCTCCAGTTAAGCTCCATTAAATTCACTACCTGTTTTGCCATAACCTGCAGCGCCTTTTGCTGCTGCGCGTTTAATTGGCGGGGCTGCATATCTATCACACACAAACTACCTATGGCACAGCCGTCCTTGGTTATTAAAGGCGCGCCGGCATAAAAGCGCACGTAAGGTTCGCCGGTAACCAGGGGGTTGTTGCAATGCTGCGGGTGGGCCCGCAGGTCTTCAAATATATTCAGCCCCTGTTTCATAATAGTAGTATCACAAAAGGATACACTTCTGGGTGTACATTCTACATCCGTACCAACCGAGGCCTTAAACCATTGCATATCATTATCGATCAAGGTTACCAGCGCTACAGGTGTACCGCAAATTTCGGCAACCAGGGAAACTATATCATTCAGATCATTGCTTATGGTGGTGTCAAGTTGCTTAAACTTTTCTACGGCCGTAAGGCGTTGTTGCTCGGTATGGTTCATTTGCAGGTAGATTGTAATAGTACTGTAATAGTATAATAGTTAGCCAACTAACTAAAAACATTTGATTTAACAACAATCAAGGTCAAATTGTTTAGTCGGTTAGCCTTTGTTCACTCGTTTCAGGAATATAATCAACTACGATAATATATCCGTCACAGTTTGCCCTGATGCATTTATTTCCGACGGGGTTTCGTTTTGCATAAAAAAGCCCCGGCAGCGTTAACCAACGGGACTTTGCTAAACACCTTAATACAACGTATAACCACTATCGTGATATTAATTATTTAGCTACTCGATTATATAAGCCAACCAACTTACAATCAACCAAAAAACTTACTATAATTAATATACGATTGAAACGTATCAATGGTTTGCCGTAAAAATTTTTATTCAGAGTAAACCGATTGTACCTGGTCGCGAAGGTTATAGTTTGATGCCATTACCTCGCCGTAAGCGCCTGCCGTGCGGATAGCGATCAGGTCGCCGCGGTACGATTGCGGCAGGTCTACATCCTTACGGAAACAGTCGGTGCTTTCGCAGATGGGGCCAACAACATCATATTTTATTTCGGATTTCGGATTTTCGATTTCGGATTTATTTTGTTCTGACTTTTGACTTTCAACTTTTAACTTTCGACTTAAATTCTCAATAGCATGGTAAGCCTGGTAAAGCATTGGGCGCATTAATTCGGTCATGCCGGCATCCAGTATCAGGAAGTTCTTTTTCTGACCGTTCTTTACATATAGCACTCTTGATATTAGCGAAGCTGATTGCGCAACCATGGCACGGCCGAGCTCAAAATGCACCTCCTGCCCGGGTTTAACATGCAGAAATTTGCTGAACACTTTAAAATAGCTTTCAAAATCGGCGATGCCATTGGTATCGGGGTTGTAATAGTCAACCCCAAGGCCGCCGCCGGTATTTAACACCTTAACGGGAAAGCCGTGGTCTTCAAACCAGTCCTGCATTTCGTTGATACGGAGGCAAAGACTGCGGTACACCTCCATATCGGTAATTTGCGAACCGATATGAAAATGGATACCTAAAAATTTCAGGTTGGCACAATTGCGCAGCATTTCGGCCACGTCGTTAAGCTGCCAGGTATTAATGCCGAATTTGTTCTCGTCAAGCCCTGTTGTAATAAAGTGGTGGGTGTGCGCATCAACATTTGGGTTGATACGAATAGCTACACCGGCAACCTTGCCCTTAGCTTTCGCCAACTCATTAATGATCTCCAGTTCCTGGACAGACTCCACATTGAAACAAAAAATATCGGCATCAAGCGCGGCATTAATTTCTTTATCAGATTTACCCACACCGGCAAAAACCACCTTGCCTTTATCAAAGCCATGCGCAATTGCCGACTTTACTTCGTTACCGCTTACGCAATCGGCCCCAAACCCAAACGACTGGATCATATCCACCACTTTGGGGTTAAAGTTAGCCTTCATGGCGTAATGCACATGGAACCCGTATTTTGACGATGCATCCCGGCAGGCGTCGAGCGTGTTGCGCAAAACATCCAGATTGTAATAATAAAATGGTGTTTCCAGTTCGTTAAATCGCTGTATAGTATTGTTATTGAACATGTTTAAAAGTCTATTTTATTCCGTCATTGCGAACGTAGCGTGGCAATCCCGACATGCTTATCGCCTGCTTTTCTATCGAAGATTGCTTCGTCCCTCGCAATGACGCGTGGGTGTTATGTTTATTAACACCTCATTACCGATATTTTTGTCTCACCCTACCCTCTCCAAAGGAGAGGGTTCTTATTTTTTTCCTCAAGTCCTCTCCTTTGGAGAGGATTTAGGTGAGGCAACCTCGCAATGACGCGTGGGTGTTATGTTTATTAACACGTCAATGCGAATATTTTAGCCTCACCCTGCCCTCTCCAAAGGAGAGGGTTCTTATTTTTTTCCTCAAGTCCTCTCCTTTGGAGAGGATTTAGGTGAGGCAACCTCGCAATGACGCGTGGGTATTATCTTTATTAACACCTCATTACGGATATTTTAGCCTCACCCTGACCTCTCCAAAGGAGAGGGTTCTTATTTTTTTCCTCAAGTCCTCTCCTTTGGAGAGGATTTAGGTGAGGCAACCGCGCAATGACGTTTTATTATTCGCGTTGGCGAAATGTAAAATCGTAATTCTAAAATCGTAAATTAAAACAACCTGCTATGCAGGCTCCTCAGCACCTCTACCTTATCTTCTGTTTTTACCAGTAAGCTCATATTATGGTCACTGCCGCCATAGGATATCATCCTTACCGGGATATGCTTTACGGCTTCCAGCACACGCGCCGCATAGCCATGCTTCTCGGCGCCAAAATCGCCCACTACACATATAATGGTATGGTTTACGTCGATATCAACCGACCCAAACGCGGCCAGTTCGGCAGTTATCTCTCCCAGGTAGGTGGTATCGTCAATGGTTAATGACACCGCCACCTCTGATGTGGTGATCATATCTATCGATGTGCGGTAACGCTCGAAAACCTCAAATACGCGGCGTAAAAAGCCATGCGCCAGCAGCATGCGGCTGCTTTGTATCTTTATAGCGGTAATGCTATCCTTAGCCGCAATAGATTTTATCCTGTCCTTTTCGCTGGTATTGGTAATTAACGTACCCGGCGCCTGTGGGTCCATAGTATTTAACAGGCGAACAGGGATCTTATACTTCTGAGCCGGGAAAACGCTTTGCGGGTGCAATATCTTCGCGCCAAAATAGGCAAGTTCGGCAGCTTCGTCAAACGATAGCTGGGCAATGGGTTTGGTATTGCTTACAATGCGCGGGTCGTTGTTGTGCATACCATCAATATCGGTCCATATCTGCACTTCCTCGCTGCGGATGCCTGCACCTATTAGCGATGCCGTATAATCGCTGCCGCCGCGGCGCAGGTTATCAATCTCGCCAAAGGCATTACGGCAAATAAATCCCTGGGTAATAAACAAGTTCACATCAGGGTGCTTATCAAGCAACGGGATAAGCTCGGTAGTAATATGGTCAACAACCGGCTCGTTATCCTCGTCGGTCTTCATAAACTCAAGCGCGGGTAACAAAACCGATGGCACGCCAATCTCTTTAAGGTAAATGTGATACAGCGTGGTTGACAGTAATTCGCCCTGCGCTAAAATAACTTTATCTTCTATCGGCGTAAACAAATCGTTGGCAAAGCTGCTTAACAGCCTAAAGTGGTAATCAATAACCTCCTTACCCTGTTCGTAGGTTTCGGGCTTTGTTAAAAGCTCCTTAATAACGCCCTCGTACTTTTCCTTTAATATGGCAATTAAATTGGCTGCCTTTGCCTTATCGTTATTAAGGTATGCCTGGCCTATTTCAACTAAATTATTGGTAGTGCCCGACATAGCCGAAAGTACCACTATTTGCCGCTCCCCGGGGTTTATTATATCCAGCAGCTTATGCATGCGGGCGGCGCTGCCTACCGATGTTCCGCCAAATTTTAAAACTTTCATTATTTGTTTCCGTTTACCATAAAACATTGATATTCTTGTATGAATATTGAGGCGCTAAAAATAGGATTTTAAAATACTTATATCTAAAATGAGCAAAATAAAATTTGGAACAGATGGCTGGAGAGCGATCATTGCCGACGACTTTACTGTTGAGAATGTAAAACGCGTAGCCTATGCTACGGCTTTATGGCTAAAACAAAACTTTGAAAAGCCCAGCGCTGTGGTTGGCTGCGACCCGCGTTTTGGAGGCCCGATGTTTGCCGATATTACTACATGTGTACTTGCATCGCAGGGGATCAAAGTTTTTCGTGCCGAAAACATGTTCATTTCAACGCCCATGATATCGCTGGGTACGGTGCGCAAACAAGCATCTGCCGGTATCATTATAACCGCCAGCCACAACCCGCCGGCTTACAACGGATACAAAATAAAAGCTTTTTACGGCGGCCCTGCCACACCCGATGATATAGAAAAGGTAGAATCGCAGATACCCGACACCATCAGTCTGGAGTTAAAATCGGTTACCGATTATGTTACTGATGGCCTGGTAGAGTATGTTAATCTGGAGGATATGTATGTAGAACATGCCGAAAACAGCTTTGATATACCTGCCATCCGCGATAGTGGCCTGCAATGGGCTTACGACGCCATGTACGGCGCCGGGCAGAATGTAATGCGCCGCCTGTTTCCGGATATTACCTTTCTGCATGCCGATTACAACCCAAGCTTTGACGGGCAGGCACCCGAGCCAATACAGCGCAACCTGCAGGAGTTTGAGGAGTTGATAAAACTATCCGAAGGCGAAATTGCATCGGGCCTGGTTACCGACGGTGATGCCGACCGCATTGGTTTGTACGATGGCGACGGCACGTTTGTAGATTCGCACCATATATTGCTGTTGCTGATACATTATATGTATAAGGTGAAAGGCGAAAAAGGCGAGGTTTACTCAACCTTTTCGTGTACCAGCAAAATTCAGAAACTTTGCGATGCCTACGGTTTGAATAACACCGTTACCAAAATTGGCTTTAAATACATTTGCGACCTGATAGTAAACAGCGGCAAACCATTTATGGTTGGCGGCGAAGAATCGGGTGGTATAGCGGTTAACGGCCACATCCCCGAACGCGATGGTGTTTGGATAGGCCTGATGATATGGGAATTTATGGCAAAGAGCGGCCGCAGCTTAAAAGACCTTGTACAGGAAATTTACGACGTAGTAGGCAAATTTGCTGTTGAGCGTTACGACCTGCACGTTACCGAGGAAAAGAAACAGCAGATCATCAGTAACTGTAAAAGCGGTATCAGCAGCTTTGGCAACCTGAAGGTGGCCCGTACTGAAGACCTGGACGGCTTTAAATTCTTTTTTGAGGACGATACCTGGGTAATGATCCGCCCATCGGGCACCGAGCCTGTACTACGTGTGTATGCCGAGGCGCCAACCACCGCCGAATCATTCAAGATCCTGGATACGGTAAAGGCGGATCTTTTAAAATAGGATCAGATTTACAGAATTTTACTACTCACAGAATAAAGGCTTGCTTCGGCAAGCCTTTATGGTTTATTGGACTCACCCCCTGCCCCCTCTCTGCTGCGCAAAGAGGAGGTTCTTATTTTTTACCCTCTTTGCGCAGCAGAGAGGGTCGACAAGCGAAGCGATGTCGGGGTGAGTAAGCTGACCGAGGGGCGGAAAGAGGGTGAGCAACTTTTATTTCCCTTCCTTTCCCCACCCTCTTTGCGCAGCAGAGAGGGTCGACAAGCGAAGCGATGTCGGGGTGAGTAAGCTAACCAAGCGGCAAATTTTACTCACTGCCTTCCTTCACGCATCATTGCGAGGCACGAAGCAATCTCCGGACTTTGCATGGCTGCTTTGCATATCCTAAAATGGTTCGTAACTCAAAGACGATTTTTGTTAATTGTAAAAAATAATCGCAATTTTCCGGTGATATATCATCCTTTCCGTGCACTTATACTAAAAACACTTTATTATGGTAACAACAGCAAGCAGGGAACAATTACTGATGGAGCTTTATAAAAGCGCCTTCCCCGCTGTGGCTAAGTATGTGGCCAGGCTGGGTGGCACTTTGGATGACGCGCGGGATGTTTTTCAGGACGCGCTGGTAATTTATTATGAAAAAGCGGTTGCCGGGAACCTGAATGCCGCGGATGACAAGGCGTACCTGCTTGGCATCGCCAAACATCTTTGGTTCAAAAACTTCAGGGAAGGTAACACCACCGTGCCATTACAGGATGATGTATTAACCCTCGCCGACGAAGCCAAAGAACAGGTATCGACCAACAAGGTGTTACAATACCTGCAAACGGCCGGTAAGCGCTGTATGGAGCTGCTGAGCGCTTTTTATTATGACAAGTTACCCATGAAAGAGGCAGCCGGAAAGTTTGGTTACGCCGGCGAACGCTCGGTAACTGTGCAGAAGTACAAATGCCTGGAAAAAGTAAGGGAAACAGTAAAACAACAATCATTAACGTATGCGGACTTCATTGAATAACATCAAAGCGATTGACGACCATTTGCTGGGCATGGCTGCACCGCAGGACAATTTATTGTTCGAGGCGAAGATGATACTCAACCCGGAGCTCCGGGCCGATGTGTACTGGCACCAAAAAACCCTTGCCCTTGTGCAGCAATATGGCCGCGAACAACTGCGCGCCGAGATAGAAGCTGTACACAAGCAGCTTTTTACCCGGCCGGAGCACCACGGCTTTCGCCAAAGCATATTGCGCTTTTTTAAACGCTAACCTTTAAATTTAATACGAATGAACGCTAATGAATTCCGCAAATATGCGGTAGGGCATCGCCATGTCCAAAGTTTACATGTAGACAGGTTTATAGCCGGAGTAAACAACCGCCCGATAGCCAGCATGACACCCGCTATTATGGAAGAGCGGCAGATGAACATTACGCAAATGGATGTTTTCTCGCGCCTGATGATGGACCGCATTATCTTTTTAGGCACCGCGGTTGACGATCAGGTAGCCAATATCATACAGGCGCAGCTGCTGTTCCTGCAATCAACCGATGCAAAGCGCGATATCCAGATCTATATCAATTCGCCGGGTGGCTCGGTTTACGCCGGGCTGGGTATTTACGATACAATGCAGTTTATCTCGCCCGATGTAGCAACCATTTGTACCGGCATGGCCGCTTCTATGGCGCAGGTACTGCTTTGCGCCGGCACGCCGGGCAAACGTGCAGCCCTGCCCCACTCCAGGATAATGATGCACCAGCCGTCGGGCGGGGCACAGGGTATGGCTTCGGATATCGAGATAGCTGCCGTACAGATCGCTAAAATGAAACGGGAGCTTTACGAGATCACGGCCAAACATACCGGTCAGGATTTTGAAACCGTTCACCGCCTGTCTGATCGCGACCACTGGATGATAGCCGCCGAAGCCCTGGAATTTGGCATGATAGATGAAATTTTGGGTGCGCGGGAGAAAATTTAGCACCTTGATCTGGGCTGTGTATGTTTTATGCCGGCCGCGTACGAAAGGCCTTAGCTTGCTATAGGGTTGTTTACACCTTAGCCGCATCAACCCTGCAGCGAGGGCACTATTGTAAAATTTAAAAAGTAATTCTACCTTAGGAAGGCTAATAATCAAACCTATCCGATTAATTTAATAGTAGAATTTAATAATGAAAACAGCCCTGATCACCTTTATCACATGCCTGTTTACTACGTTTACATTTGCACAAACCGATGCTCAAAAAATTGAAGACGCTAAAGCCCTGATAACCCAAAAGAAATATGCTTCGGCCTTTGAAACATTAAGCAGTTCTAACGACCTTAGCCCTGAATTGGCGATAACTTTAGCTAAGCTTGTTACCGAACATTCCCTATCTGTCAGCAGATATCAATCATGGGAAATGATGGATGCGGGTGGGTCTATAAAGCTTTTCGACCTGAATGTTGAAGGTTTACTTTTCGGAGCAATAGGCAAGTGGCCTGCTGATTGTCGTTTGTATGAAGAGCAATGCCGGTTTTACTCTTTCGTTTTAAACAACGAAGGCCAATATGGTTCTATGGCTTTATTAACTGCTTTAAACAAATCGGTTGACCAGTATATTCAGCCAAAATGCCCAAGCTATGTGTCTGATTATGTGCTGGGTTATACATCTTTGGAACTTGGCCAATTAGATAACGCCATTGAGTACCTAAAAAAATCAATAGCGTTGAACGCCGGGTTTGCTAAGGCGCATTTGCAGCTTAGCCGGGCATATCTTAAACAGAAGAATATGGCAAGCGCGTTGGCCACCTCCCGCAAAGCCGCTGAACTGGCGGTTGCGAACAAGGAGCGCAGCGGCGCTTTGCTGGTTGCTGCACAAGCATATGAGGCTATGAACGACAAGGCGAACGCCTTAAAAAATTACATTACCGCCGACTCATTAAAGCATGGCGACTTTTTCGTCCTAAAGTCGTTGTTGAATTTTTACGTTAAAACAAATAACAACAAAGCTGCTGAAACGGTTAATGCCTTCCTTACCTCGCAGGACAGAGGGAAGCTTTCTTACTATCTGGATGTTTATGACATTTATGCTGCCAACGGCAGGTTGGCCGACCTGGCTATGATCTATCAAAAACGCCTTGCCGACTTTAAGGGCACAAAGAGTGTAGAAGCATGCCTGAATTTTGCGCTTGGCAAAATTTATCAGACTACAAACGCAGACCTTTCTAAACAATATTTAAGAACTGCAAAAGGCATGGGCCTCGAAGCAAAAAATATCACCGATACCAGAACCCATCCAAACACCAGTAAAATAGTTACGGAAGCATATACGGCCATTTAAAGGGCAGTTTAACTTTCGGCAGATATCACTTCCGGCTTCTGCATAATAAATTAAATCACAGGTAATGGTGACAGCACTACGTCAGTACGCAATTTTAAAAGTAGCTGATAATCAAGCGTTCACTGATGTTCACGGTGTTCACGTGCGCCGAACGTGAACGCTTTTATCCTGATCGTTTTCCAAAAGTTATCAAATCTTACTCAATAATCGTTTACTTTGGGTTTACTATTTGTGTCATCCCATGAAGAAACTATTTACCGTTATTGCCCTGCTTACCGGCATCATACTTAAAACCTCGGCGCAAAACACCGCGGATGCCAATTATCATCAGCTGCAGCAAAAGTTCGTCGACCTGAAGTTTGGGATGTTCATCCATTTTAACATGCCTACCTACATGGATGCCGACTGGCCCGACCCGGAAGCCCCCGCCTCTGCATTTAACCCAACCAAACTAAACGCTGATCAATGGGCCAAAGCTGCCAAAAGCGCCAACATGACCTACGGCTGCTTAACCACCAAGCATCACAGCGGTTTTTGTATATGGGATACAAAAACCACCGATTATAACGTAATGAACAGCCCGCTGAAGCGGGAT
The DNA here is from genome assembly GCF_014200785.1 of Mucilaginibacter sp. AK015. Classification (NCBI taxonomy): domain Bacteria; kingdom Pseudomonadati; phylum Bacteroidota; class Sphingobacteriia; order Sphingobacteriales; family Sphingobacteriaceae; genus Mucilaginibacter; species Mucilaginibacter sp. AK015. Next base: position 1,598,524 of record NZ_JACHCV010000001.1, read on the forward strand.
GTGGTAAAAGAATATGTGGATGCGTTCAGGAAGAACGACCTTAAAGTGATGCTTTATTACAGCATACTGGATACGCACCACAAGCTGCGCCCGCATCAGATCACCCAGAAACATTTTGAAATGGTGAAGGCCCAGTTAACCGAGCTGTTAACAAAATACGGCAAGATAGAAGCCATTATCATCGACGGCTGGGATGCCCCATGGTCGAGGATCAGTTATGATGATATCAATTTTGAGGACGTTTACCACCTCATTAAATCCATTCAGCCTGACTGTGTGCTGATGGATCTTAACGGTGCAAAATACCCTGCCGAAGGCCTGTTTTACAGCGACATTAAAACCTACGAAATGGGCGCGGGCCAGCGCTTGTCAACAAAAGATAACGTTATGCCGTCGTTAGCTTGCCTGCCTATACAAAGCAGCTGGTTCTGGAAAACAAATTTCCCAACCACCCCTGTAAAAGACCCGGCCAAAATGGTTGAACAGTTAAACATCCTTAACCAGGCGGGCTGCAATTTTATCCTTAACGTTGCCCCAAACCGCGATGGTTTATTTGACGATAACGCCTTGGCCGCCCTAAAAGAAATAGGCAAGCTTTGGAAGAACGATGTGCCGGCGCCAAGGCTTGCGGCAACCGGCGCGCCCATAATATCAAGCAATTTGGCTAAAAATAAGCCATCAAACGCCAGTTGGAGCGATGACATGGATATTATGGATTTTGCCAACGATGATGATTTTACCACATCCTGGGTATCCAGCAAAACGGTAGCAAAGCCCTGGTATGAAATAGATTTTGGTCACGATACGGAGTTTAATACCATTGCTTTGACGGAGAAAAAACCAAACATTACCGCCTACCATTTGGAGTATCTGCAAAACGGTGTTTGGAAACCCATATTTGAAGGCAGCACAGCCTCACGTGTGAAGGTCCACCGTTTTAACCGCGTGTGGGGCACCAAAGTACGTGTAACCATCGATAAAGCCGAAGGGCAGGTTTCCATCGCGGAGTTTGGCGTTTATAACGAGCGGAGGTAAGCGGATTTTCGTAAACTATATTCCGGATCAGGCTGCAGGCAAACGGTTACTCGCTTCTCAAGCTCTTCACCGGGTTTGCTACTGCTGCCTTTATGGCCTGGAAACTGATGGTTACAAGCGCTATGATTATTGCACCGAGTCCGCCAACAGCAAAGAGCCACCAGCTGATATGAATGCGATAAACATAATCCTGCAGCCACTGGTGCATGTAATACCAGGCAATGGGCGCTGCCACGGTAAAAGCAATTGAAATGAGTATAATAAACTCTTTCGAAAACAAATAAACAATGCTGCCGGCAGAGGCGCCCAGTACCTTGCGGATGCCAACTTCTTTTACCCGCTGCACCGCCATAAATGATGCTAAACCATACAAACCCAAACAGCTAAGGCATATCGCTACAGCCGCAAAAATTTTGTACAAAGCTGCCAACTGGTTTTCCTGCTTGTAAAAGCTCGCAATTTTATCGTCCAGGAACTGGTAATCGTAAACATAATCAGGAAAGGTTTGCTCCCATACTTTCTTTACCGACTGCATGGTGGACGATATATTTGCTGTTGAGAGCTTTATTGCTGCCTGCCGGTACATGGTAATGTTTGTTGCTATAAGCAACGGTGCCAGGTTATTGCGTAACGACCGGTCGTTAAAATCCTTTACCACGCCAACAACCGGGCATTTTATCACGTCGCCCCAAATACTTACTTCTTTGTTCAATATATTTTCGGGGTTTTTTAACCCCAAACTTTTTACAAACGTTTCGTTCACCAGAAATTCCCGTGTCATATCCGAATGCTGCAAGTTTCTGCCGGCTACCAGTTGCAATTTATAAGTAGGTACATAATTTTCATCGGCGAATTTCACAATGGCCTCGAAGTCCTCTTTTTTTATCGAATGGTCAAATTTAAGGGTAGTAAACCTGTTGTTATCATCTTCAACCGGCGTGTTCGAGCTGAAGCTTACTGCCTTTACGCCGTTTACCTGCAACAGCTGTTGCGTTAAATAACCGGCGAGCCGGCTGCCCGTACTATCCGGACGGAAAGGGACATTTACGATTGCATCCTTATCAAAGCCCAGTGGCTGGTGCATAAAATAGTCCATTTGCTTAACAATAATAAGCGTGCCGATAATAAGCGCCTGTGCAACTACAAACTGAAACACCACCAGTCCTCTGCGTAGGGATATTCCGGCCGGGGTAGCAACTGTTAGCTTACTTTTTAGCGCTTTAACAGGGTTGAAACGCGATAGGACTATAGAAGGATAAAACCCGGCAAGGGCGGTTACAACAACCGCTACCCCGAACAGAAATAAAATAATCATTGGATTGCCAAGTATATTGAACGACAGCGAAAGCTCTAAAAGCCTGCTTACATAAGGTAATGCAAGCATAGTGACTACCGTCGCAAACAATACTGCACCCGCGACTATCAAAAACGTTTCGATGATGAACTGGAACTGCAACTGGGATTTACTGCTGCCTAAAACTTTTCTCACCCCAACCTCTTTTGCGCGGTTAACGGCCTGTGCGGTAGAAAGATTAATAAAGTTTACGCAAGCGATGAGCAGGATAAATGCTGCTATCAGCCACAGTACGTTCAGCAGATCTTTACTGATGGTTTTATTACTATAATTACCTGTTTGCGTATCGTAGTGCACCGCGCTTAATGGTTGTAAAACATGGCTATCCTTATTATCGGCCGGCAATGCCCTCAGTGAATATGCCTTTAGTTGCTGATCGAAATTGTCGGCAGAAATATTCGGCGGCAGTAAAACGTAGCACCCAAAATCCGCGGATGTTTGGTTCCAGTCCATTTGCTGAAACCCATACATCGAATCCCCGGTAAAATCTGTTCCGTACGCGATCACCAGTTTAAACTGAAAATCGGTATTTGCAGGGATGGTGGCCAAAATGCCGGACACCTTTAGCGATACCGGCGGCGACTGAAACAAACCGGCACCGATACTGTAAGAGCCCGTGAGCTTAATGGTTTTACCCATCGCTGTTTTCCAGTCGCCAAAATAGGTGTCAGCGATCTCCTTTGTAAGCAACACGTTGTTTGGATCTTTTAACGAAGCATACGAGCCTGTAAGCAATGGAAAATTGAATATCTGAAAAAAAGATGGCGCTGTATAAAATACGCCGGCCGCCTCTTTAAAATTCTTTACAGGGTTTCCGTTCGCATCAAGCACTTGCAGTATATCATTGTGGCTTGCATAAACTGGTGCTACCTGTTCCAGTTGCGGAAATGCCGTCTTCAATCCTGCAGGCATTGGGAAGGGAACGCTTTTTCCGTACGAAACACCGCCCGCGTCTGCAGGATGGTGTTCGGTCAATACGCGATAGGTACGATCCTTTTTTGTATGAAAGTTATCAAAACTTGTTTGGTATTGTATAATGATAAATATGATGATACAAACGGTTATGCCTACAGCCAAACCGGCAATATTGATAGCCGCATAACTTTTGTTGCGCACCAGGCTGCGCCAGGCGATCTTGAAATAATTTTTAAACATATAGTTGCGCTTTAATTTGTCATCAGACCATTTAGGAATGGCTTCTGCTGACGAAACTATTGCTCCAAAACGGGGGCGACGCCCCATATTATAAAATGGGCGCTCTTTTTTAAGATCATTTTTGTATTCAACGGGGCTCTTGCCTGTGATCTGTTTAAAAGTGCGGTTAAAAGTAGTTTTGGAGTTGAAGCCCGATTCAAATGCGATACCGAGTAAGGTAATATGATCATAAGCTTGGTCCTGCATTTTCTGCACCACGCTTGCAACCCGGTACTCATTGATAAAATCGTTAAAGCTTTTCCTAAGCACGGTATTGATGATGCGTGATAACTCATGCGGCCCTACGCCAAGCTTTTCGGCCAGCGAGCTTAAGTTTAATTCCGGGTCCTGGTAATAGCATCCTTCCTGCATTGCCTTTTTCAGCCAGGGACCTTTTCGCTTCAGTTCGGCATGCAGCGGTGGCTTCAAAAATGATGGTGTTTCATTCAGGAGATCCATTTCCGGCCTTAAGAAAGCAACCGCTGCTATCCACAGGGCCACTCCGGCTAAAAGCAGGTAAAAAGGATAATAAGCTTGTTTACTTAAGTGATAATCGTAATACAAAAGGTCGGCGATTGTAATGGGTATCCATAAAAGCCATAACAGGCCGAAAACCCGTACGGGGCGGCGCAGCCAGCGTAACTCGTAACGGTAGCGATCGCCCCCGTTAAATTTTATTTGCCGGTAAAATTGTTCTATCTGCCTTAGCGCCAGGTAAAGATAAATTGCAACCGAAACAAACGCCAGCATTTGCAATACGGGGTTTAGCAGGTCATAAGTCGAAGTTTGATCTACAGCCACCCCTGTTTTAATACTATCTGTAATTGCTGCCGTGTGCACGCCCAATTGCAGCAGTAAGGGGCCAAAGTGAAGCGTATCCTTAAGCCGGAAATGGTATCCGGGAAGTGTTATTTTAAGCACATAAAAATAAAAAAGCGGACCAAAGGCAAGCGATACTTGCAGTGGCATCCATCCCCAGTAAGGAAAACTCGCTTCAATAGCGGCTTCTTGTCCCAGCAACCAAATCAGATCTAAAACCATGACAGCGATGGCCAAACTCAAAAAACGGTTCGCTGCCCGGTTAGCCCTTTTGGCTAAACCCAGCTGCAGGCTTAAAGTAAGCCCCACAAATATTACCCCGAGGAAAAGCAGGTCATAAAGGGTGATATGAAGGGTGTATGCGTTCAAAGGTGGTGGCCTGTTTTACGGAAATTATTTAGCTAATATAGTGAATAGCATTTCTGGCTGACAGAATAAAACAGCGAATTGTTAATATAAAACCGTGCTGAACCACTTAATAATGCCCCGCAGGCGAGCTCTTACAATCGCCGGTGACTACCAGTCAGATCAGTTCAGGGCCGATATCAAAAAACGAATAGGATTGTCCCGCATTCGCAACCGCTACACTGCCCGTGTAGTTGTCGTGTACAGGAAAGGTATTTAGCTGCCAATTTTTATCAGCCCCGCTCAGGCCTTTGGGCAGCGGATATTCCCCGTTTAATGAAGGCGTAACCGCCAGGTGTTCGCCAAGGCCCTGACCGGTTGCCTTAAGGATGGCTTCCTTACGTGTCCACAGGGTAAAAAAACGCGCAGTATTGCCCTGACCGATATAAGCAATTTCGTCAGGGCTAAAATTGTCGGACAGGATGTCGTGATAGGGAAATGCGTCATCAATATACTCCACGTCGGCGCCTACCGGCAATGTAGCTACAGCCATCAAGATCCAGTCGCCCGAGTGCGAGAGGTTGTAATGAATAATATTACCTTCCCGGCTTACCAAATGGGGCTTCTTGTTTTCGCCCAATACAAATTGCAGTCCGGCAGGCGGCCTGTTTAAATAGCTGCCTAATAATATCCGTTGCACACCCCTGCTGATTATAAACCTATGTGTATCTTTTTGTTGTTTATACTTGCCTGCGCGCAAGCTTTCGTCGGTGTTAAGCAGGGCCTTAAATTCAGCTATCCGTTTTTGGGCTTTGCTGATGCTGATACGCCAGATATGCACTTCCCCGCCGGTAAGCACCGGCTTACCTTGCTGCCAGTTTACATCTGGTAAATAACGGTTAATGATAGTGCCCATTTTTAAGATTGATGTAGCTATTAATTGATCTTATTCAAGCAATCCTGCAATATCTTAGCAAATATCTTATCGTTTGGCTCTTTAAAAATGGTATTGTGCTCGCCCGGTACCTTGTGGATGTTCACGCCTTTTAACGCATATGGTTTCCAGCCCATATATTCGTAATCATCCAAATAGAACGACCTTTCCTCCGCGCGGAACAACTCTATCGAGATATCATAAGGTTGTATCTTGTAATGCTTCTGCGCAATGTTGTTCATTTCGTCAATTTTATTTGCGTAGCCAAAAAACCCGGTTTGTTCTTGTTTTTTGCCAAACTTTAGCTTCCATAAAAGCCGTGTAGCACCGCGCTCAATGGCGGTTGCACGTTTTTTTAAGGTTTTGGTAAACCCATCCTTAAACGTTATCGAATGCCAAGCCTTACGGCCAAAGTAAAGGCCGCGTTTAACATATTTCACCAGCCACGGGTCGTAATACGGCGTTCGGTAGGCGTAGGTATCAAACATCGCCAGCATACGCACTTCTTTGTTAAGCGCTTCAAGTTGCCGGGCCATCTCATAAGCAATGATCCCGCCGAAAGAATACCCTGCCAGCGCGTACGGCCCGTTAGGGTTATGCGCCCGTATAGCCGAGATATAATGCGCGGCTATGTCTTCCATCCTGTTCAAAGGTTCGTCAACACCGTTCAAACCTTTGGCCTGCAGGCCGTAAACCGGCTGATCGGCATCCATGTGCTTGGCAAGGGCATTAAACAGCAATACGTTTAAGCCGGCGCCGTGTACAATATATATTGGCACCTTACTACCGGTAGGCTTGATGGGCACCAACGAGTCCCAGGTGACGGACCTTCCGTCCATTTCCAGCATCAGGGATAATTTTTCAACCGTCGAGTTTTCAAACAAAATAGCCAGCGGCATACGCTTGCCTGTTTCCTTCTCTATTTTAGCCATCACCTGTACCGCTATCAGCGAATGGCCGCCAAGCTCGAAAAAGTTATCGTATATGCCTACCTGCTCAATGCCTAAAAACTCCTTCCATATATCGGCAACCAGTTTTTCTACATTGGTACGGGGCGCAACATAATGGTTGGTTTCAGCCACGGCTATACCCTGTGCGGCAAGGGCCTTTTTATCTACCTTTCCGTTGGGTGTCATCGGCAAAGCGTCAATAATCGCAAAATTGTCGGGCACCATATAATCAGGTACAGACGCCCGCAGGTTGGTGCGCCATTGTTGTATCAGCTCTGCCTCGCCTGTTTTTTGCACACCATCCTTCAAAGTAATGTAGGCAACCAGTTTATCTATGCCGTTATTATCCGCACGAGCTATCACCACCGCCTGTTTTATGGCATTTTCTTTTGATAAATTGAATTCTATCTCGCCGGTCTCGATGCGGTAACCCCTTATCTTTACCTGCGCATCAATACGCGACAGGTACATCAGGTCGCCATCGGCAGTAAACGTGCCCAGGTCGCCGGTACGGTACAATTTGGCATTACCCTCGGCAGAGAACGGATCTGCAATAAACTTTTCGGAAGTCAGTTGCGGTTGGTTCAGGTAGCCCAGTGCAACACCCTCGCCCCCAATATAAATCCCGCCGGCGGCACCCGGCATAAGCGGCTTTTGAAACTTATCTAAAATATACACCAATGTGTTATCAATAGGTTTACCTATACTTACCGCCCGGTCTGTATGCTTAATTTCCTTCAGGGTAGACCAAATGGTGGTTTCCGTAGGGCCGTAAACATTCCACAGCGACGAGGCCCGGCCTAAAATGCGTGCGGCCAGATCGATGGGCAATGCCTCGCCGCCGCATATTACTTTTATTTTCTCTGTGTCCCAGCCTGCCTCCAGCATCATGCGCCAGGTATATGGCGTGGCCTGCATCACGGTTATTTTTTCTTTACGGATGATATCCAGCAATGCACTACCGTCCTTTACTTCGGCCGCACCGGCCAGTACTGTCTGCGCGCCGGTTATCAACGGCAGCCAAAGCTCCAGCCCGGCAATATCAAAGCTGATAGTGGTAACAGCCAGCAGTTTATCCGCAGCCGTAAGCCCCGGCTGTTTCTGCATGCTGCACAAAAAGTTAACCACGTTGTGGTGCTTTATTTGTACGCCTTTAGGCTGCCCTGTTGAACCGGATGTATACAAAATATAGACCAGGTCGTTGCCATTTACACTTACATCAGGGTCGGCAGTTGTGTAATTTTCAAGGCCCTGCCAGATATCGTCAAGGATGATTTCTTTTGCGGTGGATGTATACTGGCCTTTATATGCTTCAGAAGTAACCAACACCACTGCGGCCGAATCTTCCAGCATATAACTGATACGGTTTACGGGGAAGTCCGGGTCGAGCGGGATGTAGGTTGCCCCTGCCTTTATAATGGCCAGCAATGAAACAACCAGTTCCACAGATCTGTCCAGCGATACAGCCACTTTATCGCCCGGTTTTACATCGTTTCCTATCAGCATGGCCGCAAGCTGGTTAGCTTTTTGGTTTAGCTGCGTGTAAGTTAGGGCTTCGTTTTTAAATTTCAGGGCAATGCTGTCGGGATATTTAGAAGCTGTTTCACTGATGATTTGATGCAGCGGTTTTTCCTTAGGATAATCAACCTTTGTGTCATTCCACTTGGTTAACTGCTGTAGTATCTTATCAGCGTTTATCGCGGGGATCTTGCCTATAGGCGTGTCGGGCGTGTTGACCACCTCGCGCAATAAATGATCAAACTCATCCATGAACCGGCTGATGGTAGCCGGCCCGAAAAGCTGCGTATTGTATGACCACTCCAGCGTGAGCGTCCCATTGTGATCCGTTATGTTAAGGAAGATCTCGAAGGTTTCGTACTCGCGCGGGTTATTGATGTAGCGGTGCTTCAGGTTATGGAAACTTATCCCGTCGTCCATGCCAATATCAATATTGAACACAACCGGCACCAACGGCACGCGTGTCGGATCGCGGGGGATATTTAATTTTTTAAGGAGGCTGCCAAAGGTGTACTGCTGATGGTCGTACGCATCAAGCACCTCGTTTTTACGCGTTTTTAGATAATTTATAAAAGATTGATCGCCTTTTGGGAAGCTGCGCAAGGGCAACAGGTTAACACAATGCCCCACCAGCCCAAAATTTCCCGTAGCGGATTGCCCCGCGGCCGGCAAACCAATAATGATCTCGTCCTGCCCGGTCAGTCGGTGCAAAAACACCTCGAACGATGCCAGCACCGTTGTTACAAAGCTTACGCCCGCTTTCCGGGCCATTAGTTTCAGACGGTCAACCAACGCGGTGTCCAAACTAAAATCGGCGCGGTTGCTTTTGTACTTGCGCGGCGATGGCCTCGGATTGTCAACAGGTATATCCAGCAGGTGATCGCTGCCTTTAAACTGGTCTATCCAGTACTTTTCGGTCGCCTGGTGTTGCGCGCTGCGCGATGCCGCTATCTCTTCTACCGCGTATTTGCTAAATTGTGGCGCAGCAGGCAGGTTTGGCGGGCAACCCTGAGCGAAGGCAGAGTATAGCTTACTCAGGTCCTGCATAATAATCCCAACTGACCATCCGTCGCATACGATGTGGTGCATCAGCAGTACCACGTGGTGTTCGTGTTGGCTTAATTTTAAAATGGCGGCTTTATAAAGCGGCCCGTGTATCAGATCAAGCGGGGTAATAGCCAGTTGCCTGTTATAGTTTTTGATGAACAGCTTGTTCTGCTCATCGTCCTGCAGCGACAGGTCATGATAATCAACATTTATCGCAGGGTTGTTATACACAACCATGTTTGCGCCATCGGCACTAAAAACGGTGCGTAAAGCCTCGTGCCGGTCTGAAAGTGCCTGCAATGCCCGCATCATGGCATCCTTATCAAATGTACCGGTTAGTACTATAGATGCAGAATCGTTATAGGCACAGTTGGCATCGTTGCCGCCAATAAGGCACGACGTCCATATCTCTGTCTGCGGCTCGGTAGCGGGTGCAACCCGCAATATTTCCGGCCCTGCAAAAGGGTCAAATTCTTCAGCTTTTAACTGTGATGGATATGTAGAAGTCTGGTCCAAATTACGCGTCTTTCAGGTTTATCTGTTTATATCCGCCTAAATTATCATCCTTTAAAAACCAGGCAGGATTACCATTCCTGTCGCGGCCGAGCCTTGCGCCCGGTACAGGCGGCTCGTTGGCATTAGTTACCGCCGCAGTAGCGGGTGCTGCTAAAGGCACCACCGGCGATGCCGCGTTTTGCACTTCAAAAAACCCGGCTTGGGTCATTTCTTCAACGCTTTCGCCAAATTTGGCTATCATGGTATCAACATCTTCTTCGGTATGCGCATCGGTCATAAAACATGGGAAGCCATCTAAAATATGAATGCCCTTTAAACGCATCAGGGCAAACAGCAATTCACTATACGGGATATCCTCTATGAATTTCAACCTCCATAACGAACCATAGCCCACCACTGTTAATGGGATGTTATGCTTTTTGCAGAAGGCGTCCATACCATCTTTCAACCTTGTTGCAAGGGCCGTAAGCTTCTCCTGCAAGGCGGGGCCGCGGTCTTTCATGTGTTGCAAAGATGCCTTTGCTGCCGCGAGGGCAAGCGGATGCCTTACAAACGTACCCGCAAAATAGGTTACCCCTGCTTCGGGCACCGAGTCGTCGCCAAATTCCCAGTAACCGCCATCCAGCGCATCCATATACTCTTTTATCCCGCAGATCGCGCCTACCGGCATGCCGCCGCCAATTACTTTGCCATAAGTGCCTATATCGGCCTTTACACCAAACAGCGCCTGCGCGCCGCCGGGGTGAAAACGGAATCCGCTGATCACTTCATCAAATAACAACGCTATTTTGGAATCGGCGGTGATGGTCCTTAATTCTTTAAGAAATTCCACCGGCTGAAACTCAGGCCTGCGGCTTTGTACAGGTTCTACCAGTACCGCGGCAATTTCAGCGGCACGCTCTTTTATAATTTTCAGCGATTCATCCGTACCGTAGTCCAGTATCAGCATATTCTGTACATTCTCGGGCAATATGCCCGATGCAGCCGGAACAGTTTTTAATTTTTTGGTGCCGCGCACGATCACCTCGTCCATAATACCGTGATATGAGCCACTAAACGCCACGATAAGCGATCTGCCGGTCACCGTACGTGCTATACGCATAGCGCCAAGTACCGCTTCGGACCCCGTATTACACAAAGCGGCGCGATCGAAGCCGGTGAACCCGCACATCAATTTGCAAACCTCGCCTGCCAGTTCGTGCTGCGGACCAATCTCGTAACCCAGCTCCAGCTGGGTCTGTATGGCTTCCTTCAAAACATCGGGCTGATAGCCCAGCATGTTGGAACCAAAACCATTTAGCGCATCGATATATTCATTGCCGTCAACATCCCAAAGCCGGCTGCCTTTTGAGCGGTTAACGATGATGGGGTAAACCACCTCTTTGGTAAGCGGCCTGAAACCGCTCACCACCCGCGGATCGGCCATGTAGGCACGATGCTGCTGGGTTTGTTCCTTGCTCCTCTTGGTTTTTTCGTTATATTTCTTGGTTAGCTCAGCCAGGAAAGCCATTTGCTTATCATCCAGTTCCTGTACTTTCCGCTCGATGCGGGCGGTAGCGCCAAATGGCTTTTTTATCTCTGCCATTTCTTCCGGCGTAATATCCGGTTCTTGGTGCAATAACGTGCCGTTACTCATATTTATGGGCGGCGGCGGTAGCACTACCTGCGTAACTTTTACTTCACCACCTTGCAAATGTGCTATCTGGTTTGCCAGGAATTGCAGCTGCTGCGATATATTGTTTAATGTTGCATTACTGCTGCTATTTGGCACAAACGGCATGTTTGACGCTGGGGCCGGGCGTTGTGCCTGCTGCGGCTCAAATTGCCCGGCAGGCAGGTTCTTATCCAGGAAGTCGGCCAGCAGGTTTATAGAATTGTATTCCTCAAACAACTTCCTGAAGGTAATAGAAACATTGAACGTTTTTTTAAGATTAGTAGCGATCTGCGTTAATAGCAGCGAATCGAAACCAATCTCGGGGAAGCTCAGATCTGCGGATGCGTTACCGATCTCGATACCGGATGCATCTTCAAAAATTTCCTGCAGCTTACCTGCCAGCAAATCTTTTCTCATTATATTGTTTGGTATAATATTTTCATTCGGAATGGCTTGAGGGGTATCGGGTAATATCTCTTCCGGCTGGTAATTTACCGTTACGGGCGGGGTAAACAATACCGGATCAACCCAATACTTTTTATGATCGAACGCGTAACCCGGCAACCTTAACTTGTTAAGCGGCCCTTTGTAAAACGCCTTCCAATCTGGCTCCGCACCGTTTAGCCATAACTGCCCTAATGCCCTGATCAAAGACCCGTATTCGGAAACTCCGTCGCTGCCAGCAATCCCCGGCACTGTTGCAACCGGGTTATCGGCGGTTTGCTGCGCGGTTAAAGTAGCCAGCGTGCGGCCGGGGCCAACTTCCAGGTACAGGCGACCCTTATCTTCAGTCAGGGTGTCAATGGCATCCGCAAAGCGCACGGTCTTACGTAGGTGCTGCGCCCAATACGAGGGGTTAATAGCTTCAGCTGGACTTAGCCATTTGCCGGTTGCTGTTGATACCACTGGCTTGACCGGTGCATTTATTTTTACTGACCTTACTACTTCTTCAAACGGGGCCACAATATCATCCATCATAGCCGAGTGAAAAGCATGGCTGGTTTGTAATAACCTGCCGGTAATGCCTTTTTCCTCGAGTACTTTGGCAAAAGCCGCAACGGCATCTTTCTCGCCCGCCACTACCGATAGCTTATTGCTGTTTATAACGGCTATGGACAGGTTACCGGGTAATATTTTCTCCAACTCGGCAGCATCGGTGCGTACCGATAACATATCGCCTTCGGCAACTTCGCTCACCAACCTGGCGCGTTCGGTTATCAACTTCAGTGCATCAGGCAGGCTAAAGATACCTGCAAAATGCGCGGCGACGAATTCCCCTATGCTGTGGCCGGTAAACACCGACGGTATTATCCCCCAACTCATCCAAAGCTTAGCCAGAGCGTATGAGGTGATAAATATCGCCGGCTGGGTGTAAAACGTATTTTTTAGCTTGTCATTGGCTTCCGCGGATGCATCGGCATAAATTGCTTCAAGGATATTTTCATGGGCGGTACCTTTCAATATAGCCACGCATTCATTTACGGCATCGGCAAAAACGGGTTCCTGCTCATAAAGACCGCGGCCCATGTTCAGATACTGCGCGCCCTGTCCGGGGAACATGAAAACTATCCCGGCAGAATTTTCTGTTAATGTTTTAGAGTTGGATGGGTCACGTTTAAATTTAGTGAGCTTATCAAGCAGGTCGGCCCTGTCGGTCGCTAAAATGAAATTGCGTTCTTTAAAATCGACACGTGTGCTATGCAAACTGCAGGCGATATCCTCTACTTGTATTCCCTCGTTATCCTGTAGATAATAATACAGCCTGTCGGCCCATTTACTGGCACTGGTGGCCGTTTTAGCCGACCAACTGATCAACGATACCGGGCGGCTTTTACTTAATGGCTGCACCGGTTCAATATACTCCTCCAGCACGGTATGTACATTGGTACCCCCCACACCGAATGAACTTACGCCCGCCCTGCGTTTACCCTCGCTCTCCCAGTTGGTAAGCTTGGAATTAACAAAGAACGGACTATCTGCAAAATCGATATTTGGGTTGGGTTTAGTGTAGTGTAATGATGCCGGTATTTGCCTATGAAACAGCGCCAATGTGGTTTTTATAAAGCCGGCTACACCTGCTGCAGCAACCGTATGCCCCATATTACTTTTGATAGAGCCAATGGCGCAGTATTGTTTTTTATCCTGCGCGCCGAAGGCCAGGTTAAGTCCTTCGATCTCTATAGGGTCGCCTAACATGGTAGCGGTGCCGTGTGCTTCAACGTAGGTGATGGTTGCCGGGTCTACACCCGCATCGGCAATAGCCATAGCAATAGCGCCTGCCTGGCCTGCAGCGCTTGGCGCGGTAAAGCTGCCCTTGTCGCCTCCATCGTTGTTGAGCCCTATGCCTTTAAGCACGGCATAAATGGTATCGCCATCGCGCTCGGCTTCTTCCAGACTTTTCAAAACCACAACACCCGCGCCATCGCTAAACACAGTGCCGTCGCTATCCGCATCAAACGATCGGCAATGCCCGTCGGCGCTTAGCATGGTGCCTTGCTGGTACAAATGCCCGCTTTTAACCGGTGAACTGATAGACGCGCCGCCTGCCAGCGCTACATTGCATTGCCCGTTGCGAATGCTGTCGGCAGCCTGCGCTATGGCCAGCAGCGATGTAGAACAGGCCGCGTGCACACTTACCGCCGGGCCGTTCAGGTCAAGCTCGTAAGCGGTGCGCGTGGCTATGTAATCTTTCTCGTTTATAGTGGACGTAAGAAAACTGCCCACGCCTTCAATTTTTTGCGTGTTTGGGATTACGTTATTGATATAATAAGTATTGTTGCCAGTACCCGCGAAAACCCCAACCAAACCGGCATATTTTGCAGGCAGGTGACCGCTGGTTTCCAGTGCTTCAAAAGCCAGTTCTAAAAACACGCGGTGCTGGGGGTCCATCAGTTCGGCAACCTTGGGGCTGATACCAAAAAACGCGGCATCAAACCCCTCGGAGTTCTCCACAATCCCACGTGCCTTTACATAGTTGGGTGCAGTTTTTACTTCATACGGAATATACGGGTCAAGCTCATCGTCAGTAAAGAATGATATGGTTTCGCGCCCTTCGGTCAGTACGTCCCACAGTTCATAAATGTTGTTTGCTCCCGGTAACCTGGCCGCCATGCCTATCACGGCTATATCTTTATTGCTTTTATCTTTTTTGGGTTTAGCAGCAAGTTTAGCAACCACCTTGTTTCCTTCTAAAAAGGCCGCAATGCCGTTTACCGTGGGATATTGGTAAAGCTTGGTTATGGGCAGCGTATAAGTATGTTGCTTTTTTAACGCCGCAACAGTTTTAAGCGCCAGGATGGAGTTACCCCCCAATTCAAAAAAATTATCGTAGATGCCCACTTTGTCCACCTGTAATAGTTGGGCCCAAAGGGTGGCAATATGCTTTTCGGCAGTGGTAACAGGGGCTTTATACAAAACAGACAGCTCGGGGCGTTGCGTGTCCGGTGCAGGCAGGGCGTTGCGGTCTATCTTGCCGCTGGTTGTTTTGGCAAAGCCATCTACCCAAACAAATGCCGAGGGCATCATATAATCGGGCAGTTGTTGTTCTATGCTATCGCGCAGAAAGGCGATATCCTTTTTTATGCCCGATGATACCAGGTAAGCCACCAAACGCTTTTGGCCGGGCACATCCTCGCGGGCAACCACAACAGACTGCTGTACGCCTTCCAGTTGGTTCAACAGCACTTCTATCTCTCCCACTTCCACCCTGTTACCCCGTATCTTTACCTGCGTATCGAGCCGGCCAAGGTATTCTATGTTACCGTCGGGCAGGTAGCGGCCCAGGTCGCCGCTGCGGTAAATGCGGGTGGGTTTGCCTTGGGTATCCGTCCAATCAATAAATTTTTCTTCTGTAAGGTTGGCGCGGTTCAGGTAGCCGTAAGCCAGGTTTATACCGCTTATGCAAAGTTCGCCCTCTTCGCCGTCCGCAACTTCCTTCAGTTGCCCATCCAGCACGTGTATGGATACGTTATCAATAGGTTTGCCAATGGTGGGCAGCAACGGCCAGTTATAGGCAGGGCCTTCCATTTTAAGGGAGGTGCTGCACACGCTGGCCTCGGTAGGGCCATACATATTGTAAAACACGCAGCCCGGCAGGGCCTCAAAGAAACGCAAAACCTGCGGCGTTATTTTTAATTGTTCACCGGCGCTGATCACTTCCTTTAACGATTGCGGAAAGTGCTGTTCGGCATCGGCAGCCTCGGTAAAATATTGCAGGGCCACAAAAGGCATATTTATGCGGTTAACCTGCTGTTCATCTATATAGTTTAAAAGTTTTGAAGGGTCTATACGTGTGGCATCGTCGACCAAAACCAGTGTACCGCCTATACACAGGGTACAAAAGATCTCCATTACCGATGCATCAAATATCAGCGGAGAAAATTGCATTGTTTTATGCCCTACCCCTAAATATGGCGAAATGCGCTTGTGCCAGTTTATCAGATTTACAACGCCCGCGTGGCCTACGCAAACCCCTTTAGGTTTGCCTGTTGACCCCGATGTGTAAATGATATAAGCAACCTTAGTTTTGGCACCGTTAATTAATGCGGCACCCGCAGTTATAGCCTCATCAGCAACAATTACGTTTTTCGCGAGCACGCTAAAAACGTTTTTATCTATTCCGGGCACAATAATGGTGTCGATACCGCAGTCGGCCACCATGTCCTGCAGCCTTTCGGCAGGGAAGGTTGGGTCTAACGGAAGATAGGCTTTGCCTGCTTTTAAAACAGCCAGCAGGCTAATGATGGTTTCGATTGACCGGGTTGCGCTTACCCCGATGATAAGCGATGCAGGCGACACCTTATTGATAACATCAGCCAGTTTGCCGGCCCTGCTGTTTAGTTCATTATAGCTTATTTTATCAACGCCAAACTGCACTGCCGTTACGTCAGGAGTTTCCAGGGCCTGCTGCTCAAACAAATGATGAATAAACACATCATCCGTAAAAATATCAGTGTACTTATTATCGGTAAGAATATTCATTAACCTGAGTAAGTGGGGTAACGTGCCGGTATAAACCGCAGGTTACTTTAGCGCTGTTTAAATCGGGATTAAGATATAAAAATTTAAACTTAGGTACTTGTAGGGTGAACAAAAAAATTCATTTAATTTTCATTAAATCAAAGTTTAAAATTTAATTATCCGCCCTGCAGGCATAACTTTAAATTAAGCAAATTCTTTAAAAGCAATTTACCATGAAACCAGCCTTCGTAAGGGGTGGTTAAGACCGCCTGCGCATACCTTTAACCAGCGGCTAATGCGGGCATCAATGGTAAAATAAGTTTAAAATAGGCCGGACAATAGTTATATTTACCTACAGAAAAATAACGCCGCGCATTGCGGCCTTGTTTACCTGCCTTATTTAATTTACACCCTATGTTAAACCCCATTTGGAGCATAAAACGGTTCATCAACCCATATTTACTGGTATTTTTATTCGCTTTTGATCCCTGCTTTGCCCAAATTACTAAAGTGAATGAACTACTGCCCCGGCTTAAGCAAACCATGCCCGATACGGCAAGGCTGAGCCTCCTTAAACAGTTGTCTACCGCATACTCATCTGTCGACCCTGAAAAAAAGTTCTATTACGCCAACGTTTATAAGAGCCTTGCCCAAAAGCTGAATAACCACGAAGCCGTTGCCGACTCCTACGTGCAAATGGGCATATCCTATGGCATCCGCAGCAAAATAGACAGCGCGCTTTTTTACTTCAATGTAGGGTATAACCACGCCAAAAAATATGGTTTTGAATTAACAGCCGGCAGGGCCCTGGCTAATATAGGCTTTGCTTACAACAGGCTTGATGATAACCGCGAAGCCATTACCAACTACTTCCAGGCGCTGGCTATTTATAAAAAGATAGGCTATGAGCTAGGCGCCAACCAATGCTACACCAATATTGGCGCTATTTACTATGACATGGATAAAAATGAAATAGCACGAAGCTATTTTAAGCAAGCATTGGCCGGTTACACCAAAAGTAAAAACGATATGGGTATTGCCAGTGCCTTGTACTCGGTAGGGAACTGTTACCTCGCCGACCACCAGGATGAACAGGCCATTGAATACTATAACCGAAGCCTGGCCATACGCCAAAAGCTGGGCGACCTGAACGGCATTGGCCTGACCCGCATGGGTTTAGGCAGGGCATATACGCATCAAAAGAAATATACTGCCGCCTTAACAAGTTTAGATAGCGCCCTGAAAAATATGCGCACACTGGGCGATAAATATGTTGAAGCAAATGTGCTTAACTCAATTGCCGATGTTTACAACGATAGCAAAGATTACGGTAAGGCGATTGAATACGGCACACAGGCTTTAAACATAAGCCGCGCCATAAAGGCTAAAGGTGTAGGTAACGAATCGATGGACAAGTTGGTTACCGCGTATAAAAATAAAGGTGACCTTAAAAATGCGTTTTATTACCAAACCCAATACCTGCTATCAAAAGACAGCATGCAGGAAGAAAAAATGCTGAAAGACATCACCCTGATTGAAATGAACAGGGTAAGAAGCGAAAACGCGGGCTTGGAAAAGAACAACCAGGATATTGCCGCAAAAAACTCTGATTACCTGGATAAGATCAACAAATACAGTACGGTAATTATTGCCACCTCAATTGTACTGGCGTCGGCTATTTTGCTTTTGGGTGTTTTATACCGCCGCAACCAAACAAAGCAGGCTACTAATAAACTGCTGGTAAAGCAGAAAGAAGAAATTGCGGCGATCAATAACGAACTGGCCATGCTCAACGAGGAGATCAACGCCCAGATGGAGTTATCGACGGCGCAAAACATCGAGCTGGAACGACTGAACGATGTAAAAAACAAGTTTTTTTCCATCGTATCACATGATCTGCGGAGTCCGTTAAGCACGTTGCAAACCCTGCTGGCAGTTTATCGCGAAGGCGATATGGACGAAAAAGAACTTGGAGACCTGCTGGTAAAACTGGAAGATACCATACTAAGTACCGGCACTTTTTTAGATAACCTGCTGGAGTGGTCAAAAAATCAGTTAGAGGGTATGAAAATAAACCCTGTTGATGTTGACATCAGGAGCACTATTGATGAAAACATCCATTTGTTTGAAACCAAAATAGGGTTAAAAAACCTGCGGGTGAGCAACGCGGCCAAAGCAGATACCATGGCTTTTGCCGATCAGGACATGATAAACCTGGTGATACGTAACCTGCTGTCAAACAGTATAAAATTTTGCAAGGCCAGCGACTCCATAGTTTTTAACGCCGAAGTAAATGGCAATCGTACCATTATATCAATAAGCGACACCGGCCCGGGCATAAGCCGCGACGAGGCCGATAAATTATTTAGCCTTGAACATACCCTTAGTACCGGCACACAGGGCGAAAAGGGCAACCACCTGGGGCTGATACTTTGCAAGGATATGATAACCCAGAACAAGGGGAATATATGGTTTGAAACTGAACCTGGTAAGGGCACCACTTTCTGGTTCGACCTGCCAAACCGGAAATAACACAAAAGCATAAGGACCTTAAGCGGTATCCTACACGATTAAATATTACTCCGCGCCCTGCTACGGCCTTCTTCAATAAAAGCTTTGATTTGTTTTACATCGCTTTTTGAGAAGCCATGTGCCTGTACCTTGTTACCGTTATGGTAAAACCTGATGGTGGAGTAGCCAATTAAGGGAGTATCTATCTCTACAGCAGATATACTATCGTACGCTATGGTTGTAGTGTCGCCACTAAACAAGCCGGGGATTTTTATGGTGATGCCATTCTCTTCGGTTATTATCTCTGCAGGGAAGATCTTGTTCCCTTCAGACAGGCGTGATGCTACGTATTTCATTGTATGGTTTTTTTTAAAGCTTAATACGGCGCAATATATGATATTAGTATACGATGCGTTACTTACTTTTTGCAATAAATCGCTCAAACGCAAGGCTGTCTCCTTTAAAAACATCAAAATCAACCTTGTGCCCAATGCCATTAACACGGCCCGTTTCAGCGTGCTGCCAAAACATCCAGTTGGTGTCGGCGCTTACATTTAACCTATCGCGGTTGTAATGGGCTATCCATAAGGGGTATTCATCAAAATAGCCGGCAAGGTAATCGCGATAAAAGCTGATGCCCGTATAAATTATAGGGGTTTCGCCCGTTTTATTCGCTACAAACCGCAAAAACTCCTTCAGCTCCTTCCGCATAGCAGCGGGTGCTTTTCCGTCCAGCCGCTCAACATCTGCAACCGGTGGCAGCCCTCCCTTTTGCAGCGATGCGTTTTGTACAAAAAACCGGGCCTGCCACAAACCGCTCTTCCGCGGCCTGAAGAAATGGTACGCCCCGCAGGCAATACCGGCCTTCCGGGCCTCTTTCCAGTTACGCTTAAAATATGGGTCGGCAATTACAAGCCCTTCGGTAGCTTTGATAAACGCGAAGCGGATGCGTACGCCGTCCTCTTCCATTTCGGCTACCTTAGTCCAGTTTATCTTTCCCTGGGCATAGGATACGTCGATGCCATGCACCTGGTAATTTGACGGGATCCGGATACCGAAGCTTTTATAGGTGCGGTAATCAGTATTTTTACCGATATCTTTTATCCACCGCCAGGTATACGACGCCGTTTTAATAACGTACCCGTAGTAAAATGGAGATAACAGCAACAGCACAGCAGCAAGGGCGAGATAGTATTTTAACCGGGACGGGGTTTTAGCTTTCTTTTTTCTGCGGACGTTTTTTTTCTTGACAGGCACATGCAAAAATAGCTAATTGTAAAATGCGGAACAGCAGCTTGCAGTAAAAACAATCTCATCAGCGGTAATGTTGTTTACACATGAGCAAAAAGCATCAAACTATCCCCAACGAGCCTGAAGAGATGCCGGTTAAAAAAGACCGCCCGGAAATAGAGCAGCCCGTTGATCCGAAAGCGCCTGAAGTGCCTGACGAAAGTCCCGATGAGTTACCGGACGAGATGCCGCCGGAGGAAAATAAATAAGTTGATGAGGCTGTTGTTAGATCAGCCAGTAATAGCGCAACAAATTCTTTACCCAGTAAACGATATCCTGCGGTGGAAAAACCCGAAACTCGCATATTCAATTACGTTAATAAAAGCAAAGCCCCGCTTGTTATTCGGCGGGGCTTACTCAATTATTCTTCGTGATAAGGCTGACCTTCGCCGGTGTTTATAAAATTTACCAGGCTGTTTAAATAATACGACCAGCCGTTGGAGCAATCTTTAAAACATTCAATTTGCGGGGTAAGGCCATCATGTGTAAAGCGGAGCTGGGTTTGGTTACCGGCGGCGCTAATTTCAAAAATGTTTGCAGTGCCGTTCCACTCCTCTTTATCCTTTAAAAAATTCAGTTTGCTATCGGTAACATGCCACACTACTTTTTGGCCGGGTATAACCTCTGTCAATTTGTGTTTGGAGTAATGTATATCGGCAAACTTAACCGCGAACTCGTCATTTAATTGCTGAGAGGCTCCCGTAAAATTTTCGCACCACCAGGCGCGCACATCGTTTATGGCGTCAAACACTTCTGCGGGCGATTTATCTACTAAAAACGTGGTTGTAAAATTCTGATCTTGCATGATTTCTGTCTGTTTTTTTAAACAATATTAGTGCATTAAACAATTCGGCGCAGGGCGCCAAATAGACATTATGACGGGTTGATTTGGACAAATCTATTCGTTATTTTTATCGTTCAAGACGAGCAATGAAACACATCACCATATTAGTACCCAACGGGCCTAACAACTTAACCAGCATTGTTGGGGCTTATAAAATACTTACCCGCGCAAACGAATATTTTGTCGCCGCCGGTAAGCGGACACCTTACAAAATTGAGCTGGCAGGGTTATCAGAGCAAGTTGATTATTATGGCGGTTTATTCGCTGCCAAGCCACATACTCATGTGTCGGCTATAAGCAAAACCAACCTGGTTATCATCCCCTCGCTGAATCATAACTATCACAACGCCGTGAAAGATAACCTTGAAATGATAGATTGGATAGCAAAGCAATATGCCAGGGGTGCCGAGATAGCCAGTGTTTGTACCGGGGCTTACCTGCTGGCTGCCACAGGTTTATTAGATGGCAAAATGTGCTCGACCCACTGGGCTGTTGCTGATGACTTTAAAACGATGTTCCCGAAAATAGACCTGCAAGCTGATAAATTGATCACCGATGAGCACGGCATTTATACCAACGGTGGAGCTTTTTCTTTTCTAAACTTGCTTATATACCTGGTTGAAAAATATTTTGACCGGGCAACAGCCATTTATTGTTCAAAGGTTTTCCAGGTAGAAGTTGACAGGCTAAGCCAGTCGGAGTTTATTATTTTTAAAGGGCAAAAACTGCATGGTGACGAGATGGTAAAGCAAGCGCAAACTTACATTGAATGCAATCCGCAGGAAAAGCTTTCGATAGAGCACTTATCAGCCAAGTTTGCAGTGGGCAGGCGCAGCTTCGACAGGAGGTTTATTAAGGCAACAGGTAATACGCCGGTGGAATATGCCCAAAGGGTAAAAACAGAAGCTGCAAAACGAGCTTTTGAGAGCAGTGCAAAAACTATTAACGAAGTGATGTATGATGTTGGCTATACCGATCTGAAAGCCTTTCGCGAGGTTTTTCGAAAAATAACCGGCATGTCGCCGCAAGAATACCGTGCAAAGTACAATAAAGTACTTGCCGCATAAAAAAGCCCCTCTAAATGGTTAAAGGGGCTACCCGTGATCTCATCAGGATTCGAACCTGAGACCGACAGATTAGAAATCTGTTGCTCTATCCAGCTGAGCTATGAGACCATCGCAAATTTTGCAGTGCAAATATGCTAATTTTGGTTTAAACAGACAATAGCAACAACATTCAAAAATTTATCGGCACAAAAAACTCCCCCTATAAATATTTGTTAAAATATACATATAATTGTATTCTGTTATAAACCGGTGTTAATAGTTAACCTAAATGCATATATGTAAATAAAACAATTATTATTTAACGGTTTAACTTTTTAATGTGCGGATTTGCTAAAAATTTATTTTTGGCAAAAAAGTTAAAATTTACACACATACATTAAGTTTTACCTTGTTAAATAGTGCATTTTTACTTTTTAAAAGTACGAAGTGTTTTTTTTACAATAAGTTAATCATACTTTTAACCCAATTTTTTTTTAATAAACTTATTTATGATCATAATTGCTGACGGTGGCTCCACCAAAACAAACTGGTGTTTAGTTACCGAAGATGGTAAAAAGGTGTATTTTAACACCGAGGGTTACAATCCTTATTTTTCGGGCACTGAGTACATTATTCAATCTTTAAGAGACAGCCTCCCTACCGATCTTGAGAAAGATAACATTACCGAGGTTAATTATTACGGCGCAGGCTGTTCAACCCCGGAAATGCGAAAGGTTGTTGAGGATGCCATGACGGCGGTTTTTACAAAATCCAAAGTGTACATTGGTCATGACCTGCTTGCCGCAGCACGTGCCCTTTTAGGCAACAACGAGGGCTTTGCCGCCATTTTAGGTACAGGTACCAACACCTGCCTGTACAATGGCAAAGAGATCATAAACAACATCGACTCGGGCGCTTACATTCTTGGTGATGAAGGCAGCGGCTGCCACATTGGTAAAAAATTATTGATAGATTATTTGCGCGGATACATGCCCGAAGCCGTACGTAAGAATTTTTGGGAAACCTTTAAACTTACTCCGGATGATATAAACGAAATTGTTTACACGCAGCCGAGGGCAAACCGCTTTTGCGCCAGCTTTAGCAAGTTTGTTTATGACAACATTGTAAATATAGAATACTCGCGCAACCTGGTTCGCACCTCGTTCGAGGATTTTTTCCGCAACCTGGTTACCCATTACCCCGATTATCAAAAGTACACCTTCAACTGCATCGGATCTGTTGGTTACAACTTCCGCAATGTGCTTGAAGAGGTTTGTACCGAAAATGGCATGACGGTAGGCAACATCATCCGGTCGCCTATAGATAACCTGGTTAAATACCATTTAGAATTAGCGCCAAGCCAGTTGTAACCGTTGGCGGTTGCCAGTTTGCAGGAAGTATAAAAGAGAAAGCCGGTAATTAATTACCGGCTTTCTCTTTTATATTATTTGTGGGGATGTAAACTGCCAGCTTATAACTGCAAACGGGCAACCGCCTGCTGCAAACTATTTATCAAGGTTAAGGTCGTTCTGAAATATTTTAGTGTATTTGCGTCTGTCGAATTTATACAGTTTGGCAGCGCGGTAAGATACCCCTTTCTGTTTTTCATCAAGTTCCTTTAAAAAGCCGTAGCTCAGCATTTTTTTGCGGAAGTTGCGTTTATCAAGCTTCTTATTCAGCACAGCCTCGTATAACGACTGTAGTTGAGTTAGTGTAAATTTTTCGGGCAGTAACTCAAAAGCAATAGGCTGATAATTTAACCTGCGGCGAATTTTGTTGAAGCCTGTTTCAAATATCTCGCTGTGGTCAAACGCCAGTTTAGGCAAATCGTTCACCGGATGCCAAAACGCACTCTTTGCATATTGGGTAACCGGTTTAACCTCTTTTTGGCCGTTTATACGTATCAAAGCATAATAAGCAACTGTAATAACACGCCCCTGAGGGTGCCGGTTAACCTCGCCAAAAGTATGAAACTGCTGCATGTGCAGGTCGCGCAGGCCGGTTAATTCATATAAAATACGTTCAGCAGCGTTATCAATACTCTCATCCTGCTCTACAATATATCCGGGTAAGGCAAGCCAATCCTTATAAGGCTCTTCATTACGTTCTATAAGTAATATTTTCAGTTCTCCGGCTTCAAAACCAAATATGACACAGTCTATAGAAAAAACTGAGTTAAATGTAGGTAACTTTACTTCCAAGGGATTGGGCTTTTAGGTTAATGGTTTAAAGATATATCCTTAATTTTTAATGTAAAAATAATATAAATAAATTTAATGGTGTAAATTTGACACACTATATTCGCACCTACAAATTTACTTGTGTAAAGATGCATAAAATTTCAAAAATAGCAGTTCTTACCTCAGGCGGCGATGCCCCCGGCATGAACCCCTGCATAAGGGCTGTAGTACGTACCGCTATATATAACGGCCTGCAAGTTGCAGGCGTACGCCAGGGCTACCAGGGGCTTATCGATAACAATATGTTTGATATGAACACCCGGTCGGTAAGCAATATCTTAAATCTTGGCGGCACAGTTTTAAAAACCGCCAGGTGCCTCCCGTTCCGTACCGATGAGGGAATGGAACAAGCTTATCAAAATGTTAAAGCAGCCGGCATAGACGGGATTGTAGTTATAGGCGGCGATGGTACCTTTACCGGCGCTTTGCGTTTTTCAAAAAAATATCCTGATATTGCTGTTATTGGCGTACCGGGCACCATAGATAACGACCTTTACGGCTCTACCTATACATTGGGTTTTGATACCGCAACCAACACGGTGATAGAGGCCATTGATAAGATACGCGATACCGCCGACGCGCACGACCGCTTATTCTTCATCGAAGTTATGGGCCGCGACTCGGGCGCTATTGCCTTGCGCGCCGGTATATCATGTGGTGCCGAGGCCATACTATTACCCGAACGCGATACCGCTATTGATAAGCTGATAGAAAACCTGAAAGCGGGGCAGTACAATAAAAAATCATCAAGTATTGTTATTGTGGCCGAAGGCGATAAAAGCGGCGGTGCTTATGACCTTGCCGAAGCTGTTAGAAAACAAGTGAAGTTTTACGATATAAAAGTTACTATATTGGGCCACTTGCAACGCGGCGGCAGCCCGTCGGCTTTCGACAGGATATTGGGTAGCCGTTTAGGGTTTGCAGCCGTTAATGCCATGATAGATGGCAAAACGCAAATGATGGTTGGCCTTGAAGCTAATCACATCAAACTAACAAGCCTTGAAGAAGCTTTAACCCAGCATCAGTTTAAATTAGAAGACGACCTGATGCAAATGGCAGATATATTATCAATTTAATGATTGCAGTTGTTTATAGTGGATCAAATAATGCCAGCTGGCGGTTAGCTGATAAGGGAAGGACGGTTGCATCGTTCAACACCAATGCTATTAATCCCTATTTTAACGACGAAAAATATATTTTACAACTACTTAATAAAAATATAAACCTTATACACCACGCCGAAGAAATAAAGCGCATTTATTTTTTTGGTGCGGGCTCATCTTCAGATGATCTGCAAAGAGTTGTGTATAATGCGCTTGCTGCGTTTTTTAAATTTGCCAAAATAAGCGTTGGCCACGATATTGAAGCTGCCGCTATTGCTTGTTGCCGCAACCAGCCGGGCATAGTTAGTATTTGCGGAAGCGGAAGTAACGCTGCCTGGTACGATGGCAAAAAAGTGAAACCAAACAACTATGGTTTGGGTTATATATTAGCTGATGAGGGGTCGGGCAATTGGCTGGGCAGGCAACTCATAAAAAGTTTTATGAACGAAACACTGCCGCTAAACATTCGCAAAAAGTTTGTGCAGCGTTATGATGCCGACCGCAAAACCCTGTTAGAAAAAGTTTATCGTCAAAAGCAGCCGGCATTGTTTCTTAGTTCGTTTGCCGATTTCTTCCTCGAAAACAAACAGGACGCTTTTATAAAGAACGTTATAACCACGGGCTTTGGCAAACTGATAAAAACATACCTGGTACCGCTGCATAAACAGCACCCCGATTCATCAGTGCATTTTGCGGGTACTGTGGCGGCCAACTTTCAGGACTACCTGTACGAGGCAGCCGAAGGTACCGAAATTAAAATAGCGGATATTATTAAAGAACCCATAAACCATTTATTGACGTACTATTCAAATAAAAATTAGAAAAATCATGAAAATAGGAATCAACGGCTTTGGCCGTATCGGTCGCTTAGCTTTTAGGGCCGCAATTGAAAGACAAGATGTTGAAGTTGTAGGTATTAATGACCTTGTTGAGCCGGATTACATGGCTTACATGTTAAAATACGATTCAACTCACGGCCCTTTCAAAGGTACCATCGCCGTAGAAGGCGGCCACTTGGTAGTTAACGGCAAAACCATACGTGTTACTGCCGAAAAAGATCCTGCAAACCTTAAATGGAACGAAGTAGGTGCAGAGGTTATTATTGAATCTACCGGTTTATTTTTAACTCAGGAAACTGCACAAAAACATATTGATGCCGGCGCTAAAAAAGTGGTAATGAGCGCACCCGCTAAGGACGACACCCCTACATTTGTAATGGGTGTAAACCACAAACTGTTAAAGGCAGATCAACACATTGTTTCAAATGCATCATGTACAACCAACTGTTTAGCGCCTATAGCTAAAGTATTAAATGATAAATTTGGTATCGAAGAAGGTTTGATGAGCACCATACACGCAGTTACTGCTACTCAAAAAACAGTTGACGGCCCATCGGCTAAAGACTGGAGAGGCGGCCGTGGCGCTTATCAGAACATTATACCATCATCAACCGGCGCTGCAAAAGCGGTTGGCCTGGTTCTTCCGGAACTAAAGGGGAAATTAACCGGTATGTCGTTCCGTGTACCGGTTGCTGATGTATCTGTGGTTGACTTAACCGTGCGCTTAAAAACTTCTGCTACTTATGAAGAAGTTAAAGCCGCAATGAAAGAAGCCTCTGAAGGTGACCTTAAAGGCATTTTGGGCTATACAGAAGATGAGGTAGTATCAGAAGATTTTAAAGGTGATGCACGTACCTCAATATTTGATGCTAAAGCTGGTATCGCGCTTAACAACAACTTTGTTAAGGTGGTATCATGGTACGATAACGAATGGGGCTACTCAAACAAACTGATCGACCTGGTACAGGAAGTTGGCAAACTGTAAGTTTAGTTTACCTCGTAAAAAAAAAAACAGCCCCGCCTAATAAGCGGGGCTGTTTTTTTTACCGTAACTGCGATCTTTTTAAAACAACCGTGCAGCCTGTAATTTTTACCACGGTGTAACACCGTAATCGCTAAAGTAGCCGGCTGTAGGGCCGTCGTTATCTATCATAGCGTATTTTACAATGGGCGCAGCGCCTTCCTGTACCGTTTTATAACCCTGGTTGTTATTGAAATCGGTAGCGGTGTACCCCGGATTTACAGCATTTACCCTAAAGTTTTTCAGCTCATAAGCTAATGCTATGGTGTAGCCGTTCAACGCGCTTTTTGACGGACCGTACGCTGCGGTTTTAACTTCGTAATGTCTCCAGGTAGGGTCGGTATGCAGGCCAAGCGAGCCAAGGTCTGATGTTACGTTCACTATCCTGGGGTTGGCCGAAGCCTGCATCAACGGTACGAAAGCTTTTGTTACCCGGGCAACGCCAAATACGTTAACCTCATATACGTCTTTGTATGTTTCTATAGGGGTGCTCAACACCGGTTGCGGTATACTGCCCGGGATGCCGGCATTGTTTATAAGCACGTCCAAATGGTCAATGCGTTTTGAAAGATCCTCGTAAGCCTGCTGCACCGATTGGTCGCTCACTACATCTATTAATAATAGCTCAACATTATTTAAACCCTCATTATGCAGTAATTGTACAGCTTCGTCGCCGCGCTGTTTATCACGGCAGCCCAAAAACACATGGTAGCCTGCGTTTGCCAGTTGGCGGGCGGTTTCAAGGCCAATACCTTTATTGGCTCCGGTTATTAATACAGTTTGTTTTTCCATGTGGCAAAACTACAGCACCAAAAACACATTATAGCTGCACATAGCAGGGCATTAACTGTACATTTCACGGATTTGCTGCCGATAGGCCATCGGCGTGGTGTTGGTAATCCGTTTAAAGAACCTGTTGAAGTAAGCCGCATCTTCAAACCCAAGCTCATCGGCTATTTGCTTAACTGATAGATCGGTGTGCAACAGTTTGCGCTTGGCCTCTACTACCAACCGGTTATGGATGTGGCTTATGGCGGTTTTACCACTTTGCTGTTTAATGACATCGTTTAGGTAGCCGGGCGTAATATTTAAAAGGTTAGCGTAGGCCGCAACCACATGCTGGCTGGCGTAATGCTCGCCTATTAATTCCTGGAAACTTTTTAGCAGGCAATAACTTTTTGTGATGCAATGCTCGCCATATTGCTCATTATACAGCCGGCTGAGGTATATCACCAGCACTCGCAGCCACGAAGTAAGCATTTGATTTTGCCACGTGCCACCGGCCTCAAACTCAATGGTCATTTTGCGCATTGCGTCCTCAATGTAGCTTATATCATCTTCACTTAACACCAGTTCATGCGCACCGGCGGGGTTTTGTATAATGGGCAGGCGGCGCAGCATCCGGTTTTCCTCAAGCGCTAAAAACTCTTCCGTAAAGCCAGCTATGTAACCTTTCACCGGTGTGCTCTCTTCCTTTAAATGCACCTGCTGCGGAACGGTAAAATAAAAATGACCCGGTTTAACTGTGTAGGGCACAAAGTCAATCCAATGGCGGCTGCCGCCTTGTTCTATAAAGGCAAAAAAGTAATAATCTTTACGGTGGGGCAGTAAAAAGGCATCATCTATAATGATGTCGACCCCATTGGCTTCGCGCACAACTATCAT
The DNA here is from genome assembly GCF_014200785.1 of Mucilaginibacter sp. AK015. Classification (NCBI taxonomy): domain Bacteria; kingdom Pseudomonadati; phylum Bacteroidota; class Sphingobacteriia; order Sphingobacteriales; family Sphingobacteriaceae; genus Mucilaginibacter; species Mucilaginibacter sp. AK015. The sequence goes on from NZ_JACHCV010000001.1 coordinate 1,627,408, forward strand.
AGCGGGCTTGCCGCCATCAATAGTGACTAATGGATAACTTGGAATAGTATGGTTTTCGGTAGCAGTTAACACAGACATGGTGCAAAAGTATTCAATTTATAACATGCCGGCGCGGTTCATATTTAAGCAGTGTTTATTAACCTTTTTACGCTGCTTCTTTAAAGCGCAGATCGTATCTCAATTCTTTACATCAACTCGCTGTCATTTTTCACATGCCAGGTTTTGTATGCCATATAATAAAGCAGCAAGGTTGGTATTACATAAAACAATGCACCGCTCGCATTTACCGCGGGATAAGCCGCAATAATACTATATATAAGTAACGCAAGGGCTACTGTGCCCCCTACCAGATACAAATAGAAGAACTTACCGGCCATATTACTTAAGTTTTTTTGATTTTATCTTTTCGGTTTTGCCGGATACTTTTTTAAATATCGCGGCGCCCAGGGGCGGTGTTTTAATGGTCATAGAGTTATCGCGCCCGTGCCAGCCCGATGATTCGGTGGTTATCGGGTCGAAATTGATGATACCACTTCCCCAGAATTTATCGCTGTCAGAGTTAAATATCTCCTGCCATTGCCCTGCAGCAGGAACCCCTATACGGTAATTGGCATGTACAACGGGTGTCATGTTCAATACAATAACCAGGTCGTTTTCCCTTTCTTTGCCCTTTCGGGTATAAACTATAACAGAATCATCAAGGTTGCCCGCATCTATCCATTCAAAGCCGGTCCATTCAAACGCTTTTTCGTACAGCGCAGGCTCAGATCGGTACAACCGGTTAATGGCTTTTACCGTTTCTTTGATACCATTATGGCTATCATATTGCAGCAGGTGCCAGTCTAACGATCTTTCAAAGCTCCATTCGGCGCTTTGGCCAAACTCGCTGCCCATAAACAATAGCTTGGTGCCCGGATGGGTAAACATAAAGCTGTAAAGCAAGCGCAGGTTGGCAAACTTTTGCCATTCGTCGCCGGGCATTTTGTTCAGCATCGAGCCTTTGCCGTAAACCACTTCATCGTGCGAAAAGGGCAGCATAAAATTTTCGGTAAACGCATAAACCATACTAAAAGTAAGCTGGTTTTGATGATATTTACGATGGATAGGGTCATGCGCAAAATAGTTGAGCGTATCGTGCATCCAGCCCATCATCCATTTCATGCCAAAACCTAACCCGCCGGTATAAACCGGGCGACTTACCCCGGCAAATGAGGTTGATTCTTCGGCGATAGTTTGCACATCGGGAAAATTGCTGTAAACTGTGGCATTAAACTCTTTTAAGAAAGATATTGCTTCCAGGTTCTCGTTGCCGCCAAAAACATTGGGTTCCCACTCGCCATGGTTGCGCGAGTAATCAAGATAAAGCATTGAAGCTACGGCATCCACGCGTAAGCCGTCAACATGGTACCTGTCTAACCAAAACAAAGCGTTGCTGATCAAAAAAGCCCGCACTTCGTTACGGCCATAATTAAAGATATATGATTTCCAATCGGGATGAAAGCCTTTTCGAACGTCGGCATGCTCATAAAGGTGCGTGCCGTCAAAATTATACAAGCCATGCGCATCGCCCGGGAAATGCGAGGGTACCCAATCCAGTATAACGCCAATGCCGGCCTTGTGGAATTGCTCTACCAAATACATCAGGTCCTGCGGGGTACCGTAACGGCACGATGCCGCAAAGAAACCGGTGATTTGGTACCCCCAGCTTGGATAATAAGGGTGCTCCATCAAAGGCATAAACTCTACATGCGTAAAGCCCATTTCCTTTACATATGGCACCAGCGATTCGGCTACTTGCCGGTAACTTAAAAACTCATCCGGACTTTCGGGGCTGCGCGCCCACGAACCAAGGTGCATCTCATAAACCGAATACGGCTTATCCAGGGCATTATGCTGATGGCGATTGGTCATCCAGTCCTTGTCGTCCCACTCATAATAAGTATCGGCAACGATGGATGCCGTACGTGGCGGCAATTCCCAGCGCAGTGCAAAAGGGTCGCTTTTTTCCAGGTCTTCGCCGGTAGATGCCTTAATAAAATATTTATAAGTTTCGCCTACGCCAACGTTCGGGATAAACCCTTCCCATATGCCTGAAGCATCCCACCTGTAGTTTAACGAGTGCGCCCCTTTATTCCAACCGTTAAAATTGCCAATAACTGATACAAACTGAGCGTTTGGCGCCCAAACAGCAAAGTAAGTACCCACCACACCTTTATGCTCAGTTACGTGCGAGCCAAGCTTTTCGTACAGTTTAAAGTGCTTGCCAGACTTAAACAGATCGATATCGTAATCGGTAAAGCGGCTATATGGCTCAACCGCTTTCAGGTCAGTTGTATTATCTACAATTTCAAGGGCTTTTCCTTTTTTTGGCGCCGCGGTCTTTCTGGCGGCGGTTGGTTTTTCTGTATCTTTTTTTGGTAATTCTTTTTTGGAAACCGTTATTTCATCAGCCTCGGGCCATATTTCTTTGGCAGCGCCTTTGGGTTTGGTTTCCTTTTTTGTTTTTATAGGTGCCGATTCTGTTAATCCAGGGTCGGTTTTTTTTATTTGCTTTGCCATAGTTAGGGAGCGACGATGCGCATAGGTTAGTTGCTTTTAAGGATACGATACCCTGATATATCAAATATATCATTATTGAACATACAATATAGCCAAGATGTTTATATAAAAGCGACTTTAGCTTAGCTTTTAACCTGTACAAGCAAATAAAAACCACAAAGGACACAGGTACCTTACTCAGGAAAGGCTCTGTGCGCTTTGTGGCTTATAATTTGACTTACCGGCTATTTATATATCTCTATCCGTTTAAAGTTTTTAGTAAACTTAAATTCGTAGGTTTTATCGTTATTGGCGCTTATGCTATCTATCTCTTTACCGTCGGCAAGTATCCTGGCAGGCTTAAACGGCAGGCCATTTATCTTAAAGTGATACCCTTCGTACCGCGGTGTATACAAACCTTCCATGCTTTGTTTAATGGTTAACTTATCAGCGTCTCCGTTTACTACAAACTTCTTTTCCAGGTAAATATCCTGTTCGTAGGCAAAGGTTTCGCCGTAATCCTCAAACAGGAACGAGTTTACCTCATAATCGCTATAGTAGATATTCAGCTTTACTTCCTCTATTTCTTTTTCGCCGGTGTATTGCATAACCGGGTATTCGGGAATAACCGAGCCCGCTTTAACAAATATCGGCATGATATCTAATGGCGTTGGCACAACAACCTCTTTGCCCCCTGCAATCATCTCCAGGGTCCAGAAATCGTACCAGCTTCCTTTTGGTAAATAAACTTTACGGCTTTTTTGGCCTGGCTCCAAAACGGGGCAAATCAGTATTTTATCGCCGTAGGTAAATTCATCCTGGCGGAAATGGTTAGATGGCTCTGCCTGTTCGTGCATCACCACCGGTCTCAAGATCGGGAAACCATAACGGTGATGTTCCCAAAATGCTGAATACAGATAAGGTATCAGCCTGTAACGCAACTCGATAAACTTACGGTTTATGGATGTGTAAGGTTCGCCAAAGCTCCATGGTTCACGTTCTTTGGTATCGCCGGCCGAGTGCGCCCGCATAAATGGCGAAAAGCTGCCCATTTGTATCCAGCGGGTAAATAACTCGCCGTCAGGTTCGCCGCTAAAGCCACCAATATCCGTTCCGCAGAAAGAAATACCCGATACCGAAAGCCTTTGCAGCTGAATATTACCTAACTTTAAATGCTCCCATGATGCCACGTTATCACCCGTCCAAACGGATGAGTATCGCTGAACACCCGAGTACCCTGCGCGGGTAATGGTAAACGGCCGTTTGTTTTTCATTTGTTTACGCAAACCCTCGTAAGTGGCGCGTACCATTTGCATGCCATAAATATTGTGTGCCTTACGGTGCGACCCACGATAGCCATCGTACTGGTGGCGAACATCGTCGGGGAAGGTACCGGCTCCAAAAACAGCCGGTTCGTTCATATCGTTCCAAACACCGGCCACGCCTGTTTCAACCAGGTCGTCGAACAGATCGCCCCACCAGGCGCGTACCTCTGGGTTAGTAAAGTCGGGAAACTGGCAGCGGCCCGGCCAAACATGGCCCTCCATAAAGTAATCGTCGCAACGGCGGCAAAAATATCTCTTTTCTTTTCCCTCTTTAAAAACCCAATAATTATCGTCTACCCTGATGCCCGGGTCTATGATCACCACGGTTTTGAACCCGTTGGCAGCCAGGTCTGCTATCATCTTTTTAGGATTAGGGAAATATTTGGGGCTCCAGGTAAAGCAGCGGTAGCCATCCATATAGTCTATATCCAGGTAAATGCCATCGCAGGGGATCTTGTTTTGCCTAAAGCCGTTGGCAATAACCCTTACCTTATTTTCGGGATAATAGCTCCAGCGGCATTGATGATATCCCAGCGCCCAAAGCGGCGGCATAGGGTGCGTACCGGTTAACAGGTGATAATTTTTCACCACATCCATCATATGCGGGCCGTGGATGTAGTAGTATTGCAGCTCGCCGCCATCGGCCCAAAAGCTGGTTTTAGTGCGGTCTTCTGCACCAAAATCAAAGTGAGCTTTAAAGGTGTTATCAAAAAATATTCCGTGTGCGATATTATCATTCAAACTGATATAAAACGGAATAGCCCGGTAAAGCGGGTCCTGGTTAAACCCGAAGGAATAAGCATCGGTGTTCCAGTTTTTTAAGCGTTTACCACGCAGGTTAAACTCGGTCGCCTTATCGCCCAGGCCAAAAAAGCTTTCCTGATCTGCACAGGTTTTGGTGCAGAATACATAGTAACCGCCAAATTGGGTATTTTCTTCCCAGTGCATGGGTACAGCATCTGCGCTGGTAACATGGTCGTTTTTATCGGAAAACGAAATAAGAAAGTCCTTCTTGCGTATATGGCAGTTGATGGCCGGTGTTGCCACACGAAACTCCTGGTCGTTTTCCAGCAACGTAAACTCAACGGGTGTTTGCGGCAGTTGGGGCACGGCGTACGAAAACTCCTCCAGGAAAACGCTGTGAGGCGCAAGGCGTACGCGGATGATATCATTGGTAACTATTAAAACCTCTACTTTGGCATCGCCATCAGTAAAGAAAATTTTATTGCCAAGTTGCTCTGCGTGATTGGGTACGCCCAGGTATTTTTTTACAATGGGTTTAATGCCATCGGCGGGGTTATTTAAATGGTGAAACTCTTCATCCTCCAGTATCATATCCTCCACCTGAAGCAAACGGGCTGTTATTAGCTCCGGGTTGGGGTCAGGCATGTGTTCAGTCATGTTTAAATTAAAGGGCTTTTTCAGCTTTACTAAAAAGCGTATTTATATCTGCAAATTATTGATAACTACTAATAAACGAATTTTCCCGCTATAATTAAGCCAAATTACCCGTGATTATTTGATTTTTCGAAAGAATTATAAATTTAGCAATAAACCGCTGCTGCCATTAACAATAACTGGTATACCATCCCCAATATCAGTTGTGCTAAATGTTTCACCGCTTAACATATCCGAAAAACTGGCTTCACCGCTCAGGTCAAATTGTGTAAGTATTTCTACGGGGAGTTTAATGTTTATAGCTCGCGCTTCGCGGTTAAAGTTAACTATTATCAGCACCCTTTGGTGTGCCGTATAACGCAGGTACATGTACAATTTAGTATCAAACCCCTGCTGGTGCTCATTAGCTATCATTAGTTCATAGAAGCTCCCACTGTTTAACGCCTCGTTATCTTTTGTAATGTTTAACAGTTTACCATAAAAGTTGCGCAGCTGCTGTTGCCCCACCGTCAAGTGCTTTCCATCAAACGCGCCGTTGTTCATCCATTTTTGATGTTCGGGCATCCCCCAGTAGTCAAATATAGTAGTTCGTCCATCGTCGCCGCTAAACCCACATGCACCTGTAGCGGGTTCACCTACTTCCTGGCCCGAGTATATCATTACCGGCCCGGTAGCCAAAGTAGCACTTACAATCATTCCGGGAACAGCCAGCATGGCGTCGCCAGCAAAAAACCGGCTGGCTATGCGCTGCTCGTCATGATTTTCCATAAAGCGGAGCATGTTGTGGTCAATACCTTTGCAGTGGTTGTTCCACACGGCGTTTATCTCCCATGCAGATGCGCCCGGCTCGTTACAGGTAAGCCTGCGGATGGCATCGTATAAGCCCACTTTATCGTACAGGTAATTGAACCCGCCATTATGGATGTAATTGTAATACTGATCTTTATCGTACGCCTCGCCAATAAAAATAACATCAGGGTAGTTTGCCTTGATATTCGGGATAAGCCATGCCCAGAATTCAACGGGTACAATCTCGATCATATCACAACGGAAACCGTCAACGCCCATCTTGCACCAGTAGGTTAGTATATGGTACATTTTATGCCAAAGCGGTGGCATACGATCAAAGTATGATTTTTTACCATCCAGGTAGTAAACCCCGTAGTTCAGCTTAACGGTTTCGAACCAGTCGTTTATGCCCGGCGCGGGACTAAAAACATCATTGCCCGTAGCTTTAGCGGGGTACTCGTCAAACTTCCCATCCTTTAGGGGCGATTTAAAATCGTCGCCACCCGGGTTATATCCGCCCGGCACCACAAAAGGCTGCCCCGGGATATAGTAAAAGTCGTTATCAGGCGAAAAATCTACGGTGCTATCATCATCTTCACCAAAATCGCGCACGCCATTCGGCTTAACGTCCGAGGCATACGTGCGGGCCACATGGTTAGGCACAAAATCGATAATTACCTTCATCCCGCTTTTATGCGTACGGCCAACCAGCTCTTTAAACTCCGAGATGCGGAACTCCACGTCAACAGCCAGGTCGGTGGCAATGTCGTAATAATCTTTTATAGCATAGGGCGAACCGGCGCGGCCTTTAACCACATCCGGGTCGTCGGGCTTGATACCATGGGCGGAGTGGTCTGTCATGGTGGCGTGCTCTATAACGCCCGTATACCAAACGTGGGTAAAACCCATCGCCTTTATTTCGGCGAGGGCCCTGTCGGTGATGTCATTTAGTTTACCAACACCATTTTCTTCCGCCGAGCCGTAAAACTTATTGGTGGTTACTTTATTGCCAAATAAACGCGGCAGTAGTTGGTATATGATTAGTTTATGATCGGGCATGTAATTGACACGTTTTTGAGTTGGCTAAAATAATACAATCATTGATAGCCTTTGTAAATACTTGTTTTTTACAGTAACTTATGTTGGCTTTGAATGGAAGGAAGAACGATTTTTTGCATCTTCAGGCTATTCCTTTTAATTTGCGCGCCTATCGTATGAAAAACAATATCTTAATAATAGGGGCCGGCGCCGCGGGCTTAATGGCTGCGCGTACTTTGAGCAAAGCAGGCAGGCAAGTTACCATACTGGAGGCCCGCGACCGTATCGGCGGGCGCATTTACGGTGTAAACAATGTATATTTTTTCAAGGATACGGAGTTAGGCGCCGAATTTGTTCATGGCGACCTGCCGGTTACACTTGCTCTTTTAAACGAAGCAGGCATAGATTTGCGAAGCGCTAACGCAGAAATGTGGCGGTTTGATAATGGCAAATTTGAAGAGAACAGCATTGTAGTGAAGGATTGGGACCTGCTTATGGAGGGCCTCAACCAACTGGAACACGATACAAATATCTACGACTTTTTGCTAAAAGAGTTTGCGGGGGATAGATACAAAGAACTTCGTGATTCGGTTTGGAGTTACGTATCGGGCTATGATACCGCCGACCCACGCGAGGCCAGCGCTTTTGCCCTGCGCAACGAGTGGCAGCATGAGGATGAAAACGCCCAGCACCGCGTTGTTGGCGGTTATTGCGCCATGATAAATTACCTGGCCAATGAGTGCAAAGCAAACGGCGGCGAGATATTTTTGAATACTGTGGCTAAAAAGATAATCTGGCAGAAGAAAAGTGTAGACGTTATAACCGATGACGGTGCAAAATACACCGCCGCTCAATTGCTGATAGCAATGCCCTTAGGTGTTTTGCAAGTTAAAACAGGCGAAGCAGGCGCAATAACTTTTGATCCCCCCTTATCCGCACATAAAAACGCCATAATGCAAATGGGCTTTGGCGCGGTAATAAAGCTTTTGTTTGAGTTTGACAGCGCTTTTTGGCTGGATGTTAAAACGCGCGAAATGGCAGGCAAAAACATTGATGAAATGGGTTACCTTTTTAGCGATGAGGAAATACCCACCTGGTGGACGCAGGTGCCTGATGAGTCGAACGTGCTTACCGGCTGGATAGGTGGCCCCGCTGCTGCCGGGAAAACCGATACACCTGATAAAGAGATAATGATGCAAGGCATGCAATCGTTAGCCAATATTTTTAAGCGGGATTTTGAAGAACTGAAAAGCAAACTGATCGCTTACAGGGTTATGAACTGGACGGCCGACCCCTTTGCCCGTGGCTCTTACGCTTACGACACCATTAACGCACCGGCAGCGCGCAAGATCTTGAACAGTCCTGTGGAAGATACGATATATTTTACCGGCGAATACCTATACGAGGGCGCAGCAATGGGCACAGTTGAAGCCGCCTTAAGCAGTGGATTGGAGGTAGCCGGGCGGATGCTTAAAAACTAACAAAAGTGTTCACGTTCGCGCCACGTGAACACCGTGAACATTCTTGAACCCTTGATATACAGCAGTTTGCATTTTGAAAAATCGCCTTGATATAACATACACGGTTCTTTTTAAAAGAATTAGGCGTCAAAAACTAAGTGTATATATTCGTGGTTGGTTAAATAAGGCGTTTAAAATGCCGCTCGTTTAAATACCACGATAGCACATAATAAGAAGCACCTGCAAAAAAACCAATGCAAAAGCATTTCAAAATAAAAGCTAACATCTCGCTTAGATCCGTGAAAGGGTTGACTGTTGATTGTGCATGGGGAAATAATAAAACGAAACCGGGAAAATCAATACAAAGGCGGCAAAAAGGCCGTTGGCAATTACATATTTTAATATGCCCGCTTTACGTTTCTTCCCCCAATGTGCTATAAATTCCGAGTCACTTATATTACCGGATGGTGATTCCCCGGTTGATAATTCCTGCTCCTTTTTTGATTTTTTAAAGGCTTTTTCTTTAAAAAAGATCGCTCCATAAATGGCATCCATAGATAACATCACGAGTAAAAAGCCAGCATCTTTAAAAGCTCCCTCATAATTGTGGTAAAACAAAACCCCTGCAATTAAATAAACTGCGATGACGGGGATGGCTGTCATTAAAAAATATAATATACCGGCTTGAAACTTGCTTAAGGACATCAACCACGCATGGACTCGTTTGCCGTATAAAGCTACTATCATGATGTTTCCGGTCAGTAATAACGTTATTCAAATATATGATTGATCTTCACTCTGTCGTAGTCTAATATCCAATCATTAAATTTAGTATAATGCGGTTTAATATAGTCGATATTACTGCTTAAAATATCCAACCCCCGATTATCGTACATATGAAAAATAAGCTTTTTTCCGATATTGATAAAAAATATCTGAAAAGGTAAATTTATGTCAGAAAATCTTTCAAAAGACTTTACAGTAGGTTGGTACGATAAAGCGATTGCGGATAACACATTACTGTAATTGAGTTGGCTAACTTTAATCTTCCCTAATGCTACGTTAGATGCGTCAATCAAGTCCTCGTTGGGGTGACTAAACGATTTTGTGGTGTAATAATTAACATCGTCTTTTTTAAAATCCGATAACTGTTTAAAAAAGTAATTCCCTACCCTTATTTTACGCCTTTTCAATTTGTACTGCCTTAAAATAAAAAAAGCTTGGTCGTCAGGCGCAAAAGATTCCTCAAAAAGAGTAATAGCCCGTTTAATTACTTCGTTGAAGTAGCATACCGAATCTGGATCATCATCAATATCATGTTCCAGATCAAAGCGTAGGGCGTTATCCCAGTTATAAAATAAAGGTATTCGAAAATCTAAACCTGGGAAGTTTTCATTTAAAAACTCATGAGTTTTTTTAACTATAGCCTTCACGCTGTTTGCCCCGCCAGCAGGTACAGCACCGCCATGCGTATGGCCACGCCGTTCTCTACCTGGTCAAGGATGATGGATTGCTTGCTGTCGGCTACGTCGCTGGTAATTTCCACGCCGCGGTTTATGGGGCCGGGGTGCATCACGGTTATCTCTTTATCAAGCCCGTCAAGTATCTGCTTGTTAAGCCCAAACATCATCGTGTATTCGCGCAGTGATGGGAAGTATTTGATATCCTGACGTTCCAATTGAATGCGCAGCATATTGGCCACATCGCACCAGTTTAGCGCTTTTACCAGGTTGTGCTCAACCTTTACACCAAGCGAACCAATGTATTTAGGGATAAGCGTTGTTGGCCCGCAAACCATTACCTCTGCCCCTAATTGTTTAAGGCAAAGTATGTTTGACAGCGCCACGCGCGAGTGCAGGATATCCCCCACTATCACCACTTTTTTCCCGGCTACGTCACCGTAGCGCTCGCGGATAGAAAAGGCATCAAGCAGCGCCTGGGTGGGGTGCTCGTGCGCGCCGTCGCCCGCATTTACTATCTGGGCCTTTACATGCTTACTCAGGAAGATGCCGGCACCGGCATACGGGTGGCGCATAACCACCATATCAACCTTCATGGCCAGTATGTTGTTAACAGTATCTATCAGGGTTTCGCCCTTACTTACCGATGATGAAGAGGCAGCAAAGTTTACCACATCTGCCGAGAGCCTTTTTTCGGCCAGTTCAAATGACAGACGGGTACGGGTAGAGTTCTCGAAAAAGATATTGGCTATGGTTACATCGCGCAGCGAGGGCACCTTTTTTATCGGCCTGTTCAGTACCGTTTTAAAATTATCGGCGGTCTCAAATATCAGTTCGATATCCGATCGGTTCAAATCCTTAATTCCTAACAAATGCCTTGTGCTCAGCGCCATGTTCTTTTATTAATAATTACGCGATGTCATTGCGAGCGATAGCGTGGCAATCTCTTCGCATTGTTTAGCGTTCATGCATTGCTACGAGTTTGCTTCGCCGTACCTCCTCGCAATGACATATCGTTTTTTTGTTATATCGTAATCTAAAATCGTAAATCTAAAATCATTTCGCTTCTGATACCAGCACTATCCTATCCTCGCCATCGGTTTCTTTCCAGCTTACCACAACCTTTTGCGATGCGATGGAGTCAACCTCTATCCCAACATAATCTGCCGATACAGGTATGTGCCTCGAGTACCTCCTGTCAACCAGCGCCAGCAGCTCCACCTTTTCGGGCCTGCCGAATGCCTGCATAGCATCCATAGCGGCACGGATGGTGCGGCCTGTCCAAAGTACATCATCCAGCATAACTACTTTTTTACCTTCAATAATAAAATCTATTTTAGTTTGATTAGGCACCAGCGGCGACCCCTGCCGGCGAAAATCATCGCGGTAAAAGGTGATGTCGAGGTCGCCCTGTTCTATCGTGCTATCCGGTAATATCTTTCTGAGTTCTTCGGCTACGCGCTTGGCCAGGTAAATACCCCTTGGCTGTATGCCAATTAAAACCGAACCTGAAAAATCGTTATGATTTTCTATTAACTGACGACATAAACGCTGAATTGTGATTTGGAATTTTTGACCGTCGAGCAGCGTTAGGTTTTGCATCGTGTGGGTGGATTTGGGCAAAGGTAAAAAATAGTTTTGAGTTTTGATTAACCTCTACTTAAGCTTCGCATTTTTTATTAAGCCGAAATATTGTTAAATTGCTCTATTACCTAATACCTGCGCTAATGAAAAACTCATTTTCATTTTTCCTGCTTATCATTTTACTATCGTATGCTATGATTGGCCGGGCACAATCACCCCAAAGTGGTGGAAAGAAACTAATTAACCGGGCCGACACTTTTTTTAGTGTGATGCCCTCAGAAAAGCTTTACCTGCATACGGATAAACCTTATTATAATGTTACCGATACCATTTGGTTTAAAGCATATGCTTTAAACGCTGCCCTTTTCCCTTCGCGTCAAAGCGCCAAGGTATATGTTGAGCTGATAAATGATAGCAGTAAATTGGTAAAACGTGTTATTATACCCGTGCAGGACGGGCTTGGCAATGGCGATATACTGCTGGATAAAACAATCCCCCCCGGTACTTACACCATGCGCGCCTACACCAATTGGATGCAGAATTTCGGCACCGGGCTTTTTTTCTCAAAATTGCTGTACATAGGCGGCGCCGGGGCTAATAATATGATTTTGATAAACGAGCAGCACGAAATAAAGCAAACGGCGAACGATGCACAGGTAAACCTGTCTCTAAACCTCAGCAATGCTAAAAAGATGGCGCTGCCCTTTCATGATGTCGAGGTGGTGATTACCGCAGCGGGAAAACGTATCCTCAATAAAAAATTTACCACTACCGATGCAGGCAAACTTAACACATCCTTTACTATCGACAACGCCGTTTTGAAAGGCGGCTTGCAATTAACGGTAACTGATAAAAACACCCGCATAAGGCAAACGCTGCCAATAATAATTGACGCCGACGCGAACATCGACCTGCAATTTTTCCCGGAGGGCGGCAACATGGTAGCGGGGATATATAACAAGGTGGCTTTTAAGGCCATTAACACAACAGGCTATGGCGAGGATATAAGCGGAGAGGTAAAAAACAGCAAAAATGAAGTAGTCGCCCGGATAACATCGTTACATAACGGCATGGGCAGCTTTATGTTATTGCCTCAACCCGGCAATAAATACTATGCGGCTTTACGCACCGCATCGGGCAAAACCTTCAAAGCAGAGCTGCCGGCGGTAAGACCGGCAGGCACCGCCCTCAGAATTGACAACCTGAGCAAACCCGATTCCATAAGTTTATATATTACAGCCATGCTTGATACGGCTTTGCTAAAAAGGCATTACACATTGATAGCCGAAATAAAGGATCAGGTGGTTTTCGCTACGCCTGTAGATATAAGCCGCGGCTTTTTTAACCTTAAGATACCTGCGAACAAATTCGGTACCGGAATTGCCGCCTTTACCCTGCTTGACGAAAACGACAAGCCGCTTAACCAGCGCAGAATATTTATTGACCGGCACAACAATTTAAGCGTCAGCTTAAATACAAACAAACCGGCATTTAATCCAAAAGATAGTGTGGCCCTTGCGTTTACGGTAACAAATGAGCTCGGTGAGCCGGTTAAGGGCTTTTTTTCGGCCACAGTAACTGCCGATGATTATATAAAAACCGACATTAATGATAACGATATCAGGAGCCAGATGCTGCTGACATCCGAAATGACCGGGTACATTGAAAGCCCGGGCTGGTATTTCAACACGGCAGAGGCTTCGGCACGCAAGGCATTGGATAACCTGCTATTAACCCAGGGCTGGACGGGATATGACTGGGCCCTGTCCCCTGCTCCATCCAAACCTAAATTTGAGGCCGAGACCGATAACCACGTGGCTGGTAAACTGGAAAACTTGTTTAAAAAACCTATAAAAGGGGCAAAGGTTACCTTGTTTGCATCCAGCAAAAAAAACGGCCTGGTAGCCATTGATACCACCAGCAATGAGTTGGGTCGTTTTGTATTTAATGACCTGCCCTTTTTTGATACTATTGCCTACACCATTAAAGTGCACAATAAAAAAGGTAAAGAAATGGGTGCCGGTATCATTGTAGATGAGTTTACCCCCGCCAATGTAGCCTTGTCTGATAATGTGCCCGTAAGCAAACCATGGTTTGCAGGCAGCAGCGATAGCCTTATGGTTAAATATTTTAATAAACCGGCCCCCGATGCACCGCTTAACCAGCAACCATTAAGTTTTAAGAACAGGCAACTTAAAGAGGTAACCATCAGGGCAAAAAAAGAGCCCGTTAATATGGGGTTTGTAAACAATTTTGAATATGGCCACCCCATACGCGAGTTAAATGAAGCCGAGCTTATAAAAGCCAAAAAACGCAGTTTGCTATCCCTCGTCAGGGAGAAATTTAAAAATTTCCGTGAAGCATCCTACTATGCTGATGATGCGATGAACAGGGCTTACATTCATCGCGGCATAGATGAGTTAAAAAAGCCGTTTGTAATGACCAATTTTGTTTTGGGCACCCGGTATATTTACGACGTTTATATAGATGATCGCAGCGTGCAATCTATTTATGGGAACAGGCTCACCGGCGACTCGACAACTTATCGCAAGTTTATAATCTATTTTTTAGAAACAATGGGTGCCGACGATGTTAAAGAGGTTAAAATACTGGAAGGGTTGCATACATTTATGACCATTACCACCCGCAGCGGTGCGGGCCCTTTTGCAATTAGCGCGCCCGGTACCCTGGCCTACAGGCCTTTGCCCATAACCCTGCCACGCGACTTTTATAAACCAAAGTACACAGTTACCACTTCGCCAATTATTGATACAAGAACAACCGTTAACTGGGAGCCTAACATTATAACTGACGACGAAGGCAAGGCTAAAATTTGGTTTTATGCTGCCGATAAGCCGGACACCTACACTTTAAAGCTGGAAGGTACTGACCTGCAGGGCCACGTTGCTTCGCAAACGTTTAAGATCAATATCGAAGCAAAAACCATCAATTAACCAGTTTAAAGTATGCGGGTAAAAAATACACTTTTAAAAAGCAGCAAGGTTATTATAATACTTTTGGCGCTTTGTGTAACCTGTGCCTATAGCCAGGATAAAGTAACTTCAGTTAATAAAGTAACTGCCGGTATTGATAACTATTATAAATTTTACCCTTCAGAAAAACTATCGGTTAAGTTAGATAAGCCGCACTATTTTGCAGGCGATACCATTTGGTTTAAAACTGTATTGATAAACGCCTCGAACAGGCTGCCTTCTGCGTTAAGCAACAAGGTTTATGTAGAATTACTGAATGATAGCAGCCGGCTGGTAGAGCGATTGGTGATACCCCTTACCAATGGCACCGGCAACGGCAATTTTAAACTGCCTCCGCAGGGTCTTACCGATGGTGCTTATACCATACGCGCTTATACCAACTGGATGCAAAATTTTGGAGAAGAAGCTTTTTTTCATAAGCGCTTTTACATTGGCGACGACGGGAAAAACCCGTGGCTTATTAAGGAGCAGCATACCATAAAAACAACACCCGAAGGTAAAAGCGTTGCACTAACCATGCAGTTTACTGATATGCACAATATGCCATTGCCTTATAAGGATATGCAGGTGTTTTTAATAAACGGCGGCAAAACTGTTTATAAACAAGCCTTTTTAACTTCTGACCAGGGTGACATAGCGGCAAACTTCAATTTACCTGCCGATGTGAATACCCGCAATTTAAAAATGGTGGTTAGGGACGGTAGCGACAAAAAGAAAACCCAGGTATTTCCTTTTTATCCCGGGGCAACTGCGCAGTCTGTTGATGTGCAGTTTATGCCCGAAGGGGGCGAAATAGTTGCCGGCCTGCTTAATAAAATAGCGTTTAAAGCTATTGGCGATGATGGCCTCGGTATAAATATAAGTGGAGTGGTAGTAGACGGTAAAGGCGCAGAGGTGGCCACCTTTAAATCAACACACAATGGGATGGGAAACTTCAGGCTGGTGCCCTTGCCAAACGTAGTTTATAAAGCACGCATTAATTACAATGGCGATGTGAAGGAGATCCCCCTGCCTGCGGTAAAAGCAAGCGGCATTACTTTGCGTGTAGATAACGTTACAAACCCCAGCGACGTAAAACTGTTTGTTACTGCCACGCCAGACCTGGCCGGATTGAGTAAAACTTATATGCTGATAGCACAGGGTAAGGACAGCGTTTACCTGGGTTATGCTTTTGACTTAAACAAAGGTTACTTTAACCTTAATATACCTGCCGGTAAATTTGCCACCGGTGTAATCAGCTTTAGTATATTGAACGAAGCGGGTAAACCTTTAAGCGAACGCAGGGTGTTTATCAATAACAACGATAACCTGGTTTTTAAACTAATGCCGCACAAGATCGAATATCAGCCAAAGGATAGTGTTGCCATACAGATCGAAGTGTTAAGATCAGACGGCTCACCGGTTAAAAATGGCAGTTTTGCTATTGCAGTAACCGACGACGGGCAGGTAAAACTGCCACAATACGCGCCTACTATACTTACCGGTATGCTGCTGGCATCTGAGATCAAAGGTTATATAGAAGAACCGGGTTGGTACTTTAATGCGACCAACGCTAATGCCTCAAAAGCGCTCGACGACCTGATGCTTACGCAGGGATGGACAGGCTTTAACTGGGATAAGCTTGCTGCACCTATAATGCAACCGGTTTTTCGGGCCGAAATGAATAATGACCTGTACGGCCGGCTGATCAACTTCTTTAAAAAACCCGTAGGCGGCGCAAAGGTTACATTACTGTCGTCGGACAAAAACAACCTGATGATACTGGATACCTTAAGCGATAAGGAAGGCAAATTTATGTTTCCCGATCTGCCGGTATCCGATTCGATAGCCTACACCATCAAAGTGCACAAAAAAAACGGCGACGCCTTTGGCGGCAGCATCATGGTTGATGAATTTAAACCTGCTGTTGCTATGCCAGTAAATCCGCATGCAATTATGCCCTGGTTTGTAAATACCGACAGCACGCTGGTTAGGTATCTAAAAAACAATACGGCCAATATCAAAACCAATGCAGTTATTTCGGCGGGGGATGTAAAAGGCCAGTTGCTTGACCCGGTAACCATAAAAGCAAAAAAAATACTTAATGTAAAGGGGATGGATAACGAAGACCTTTACT
This sequence comes from Mucilaginibacter sp. AK015, assembly GCF_014200785.1. Classification (NCBI taxonomy): domain Bacteria; kingdom Pseudomonadati; phylum Bacteroidota; class Sphingobacteriia; order Sphingobacteriales; family Sphingobacteriaceae; genus Mucilaginibacter; species Mucilaginibacter sp. AK015. The sequence goes on from NZ_JACHCV010000001.1 coordinate 1,644,109, forward strand.
ATTATGACGTAAACCTTGAAGAAAAGGATATGCTGAAAGCACGGAGCAAAACGCTGCTCGATTATCTTGAAAAGGATGTAAAGGGTTTTAGGACAGCAATAGGCGTTTTTAAACATAATGGCAATAAAGTGGCAGCACTAATAATTGACGGCGTTAACGCGGGTGTGTTTTATACCCCCGGTTCGCCCGGTGGATACTTTAGTTATTTGAGAGGTGTTTTAACCAATATTACTGCGGCCGATGTTAAACAATTGGTTATTTACCATAAGTACCTTGGTTTTTTAAAAAGGGGCGACTTTTATGCCATCATTATTATAAAAACCCGCGGTGGCCATGGCCCTTTAACGCGTTCTACACCCGGAATTTATGTTTACCGCCCATTACCCCTGTATAATGCGCGCCAGTTTTACAAGCCGCGCTATGCTGTAGATAACACCTACGACTACAGCATTAACCGCTCAACCATACACTGGGAACCAAACTTAATTACCGACGAAAACGGAAAAGCCACCCTATCTTTTTACACCGCAGATAAACAATCAACATATACCCTGAATATTGAAGGGACAGATATGCTTGGGCATTTTGGTGCGCAGACGTTGAAAATTAAGGTTGATGCCAAACCCACGGCAAGTAAGTAATTAATTAATTGCTATAAGCTTATTTGTAGAAGAGCATAAAACGTAACTTTCTGAACAGGCGCCAGCTGCGGGGAAGATCCGGCGGGTAATAAAATCGGAATGAAGTAAGTTTAAGATACTTATAATACAGATGGCGTTCGGGGTGTTTGTTTTGATAATACCAGGGCTTGCAACTGCCGCCACCGGTGTAATGCACTACTACGGGGTTTTGGATGGCGTTACGCAAGGCAACATCCTGCGCGGGCTTTTCATAGAAACCGCTTTGTACGTTGTACTTATAATCTAATTGGTAAAAGTTTCCTTTTATTGTGGCATTAATGGCATCCTGGTCCCAAAATTCGCAAAGGGCAGGATTAGTGGTAATAAAGTTCGCTATCTGTGTGGTCAGGTTGTTTGCCCTGAAATATTTAAGGTTAAGCAACAATACGCCACAGTTCATGTACATGTGCCCATCGGCAATACCCAGGCCACGCTTTTTTTCGGCAGACATGCCCAGGTCTGGTACAGCTGCCAGCGGGTAGTTGCTGACATCGAGGTTCAGCATTTCGCTTATGTCGCCATTAATAACTATATCGGTGTCCATAAAAAGCACCTGATCCAGGTTTGGCAGCAGATGGGGCAGCCATATCCTGAAAAAAGTGGCCGAAGTAACATGATCATTAGCCTTTATAGGCAGTGCTGGAAGCACACTTTTATCAAAAGGTATAAAGTGCAGGTTTACCCGGCTGCTATTAAACTCCCTGCCCATCCGGTGGATGTTTTGCTGGCTCAGGTCATCAAAAATACAATATACATCAACCTGCGATTGAACATTTACGTCCAGCGATCTTAACATCACACAGGCATGCTGTATATAGTTATTATCAATAGTTATTGCAATGGCATTTAAAAACATAGGATATTCAAAGGTATTATATTGTACCACCGTGGCAAAACGTAGTTGTGCTGTTTTAAAATAATCTCACAAAAAAAGCCCTCCCGATAATTCAGGAGGGCTTTGTATATTAAACCTTTATAAAGATTAAACTTCTTCGGTTTCTTCAGCAGCAGGAGCATCAGCTTCAGGCTCTGCTTTTTTAGCGGCAGGGGCTTTTTTGGCAGCTTTGCTTTCTGCACCTTCCATTTGCTCTTTTAACTGAGCAAGAACGCTAAGGTCGCCTAAAGTCGATTTCTCTACTGATTCTTTCACTTTCTTAACCGCGTTGTTAGCAGATTTTGCTTCCTTTTTACGGTTTTCGAACTCCTGAACACGGGCATCAGTACGAGCTTCTTCCCATATACGTGAATGTGAAATTACAATACGCTTATTCTCTTTGTTGAACTCGATAATTTTGAATTCAGCAGTTTCTTCAGCCTTTATTGCTTTACCATCTTCTTTAACCAGGTGTTTGGTTGGGCAGAAGCCTTCAACACCGTAAGGTAAAGCTACGATAGCGCCTTTGTCAGTTACTTTCAATACGGTACCTTCGTGTATCGAATCGATAGTAAAGATGGTTTCAAAAGTATCCCAAGGGTTTTCTTCAAGCTGTTTGTGGCCTAAGCTCAGTTTACGGTTCTCGATGTCAAGCTCCAGAACAACCACGTCTAATTTTTCGCCAACCTTAGTAAATTCGTTAGGGTGGTTTACTTTTTTAGACCACGAAAGGTCAGAGATGTGGATAAGGCCGTCAATTCCGTCTTCCAGTTCAACAAACACACCAAAGTTGGTCATGTTTTTAACTGTAGCAACGTGCTGGGTACCTACGGCGTATTTAGCGCCGGCATTTTGCCATGGGTCAGGTGTAAGTTGTTTGATACCTAAGCTCATTTTGCGTTCGTCGCGGTCTAAGGTCAATACCTGAGCTTCAACTTCGTCGCCAACTTTCAGGAATTCCTGAGGGTTGCGCAGGTTTTGAGACCATGACATTTCTGATACGTGGATCAAACCTTCAACACCCGGGATAATTTCCAGGAACGCGCCGTAATCAGCAACAGTTACAATTTTACCTTTAACCTTCGAACCTATCTGCAGGTTTTCGTCAAGCGACTGCCAAGGATGCGGGGTAAGTTGTTTTAAACCTAAAGCGATACGTTTTTTCTCGTCATCAAAATCCAGAACAACAACGTTGATCTTCTGATCCAATGAAAGAACTTCTCTCGGATGCTCGATACGGCCCCAAGATATATCTGTAATGTGCAGTAAGCCGTCAACACCACCAAGGTCAATAAATACACCAAAGTCGGTAATGTTTTTAACGGTACCTTCCAATACCTGGCCTTTTTCAAGTTTGGCCACAATTTCGGTTTTTTGGTTTTCCAGGTCGTCTTCAATAAGCACTTTGTGCGATACCACTACGTTTTTAAACTCGTGGTTTATCTTAACAACTTTAAATTCCATTGTTTTGCCCACATAGATATCGTAATCCCTGATAGGTTTGATATCAATTTGCGAGCCTGGTAAAAAGGCTTCAACGCCCATTATATCTACAATTAAACCACCTTTAGTACGGCTTTTTACAAAACCTGTGATGATCTCATCGTTATCCAGAGCCGAATTAATACGCTCCCATGATTTTTGAGTTTTTGCACGTTTGCGTGAAAGCACTAACTGACCGTTAGCATCTTCCTGCGATTCTACAAACACCTCAACTGTGTCACCAACCTTCAGGTCTGGTGTATCACGGAACTCAGAAACAGATACCAAACCGTCAGATTTAAACCCGATGTTCAATACCACATCTTTGTTGTTGATATTTACAACTGTACCGGTGATGATTTCGCCTTTAGTGATAGAACTGAATGTTCCGTCATAAAGTTTTTCTAATTTCTCACGGTCGCTGTCGCTGTAGTTACCAAATTTTTTATCGTCTGCATCCCAGTCAAAATCCTGATCTGGTGTTGCCGCGATCTGCGATTTGATGTCTTCAATTGATATTGAATCAGCTTCTGATTCAATTGTTTCCTTCTCAGCAGTTGCCGCAACTGTATCCAGTTCAGCCTGCTTTGCTTTTAATTCTTTTTCTGCTTCTTGTTTTTTTGCCATTAATAAATTTTACTCCTTTTTCCCAACACTTAATTGGGACTGCAAAGGTACGGATATAATTTTTATAGATAAAAATATATTTAATGTTAATTATTGAGTTTTAAGCACTTTTATTGTAATACAAACGCATTATTGAAAAATTTAACGCAAATAAGTACCAAGCTTACTGGTTTTATTGATCAAAAAATGGCTATAATCCGTCAGCAGATTTCATCTTTTCCTCAATTTCGTGGTAAATGCTCATGAAACCACTTATCAGGTTAAGGCGATAGTTTAGCAGCAGGCCGGTCATCTCTTCTTCTTGTTGCGGGGTAAACGGGTTGCGCCAAACCCGCATACAAATGCGCTTCAGGGCGTAGGTTATTTGCCCGATATTGATATACGTGTTCAAGTAGCGGCTTCGTTTAAATTCCTCGAAAAAATTAAAGAAAATTTGGGGATTTTCCAGTTTTGCAAAAGATAAAAACTCACGGATCACATCTTCCTCGCAGTTGTCTAAATGGCCGTAAAAATCGTTAACGCTTATTTCATTTGTGGTGATAAGCAGGTTATCCAGTATCAGTTCTATAGCGATATGCCCCAAAAAGAAAGGCTTGACCGGTGACCCGGCAATTACCGGTGCCAGCAGGTTTTTAAGGTTATGCGAATGCGTCAGAAAAAAGTCTGCCGAGTGAAAGTGTTTATCTACCAGTAAATGTTTGTTCCAGCCGGCTATTATGGAATTTACTTTTGCATCTTTATGTATCAATTTTTCGGGGTGCAGCACAATGGTTTTATCGGCGTTCTTTAACAGATCGGGCAATACGGTGCCTAATGTAAAGTAGCAGTCGGTTGTATCCCTGTCAAAATAATAGTGCGAAAGAAAATTCATAGGAGGCGGCGTTGATACGTCTGTTTTTGAACAAAGTACAAAAATCGGGCTAAAGCAGGAAAGCAATATTACATATATTATAAACCAATGACGGTTTTGCAGAACTATGCCACCAAATAATTATTCTGTTATCTTTGCCATCCCGGATAAAACGGGCTTAAAGTTTACAAGATGAATTTTGTTGAAGAATTACGCTGGAGAGGCATGCTGCACGATATTATGCCCGGCACCGAAGAACTGCTAAACAAAGGTATGGCTTCGGGATATATTGGTTTTGACCCCACTGCCGATTCGCTGCACGTTGGGCATTTAACCCAGATCATGACGCTGATACACTTTCAGCGCGCGGGCCACAAACCTTATGCGCTGGTGGGCGGCGCTACCGGCATGGTAGGCGATCCGTCGGGTAAATCGGCCGAGCGTAATTTACTATCCGAAGATGTGCTTAACCATAACTTAAAGTCGGTACAGGCACAGCTGGAGAAATTTCTGGATTTTAACAGCGGCGCCAACAGCGCCCAAATGGTAAATAATTACGACTGGTTTAAAAACTTCACCTTTTTGGATTTTATAAGGGATGTAGGCAAGCACCTCACGGTAAATTACATGATGGCTAAAGACTCGGTTAAGAAACGGCTGGAAGGCGATACCGGCATGTCGTTTACGGAGTTCACTTACCAGTTGGTGCAGGGTTACGACTTTTACTACTTATGGAAACATAACAACTGCGTGCTGCAGATGGGCGGCAGCGACCAGTGGGGCAATATTGTTACCGGTACCGAACTGATCCGCCGTAAGGACCAGGGCGAAGCTTATGCATTAACCACCCAATTGATCAAAAAAGCTGATGGCACCAAATTTGGCAAAACCGAAAGCGGCGCGGTATGGCTCGACGCAGCCCGCACCTCGCCATACCAGTTTTACCAATTTTGGCTTAACACTACAGATGTAGACGCCAAGGCTTATATACGCATATTTACCCTGTTTGACCGCGAAATTATAGAAGCGATGGAAACTGAGCACGATGCAGCGCCCCATACCCGCGTTTTACAAAAAGCCCTGGCAAAAGACATTACACTGCGTGTGCATGGCGAAGCTGGTTTTGAAAAAGCCATCAAATCCACCGAGTTTTTATTCGGCAACACCGGCATCGAGTTTTTAAGCGAGCTGAACGATGAAGAAGTATTGGCCATATTTAGCGGCGTACCAAACTTTACTGTAGCCAAGAGCGAAGTGGAAGCAGGTATAAACGTATCTGATCTTCTTGCTGCCAAAACGGCTGTGTTCCCGTCAAAGGGCGAGGCAAAAAAGATGATTCAGGGCGGTGGTGTAGCTATAAATAAAGCGAAGGTAAATACGCCGGAAGATGTATATACCACCGGCGATCTGATCAATAACAAATACCTGGTAGCACAAAAAGGAAAAAGGAACTACTTCTTAATTGTGGCTGAATAATTTAAATGCGGTTAGTAACATATATTCTAAATATTAGCAACTAATTAAAACTAAATATTTAGTTTTACGGTACAATTTGTAACCGTTATGAAAAAGCTGCTTTTATTTGCCGTAATGCTGTCTCCTGTTGCATGTTTTGCCCAAAAACCTGATATGGCGGTGGGTAAAGCTACTTACCAGTACATCCACATCAGGGATACAACCAACCGGGATAAGCCCTATAAGGAAACAATGGCCTTGTTGCTTGGCCGTAACGCCAGCGTTTACCGCAGCGTTACCAAACAGCAGCAGGAAGAAGAAATGGCTAACCAGGTAGCCAGCCAGGTAAAAAGCGCACCCGACCCTAACCACCTGGCGCTTACTATCACCGGGCCGGGGCCGGTATCAACAGACGAATACTATCAATACATAAACAACAAAAAATTATACATAGAAGAACAGGTTATTAATTACTACCTGACAGAAGAACCTTTGCCCGCAATTAAATGGACCATACAACCGGATACGATGAGTTTTGGTACCTTGCACGCGCAAAAGGCGACAGCTCATTTCAAAGGTCGCGATTACATCGCCTGGTTTTGCACCGATCTGCCTTTTCATAATGGCCCGTGGAAATTAAACGGCCTGCCCGGGCTGATAGTGGAAGCATCTGATGTTAAAAAAGAAGTAGTATTTAAATTTATGGGGTTTGAAGATGTAAGTAAACTGAACCAAACTATTTTGCCGCCCGCCGATGATATTAAAACTACACCGCAAGACCTTGCAAGGCTAAAAGAAGCGAGGGTTAAAGACCCGGCCGGGTTTAGTAAGGCGGCCCATGGCGGTGGCCAGCAGCGACGGTCTTCAAACGCTTTCATGAGCAGTATCGACCCTAATAAAATAGCGAGTATTAATATTGTAAAGTCAACATCGGATAACAACAGGATAAACAATAACCCTATAGAACTGCCCGAAAAAAAGTAAACCCGCCATGGCGGGTTTAAATATGATTTAGAAGTCGCTTAGCAGCTCCAGTTTTTTATGGTTATATTCTTCTTGAGATATCAGGCCACTTTCAAAAAGCGTTTTTAATCTTTTTAATTTCTCAGTAAGCTCATCCTTTTTAGGTTCCTCGGGCACAATCGGCGCAGGGGTTGGGATTGGAACCGCTGCGGGCTGCGGTGCTGCCGGCGACTGGAACTGGGCATGAGCTGCCGGGTCGATGTTTAGCGCGCCCGATTCGGCACGTTTTTCTTCCAGTTCGCGCAGGCGGCGGGCTTCGCGCTCCGCTTCCTTACGTTCCTGTGCATATTGGTATAATTTACGGGCTTGCACTTTGGGCAGGTAGTCAACCCCCATTTCGGTGCCTATGGTAGTTTTGGCGCTGAACACGGCGCCTATTATTTCTTCCTTGGTGTACACATCAACAATATCCTTCCACACAAAATCAACAAACTTTATTGACAGGCCAAGGTTTGCCGGGGTAAAAAACAGGATACGTTTATTGGTAATGGCAATACAATCCGGGAAAAGGTTTACAATAGGTTTTTTTTGTACAGCTATATATATAATTTCCTCGCCCGTGGTAAGCAGGTCAACCAAGCGGCTGTATACTTTTTCAACCGCCTTAGGGTCTTGTTCGTCACGTAAGAATTTTTCGATCATGATGTTGATGTCGTTAACGGCGCAAAAATAATAATATTATGCCAATTAGGTAATTATTAGGCGATGAGCAAATTACATCCCCTGATGTCAGAATTATCGAAACGGCCTATCACCTCAAAAGAGCCGTCGGCATAAACCTTACCCAGGTCCTGCGTCGCGATGAACGAGCAGGAATTGAGATTGGCCAGGTCAATGATATTTATACCGCCTGTTTTACCCGTATCGGTTAGTGTGAACGGATCGTTTGTATCGCGGGTGATGATCTTCATCCAGGGCGGGCAATAAAATATACCTTCGCCCTTTGAATAGGCTTGCGACAAAAGCTCGGTCATACCATATTCAGAGTGAATGGCGTCTACCCCAAACCCGGCGCACAAGGCGCTGTGCAGCTCCTCGCGTATCATCTCTTTCCGCCGACCTTTCATACCGCCGGTTTCCATCACAATCAGTTCCGGAAAATCAATTTGATAAGTATCTACAAAATCCAACAGGGCGAAAGTTACGCCTATCAGCAAGGTTGGCTTATTTGCGGCTTTTTGCTGTTGCAGCTTTTGGTGAAGTTCTTCGTGATTGTACAGATAGAACCCACTGTCGGCATTCGCCGATTGGCTGATCAGATCCCGCGCCATATAAATAAGCGATGAGCCTTCCCTTTCCAGGTATGATGGCAGCAGCGCCAGCACAGTATACCCCTTTATATCGCCGTAAAACAGATCAAAAGCCTTACGGAAACTTTCCTCATACCAACTTACATCCGTAACGTGATGACGGCTGGTAATGACGCCGGTAGTGCCCGAACTGGTGAAAACCGCCTCATCTACGTCGCCTGAGGTAACTACCCGGTGCGACTTAAAAAACTCTACGGGCATAAAAGGTATTTGCTCAACCGACTTTATTTCGACTTTTTTTGACCTTAAACCGGCCACAAAACGACCATAAACGTCGCAGTTGGCAGCCTGGTAGTTAAATACCTGCAAAGCAAGCTCGTTGAAACTATCTGCACTGTCAATAGCGAATACCTGCTGTTTACCCGGCTTTATCATGTACAGCAAAGATAAAAAGATGTGCAGATATGCAAATGTGCGTATATGCAGGTGAATGTAATTATTAGCTTATTATAGCGTAATTTAGTACAACAAATATTCTGAATTAGAGTTATAGGAACATAAATCCACAACAGATATAGCTATGAAAACATTAAAATTATTTAGCCTGCCGATACTGCTAAGCACATTTTTCATACTTGCCTCGGCAAAGCCCGCCGACGATAAGGGAACCGCCAAAATAAACGACGCTACCAAGGTTTTGAAGGACTTCAGCAAAATGAAGGAGAGCATCCCCCATCAGTTGCTCGAAGAATATGAGGGTGTGGTTATTATCCCTAAGTTAATTAACGCCGGTTTTGGAATTGGCGGCAAACGCGGACAAGGTGTTGCTATGGTAAAGCTGGCCGATGGTAAATGGAGCGATCCTGTTTTTATAACGCTTACCGGTGGCAGCATAGGCTTTCAGATAGGTGTGCAATCGGTTGATATGGTGTTGGTTTTTCGTAACAAAGGCGTTTTGGCCAAAGTGGAGAGCGGCGATTTTACCATAGGCGGCGATGTTTCGGCAGCGGCTGGCCCGGTTGGTCGCAGTAGCACCGCCAGCACCGATTATAAGCTACAGGCCGAGGTTTACTCCTACTCGCGCAGCAAAGGCTTGTTTGCCGGTATCAGCATAAACGGCAGTAACCTGGCTATCAACAAAAGCGCCAACGAAGCCTACTATGGTGAAGCTACCGCATCGGAAGATATATTTGCCAGGGCTACCGATAAATCTGAAGCGGTTACGCGACTGAAGGCAACGCTGAACGCGTTATAAAATCGCTATTTATTATAAGAACGCCGGGGCTGATAGTCCGGGCGTTTTTGTTTAGGTTGAAATTTTTCCTAATCGCAATCGCCCGGCTCTTGCCGGGTGATCAATATTATAAGGCCTCTGGCCTGCTCCCATATTGCGGCGGGACGCCGCTCAATGACTGACACTCGGCTGGACCCGGGCGATTGCGGGAGTATAAAAAAGTGGTAGCCTGTGCGATTCCCTCCCACCGGGAGGGCGCAGGGAGGGGTTTAACGGAGTGTACAAACCCCTCCCTGCCCTTCACATTCCAACCACACCCCTCCCATGGGAGGGAATTTATTCAAAACATTGTATTGTGCAAGATCAAAGAGACGATAACCTATGTCTATGCCTTTTCCTTCTCAAACACCCGCTTCATCAAAAACCCGGATAATGCCGACATCCCTCCGGCCAGGCCGCCAATTACAGCCATAACAGCCAGCAGCAACAACCAGTTTGGTAAATGAAAAACGTGCGCCACACGGGTAGCCAGTATATGATCGTTAGGGAAACTTTTTAGCAAGGCAAGCGCTATCCATGCTAACGATACGCCGGCAAAACCACACCAGAATGCCCAGCTTGATCTTTTACCAAAAACAAGCGCAGCGCCAAAAGCCAGTATACAACCTACCCACCAGGGGAAAAGGTAACCGCTTATAAATGCCAATAACAGTATTACAGGGAACAGCATAGTTTATTTGCTTAAGGTTAATGTTTGTTTTATCCGTGAGGATGTTTCGGTAGCCGATCGCAGGTAGAGCAGTTCTTTTAGTCTGCCGTCCTGCCACGTCTTTAGCATGTCATCATAAAAAAAGCTGCCGGGGTTGCCGGATTGCCCGCCGGGGATGATGCCATAGCCCTTAACCTGCGGACCAAGCTGTACCACCATGCGCCACGAAGGGCCGTGACCGTCTACCAGCGCGTTCACTACCGAGCTGTTTCCGCCTGATGCAAAATTACCGGAGCCAAGGCCCGGTACATGGCCCAGGTGGGTTACCTCAAACGGTTTTACATTGCCCCATTGCCAGGCCTTGCCTATGGCAGGGCCATGGTTTTTTACCAGTTCGTTAACAGCCGCGTTAAAAGAGCTGCTAAGTACGTCTGCCGCGGTTTCTTTAACGGGTGTGCGCTTATTATCAAACCAAGCCGAATTGGGCTCGTTTATGAGTAGTGTTTCCGTACGATCTACCCCCGGAAACTGCATAATTGTCTTTTTATCTCCAAAATCATCGTTCCAGGTAAACTGGTAGAATTTGGCAAACCACGTGTTTACTATACTTGCACCGACCGAGTTAGCGCTAAAGTGCTTGTCCCATTTCTTTACGCTGTCTAAAGCCGCAAGCTGCGTGTCGTCAAGTTTGCTGGCATCAAGGTATTTGAGCATGGTGGGTAAAATATCCTGCGCGCGGATGCTGTAATCGTCCATTTGCAAAATACGCATGCTATCCACGGTTGCTTTGCTCATGGCAGCAAGGCGGTCGTTAATGCGTTTACCGCGTTCATAACTCTCAAACCGCCAGTTAATATAATACGGATAGCTTTTATCGGTAGATGACTGGTTGGCCGAGCTTACAAAGCCACGCGGCGGGTTTTTAACGGTTGGGTTTTGCTCGTAGGGTATCCAGCCATGCCAGTCGTTGGCCGGGTCGCTGCCATCCATAATAAATTTACCCTGATCGTGATATTTTAACGGCAGTTTACCGTTTGGTGTAATAGCAATATCATTATCTGCCGATGCAAAAATAAAGTTCTGCGCAGGTGCGGTAAAATACTTTAAGGCTTCACGATAGTCGTCGTAGTTTTTTGCCCGGTTAAGCAGGTAAAAGGTTTTAAACTCGTCGCTTTCGTCGTGTGCTATCCAGCGCAGGGAATTCCCTACCGGTATGTTACCACGGCCCTTTTTGGCCATGGCGGCATTATCGTAAACTACAGGGCCGTGGTGGGTATACAAAATGGTATCCATCAGCGGTTTCTCGCCGCGTATGTTTATTACCTCAACCTTACGGGTTACGTTGTTCCATTTGTTATTATACCAGTATTGGGTGCGGCTGGCGTCCTTAAATTTCACCTGGTACCAATCCAGTATATCGGCATCAACATTGGTTACGCCCCAGCTTACCTTTTGGTTGTAACCAATTACTACGCACGGAGCCCCGGGCAACGTAACACCATAAACGTTTACACCCGGCGCCGTCATTTGCATCTGATACCAGATGGATGGCAGGGTGAGGTTAAGATGCGGATCGTTCGCTAAAATGGGGTAGCCCGAAGCGGTTTTAGCGCCGCTTACCGCCCAGTTGTTGCTGCCTATACCTTCTATCCTATCCATATTTTTCATACCTGCCAGCATTTGCGCCTTAAAGGCTGCAGGCGGCTCAGGTATGGGCAAGGGCTTAAAATCCCATTTTGTACCTGCCGGGATAACAGGATCTTCGCGTGTGGGATAATCCGGGAACAGGTCGTTGGTTATTTTAGCGCCAAACTTATTTAGTACGTTGGTCATCGCAAGTTCGTCTGAACCGCCCGCCAGGGTTTCTGACATCAGCTTTAACAGGTAGGCGGAGTTTATGGGCTTCCACTCCTCGGGTGCATAGTTTAGCAGTTTAAACTCTATGGGGTATCCGGCAGGTTTAAGGCTTTTGATATAAGCGTTAACGCCATCGCTGTAAGCCGTTATCACCTTGCTCATTACCGGGTCTTTCATGATGCCCTGCAGGGTGCGTTCGGCACCGTAGGTCATGCCCATGCGGCGGTGGTAACGGTCCAGTTCAAGGGCTTTGGGGCCCACCACTTCTGATAGCCTGCCCGCCGCGCTGCGGGTTTGGATATCCATTTGCCATAGGCGGGCCTTTGCAGTCAGATAACCCTGCACGTAGTAAAGATCGTGATCGTTCTCTGCAAAAATATGCGGCACCATGTCTTCGTCAAACTTTACGGTAACCTTGCCCTGCAAGCCGTTAAGCTTTAAATTTTGGGTTGGGATGATGTTTTTGCTTTCGGCATTCTGCCAAAACCCGGTTGATGGGTTAAGGAACGCGCCAAGCGGCGGTATGTCGCCAAATTTGGTCTGCAGCGCCCAAATAAGCGCCAGTGTGATCACTAAGGAAAGGACAGCCTTAAATACTTTCATATATGCATTCCGGGTATTTAAGGCAATATAGTTATTGTATGCCGATTTAAAAAGATACCGTATCGCGGTGCTTGCGCGATTTTCGTTTTTTATAATGCTTTTTGGGTTTGGTAGTTTTCTGCTCAACACGCCGGGTTTTGCCTTCCTTTCTGAAAATCCAGGGCGGGGTTGGGTTTGCATCCTGCCATAGGCCCAGGTGTGCTTCGCGGGCGTGTTCTTCCAGACTTGCCAGTTCCATATTTTTTGAATACGCCCGGTATTGCCAGGCATAGCCCTGTTTCACTATCTCGTAGTTTACGTTAGTGCCGTTTTCCAGTTCCACCTTCCCTACTGTGCGGCCGTAGCGGTCGTGTTGGTTACCAATGAGTTTCACCATTTTACCAAAGCACAGGTTTGATGTAAATTGCTTGGCGGCCTGACCAAATGCCTGGCTTTTTTCCGGGGCGTCTATCTCGGCGAGGCGTACGGTGATGCTTTGGTTATCGGGCGAAAGCAGTACCATGGTATCGCCATCCTTTACCCCTACTACTTTGTACAGGGTTTCGTTTTTATTACAACCAATTGTTAGCGTAAGAACGAAAAGACAAAGGAATAAAGACTTTTTGAGCATGGGGCGAAGATAATACATTACGCAAAAAGACGCGAAGTATGGTGTCTATCTACATGCACTATTTACTCCCATGTAAGCTCCACGCATTACCATCCGGGTCTTTTACGGTAGCAAAACGACCCCAAGGGGTGTTATCGGCATTACCAACGTCAATGCCTTTAGCGGCAAGCTCCTTGATGGTTCCATCCAGATCGTCGCATTTGATCACAAAGCCCTGTATGCTGCCGGGCTTTAAATCGGGAAACCAGTTTACCAGCGTAATGGTTGTGCCCCCATCGGGCAGGCTCAGCTGGATCCAGTTAGCACCGCCCTGAAAGGGCGCCTCGATCATTAAGTTGAACCCAAATTTCAGATAAAACTGTTTAGCAGCCTGCTGGTCGGTTACCGGGATAGAAATAACTTCGATCGATCTCATCACTTATAAGGTTGGTTGTTAACGGTTGTGTAATAACAATATGTATCAAAAATAAAGCTGATATTTGTATTTACTAATCAAAAGATGTTTGGCGATGGGAAAATTCACTGTACCGGATAAAGTGCTGTTTGTGTGTACAGGCAGTAAATGCGGTAAACGGGGCGGCAAGGATATGTATAAAACGGCCCGTAAGTTTGCCAAACACAGTGACCAGGATATTGAAGTGATACGTATAGAATGTACAGACCGGTGTGATTACGCACCGGTCTGTACTATGTCTCCCGGCAATATCTGGTTAAAAGAATATTCGGAGAAGGATGTTTTAAAGCTTTTGTTAGCTAAAGATTAAGCCTCGCTATCGTACTTTATGTCGCCCACGTGCTTATCAATCTGCCACCTGCCGGTGCCTTCTTCGCCAATAACATCAAACAATTCTAAAGCACGGCGGGCTTTATACTCTTCTTCGCGCTGCTCTTTCAGAAACCAGTTCAAAAATTCGTTTGTTACAAAATCCTGCTCTTTTAAGCAACGGGCGTAAATGTTTTTTATAGATTGCGTAACGCTGATCTCCTGGTCAAGGGCTTCTTCAAACACCTCGCGGAACGAATTATATTCTTGCTTGATGCCGGTTATCTCTGGAGATATAGCATTACCGCCCATATCCAGTATGTATTTGTAAAATTTAAGCTGATGCTGTCGTTCCTCTTCGGCCTGTTTAAAAAAATATTCAGACGAGTAGTCGAACCCATTGCGGTTACACCACGATGCCATTGACAGGTAAACAGCCGATGAATAAGCTTCCTTTTTAACTTGCTGGTTTAAAAGCATTTCTACATCTGCAGAAATAAGGCTTCGTACGCGGATAAGATCTTTCATGTTGATAATATTTAGAACTACTTAAACAAGGCAACAAACGTGCCGACTTCATTAGTTAACACAATATTACACCTATAGATCAGCAGGAAACGAAAATAAAGGCAATATGAATTCAGTCTAAATTACTAACCAACAACACGATACAGCCGATCTTGCAGTATGCTGTTGAGTTGCAGCATTACAAAGGTGCCTTCAAGCAGATCCTTTAAAGCGATGATCTGTAACAGGGAAAGTATGTAACAGTGGTCGCAGGCGCAGATAAAAATGATCTCTACATCGGGGTCTTTTGTGGTTTCTAACAACTTAGCTTCTATATCTACATTGTAAACCGCTTTCTTTAGTTTCAGTAAACAACGGTAATCAAAGCGGGCAACTTTTCCGGCAAAGTCGATATACCAGCAACGTTCGGCATCGCACTGATAAACAGCGCCCGCATTTGTGCTGAACACATCTGCCCAGGTATTAATTTGTGGATCTGTTAGAGTTTTAATCATTCGACGTCACAAAAGAACGCACTATTTATAATTATTCCAAATAATGTTAATAATTATTTATAATACATATAAACACCGGCATGATAACTTTGCAGCATTTAATACCGTTGAAAATTATATGAAATACTTTTTCACAACCCTTTTTTTGCTGATCGCTGTTACCGCGTTTGGCCAGCAACATCCTATTCAAAAGATCAACATCTCACACCTCACCAAAAACTTTTATGTGTGCGTATCATATGGTTACCCGGATGGCGACGAGCCCTTCCCGGCCAACTGTTTGTTCGCGGTTACCGATAAGGGTATAATCCTGATCAATACCCCCTGGGGTGATGAACAAACGCAGCAGTTGGTTGATAGCGTTCAACGGCGTTTTAACAAAAAGATAGTGTTGTGCATCGCCACCCATTTCCATGACGATTGTGTAGCCGGTTTTGATGTACTGAAAAAGCAGGGTACTAAAACCTACACCAGCAAACAAACTTACGCGCTTGCCAAAAAGGAAAACAACGAACTGCCGCAGTACACCTTTACCCGCGACACCACTTTTACCTTTGACGGCGTAACCCTGCAAACCTGGTTCCCGGGCGAGGGGCATACGCGGGATAATATTGTAGTATGGTTCCCGCAGGATAAGATCCTGTTTGGCGGGTGCCTGGTTAAAAGTTTAGAGGCCACTACAAAAGGCTTTACCGGCGATGCCAACCTTAAGCAATGGCCCCTAACTATCGATAATGTTGGCCGCAAATTCGCTGATGCGCGTTATGTTATACCCGGCCACCAGGGGTGGCAGGGCAGCACAAAACAATTAAGGCACACGCAGCAGATCATTGGTAAGCAATAACTATTGGTTATTTTCTGGTTTTAGTTTTTGCTGTTCTTTCACAATAATGTTTACCGCGTGGGCTAAAAATTGCTTTTGACCTTCGTTCAGCTCATTTACTTTACCATCGTTGTTAAACTCGTAAGCCACCTTGCCGTGACTATCGCTGCTGGCTGTAAAGCCCTCACCGTTTTCCTCAAATTCCAGGTATCCCCCATCCGAGATATGCTCAATGGCGGTCTTGTCTAATGTAAAAACGATCTTACCCGAGTATTTTATCTTTTGTGTAAGGTTATCAGTTTTGTTAACTATGGTTGTTGATTTGCCGGGCAGGCAGGCTGTAATAGCACTAAGCATTACCAATACCAGTGCAATAATCTGTATTTTTTTGTTCATCGTTCTCCTGTTTGTTTGAATTAATGAATCAAAAATAAACATTACATGGTATTATGCAATACATAGTACTATTTAAATTTATAAAATACTGATAGTCAGTAAAATAATTTTTTATATTATTCGCTCCTCAAACTTTTAACCGGGTTAACCAGCGCGGCTTTTATCAATTGATAGCTTACGGTAGCTAAAGCTATACCTACAGCTATTATCCCTGCCAATACAAATATCCCCCAATGTATTTGAATCCGGTAAGTGTAATCCTGCAGCCATCTATTCATCAAATACCATGTTATTGGCGCGGCTACGGCAAAGCCTATCCCAATTAACACAACAAACTCTTTAGAGAACAGGTACACTATAGCCGATATTGATGATCCTAAAACCTTTCGTATACCCACCTCCTTTATACGCTGAACAGCCATAAATGATGCCAGCCCGTATAGCCCAAGGCAGCTTAGCAAAATAGCAATGGCGGCAAAGCTTTGATATATTTTTGATAGCTGGCTCTCCTGTTTGTAATATGCCGCTATGCGTTCGTCCATAAATTTATATTCAAAGGCATAATCGGGGTAAACTTCATTCCACAACTTTTCAATGCCCTTTATAGAAGCGCTCATGTTGGCCGATGATAGCTTGATATTGCTGACCCCGTATTGATTTTTTAAGGTGCTGATCAGCATAGGCGCGTACTCGTCCTTAAACGACCGGTTATGAAAGTTCTTCAAAACCCCTACTATCTTCCCTTTTGCAAAGGTGCCTAAAGCTATTTGCTTGTTTAAGGCGTCTTCGGGTTTTTTAAGGCCCAGCTTTTGAATAACCGCCTCGTTCACTAAAAACTCCCTTACGGTATCCGAAGCCGCAACGTTTCGCCCTGCCACAAGCTTTAACTTATATGTTGGCACGTATTGCTCGTCGGCCATTTGAATAATAGAATAAAAATCGACCTGTTTAATGGCGTTGTCATAAGTAAACATCGTCCAGTTATCATCCTCACCCGCAGGCAGGTCCGAGCTCAGGCTCACCTGCTGTATACCGTTGATGCCCCTAAGTTTATTTTTAAGATAATCGAGTTTGGTGATGGATGCGCTATCTGACGGAAAATGAACGTTTACAATCGCATCCTTTTCAAAACCCATGCTTTCGTGTGTAAAAAAGTTCATTTGCTTTACAATGATGATGGTGCAAATGATAAGCCCCTGCGCTATTACAAACTGGAAGACAACAAGCGCGTGCCTTAAGGATATGCCTTTAGGCGTTTTAAATGCCAGCTTGCTTTTTAAAGCATTTATGGGGTTAAAGCCCGATAATACCATAGATGGATAAAAACCGGCTATTAAGGTTACCATTACTATAAGTACCAGGGTAAACGCCGCCACTTTTACCTGTAATAACATATCTGCCTGTAATGGCAGTTCCATTATTTTACCAACCATAGGGATAGCAAGCGTGCTTATACCCGCGCTTAGTACAAGCGATATAAGCACGATAACAAACGTTTCGGTTAAAAACTGGATTTGCAGCTGGCTGCGGTTACCACCAAGCACTTTTCGGATCCCAACCTCTTTAGCCCGGTTTACTGCCTGGGCGGTAGCCAGGTTAACAAAGTTTACGCAGGCAATTATCAGTATGAACGCCCCTATCATCCAAAGCATATTTATCATTTGCCGTGTGATAGCAATATTGGAGTAATTATCAACCTTACTATCAAAATGCACTTCACTTAATGGCTGGGCCACTTCGCTGTCTTTATTTTCGGGCGAGCGGTATTTTTTCATCAGCGCTTGCAGCTTGCCGGTTAGCTGGGCTCCTGTCATGCCGGCGGGCGCCAATACATAGCAGCCATAAAATCCGCCGGTACTGTCATAATCGTTTGATGTAAGCATGCTGGCGGTGCGGCCCGTGCCTAACGAAAACAGCACCTTAAACTGAAAATCGGTATTCCGGGGAATAGGCGCCATAATACCGGTTACTTTTAAAACGTCCTTATTAGCCCAGCGTATGGTTTTACCCATGGCCTGCCGCCAGTCACCAAAGTATCTTTCGGCGGTTTCTTTTGTTAATAATACCGAATTTGGGTTGCTCAGTGCTGTATTGGCATCGCCCAACAGCAGCGGAAAATCGAAAATCTTAAAGAAAGACGGCGTAGTTGCAAATACTCCGTCCTCTTTAAACTTCTTTTCAATTTGCCCGGCAGCATTTAATACCTGTATCTGCTCGTTATAACCGTGAAATATAGGAGCGTAAGCTTCAAGCTCGGGTATATCTGTTTTCAGGGTTTGCGGTATGCCGCGCGCTATTCCTGCTCCGTAAAAAATGTCTTTCGAATCGGCATGGTGATACTCCGTCAGCATCCGGTATATCCTATCCTTTTTGGTATGAAAATTATCAAAGCTTAAATGGAACTGTATCAGTACAAAAATGACCAGGCAAACAGATATGCCCGAGCCAAGACCAACGATATTTATAAACGTGTACGATTTGTTACGCAACACATTGCGCCATGCTGTTTTAAATAGATTTTTAAACATACCGATGAGTTTTAATAGTTTATGAATGTTCTATCGCGATCGGACAAAGCAGATGCCAGTCGAAAAAGCGCCTCCCTATTCATTTCCGGGCACTTTTTGGCCGAGAGGTGTACGATAACGGACAGTTCTACGTACGGTTTCGTACATTAATTATTAACCATCTGATCGCTCAGGGACAGGTTTACCAGTTCACCCGGACTATTCAACTATTAAATAAATATTTCCTTTGTAACAAAAAGGTTATCTAAAAGCAACGGTAATTTTCATGATTATTGGTTAACATTAGCGCAACAATGCACATCTACCGCTAATGCTAAAAAGGAAATTCCTGTTGCTACCTGTTTTCCTGTTCCCGATGGCAGTTATTTTATCGCAGTGTTTCAGCAAAAGTGAAGCGCACGATCCTCGCGGCCAAGCCTATGCCGGGCCCGAAACCTGTATAAGCTGCCACGCGGATATCAGCAAAAGCTACCTGCACATGGCACATTACATCGCATCTTCGCCGGCATCTGCCAAAACCGTAAGCGGTAGCTTTGCAGACGGTGAGAATGTTTTTCCTTACAACGGTCACTCTGAGGTGTTAATGACTAAAACGGATAGCGGGCTTTATCAAAGCTACTATGTAAACGGAAAAAAAACTGAAGCTGCACGCATGGATATTGCCATGGGCGGCGTTAAGGGCGAAAGTTATTTGTATTGGAACGATAACGAATTATTTCAGCTTCCTGTTTCATTTGATAATACCAAAAATCACTGGATAATGAGCCCTGGCTATGATACCGTTATGGCGAGTTTCGACAGGATGATAAATATTCGTTGCATGGAGTGCCATGCTTCGTACGCCAAAACCGAACCGGGACGTGTACCAAGCTTTGGGGGCGAAACCATTGGCTTTCAAAAAAACTCCGTGATCTTAAGCATCGATTGCGAACGATGCCACGGCGGGGCAAGGCAGCATGTAGATTTCCAGACAGCAAACCCCGGCGTTAAAACGGCAAAGTACATCACTAAAATAAGCGACCTCACACGCGAGCAAAAGGTTGACCTTTGCGGCACCTGTCACTCGGGTACCAAAACCGAGAACTTCAGATCGATATTTGACTTTAAGCCGGGCGATAAACTTACCGATTTTAAGAAACACGCCCCCTCTGCCGGGCCAACAGACCTTGCCCACCTTGATGTGCATGGCGACCAGCTGGATATGTTAAAAACCAGCAAGTGCTACATCAGCAGTAAAATGGACTGCAATACCTGCCACAATACGCATAAAAACGAGCGCGGGAACGCACTGCTTTTTGCACAGCGATGCCAAACCTGCCATAAGGCCGAAAGCCATAACGTTTGTAAAATGACCGGGAAAATAGACGCGACCATACTACAGGCAAAATGTATCGCCTGCCACATGCCCGCCCTCGGCACCAAAGCCATTATAAACGAAAACGAATCGGTACTGATACATACTCACCACATTGCGGTTTATCCTGACGAAATAACCAGGGTTACCAATTATTTGAAGAAGAAATAATAGCGTTAGGTTTGCCACCCAATTCAGCAATACGGCATAAAAACGTTGTACCTACTCTTTTATATGATTCTCCAATACAATAAACGGCTGGCGCTCGTCCCACGATGGCGAGAAATTCGGCTGGAATAAAAACCCGCTGGCGTAGTTGCCCAATATAATATCCGGCTTGCCGTCTTTGTTAAGGTCGCTTACATCCATTGTCATCCAGCGGCCGTACTTGCTCACCGGCACAGCATGCGGTTTAAACTGCATTGGTTTTTCCTGCTCAAAATATATAAATTCTTCAGCAGGGTTATTCTTCATATCGGCAAAGAAAGCGATGGTGGCAATATCCAGATCGCCGTCTTTATCAAAATCAGCAGCTATAACTTTTGTCGCGCCATTGATAGGGTAAAACCAGGTTTGTTTAAAATTAAAATCGCCGGTGTTCTTGTAAATATAGAGGCCATGGTACGGTTTCAGGATCCTGGAATCGCGGAAATTATAACCGCAGGTATATAACAGATCAAGGTTGCCATCGTGGTCGATATCCGCCAGCTGAAAGCTGGTTGAACCGTACACCGGCGGGAAACGCAGCAGTTCTCTGTCGGTAAAGCCGCCCTTTTTATCGTTTAAAAACAAGGTCAAACCTTCGTCGCCGCTGCCAAACAGCACCATGATATCCGGGTAACCGTCGTTATTGAAGTCCTGAGCCACTGCCTGCACCGCGCCTGGCCGCTCAGATATGGTGAATTGTTTGTAAGCTTTATCCGCCCCCTGTTTAAGCAGAAAAACACCTCCTTTAAAATTTCCCTGGCCGCATATCACTGTTTCCATTTTACCGTCCTTGTCAAAATCGGCGCTAACGGTTTGTACAGGGCGCGGCAGGTCTAACGCAATTTGTTCGGGCGTTTGTTTTCCACCTGATAAGTTTACACTAAACACTCTCCCGTTAGGGAAATCTACAAGGTCCATGCGCCCGATGCACGCAATTATGGCTTTATCAATACCATGTTCATCTTTAATAAAACTGGCATCAACGGCCGGCGATGGCATATCAGCAACTTTTGTGGATGTAAACTGTTCATCCCACTCTGTTAACTGCGCTGACATAACGTCGCTGGTGTAAATTTTACCGGTTGCCGGGCTGGCGGCTACCATAGTGGTAAAGCATATATCATTAACCCGTGCAGGCTTTTTCAGGGTAAAGCCGGCCCAATCGTTAACTAAGGCAACAGGCCGTTTAGCCGGTAACAGGGTATCAGGGGCCAGTTTTTTATAATAATCAACAATGGCCTGCCAGTTTACTATTGATATCCCGCCGGTATCCTTGGGATCCTTAAAAAAATCGGGGCCATAGGTAGATATACCTAAGTATTTGGCCATCCCGGGGAGTACGTGCATCCGCCAAACATCCTTTGTAAGGGTATTAGCAGGAACCAGCGCGTGGCATTTTGTGCAATGCTTTTCTACAAGGTACTTACCATCGGCAATGGTATCACCGGTAAGCTTGTAAGGTGCATTGGTTTTGCTTTTACAACCGTCCAGCACGGTACTTAATGATAATAACGCAACCCCCGAAAATATAACAGAAGTAAATAAAAAGGTATGCTTTAATTTCATAATTAGTATTGCTTAGTTATGCAGCTTTAAGGTATTCCAAATAAATTCGCCTATTTTACGGCCCTGTATAGCGCCCTGGTCAACGCTGTTCTTATAGTGTATGCCGCCGTAAAACCTGCTGATAGAGGTCTCGTCTGATGCTTTTAAAAAAGATTTGAAATGACGCTGCATGCCAATGTAGCGCAGGTCGCTGGTATCGTCATACTCAAAGTTATCTCCAAATAAATGCGTTAGCACTACGGCGGCTGCTCCGCTTATATCGCTATGACCGCTTGGGTACTCGGGGAACGGCGGCGTTTGCAGAAGCGGCAGCCATTTAGGGTCCATTTTATCGTTTATAACGGTAACCGGCCTTATGTACTCTGTAGTGTATTTAACCTGCCAGCCGCATATAAAGGCATCATATAAGGCAATTGAGGTTAAAGCGTAGGCCTGCGCGGTTTTAACGGCATTAGCTTTTGTTTTTTTACAGGCGATAGCCGTAATACCTATCCAATGGCCGCCCGGCGTAATTTTCTTGTTCACAAACATCATGTGCCCGTTATGCTGTATCACAAATGGGTTATCATCCCAAAACCTGGCTATGGCAATCTGTTCGGGCGTAAGCTTTTTGCTTTGCTCATAAACCACAACGTTTTGCTTGTAGTATTCGCTGTTTTTGTCTTCGCTAAATGGTGGCGGCGGCGGTAAGGCAAAATCTGTTGATGATTTTACAACAAAGGTTTCCATGGTGCCCCAGCAAAATTCCACCCCATCCAGGTAATCGGGGGCGGTTGGGCGCCACTTACCATTATCGCTGCTGCCCAAAAACCTGGGTTTGCCCCTTGTTTTGGCATAATTGTCAAATTTAGATCGTGCCAATATAGCGTCGCCAACCTTTTCGCCAAAGGCAACAGAACGGGCATAAACCGAATCGTCCAGGTTATCCTGGTACATGGCAAAAACTTTATTCTCATACCGCTTTAGGGTATCTACCGAAAAGGTAACCTTATGCGCAACGGTAAAAAACGCTTTTGTTGCGGCCAGCGCATAATTATACTTTACGCCTTTTTGTGGCTGCGGTAAATTTTTAAAACCTTTGAGCTGGGCGGCAATGGAAGCATATTTTGGATCTTCAAAACGCATTGCCTCGTACGCGGCAAGCGTAGTATAACCATATATACGGCTGGCCACCGGCGGACTAAACACATCGTAGATTATGACCTGTGTTAACTCGTCAACGTTTTGGTGCAAAACCTCGGCATCACTTATGCGGGCTATCTTTGGTTTTTGCCTGCAGCTTACTGCCAACAGGCAAAATATGGCTGCAATAAAAACCTTAAAGTATCTCATGGTCATCGGCTATATATATTATTTTAAAGGTATATTTCGGGTATGGCCGGCGTTATCTGTTATGCTAACAGACGCCATTGATGAATCTATGTTAAAAAAACGGCCGGATTGCGACAGAAACGATCCGCCGTTATAGAATTCCTGCTTAGCAGTTTTGCCGTTCTTGTATTTAATAATAGCAAACATATCCAATGGCTGCAAACTAACTGTAGTTACCGGCTTTTTTAATTCAAAAACTTTTAAAGCATCCTTATACTGTGTGGCAGCCAGTAAGTAATTACCCTTCGCGCTTCGTAATTTTACAAGCGCTTTACCATCGCCGGGTATGTAAATACCGCTTTGCATAATGCTTAAAGGCTTAAACCCACCTTTACCATCACCTTTTAATAATAAACCGTTAAAGGCATCATACCGGCCGGTGCTAACCTCGGTACCATAATCGTTACCGTTAAGGGCTACATCAAGGTTGCCGTCGCCATCAAAATCATCAACAATTATCCCTGCAAGCTGCGACATTTGCGCTTCTATCGGCAATGGTATCATGGTAAATTTACCATGCCCGTCATTACGCATATAGCACGACCGCAGTTCGTTTGCCTTTAACCTTACAGCGCCTTTACGCATGTCGGGGGTAATTACGCTATCCATCGTAGCTACAGCGTACGATTTATAATTTTGAAATTTCACCCTCATGCCAATGATCTGCTTCACGATATCATCGCGGGTATGCGCCGGAAATTCTTTCATCACCCCTTGCTTGTCTTTCAGAAACAGCGAGGGTATGGCGTCATAGCTATCGTTGTTATCAAAATCTTTGGCGGTAATGTATGCGGGGTATTCATCGGTCCCCTTGTAAAATGTATTTAAACCGGTGTTACCAACTATATAATCGATATCCCCGTCATGGTCAAAATCGCCGCCGGCTATCGTATTCCACCAGCCAAGTTTATTTGCAACACCAGTATTAGGGGTTACATTTTTAAATATGCCGTGGTCGTTTTTCATAAAGGTAACCGGCATCCATTCGCCTGTTATAACCAGGTCGGGCCAGCCATCGTTATCATAATCTGTGAAGGATGCATCGCATACCAGGCCTAAGTTTTTTAACCCTTTTGCAACCGTTGAGGTTACATCTGAAAATTTAATATGCCCTTTTTTGCTGTCGTTACGTAAGATAAAACTGGACACTGGCTTAGGATAGTTCCATGGGTCAACCCTGCCCGATACAAACAGGTCAAGCGTTCCGTCTTTATTATAATCTACTGCTTTTACGCATAGTTTACTTGTAAAATTGGCGGGTAAGGCATCGGCCTGCAATGTAAAGTTGCCCTTACCATCGTTTGCATACACCCTGTCCTGATATTGCTTTGAGTTTGGTTCGGCTTCGTATCCGCCGCTCGCCACATACAGGTCGAGGTCGCCGTCGCCGTCTGCATCAAATAATAACAATCCTTCATCCTTATACTTATCTGCGGGCTGCTGTGTGGTTGTTACCAGGTTGCGCTGAATAAATTTACCACTTGCCTGCTGTAAAAAAAGCTGGGCCGGGTACTTTGAAGTACCGCCCACAACCATATCATCAAACCCGTTGCCGTCTACATCGCCTACTGCTACTGCCGGCGCATACTCCGATAATTTATGTGGCAATAGCTTTTGTACATTAAAGTCCGAAAAATCGACATCGTTGTGTTTATAGTTTATACCTACGGACTTGGTTACCTCGGCAAACAGCGACCGGCTGTTAACGGGTAAAAAGTTGAAATTATACGGCGTTTTAGCATTGCTGATGTCAACTTTAAGCAACTGGTCAGCTTTTACGTTTGTCAGGGTCTGCTGTTTACCGTTTGTCCATTTTATGACAACAGAATCGATATTAGCGACCTTCCCCAACCCGAAATGCGCGATATCCTGAATAGTTGACAAATAACCGCGGAAGGGGGTATTTTCATACACCTGGTGTTTACCGTGGTCGTAATAAATATCGGCCCAGGCGCCTATCCCATCCTTGTTTTGAGGATTGCCCTTAAACTGTATCTGCAGATAATGATTACTGTTTTTATCCTTTTCGCGTGAGGTGTTTTTATAAATAAAAGCTTCATCATCGATATTATTAATGATCATATCCATGGCGCCATCGTTGTCCAGATCCGCATAGGCGGCACCATTAGAAAATGAAGGGATATCAATCCCCCAGTTTTTAGTGACATCTTCAAATTGCAGCCTGCCGTTATTTCTGAAGGCATAGTTTGATATTTTAACGATAGGTATTTGCTGCAGTATCTGTTTTTTGCTTGCTACAATATAAGATTCGTTCCTGAAAACAATAAAATCATGGTCTGTAACATCGCGCGGGTAACCGTTTGTTACTACAATATCCCTGAAGCCATCGTTATCAAAATCGGTTATCATAGGCCCCCAGCTCCAGTCGGTTTGGGCTACCCCGCTTAAAAAGGCAACTTCGCTAAATGCCGGCGCGCCAATAGAATCGTTCTGACCCAAACGCGGGCCCTGGTTTAGCTGCAAGGTATTATGATTATATTGGTATTGATATCCGTAAGTGTCGAAATTTTGATATAACTGATATGCGGTACCGGGCATGAACATCTTTTTGCGGTAGTTATCTTCCGGGTCCATATCCAGTTCGAAAACGTCCGCCAGGCCATCGTTATTAATATCCTGTATATCCTGACCCATTGCGCTGGTTGCGGTATGTTTAAAATACTCCTGGGTACGATCGGTAAACGTACCGTCGTGATTATTGATATACAGGATATTGCTTGGTAAAAAATCGTTGGTGACGTAAATATCTTTCCAGCCGTCACGATTTATATCTACAATACTGGCGGCGTGGCCGTAACCCTCTATGAGTATGCCGGCCTGTTTTGATACATTAGTGTAAACACCATGCTTTAATTTGGGGTCGTAATCGTTGCGGTAAAGCCTGCCTGTACTGCGGCTTGATCCATCCTTCAGAATCGGCCTGAACGAACTTGTATTATCGGTTGATTGTGCCTCGTTAACGGTAAGATACATATCCAGGTCGCCATCGTTATCATAATCAAAAAACGATGCCATGGTAGAGTGTATGTTTATATCGAGGCCGTATTCTTTTGACGATTCTTTAAAAACCGGTACGCCATTTTTATCAACACCCTGGTTTATGTAAAGCAGGTTTAACCGCTTAACCGAATCGTTAAGCAAAGTGTTACAAACGTAAATATCCTTTAATCCGTCATTATTAATATCAACTACAGCTACCCCACGGCCCCATCCGCCCTTGCCGCCAACACCGGCTTTTTCGGTTACATCATCAAATTTAAAATCGCCTTTATTTATATAAAGCCGGTTTGATACGGCATTACCAACAAAATAAATATCCTGCAATCCATCGTTGTTAAAATCGCCTATACCAACCCCGCCACCATTATAAATATTAAGCTTATCAAGCGGGTTAATGGTATCGTTTTCTACTATTTCGTTATTGAATTTTATGCGGGAGTGCGAAGAGGAAATTTTCTCGAACATGGTGGCCTTTTTACACGAGAATATAAAAAGCGGCAGAACGATCAACAGCAGGTATTTAAGGGGTTTCATTCAACGATATTAAGAAATTTATCAATAAAAAAAGAGGGGAAGATAAGATTACCTTCCCCTCTTCTAAAAGCTATTAACTTATTAATAGCCAGGATTTTGTTTCAATGTGCCTTTAGAAATATCAATTTGGAATTGAGGGATCGGGTAAAGCTCATTCTTGTTAGACGTGAATTTAGCAACTTTCATTACCGCTGAGGCAAATTTATCACCAAAATCACGGGTATTTTTCAGGAATTTTTCGATCTCTGTTGACATGATCGAACCTGCAGGGCCGCCATTTACGGCATCCCAACGCGATAAGTCGAAGAAACGATGGCCTTCCATACCTAACTCAAGCTTGCGCTCAAAGTAAACCGCTTTACGGGCATATGCCTGGCCGTTTGTAGTAAACTGGCCGGTGTATAAGCCTACTTTGTAGTTTGCAGCAAACTGGCTATTATCAACTTCAGGCTTTTCAACATCACCGCCGGTGTAGCCGGTTAGCTTACCTTTAACCCAACCGCTTTGGTCAGCAGCACGGGCCCTTACCTGGTTAACGTAACCTTCAGCAACCGAAAGTTGGTTTGCTTCAACTGCACACTCAGCTGCCCATAAAATAACATCAGCAAAACGGATAGCATTATAGCTATTTGAAGTTGACTGGTTTGCAGCCCAGCCACCGTATGAATCTGAAGTAGTTGATTGCGCGGCTTTGTAGTATACGTTTTTAATTGGCAGGTACGGACCACCGTTTGGCTGGTCACGGGCCCAGGCAGCACCAGGGCAAATTCCCCAGTCTAAATATGGGATACCACGACGGCCTACTGACCAGTCTAACCTGGCATCAACTAACTCATCGCCCGGCATAAACACAGTACCGGCAGGCACACCCTGATCATTTTTCATGAAATCATTTTGATAAGTATCCATTAACGGCAATCCGTTAGCATCAACTTTAAATGAGTTTACAAAATCAAATGTTGGCTGGAAGAAACCGCAGCATCCTGCAGGGCCTGCAGATGGGAAGTTTAACACGTTACCAGCGTTACCATTCAAACCATTCGCACCATCATGTACAGATGCCTGTACCACAAATACACCCTCAGGGCCGTTCTTGGTAGACGGGTTAAAGTTGTTAGCATATTTACCTAAAGCGTATTTTGCGCCTGAACTTGTTTTACCATTGTCAATTACATTTTTCAAAATAGTAAAAGCATCGCCGTACTTATGGTCAAACATAAGCGTTTTAGCTTCGAATGCTAAAGCTGCCCATTTGTTTGCACGGCCAATTTGCGGCTGTGTTTCAGGCAGGTCTTGTGCAGCAGCTGCAAAGTCAGCCTCAATTTTATCCCATATAGGGCCATCATTTGGAATATTGTAGTTTTGTGCCGCGTAGGTGATCGTTTCATCCACATACGGCACGTTTTTCCAAAGTTTAGCAGCTTCCAGGTGGAAGAACCCACGCAGGAAACGGGCCTCGGCTATATACTGTGTTTGTTGTTCGGGCGTAACAGAACCATCTTTAACCTGGGCTAATAACCTGATTACATCATTAGCACGTTGTACACCGGCATAGCATACACGCCATTTGTGATCTAAGTAATCGTTAGCACCTGTAGCGCTAAACGCCTCAAGGTTTGCAGCGGCAGGCTGGTCACCAGGGTTAGAGCCTTTAAAGGCCTCGCCGGCTACCACACTACCATATACCCAGTTATCGGTACCGGTTTCCCATGGGCTCCCCGCCTGGCCGTCAAATACACCGTCAACAACTGAGTATGCGCCAATAAGAACACCATCAACACCCGTACGTGTTGCAACCACATCGGGAATCAGCGAGCCGATAGGCGCCTGATCAAGATACTTCTTACATGAATAAGAGCCTCCAAGCAACACGAGTGTTGCCGGTATAAGGACTTTTAATTTAAAACTTTTTTTCATAACTATTCTCTTTATATATTATGTTAGTTATTGTTAGAAACTAAGGTTTACGCCAAAAATAAATCTGCGTTCGTTGTTAGGGTAGCTACCTCTGTCTATGCCCTGGCTGTTACGGCCATCATATGCCTGAAGCTCCGGATCAAGACCTGTATATTTGGTAGAGGTAAACAGGTTAGTACCTTGTACGTAAACACGTAACTGATCAACACCAACAGTCTTAAGAATGCTTGGCGCAAATTTATAACCAATTTGTACCGATTTTAATTTAAGGTATGAGCCATTTTCTACGTAGTACGAGTTTACGGCATCAGAAGTACTGAAAGTGGTTGTTTTTTCAGCTATAGGCGCTTTTGCATTTGCGTTTTCTGCTGCAGATTTAGCAGGATCCCAAGCGTATTTCAGCAGGTCTATACTTTTGTTACCGGTTTGAGTACCGTAAAAGTTAGTCCAATATTTCACGCTGTTATAAATTTCGCCACCTTGTGAACCATATAATACAGCGCTAAGGTCAAACCCTTTGTAACCAAGGTTCAGGTTAACACCATAAGTGAAATCTGGGGTCGGGTCACCAATCTGGGTACGGTCAGCATCGGTGATACGACCATCGCCGTTTACATCAGCATAACGGAAGCGGCCCGGAGCAGCTTTATCCTGGTAAACCGGCACAGATCCAAACAAATCTGGTTTTTGTTGTGCGTCAAGCGCATCTATCTCGGCTTGGGTATTCCAGTAACCTACAACCTTGTAACCGTAGAACGCGCCAATTGGGCCGCCTACCTGGTTGTAAACTACGTTACCGTTACGAACATCTGAGGCGAAGAACGGAGCACCTAACTTTGTAATTTCGTTACTTACAGTGGTGATGTTAGCACCAATTGAGTAGGTAAACTCACCGGCCGAGCCGTGGTAAGTAGCGGTAAGATCTAAACCTCTATTTACAACCTGACCGTTGTTAACAGTTGGCCATGCTCCTTCTTGTGTACCAACTGTTGCAGGAACAGGTACAACTACCAACAGGTCCGAAATTGTTTTTTTGTAATATTCGGCACTAATATCCAAGTGGTTAAATAATGATGCATCGAAACCAACGTTTAAGGTTTTATCAGTTTCCCAAACTGCGTTAGGGTTACCCAATGAGTTTCTTAAGTAACCTGGGATAACTGAATTTGACGAACCATCGATAGCATAAGATGATGAACCCGGGCCACCACCAAAGGCTGCATAAGCACTGTTTACACCTACGTTACCGTTGAAACCTGATGTACCGTAGCTACCGCGTATCTTTAAGTCGTTTAACCAGTTTAAACCTTTAGCAAAGTCTTCCTGAGTTACGCGCCATGCCGCAGATACCGCAGGGAAAGTACTCCACTTGTTACCCGCTGCAAAACGAGAGCTACCATCGCGACGGATAGTTGCGCCGATAATATACCTGTCATTAAAGGTATAATCTAAACGGCCAAAAAATGACATGATGGTGTTAAGATCCCTAAACCGGCTGTCAGCAGTTGTCTGACCGGCCTGACCGTTTTGGATGTTAGCGAAGAAAGGATCAAGTGAGAAAAGGTTTTTAGCCTGCGCGTTTATCTCGCGGCCGGTATAGCCCCTTTGCTCAAAACCACCTAATAAACTGATATTATGTTTTCCAAATACTTGCTTGTAGTTGATAGTGTTGCTCCAGTTAAAGTTGCTATCGTATGATGAACCTTCGCTGTAGCTATTGTTACCACCATGGGCCTCGCCGCTATCATACTGGCGGTAACCGATGTTATAGTAGTAACGGTTGTAGATATCAGCACTGTAAGCAGTACGTGCTGTAAAGTGTTTCAGGAAGTCGGCTTCTGCAAACACAGTACCTTGCACACCATATTCGTTGGTATGGGTAGTGCTTTGGCGCTCTTGCATACCAACCGGGTTAAGTGCGTTACCTAAAGCGGCAGGGCCTGCATAAGTACCACCTAAGTTACCCGCAATATCGCGTACAGGAATAATTGGAAGTGTACGGTAAGTTTCAGAGATAGGGTTACCTTCAGCCTGGTTACCACCAACTAAACCACCGCCGCCGTTAGGCGAGCTGTTATAGTAATAGCTTAAGTTTTCGCCCAACCTGATGTGGTCTTTTACACTAAAGGTGGTGTTAACACGGGCCTGGTATCTTTTAAAGTAAGTATTGATAAGCGTACCTTGTTGGTTGGTGTAACCTAAAGACATAAAGTAGTTGCTTTTATCGCTTGCACCACTTGCGCTTAACGAGTGCTGCTGGATAGGAGCACTTTTGAAAATCTCGTGGAACCAATCGGTACCTGCACCTTTAACAAACTTCTGGATCAGGTAGTCCCTTGCAGGATCGTTATCCAAGTGATAGTTTGGCAAAAATGTGCTGGCTTGCTCCTGGTTAAATACACCTTTAGCACCAGCGCCCGACTGATAACCGTAATCGTAGAATTTGTTACCTTTAGGGTTACCCTTCATTAAATCGTTATCAGGGTCAACCTTAGCAACCAATTGCTCAAACTGATCGGCATTTAGCAAATTAAATACGTTACCGCTTAATGGCTGGGTAGTACCGTAAAATGCGTCGTAAGAGATGGTTGTTTTACCTTGCTTACCTTTTTTGGTTGTAACTACGATAACACCGTTACCACCGCTAACACCATAGATAGCAGCAGCACCCGCATCTTTCAATACCGAGATCGACTCGATATCGTTAGGGTTTAGGTTTGAGATGTTTCCTGTTTGCAATCCGTCAACCACATACAGCGGTGATGAATTGTTAAAGTTACTTAAACCGCGGATGGTAACTTGTGAGCCGCCACCCGGAGTACCTTGTGTTACAACGTTAACACCGGCCGCCTGGCCTTGCAGGATACTTTCAGCACTTACAGAAGGCACTGATTTTGCTGCCGCAACATTCACAGTTGTAACCGAACCCGAAATGTCTTTTTTACGTTGCGAGGTGTAGCCGGTTACTACCACTTCGTTCAACGTGTTATTGCCAACCTGCAAAACAACATTAATTGTTTCTGACGCGCCAACAGTAACTTCCTGGGTTTGATAACCCAGATAAGATACCACTAATACGGTACCCGGACTAACGTTCAGGCTGAACTGTCCGTTAACGTCTGTTTGTGTACCAATGGTAGTGCCTTTAACCTGCACAGTGGCTCCAACTACAGGCAACTTGTCGTCGCTGCCAGTAACCTTTCCGGTGTGCTTTGTTTGAGCTGTAACTACCAATGAAGAAACCATGCAGCATAGTAGCAGGCATAGTGCTCTTCCTTTAAGGAGTAAACTTTTAAACATGAGATTGAGATTTAGTTGATTAATATATTTGATTTAAGAACGTAATTCGGTTGTTGGGCTGTTTGCTGGAAATAGCAACTAAAGAGAAACTTTGAAGATTTCTTTTTTGAAAGGCCGGGCGGCGCCCGATAAACATGAGTAGATCAAAAAGAAAAAATTGTAAAAGTTTTATCATATAGTTACACTATCCTGTCTAAAAATTTATTCCGTTTACAACATAACTCCCCTAACCAAAGGTTTGTTATTGTTTTTTGTCCGTTAAGTTCAGTACGCCTTTCTTTAAAAAGAAAAGTTTATAATTGGTAATGCTCTAATATAAATAGTGTGTACAGGTTACACAAGTTGCATTTACAGAATTATTAATTATTTATTTTATCACTGCATTTATTAAACAATATTCAAGCTGTGTTAATAATTAATTATCGTATTGTTAATATAAACCACATGAAAGTAACAATTTAACAATGTAAAAATGTTGTTATAAAGGCTTTTTCCGACCAAAAAACTCTTTTAAATTTTATAAAAGCCGTGAAAGCCCGTTCACCTTCTTAAAATTTAAAATACTTTTTTTATTTTTTTAAGAAGTTCGGTGCATAAAACAAACCTCATAGAAAACTTATGTCATTTTTACATTTATGATATTAGAAATCGGCACCTGAATACGGGTATTTTACACCAACCCATTTTTTAGACAATTACACACTTTGTATAAAAAAAATATGCCTTAATAATATTATTAAGGCATATTGGATGATATTTTATATAAAAATAATTTAAGAAAAAACGTACCCTGCCACGCTTAGGTTATTTAGCCCATTTAATACCGGCACTTTTTGTACCGGCCGAGCTTGTACCTATCCGTACAATGAAGTCGCCGGGTTCCCAATCATATTTAAGCTGGCTGTTGTAAAACTTAAGCTGCTGCGTAGTGATCTTAAAACTCACATCCTGTTGCTCCCCTGCCTTCAGGTTTATTTTTGTAAACCCTTTAAGCTCTTGCACCGGGCGGCTTATGCTTGCAACCGGGTCGGTAATATACAACTGTACAACTTCTTCGCCATCGTAATGGCCGCTATTGGTTACAGTAACTGTTGCGGTAAGTGTTTCGCTACCTTTTAACCGTGTTTTGCTCAGCTTTATATTACTATAGGTAAAATTAGTGTAGCTTAATCCATAACCAAACGGATAAAGCGGATCGTTACTGATGTCGAGATAATTCGACTTGAACTTGGTAGGGCCTGATGAGTAAGGGCGGCCCGTATTTAAATGGTTATAGTATAAAGGTATTTGCCCTACGCTACGCGGAAACGTGGTAGTTAATTTACCCGATGGGTTATAGTTGCCAAACAGCACTTCGGCAATGGCGTTACCCGCTTCGGTACCCGGCGCCCATACGTTTAGTATAGCAGCGGCATTATCATTTTCCCAGGTTAAGGTTAGCGGCCTGCCGTTAAATAATACTATAACTATGGGCTTACCCAGTTTGGCAAGCGCCTTTAACATCATCTGTTGGCTTTCAGGGATACTGATATCTGACCGGCTCGACGATTCGCCGCTCATACTTTGCGATTCGCCCACCACCGCGACAATGATATCTGATTTTTTTGCCGCCTTAACAGCCTCGTCGATCATATCCTCGGGCGATTGCTTATCAAGCGTTACCATGCCGGGCCCAAAATTAAGGCGCTTCATAAAGGTCGTGTCATCGGTAATATTACTGCCCTTCGCATAATTGATCTTCACATTATCGCCTACGATGTGTTTGATCCCTTCCATTACGCTGACCGATTTTTCCCATTCGCCGCCAATTACCCAGGTACCCAGCATATCCCTTTTATTATCAGCAAGCGGGCCAACAAGGGCGATGCTGCCTCCTGATTTTTTTAGCGGTAGTATCTGGTTGGCGTTTTTCAGCAGTACAAACGAGTGCTCGGCGGTAACACGTGCAGCCTTACGGTTAGCCTCGGTCATTATCTCAGTCTTTTCGCGTTCCGGGTCTATAGATTTGTAAGGATTATCAAATAAACCCAGCTTGTATTTTGCCTCGAGCACCCGGCGGCAAGCCTGATCTATTTCGGCCTGGGTTACCTTGCCTTGCTGCAAAGATCTTTTCAGGGTGGTCAAAAAGCCTTCACCCACCATATCCATATCCAACCCTGCTTTTAAGGCCAGGGCCGATACAGTTTGCAGGTCGCCCAGTCCGTGGTTGGTAACTTCGTTTAAAGCGGTGTAATCCGACACCACAAAACCCTTAAACCCCCACTGCTTGCGCAGCAGATCTGTCAACAGCCATTTATTGGTTGTTGCAGGCACACCGTCAACCACGTTGAACGAACTCATGAAACTGCCCGCGCCTGCATCAAGTGCTGCTTTATATGGGGGCAGGTAATAATTATACATGCTCAGGCGGCTCATGTCAACCGTATTATATTCGCGGCCGGCTTCGGCGCCGCCGTAAAGCGCAAAATGTTTTACGCAGGCCATAACCGCGTCGGCATTTCTCATGCTGGTACCCTGGTAACCTCTTATCATAGCGGCGGCAATTTTACCACCCAGGTATGGGTCTTCGCCTGCACCTTCAGATATACGCCCCCATCTGGCATCGCGGGCAATATCAACCATCGGCGAAAATACCCAGTTCAACCCTTCGGCCGTAGCCTCTTTAGCGGCAATATGGGCGGCCTGCTCAACAAGCCCCATATCCCAGGTGGTTGACATCCCTAACGGGATCGGGAATATGGTACGGTGGCCGTGTATTACATCAAGGCCGAATATTAATGGGATGTGCAGCCGTGTACCTTTTACTGCCGCTTCCTGCATTTTACGCACGTTTTCGGTGCCATATAACCCAAATATGCCGCCAATGCTGCCTTTCTTTACCCCTTCGCTGATACCGTTGTTGGTTACCGATCCCGTTATGGCCATGCCGCCTGTTACCAGGTTTAATTGACCTATCTTTTCGTCAACGGTCATTTTTTTCATTAAACCACTTACAAAGGCATTCATTTTTGCCGTTTCGCTTTGTATTTGAGCTAAAGCGTTGCCTAAAGGCAGGCAAAGCAGCATAGCCGCGCTTAGGTAAGCAACTGGCTTATTGGTAAAATATCTTTTCATCAATGCGATATTTGGGGCGTAAGGTTATAAACCAAATAAATGTTAATTTTTGCATTATTAAAACACTATAAAAATTTATTAGCTATTATTGGTTTTTAATAATGCTTAACACATGGTGTAATTGGTACACAATTGTAAATATTAAATTTAAACATTCAAAGTATTTTTATCAATAACATAAATGTTAACTAAGCAAGAGCTGGAAGAGTTTTGGGCCGAAGCCGGAAAGAAGTACCTTAACCACATATCTATTGATTGTGTGGTATTTGGTTTTCATGAAGGGCAGATGAAGGTGTTGATGCTGAAAAGCAACAACGAAGAAGCCTGGTATTTGCCTGGCGGCTTTGTGCGCAAGGAGGAACCTATTGAAAAGGCCGCCGACCGAATTTTAAAGGAGCGGACCGGTATAGACGAGATATTTTTACAACAGTTTCATGTTTTTGGCGACCCCGACCGCTCTAAAGTGCACAACGAAATGTATAAGGATATGCTGCCCGAAGAGAAAAACTTTTTTGGCCAGCGTTTTATATCTATAGGCTACTATGCCTTAGTTGATTTTTTTAATGTGACACCCACGCCCGACGACTTTTCTGAAATATGCACCTGGCGCGACCTTAACGACCTGCCCTCCTTTCAACTCGACCACGAACTGATATTCAGGACGGCATTAGATACCCTACGCCTGCAGCTTAATTACCAGCCGATTGGTTATAACCTGATGCCCCGCGAATTTACCATGCCCGAACTGCAGAAGCTGTATGAAACCATCCTGGATAAAAAGTTGGACCGCCGTAATTTCCAGCGCCGTATTTTAGGCTTCGGTATTTTAAACAAGCTGGACCAAACCCGTAAAGGTGGTGCCCATAAAGCACCCTACCTGTACGCTTTCGACCTGGAGAAATACCAGGCGGCACTGAAAGAAGGACTAAAGAGCGGCTGGTAAACAATAAACCTGCCCCCCTGAAGCGACTGTGTTGGGCAAGTGTTCACGTTCAGCACACGCTCACATCATGAACACCCGCAAGCGCCTAACAATCAGGCGCGTGAAATTTTTGGTGACTAATCTGTGTCACCGCTGCTGATTTTTTTGCTATCTTAACCACTCATCTAATTGGTTACTGTATAAATAGCACTATGAAATTCAGGGGCGCATTCGTCGATTCATTACTTATTATATCTGGGATATTATCCGCTGGCATGGGCTTAAAGGGGTTTCTGCTCTCGAGCCATTTTATTGACGGGGGGGTTACCGGTATATCTATGTTGGTAGCCGATATCACGAAAACTCCTTTATCAGTACTGATATTTGTTATAAATTTTCCTTTTTTATTTTTAGGGTATCGTAAACTTGGCGTCACCTTCGCCATTAAAAGCGCGCTGGCCATTGCAGGCCTTTCGTTATGTATTGCGTTTGTTAATTTTCCTGATGTTACGCATGATAAGCTACTTACGGCGGTTTTTGGGGGCGTGTTTATTGGTTCGGGCATTGGCATGGCTATACGCGGCGGCGCCGTGTTGGACGGCACCGAAATTGCTGCGCTGCTGGTAAGCAGAAAGGCACAGGTTGTGCGCGTAAGCGATGTTATATTAATATTGAACGTAGTGATATTTACCGCCGCCGTATTTTTGCTGGGGGTAGAATCCGGGCTGTATTCTATATTAACCTATCTGGGCGCATCAAAAATGATAGATTTTATATTGAATGGTTTAGAGCAATACACCGGCATGACCATCGTATCGGCCAAAGGCGAAGAGATACGGATAGCTATTACCCAATCGCTTGGGCGTGGGGTTACCGTTTACCAGGGTAAAAGTGGCTATGGCAAGGATGGGCACATCAACTCTCCACGCGAGATTATTTTCACCGTAGCTACCCGGCTTGAAGTACCCCTTTTAAAACGCGAGGTATTGAAGATTGACCCCGCCGCCTTTATAGTGCAGCAAAGCGTTGATGATACCACCGGCGGATTGTTGAAGCGGAAGAAGGGGCATTAAAATTCAACATTCGACATTCAGTGTTCGATATTTTCTATTTTTCTGTTCATCCGTTAAAACAATGACTTCTTCAATTGTTTTTTAAAAGTTCCTCTTCAAGGAGTTGGGGGACTTAAACCAGTTAACATGCCTGAGGGGCCAAGCATACTGATATTAAAAGAAAAATTACAGCCGTTTACAGGTCAAAAAGTAATAGCTGCAAGCTGTAACAATGGTACGCTTGATGCCCGCATCCTTACCGGCCAAACCATTACCGCTTTTAAAAGCTGGGGCAAACATTTTTTGATTTGCTTCGCCGGGTTTACCATCCGCATACACATGATGATGTTTGGCACCTACCGCATCAACTCGCGCACCGAAAAATCGCCTCGCCTGCATCTGCAATTTGAAGATGGCGAGCTAAACTTTTACGCTTGCCAGTTAAAATTGATTGAAGAACCACTTGATGAGGTGTACGACTGGCAGGCCGATGTGATGAGTGAGGCATGGGATACCAAAAAGGCCATCAAAAAGATGAAAGCTATTCCGGGCCTGCTGGCCTGCGACGCGCTGATGGATCAGCAGATATTTTCCGGTGTGGGCAATATCATAAAAAATGAAGCCCTTTTCAGAAGCCGGATACACCCCGAAAGCGTTATAGCCGCAATGCCGCCCAAAAAGGTTAAGGAACTGATAACCGAAACCATTTTGTATAGCTTTGAATTTTTAGAGCAACGAAAAGAAGGCACCTTAAAAAGGCACTGGCAGGCCTATCATAAAAAAGAATGCCCCCGAAACCATGTGCCGTTTATAAGTAAAGATACGGGCAGATCGCGCAGGGCAAGTTTTTATTGCGAATTGTGCCAGGTTAAATACCAGTAATGCTCAACGTTCAGTCCGAATTGTCATTTTTGAACGGGGTACGAGGTGAAATCCTGTCCGGGCGGCGGGCGGAAAACATTGCATATCGAACAAGATTTCGCTCTATCTTAGAAATGACCTATTTTTACATTCAAACTTATTGTAAATCATCTTGTTAAAAACCTATAAACCCATACAATTATGAAAACAATAAAAATCAACGGCAACCCTGCCGACATGACCGCTGTTATGGTTCCCCGCGAAGATGAATACCACGATCATGAAACCGTAAGACTTGAATCATCAATAGATGGCGCCTCGGTAGAAAAAACCATCTTTCGGGTTGTTGATGGCGGCGAAGACAAATGGGAGTTGCAGTTCGAATAATATAATCAGGTTTCCAGGATATCGGCTATCTCGTCAAACCCCTTTTCGCGGGCGAGGTCGGAAGGGAGTTTACCGCCTTCCATACGGATATCAACCCGTGCGCCTTTGTCAAGGAGCAAGATCAGCAGTTCCGGGTTGCCATTTTGAGCGGCCGCATGCAGTGGTGTGCTGCCTGCAGCCTGCCTTACGTTTACATCGGCACCGTTCTCTATCAGCATGCGGGCGGTGCTCGTAAAATTGCCTGCCGCGGCCGAATGCAGCGGGTAAACGTTAAAGCCATTATCGCTGGGGCGGTTAACATCGGCCCCTTTTAACACCAGGTAACGGGCAACATCAAAGCGCCCAAAATAGCAGGCCAGGCCCAGGGCTGTAAAGCCGTCGTCGGCGTATGCATTTATCCTTTCGGGATGTGTGTATACCAGGTGGGCTACGTCGTCAAACCTATCGGCAGCAGCCGCCTCAAACAGGCTGATATCATCAGTATGTTTTAATAAAATATTGGTAACGGCCGGTTTATGATAATAGCATGAAAGCATTAAAGGCGATACGTTAAGGCTGGTTTTTACCTTAGCCAACTCGGGGTTAGCGGTCAGCAAAGCGTCTAAGGCATCTGTATCGGCATTAGCAATAAATTCTTCCAGTTTTTCGACGCTCATTTAATTCAATATTAGTAAAAAATTAAAAAATAACTGTTTAATCTAATAACTTTATATTTGGCAATTAAACGCCGAATACACAGGATGCCGACGAAAGGAAATCAGTTTAGATCAAATACTTTTAAAGAGGAGAGCCAACCGCGCAAACCGGGCGCAAAAGCCGACAGAGAGCGGCCAGCCAGGCAAACTGCCGAGCGCCTGCCCATATTTGACCTGCGCGACGGCCGGGCGGTAAAAATAGCAGGGCTGGTATTTCTGGTATTATCCATCTTTTTTCTTATCGCTTTTACATCGTACCTGTTCACCTGGTCGCAAGATCAGAGCTACGTTTCAAAAACAAACGGCGGCTGGGGCAACTTATTCAAAACCACCAAAGAACTGCTTGAAAACGGGGTTAACAACCCCATGGTTGATAACTGGCTGGGCAAGTTCGGCGCGCTGCTTTCAAACCAGTTCATATACGAGTGGTTTGGCATAGCATCTTTTCTTTTTGTATTTGTGTTTTTTATAATCGGCTACCGCCTGTTGTTTAAAATAAAATTATTTTCGGTTAGCAAAATGCTGGCTTATACGTTTTTCAGCATCATTTTCATATCGGTTACGCTGGGTTTTTTCCATGCCTTTGTTGCAGCCGATGCACCCCACTATTTAGAGGGTAACTTCGGCTTCTGGACAAACCGTTTATTAACTGCGCAGATAGGCCAATCCGGCACGGGTTTCATCCTGCTATTTTTGATATTAGCCGTACTTATCATCGCGTATAATATTGATTTTAAACTGCCGCAGCGGAAAGAAAAGCTTGCACCGGCGGTTGTGGATGAGGTATCGCCCGAGCCGGTAGAACTTATTGACGAAGAAATTTCGTTGCCGGTAGAGTGGCCGCGTAACGGCAACCGCGTTAAAGATATGCTGGCCAACCAGCCTGTAGTAACTACCGAGCCCCTTAAACAGGAGCCTTTACAGCAAAACCCCGTGTTTCATGAGCCGGTGGTTTTGCGGCCGGATACCAGCAACCACGAGCCCGAAGAGGAAACAGAGATACCGCTTACCATTGACAAGGAACGCCCTACCCCTATCCTGAACATCGAAAAAAGCGACGATGATAAAGCTAAAAGCCTGGTTGAACAGTTTGGCACTTATGATCACAAGCTGGAACTGGCCAGTTATAAATATCCCGGTATAGATCTGTTAGAAAATTACGGCGCAGCAAAAATCGCGGTAAATGCCGAAGAACTGGAAGCCAACAAAAACAAAATTGTTGAAACCCTAAACCATTACAATATCGAGATAGATAAGATAAAGGCAACCATAGGGCCAACCGTTACCCTTTACGAAATTATCCCCGCGCCTGGTGTGCGTATCTCAAAAATTAAAAACCTTGAGGATGATATCGCCCTGAGTTTAGCTGCTTTGGGTATCCGTATTATAGCCCCTATGCCGGGCAAGGGCACTATCGGCATCGAGGTACCAAACCAAAACCCCGAGATGGTTTCCATGCGGTCGATCCTAGCCACCGAAAAATGGCAGAACAACGCCATGGACCTGCCCATTGCCCTTGGTAAGACCATATCAAACGAAGTATTTATCGCCGACCTGGCCAAAATGCCGCACTTATTGGTTGCGGGCGCCACCGGCCAGGGTAAATCTGTTGGTATTAATGCCATACTGGTTTCCCTGCTGTATAAAAAGCACCCTGCCGAACTTAAATTTGTACTGGTTGACCCTAAAAAGGTAGAGCTGACGCTTTTCCGTAAGATAGAGAGGCACTTTTTAGCCAAACTGCCCGATGAGGCCGACGCTATTATCACTGATACCAAAAAGGTAGTAAATACACTGAACTCGCTTTGTATCGAGATGGACCAGCGTTACGACCTGCTAAAAGACGCGCAGGTGCGTAACCTGAAAGAGTATAATACCAAATTCATCAACCGCAAAATAAGCGACCCTGAGAAACACCGCTACCTGCCCTTTATTGTACTGGTAATTGATGAATTTGCCGACCTGATGATGACCGCCGGTAAAGAGGTAGAGCAGCCCATTGCGCGTATTGCGCAGCTTGCCCGTGCGGTAGGTATTCACCTGGTTATTGCTACCCAAAGGCCTTCGGTTAATGTTATTACAGGCACTATTAAAGCTAACTTCCCGGCGCGTTTGGCCTTCAGGGTGTTATCGAAGATAGATTCGCGCACCATACTGGATGCCGGCGGTGCCGACCAGCTGATCGGTCGGGGGGATATGCTGTTATCAACCGGCAGCGACCTGATACGCCTGCAATGCGCCTTTGTAGATACGCCTGAAGTGGAGCGCATATCCGATTATATTGGCAACCAGCGGGGCTATCCTTCCGCCATGTTCCTGCCCGAGTATATTGGCGAGGGTGAAGCAGGCAGCAGCCCCAAAGATTTTGACCCGGACGACCGCGACCCGATGTTTGAGGATGCTGCAAGGCTTATTGTTCTGCACCAGCAAGGTTCAACATCGCTTATACAGCGTAAAATGAAACTGGGTTACAACCGTGCAGGCCGCATCATCGACCAATTGGAAGCCGCCGGCATTGTGGGGCCTTTTGAGGGCAGCAAGGCCCGGGATGTACTTTATCCCGACGAGTACAGCCTGGAGCGGGCGCTTGAAGAGCTGCAAAAACCCCGCGATTAAACTAATTTAGTTTACAACACTCTAAACTTTAAACATCGTAATTGCGAGGAATGAAGCAATCTCGTAACTATGCTTATTCGCCTTGCGTATTGGCAACTTTTCTATCCGGAGATTGCTTCGTTCCTCGCAACGACGTGTTGGCATTAAATTCGCTACTAACTATCAAACTAAAACAAGCATGAAAAAATTATTCATCTACATAATATTATCTACCCTTACGGTTGCAAGCGCGTTTGCGCAGAAAGATGCCGATGCAAAGGTTATACTGAACAGGCTGAGCAAACAATACCGCACTTACGATGCCGTTAAAACCGATTTTACCTTAACCATTGATAACGAGCAGGCAAATGTAAAACAAACGCAAACAGGCACGCTTGTATCGCGCTCAAAGGTAAACAAGTACAAGGTTACCGTTTATGCCCCCGGTAAAAAGACAGTTGCCCAGGAGATCATAAGCGATGGAAAAAATCAATGGACTTTTTTAAAGGATGCCAACGAGGTGCAGTTAAACGTTGCCGATAACAGCGATGAAGGTTTTAACCCGGCAAAGATATTTACCATATACGAGAAAGGGTATAAATACATTTACACCGGCCAGCAAAAAATCGCGGGCAGAATATACCAGGTGGTTGACCTGACACCCGAAGATGGCCAGAAAAATTATTTCAAGGTCAGGCTAATGATAGATAAGGCAAAAAACCAGCTTTATAGCGCCCAGATCTTTGACAAAAACGGCAGTAAGTACACTTACACGCTGCGCACCTTTACCCCTAACTACAAAGTTACAGATGCTACGTTCGCCTTTAATAAAAAGGCATATCCTGGTGTAGAGGTGGTTGACCTGAGGTAACTGCTGCTTTTTGTAAAACCTGCTGCTGTCTTTTATGTTGCTATTTTCGTAATAACGTTATGAAGGCAGATGAAATAGAGCGGTTAATAAAAATAAGCAAGGAGCGGCCGCTGATGCCCGAAACTTACGTGCCCTGGCAGGAAGACCCGCTGCAGGATGATCTGTACCTGCCGGAAGCGCTTAC
Source organism: Mucilaginibacter sp. AK015 (assembly GCF_014200785.1). Taxonomy (NCBI): domain Bacteria; kingdom Pseudomonadati; phylum Bacteroidota; class Sphingobacteriia; order Sphingobacteriales; family Sphingobacteriaceae; genus Mucilaginibacter; species Mucilaginibacter sp. AK015. The sequence goes on from NZ_JACHCV010000001.1 coordinate 1,686,846, forward strand.
CTCCTTACACGGCCTGCCCGTGTACGATACCCTTACCCCTCAGCAGAAAAAAGACCTTGGGCGCCACGAGATTGTGCAGGTGCTCTACTCTTATGGCTGGGGCGAAGCGCTGTTTTGCGTATTTATGTCGAGGTATGCATTACAGTTGCCCACTGATAGCCCCGAGCACCGTTTTTTAATAAGGGAAATAATTGAAGAATACCGGCACCAGGAAATGTTTGCCCAAGCAATTACGCGGTTAAAGGGTATCCCGCTTTTGCAAACACCCGCGCACAGTTTTGCGGGAAGGGTGAGTACCAGATACCTTCCTGCCGATTATTTGTTTATGGGCAGCTTAGCGGTTGAATTGATAACCGATGTTTACGGCAACTATGCACGCCGCGCCCCCGAAATTTATAAGGTGATACGTAAAGTGTTCGAGCTGCACAATATTGAAGAAGGGCGGCATATCCTTTTCACAAAAGGCCTGCTGCAAAGCTACACTGCCGAAGCAGGGTATATCAAAAAAACGCTTTACAGCTTTGTGATATTGATGAATATTTATTTTGTGCGTACCATGTATATACGCAAGGAGATTTATGAGCGCATTGGCCTGGCTAACCCGGGTGCAGTATTTAAACAAGCGCAACAAAATTACCGCACCAAATTTACCCAAAACTGCCTGGGCCAGATCATCGAATTTGTAGACAGTTGGGGCGGTTTCAACAACGCTACCCGCTGGGCATGGCGGTTGTTGTTAAAGGCGAAGGTGTAAAATAGAAGGCCGGGATGTATACCGGCCTTTTATTTTAAAGTACTGTAATTTCAGATGATCTGACACCGCCTTACACCCTGATATAAACGTCTTTCTTTTCCAGCAGCTTACCAACGCACCAGCATATCATCATATAGCTGATGGCAAAAAGCAGCGAGCCAATAGGGCCGGGCGCTATCTTTTGGTAAAACGCATCGTTTATCCATCCTACCAGGTTTTTATCCCCTATTTTGATCATCCAGAAAGCAATGATCAATACCTCCGAAAGGATATAAATAGCCAGCGGGTTTTTCCCCACGGTTGTAAAAAAAGAGGTCCACTTAAATTTATTCCAGGCGCGCACCTCAACCGCGTATATCAGTGCCGATATCATGATCATATCTATACCGGTAGTTAACAGCGTAAAGGGGCTTGTCCATAATTTTTTGCCTATCGGGAAGCTCATATTCCAGGTTAGCGCGATGAAGATGAACACAGCGCCCATTAAGGATAGCCGTGCAATGGTTTCGTAACCTTTGCCCTTTTCCTGTATAAACTTGCCCGCGTAGTAACCCACTATAACATTTACAATGGCCGGCAAAGTGCTCAGGATGCCCTCGGGATCAAAGGCTACGCCCTCGCCATGGTAAAGGTGGCTATCGCCGAGTAAATATTTATCAAGATAGGTGCCCGCGTTGGTAAGCATAGCGTAAGGGGCGTTAGGATCGCCATAAGCGAGCAATAACAGCTGGTAACCCACCAATAGCAACACACTTATTATAATAACCGTTGTTTTATTTTTAACAAAGTAGATGATCAGCGAGGCAAAAATGTAGCAAAGCCCGATGCGTTGCAGCACACCCATAACCCGGGTGCTGCTAAAAGGCCTGAATGTCCAGCCGGTTGCGCCGTGGTCAACAAACGGAAACCAGTACATAAGGTAACCGATTAAAAAAATAAGCAGCCCGCGCTTCAAAATCCTGTATAAAACGGTACCGGTGCTAAGTCCGTCAAACTTTTTCATCGTAAAACTCATGGCATTGCCCACCGCGAACAAAAATGATGGAAACACCAGGTCGGTTGGGGTAAAGCCAAACCAGGCGGCATGTTCAAGCGGTGCAAAAGGTGCGGCGCCGCTGCCCGGGGTGTTTACAATGATCATAAAAACAATCGTCATTCCGCGAAACACATCCAGCGAAAGGAACCGTTCGGACTTTGAATTCATAATTTGTGAATTGGTTAAATTATTCAGGGAATTTTTGGTGTACCAATATAGTAATTAAATAAACCTAAATACAAAACATAATACATCTTTATAAATTTATTTAATAAGTTGCTTTTATACAATTTACAACAATTTACCGCTGTAATGCTAAATGTTACTATTTTTGAAAAGATGCTCACCATTACTAACCACACCCTCGAAAAACTGGAAATGCTGTTAAAAACGGCCGGTTACCGGGTTAGGTACGAGAAAGGTAATTTTAAAACCGGCGCCTGCCTGCTGCAAAGCAGCCGCGTTGTAGTGGTAAACAAATTTGCCAACCTGGAAAGTAAAATAGCATCGGTAGCTGAACTGGCACGCACGCTGGAGATAGACCATAACTTATTAGATGATAAACAGGTAGCCTTTTTGCACCAGTTAAAACAAACCACCCTGCAGCTGTGACCATTACTTTTTTAGGAACCGGAACCTCGCAGGGCGTACCTGTTATAGCCTGCCAGTGCGAGGTATGCACATCAGCCGACGCGCACGACAAGCGCCTGCGCACTTCTATTTTGGTTGAAGGCGACGGAAAGGTGATAGTTATCGATTCGGGGCCTGATTTCAGGTACCAGATGCTGCGTCAAAAGGTAATGCATCTTGACGCTATTGTTTTTACCCACGAACATAAGGACCATGTGGCCGGTATGGACGATATACGCGCGTTTAATTACAAGCAGCAGGGCCCCGTAGATATTTATGCCGACGAACGGGTACAAAAGGCCCTGCGCCGCGAGTTCCCGTATATTTTTGATGAGAAAGGCTACCCGGGCATCCCGCAAATAAACCTGCATACAATAGGCTTGCAGCCATTTGATGTTGGCGCGGTGCGTTTTACCCCTATCGAGGTGATGCACTACAAACTGCCGGTAAAAGGATTCCGGATAAAGGACTTTACCTATATAACCGATGCCAAAACAATAACCGGCAGCGAGGTGGCTAAAATACGGGGATCGAAAATATTGGTAATAAATGCTTTGCAAAAGGAGAACCATATTTCGCATTTTACCTTAGAAGAGGCTATAGCTTTCGCTCAGGAAATTAATGCCGAAAAAACCTATTTTACCCACATCAGCCACCGTTTGGGCAGGCACGCCGCTATCAGTAAAGAACTCCCGCCGGGCATTGAGTTAGCTTATGACGGGCTGCAGTTAGAGATATAGCCCCTGGTTTTATTTATAGGAACAATTTTTTCATTCAAAGTAAAATATTACCTTGCGAACTATTTACGCTATGAAAAATATTGTTTATATAAGCACCGCTGTAAAGTTGATGGAAGACGAGCAGTTGGTAAATCTGCTCAACAGCGCCCGGAATATGAATTTAAAGCACCAGGTAACAGGGGTTTTGCTTTACAGCGAAGGCACATTTATACAGGTACTTGAAGGGAACAGCAGCGATGTAGATCATATCCTGTCGAAAATAGAAACCGACTCCAGGCATAAAAATTTAATTACCTTAGTAGACGAACCTATTACCGAACGAAATTTTCCGGAATGGTCTATGGGATTTTACACGCCCAATGCCGATAATATCACCCACCTGGCCGGCTACCTGAAGTCGACCAATAAAATTGAGGGTAAGCGCGATGGGGGCGCTGCTGTTACAATGCTTAAAACATTTATAGAAAGCAATAAGCTTAGTATGAGTTATTGATCCAGCTCAAGATAGCTTACTTCGTTAATTGTGGCGATATAGGCGTTTTTATAGCCCTTTTTTCTTAAATCTACCCGACCGCGAATGGTCATTTTACGGTTATTTATCTTTTTATACTCGCCGTCTTCCGTTTCAAACAGGCCGGTATTTTTACCTTTAAGGTATAAGGGGCAATCCTGCGTAAAATTTACCCAAAACGAGTGACGGCTGCCGTGATCTGTAAAGGTACTGTCGTTAACCAGGGCTGATATATGCTTCCCTTCAACATACCTGCCGGATACCTCCACATATTTCCCGTCATATTGTTTAATGCTGTCTGTAAGGGTATGAAAACTTAACTTTTTAAACGTGATATCTGTGGCACAATCGCTGGTATATATTTTTTGCTTATGTGTATTGCAGGCCAGCAGTATTAGTGCTGCAAGTAGTGCCCAATATCCCCTGCCCTGTGCCATGCATAAATATAAGTGTTAAAACGCATTAGCCGGCAATTACAACAGTAATTTTACTTATTAAGCATTCGCAGCCTTTCGCGGATGTAAACGCCTGCCGGGGTTAGCTGCCCTGCCGTCCAGTTGCCTGTTGAGGGCGCGTGTGGTTGCAGTATCGCCGTGGTTTCGCGTTTATCGGTTATGTTCCAGTTTACCCAGCTCAGCCGGTTCTTTTCTACCCAATCCATCCACTTTTTGTTCATTGCCATATCAAACCTGCCATTCCCGTCAGATTCGCCCACGCCCCACTCAGTAACAATTAGGGGCAGGCCCATCGCAATAGCCTTATCGGCCTTGGCGCGCAGCCCATCCTGGTGGTTAGGGTCGCTCGCATAAAAATGAAAAGAGTAAGCAATGTTTTTAAATCCTGTTATCGGATTAGCAGCGGCTACATCCACATCCTGGTCCCACTTTGGGCTGCCCACCACAATCAGGTTATCGGGGTCGTATTTACGTATCTCGGTAACTACCTGCAAAGCGTAATCTTTTACCGTATCCCAGCTTATACGTGCCGGTTCGTTCCATATTTCGTAGATCACATTGGGCACACCTTTATACTTTTGTGCCATTTCTGCAAAAAAGGCCTTTGACTGCGGGATGTGAAGGTGCCCGTTATGGTCGTGCCAGTCTATCAGTACATACACGCCTTGCCTGATGGCTTCGTCCACCGCATCTGTTATCAATTGCTTTTGAACTGCGGGCTGCTGCAGGTAACCGCTATCGGGCTGCACCCCCATTGATGCGCGTATAATGGTCGCTTTAAAGTCAGTGGCGAGCCAGTTTATCACCGCAGGATTATAATATTTTTTTCCGGCCCATAAACTCCACGATAGGCTAATACCCCTTAGCTGCGGTGGCACACCGTTCTTATTAACTATTTGGTTTCCTTTTACAGTTAAAGCGCCGTTCAAATCAACAGGTGTTTGCGCTAAAGCGCCGGCGCTTACAAAAAGGATGGCCAGTAATAATAAAGCTTTCATCTTCATGCCCAACAAATTAAATATTTAGATAAACCTATCAATGCTTTTGCAAAAAAACAGTTAGACTATGTTAAAAATTGATGAATGCAGGTCATCGCAAACCATATAAATGTTTACAAATTCAGACTAACAAATAAAATACCCGGGTTACCTCCACGCCCTTGACTCCTCACCCTCTTTGCGCAGCAGAGAGGGTCGGCCAGCGCAGCGAAGCCGGGGTGAGTCCCGCTACCGGGTGGGTATCCATCTGCAACATTAACGTTAACATAGCCTTATCTTAACCTTATTTGCCTATTTTTGACCATCAATAGCTACATGAAGAAATATAGTTTTTTGCTGCTTGCGCTGCTCGTCATCGGCTCAAAAGTTTTTTGTCAGGATACCACTCAACATGTGATCCCAAACCGCAAAAACACCACCGGTCAAAAAAAGAAACCCTATGTAATATTGATCTCGGCTGATGGTTTCAGGTACGATTTTGCCAAACGCTACCACGCCAATAACCTGTTACGCCTGGCGGGCGAAGGGGTAAGCGCCACCTCTATGATCCCATCTTACCCCTCGGTAACTTTTCCAAACCATTATGCCATTGTTAGTGGCCTTTACCCTTCCCACTCGGGTTTGGTTAACAATACTTTTTACGACCGCGACCGTAAGGAGAGATACTCCATGAACAAAAAGGATAAGGTTGCCGATGGCAGCTGGTACGGCGGCGCGCCGCTTTGGGTGCTTGCCGAGCAGCAGAAAATGTTATCGGCCAGCTTTTACTGGGTGGCTTCGGAGGCCGTAATAAAAGGCGTCCAACCTACCTACTACTATGTATACAACGAAAAGATAGACATTAATAACCGCATAAAAGCTGTAGTGAACTGGCTGAAACTTCCACCCGCCAGCAGGCCACATTTTATTACCTTTTACTTTCCGCAGGTTGACCATGCAGCGCATCATAACGGGCCCGAATCGCCCGAGACGGAAAAGGAAGTAATATTTATAGATTCGGCAGTGAACGAGCTGCAAAAAGCCGTTAAAACCACCGGGCTTGACGTAAATTTTGTATTTGTATCAGACCACGGAATGACCAGGGTTGATAACCAAAACCCCATCGGCATCCCGGCAGCTATTGATACTTCAAAGTTTGTAATATCCGGGGATGGTATCCTGGTTGAGCTTTACGCCAAAAACAAAAAGGACATTCATGGCACTTACAACGCGCTAAAGCGTGAGGCTAAGGATTACGAAGTGTACTTAAAAACCAATATACCAGCGCATTTACATTACGGCGCCGCCGATGACTGGCATAACCGTATAGGCGATATCTTGCTTATCCCCCATGTGCCCAGGGTATTTAACCTTTGGAACAGTAAAAAAATTAACCCCGGCTGGCATGGGTACGACCCTGCGGCTGTTAAAGACATGCACGCAAGCTTTTATGCCTGGGGGCCCGCGTTTAAAAAGCGCCTGATCATACCCGCTTTTAAAAATGTTTCGGTATTTAATTTAATAAGCAATATATTAGGCATCAAACACACCGATAAAATTGATGGCACAGACGATCTGGCCAACAAGGTGCTGGTCAGAAAAAAACATAAAAAAACCAAATGAAATTAATTTTCAGGATAGCCTTACTGCTTATTTTACCTGTATCCCTTTTTGCGCAGGATGCTGCCACGGTTAAACGGCAGGCGGACGTGGTTGCCAAAGCTTTGCTTAACAGCGACTTTAAAACTGTTATTGCTAACACTTACCCCAAAGCGGTTACATTGGGCGGCGGGAAAGAGCAAATGCTAAAAATAATGTCGGCAGGCATTAACCAGATGAAATCGCAGGGTTTTTCGTTCGAGAAAATAACCATCGGCTCGCCGGGCAAATTTTACAAAGCCGGCACCGAGATACATTGCCTTATACCCGAGCACCTTATCATGAAAACTTCAAGAGGGCGGATGGTAGCCACCAGCAATTTATTGGCAATAAGTAATGATGGAGGCAAAAACTGGAGCTTTTTGGACATGAACCAGCGTACCATCAATTCGGTTAAACAGTTGTTCCCAAACTTTAATAATAACCTTATTATCCCGCAGCCTTCGCAGCCGGTAATGCTGTAATGGTTTAATGCTGATGTCCTTTTTTAATAAGCTATACGGCATTTTGCTGTTTATTATCCCGTTTGCTGGTGTTGCGCAGGATACGGCATTACTTAAAAGACAGGCCGACAGACTGGCCAGGGCTACCTTCAAAGGCGATTATAAAACGGTTATTGATCTTACCTATCCAAAACTGGTTGAACTATCCGGCGGCCGCGAAGCCATGCAAAAGTTGATGATTGAGCGGATAGACGGATTAAAAAAACAAGGTGTTATGCAGTTTAACGGCTCGATAGGTTCGCCGGGACCGTTTTATAATGCTGGCACCCAGATACATTGCCTGCTGCCCGAAACCATTACGCTACAAATGTTTAACGGGCATTATGTTACGCAGTCGTACCTGTTAGCTATCAGCGATGATAAAGGCAAAAGCTGGACATTTATGGATGTGGGGAATATGCCCGGCGAGGTTTTACACAAACTACTGCCCGATTATAACGACGAGTTAGTGATACCATCGTCGGGTAAACCGATGTTCTTTGCAGATTAGCTTTAAAACCAGCTAATTATTTTGTTAATTGTACTGTTAAACGGTACTAAACAATGCAACGAAGAAACTTTTTACGATCAGGCGCCCTGGCGGGCATTGGCCTGGCCACCATCGGCGCGGCATCATGCAGCCAACCTGCTGATAAGGCACAGGTTCCGGCAGAAAATAATGCTTTTAACGATGATTTTGAGCTGAACGAAGCCACCATCGCCGATCTGCAAAAAAAGATGGCCGACGGCACGCACACCTCGCGCAGTATTACCGAACTGTACCTAAAAAGAATAGATGCTATAGATAAGGCGGGGCCAAAGATCAATTCGGTGATAGAGCTGAACAAAAGCGCGCTGGACATGGCTGATAATATGGACAAGGAACGCAAGGCTGGCAAGCTGCGCGGCCCGCTGCATGGCATCCCGGTGCTGATAAAGGATAATATTGATACCGGCGATAATATGCATACCACGGCCGGCTCGCTGGCTTTAAGCGACAATTTTGCCAAACAGGATGCCTTTATTGTACATAAGCTACGCGAAGCAGGCGCCGTGCTGTTAGGAAAGACCAACCTGAGCGAGTGGGCGAATTTCCGCTCGTCACGTTCAACCAGCGGCTGGAGCAGCCGTGGCCTGCAAACCAAAAATCCTTACGTACTGGATAGGAACCCGAGTGGCTCAAGCGCCGGTTCGGGCGCGGCAACCGCGGCCAACCTTTGTGCAATAGCCATTGGTACAGAAACTGATGGGTCTATCGTTTCGCCATCGTCCGTAAACGGGCTGGTAGGCATTAAGCCAACCGTAGGCTTATGGAGCCGCAGCGGCATCATCCCCATATCAAAAACACAGGATACAGCCGGCCCCATGGCGCGCACCGTAAAAGATGCGGCTATATTACTGGGCGCGCTTACCGGCATTGATACGGCCGATGACGCCACTATTAAAAGTAAACCCGAAAAAGATTACAGCAGATACCTTGATATTAATGGCTTAAAAGGCAAGCGGCTTGGGCTGGTTAAAATTGAAAAGCTGCCTGCATCTACAAACAGGCTGCTTCAGGAGGCAATTGCGACACTGAAAAAACAAGGCGCAGAAATTTTAGAGGTTGACCTGGATACCCGTTTAAAACCCATTGAAGGGTCGGAATTTACGGTATTGCTTTATGAGTTTAAAGATGGCCTTAACAAGTATTTAAGCAAAGCCGGTTCAAAGGTTAAGACTTTGGCTGATGTTATCGATTTTAACAAGAAAAATGAGGATAAAGCCATGCCATTTTTTAAGCAGGAAACGGCCGAATTTGCCCAAACAAAAGGCGACCTGAACAGCAAAGAATACCTTGACGCGGTGGGCAAAACCACTAAATACAGCAGGCAGGGTATTGACGGCTTGCTTCAGGAAAACAAACTGGATGCACTGATAGCACCTACCAATGGCTTTGCCGTATGTATTGACCTGATCAATGGCGATTATGATAACGGGTTCTCTTTTTCGGGCCCGGCTGCTATGGCGGGCTATCCGCATATTACGGTACCAATGGGTGCCTGGCACGACTTGCCCATGGGCTTGTCGTTTGTAGGTAGCGCCTGGAGCGAAGGGAAATTAATAAGCCTTGCGTATGCTTATGAGCAGGCGTCAAAGAGGCGTACACCGCCAAAGTTTAAACCGGACCTGTTTGTATAGTTATCGTGGATTGTTATTGGGTTACTTTGCATGTAATGTGTGGTACACGCCCCCTGGCTTGTGCGTTGATGAATGATAGACCCGCTCATTGCCGAGGAGGGCTACTTCTTTTGACTTGAATCACACCCCCCCTACAACTCCCCACCGACACGTCATTGCGAGCGTAGCGTGGCAATCCTCGATGGGTCAGAGCGATAAGCCCCCCACTGCCTTAACGACACCGCAAAATGCGGCATTGGCCTGTTCGGGTAGCACAGGCATTGATAAAGCACTAACTTTCACAGAGCAGAACGCAGCCGCGATTTTTCTTTTTGGTACTTTTTCTTTCGAGAGAAAAGAAAAAGTACATCCACTGACGATTCATACTCCTCACTGCCATTCTTAACGGAGAACAGGCCCGTGCTTTATCGGCCGTTAGTCCGCTCAATTGCCGCGGAAGGCTGTTACTTTGTCTTGATACAAAGTAACCAAAAATCAAGTCAGCAAAAAGGCTTCTTTGCGCACAAGGCCTTTACCCTGCAAAGCGGGCAGAACCACGGGCTGCAAAATCTTGCCCCTACTTCATTCGCACATAGCCATGCGCTTCAGGCAAGTATTGCTATGCCCTTGCCCCGCTCAAGGCCACCATCGTTCTGCCCGCTTTCGCCCGAAGCTGCTTTGCTGACGACAGAAAACATAAACCGTCATTGCGAGCGATAGCGTGGCAATCTTCGATAGAAAAGTCAGCCGCCAGGAAAGCACTACCCTAACGCCGCCAAACATGCGGCATTGGCCTGTTCGGGTAGCACAGGCATTGATAAAGCACTAACTTTCACAGAGCAGGACGCAGCCGCGACTTTTCTTTTTGGTACTTTTTCTTTTGAGTAAAAAGAAAAAGTACATCCGCTAACGCATCATACAACACCGCACTTATCCTAACGAAGAACTGAAAAACTTTTCGTCCACCAACACCTTACTTACTTATATCAACCTTTTCATTGCCAAGGCCCCAGTTTATACCAAATAAAGCTATTGATTTGCTTTGCGACTGGAAGTTTTTGCCAAACGCCCCCATGAGGTATACACTATCGGCTATTTTATAGCTTAGCACACCTACGGTTCTGTTCTCGTTTCCGGCCTTTCCGTTAATATGGCGGTATAACGATTCCACCCCCATCGAAAACCCGTCAAAATCGAGCCCGGCTTTACCACCAATGTCAAAGGCTGAGCTTTTAACAATCAATCCCGCATCGTTTTTGGTATAATTATCCCAAAGCGAACGTGCCGAAACATTCATATTAAAATAATTTTTTGAAGGCCCGCCTGTGGCCGATGCCAGTGGTAAATAAGTGGACACGGTTGTCCATACTCCGCTGCGGCCGGGCTGCCAGTCGGCATCGCCTATGCCATAGGTAGCATACGCGCCGGCCACATCCCATGAAAATTTTGGCTTCTCCTGTATATAGTCATTTATCTGTTTAGACAGGTCAAGGCTATCATTAGCCTTTCGCAGCGCAATGGCTTTTACCAGGCTATCTACAAATGATTGTGGCTTATCGCGGGCCAATGCGTCCTGGTACTTCGCGATATCGGCCAGGGCATCTGCATGCCATTTTTTTATTTTATTAAGCATTTTTCCTGCCGAGCCCGACTGCTGCACCTTTATGATAGTTGTTTTTAAGCCGATAGCAAATACTTTGTGTGCCTGGTCGGTACCATCGGGTATCAGGTCCTTATTAATAAAAGCGATGGATATGCTCGTAAATTTCAACCCCGAAAAAACATCTTCTTTATATCCGGGGATAAGCTTCCCCTCATCATTTACCCGTGTTTGCAGGCCAAGTGCCGAATACACGTTTTGTTTGCTTCCGTTTAGAAACCAATAGGGTGCAAACTCTGCCGAGTAGTTATCAGGGAAACCCGAAGATGCGTTACCAAACGACTGGGCAACCCCCAATATAAATTTCTTTGGAGTATTTGGCGTTTGTACAAGTGTGGGCGTAATATCGGTAAGTATAAAAGCCGGTGAATTTGGCACAGCAAGGTCTTTTAGCTTTATGCCTTCGTCCTGTGCGCAAACCGTTAAAGCAGCTGTTAATAATACGCAGGTAAGCAGGTATCTTTTCATAATTATATCATATCAATATTTTTAGAAAGTATTGCCACATTGTAACCTTCGTCCACTGTAATTTTGGGGTCGTTATACGTTTTTGCTCCTGCGCTGCCACCATCTAAAGTGTACGTTGCAGATAGCGCTTCGTACTGCGCCTTGCGTTGGTCTGCGCTACCCCAGAATTCTACTTTGGTAACAATTGAAACCCTAAGGCCGCGCAGTTGCCCGGCCTGTCCTATCTGCTGCTGCGCTATATCGCCTGTAGCATTATCAGAATGCGCTACCGGTTTGCCGGGTTCCTGAGAGTTAAGATCGATAGTGATTGCCCTTGAAGCAGCCAGCCCTACAGTAGTGATGTCTGCAGCCAGGCTTATTTGCCCGGCGCCGCTTCCCGTTTGATAAGTGCTCATTTTGTGAAGTATTAAATGTGATAATTGATGTGTTTAAGGTTATACCTAAAGTTACTGATTACTGGACTGAAAAAAACAGGGTGTTTTCCCCCTATTATCATTCAGTTATTGATTGCTGATAAAATACTTACTTTTACATATGCCAACTCCCATCCCAAAGAAAATATTGGCCCGCCGGTACGAAATATTTGCCGACTACGTGCGGGAACTTGATAAGCATTTGGACGATATTATGCATGACCGCACCACCGAAATGCTGGAGATAAGGGATTTTGCCGAACTGCTACACATACACCCCACCCACCTCACCAATACCATAAAGCTCACCACAGGTAAACCGCCCTGCTGGTATTTTGAAAGCCGGATAATGGACCTTGCCAAAACTATGCTGCAACAAAATATCCCCATAAAACAAATAGCTTTTAAACTTACGTTCGATGCTTCAAACTTCACCAAGTTTTTCAAGCGCTTTGAAGGCGTAACGCCGAAAGAATACCGGGAACGGGTGTTGTCTGAACCGGTGCGTCTGTAAACAACGTCATTGCGAGCGTAGCGTGGCAATCTTCGATACGCATGTTGGCTACGTCGTTATCGCTCCCCCAAAATTGACGTATTCTAACCTTACTCGTTAAAATACTGTAACTGTCACCATTTATTCTGTAACTGTCACCATTTTTTAGCAACGTTTTGGGTGCAACTTTGTAATGTATTAAAACACACAACAAAATGAGCACACAAAAAATTGCACTGATAACGGGCGGCAGCAGGGGCCTTGGTAAAAACACCGCTTTAAAAATAGCCGGCAAAGGCATAGATGTTATTGTTACCTACCGCACCAAAAAAGAGGAAGCGGACGAGGTAGTGAACCAGGTAGCGCTGGCAGGACAAAACGCCGCTGCCCTGCAGCTCGACACATCAAAAATAAAAACGTTTGATGCCTTTAAGCAGCAGCTGACCGATACCCTGCAGCAAAAATGGGACCGGGACACTTTTGATTTTTTGGTAAACAACGCCGGTATCGATGCCGCGTCGCCGTTTGCCCAAACCACCGAAGAGGATTTTGATAACCTGTTTAACGTTCACTTTAAAGGCGTTTACTTTTTAACACAAACATTGCTTAACACCATTGCCGATGGTGGGCGCATCATCAACCTATCCACCGGGCTTACACGGTTTGCCACACCGGGTTACGCGGCTTATGCATCAATGAAAGGCGCTATAGAGGTGTTTACCAAATACCTGGCGAAGGAACTGGGCAGCCGGGGCATTGCCGCCAACCTGGTTGCGCCCGGCATCGTAGAGACGGATTTTACCAAAAAGGCGTTTGAAAGCCATCCTAAAATGCACGAGTTCATATCCTCGATTACCGCACTTGGGCGCCCCGGCCAGCCGGATGATATTGGCGGCGTAATCGCGTTTTTATGCACTGAAGATGCCCGCTGGATAAACGCGCAAAGGATCGAAGCTTCGGGCGGGATGTTCCTGTAAGCGGAGATCAGCGATTGGTTAATTGGATATTAGTGGGCTTTAATTCATAAACGGCGAACAATTTGGATCGCCGTTTTTTTGTTAAACCAATATTTATGGCGATGATATTAATACTTAACTTGCTCACCAAAAATTATCGATATGGAATTTGGCCGCGTAACCGATCATGAACTGCCCCTTGTAGATTTTACCCTGCCGCCCGACCCGGCCTTTACCCGCGAAACCCTGGCCGCAGCTGATAAAAGTCAGCCGCTTCAGGTGCATGTGGGCTGTGCCAAATGGGGCCGTAAAGAATGGGTGGGCAAAATTTACCCGCCTAAAACCAAGGACGCCAACTTTTTAGATGAATACGTAAAGCATTTTAACTGCATTGAACTTAACGCAACTTTTTATCAAACATACGGCCCCGAAACCATCACCAAATGGAAACAAAAAGCAGATGTAAACCCAAATTTTAAATTTTGCCCCAAGTTTTCGCAAAGCATCAGCCACATCCGCAGGCTTAAAAACGCTGAGGATGTTACCACCCAATACTACGAGGGTGTTATGGCCTTCGGCGATAAGCTTGGCCCGCTGTTTTTGCAGTTGAGCGACAACTTCACACCCAAAAGCTTACCGGAGCTAACCGCCTACCTTGAGCAGCTGCCCACCGATGTGCCTGTATTTGTTGAACTGCGCCACAAAGACTGGTTTGCCGTACCCGAAAACCGCGATGCCGCTTTTAACCTTTTTAAACGGTTGAACATAGGCTCTATAATAACCGATGCCAGCGGCCGCCGCGATTGCCTGCACATGATGCTGCCCACGCCGCATGCCTTTATACGTTTTGTGGGCAACAGCCTGCACCCTACTGATTATGCCCGCTGCGACGAATGGGTAGAACGCATTGCCGAATGGAAAGAGCAGGGATTGCAGTCGGTATGGTTTTTTATGCACCAGCACGATGAGCGCTACTCGCCGGAGCTATGTGATTACGTGATTGACAAGCTAAACCAAACGCTGGATATGCAAATGCAGCGCCCCCAATTTATTGACCGGGACAAGGGCTTGTTTGGATAGATCGTCGCTCACCCGCTGACTGCGTCAGGGAGATGCGAGCGTGTTTTTGGCGAAAATACCTGGCCTAAAAATGGAAACCGTTTTATCAATAAAAGGCTGTAATTTTTTAAGATTTTACCGGAAAAAAGTCGAGTTTTTTCAAGAGATCACATGTCTACGGCGCGCGTACGGCTGCGTTTGATATAGTTCCGGATATCGAGTACTATGCCCGCAAAGAAATAAAATATCAGCGGGAATCCCACCGCCAAAAACGACGAATAGATAAAGAAAAGCCTGATCTTGCTGATCGAAATATTAAAACGCTCGCCCAGGTAGGTGCATACCCCAAACGAGTAGCGCTCAAAAAAGGTGATTATCCGTTGTAACATATCAATTTGGTCTTAACACTTTAATACCAACGCCGCATTGCAGGCATTTCTTATAATCGCAATACGTATTTTTTAACTCCAGCAGCGCCTGCGACTCAAAGGCATTATCAATTCTCACCCCTAAGTTAGCAAAATCTGCCGTAATATTGTTTTGCTCTGCAGGTAAATTCTCAAGCAATTTTAGTGCCCGGCTTACAAAATGCTGCAATTTCATGTGCCGCCCATAGCTAAACAAGAACAATACGACGGTGTTGAGCAATATCGTGTCAATAGATGCCGCCCCCAGGCCCTTACTTGCCGGTGCCGATTCCTTATCGAAGCGGTAGTGTGTTTCCCAATATGGATTTACGCCGATATCAGTGAACAGTTCGCGCAGGTTTTTAACATCCTTTATTTCCAGCACTTTTGAGAAGAGGTGGTTCGATTTTACCACCAAAGCGGCAAACTGCGCCAGCCTGATGGTGGGGAAGTTTTGAGGCCGCATCCTTAAAAACTTCCAAAGGTGATTTTCGATGGGCTGCAACGTGTACTTTTTAGCCAAATACTCGTATTCCTGTTTCAACTTTCGCGGATACTCGTCCTCCAAATTTCCAGTTAAAAAACCTGCCTGCCCAAATATCAGGGCTTCTATCTGCATGGCGTTGTTTTTATTTTTGGCGAGGATACTTTGCGGCAGCGATCTTGCCATCAACTCAAATGGCAGGGCGTTGGTTTTAAACCCGAAATTTGCCGCCAGGAACTGGTAAAAGGTTTCCTCCCAGTCGCCGCGGTTTATTTCAAGCGCGGCAATAACCGACTCTGAACGTTTTTCCAGCCGCTCAACCAATATCCGTGTTAGCCAGTTTTGCATGGTAAGGCCATCTACACTGGCAATACTTGCTTCGCAAGGGATAACCGTCTGCGTACCAAAAACAAGATTGTGATACCGGTTATACAAATCCGGCGATATACGATCTTTAAGTTCAAGGGTAGGCACCTTACGGCCGTCGGCCCTTATCAACGGTTCGTCATCACGATAAACCACGTGCAAAATTACATTATCGTATGCGTTATCTGTTGTATGCCCATGCCGTTGCCAGTCTGACGAGGAAAGGTGCAATTCCGCGTTCCCTGCCCAGGTAGCTTGCCCTATACGGATACGGGCGTTCTGAAAATCGGGCCCGGCATGGGTATTATGCAAACCCGACGAATATACCTCTAACTCTTCACCCTCGGTTGTGCGCAGGTCGATACGGTCGAACAAGCGGAACTTCCAGATGTAGTGCAAAAAGTCTTCGGTGAAAAGCATTAAGCAATATAATTAAGAAAACGAGATTTGACAACTTTTAAAAGTTGTCAAATCTTACCCATAATTAATTTTATCTTGCACCAAAACCAATCACATGGACACCAATCCCACCCCCTTCCCGCAAACTACCCAAACCCGCTTATGGTCAATAGTGGGCGGATCTCTGGGGAATTTGGTCGAATGGTACGATTGGTACGTTTACTCCGCATTTTCACTTTATTTTGCGGGTTCGTTCTTCCCAAAGGGGAACCTTACGGTACAGTTGCTGAACACCGCAGGCATTTTTGCCATTGGTTTTTTAATGCGGCCCATAGGCGGCTGGCTGATGGGCACCTTTGCTGATAAACGCGGACGTAAAACTGCGCTTACCTTTTCGGTTTTACTGATGAGCGCAGGTTCGCTGATCATCGCCATTACGCCCGATTACGAACACATCGGCATCGCCGCGCCGATACTGCTTGTGCTGGCCCGCATTATACAGGGCTTGAGCGTAGGCGGCGAGTACGGCACCAGCGCTACTTACCTCAGCGAAATGGCCACCAAAAAAGACCGCGGGTTTTACTCGAGCTTTCAATATGTTACGCTGATAATGGGGCAACTGCTTGCACTTGCCGTATTGATACTGCTGCAGCGTATTTTCCTGACCGAGGCGCAACTGCATGCCTGGGGATGGCGCATCCCGTTCGCTATTGGCGCTATGCTGGCCATCATAGTGATGTATTTAAGGCGCAGTTTACAAGAATCTGTTGCATTAGATAAGAAGGAAGCTGTTGACAACAATTTGCGGGGTAGCTTAAAAGCGCTGGCCGGACATCCCCGGGCGGTATTAACCGTTATTGGCCTTACCATGGGCGGTACAGTTGCGTTTTACACGTTTACTACTTATATGCAAAAGTTTTTGGTGAACACTAACGGTTTCAGTAAGAACGATGCTACACTCATATCCAGCCTAACCCTTTTTGTTTTTATGCTGATACAGCCACTCTATGGTTATATATCCGACAGGATAGGCCGCAAACCTATGCTAAAAACTTTTGGCGTTTTAGGTACAGTTACCACCGTACCCATATTTATTTACCTAAGCCAAACCCATAACTTTTGGGTAGCCTTTGCATTAATTATGTTTGCATTGCTTATTGTAAGTAATTATACTGCTATTAACGCTGTAGTTAAGGCCGAACTTTTCCCTGCGCATATCCGGGCGTTGGGAGTTGGCTTTCCGTATGCCATAGCAGTTTCCGTATTTGGCGGCTCGGCCGAGTGGCTGGCCTTAGAGTTCAAAAAATACGGCCACGAGAACTGGTTTTACTGGTACGTTACCGGGTGTATCGTTGTATCGCTTGTGGTTTATACTACTATGAATGATACCCAGAAGCATTCGAAGATAGAGGATTAAAATTCGCCCTCCTCCGGAGATGACTGGGGAGAGGCTCTTATTTCGATACCAGCCCCGAGATCACGTTAATGCTTAATGCAACAATAGTTGTATTGAACGCGAAGGAAATAAGGCCATGCCCCCACGCCAACCGACGGATGTGTTTAGAAGATATTTCGACGTCGGATACCTGGAAGGTCATACCTACTACAAAAGAAAAGTATACAAAATCAAGGTAGTCCGGGTCTTTGTCTTCGCCCGGAAAATCCAGGCCGCCTAAAGGTGTTTTTTTGCCATCATCGGTGTTATAATATAAATGAGCGTAACGCATGGTAAAAACCGTGTGCACCATCCACCAGGAAACTACCACAGCTGCCATTGCCAGTATAATATAGCTGGTAACAGTTTGGTCAGATTGGCCTTTGGTTGATTTTAACAACAGGTATATCGCTATTAAACTCACCAGCGAGGCGGCCATCACAAAAACAAATATCATTACCCGGCTGCTATCTTCCAGGCTGGCAGTTTTGCGGATATCTTTTGGGTGAGCCCATATGATGGTTACCCAATCCAATATAATAATGCTTGATGCAATACCAATCCATGTTGTGAGGGTTACCGCAGGTATTGATGGATTATGCCTGACAAAAAAGAATGTAACCGCCCCTATGATTAGCGCTAAATAAAGCTTGTAATGCGCATCCAGGCGAAGCAGCAGATTCTTTTTAGGTTGGGTTACACGTTGCATATTGTAGTCTATGAACTAATTTAATCTTCCTCTACTATCGCTGCCACACGGCCCACCTGCCCGTCTTCCAGCCGCACCTTTATACCACGCGAGTGGTAAGAGGCGCTGGTAAGCAGGTCTTTCACCACGCCGCGTGTAAGCTTCCCGCTGCGCTGGTCCTTTTTCAGGATGATATCTACTTCAAGTCCTGGGTATATGTTTGTTCTGTTACGTCCGTGCATGTTATTTTATTAGTCCGAAAGTCCGAAAGATTAAATTCATTAATAAGTCCTCCGTCTTTTCTGACTTACGGACATACGGTCTTTTCTGACTCTCTTACTTCACCAACCAGCTAATCGCATCCTCAACCTTTTTAAAGTCAAAACTACCGATCACTTTATCCATCGATTCGGTTATCTGCTGGTTTTGCAGATTGCCTATGCTGCCCTCGTGGGTGTGGTTAACCGTTTTTTCGGGGTTAAAATTATCTTGTTCGATATCCAGCCCTATCTGTTTATACGCATCGCGAAACGGAGTGCCATTCAGTACCGATTTATTTACTTCTTCCACGCTGAACAGGTAAGCATACTTAGGGTCGTCAAGGATATTTTTGTTTACAGTGATGTTCTGCAGCATAAACGTTGCCATTTGCAGGCAATCAATCAGGTCGGTAAACGCCGGGAACAATAGCTCTTTTAACAACTGCAGTTCGCGATGATAGCCGGATGGCAGGTTGGTCGTCATTAGTGCCACATCGTTGGGCAGGGCCTGCAGGCGGTTACATTTACCACGCATGATCTCCCAAACGTCCGGGTTTTTCTTATGCGGCATAATGCTGCTGCCGGTGGTAAGGTTTTCGGGATAGCTTACAAAAGCGAAGTTTTGGCTCAGGTACAAGCATTGGTCCATAGCCATTTTGGCCAACGTTGCCGCTATTGAAGATAACGCCTGCGCTATAACACGCTCGGTTTTGCCACGACCCATTTGGGCGTAAACTACGTTATGGTTCAGGCTTTCAAAGCCGAGCAGTTTGGTGGTCATCGTGCGGTTAAGCGGAAACGATGAGCCGTAACCCGCGGCCGATCCCAGTGGGTTTTTATTGGTGATCTTCCAGGCGGCTAAAACCATTTCCAGGTCGTCGACCAAGCCCTCGGCGTAAGCGCCAAACCAGAGCCCGAAAGATGATGGCATAGCCACCTGCAAGTGGGTATAACCCGGCAAAAGCACATCTTTATGTTGTTCGCTCAGCTGTATCAACTGGCGAAATAAAGTATCGGTTTCGGCAACCACCTGCTGTAATTGGTGGCGAAAAAACAGTTTCAGGTCAACGAGCACTTGATCGTTGCGCGACCTGCCGCTGTGGATCTTTTTACCGGCGTCGCCAATACGACGCGTAAGCAGCATCTCAACCTGTGAATGCACATCCTCCACATCCGGTTCTATCTCAAAATTATTGTTTGCTATCTCGGTATACAGGTTTTTAAGTTCCTGCTGCACCAGCATCAGGTCGGCAGCATCCATCAGTCCGATGGATTCCAGCATTTTTGTATGTGCAAGGGAGCCAAGCACGTCAAAAGCGGCCATTTGCCTGTCCAGCTCGCGGTCGCGGCCAACAGTAAAATTTTCTACCAGCTTATCAACATTGGTGGTTTTTTGCCAAAGCTTCGTCATGGATTTACGATTTTAGATTTACGATTTTAGATTTGACAAATTTCAATTTCCGCGGGATGTATTAATTGATGATACAATAATAGAAAGAAGTTCATTCGCTTCTTTATAGATCGGTGTAATTTTTTCTTTTAGCTCCGGATTAAGTTCTACCAAAAGCTCCAGGAAGAACATGCTTTCATCAAGTTCTTCTTCTACAATTTTCAATTTGTTAATAAAATCTGCTTTTGACTTTGCCCTGCAGGCCGCCCGGTAATTTGCACCAGTGGAACTGGCGCTGCGCGCAAGTTGATCGCAATAATTTCGGTTAACAATATTTACGGGAATACTAAGCACTAATCTTGCATTTGCAATTGAATATTGTTTGGTTCTCGAAAGCAGTTCCTGTTTATTCACAGTGTGTTAAATGAATCTAAAATCGTAATTCGTAAATCTAAAATAATATAGTATTTAGCATTTCAATATACATTTCTATCCCTTCGCTTATTTCATCTACATAGATAAATTCATCGGCCATGTGGGAACGGGCCGAGTCACCGGGGCCTATTTTAATGGACGAAATATCCAGCAGGGCTTGGTCTGATGTGGTGGGCGAGCCGTATGTTTTACGGCCTAATGCAACACCAGCCTGAACAAACGTGTGGTTTTTATCTATTGACGACGGTTTTAAGCGGATGCTACGCGGTTTTACATCGCAGCTTACATGCTGGCGGATGATCTCCAGCACCTCCTCATTCCGGTAGGCATCGGTTACCCTTACATCAACGGTAAAGGTGCAGCTTGCGGGCACTACATTATGCTGCGAACCGGCGTTGATAATGGTCACCGACATTTTTACCGGCCCAAACAGTTCCGATTCCTTCGGAAATTTATAGCTGCGGAACCACTCGATATCAGCAAGCGCTTTGTAAATAGCATTTTCGCCTTCCTCGCGGGCGGCGTGGCCTGCTTTGCCGTGGGCAGTGCAATCCAATACCATCAGGCCGCGTTCGGCAATGGCCAGGTGCATCAGTGTAGGTTCGCCTACTATACCAAAATCAAGCGGGCCAAGTTCAGGGATGATCAGTTCCAGCCCGTTAACGCCCGAGATCTCTTCTTCGGCGGTAGCGGCTAAGCAAAAATTGTATTTTAAATTTTCCTGCTCATAGTAATACAGAAATACAGCAATTAGCGATACCAGGCAGCCGCCGGCGTCGTTACTGCCCAGGCCATATAATTTATCGTCTTCTATTTTGGCGTCGTATGGGTCGCGGGTGTAGCCGCTGTTGGGTTTAACCGTATCATGGTGCGAGTTGAGCAGGATGGTGGGTTTAGCAGCATCGTAATATTTGTTGTACGCCCAAATGTTATTTTTTCTACGATGCGTTTCAATACCATGCTGCTGCAATACCTGGTCTATCAGGTCGGCGGTACGGTCTTCTTCTTTGCTGAAAGATGGTATAGAAATGAGTTGCTGCAGCAGTTGTAAAGCCACTTGCGACAATGTGGTTATATCGGCCATATGTAGCGGGAATATTCCCGATGTTGAAACGGTAAAAGTAATAGTTTTTTGACGAAAGTGGGCAACGGGTACAATTGGTTAATGCCCAAAAAGTGTTCACGTTCGGCGCACGTGAACATCGTGAACATACGTGAACACCTGATAGTCAGATATTTAATTTTTAGACAAGTCGAAAAATCCCCGTTTTTAATGAAAATTAATACTTTACATACGCGTTAAACGCTCATTCTAACAGCAATGGCTCATCCTCATCATCTAAACTCAGCTGTATCACATCGCTGCCTGCAATGCCTTCTATCGATCCTTTGATATGGGCAGCGTTCAGCAACACTTTTTCCAGCTGCTTCTCGCGCGCCTTCCAAAGCTTTTCCATGGCATCCCGTTCTTTCTGTATAGACAGGCGCATGCTCATGTAGCCTTCGCGGATGGCTTTCCATTGTTCCGAGAACTCGCTGCTGGTAAGGTAATCATACAGCAGGTGCATTTTATCGCCTTTGTTATCCTGCGCCTTTGCCATATTGGCCAGCTTGATCACCCCATCGCGCAGTATATAAGATACCGCCTTCACCTCGTCAAAGCTGCATATCCATACACCGTCCTTTTCGCCAAAGCAATCCATGCCTTTAGGGTAACATTGGGTTACAATAACGGCAACATCAATGCCCTGGGCACGCATGTCCTTTTTCAGTTTATCTATCCAATCGCCGCCAAAGGCCGTGGTGCGCTTGCTTTCGTAAATGATACGGCCGCACTCCTGCCCAAACTGGTTACGCACTATCTGAACACAATCGGCCCCCCGCACACCCTTGCCTACCTCGGCGATCACATCAAACGGGAAATAGCTGCGCAGCTGTTCTTCCAGTATCAGTTCCTGCACCTCGCCCTGCAATTGCATCGACCCCTGCTCGGCTTTACGCTTCATCTCGTCGGCAAGCTTTTTCTGATCCTCCAACTGCTTTTCCAACTCCTTAAGCTTCAATTGGTATTCGGTATCTTTTATGTTGTGCTTTTCGTTTTCCTGTTTACGTATCTGCTCGCTCAATTCGGCGCGCTGCTCCTGCAGTTTGCGCTGCAGGGCAATCTCCATTTCTTCTTCCTTTTGTTTAAGGGACTGCTCGCGCTGTAAAAATTCAAGCTCTTTCTGGCGCGATTCCTTTAATTTTTCGGCACTTGCGTTAACCGAGTTTTGGAGCATCAGCAACTGGTTCTCGAAATCCGAGGCGATGGATTTGCGCAGGTTCTCTTCAAGCGTTAACTGCAGGGCCTTCTTTTCGCCGGCAAGGCGCTGTTCAAAAGCGTCCTGCTGCTTTTTTTCGCGCGCGAAAAATTCCGCCTCCTTCTTTTGAAATTCTTCCTCTTTTTGCCGGGTATAATCCTGCATTTTCAGCCTTAGCTGTTGCTTATATTCCTCGGCCATAACTTCCTCAATAGGGAAACCATGTCCGCAGCTTGGGCACTTAACTTCTGTAGCCATAATTTAAAATAGAGCATCAAAGATAGGGGTTTTGGAAAAGAAATGAGCGAGGGTTTGTGCGATTCCCTCCCAACGGGAGGGTGTAGGGAGGGGTTTAACAAAAGCGGCTAAACCCCTTCCTGCCACTAAACTGTCAACCGCACCCCTCCCAGGGGAGGGAATTTATCTGGGCGGGAACTTCAAAATCGTGATATAAATTATGAAACTGCTTTGGAGAACAAAGACGCGAAGTATTGCGTCGCTACATTTGAAAACTTATTTAAAAATCGTGGTATAAATTCCTGAAGCTGCTGCGCAGACCAAAAGTAATTACCGCAGCCTTTTTATTGGCAAGATCGCTTTTTTCCTGACGATATATGCCGCCAAGCTCTAAACGCATGTTGTATTTCGGGTTGATCAGGAACGATACCGTGCCTTCTGCATAATATAAATTACTGGTTATGCCCTGCCCTATGGTGGTATTAGCCGGTGTCGCCGGGAAAGGTTTCATGATATCCCTGCCGTTATTTTCGTTCAGCCCGTCGGTGCCATATTTGGCGTACAGCAATTGCCCCTGGATATCAAACCGGCCTATCGAGTAGTTCATGATGCCTGTAACTTCCCTGAAATTGGCTCCGAAGGGATCTCCAAGCGGCTGGCTGTAGTAAGAATAGGAACTGATAACCTGGTTGCTGAAACCGGTGTAAGGTTTAACCGCATTGTATTCTACCAGGTAGTTAAGGTCTTTTACGCCAAAAATATCCGCGCCGCGTATACCCAGCTGCACACCGTTGGTATTGTCGGTGGTGTTATTTTTGAAAAAGCTGCTGGCTTTAAAACGATCTATCAGCAACTGGCCATATAAAGCGGTTTTGTCAAATATCTTATACTTGCCGGTAAACCCTACCAAAGCATTGCCCGGCTGCGATGATGGCCCCAGGCCGCTCGCGAAGATAACGGGGTTTATAAAGTTAACGTCGAACCCTCGGCGGTTGCCCTGGTCATCAGCCTCGGGCACTGTATAAGCATTGAAGAACCCGAACGACAGGCTGTTACTTACATTCCAGTCGAGGTAGTGAAACAGGCCCCATTTACGGCGGTTACCACCAAAGCTGTCAAACTGAGGCACATTGATATCCTGCATGTAGGTCCACATCATCATGTACTGTATGTTGCCAACGTTGGCGGTTAAACGTAACAATGGCATGGGGGCGCTATAATCTGATAGCAGGATAGAGCGGTAACCATCGCCAATAAAGGTTTTATCCTGCCCTAAAGTAATATTAAGCTGCTTTATAGGTGTGTAAGATAATATGGCGGTAGCGTACGAATAATCGCGGTAGCTTTTTGATGGGGCACGGTCATAAGCCTGCCCGGGAACAAAGCCGGTAAGCTTTACATAATCCGTATAATAATCCGGGAACGAGGCCTGGTTTTCGTAGCCGCTGGTGTAGAACGAAAATTTTGTACCTACTGTGCCGCCAAACTGAAACCCGCGCGTATTTAAACCGATCCGGGAGTTGGGGCCAAACCCTACAGGTTTAAAATTGATTGGCTCGGTAGATTCGTCGTTAAAGTCTTTACCAAAAGTGCTCTCTAAAAGTATATCACCGTAAAAGGTGTATTCGTTGGTTTTAACATCTATCAAGTGCTCGTTAAACAACTTACGCGAAAACCAATTTTTTCGGGTGGTATCAACACCGCGATCCAACAGTTGCCCGTACCTTTCATTCAGCGTGCTGTCTATTAAAAACGGGCGTAATGCGGTGTGCATACGGCTGCCCTTTGAGTATATATCGGCATTAAACTTTTGATATAACTGATACGATTGCGGCAAATAAACAGATTGCGCTTTACCTACCGTTACTGATAAAGCGATAACGCACAGTAGTAAAACTATTTTACCTGCCAGCCTTGTATAGTTTTTTTGCATACACAACAAAATAACTGTTATTTATTTAAATTCTAAAACGTTAAAAATCCTATGTTAAATCCTAAATTTCTAAACTTTAAATAGCTTCAATTTACACCAATGAACCATTGAACTAATGAAACAATACCCCCCTGAACAGTTAATTTCTGTTAAATTTATATATGCCGGTTGGTTATAGCATTATCAAGCTGCAAAAAATACTGATATTTGCCGCGCTTAATTATACCATTTAAGGATGCAATACAATAAAATAAATAACCTTTTTGGCTGGCTTTGCTTTGTTATAGCTTCAGCAACCTACATCTTAACGTTAGAGCCATCAGTAAGTTTTTGGGATTGCGGAGAATTTATTTCGTGCGCATACAGGCTGCAGGTATCGCACCAGCCCGGCTACCCTATGTTTGCCATGCTTGGCAAAGTTTTCTCGCTGCTATCACTGGGCGATAACACCAAAGTGCCCTACTTTACCAACATGGGCTCGGCTATTGCAAGCGGGGCAGCGGTAATGTTTTTATTCTGGACCATAACCGCTATGGCCAAAAAGCTGCTGGCCAGCGGCAAACGCAACTTTGGCGATGCACAAACCACCGTTATTATGGGCGCCGGCCTGGTTGGCGCGCTGGCCTTTACATTTACCGATACATTTTGGTTCTCGGCTGTCGAAACCATCGTTTTTGCGTTATCGCAGCTGTGCATATCTATTGTTTTCTGGGCAATACTAAAATGGGATGCCCACGCCGACGAACCGGGCGCTGATAAATGGCTGATTTTTATAGCCTACGTAATGGGGCTTTCCATCGGCATACACTTGTTAAACCTGCTTACCATCCCTGCAATTGCGCTGGTATATTATTTTCGCAGATACAAAAATATTACGGTACGCAACGCGTTTTTGGCCTTCCTGGTAAGTATTGCCATACTTGGTTTTGTGCAATACGGCATACGGGGTTATACTATCAAATTCGCCGCGTTTTTCGATCTGTTTTTTGTAAACAGCCTGGGCCTGGGTTTCGGCAGCGGGGCGTTGTTCTTTTTTGTATTACTGATAGGATGTATTGTGGCGGGTATTGTTTACAGCATCCGTAAAAATAAGCCAACACTAAACCTGGCGTTCTTGTGTATAGCTTTCATTTATTTCGGGTATGGTTCGTTTGCTTATATACCCATCAGGGCAACGGCCAATACCAACCTTAATAACTCCCACCCTGATAACGCGTTTACCTTGTATGGCTATCTTAACCGCATCCAATACGGCGAAAACCCGCTGCTTACCGGACCGTATTTCGACGCGCAGATAACCGGGCAAACCGATGGCAGCACTATATACCGCAAAGGGAAGGATAAATATGAAGTTGCGGGTAAACGGGCCAATTACCAGTACGACCATACCACCATATTGCCGCGCATGTATAGCACCGACGCCGGTGACGTACAATTTTATCGCGGCTGGCTGCAATTGCCCGAAGGGCAGGCGCCGAATTTTATTGACAATATTAAATGGATGGCCAGCTGGCAGGTGTACCAAATGTATTTCCGGTACTTTTTATGGAACTTTGTAGGGCGGTATAATGATCAGGATGGCCAGCAAAGCACGGAAAGCATTGACGGTAACTGGACAAGCGGTATCTTTGATGGCGGCAGGCATTTGCCTAAGTCGGTAGTAAATAGCCCTACTTACACACCCTTGTACGCCCTGCCATTTATATTGGGCATGATAGGCCTGGTTTACCAGGTAGAGCGTAAAAAGAAAGACGCGCTTATTATCGGGTTGCTGTGGTTTTTTACCGGCCTTGCGGTTGTGCTTTACGTAAACCAGCCTTCGGTACAACCGCGTGAGCGCGATTACTCGTACGTGGGCTCATTCTACGCCTTTGCCATTTGGATAGGCATGGCGGTTATTGCCATTGCCGATGGTATCAGCCGTAAGGTTAACGTCCGTGCATCGGCTTATATCGCTACCGGTATTTGTTTGCTGGCAGCTCCCGTACTCATGGCCGTTAAGGAGTGGCCGGGGCACGACCGTTCTACCAAAATGACAGCGCACGATATGGCCTATAACTACCTGATATCCTGCCCGCCAAACGCTATTTTGTTTACATATGGCGATAATGACACCTACTCGTTATGGTACGACCAGGAAGTGGAAGGCATACGCCCTGACGTACGAATTGTTAACCTGAGTTTGTTTAGCGGCGATTGGTATATACGCCAGATGCAAAAGAAAATGAACCAGTCGGAACCGCTGCCGATAACCATGCCGTATGATAAATATAAAGATGGCGTACGCGATGTTATTTATTACAACGACGCCAAAATTGCAGGGCCTGTTGAACTAAAGGATGTGTTTGATTTTCTGACATCAGATGATAAAAGCGTAATGGCGCAGAGCCAGGGCGGCGAAATGATCAACTACCTGCCTACCAAAAACTTTAAGATCACCGTTAAGCCTGATGATGTGATGAAAAACAAGGTAATAACGCCGGCGCAAAAAGATCAGCTGGCCGGCACTATCGAGTGGAAATACACATCAAATTATGTTACTAAGGATAATTTGGCCTTGCTTGATATTTTGGCACATACCAACTGGAAAAGGCCGATATGTTTTACCACAACTATTGGCAACAGCAACCTTATTGGCCTGCAGCCATACCTGTATAAGGAAGGGTTCACCTATCGCTTGCTGCCCCTAAAGGCCGATACCGCCAACCACGACCAGCTTAGCAAAACCAACAGCCTGGTGATGTACGATAACATGATGAACAAGTTTAAATACGGCAAGTTTAAAACAGCAAAATATCTTGATCACGAATCGACCAATATGTTTTACCCGGTGTTGCTGACCACCTTTTTAGACTTGGCCGAAAACCTGGTAAAGGAAGGCCACCCGGATATGGCGCTTAAAGTACTGCACAAATGCGATGACGAATTGCCTGAAGACCTTTACCCTTATATAGATGTTACCGCCCGCAAAATGTTTTTGGCAAAAATAGCTTACGAGTTAGGCGATCATAAACTTGGCAATAAGTTCATAACCAGTATTGATAAGTTTTTGGTTGATCAGCTTGATTACAATTATCACCTGTTAAAAGACGACGCCAACAGCGTAAACACCCGCGATGTACAAATCGGCATGCAGGTATTAAACGGCATGTCCGAATATTCGGAAACGGCTAAAGAAACCGCGCTCAGCAACAAGTTGCAGGCACAGGTAAAGGATTACGCTACCAAGTTTGCGCCGATAATGGGACAACCTTAACATGCTTTGTAAAGCAAAAGCGCCCTGCCGGTAAATACCGGCAGGGCGCTTTTTTTTTGGAAAATTTTAAATTACGGGTGAACGTAAACTAACGTATCGGCCAGATCGCCGTTAACCATTTTAAGGCGGGTTGCCGACGATTCGATTATCGCGTCTTTACGGATGCTGCCGTCCTGTTTTGTAAATTCAAGTGTTTTGCCATTATCAGTCAAAGCCCATTTGCCCGGCTTTGTACCCTGCGGTGAAACCGACTCATAAGTATGATCTGCGTTAATGTTCAGCCTTACTGCTTTCACCATGCCGGCAATAGCATCCTTTTGAGCATTGATCTGGTCTTCCGCGTCGGGGTTGGCTTCAACAGCTTTTTTGATAACCTTGTTAACCGTGCCCTCTATACTCGAGTCGTCGATCTTCCATGAACCAACCAAATCCTTTTCAGACGTTGATACAATAGTAAAAGCAGATAGCACCACCGTTGCTGCCACTGCTGTAATTAATTTTAATTTCATTATTTTTAGTTTGTTGGTTTGGATAATTATTAACCGCGTTTGTTACAATTATACCGAATATTTTTAAATTTATTTCCTCATAGTTAATTTAAATTATAACCAAGGCCAACTGGTCAATCACGTGGATTACATCGCCAAAACCTCATTTTCTTTTTTAATACGCACGTAAAGCATTATAGCGTTCAGGATAGTGAATGTTATTGCGGTATAATACAGCCCAAATGCAAGTGGTATTATTGCTATCTCGCAGATAACTATAATATAGTTGGGGTGCTTTATGTATTTATAAATGCCGGTAGCAACCGGGCGGGTGCCGGGTACCTTATAAATTTTAGTATTCCAGTAATGCCCGAGGGTAGATATGACGATCACCTTGATAACGATCAGTACAAAAAACAGCACGATAAGCGGGTAACTAACCATAGCGTTGTCACGCCACATATATTCGGCGATTACCGATATAATGAAAAGGGTATGCAATGCTACAATAAAAGGGTAATGCTCCTGTCCGTATTGCACGGCACCGTTTTTAAGCAGCCATTTTTCGTTGCGCGAGGATACATAAAGTTCGGCAAGGCGCTGAAATATCAGGAACAGAATAAATACCGTGAATATCATGTGATCAGTTTTTCATATCAAGTAAAACCATTTCGCTGCTAAAGCCCGGCCCCATAGCCAGCATCAGCCCGTAACCATCGGTAAAACCATCGGTCATAAACCTTTCCAGCACATAAAGCACTGTTACGCTGCTCATGTTACCGTTGTTGTTCATTACCTCGCGGGTGTTTTTCAAAAAGTCGCCTTCAACTCCTAAAGCGTCGGCATATGCGTCCAGCACCTTTTTGCCGCCGGGATGAAAAATAAAGTTTTTGATATCGCTAAGCTGCAGGCCTTGCTTTGCTAAAAAATCATCAATATCATGCCTGATGTTCTGGTGAATAAAAGTGGGGATATCCTTAGAAAAAACCACCTTGAAACCCTCTTCGCCAAAATCCCAGCCCATTACATCAAGCGAATTGTAGTATAGTTTACTGCTGGCCGCTTTTATCTCCACTTTAGGTGCAACATATTCATGATTATCGCCTTTTATAAGGCATGCCGCTATCCCGTCAGAGAACAAGCTCGACCCTATGAAATTGCTTTTACTATAATCGTTTTTTATGAGCGTAAGCGAGCAAAGTTCCACGGCAACCAGCAGCACCACCGCATCGCGGTTTGCCTTTGCCGCTATATTCGCCTTTGCCATGCCCGACACCCCGCCTGCGCAGCCCAAGCCCCAAACCGGCGTGCGGTTTATATGCGGATCAAGTTGCATCCGGTCGATAATCAGCGCATCCATACTTGGGGTGGCCAGGCCGGTAGTGGATATAAATATGATATCGGTAATTTGTGCTTTACTAATGCCAGCCTTTGTAATAACCGTTTCAATGGCCTTTACCGAATATTGCAGCGAAAGTTGTATATAATCATCATTCCGCTGCTTAAAAGTGGTATTTTCTGCATAGTAGCTTATCGGCTTCGCGAAGTTGCGGGTAACAATGCCGGTATTGTCAAAAGCCTGAATGAGCCTGTCGGCTTGTGGAAAATTGGCCAGGAAAATTTCGCGTGCCTGCTTTTTTACCTGCTGCTGGTCAACCTTGTCCGGTAGATCTATCTTAGAAATTGCTGCTATATGTGGCATTTGTATTAATTTAATAAAGCCCTATAACAGATACGTTATAAAAGGGACTTTGGTTGACAACTTTTAACCGGGGCTATTGTTTTATTTATACCTAAGCTTAATTTAGTGATTTAAAAAACAACAACATGCCCGAACTACCCGATCTGCAGGTTTTTAGTCATAACCTTGATAAAAAGCTAAGCGGTAAAACCCTTAAACAGGTAACCATACATAAGGCTCCAAAGCTAAACGTTACCCATAAGGAATTACAAGACACCCTGCATGGGCAGAAACTCTCTTCGGTTTATCGCGACGGGAAAGAACTGTTCTTTAAATTCAGCAAAGGGGATGTGCTGGGCCTGCACCTGATGCTGCACGGCAAACTTTTTTTATTTGAGGGCAAACACGATAATAAATATCCCATAATGGAACTGCTATTTACGGACGATACCGGCCTGGTGCTTACGGATTTTCAGGGGATTGCCACCCCTACCCTTAACCCCGATGCCAAAGACGCGCCCGACGCCTTATCGCCCGGTGCAGGTTTAGAGTACTTAACGGGCATCCTGGGCAAAAAGAAAACTAACATCAAAACCGTATTGCTCGATCAAAAGATCATTCGAGGCATTGGCAATGCTTATGCCGACGAGATATTGTGGGATGCCGGTATATCGCCGTTTTCGGTTTGTAATAAGATCCCGGAAGGGAAAGTGAAGGACCTGGTCAGCTCCATCCATTCCGTTTTAAAAAACGCCGAAAAAGAGATCATCAAGGCAAACCCTGATATCATAGCCGGCGAAGTGCGCGATTTTATGCTGATACATAATTCAAAAAAGAAACATAGCCCCAAAGGCGCGCCGATACTGATAGACGAAAAATCGCGTAAAACGTATTATACGGAAGAGCAGGAATTGTATAAATAATAAAAACGCGTTATTGCGGCGAGCGTGGCGATGTGGGTAATCTGCGACACGCTTACCGCCTGCCTTTCTATCGACAATGCCACCCAATCGGTGCCAAGGACGTGACAGGTTTTATTTGATTAATATATTTTCTATAAACTCAAAACATTTAACTCCAACGCCATGTTTAGCAAAGAAAAGCTATCAACATGGGAACATTACAACACATACAACACCAGATATCGGCATTGAACGATCTGATAAAGATAAATAACGACCGGATAACGGGTTATCAAAAAGCTGTTGAAGGCACACAAGACACCGCTTTAAAAACAGTGTTTGAAGGGTACATTGACCAGAGCAAAGGATATGTAAATGAGTTGAACGATTACATCCACTTGCTGGGCGGCTCGCCGACCGACGGCACTACCCTTTCGGGGAAGTTTTATCATGCCTGGATGGACGTAAAATCGGCTTTCACCAAAAAGGATAACGTTTCGGTACTGTCTGACTGCGAATACGGTGAAGACGTAGCCAAAAGCGCTTACAGAAAAGCCCTTGATGATAAGGAACTGATATGGGAGGACGAACAGGTTGTAAGCCTGCTGAATAATCATATAAACGGTTTAAAAATAGCGCACGATGCCATTAAAGCACTGCGCGATTCAAGCAAAAACGTAGCATAACATGGATAGCCCCGACCAGGATTTCTTAAAAGACTACAAGCCTCTGCATGTGCCCCATAAGTATGATGCAGGGGCTTCTATGCAGGACAATGTGATATATGCCCTGGCGCAGCTGGAATACGCCACAGCGCCTGAGGTAGCCGCTAAGCTCAACGATTTGGAGCCGCAAACAGATACGGCTACACACCTGCAGCAAACCCGCGAGGTACTGGAGGGTTTGTTCACTAAAGGGCTTATAAAGGGTAACGACGCCCCCGACAGACAATACAACTTAAGCAAAATACTTACGCCTAACTCCGGAAAGGCAGATACACTGTTTTAAACACGGGCCAAAATCATTGCAACCACCCCGTCAATTCGCTGCACCGTGGCAATGGCTACAGGGGGGCTTTATAAGTTCACAAAATGATTTACCAGCGAGGTAAAATCGTTGAACTTAAGGTCGTAATCGTCTGTTTGGCCAAAGCCGTAACTTACAAATACAAAGGGTATGCCCGCCAGGCGGCTTTGCTCGCCATCGCCGGCGGTATCACCAACGTAAACAGGGCTGTTAAGCCCGTGCTTATCCATCAATAGTTTGATGTTATGGTTTTTAGGCATAAAGTTTACGCCATGTGCCATCTCGTCCTTTATCAGGTCGTCTATCCCCGCCCAGTCAATAAACTGCCTGATAATGCCTTTGGCGCAGTTGCTAAGTATAAAAAGCGGGTACTTTTCGGCCAGCAGTTTAAGGCCATCTTTCACACCATCGTACAATATGCCGCCCTTTTCGCTGATCAGGTTATGGCGTTGGCCGTTCACCATATCGTATATTTCAATTCTTCTGTCATGCTCCAGATCAGGCATTAAAACCTCAATAACCTTTTTCCCTTCCCAGCCCACCATGCCGGCTAAAACATCGCGCGTAATTGTTTTATTGATACCCTGCTCCGCGAAAACAACATTCCATGAATGGGCGTAAGTGTCAACGGCATCCCAAAGGGTACCGTCCATATCAAAAATAAGACTGTCAGGTTTTTGCATGGGGTGAAATTAATAAGTTAATTTCAAAATCAGGTGATTTATATATAATGCTGTTGACACCCATATTATGAAAATGAGATGCGAAGTATTGCATGGAATGAAACGCGAAGTATCGCGTCTTTAACACTTTACAACGCAGCAAACGTCAAAATCACAAATCGGTAAAAAATACCATAACAACACCATTTTACACCATTACTACAGGTAATAGTTAACTATCTTTGTGATGATGAAAAAAGCATTCCCGGTTTATGATATTTGTTCCCTGGCTGATCATCAGCACAGCGATCTGCTCATCAGCCGTTTTGCCCCGTATCTGCAAAAACATCAAAACCTTAGCCTTCCCCACAAGCACACGTTTTACCACGTAGTTTTTTTTACAAAAGGCAGCGGCAAACATTCTATAGACTTTAAATATTTCCCTGTTGAGCCTCACCAGATCTATTTTATGTCGCCGGGGCAGGTACACCGGTGGAGTTTTGAAGGCCCGGTAGATGGTTATATCATCAATTTTTCGGCGGAATTTTTCCAGTCGTTCCTGCTGCGGCCAGATTACCTGGAAAGCCTGCCGTTTTTTACCGGCAATGTTGATGACGAAGTAATAAATATAAGCGCAGATAAACAACTG
The DNA here is from genome assembly GCF_014200785.1 of Mucilaginibacter sp. AK015. Lineage (NCBI taxonomy): Bacteria > Pseudomonadati > Bacteroidota > Sphingobacteriia > Sphingobacteriales > Sphingobacteriaceae > Mucilaginibacter > Mucilaginibacter sp. AK015. The sequence goes on from NZ_JACHCV010000001.1 coordinate 1,720,297, forward strand.
CAGGTTACCGCCCTGTTTGAACAGTTGATAGCAGAGAGCCATGGCCCGGGCCATATGGCCATGGATATGATACGCGCGCTAATGTTGCAATTATTTATTTTAGTGGCAAGGCACGGCGTATACAGCAGCCAAAATACCACGCCAAACTATAATTATACTTTGCTGCAAAGTTTCAAAAAGCTTACCGATAAAAACTTTGCTACCCTGCGCCTGCCAAAAGATTACGCGGCCCTGCTGTACATTACGCCTAATCATTTAAACGCGTTGTGTAATGATATGCTGGGTATCCCCGCAGGCGAGGTTATACGCAACCGCGTAATATTAGAAGCAAAACGCCTGCTGATAAACCTTGACCTTAACATCACAGAAATTGCCGCCAAGCTTAATTTTGCCGATAACTCGTACTTCACCAAGTTTTTTAAAAAATATACCGGCCTAACCCCCGAGGATTTCCGGAAAAACCCTATTGCCCAATGACACCTACAAACATAAAACCCGCCAGCTACGTACCTGTTTTAGAAGCTTATATAAAAGCTAAATGCCCGCGCTGCCGCAGGGGCGATATTTACAGCACGCCTACCTACAACTTTGGCTCGCAAAAAATGCACGAGCGATGCGCGCACTGCGGGCTTCATTACGAGCGTGAACCGGGATACTGGTATGTGGCTATGTTTATAAGTTATGCCTTTAACGTTGCAGAGATGGTAACCTTCGCGGTGGGCCTGCACATCCTGACAGGGTCAAACTCGCCGTGGCTTTATGTGGCCGTGTTACTGGGTGTGATATTCGTTTTATCACCTTTTAACTACCGGTATTCGCGGGTGGCTTTGTTATACTGGCTTACACCAGGCTTACATTACGAACCCTGGAGGGCGGAAGACAGAAATAAGGTTGAGCAGCCTGACATTAAAAAGAAATAATTTCGGTAATTTGCTATTAATCCCTTCTCTTCGCAAAGAAGGCATCGCGGGGAGTGAAATTCTTTATTAATACCCTTAATGCGTTAACCGTTCTATCTTTTCTAACAGCTCGTTCATTTCGAAAGGCTTAGCCAAAAAATCATCGGCGCCGGCAGCTAATGCCGATTCCTGGATATCGCGGCTGGCTGACACCATGATAACAGGGATATTACGGGTGGCGGCAGCAGCCTTTAACTGCCGGCAAATATCGCGTCCGTCTTCGCCGCTCATCCATATATCAAGCAGCAGTAAATCAGGCAGTTCGTCCTGCATATCAAGCACGGTAGAGCCGTCGAATGTGGTGGTTACAGCATAGCCTTCAAACTGAAGCAGCATTTCTACGGCATCCACTATTCCGGGGTCATCATCGGCTATCATTATTTTTTTTTGCATCTGGCTCATTTATGATATTAGAGTTGAAAACATAAGGCAGGTTTAACCAGGTATTAACCGGCTGGTTCAAATTACGCGCCTTTGTTAACGGGTAACGAAAAGCAAAAAGTAGACCCTTTTCCTTCTGTGCTGTTTACCCACATTTTTCCGCCTTCGCGGCGTATTATCTCGTTCGAGATATATAACCCAAGCCCCAAACCGGGAAAAGTATGCTGCTTACTGCCGCTTACCCGGTAAAATTGTTCAAATACCTTTTCCTTCTTATCCTCGGGGATACCAATACCAAAGTCTTCTACGCAAACTGTTACCATGTCATCACTACGGCTGGTACTGATGATGATGCGGTTGCTTTGGGGTGAGTATTTGATGGCATTGGTTACCAGGTTGGTTACCACCTGCCCAATGCGCTCTTTATCAGAATAAAGCTTGCCGGTTTCTTTAAAATCCATCACCAGTAAATGTTTGTGCGTAGTATTCTGGATATCCTGAAGGGTTTCCTGCACGGCCTGGTTAAAATCAAACCATGCCCTGTTGAACAATATCCGGCCCGAGTTTATTTTGGTTACATCAAGCAAATCGCCTATTAAATTGGTAAGCCGGTTTAGCTGCGCATCCATTTTCATAACCATGGCAGCCTTTTTTTCCTCTCCCTCGCGGCTTAGCATGGCGCCCAATACCTGCGCATAGGCCTTAATGCTGGTTACGGGCGTTTTTAACTCGTGGCTGGCAATACCCAAAAAATCGTCCTTTTGGCGCTGCATCTGCTTTTGTTCGTCAATATCGGTGTTGGTACCAAACCACCTTACTATCTCTCCATCCAATATAAAGGGTAATGCCCTTACCAGGTGCCATTTATAATTACCGTTTTTATCGCGCAGCCTAAATTCGTACTGGTAAAGGCTACCGGCTTTTATGGCCTGCATCCACGCGCTTATATATCCATCCCGGTCGTCATCGTGTACATGGCTAAGCCACCTTTCGCCAATAACGTCTGCCATTGGCAAGCCAAAATAATCAACGGTTTGTTGGTTTACGTAATCCAGTTCGCCGGCGGTGTTTGCCGTCCACAACTGTACGGGCATAAAATCGGTAACAAATTCAAACTGCTTTATCTGGTCGTTCAGTTCGCCGTTCTTTAGTTGCAGCTCTATATCGGCAATGGTTTTTTCGGTTACATCTGTACAAGCGCCAATGTATCCCATAAATTTACCTGAGTGGTTATATTGAGGGTTGCCGGTAGCAATGCACCAGCGTATCTCACCATCTTTACGGCGTATCCTAAAATCAACTTTATATGGCTGTTGTGTTTTCAGGTCTTCCAAAAACTTCTCGGCCACCCGGTGCCTGTCCTCAGGCAAAATAAATTCCAGCCATCCCTTACCTAAAAACTGCTCGTTTGATTGGCCCGTCCACGTTGTCCAGGTTTCGTTGGCATAAATGATCATGCCCTTATCGTCGGCCATCCACAGGGCGGCGGGGGCGGCGCTGGTAATATTTTTCAGAAGGTGCTCGCTATTGATAAGCGCCTGTTTGCCTACAATTTCTGAACGCAGGTCGCGGGCTATAGTAGCCCTGCCCTGCGGCTTTCCGTTAGGGTCATAAATATACATGGTGGTACCATACACCGGTATAGCTTCGCCGGTTTTAAAATGGCGATATAAACATTCGCCGCTCCACTTACCCTGCTCTTCCAGCGCTTTATTTACCTCATTTTTCAGTTTATCAATTTCTTCGGGCATAATAAACTGAGAATTATGCGGCAAAACGTCTTCATCATCAAGTCCAACCATTTTGCGGCCAACAGCATTAACGTATTTAACGCTCCCGTCAACTTCAGACAGGCTTATAAAATCTGATGTATTATCTATCAGGGTCATCAGCTTGCGCTGCTCCTCCTTATCCTTTATCTCGTTAGATATATCCAGCGTAGTGCCGGCAAACCGTATGCAGCTACCCGAGCTATTAAAATGTGCCTTGCCTTTGCTGCGCAGCCAGCGCACCTGTTTGTTAGTCGGGTCAATTATTCTGAAAGTTGCATCGTAGATACCCGAGCCATCAGGGTTCAGCGCTTCCCTAATCTTTTCTTCCACTTTTGAAAGATCGTGAGGATGTATGTGTGCCAATACGTCGCTATACCTGGCACCCTCGCCTTTAGCAAAGCCGTACAAAGTGTTACAGCGGTCGTCCCAGGTTACGGTTTCGCTCACCGGGTCCATATCCCACGCCCCCATCTCAGCCGAGTCGAGGGCGAACCTCGAGCGCTCTTCGGCTTCGGCCAGTTTCTGGCGGGTAAGCACCAGCTCGGTTACATTCTCGGCTGTGTTTAGTATCCCCCACACTTCGCCTTTATCATCCTTAAGCGGCTTATAGGTAAAATTAAAATAAAAGGTTTGCAGTGCGCCGCTCACAATAAGGTCAACCTTTTCGGCATAGGCCTGGTAAGCTATACCGGTTGCAAAAACCTCGTCAAGTATATCGCAAAACTGCTGGCTTTCCAGTTCGGGCAAGGCCTGGCGGAAGGTTTTACCAACAACCGACCGGTCCCTGTCCCAAACCTTTAATATGGCATCGTTAGCTAAGGTTATTACAATATCGCGCCCAACGTATAAGCCCACAGGCGAGGGCGACTGATCTATGATAGTCTTAAACAGATTTTCGTTTTGCACAGGGTAGCTGTAACTTTCCATTTATGGCAGAAATAAATGTATAAATATTCAGAAACAAAGTACCGGCTAATAAACTGTAAGCAGAATGTAAATGTAGCATTAATTTTTTTGGTTAATAAAACGGGCTGCAAAAGCCAAACTATGGTTTACCTTATCTCTAAATAAATTAAATGATTGTTAAAGATTTTATTTAAGGGTTATTCTTGAACGGATTCCTGCAAATAAAATGTTATAATTCAAACAATTATAAATTCAGGTAGTTAAGCAGATAATTTTGAGATAGAAAATTTACAACTTATTTGAATAAATAAGGCTGGTTTTAAGCAAATGAGTTGCTTGCTACAGTATAATTTATACTTTTATGAAAACTACTGAATTACATGAGTAAGTCAAAAAAAAATAAAGAGCCTATAAAATATAGCACATTACCCAAGGCCTTAACGGGTATTACCGGCCTTGACGAAATTACCGAAGGAGGATTGCCTTTGGGCAGGCCAACTTTAATATGCGGCGAAGCAGGATCGGGCAAAACACTAATGTCGATAGAGTTTATCGTTCGCGGGGCTGTTATGTACAATGAGCCGGGCGTGTTTGTGGCGTTTGAGGAACAATCAGAAGAATTAGCCATGAACGTAGCCTCGCTGGGCTTTGATCTTAACAAGTTGCAGGCCGATAAAAAAATAAAAATAGATCACGTACATATTGATCGCAGTGAAATTGAGGAAACAGGCGAATACGACCTGGAAGGTTTGTTTATTCGTTTAGGCTATGCTATCGATAGCATCGGCGCCAAAAGAGTGGTGCTTGATACACTCGAGAATTTATTTTCGGGGTTAAACAACCAAACTGTGCTGCGTATGGAACTGCGCCGCTTGTTCGGCTGGCTGAAAGAAAAGGGAGTAACGGCAATAATTACCGGCGAGCGTGGCGAAGGATCATTAACGCGGCAGGGGCTGGAAGAATACGTGTCTGATTGTGTTATCCTGCTTGATAACCGCGTGGTAAACCAGATATCTACCCGCCGACTGCGCGTTATAAAATACCGAGGTACCGTGCATGGCACAAACGAGTACCCCTTCCTGATTGATGAGGACGGCATCTCGGTGCTGCCGGTTACATCGCTAAAAATGGCCAATAAGGTCTCTACGGAAAGATTGTCGACCGGGATACCTGCATTGGATGAGATGCTGGGCGGCAAAGGTTTGTACCGCGGGGGCAGCGTGCTGGTATCGGGTACGGCAGGCACCGGGAAAACAAGCTTAGCTGCATCATTTGCTAACGAAACCTGCAGGCGTAAAGAAACGTGCGTGTATTTTGCCATGGAAGAATCGCCAAGCCAGATCATCCGGAACATGAGGTCGATCGGTATGGATCTGCAAAAACATGTAGATAATGGATATCTGCACTTTAACGCTTCGAGGCCGAATTTATACGGGCTTGAAATGCACCTGGTGGCTATGCATAAATGCATTAAAAAATACCAGCCAAAAGTGGTCATCATCGACCCGATAACCAACTTCATCAACATCGGATCGGTAATCGAAGTAAAGAACATGCTGGTGCGGATGATAGACTTTTTACAGGAGGAGGGTATTTCGGTAATGTTTACCGCACTATCATTAAACACCATTGTAAACGAGCAAACCGATGAAGGCGTATCATCATTGGTTGATGCCTGGATACTGGTACGTGACATTGAATTTAACGGCGAACGCAACCGGGGGCTGTATGTCATGAAATCGCGCGGGATGAAACACTCAAACCAGGTGCGCGAATTTATAATTACCAATAACGGGCTAAAACTTGTTGAGGTGTATTTAGGCCCCGAAGGAGTGTTAACCGGGTCGGCCCGCGAGCAGCAAATGCTGCTTGAAAAGGCAGGCGAGGCACTTCACAGCAGTGCTATAGGCCGTAAGGACAGGGAGATACTACGGAGACGTAAGGTGCTTGAAGCCAAAATAGCCAGCCTGCATACCGAGTTCGAATCAGTTGAAGAGGAGTTGAACAAGGTTTACCTGGAAGAAGAACTTAAAAAAGAAATACTAAACAAAAACCGTGAGGAAGTGGTGAGGCTAAGAAAAGGCGAAACGGTTGCCGAATCAAAAACAAGCCGTAAAAAGTAATGGTAAAACACGTTGAAAAAAAATGGGAGCTTAGGTTGTATGTAGCGGGTAAAACACCAAAATCGGTTACCGCGTTAAGCAACCTTAAAAAATATTGCGAAGAACATCTGAAAGGCCAGTACCGCATTGAAGTAATTGATCTTTTAGAGAAACCTCAGCTGGCAGAAGGAGACCAGATACTGGCTATCCCCACCCTGGTTAGAAAGGTGCCGGAGCCTATCCGTAAAATTATAGGCGATCTGTCAAACGAAGAAAAGGTTTTGGTTGGTTTAAACATTCGCCCGGCTTAATTGTAATAAACATAGTTATGGCCGATCAGAACGAGGTTGCAGGCATGTCTGATACAGACGCCGGGGTTTTTATATTACGTTTGTTTATAACGGGGGCGTCCCCCAACTCTATCCGCGCGGTTGAAAACATCAAAGCTATCTGCGAAGAACACCTGGCCGGCAACTATCAGCTGGAAATTATTGATATACACCAGCAGCCCCAGCTTGCCGAGGGCGACGATGTGATAGCCGTACCTTTAATGATAAAGAAAGCACCCTACCCCGAACGCCGGATGATAGGCGATATGAGCGATACGCAAAGGGTGCTAAGAGGGCTTGGAATAGCACATAACAGTTAATATGGAGCAGCAGGATCAACATTCAGAAGAAATTCGGGAACTGCGCTTTCAACTGGAAGAAGCGCAGGAAACCATAAATGCTATACGTACCGGCCAGGTTGATGCCCTGGTAGTAAAGGATACTGAGGGCCACCAGTTATATACGTTAAAAACTGCCGACCAAACCTATCGCGTTTTTATTGAAAAAATGAGCGAAGGGGCGGTCACCATAAACAGCGAAGGCATAATTTTGTATTGCAACACCCGCTTTGCCTTAATGGCTGATACGCCTCTGGAAAAAGCTATAGGCGCCCCCCTGGCTTCCTTCGTGCCCGATCAATCTAAAACTGCGCTGGAAGAACTGATACAAAGCAGCTGGAACGAAGAGTGCCGGTTAGAAATTATATTAAAAGATGGCGGCGGTAAGGATATGCATTGCATGTTCTCGTGCAATACCATCGACCTTGATGGCGGTACGGCTTTAAGTATAATTGTAACCGACCTAAGCCTGCTAAAGGAAACAGAAAAACAGCTGCAACTGCGTAACGAGCAGCTGGAAGAATCGCGCGCCAACGCCGAAAAGCTGAACAATACTTTAGAGGCTACGGTAAAAGAGCGTACCCACGACCTGGTAATAAGCCGTGAGCACTTTAAGCTGCTCACCAACAACATTGTGCAAATGACCTGGACAAACCTGCCCGATGGCAATGTAAACTCTTACAACCAGCGCTGGTACGATTACACAGGAAAAGATTTCGAGACAACAGGGGGTTTGGGCTGGAAAGAACTGATACATCCGGACGACCTGAAAATGACCATCGAAAAATATACCCACTCGCTGGCTACGGGCGAAATGTTTGAGGTGGAGAATCGCTACAAACGCCACGATGGCGTTTACCGCTGGCACCTTAACCGCGCCCAGCCGCTTAAAAACGATAAAGGTGAAATTATTTTTTGGGTTGGTACGGCAACCGATATTGAAGACCAGAAACGCGAGATGGACCGTAAAGATGAATTTATTGGTATTGCCAGCCACGAACTGAAAACCCCTTTAACCAGTTTAAAAGGTTACCTGCAGCTTATTGCCGGCTATAAAAAGGAACAACTGCCGCCAATTATTACCCAATACATTAACAAAGCAGGGGTATCCATAAACAAATTGCAAAGCCTGATAAACGACTTGCTTGATGTGAGCAAGATAAAGGCCGGCAGGTTAGAGTATTCCCTGAATGATGTAAATATAACCGAGCTGGTAAACCAATGCGTTGAAAATGCCGAACATGTTTATTCATCGTATATATTTGAGAAGCAGATAGAGGGTGATCTTATTGTAAAAGGAAATAATGAACGCCTTGAACAGGTGTTGATGAACCTGATCAACAACGCGGTAAAGTATTCGCAAAACGATAAAAACGTGCTGATAACGGTTAAAAAGAATAACAATAAAGCACGCGTATCTGTTACCGACCACGGTATCGGGCTATCGCAGCCCCAGCAAACCCGCATTTTTGAGCGCTTTTACCGTGTAGAAGACAGAAAGAACATGACCAGCGGTTTAGGCATGGGGCTGTACATTTCGCAGGAGATCATCAGCAATCATAACGGCACTATAGGTGTAGATAGCGAAACCGGCCAGGGTTCTACCTTCTATTTTGAGCTTCCGCTGGTTTAGTTGTACTTTTTACACCGCGAAAGGCCACATAACCCATCGGCACCAGCATTAACAAATCAACGGCGTGGGCTATTGCCTCTATTCGTAAAATCCGCGATACCGGAAACAATACACCCGCCGCCGAAAGAACTATACCCGCCCACAACGGTATCATTTTGGTTCGCGCCAGCATAATGCCCACCGCAAATACACTTAACGGGAAAAGCGGCCCGCCTATCCAAAAGATCAAATTTGCAAATACCGGGTGCGACGCCAGCCCGTTAAGCATGGCACTGTGCGAAATATGAAATATATCAGCCAAGGCATCCTGAAGGCCAAAGGCCACCCCACCGCAGGCGCACCCATAAATTGCCACACACCGCCCTATAGCGCTGTACCGTGGCGCGTGTGCTTTCAGCCCGGAAAAAAAACCGTTGAATACAAAAACCCAGAAAACGCTGCCCATAACAATAAGTGTAGCGCCGGCAACATTATACCTGCCGTTACTAAGCCAAAAAAAGCCCGATGCTGTATAAAGCAGTGGTGCGACAACCAGCGATAAAGTAAAAATTTTCTTTTCCATCATGATTAATGTAGCTTGATTAAGCTTTGTGACGCTCTATATAAACCGGCGGTTACATACAGGTATCCGTAAAATTTGTGATTAATTTAAATTTGCGGATATTGGCACGCCATTATCTAAAACATGCAATGACAGATTCACCAAATGGAAATGTAGCAGTTAACATAAGTGCCGATGGCATAGCTACCATAGGCTTTTATCACCCTGCGCAAAACTCGCTGCCCGCTCACCTGCTGCAGGCGCTTACCGAAGAAATTAATGAGGCCGGTACCAACCCGGCTGTTAAAGTGATTGTATTACAAAGCGCCGGCGAGCGTACCTTTTGCGCGGGGGCCAGCTTTGACGAACTACTGCAGATAAAGGATAAACAAGCGGGCGCAGTTTTTTTTTCCGGGTTTGCCAACGTGATTAATGCCTGCCGGAAATCGCCCAAGATCATTATTGCGCGTATACAGGGCAAGGCGGTTGGCGGCGGGGTGGGCCTTGCTGCCGGCGCCGATTATTGCCTGGCTACCGAAGCGGCATCGATAAAATTAAGCGAACTTGCCATTGGTATCGGGCCGTTTGTAATATCGCCGGCGGTTATACGCAAAATAGGGTTGCCGGCATTTTCGCAGCTCACTATCCGTGCTATCGATTTTCAATCGGCACAATGGGCCATGCAAAAGGGTTTGTTTAACGAAGTTTACGGCGATATAAAGCAATTGGATGAAGCGTTAGGGATACTGACACGCAAACTTGCGTCATATCATCCAGAGGCGCTTAAGGGCCTCAAACAGATACTTTGGGAGGGCACCGAAGACTGGGACCAATTGCTTACCAACCGGGCCGCCATCAGTGGCGAACTGGTACTGTCTGAGTTTACGCAGCAAGCGCTCAATGCGTTTTTAAAGAAGTAAATAATCGCCTCTAAATACAAATGACTGTAACTTTTGGATCAGCGACAGAATGACCGCGATAAGCATGGCAAGTGCGACACCGAAATTCTGGCAAGGTACAATACAACAAAAAAACCCGCTAAGTGCGGGTTTTTTTATTATTCAAGATAGTGCGTTCTCGTATTTCCAGATTAATGCCTTCCGTGGCCATGACCATGACCATGACCCCAACCACGACCGTGATAATAATGTTTGTTATATACAACTACATTGCGGTAAACCGGGCGGGTGTAATATCTTGTACGGTAAACCGGGCGTGCGTAATAACGGGTTGCATAAACCGGGCGCTCGTAGTAAACAACGCGGCCAAAATCGTCATAATAATAAGGCCTTTCTACTACCCTGTGTACCGGCGTGCCTATATTTACTCCTATACCTACGCTAACCTGTGCTTTCGCCAGTTGCATGCTAAAGGTTAATACTATCGCAATTATTGAAATTTTAATGATCTTCATGGCAGTGAATTTTTATTAACAATTATAGTTTCATTTACCTCTATGACACGATCGGTGTACAGGGGTTTAATAAAAAATCACGCTTTTTTCAGTATCACCCTTCGTAAAGCTTCAATTTGCTTCTTAAAATACTCATTTCCTGCTGCATATCTTCCAGCTTTTGCAGCAAATTATTTATCGTTGCAATCCCCGGTTCGTTTATTTCAAGCTCGTTGTGCAGCCGTACCATGCGCTCCAGCTTTTGTATCTCATCAATAGGTATGCAGTTGGTTTTGTTAACGGTTGTTACCTTAACCAGCCCGGCCTCGGCCAGGTAATCAACAAAAGTATATTCCACGTTATGGTACACACAAAAGTCGTTCACGGTTATTAAATTCTCGGTTCTCATCGGTTTATGATTTAGCCAGTTCTTCAAATAACTCTTTTTGTTTAGCGGTAAGGCTGGTGGGCAGCTGTACATTGTAGGTGAGGTAAAGGTCGCCAAAATGCGATTCCTTTTTATAAACCGGCACACCCTTGCCCTTCAGCTTAACTTTGGCGCCCGGCTGCGTGCCCGGCTGCACTTTCAGTTTTACCTTGCCTGTTAAGGTATCGGCTGTAATTTCACCCCCCAAAACGGCGGTATAAAGATCGATGTTTACCGTGCGGTACAGATCATTACCTACCCGTTTAAATTCCGAGTCATCCGGGATGGAAAAGGTTATATACAAATCGCCGGCAGGTGCCCCATTGCTGCCGGGGCCGCCATGCCCGGCAATTTTTATGGTCTGCCCGTTCTCTATGCCTGCCGGGATAGTGAGGCGTATGTTTTTACCGTTAACGGTTATGGTTTGCTTTTTTGATTCCAGTATGTCCCGCAGGCTTAGCTGCAGCTGCGCGTTCATATCCTGCCCCCGGTAACGTGCCGATTGCCTGCCCCCGCTCCCACTGCCCGGCGGGCCTCCGCCAAACATCGAATTAAAGAAATCAGAAAAATCTCCGCCACCGCCGCCAAAATCGTACCCGCCAAAACCTTGCGCGCTACCACCGCCCCCATAGCTGCGCTGCTGGTTTTGCTGCCTCGCCTGCTGCTCGTAAGCTTCGCCGTGCTGCCAGTTTTCGCCATACTTATCGTATTTTTTGCGTTTTTCGGGGTCGCTTAAAACCTCGTTAGCTTCGTTCACCTGCTTAAATTGCTTTTCGGCTTCCGCATCGTTAGGATTAACGTCCGGGTGGTATTTGCGGGCCATTTTACGATAAGCGCTTTTTATTTCTTTTTCGGATGCGTTTTTGTTTACGCCAAGTATCTTATAATAATCAATAAATGCCATAGCTTATTACAATGTATTTATTTAAACGACGGAGCGTGGGCTTAAGTTTTAACAGGGCTGTTTAATTAAGCCTGTTTTACATAAATTACACCCGCTAAACCGTATGCGCGCGGCAGCACGCTGGCCTACGCCGCATAACAATATACGTTTAAAGATCAATACTTATGAACAATAATATCATCCGCCGTTTCGCCGATATTGAAACTAAAGAAATTGCGCCCGGCTATTTCTCAAAGCTGATACATACCGCAACCAACACCATTAACTTTATTGAGGTTAAGGCCGGCAACTCGGTACCCGACCATGCGCACATTCATGAGCAATGCGCCTTTGTAATTGAAGGGAAGTTTCAACTAACTGTTAATGACGAACCCAAAATACTTGATGCAGGTACGTTTGCGGTTATACCGCCCAACGTACGCCACAGCGGTTTAGCCATAACCGATTGCAAGTTGATAGATATATTCAGCCCGGTGAGGGAAGATTATCAAAAACTATAAATACCGGCTCCGTGCGGTTTAAATGCAATTTGATAAATTTGCTGCATGTATATTAAAATGGCAACCCTTGGTGATGCGCCCGAACTGGCTACGCTTATAAACGCTGCCTACAGGGGCGAAAGCTCGAAAAAAGGCTGGACCACAGAAGCAAACCTGATTGGCGGACAACGGATTGACCAGGAGGGGGTAGTGGAACAGCTAAACGATCCCGACGCGGTTATCCTTAAAAATACTAACGAAGATGGCCGGATAAACGGCTGCGTGTACCTGCAAAAACGCGGACAAAAAATTTACCTGGGTATGCTTACCGTATCGCCAGCGTTACAGGCAAACGGCCTGGGCAGGCAACTGCTAACAGCTGCCGAAGATTACGCCCTGAGCATTAATTGCCGCACCATTGAAATGACGGTTATTACTACCCGCACCGAATTGCTGGATTGGTACGAACGGCGTGGCTACAGCAAAACCGGCGAGGTTATACCGCTGAAGATCAGCGAGCGTAACGGTATATTAAAACACCCCATAGAAATGTATAAACTGGAAAAAAGCCTCACCTAATCCTCTCCAAAGGAGAGGACTTTAAATTCTTGCTCCCTCTCCTTTGGAGAGGGTTGGGGTGAGGCCATCCGTTAATAAAAGTTAAATTTTTGAGTATTTGAAACCCTTTTGTATTTTTAAAATGCAACGCCGGGCAAAAAACGGTGTCTTTTAATAAACTATTAAGGCATTGTATGGAGCAGATCGAACCGCAGTTAAAAGATTTTATAGTTGATTACTGTAATCGGTATAAGGTTTATCGGTTAGACCCCGCGCTGCTGAACGCCGACACCAGCGTTGACCTTGACCTTGACATATACGATATAGAAATAGACCTTTTTTTGGCCGAATTTGCCGAACATTTTAAGGTTGACAATTCAAAGTTCAGCTGGTATAAATACGGATACCCCAAAGGTTCGGCCAGGGTGCGTATGCTAAAGCTGATGTTTGGTTACAGGCGGCCATGGGTTAAACGGCTTGCGAGTTATTGTTATAAGCCAAAGTTTAAGGTAGCTGTATTGAACAATGCTTTACAAAACGGCAGGCTGGTATAGGGTTACTCGTATACCTCAAACCGCATTTCAAAATCCACTAATTCCGCTCTCCATTCTCACTCACTTTTATCAATGCTTGTAATCGGCTAAGTTGTGTTTTCTCCTGTTTAGCGGTCATGATACGGTGGATAGAAACCTTTTTATACCACGGTGCCTGTGCCTGGAAAAACTCCCACGCCTTTTTGCTGGCTTTAAATTGCTGTTCGTATTCGGGCTTCAACTCCATCACTTCGTTCTCGAAGCTGTAAATGGCCGATTTTTCTTCTTTACGCTTTGCAAAAGCGGCGATGCCCGCGGGTTGCATCAGGCCCTTTTCGGTTAACTCGGCCACCTTCTTTATGTTAACGGCACTCCATATACTGTTTGGTTTACGCGGTGTAAAACGTATGGTATAACTTTCGTCACCAAGCGATTTGCGCACGCCGTCTATCCAGCCAAAACACAAGGCCTCATCAACAGATTGCGGCCAGGTAATGCCCGGCTTACCGCTGCCGGTTTTATAAAAGCCAACCAGTAATTCGGTTTCAGTTGCAGCATGCTCCTGCAGCCATTGCCTAAAATCGGCCGGCGTTTCAAAAAATCGGGGTTCCATCGCAGCTAATATACAACCGGGGCCTTAATTTTAGCAGCCCTTTTATCCTGTTTAACAAGCTATGTGTATTTATAAAATTTTAAAAAGTTTTTCAACTTATTGCGCTTTACAGCATTATTTATAATTTTATAGCAGAAAATATCCTACAACTATTTAAAGGCAAGCAGCTACTTCATGGAAATAAAAGGCACTGGTGTAAAAAGCGGATGGTTAAAAAACATGATCATCAAAAGATTATATTTTGATAAAGCGATGTCGTGCGCTGGATTAAGCCAACTTTTTGATAAAAGCATCCCCTCGATAGCTAAAGCTATAAACGAGCTTATTAAAGAGGGCTTTGTAATAGAACAGGGCTACGCGCCATCAAGCGGCGGCAGGCGGCCTTTGATGTATGCCATCAACACCAACGCCATGTTTATACTGGCTGTGGCAATGGACCAGCTATCGGCGCGCATACAACTTATTGACCTTAATAACAACCCGGTTGCCGAAATGGCCACGGTAGAGCTTAAGCTACACAATAACGACGATGCTTTGCCTCAGCTTATCAGCCATTTAAACCAATATGTAGAAGGGAGCGGCATCCAAAAAAAGAAAATAGCGGGTATTGGCATAGGTATGCCCGGTTTTATAAACGCGGTTGAAGGCATTAACTACACTTACCTTGATGCGGGCGGCGAAAGCCTGAGCAAATACATTGCAAAAGAAACCGGCATCACCACTTACATTGATAACGATAGCAGCCTGATAGCCCTTGCCGAGCAAAAGTTTGGTATAGCGCGTTCGCAACAGGAAGTAATGGTGATAAACCTGGGCTGGGGCATTGGCCTGGGGATGATCATTGACGGGAAAATATTTAGAGGCTATAACGGTTTTGCGGGTGAGTTGAGCCACATTCCCTTGTCAGACAACGGCGCATTGTGCGTTTGCGGTAAACGCGGCTGCCTGGAGGCTGAGGCATCAATGCTGGTGGTAGCCGAAAAGGCCGAAGAAGGTATAAAAAAAGGACGGGTAACCAGCCTTAAACCACATCACGGCCAATCGAAACTAATGGGCGAAGACCTGATGGAGGCCGCAAACCAAGGCGACCAGTTTGCCATTGAACTGCTTACCGATGCCGGCTATAAAATTGGCAAGGCGCTGGCTATCCTTATTCATATCATGAACCCGGCAAACATCGTTTTAAGCGGCCGCGGCGCTAAGGTTGGCAAAATACTGATGGCACCTATACAGCAGGCTTTGCATAAATATTGCATTCCGCGCCTTTCATCCGGAACCGAATTGCTGATATCATCATTAGGTTTTGATGCCGAGCTGATTGGCGCCGCCGTGCTGGTGATGGAAAACTTTGACAAAGAGGAGAAGGCAAAATAGGTATTGTTGAGTGGTTAAATGGTGAATGGTTTTTGACTGTTGCAACCCACCCGTTAAAAATTTAACAAATGATGAGGAACATTTTATCAGTTATAGCTGGTTACTTAATATTTGCCATTAGCTCTGTGTGCTTATTTATTTTTACGGGACAAAAACCGCATGCAGAAGCGCCGATGGCATTTAAAATTATAACAATAGCTTACGGCATCGTATTTTCTGTTATTGCCGGTTTTGTTTTACAACTGATAGCAAAGCAGAAAAGGTTAACCTTAAACTATATCTTAATGGCAGTTATTTTTGTGTTTGCTGCAATATCGCTTGCAACTGCCAGCGGCACCCATTGGACGCAGTTGTTCGCCATGTTTATCTTCGCGCCCGTATCAGTTTTGGGCGGGTTTTTATATTTAAGGGTAACGGATTCAACAAAAATGGTCTGAAACAAAAAAACCCTCATGCGCCACACGCCGGCACATAAGAGTTCATCAATACTGCTTACAAATATTATTGGTTGGCTTCTATAGGGTTAGCGTGATACTTAATTATTTTGTGCTGCTCCAGCCATTCCGCAATGTAACCGGCAACTTCTTCCCAGCCATCCTGCCCGCATATCCAATGGCCGCGGTTGGCAAATTCTTTATAATCTGATATGCTCGAATCATCTTCATACGCTTCGGCGTTTCGCTGGCAAAGCTCGGCGGGTATTATCTCATCCTTTTCGGCACCAATAAATAACAGCGGCGAATGCGGCATCCCGGTATCAATTTCGCTATCCTCGCCCATACAATCGCGTAACACATTACGGCTGTCGTGGGTGGCGGTTTCTTCAAAAGCTGCTTTACTATCCTCGATGCTCATCGTATTACAAAACGACTCATGAAAACTTTCCGGGTCTGTATAAAATGGCTGATTATCTTTAAACGGGTTAGCTATTAACGCGCTGTTTTTCATAAAACCCCAATCAAAGGCAAGCATGGTATTTGGCGCAACCGCGCTTATGGCAACGCCCATATCAGCAAGGCCTTTGGCTACCATCAGCTGAACTATCAGCCCTCCAACCGAGTGGCCAATTAAAATAGGTGGCTCATCCTGCACACGTATCAGCGCTTCTATATTTTCTACAATGTTGTTAAGCCGCAGATCTCCAAGCCCTTCAGGCGGATAGTTACGCAGGTCTTCCGGCTCGCCTTCATGCTTTGGCCACGCGGGGGCCAGGCAATTGTAACCTTTGTTAGTAAAGTAAGTTACCCAGTTGTTCCAGCTTTTGGGATTTTGGAACATGCCATGGATAAATATGATCGTTTTCATAGACAGTTAGTTTTGCTAATCACTCCCAAAAACATACCAAAGATTTAATAATTTACTTATTAAGTAATTCAGGTTTGTATATTTAATATAGATACTTGATTATTAAAGTATTACGCTATCCCCAACCCGGTATACTTTATGAAATTTAATGCCGGCCTTTTTAAAGTGTGTGCTATAATTATCATAGCGCTGTTCAATAAAAAAGTCTTTGGCATATCCATCGTGCACAGGTAGTATCTGTTTGGGGTTTACGGCATCGGCAAAGGCGGCTATGCGCAGTTCGTTTGTAAAAGGCGCCATAGTAACCATCAGCAACAGATCGATATTTTTATATCCGGTAAGCTTAGCCTCCATCGAATCAACAGGGTGAAGCACCTTATCATTAATAATAAAGCCGGTCATCTGCGGTATAGGGTTATCCAGCAGGGGCTCGTGCTGTACGGGAATAGCCTCTAATTTAAAGGGGCCTATGTGGTAAAAGCCTTTTTCTATCACTTTAAATTGAATGCCCTCTGTCTGAATAGCTGCCCCTACTTCTGCGTTAGTATATAAAGTAGCATCACTCAAGGCCAATATCGTTTTCAGGTTTTCGATATCGAGGTGATCGGGATGGATGTGCGTAATAATAATACTGTTTATATCCGCGAACATTTGTGGTGTAACCCGTCCTTCAGCAAAGCTAAACTTACCGGGGTCGAACAGCAGCTTATACCTATCCAGCTCAAAAACAAGGCACGAATGTAAGTATTTAGTGATTTTCATATGATTCATGATACACTATAAACTTTCGCCGTAGATAAAGGTTTTTTTACAGCAGTTGTTTTAACTCGCGGAAGTTATTGATGGTTGCAACCTGCCCGCCTGTAACTTCGCCAAAACCGTACGAAGCGAAAATAAACGGAACACCCGCTTTGGTGGCCGATTCATGATCACCAAGGGTATCACCCACATAAACGGGGCTTTTAAGCTCATGATCGTTTACTATATCCTTTATATTATCGGCTTTAGGGTTGCCTTTAGTACCATAGCATTGGTGCGCCCGGAAATAAGGGTGCATGTTATGGATATCTAAAAAAAGCTCGATGTATCCGCTCTGGCAATTGCTTACGATGTACAGTTTATACTTTTCGCCAAGGTAAGCCAGCGTTTCAGCAAGGTCTGGGTAAAGTGTGCCGCCCTGCTTATGTAATATGTCCAGCTCAGCTATTGAGCACAAACGCTGCACTTCGGCGCGTTGTTCTGTTGTTAAAGCCGGGAACAGAGTTTCGAAGATCCTGTCGTAGGTCATACCGGTTATCGAGCGCACGCGCTCGCGGGTCATTACCTCATGGCTCATATAGGGCGCCTGCGCAAGCGCCGCTTGCCAGGCCCGGGTAATGGTTTCGGTACTATCCCAAAGGGTACCGTCCAGGTCGAAAATTATACTGTCGAATTTATCTTGTAAGCTGTCCATCGTGCCGCAAAAGTAGCAGATTATTTTTAGTGGACTGTTTACTAAAAGTAATTAGTACAACAGCGGCGGCCCAAAGGTAAACACGGCGCATATTGACGGTATGGCTAATAATAAAAAAACCCGCGCCTGCTCGGTCTTGTCAGATTCGCCTTTAATAATTACGTGGTTAATATCGCTTAATATGGTCTTGATGGCGTCTTTCATGGCATATATATATTGTGATTGTTGTGTATGTGACCATGAAAAATTTGATTGGTTTAACAATTACGCTATTGTAAAGCGGATGTTACCCATTAGCCGCGAAAACAATTGCTGTGACCGTGTAACACACAGTTTACTCACCCCGACCTCGCTTCGCTTGTCGACCCTCTCTGCTTCGCAAAGAGGGTGGGAAAGAAAATGGAAGCTCACCCTCTTTCCGCCGCAGGCGAAGAGAGGGTCGCGCGCGTAGCGCCGCGGGGTGAGTAAAATTTCCCGTTTGGTTAGCTAACTCACCCGACTACGCTGCACTTGTCGATCCTCTCCACTTCGCAAAAAAGGTGAGGAAAAATTCAGAGACCCTCTTTCCGCGAGGTGAAGAGAAGGTGACCGGGCGAATCCCGATAGCTGTCGGGGACGGCTAAATTAACTCGCGAAACGACCAAGCCTCTTCCTACTCTTGTTCGTATAATACCGTGTTATGAATATTCCAGTCTTCAATGTCAATTAAGCCCGGAGTTGTTTGATAGTGGTTATCGTCCTTAGGGCATTTAACCACATAGCCTGCATTATTAATACGGGCGATAATAGGGCGTGTACCGCAATGTTTACAGGTTTTGCAATAAATAGATTTAGGTATATTTACATATCCCTTCATAACTGTGATGTACTGGCAAGGGTTACCCCTTTTAGGTTTTGAGCTAGTATGGCTTAGGTTGCTAAATTACTTCGCGTCGTTTACTTCTATCCAATAACCGTCAGGGTCTTGAATATAAACCTGCGATACACCGTCTATGCGGTGTTCTACCTGGTTTGGCACGCCTTTCCAGTTTGTATAAGGGATATTTTTTTGCTTAAGCATAGCAATGAAGGGGTTAATTGCAGGCACGCTGAAACAAATATGGTCGCCGATAAGTTTTGGCGCTGTTGAGCAGCCACCCTGTATTACATGCATGGCAATATTGGGTGCAATGCTGTACCAGGTATGTACGGTATCTTTAAAGGGATTGGGTATTATTTTTAAGTTTAAAACCGACGTATAAAATTCGTTACTTTTTTTGAGGTCCTTTGAGCAAAGCGCAACGTGGTTAAAAACCGTTTTGGCGGCAGTTTGCGCATTGCTTATTGTTGGTACGCTTAATAACAGCGCAACCGCAGCTTTAAACGCAGCTTTTTGTAATGGTTTAAATTGGCTATAGTTTAACATTTGAGGGATTGTTATACGTGTTAAATATACACTTTACGAACTATTCTATTGATTTTTTTTTGATAATAGTTGTAACAAATACATCTATACTTTACATGTCGGTCTTTGTAACTTTTTAGTTGATGTTGGCTTACCGCTTTAAACCTACAATCGTGATGCAGGTTTAATATATAACAACAGCAATTATAAATTTAAAAAAGACAGATCATGAAAAAGGAAATAACAAAACTGTTAGCGTTATTGATATTCGGCGCAGCAGCATTATCGGGGTGCTCAATTGAAAACCATCGCGGTAGGCGTAACTACGACCGCTATCATCATGACCGCTACCACAACGATCATCATGACAATCGTTATAATGATCACAACCGTGGATATTGATCAGCAAATTAAAGTTTAACAACAATATATAGCATCTATGAAATTTCTTAAAGTATTAGCAGTGGCCACCGTTGCCATGTTTGCCGTTGAAGGCGCGAAAGCGCAAGTAGTTGTAAGCGCACAAATTGGCACACCGCCGCCCCCCGTACGCACTGTGGTGGTTGAGCGGCCCGTTGCACGCCGTGTTGTAGTAGTTAACAGGTACCATAGCCGCCCGCGTTACCGCCGCACTGTAGTGGTAGCCAGGCCGGTTTACTATCGCCCGCACCACAGGCGCGTTGTAATACGCCACTATTAATAAAGAGGAACCCCCCCTGATTACCAGGCAGGGCTTCCTCTTTATTTTGTTACCAGCACCCAATCTACATAAACCCTGGCGTTACCGGCTTTGATCTTATCGACCGAGGCCTGCGACAGGCCGTAATAGGGCTTAGAAACCTTATTTACCGAATTTGGATACCCGCCGCCCACGGCAAAGTTCAATATTAAAAACTTAGGATTGTCAAACGCCCAGCGGCCATACTTTTCGGCCATAGCTTTGGTAACCTTATAGGTAACTAAGCCGTCTACCTTAAAAGTTAAACTGTTTTCCGTCCAGTCAACACTATAAACATGCCATTGGGTAGCATCGGTACCTTTTGAGAAGTGCGCGCGATAAACCAGCGGTGTATTGCCAAAGTAGCCCGGCCCGTGCAAGGCGTTGCTGGTCCAGGTTGTATCGCCAACGGTTTCCATCACATCAATCTCGCCGCAATCGGGCCATTTGCCTTTGCCTAAGGCCCAAAATGCCGGCCACATGCCCTCGCCTCCGGCAACCTTCATACGTGCCGAAGCGCTGCCATAAGTAAACATTACCTTATTGCTCGTGTTGATGCGCCCGCTTATAAAATCATACTTATTGCCCTGTTTGCTGGTATAACCCGGCTTATACAGCGCCCTTAAAACCAGCGTACCATTTTCAATATAGATGGTAGCGGCCGAATCAACATACGCTTGTTGTTCGTCGTTTACGGTATGGCCTGTAACTTCTACATTCCATTTGCTGCGGTCAAGCGTACCTTCCTTAAAATCATCAAAAAATACGGTATCCCTTTTTGAGGGCTGCGCAACAACTGCTGTTGATGCTGCTAAAAGAGCCAACAGGCCTATTAAACGTGCTTGCATGTAAGTATAATTGGATAGCTAAAATAGGTAATTACCTTGAAATCTGTGTTTTTACAAAGCAATTACCTTACCTTTTTTATATTGCGGCTTAATGGATTGATATCAATGAAGTTTCTCAAAATATTTCTTATAATATCGGCTATCACCCTGTTAATGGACTGGTATGTTTTTAACGGGTTGCGCACCTTTACAGCCGATTGGCAATCACGGCCATTGCGGCAGTTAGTTACCTGGGGGTTCCTGGTGGTTTCTGTGGGTGTAACCGTGGTTTTTTTGCTTGGATTAGGCAGCATGAGCAGCGCCCGGGGCATGACACCATTTCACGAATGGATGCTAAGCCTGTTCCTTACCTTTTTTGTTACCAAGTTGGTTTTTGTGATAGTGCTTTCCTTAGGCGACCTTGGCCGCTTCTTTTACGGCATTGCGCACGCTGTTAGCACCGACAGCAAATCGGGCGGCGCGTTTTTTCCCTCGCGGCGCAAATTTATTACCGAAATAGCCATCTTGGTGGCCGCTATACCTTTTACATCGTTCTTTTATGCCATGTTTCGGGGTAAATATGATTATAAGGTACACCGGCAAACCATTTATTTTGATGACCTGCCGGATGGCTTCGACGGCTTCACCATTACCCAGCTATCAGATATTCACTCGGGCAGCTTTGATAATGTAAAAGCCATGCAGCGGGGTATCGACCTGGCAAAAGCGCAAAAATCCGACTTGTTTGTGTTCACCGGCGACTTGGTGAACAATGCCGCCTGGGAAATTGAACAATACATCGACCGTTTTGGGCAGATAAAAGCGCCTTACGGGCAGTTCTCTATCCTGGGCAACCATGATTATGGCGACTACATTCATTGGGATAGCGAGCAGGAAAAACGGGCTAATTTAGCCAAACTAAAGCAACATCATGCCGACTTGGGTTATCGCTTGTTGCTTAATCAGAATGTGGTGATCGAAAAAGGCGGACAAAAAATATCGCTCATCGGCGTAGAGAACTGGGGCGAAGGCTTTATTCAACTTGGCGACCTTGATAAGGCCCTGGCCGGGGTTGATAAAGATGCCTTTAAGATCCTGCTCTCGCACGACCCAACCCATTGGGAAAAAATTGTAAAGCAGCACCCTACCGATGTGCACCTTACGCTTGCCGGGCATACCCATGGCGCGCAGTTTGGGGTTGAAGCATCGTGGTTAAGGTGGAGCCCTGTAAAATACCGCTACCCCGATTGGGCCGGCCTGGCTAAACATAATAACCGCTACCTGTACATCAACCGGGGCTTTGGCTTCCTGGCGTTTTCCGGCCGTTTAGGTATCTGGCCGGAGGTAACGGTGCTAACGTTGAAGAAGAGGGTTTAATATAATAAGCCCGTCATTGCGAGGTACGAAGCAATCTCTTTAGGATCGGTCGGCTACATGGCATATCAGGAGATTGCTTCGTACCTCGCAATGACGCGGAGAAAGAGTTAATATCTTAACTCAACCACTTTCCAAACTCATAGTATTTTTTAATACGGATACATATTTTGCTGCCAACGGGATGTTTGCGCCGGTCGTAGTTGATAACCCGCAGGGTTACCTCTTCGCGCTCGATGATCAGCTCTTCAAAAAAACCTTTAAACAACACTTGCTTTACCGTCCATTTGGCGCCCATAGTCAGGGGGGCAATACTGATATGCTCGGCATAAATAACTACCGTTCCCCGTTTTGATTTGATGCCGCATACCTTTGCCTGCGCAGCCGAGAGTTCGCTGCAGCTTACCAATATTTTTGATGTATATAGTAACTTGGGTTTATGGTAAAGCTCCTCGGGGGAACCATACTCCACTATCTCGCCCTCCTTTATCACGATCAGTTCATCTGCCATTGAAAGCAATTCGGCGGGGTCGTGCGATACCAGTATCACGGTAACGCCCCATTCTTTTACTATCTGCCGTATATCGTGCTGCAGGCTTTCGCGGTAATTGGCATCTACCTGGTTAAAGGGTTCATCCAGCATCAGCACTTCGGGGCGGTTTATCAGGGCTTTGGCAATGGTAACCCGCTGCTTTTCGCCGCCGCTAAGTTTGCCAAAGGGTTGATCGCGCAGGTCGTATATCCCCAGCAGGTTCAGCGCCTGCGTGGTTTTCTGTATCTTATAGTTTGCATCCTCGGTAGGCAGGCCATTTGCAACGTTATCCCACACGGTGGCACCCATGCTCATATCCGTATTGTCCTGGCTCACCATGGTAATAACGGTATGTGCCGATGTAACATGAGCGGTACGTACAGGCAGCGGCTGACCGTGAAAAAACACATCGCCCGAGTCGGGCTTCATGGTGCCTGACAGCAGCTTAAGCAGTGTGGTTTTACCGCTGCCGCTTTCGCCCACAATGGCTGTAATTTTGCCCTTTGGTATAAAAACGGTGATGTTATTAACCCCTGATGATTTATCGCCAAAAAAATTCTTGGTAACCGATATGGTTTCCAGTATCAGGTCATCTTTCATTTTACCGCGGAGTGATCAATAGTTTAATTGTCTCAAACCTAATCTATAAAAAGCTATCGGCAAAAAAAAGTTAAAAACAATTAGGGCTAAACTGGTATTGTACTATCAAACCAAAAAACTAATATCATGAATAAAACAATCGGCATAGTACTCATCGTAATTGGCGCGGCAATGCTAATATGGACGGGCTTTACTTATACCAAGAAAGAGAAAATTGTTGATGCCGGGCCGATCCAGGTATCTGCAGACAAGCAAAAAACGGTTAACTGGCCACCGTACCTGGGTGGGATACTGTTAGTGGGCGGGATTGTAATTGTTGCTACCGCGAAAAAATCGTAAAGCGGCGGAGGCTATAACCCCATCCGCATCTCGATCATGTGCCGGCTGAAGCCAACTTTTTCATAGGCTTTTATAGCAGGCGCATTTTGATTATAAACCTGCAGGCGCAGCTCGGTTATGCCCTGTTTAAGCGCCCAGTTTTTTAACGCCTGGATGATAAGCTTGTTTACGCCCTTGCCACGGTGCTGCGGCAGCACATACATAAAGCCAAGGTAGGCATACTGCCGGTGCTTCAGGTAGATCTTTGAAGTCTCTATTCGGGCGTAGCCGCTGCCGATGACCTGGCCGTTCAGTTCGGCCAGGGCCAGGTAAATGTTCGGGGCGGTTATAAACTCGTTAAGGTCGTAATAATTGATGTGTTCGCCCTTGATTGTAGGATCAAACGGCCGCTCGGCGGAAATAACACCCTGCTCGAACTGCAGCAGGATGTCCATATCAGCCAATGTGGCCTCGCGGATGGTGATGTTTTGCATATAATCTGTATAAGCAGACGGAACCCAGTCGAAACGTTTTGGTGCCATATTATTTAGTGTAAAATTTTGAACCAGGTATTTGCCTAACCGTTTGCAGCCATTCGGCGTCTTGCAAGAAAAACGCATCTACGGGCTGCTCCAGCTCTTCGCCGCGTAAAGCATCTTGCAATATAAAGCTGACGGCAGCCCTGGCATCCTGGCTATCCGCAGCTAAAACAACACCTACAACCAGGCTATATTGGTCAGCGAACGAGGTAAGGTATTGATAACCCTCGTTGATATTGGTATTGGCTTTAAACCCGGATATTATCTTCTCTAAAATCCGTTTGGGCAGGGGGCGTTCGGGCGTGCCTACCCTAACCGTGGTCCCCGCCGGTATGGGGTGCGTTTGCACGTCGCCCCTGCTGCGCTGCAATATAAACATGTTATAAGCATTGCTATTGATCACTAACCTGCTGATGCCATTTTTTTCGCACAGCAGCAGCACATCGTTTGAGTGCATGGCGGTATAAACGGTTGATTTACCTGTCCAGTTTAGCAAAGCCGCTTCGTCGGTAAAGGCACCTAATACCTTTATGCTATCTGCTGTAAATATCGATGTTAGGTTAAGCATAGTATCTTCCTTTGCTACCTGCCACTTATCACGGATATCTACCTTATTTGCCGATGGCAGCAATAGCACAGGCCTGCCTTCCATTAACTCTAACACCGTTTTCTTGTAGTTTTCGTCGTTCGGTGTTTTATACCAATCCGCAATGTAATTTATAAGCGCACGGTTTTCCGGAGGTCCTTCATAGGGCTCTTTGTCGTCCTCCTTTCTAAACAACGAATTTAAAATTCCCATTACTCCACCGTAAAACTTTTCTTCAGCTTAATATCTTCCGACGAGCTGCCTATCCAAACCTGGAAGGTGCCGGGCTCAACCGTCCAGTTCATGTTTTTATCCAGCAGGGCCAGATCATCGGGATGCAAGGTAAAGGTAAGGGTTTTCTTTTCACCGGGGTTAAGGGTTACACGCTCAAATCCGCGCAGGTCGTACTCGTAAGTGGTTACGCTGCTTACATCATCTTTTAAATAAAGCTGCACTACATCATCGCCCTTGCGCTGGCCGGTATTGGTTATATCAACAGTAACGGTTACATCTCCCTGGCTGTGCCCTTTTTCCGGCGATACCTGCAGGTTGCTGTATTCAAATTTGGTATAGCTTAAGCCGTAGCCAAAGGGATACAGCGCGCCGTTAACACTGGTATGCCCCCAGCTGTTTTGCCCGCCCTGCCCCGCCTGAGAATTTGGCTTAAATGGAAAGTTTAATTCTATCTGCCCGGTTGTTTTCGGGAAGGTAATGGGCAGTTTGCCGCCGGGATTGTTATCACCAAAAAGGGTTTCGGCAATTACCTGTCCGCTTTGCACGCTCGGGAACCAGGCCTCTAAAATGGCAGGCACGTACTTATTTTCCCAGTTAATGGTTAGCGGCTGCCCGTTTATCATTACCATAACAACTGGTTTCCCTGTGGCCTGTAAAGCCTGTATCAGTTTTAACTGGCGGCCCGGCAGGTTAAGCCCCGTGCGCGACAGGCTTTCGCCTACCCTTTCATTATCCTCACCTACCACCGCTATAACAATATCCGATTGCCTGGCCTGCGCCACCGCCGAATCTATCCCCGCCTGTTCAGCACCTGTCAGCGGCGTTTCTATGATCTCGCTTTCGGGCCAGGTGGCATCAACAATATTGCAGCCTTTGGCGTAGGTTACCCTGGCATTGCTCCCCATGTAGTTCCTTATCCCATCCAGCACGGTAGTTACCGGGTTGTGCGATGGCCCGTACCTGCTGATGGCGTAGTTGGTTTCGGCAGCCAGCGGACCGGTTACCAGTATATTTTTGTACTTGCTTTTATCAAGCGGCAGCAGGTTATCCTGGTTCTTCAAAAGCACCATGGACTCCCGGTTCATCTTCAGGCTCATCTGGGCATCGGCAGCGGTATGCACGGTTTTATCAGCCGCCTTTGGGTCTTTAACATAAGGGTTATCAAACAACCCCAGGCGGAACTTCACCCGTAAAACATCCGCCACACGCGAATCTATCACCTTCATGGAAATACGGTTCTCTTTGATCAGTTCGCGCAGGGGCAGTATAAATGTTTGCGGCATGGTAAAGTTGGTGCGCACGTTTAGTCCCGCCTCAACCGCCTGGCGTACGGCCTCTTTGTAATCAGCCGCTACTTTGTGTTTCGAGTACAGAAACTCCACCGCCTCGCTGTCGGATACTACATAGCCCTGAAAACCAAATTTTTGGCGGAGCAACTCGGTTAAAAAATAGTAGCTGCCTGTTATGGGTACGCCATCCCAATCGTTATAGCTGCTCATTACCCCCATGGGGTGGGCTTCCTGTATCACCCGACGAAACGGGTACAGGTACACCTGGTGCATTTCGCGCGGGGCCACATGCGGGTCGGTGCGGGCGCTGCCATCGCGGCCGCCCTTTGGTACGCTGTATACAGCATAATGTTTTAAGGTTGATGCCACGCCTTCTTCTTGTATGCCCAGCACCATTTGCTTGCCCATTTCGGCTATCAGGAAAGGGTTTTCGCCGTAACATTCTATTACACGGCCCCAGCGCTGGTCGCGGGCGGGGTCGAGTATGGGGGCGTAAACATTGGTATAACCCAAAGCCTTTGCTTCGCGGCCCACGGTTTGCCCGGCCTGGCGCACCAGTTGTTTATCCCAGGTGCTGCCAATGCCTATAGGCGCGGGCAGCGGGGTAGCGCGATCGTGGTTAAGGCCATGTATACCCTCGTTGGTAAAATCAACCGGGATACCCATGCGGGTTTCTTCAACAAACCACTTTTGCACGGTGTTTATAGCAGATGCATGCTTGCTAAAGGGATAAGAATATTGTGTAGGCGCATCGTCGGTATGCGAGGTAAGGTTATTCAGTTCTTCATCAATATTGGCTATACCATCCTTCCATATCTCGTTCTTCCAGCTGGCCACGGGCATTTCGTCCTTCAGCACGCGTTTGTAACCATACAGGGTAGCCATCTGGCAGGTTTTTTCCTCTACGGTCATCTGGCTTAGCAGGTCGGCAATGCGTTTTTCGATGTTTTGCGAGGGGTCTTCAAAAACGTCCATTCGGCCGTTCTTGTTAAAATCGACCCAGCCCTTGTGGTAAATATTTTTTTGCTGTGCCGACGCAGAGAAGGCAAGCCCGAGCAATGGTAGCAGCAGTGGCAGTTTTTTCATACAGATAAGATGCGTATTGGTTTACGATCTCAAATATATAAAAGTACCCGCCAGATGCCCGTTTTTAAGGCCAGGGAATTTACTATCACGTTTTCGTAGATACTTTTAAAATTTTTAGTTTTGCCAAACAAAATGGCTGTAGACAATATTGTGTAGCTGTTTGTTATAGCCTATGCGATATCTGCTTCTTTTGTTAATAACTGTACTTCCCTCGTTCAAATCTATCGATACCGATGCCGGCCCGCAAGCCAACCGTATTTGCGGTAAGTGGCAAGCCAGCGAAAAAAATCTTACTGTCGAGGTTTACCCTTACAAAAACACCTTCAAGGCAAAAATTATCTGGTTTAGCGGCGGCGTTTCAAAAGCCAAACCCATGGAAACCATTACAGATATTAAAAACCCCGACCCCACCCTGCGCAGCCGAAAAGTGCTTGGCCTTGACGTGGTGCAGGACCTTAAATACAACGCCCGCACAAACTCCTGGGAAAGCGGTAAGATTTATGAAGTGCAAAGCGGTAAATACTGGAACGCCGCGGCATATATTGATAAAAGCGGCTTGTTAAAAGTAAAAGGATACTGGAAGGTTAAGTTCCTGGGCAAAACCATGACCTTCAAGCGTTTATAACGCACGCTTTCTCCTTAAACGGGAACGGCATTTTATATTGGCACTGATATTGTTTGTTAGTATACTATGACCAATCAATTTCTATGCAGTTTTTTAGCCTTTTTTTTATATAGCGGAATAGTTTCTCAACCTTATACTGCAGCCGGAGCGGACAGGGTATGCGGTAAATGGCAAATGGTAGGCGAAAGCCTTGTAATACAAGTATACCGGGATGGCGGGGAGTTTAAAGCCAAAATTTTGTGGTTTGATGATGAAGATGATACCAAACCAACCGATTATTGGAAGGATGTAAGAAACCCCGACCCACACCTGCGCAGCCGCAAAATTTTGGGGCTGAACGTTGTTGAAAAATTGAGTTACAACCCTAAAACAGATAGCTGGGAAGATGGCATGATATACGATCCTAAACATGGCCGTCATTGGAACGCCTCGGCATACATTAATAAAGATGGGCTACTTAAGGTAAAAGGGTACTGGCACTTTAAGTTTATTGGTAAAACGTTAACCTTCAAAAGGGTAAATTAATTAGGATAATAAAAAAGGCTCCTGCTATCATTAACAGGAGCCTTTTATTTATACTGGTAAACGTATTATTGCTGTTTCAGGAATTCGCCGCTGGCGCTAAGTTCAACTTCGTCGCTAAGCATTGGCGAACCATATTTGCTACCGAATGAGAAATCTGAACGTTTGATTGTACCGGTGATTTTAAAGCCTGCATCAGGGCCTTTGGTCATGGGGTTGGTAATAGTACCGCGGTAAACCACATCTAAAACTACAGGTTTTGTAACGCCATGCAGGGTAAGATTGCCGGTTACCTTATATTTGTTTGTACCCGCTGGTGCAACGTTTGTGCTCACAAATGTAAGTGTCGGGTATTTAGCCACATCAAAAAAATCAGCCGACCTTAAATGGTTGTCGCGGTTATCATTATCGGTGTTTACTGATGCGGTATTTGCAGTAAAAGTAAACTTAGCATCGCTAAAGTCGGGTTTTGCAGCCACTATGCTGGCATCAAAATCTTTAAAGGTACCATCAACATCAGACACTGCTAAGTGGGTAATGGTAAATTTTACGTGCGAATGTGCCTTATCGGCTTTCCAGGTGCTTTGTGCAAACACGGTACTTTGCATAAACAATGCCGCTGCTGCTAAGGTTAAGATCTTTTTCATGTGTGTTATATGGTTTTATGGCGTAAATATAACAAAGATATTTTTAAAAGATGTTCAAACATCTTTTTTGAGAAACTCATGACAATCGCTTATTTGCCTCTAAAAAAAGTGTCAACCCGGTTATTAAACTCGGTGGCATGCTCAATCAATGTGCCATGGCCCGAGTTTTTAACGATCCAGAGCTTGCTGCCCGGAATATTGGCCTGTATAAGGCGCGTGTGTTGGTCCGCTATAACGTCGTGATCGCCGGCGATGATCAGGGCCGGGCATTTGATCGTGTGCAGCTCGGCAAGTTTTATATTCGGCTGCTCCCAATCCAGCATAAACATTTTCCAGGCGTTTTTTTCGGCGGCGGTACGCCACTTTCTGTTTTTATTTTGCTCGTAGTACTTTTTTGAACCGGCCCAGGCGCCGTCAGCAAATGCGGCTGCATCGGGTGTTATGTTTGCACCTGTGGATGCCAGTTTAATTACCTTATCAGGGTGGCGCGTAGCCATCAATATAGCGTTAATACCACCATCGCTCCACCCTAAAATATAAGCCTTTGAAATGTGCATCGCATCCAACAGCGCCGCGAAGTCATCTGCCATTTGCTCGAAGGTAATATATGGATTCGGGTCGGCCGACTTTCCCTGCGACCGGCTGTCTACCAGTATAACGCGGTATTTTTTTGCAAAGTACGGCACGTTTTCGCTAAAAGCGCTCATATCGCCGCCGTTGCCATGTATCATTAACAAGGGCTGGCCGCTGCCGTATTCTTCTACATAGAGTTTTATACCCCTGATGCTATAATATTTACCGACAGCCGCGTTTTTGCCATAGTGTGTTTTTTGCGCGAAACTGAACGCAGCTATCAGTTGAGGTATTAGCGCCATTAATATAATTCGTTTGATATGCATGCGTAAATATAATCAAAGGCATTGTAACACGGTATGCCGCTAATAAAATACGCAGCGTCTGGAGGGCTTGTATATAACGACATCCTATCACGCTATATTCTCCCATTTACCGCTATCCAGGCTTCGGTAAATAGCATCAATAACCTTCATATCTTTTAAGCCTTCCTCGCCGGGCACGCGGCTTTGTTTGTTCAGGGTAACGCAGGTGGCAAAATCATCCATTTGCGCGGCCTGCTGTATAATATTGGGGATATCCATCCGTTTGCCGTTCACCTTTCCATCCAGGCCGCCATAGCCGTATGCAGGTTCCAGTTCAAAGCTCCCTTTTTCGGCTTCGGCACGCAGGTAGCCCCAATCGTGGTTATAGCTGCTTTTGCCGGCAACCTTTGCACCACCCGGAAACTTAAGTTCCCAAAAAACGGTTTCGTCAACCTCCTTGAAAAAATCGGGGCGGGTTTTCTCCTGCCTGGCTTTTACGGCGACCGGCTCTTGCCCCAGCGTATATCGCGCGCCTTGTATGGCATAGATCCCCATATCCATTAGACCGCCGCCACCGGCCATTGCCTTTTTTAAACGCCAGGCGTTGGGGTCGCCGTTATAAGTAAACCATTGCCGGTATCAACTTTGGTCACCTTGCCGAAAATTTGTTTTTGACCAAGGCGCATTACTTCCAGTGTATGCGGCTCAAAATGCAGGCGGTAACCAATTGAAAGCAGCCTGTTTGCCTTTTTGCAAGCCGCTATCATTTCGCGGCAGTCGGCGGCGTTCAGTGCCATGGGCTTTTCGCATATCACATGCTTACCGGCCTTAGCCGCGCGTATGGTGTACTCTTTATGCATAGAAACGGGCAGCACTATGTACACAATATCAATATCGGGGTTATGGGCTATGTCGTCGAAATTTTGGTAGTTGTAAACATTTTTTTGCGGGATATTGTACTTTTTTGCCCAGGATACGGCCTTGGCGGGGGTGCCGGTCACTATCCCCGCCAGGTAACAATTTTTTGTATGCTGCAACGCGGGCGCTAACTGCCCGCTGCTGTAGCTACCCAAACCAACAAGTGCTATGCCTAAACGCTTGCCCGGCTTTGTCAAAGCCAATGATGATAACGCCGGCCCCATTATCAAGGCCCCTGCACCTATGGAACTTTTGCGTATAAAATCTCTGCGGGATGTTTTGATGGTAGGTTTCATGGCGACGGTTTTAAGTAAAGCTATCAAAAACCAGCAAATTTTGTACCTAACACCAGGATGCCCTACTCAAAGCTTTGCTTATATTTTTTAATGGCTGTTAAAATAGATTGCACAATATCATTTTGCCCCGCAGCCGAATTGAGGTATTTCTCGTCGGACGGGTTATTGATAAAACCGGTTTCAACCAAAATGCCCGGCATACCGCTTTGTTGTAGCACCAATACCCCCTGCTCGCGCACACCCAGGCTTTTGCGGCCGTTGTTTACGGTAAATTCATGGTTAAGCAGGTTGCCAAAATGCACACTTTGCTTGCGGTAACGTTGTTGAAAAGCGGCCAGTATAATGGCATTTACGGCGGCATCCTCACCGTAGCCGTTATATTTCTTTTTATAATCCTTTTCCTGGAATATGGACGCATTCTCGCGCAGGGCCTCCATTTGCTCATCTTTACGATGGTAACCATACAGCAGCAGCAATATACCCCGGCGCTTGCCTACCCTGCCCGGCGACGAGTTACAGTGTATGGAGATGAACAGGTTTGCCTTATTATCATTGGCAATATCGGCGCGGCGGTGCAGTTCAACAAATTTATCGGTACTGCGCGTCATGATCACGTTAACGTCGCTTAACTCGTTGTTAATAGCGGTCTTTAATTTTTTGGCGATGCTAAGTGCTACTGTTTTTTCATTTGAGTAAGCGCCGTGCGCGCCGGGATCTTTACCGCCGTGCCCGGCATCAATAACTATTGTTTTGAACCTAAAGGAGCGTATAGTTGTTGCAGCCTTTTTTTTTGACTTATGCGTACCCTGTGAAAATGCCGGCGATGCACCCAGCATCAGTATAAAAGCAACAGAATAATTCAGGATTTTTTTTAAGTGCCTGTATAACATTGCGCAAATGTAAACGGATGTTTTTAAAAATTAACCACAAAGCATGTTAAAACTCAGTTTTTTGGCCGGGACGCGTAATAGGCCACCTGTTTTAACCCGTTAAAACATTATTTAAAAAACATGCAACCTTCTGCTTATCATGTTCGTAATAATTAAAACCGAAACGCCTGTCACGAAAGTTTGATATTGAAGAAGGCAATTTATATGAACGAGTTTTTTACTGCATCAACCGCAAATTTCTTTTACTTCCTGGTAGCGGGATTAGTTATAGTATACCTGATATTGAAGTTTGATAAAAGGAATAGGCAAAAGTTAAACAAGGTGTTATTGCAAGCGCAGGATGTTCAGCCGCTGTACCTGAAAAAGTCGGTAGAGCATAAGTTAAACGCACTAAAAGCATCACAGTGTAATGGCGAGACAACCCGCAGTATTGTTGAAAAGGAGCTTGACGAATTGGTTGCCGAATATGATAAAGGCCTGATAAGCCTGCCCGATTATTGCCACAGGCTTAACCGGCTGCTGGCCATGACAGCATAGATCAATTCCGGATTTTCATTTACTCACCCCGCGGCACTTCGTGCGCGACCCTCTCTTCGCCTGCGGCGGAAAGAGGGTGTGTTTACTTATTCTTTTCCTCCACCCTCTTTGCGCAGCCGAGTGTCGGCAAGCGAAGCGAAGTCGGGGTGAGTTAACTAATTATGCGGCGAATCGCCTTTTATTACCGGAACGAACGAATGATATAACCCGTTAAAATTAAAACTTAATGCTTTTCTTTGTTTTAGAATGAGCACAGACCCATCCGTTTCGCATTTACAGATAGTACCTACTGCCGATGGTTCCAATACCATTTACAACGCTGTGGTTGGCGAAAACTACCACTCGCGTAACGGCGCCCTGCAAGAGAGCAGGCATGTATTTGTTGAAGCCGGCCTGCAATACTTTTTAAAAAACAGCGGTACAGGTGACAAAGCTGTATCGGTACTTGAGGTAGGCTTTGGTACAGGACTAAATTTTTTGCTTACTGCCGATTTTTGCACCCAACAGCAAATATCTCTGCGATACACCGGCATAGAGGCTTATCCATTAACAAATGAAATGGTCGGCCAAACGGGGTATAACCAGTATGTTCCTGCACCCATATGGCAAGGTTTTCTTCAAAATTATGATGCATCGTTACAAGGCACTGTACAGCTTAATCATGATGTGCAATTACACATAGCCGCCTGTTCCCTGCTCGGGTTTTCGTCGGCAGCCGAATATGATGTAATCTATTTTGACGCTTTCGCGGCAGCACATCAACCCGAAATGTGGAGCCAGGAAGCGATTGCCCATACGCTTAACTTTTTAAAGCCGGGGGGTATATTTGTTACCTATGCCATTACCGGCAACCTCAAACGCATTATAAAAGCGTTGGGCCTTAAAGTGCAAAAAGTGCCTGGCGCACCCGGCAAACGCGAAATGCTTAGAGCGGTGAATGGTTTGTAGTGGGCAGTAGGCAAAGCAACTTTTGCAGCAAACTTTAGTAATAACTGCAAACTTATAACTGCAAACTGAATATCTTTGCTATTTAACACCAAGATATGCCAATTACCGCACCCATTACCGCATCTACTCCTTCGGGCGCTTTTGAACGCCTGCTTACCATTATGGACGATCTGCGGATGAACTGCCCGTGGGACAAAAAACAAACGCTTGAAAGCCTGAGGCACTTAACAATCGAAGAAACTTACGAATTATCTGACGCTATATTAAGCGGCGATATGAACGAAATTAAAAAAGAGCTGGGCGATATTATGCTGCACCTGGTTTTTTATTCGCGCATAGCTTCGGAGACGAATGACTTTAATATTACCGGTGTGTTAAACGGGATTTGTGATAAACTAATAAACCGCCACCCGCATATTTACAGCGACACTGAAGTAAGCAACGAAGATGATGTTAAACGCAATTGGGAACAAATAAAACTTAAAGAGGGCAACCGGTCTGTTTTAGGTGGTGTACCGGCTTCGTTACCTGCATTGGTAAAGGCCTCGCGCATACAGGAAAAAGCACGGGGGGTTGGGTTCGACTGGGATAATAAGGAGCAGGTTTGGGCTAAGGTTGAAGAAGAACTGCAGGAATTTAAGGATGAGTACAATGTTGTTAATGAAAGCGCTATTGACCACGACAAGGCCGAAGGCGAATTTGGCGACCTGCTGTTTTCGCTGATAAACTACGCCCGCTTTATTGGCATAAACCCCGAAGACGCCTTGGAAAAGACCAACCGCAAATTTATTAAGCGTTTTCAGTACCTGGAAAATAAGGCAAAAGAAAGCGGTAAGCAGCTGCAAAATATGAATCTTGCCGAAATGGACGTGTTTTGGGAAGAGGCTAAAAAAGTAAAATAATCATAGCTTTATTGTAGCGTTTTCAAATTATATACGTAATGTAAGATGTAATTCTGATGATATGAAAAGACTGATTTATTTATTGCCCCTTTTGGTAACCCTTGCGGGTTGTTTTAACAACAACAACCAACCCGTTCCGGAGCCGTCAGGCTCTTATACGGGCGAGTTCAGGCGTGTTTCACGTGAAAAAAATGCGACAACCATTGATACCGTAAAAACAAACTTAACAGTAGTGATTGAACCGGGTGTTGGGTATCATGTGCTGGGCGATACTACAACTGTACATGCAGGCAGCAAAGGCCACTATGGCATTAATAGCAGCAGCATGTTGTTTATGGATAGCACCTATCCAAAAACCGGGGTACCTGTAAAAAACCATCTTAACGGCGAGTACCTTTACATTTACGATGGCAAGATCTTGCAGATGGTAAGAAACAGCGGTGATACGTTAAGCTTACAGTACGATCTGAAAAAGGCTAATTAATATTGTTTTAACTTTTCAGGCACCAATGGTTTGGCATAGCTAAAGCTATTGGTATTTTGTTAAAATTTGCAGGGTTTGTAACGTTTAGGGTTTTGGCGCGTATTGTATAAATCAGCTTAAGCAGTATTAACATAATTAATGCATTTACTTCACCGCGTTACTGAAGATGAAATAATCAGTAAGTGTAAATCAGGCAGCATAAAACACCAGGAATTACTATATAAACAGTTTTATGGCTATGCTATGGGTGTAAGTATGCGTTACAGTTTAAACGAAGATGATGCTTTAGAGGTTGTAAACGATGCTTTTATCAAGATATTTAACAATATAAATTCCTATTCTGCCGGCAAACCCTTCAGGGCGTGGCTGCGCACAATTGTAGTGAACACCGCTATCGACCGTCGCCGTAAAGAATTAAAGCATCAAAGCAACACAGATATAGAAGATGCCTATGGTGTTGGCAATAACGCCGCTATAATTGAAAACTTAAATGCACAGGATATTTTAAAGCTGATGAAGCAATTGCCTCAAATACAGCTTACAATTTTTAACATGTACGAAATAGATGGTTATAACCACGATGAGATAGGCAAAATATTGAACTTACCGGCAAGCTCATCAAGGGTTTATTTAAGCCGGGCTAAAGATAAATTAAGGCACCTGTTAACAACTGAAACACGAAACCATGGATGAGCAGTTTGATAATAAACTAACCAACCACATCAGGAAGGTGTTTGATGACTATGAACACCCCGGTGCTGAGCATGGTTGGGCGCAGTTGAAAAATAGATTTCCGGTGGAAGAAAAAGGCCGGAAAACAACCTGGCTATGGTGGAGCAGCGCCGCTGCCGTTATTTTGGTGTTTTTGGGTATTGGTTTGTGGTATAATAAGCAGGTTGCCGCTGTTAACAATATGGCGGTTAAGCCTGCCGCAAAAACACAACAGCCAGCAATAGTGAAAAACAAGCCGGCAATCAACAGCGCCAATAACAGCACATTGTTAATTGGTAAAGAGCCGGTAATTGCTAAAAACAGTTCCTCGCCTGCATTTAACAACTCTGCTGCACTGCCTCTGTCTGTTAAACGCGGCCCGACAGCGTCAGCTACTGAAATCACTGATGATCAACTGTCTAATTCAATAACAAACAAATGGGTGGGGCATCCACAACCCTGGCAGTTGCCTGCTAATGCATTGGCGAAAACAAATACTGCTATTACCAATGATAACAAGCCTGTTATTGACAGCCAAAAAGTTAACAATAACATTACAACCCAACCCCAGATAGCCAATACACAGCCGGTTGCCGTAAACGATGCCGCGCAGTTGGCTGCGGTTAATTCTACTCAGAATGCCAATAGCCCATCGACTAAAAAATCGATGACGGATATGTTTAACGACGATAAGGTGCGGCCATTAGCCAAACAAAATGACCCTGATAAACAGGAAAATAAAAAGGTAAACTTTAGTATATATGCCGCTACCTATTTTAACTATGCCGAGGGCAGCACAAACCAGATAAACGCCGGCGCAGGGTTTACATCTGATTTTAAGCTGAGCAAAAACCTTAAATTATCTACAGGTATAGCGTTGGCCCAAAATTCGTTGAATTACAATAACGCCGCGCCGCAAGCAGCGAAAGGCGAGGTATTTGCGGCTGCGCCGCCGTTAAAGCAAGCAAGTCTGTTCGCCGCGGCCGCGCTCGTGCCCGTGTTTAAAAATTATAATGCAAGCCTGGTGGGGCTTGATATCCCGATCAATATAAAGTATGAGTTTAATCCGCAAAAAACAGATGCCTACATATTGGCAGGGGTAAGCTCGGGCACCTTTATTGACGAAAGTTATACGTACCGTTATAATTACAGCAACGGTACTTCTATTGCACCCAATAGCCAGACCGAGCAAACGGCCCATAATAGCTTCAACAGTTTCTATTTTGCTAAAACACTCAATTTATCGTTTGGGGTTGGCTACCCTTTGGGCAAAAACAGGCTGATAGTAGAACCCTTTGTAAAATATCCGCTTGGCGGCCTTGGTGCCCAAGACATCCGTTTTGGGGCGGGCGGGGTTAACCTTAAATTTAGCTTTAAGGGAAAGAAATAGCACTATTTTTTACAGGAAAGCAACTGCTTAAGGAATCATTTACTTAAACCTGATGGCTTTTACCGGCGTTATGCGGGTAACCAGCATTGATGGAATAATAAGCACCAGCAGGCAGATGATAAGTGTGCCTAAATTAAGCAGTAGTACATCAGCCCAAACAATTTTTATAGGCACAAAGGTCATGTAGTAGGATGCCTGATCGAGCTTAAAAAGATGCGTGTACTGTTGAAGGTACCCCAAACCCAATCCTAAAATATTACCCAATAATAAGCCCAGCCCTATCAAATAAGCCGCGTTGTACAAAAACACTTTTTGTATAACCCAGTTACCGGCACCCATCGCTTTAAAAATACCTATCATAGCGGTACGCTCTAATATCATGATCAGCAGGGCCGATATCATGTTGATAACCGCTACAGCTGTCATCAGTACCAACATTATCACCGTATTAACGTCAAGCATATTTAGCCATTCAAATATGGTGGGGTAGTTTTCTATAATAGTGTGCGATTTTAGCTTTATGGGCAGTTTATCATCAATTGAATCGGCAGTGCTGTTCAGCTTATCAAAATCTTTAATTCTTACTTCGTACCCGCCTATTTCGCCATTTGTCCAATCGTTTAAACGTTTTATAAGGGCCAGGTCGCCAATTACAAAGGTCCTGTCAACCTCATCAACCCCAAGGTTAAATATGCCCACTATCTTTAGCTTGCGCTGGCGCAAAGGTTCCTGTACAAAATACATCTTCAGGTCGTCGCCCGCTTTTAACTTTAACCGGTTAGCCGTTAACTGCGATATCATTATCTGCAATTGCACATCAGTTGTATCGGTAAAATTAATTACTGTGCCGCTTACCAAGGCTTTTTTAAGATAGTTCCAGTTGTATTGTTTATCAACCCCTTTAAGCACCACGCCCTCTATTTCGTTATTAGCCTTGATGATGCCGGGCTTTGTGGCATAAGGATAAATAGCATCAACCTGATTAACCGACCTGATATCTTTAACCACGTCGGCGCTATCGGTAAAGCTCGATTTTTCATACGAGGTATTGTTATCTGTTTTAACAATTTGAATATCCCCGCCAAACCCCCTAACCTTTTCGCGTATCTCTTGTTTAAACCCTTTTATAACGGCTAATGATAGTATCATTACACCAAGGCCAAGCATAATACCAATAATGGCTATGCGCACAATTAATTTGGAGAAAGTGCGCTTGCTCTTGAATGTGATACGACTTGATATAAACCTGGCGAAATTCAATGCTGAAATGATTTTTGTAACTTCGCAAAGATGCGTTTTTACACTAAACATACTGCTTTTAAATTTGCTTTAACATCAAAAAACTATGATAGGCATCAAATTATATACACCACTGATAGCAGTAAGCCTGCTGTTTTTTAAATGCGATAATTTTGCCCAATCGCCTAAGGCAACGCAAAATGCCGCCAAAAAGATCGCGGTAAAAAAAATTGTGGCGCCTATACTGCCGGCGGCCGACAGGCTGGACGCCTACCTGGATTATCTTAAGGGCCGCAAAATAGGTATGCTGATAAACCAGACATCTGTTATCGGCATCAATAAAACCCCGCTGGTTGATAGTTTATTAAAACTGGGCGTAAACATAAAAAAGATATATGGCCCCGAGCATGGTTTTAGGGGCAATGCCAGCGACGGGGCCGAGATCGATAACACGATTGATAAAGTTACCGGGCTGCCTGCTATATCGCTTTACGGCAAACACAACAAACCAACTCCTGAAGATCTGAAAGGCATCGACCTGATGATATTTGATGTACAGGATGTAGGTACTCGCTTTTATACATACATTTCAACCCTGCATTACGTAATGGAGGCCTGTGCCGAAAACAATATCGAGCTGATGATACTGGACAGGCCAAACCCCAACGGTGTTTATGTGGATGGCCCCGTGCTGGACACGGCGGGCTACCGGTCGTTTGTAGGTATGCACCCTATACCCGTATTGCACGGTATGACCATAGCGGAATACGCGCAGATGATAAATGGAGAAGGCTGGTTAAAAAACAAGGTACAATGCAAGCTTAAAATTATTAAAGTAGCCAATTATCAACGCGATATGGATTATACGCTGCCTGTTAGCCCGTCGCCAAACTTAAACAGCGCACAGTCTATATTATTGTATCCGCATATATGCTTTTTTGAGGGCACGGCGCTTAGTTTGGGCAGGGGCACGCTGTTCCCTTTCCAGGTTATTGGCAGTCCGATGCTTAAGGGTGAGTATAGCTTTTCGTTTAAACCGGTAAGCATACCCGGCATGAGTGATAACCCACCGCTTAAAGGCCAGGTTTGTTACGGTCTGGACCTTAAAAATTACAATATGCAAACCATCCGCAAAAACGGAAAGCTTAATTTGGGCTGGGTAATTGATATGTATAAGATCTATCCCGATAAGGCGCATTTTTTTACCCCTTATTTTGCCCGGCTTGCGGGTAACGATGAATTAAGGAAACAAATTATTGCCGGTAAAAGCGAAGCCAGCATACGCCAAAGCTGGGAGCCCGCTTTAACAAAATTTAAAGTAACACGCAGCAAATATTTATTATACAAATAGCACTGTTAAAATAAAACCAAGCGAGCGAACATGAGAATTATATTTATGGGGACACCTGCCTTTGCCGTTGCATCGCTTGATGCTTTGATACAAGCAGGTTGTAATGTTGTAGCAGTAGTTACCGCGCCCGATAAACCCGCGGGTCGCGGGCAAAAGGTTAACCAGTCGGCAGTTAAGATATATGCCGAAAGAAACGGCATAAAGGCGTTGCAGCCCGAAAAGCTTAAAAACCCGGAGTTTTTAGCGGAATTAGCCGCCCTTAAAGCTGATTTGCAAGTGGTTGTTGCATTCAGGATGCTGCCGGAGGTAGTTTGGAACATGCCACCAAAGGGTACCATTAACCTGCATGCCTCCTTATTGCCGCAATACCGGGGCGCCGCCCCCATCAACTGGGTGATCATTAATGGCGAAAAGGAAAGCGGCGTTACCACCTTCTTTTTAAAACATGAGATTGATACGGGCGACATCCTGTTTACCGAAAAGGTTACCCTTACCGGCACTGAAACAGCCGGAGAGTTGCACGACCGCCTGATGAACAAGGGCGCAGGTTTGTTAGTTAAAACTGTAAAAGGGATTGAAAGCGGCAAATATAACGAGCACCCGCAGGAACAATTAGCCGCTGGCACAGAGCTGAAACATGCGCCCAAAATATTTAAGACCGATTGCCTGATAGATTTCACCCAGCCGGTTGAACGCGTTTATAATTTAATACGCGGGTTAAGCCCATCCCCTGCGGCCTACACCATTTTAAACGATAAAGTGCTGAAGATATATAACGCTACCTATGAACCCGGCGAACCCGGCATCGCGGCGGGCGGTTTTGTAACCGATAACAAAACACGGTTAAAATTTGCCGCCAGGGATGGTTTTATCAGCGTAACGGATGTGCAGTTAGAGGGCAAAAAGCGCATGGGTATAGGGGAGTTTTTGAGGGGTGTAAAATTGTAAAAATGAACAAGTTTTGCCTGGCGATACTACTATTCATCGTAACGATAGCAAATGCCAAAGCATCTGCCGATACATTGATAGCTAAATTAATCAATACGATTTCTAAAGAAGTTGTAGACCCTAAAGCAAAATTTTATTATCTGCATGAATTTGGAGGGGTCCCAAAGTTTGATAAATATGATTTAAATGAGCTAAAAGGTATTACCAAAGCGCAAGAAATACCATTAAGCGATTTTGTTAAAAACGTGGCAATTGATACAGGAAGAATAATATGGAGCGATTATAATATTATTAAAGCTAAAGTCGCTCGGGAAGCCCCGGTGAAATACACTAATAGCTATAGAATAATCCGGCATTTGCCCTTTAAAACCCCCGATTCGGTAATGCGAAGTTATCGAAACAAAGGAATAATACCTGTTAGAGAAAAAAGCGGCTATTCTGCCCAACAGCTAAAAATAGAGGAAGCAAAAGCCATTGAACAATACGAAAAGAGCTTCTCCATCGAGGAAAAGCATTTTTATCATTTCACAAAACCAGTTTTCTCCAGCGATAGAACTTTTGTATTGATAGGCTTAAATGATAGCGATAGAGGATGCCTGTATATTTTTAAATTAGTAAATGGCGAGTGGGCAAAAGTGCTTCGGTACAAATGCTGGGTGGCCTAACTACCAAAAAATTGAATAAGCAACCCGTTAATAGCCTGCGTATTCGCTTTCCTACACCTTATTTAACTCATCCATCAGCGCTTTGCTGATGCGGTTAAAATAACGCTTTACGCCATAGCCCATAACCCACTGTATGCCTTTGGTGGCATTGGTTAAAAACACTTCATCGGCCTGGTTTAGTATCTCGGGGTTTATCTGGGCTTCGGTAACCGGGATGTTATTCTCGCGGGCCAGTTTCATTACTACCTGTCGCATTACCCCTTCTACACAGCCTTCGCTTAAGGCCGGCGTGTACAAATGATTTTGATACCACACAAATATATTAGCGCTGTTGGCTTCGCACAAGTAGCGGTTCTGGTTTATCAAAAACACTTCGTCCAGCTTATTTTGCTGTTTAAATATCCCCGCCATTACGTACAAAAGCGAATTACAGGTTTTGATGTTTGATAACCAGTTTAACGGCTTGGGCAGTTCGGTATATACGTCCATGATCAGGCCGCGTTTGTTCAAAAAATATCGCGGCTCATCTACCGGCTGTATCTCTAAACAATACGCCATTTTATTTTGAGTGGGCGTGTAAAGCCCCCCTGCGTCCCGGAATACAGTGAGGCGCAGGCGGCCATGCTTTATTTTATTGCGGCGGGCAAGCTCTTCTGCCTTTTCTTTTAAAAACCAGCTATCGGCTTGCGAGTAACCGTCCATCTTCAAAGCTTTCATGCCTTTTTGCAGGCGCTCGGCGTGCAGTTCCGGAAATTTGAGTTTTCCCTTCATCAGCCGCATACTTTCAAACAAGCCGTCGCCGTACCTGAATGCCCTGTTGGCAATAGTGAGCAATAAGCTGTCGGCAGGCAGTATCTCTCCGTTAAAATTTATATACAGCGGCGGCATTTATGAATATACTGATTTTTGGTGTGCAAATTTGCAGATTTCAAACGGTTAATATCAGTGCTATTAACGCCATTTGGGCAATTAAGATTGCAAAAATATTTAATTGTTTTCTGTTTGTATGTCTCCCGGCACATTGGCGCTGGTATACTTACGCCACTTTTCTAATACTGCTGTAAAATCAGCCGGTAACGGTGCTTCAAAATAAATATTCTTTTTAAGCGACGGGTGTAAAAACCCGAGCGAAGCTGCATGCAGGGCCTGACGTGGCATTATCTCAAAGCAATTTTCAACAAACTGTCGGTACTTGCTAAATACGGTACCCTTCAAAATTTTATCTCCGCCGTACATGGCATCGCTAAACAGCGGGTGGCCAATATGCTTCATGTGCGCACGGATCTGGTGGGTGCGGCCGGTTTCAAGTTTGCACTCAATAAGGGTGACATAACCCATACGCTCAAGCACCTTATAATGCGTTACAGCCCACTTACCTTTCTCCGGGTCGTCGTATATCGACATTACCCTTCGGTCGTTCACACTGCGTCCTATATAGCCTGTAACGGTGCCGTCCTGCTCAATATCTCCCCAGGCCAGCGCAATATATTTACGATTGATGGTATGGTCGTAAAACTGCCTGGCCAGGTAGTTCATACTGCGCTCATTTTTGCTGATGAGCAACAAGCCGCTGGTATCCTTATCAATGCGATGCACCAGCCCCGGCCGGCCATCGTTACCCGGCAGGGTTGGCAATTGCTGAAAATGATACACCAGTGCATTTACCAGCGTACCGGTATAGTTATTATAACCGGGGTGCACCACCATACCGGCCGGTTTGTTCACTATCAGTACATCATCGTCCTCGTAAACAATATCAATGGGGATATTCTCGGGGTAAACTTCGGTATCACGGGGCGGATGCGGCAACACTACAGATATTACATCCTGGGGCTTTACCTTATAACTTGATTTGGCAAGCTTATCATTCACCAGCACGTTGCCCGCTTCTATCGCATTCTGGATCCGGTTGCGCGACGCGTTCTCCACCCGGTGCATTAAAAACTTATCTATCCGCAACAACGACTGGCCCTTATCAACAACCACGCGCAGGTGCTCAAATAGGTCCTGTTCATCGCTCTCGGTTATGGCGGTCTCGTCGATCATCTGGCAAAAGTAATGTTATTAAGGCTAAGCCCAAAGGCGCTATAACAATATGTCGGCTTTACTTTATAAGTTTGCAATGTGGATATCAGCCTTGACATATACAGCCCCGTTCAGCAAATAAACCATAAGCTGTTTATTGATAAAGGGCTTAAGGTTTTTATCAAACGCGATGACCTTATCCATCCCATGATATCGGGCAACAAATGGCGCAAGCTAAAGTATGTGCTGCGAAGTGCGCGGGCGCAAAACAAAGCCCACCTGGTAACATTTGGCGGGGCGTTTTCCAATCACTTACTGGCAACAGCAGCGGCGGCGGCTAAATTTGGTTTTAAAGCCACGGGCTTTGTACGCGGCGAAGACGTGCAAAACGATACCTTGTTCTTGTGCAAATTGCACGGCATGAAGTTGATATTTACCAACCGCGACAGTTATCGCGATAAAAAAGCTTTGTTTGACAACGTTTTCGGTAGTGATGAAAACGCTTTTTTTATTGACGAAGGTGGTGCATCTGCCGAAGGCGCGAAAGGCTGCAGCGAACTGGTTGACGAACTTACGGAAACTTACGATCATATTTTTTGTGCATGCGGTACCGGTACAACAGCGGCGGGCATTATAAATGGCATAACCTCAAATGTTTTACGCACCCATTTTAACGCAGTTCCGGTCTTTAAAAATGGTGAGTTTATTAGAGATGAGATCGACCGCTTTTTGAACGTTCCCGCAAAATACACATTGCACACTGGTTACCATTTTAGCGGATATGCTAAAACCGATCCGCAGCTTATTC
Source organism: Mucilaginibacter sp. AK015 (assembly GCF_014200785.1). Classification (NCBI taxonomy): domain Bacteria; kingdom Pseudomonadati; phylum Bacteroidota; class Sphingobacteriia; order Sphingobacteriales; family Sphingobacteriaceae; genus Mucilaginibacter; species Mucilaginibacter sp. AK015. Next base: position 1,764,568 of record NZ_JACHCV010000001.1, read on the forward strand.
AATTTATTAAACAGTTTGTTGCTGATACCGGGGTGCTGATAGAACCTGTTTACACCGGCAAAATGCTTTATTCGATATATGATCTTGCCGCCAAAAACCACTTTGCACCCGGCAGTAAAATACTGGCCGTTCACAGTGGAGGCATATGGGGTTTGCTGGGTATGAAGGATAAATTTGTGTAAATGTGCAGATATGCAGATGTTTTGTCTTCCAACGTCACAATTCATAGTACATAACTGTGCCTCTTTGCGCTCATTTGCACATCTAAAATCTGCACATCTGCGCACCGTTATCGGTATACCAATACGCTGTTTAGTACAAAAAATAGGTTTAGTTCGTTTAAAGTTACTTTTTAGTCAATCGGTATAAAAACCTTTAAATTATTGTTATTTAGGCGTTTTTGTTAGCTTTGCATAACCAATTTTCATCCTTTATGCACAAATTGCACGTAACTCCGCAAAACGTTCAGGCTACCCTTAGCAAACATATCCTGGCCGATGGTTTCGACCTTACCTTTGATATGGAAAAAAGCCAAGGCGTCCATATTTACGATTCAAAGAACAACCGCACCCTTTTAGATTTTTTTACTTGCTTCGCCTCTGTTCCGCTGGGTTATAATCACCCTAAAATGCTAAACGACGAAAACTTTAAAAAAAACCTGATGCTGGCGGCATTAACCAACCCGTCGAATTCTGATATATATACCGAGCAATACGCCCAGTTTGTAGCAACATTTGACCGTGTTGGTATCCCCGATTATTTGCCGCACGCTTTTTTTATAGCAGGAGGCTCGCTGGCTATCGAGAACGCGCTTAAAGTGGCTATGGACTGGAAGGTTCAGAAAAATTTTGCGAAAGGCATCACTACCGAGAAGGGCTTTAAGGTAATACACTTTGAAAATGCCTTTCACGGCCGGTCAGGCTATACTTTAAGTTTAACCAATACACAGCCAGTTAAAACCAAGTGGTTTGCCAAGTTCGACTGGCCGCGGGTATCGTTACCCGAGATACACTTCCCGCTTACTGATAGCAACCTGGGTGACCTGCTGGCCCGCGAAGCAAGATCGATAGCGCAGATCAAGCAAGCCTTTGCGGATAATCCCGACGATGTGTGCGCCATAATTATAGAGCCTGTATTATCCGAAGGCGGCGACAAACACGTAAGGCAGGAGTTTTTAGAGCAACTACGCGTGCTTGCAGACGAGAACGAAGCGATGCTGATATACGACGAGGTTCAAACCGGGGTTGGCCTTAGCGGCAAATTTTGGCTGCATCAGCACTTTGGCGAAAACGCCCGTCCCGATATTTTAGCCTTTGGCAAAAAGATGCAGGTGTGCGGTATACTGGCAGGCAAACGGGTGGATGAGATCGAGAACAATGTTTTCCGGGTATCATCACGCATTAACTCAACCTGGGGCGGCAGTTTGGTTGATATGGTACGATCGGCAAAAATTATGGAGATCATTGAAGAAGACGGCCTTTGCGATAATGCCGCCCGAACCGGCGAGTATTTGCAAACCAGCTTAAAAAACATCGCGCAGAAAAACAGCATGATCAGTAACGTGCGCGGCAAGGGTTTATTAACCGCGTTCGATTTTCCTGATAGCAATACGCGTAATATGTTCATCAGCATAGGTTTGCAAAATAATATTATGTACCTGGGCTGCGGCGACAAAAGCATACGGTTCAGGCCGGCGCTGATCATGGAAAACAAACATATTGACGTGGGTATGAATATGCTTGAAAAAATATTAACTCAACTATAATAAAAATGTAATAATATTGCTACAAGCGCCTGTTTTAACACAAACCGGCGCTTTTTTTATTTATCAAATACTATAATTGCGCAAACGCGTTAATATTATAGCAAATGATGTTACATATATACATTTGAGAACGTAGATATAGTAGAAGGGGATATTTAATATAATGAGCAGACAAATTGAAAAATTAAAAAAACAACTTACAGAAATTGCTGAGGTTGTTAATTCTTTCCAGTCTGAAGCCGTGCAAGTGAGAGTTGTAGACAGGCTGTTGGACGAGATTATGGAAACAGAGCGGGTGGATACGGAAGGAACTGAAATTTTCAATAAGAGGGGCCGCAGGCCATCCAGGGGAAACGAGGTAAATGAACTGACACAGAGCCGCAAAAAGCCAGGCGCTACCAAGGTTTTGAACCAATTGCTATCAAGCGATTACTTTAAAACACCGCATTCGATATCATCCATAGCAGATTATTGCAAGGAGAAATTCGATTCGGACTTTAAAACATCCGAACTATCGGGCATACTGTTAAAGCTTGCGAAAGAGAACAAGCTTAAACGCGAAAGGAGCAACGAAAATAACCGCTTCGAATACGTAGGGGTTTAAGTTCAAACTATTAAACAAAAGAAGGCCGCTCAAATGAGCGGCCTTCTTAGTTTATATTATTTGATTTAATCTCCTATAATTAAAAACCCCTCCTTAACTTTGCAAAGGTATTTATCAAGTTGCATCAAAGAATCTTTCTTAATCTTCTCACTCCCAAAGTCATTTAGTTCGCTCGCGATATTTTGAATATATGTAGAGAGCACCTGTACCTGCTGACTGTAAATTTTTGTCGTCCCATAATAATCGATGTTTAAACCGCTTAATTTTTCCAGTTCCAATAAAGCATCGTTAAGCAACTGAAAGTCATTCTCAGAAAGAGAAAATAGCCGTAGCGTTCTTTTGTTATCACCAATATCGTAAAAATCTAAGGCCATTTACTTCCAAACTACTTCAGATCAAACAAATTATCAACACCTAAAATCTTTCTTGAGGTAAAACCTTCGCCGTATTTGGCGTTAATGCTTTTGCCAAATTCGCGGCCCCGGCCTTGTATTTGTTCAATAAAATCAGGCGATGAGATGTACGTTTGGGGTTCATCCTCGTTCCATTCAGGATTGTGAAACTGCGAGCCGTAAGCGTAAATACTTTCAATCTTTTTTTCCCAGAATTCGGTAACGTCAACAATTATATCGGGCTTAATGTAACGGTCTTGTATAAAATGCAGCACCTGTGCCGGGCGCCACGGCTCCTGCAATTCGCCCCGGTGAAAAGTTTCAATACGGCGTAAGCCCGATAAAAAGGCTGATGCCTCTACCAATTCGTTGGCCCGGCCATGGTCGGGGTGGCGGTCGTGGTAGGCGTTGGTAATAATTATTTCTGGTTGATAGCGGCGTATAGCCTCTATTATCTTTAACTGGTACTGTTTGGTGTTCTCAAAAAAACCATCGGGCAGCTCCAGGTTTTCGCGTATGGTTAACCCTAATATTTCGGCCGCCCTGGCAGCTTCCTTGTCGCGTATCTCGGCAGTACCTCGGGTACCTAATTCGCCGCGGGTTAAATCGGCAATGCCAACTTTGTGGCCAAGTTGCACATGTTTTAAAATGGTACCGGCGCAGCCCAATTCGGCGTCGTCGGGATGTACCGGTAAAACTAAAATATCTAATTTAAGCATAAAAAAGCATAATTATTTAGGTTCGGTAGCCAGCAGGCGCTGTATCCGTTTTCTTACTTTAGAGGTTGTAGGTTTGGTAAAGGGGTAAAAAAAATCAACTACATGGCCATTGCGGTCAATAAGATATTTATGAAAGTTCCATCGTGGTTTTGAGTTGATGTTCCCGTTCTCTTTTTTATCAGCCAAAAACTTAAACAACGGGTGCGCATATGGTCCCCTCACCCTTATTTTTTCAAATATGGGGAAGTTGTTGCCATAATTGGCGCAAAAGGCAGATATTTCCTGGCCCTCCAGCGGCTCCTGCCCGCCAAAATCATTTGATGGAAAAGCCAGTATCTCAAAATCTTCACCGGCAAATTCGGTTTTCAGGTTTGCAAGATCCTGAAGCTGTGGTGTAAAGCCGCATTGCGATGCAGTGTTCACTATAAGCAGTACTTTATTGCTGAAATCGGCCAGGGTAATAGGTTCGCCGTCCAGTTTCTCAACTGTAAAGCTGTAAATGTTGCTTTTATCCATTTAATTTGAACTGGAAACATAACCTGCTTCAAGCAGGATAGCTTCGATATCGCGTTGCTCGGAGGGGTCGTAAGTTTCTTTAAGATTGTGCCCAAACAAACGGGCTACAGACTGGAAAAGGAAAGCATTAAACCCGCCCTTCAACTCTTTCGCTAAGGCATAGCTGGTGTTGCCGGTTTCGCGGCTCACCAATTTTATAAGCACCTCGCCCTGACTAATTGACAGGTTCTTGATATCCTTATTAAACAAGTCTTTTATTTCCTTTTCGCAGGCTTTCATTAATTCCTTTTGTTTCTTTTTGTCGCCGGTAAGGGCAAGGTCGCGCTGCAGCTGCCGATAGCGCTGGCCTGCAAAACGCGCATAAGGCAGCACTTTTATAACATTATAGCGCAACCGCCTGTAATTAAGCCTGTCTTGCTCGCTGGCAAAAATGCGGGTATCAACAATGCGTACCTCCGGCTCCACAATCCAGGGCACCATCTCGCCGTCGAGCTTGGTCATGTACACCTTAATGGTATCATTTTTGCCAAGTATAACCGGTGGTGCGGGTTGCTCATCCTGGGCCTTTAAGCCACCGGCCACGCAACAAAACAACAATAGCGAAACAATTAATTTCATATTTTTACCAGATACAAAATTAACGCATTTTATTTTGTTATTTTATAATAACCTGCAATAATAAATATTGTTACGGGTTTATGATAGTAGAAGATACACACTGATACATGAAAGATTTAGTGATTGACCTGGAAGCTGAGAAAAAAGAGATACTGAAAAGGTACCGGGCATTGCTGCGCGCCAGTAAATCTACCTTGCAAAAGGGCGATAAGCGGATGATACGCAAGGCGTTTGAAATGTCGTTGGAGAGTCACAAAGATATGCGCCGTAAAAGCGGCGAGCCGTATATATACCACCCAATTGCTGTGGCGCAGATAGCCGCCGAAGAAATTGGCCTGGGCACCACATCTATAGTATGTGCATTGCTGCACGATGTGGTTGAAGATACCGATGTTACGCTGGAAGATATTGAGCTTGAGTTTGGTAAAAAGGTTGCCAAGATCATTGACGGCCTTACCAAAATATCGGGTGTATTTGATACCAACAGTTCGTTACAGGCCGAAAACTTCCGTAAAATGTTGCTTACCCTTGCCGATGATGTAAGGGTGATATTGATAAAACTGGCCGATAGGCTGCACAATATGCGCACCATGGAGTTTATGCCGCGCGATAAGCAGCTTAAACTCTCGTCAGAAACGGTATACCTGTATGCCCCGCTTGCGCACCGTTTGGGCTTATACGCTATAAAATCGGAACTGGAAGACCTTTCTATGAAATACATGGAACGCGAAACTTACCAGTTCATTAAAAACAAGCTGAACGAAAAAAAGGCCGAGCGCGAAAAATTTATCCGCGATTTTATTGAGCCGGTACAAAAGGTATTGGAGGGACAGGACCTGCACGGCGAATTGTTCGGTCGCCCAAAATCCATCCACTCCATCTGGAACAAGATGAAGAAAAAGGCGATCCCGTTTGAGGAGGTTTACGACCTTTTTGCCATCAGGATAATTTTGGACAGTACACCAGAAAATGAAAAAGCCGATTGCTGGAAAGCTTACTCGATAGTTACCGACCTTTACCGGCCTAACCCCGATAGGCTGCGCGACTGGATATCATCGCCGAAGGCAAACGGTTACGAATCGTTACATACTACGGTTATGGGCCCCCGGGGGCAATGGGTTGAAGTGCAGATACGTACCAAACGCATGAACGAGATTGCCGAAAAAGGCTTTGCGGCGCACTGGAAATACAAAGAATCTTCAACCGATAGCGGTTTGGACCTTTGGGTGCAAAAGGTTAGGGATATGTTGAAGAACCCCGACTCGAACGCGCTCGACTTCCTTGACGATTTTAAAATGAACTTGTTTAGCGACGAGATTTTCATTTTTACACCAAAGGGCGCTTTGATACAATTACCGTTGAACGCCACCGCGCTTGATTTCGCGTTTGAGATACATACCGATGTTGGCGCAAGCTGCATTGGCGCCAAGGTTAACCATAAGCTGGTACCCTTAAGTTATAAGCTGCAAAACGGCGACCAGGTAGAGATCATCACCTCCGGAAAGCAAACCCCTAAAGAGGACTGGCTGAACTTTGTAGTTACGGCAAAAGCCAAGGCCAAAATTAAATCGGCGCTTAAAGAAGAACGACGCAAAATTGCTGAGGACGGTAAGGAGATACTGGAACGTAAGCTTAAATCGTTAAAAATAACTTACAACTCAGAGAATATACATAAGCTGAGCTACTATTTTAAGCTGCCCTCAACACAGGACCTTTTTTACAATGTAGCCAAGGGGCTTATTGATATGAAGGACCTGAAGGAGTACCAGGCATCTGAAAAAACCATTGAGAACAAGCCGCAGGATAAAATTGAGCACGAGCAACTGCAAAGCCTGGTGAAAAATATAAAAACCAAGGATAGCGATGTGTTGCTTTTTGGCGAGGACCTGCAGAAGATAGATTATAAGCTCTCCAATTGCTGTAACCCTATCCCCGGCGACGATGTGTTTGGCTTTGTAACGGTGAGCGACGGTATTAAGATACACCGCACCAACTGCCCTAATGCCGCCAAACTAATGGCTAATTATGGCTACCGCATTGTTAAGGCCCGTTGGACCAACCAGCAGGAGCTGGCTTTCTTAACCGGCTTGCGTATTACCGGTATTGACGATGTAGGCCTGATAAACAAGCTGACCACCGTAATATCGCAGGATTTTAAGGTTAATATCCGTTCGATAACAGTGGATAGCGATAACGGGATATTTGAAGGATCGTTAATGGTGTATGTAAATGACACGCAACACCTGGATAACCTGATACGTAACTTAAAAATGGTAAAAGGTATTACCGGTGTCACCCGGTTTGATTCGGCTATAGAAAAAGCATCATAAAAGAAGTAAGATATTAGAAACAAGCGCCAAGACCGAATGTCATTTTCTTGGCTCTTGACTCTTGTTTTTTGACTCTATATTATATTTTATTATACCTTTGCTTTGTTAATTTAACATTATGCCTGTACAGGAAACCATTGCGTTGGTAAAAAAGATTTTTGAGGCCTACCTTGAAAATAAAAGCCTGAGGAAAACCCCCGAGCGCTTTGCCATACTCGAAGAAATTTACTCGAGGAGCGATCATTTCGATGTGGAATCGTTATATATCCACATGAAAAATAAAAAATACCGTGTTAGCCGTGCTACCGTTTATAACACCCTTGAATTGCTGGTATCTTGCGACCTGGTAACCAAGCACCAGTTTGGCAAAAACATGGCCCAGTTCGAAAAATCGTACGGCTACAAACAGCACGACCATATTATCTGTATCGATTGCGGCAAGGTAGTTGAGTTTTGCGATCCGCGTATCCAGCAGATCCAGAGCATGATGGGCGATATCTTAAAGTTCGATATTAAACACCACTCACTAAATTTATACGGTAACTGCATAAAGCTTCGCAATGGTTTTTGCGACAGAAAGGTATCGTAATTACACAAATCTCATTTAAAACTTATTTCAAGAAAAGTATCATTTAATGGCTGTTGACGTATTATTAGGCCTCCAGTGGGGCGACGAAGGTAAAGGCAAAATTGTTGATGTACTAAGCGCGGGCTACGACCTGATAGCACGTTTTCAGGGCGGACCAAATGCCGGCCACACCCTGGAGTTTGAAGGCAAAAAGTTTGTTTTAAACACCATCCCTTCGGGTATTTTTTTTGATAACACCATGAACCTGATAGGTAACGGTGTTGTTATTGACCCCATCACCTTAAAAAAAGAGCTTGATAAACTGAAAGACGCAGGACACGATCTGCTGGCGAAAAAAAACCTGCAGATAGCAAAAAAGGCTCACCTTATATTACCAACGCACCAGTTGCTTGATGCGGCCTCTGAAAAGAAAATGGGCGATGGCAAAATTGGATCGACCTTAAAAGGTATAGGCCCAACTTATATGGATAAAACCGGCCGCAATGGTTTACGCATTGGTGATATTACCCTGCCCGATTTTAAAGAGCGCTACCAGAAACTGGTTGATAAACACACCTCGATGCTGCAAGCCATGTATGGCGAAGTGGCTGATTTTAGCGAGCGCGAAGCGGCATTTTTTGAGGCGGTTGAACTGATCAAGCAATTCCCGCTGGTTGATAGCGAACACCTGGTAAACAACTATATTAAACAAGGCAAAAAAGTGCTGGCCGAAGGCGCACAAGGCGCTATGCTTGATATCGATTTCGGCTCGTACCCGTTTGTTACCTCGTCAAACACTACCGCGGCCGGCGCTTGTACCGGTTTAGGTATTGCCCCGAGCAAAATTGGCGATGTGATTGGAATTTTTAAGGCTTATTGTACCCGTGTAGGCGGCGGCCCCTTCCCTACCGAACTTAACGACGAAATGGGCGAAGAACTGCGCCGTATAGGCCACGAGTTTGGCGCTACTACAGGCAGGCCACGCCGTACGGGCTGGATAGACCTGCCGGCGCTTAAATACGCCATTATGCTTAACGGTGTAACACAATTGGTAATGACCAAGGCAGATGTGCTAAGCGGATTTGATAAGATATATGCCTGCACCCACTATAACTACCTGGGCGAGCAAATTGACTATATGCCTTACGATATTTGTTCAGTTGACGCACACCCGGTGCTGAAAGAAATTGACGGCTGGAACGAAGACCTTACCGGCATTACCGAACTAAACGAGATCCCTGAAAAACTCCAATCATACATCGAATTTTTAGAAGCCGAACTGGAGGTACCTGTAAAATGGCTATCCGTAGGGCCGGACAGGAAACAGACTTTGGTATTGCAATAATACCGTTTAATCATTTGAAAGGCTGATCAGATACCTGATTGGCCTTTTTTGTTATAGACCTGGCTTGCTTATGGCATAAGTACCGCGAACAAATTGTACAGGCAATGAAGCAGCGCAACCCGGTAGAATGCACGATACCCGGTTTTAAGACAATAGATATAAAAAAAGTTCATCACCAGCCCGTTGCCAAACATCACTACAATATAAAGCAAACTATAGTGGTGCAATAACCCGAATAGCGCTGCGGGGATAATTATCAACAGTAGCGAATTTTTTATCCCTGCCTTTTGCAACAGTATGTTAGGTAATTTTACAAGTAATAAGGTTTCCAAAAGCGGGGCTACAACGCAAGCCAAAATAATTTGCGATACAAGACCTTCAGTCTCAATTGGGTTGTTTATTAATTTAATATCATTAAAGCCATAGGCAGCAATAGCTGCAAAAAGAAGGCTGTTTAATATAGACATCAGCAGGCAAGCTAAAAATACCTTGTAAAAGCCCACTCTGCCAACGAGCAGCATATGTTTAAGACGATATAGATGTAAATGCATGTATTAGCGTTTGCTCTCTTTGGGTCACTCTTTTTAACACAATATAGTAAAACCTGTGCTATCAACCATATTAGTTAGCTATTTTTGCAGCGTGACTACCAGTGTAAAAAACGTAACCGAATTTAAACAAAAAGCGCTTGCCTGGGCCTCAAACTTTGACACCCTGTGTTATCTTGATAGTAACAGCTTTAACGACCCCTATGGTAAATTCGATACGCTGATAGCCGTTGGTGCCAGAGCTGAACTTATAGCAAATTCCGGTAACGCTTTTGAGCGACTTTCGGAATTTAAGAATAACAACCCCGGCTGGTTAACAGGCTTTTTTGGTTACGACCTGAAGAACGAAATAGAAAGCCTTCAGTCAGACAACCCCGACCAGCTTGAATTTCCGGATATGTACTTTTTCGCGCCGGAAGTCCTCATCAGCATCAAGGAAAATACCGTTGAGATAATTGGCGAAAACGAAAATCAAATATTTGAGGCATGTACGGGATTCGGACTCGTACATGGTAATCAGCAGCCGACTATCAATCTGCAGCCCCGTTTCAGCAGGGCGGAATATGTAGGAACGGTTGAGCAGATAAAGCAGCATATTATCCGCGGTGACATTTATGTAACCAATTTTTGCCAGGAATTTTACGCGGATAATACAGCGATAGAGCCCTTGTATATCTTTAATAATTTAAATGACCTATCGCCTACCCCCTTCTCTGCCTTTTTTAAATGGAAGGGTAACTATATCATGTGCGCTTCGCCCGAGCGGTTTTTGGCAAAGCGGGGCAGCAAACTGATCTCCCAACCAATAAAGGGTACCGCCAGACGTGATGATGACGAGGTTACAGATAAAACCATCATCGATGAATTGCGCAATCACCCCAAAGAACTGCAGGAAAATGTAATGGTAGTAGACCTTGTACGGAATGATCTGACCCATTCGGCTAAACCCGGCACCGTTAAAACCGAAAACCTTTACAATATTCAAAGCTTTAAGCAGGTGCACCAGATGGTATCAACCGTGGTTTGCGAATTAAGGGATGAAGTAACGTCTGTGGATGCAATCAAAAACACCTTCCCTATGGGCAGCATGACCGGCGCGCCAAAAATAAGCGCCATGCGGTTGATGGAACAATACGAACGCAGTAAACGCGGGGTATATTCCGGAGCGGTAGGATATTTCAGTCCGGATGGTGATTTTGATTTTAACGTAGTGATACGCACGCTGCTTTATAATTCCACGAAAAAGTATCTATCCCTTCATGTAGGCAGCGCCATTACTTATCACGCCAATGCGGAGCAGGAATACGAGGAATGTTTGTTAAAAGCCAAAGCTATTTTAGAAGTACTGGGCATACGGGGTAAAAGTTGATAGTAATGGCGGCTTGCAGAACCATTCGCAAAGCGTTTAGGTCTTCGGCAAGCTTAAACCGACAAAATTTTACTTATCCCGGCAACACCGGATCCAACAATAACTTATCCGCTATCCTGACAGCTATTTCGGAACCATTTGCCCAAAAGGCCGAAAATGGCTTTACGCTCAAATACGGTAAAAAAGCCTCGCCATATAACTCCTTGATATCCGCCTCAAAAACAATCCTTTACTTCGGCAATTTGCCAGGCAATGTGCTCTACCTGGTACTGCATGGTTTTGCGGTCGGTAAGGCGGTTATAACCCCAGTAATGTTCAAAAATAAATTCCTCGGCACTGTCTGCCTTTATTTGAGTAAGGCTGTTGCGTACCGTAGCGCCAAGTTTATTCCATTTATCCTTAAGTTTCCATTCGTATAAGAATTGGGTATGATTGGCCCCATCTTTAGTGATAGCATGCCGCATAGGTAGCGCCCGGTAATGCTCTTTATACAGGTTGTTTGCAATAAGCACGATCATGCTTTTTGGCACTATTTCGCTGATAAATACTGCGCCGCGTTTCCATTGCTTCCCATCAAAATGGCGTACGTAAAAGCGCAGGTTCACCTCCTCGAAATTTACATGGAACGGCCACTTAATACCGAGCACACGGGTATCTTTAAACATAAAGCCTACCATGCTTACCAGCGCTTTCCCCTCCCACAGGTCTATCTCTGTGGCGGCAGGCAAATAAGGTTTCAATATCTCGGGGTCAACCTCGTAATTAAGCATTACTAGGTTGCGCCACTGGGCGGTAAGAAAACGGGATTTGGAGGTGGGCATGATGTTAAAACGGTGAAAGACAAGGTTTGTTTAATCTATTGCCTTTATACTCACCCTCTGCACGGCGTGCGCGACCCTCTTTGCTGCAAAGAGAGTGAGAGAGATTCTATTTTACCCTCTTGTGCAGCAGAGAAGGTGGTCGGGCGAAGCAAGACGGGTGAGTAAATTTGGCTTTCGCAATTTACTTAGCTAAAACACAAAAGGCCGCAAAGTATAAATCTCTGCGACCTCTTGAATGTTTATACTGTAATTTCTTATCTTCCCTTGTAATACTTTAATGCTTCGGGTATCAGCCTTTGAATATTGGCAATACGGGTAGCATCGCTGGGGTGTGTGCTTAAAAACTCTGGCGGCGCGCCTTGGTTCTGGGCGGCCATGCGCTGCCAAAAACTAACCGCCTGGCGCGGGTCGTAACCGGCCATAGCCATAAAGGTTAAGCCTAATCTATCGGCCTCATTTTCTTTGTCTCTGGAGTATTTCAAGGTAGCCAGCTGGCCCCCAACCCCATAAAGCGTACCTATAATAGCTTGCGTGGTTTGCGATTTATTGCCAGTAGCGGCATTAACAGCGGCCCCGCCCGCCTGCACTGCCATCTGCTGCGAAAGCGCTTCGGCCGAGTGGTGAGCAATGGCGTGTCCAATTTCGTGGCCCATAACAGTGGCCAAACCCGCATCGGTTTGTGTTAAAGGTAATATACCGCTATACACAGCAACTTTACCGCCAGGCATGCACCAGGCGTTTACCTCTTTACTTTGTATCAGGTTAAACTCCCATTGATAATTGTACTGGTCGCCGTAACCGTTGGCCTTTAAATAATTGTCAATTGCCGCGGCAAGCTGGTTGCCAATGCGCTTTACACGCTGGGCATCAGTACCGGTATTGATTACTTTTGTGCTGGGGTCTGATAATAACTGTCGGTAGCTTTGCGCAGCCGCCGGATTAATCTGATCATCGCTTACTAAACTGAGTTGCGAACGGCCTGTTAACGGCACGGTGGAACAGGCATAAACAGCAACGGCAATAATTGCCATCGCCAAAATTGGTTTGAGTTTTTTCATGGTAAGTCAGGCAGTTTTCTTTTTAAATAAATTAACTTTCGACTCTTTGCCTTTTAGTAACCGTTCTATATTTTTTTGATGCGTAACCAAGATCAATATACATATACACATTCCATATATTATGACCGATTTAATATACACCGGGAAAATAAAAGTTACACCGATTGGATACATAAAACCGGCTAATATAGACGATAACGATACATACCTGGTTATAAGCAACGTAACAATAAAAACCAGCACGCAAAGCAAAGCAGCCGGTAAATTAATAGCTAATATCATTCCAAAAAGGGTAGCAATGCCTTTGCCGCCCCTAAAACCCGCAAAAACCGGGAACAAATGGCCCATAACCGCGGCTATACCCAAAGCTAATTCGTAATTGGTAAACGCTATAGAATGGAACGCCCCGGTGGTGGTTACCCCGATAACATAAGCCAGGTTGGTGGCGGTCCAACCTTTTAAAATATCAAGCAGCATAACCGGGATGCCGGCCTTTTTACCAAGCACCCTAAACGTGTTGGTTGCGCCTGCGTTGCCACTGCCGTACTCGCGTACGTCAACATTGTAAAACGCCTGCCCTATCCATACTGCAGTAGGAATTGATCCGAATAGGTAAGCCAGAATAAGCGCTGAAATCGAGTAGACTGATAGCATCTGCCTGCAATATTATTAAATTGATGTTAATACTACGCAATATATCATTATAATTTTACACGGCTCCCCTAAATTCCCGGCAACGCAAAGCGCTTTAAAAAAGCACTTATCAATCCGGTTAAAAGGCAAGCCTCGACTACGCTTTTACAGCTTTCAGGCTAAGGTCTAAACTTTTAACAGAGTGTGTAAGCGCGCCAACCGATATGTAATCTACGCCGCAATCGGCATAATCGCGTATGTTATCGATGGTTATACCGCCTGATGCTTCGGTGATATACCGGCCCTGTATCATATTTACTGCCTGCCTCAGGTCATCAAAATTAAAATTATCTATTAAAATACGGTTTACATTACCGGTTTGCAATACCTGCTCTAATTCCTCAAGGTTGCGCACCTCAATCTCTATGGCAAGTTTTTTCCCGGTATCGGTAAGATATTTATTGGCATTTTCAATGGCCTGGCGTATCCCGCCCGAATAATCCACGTGGTTGTCTTTGATCAGGATCATATCGTACAACCCAAAACGGTGGTTAACGCCGCCGCCTATGCGTACCGCCCACTTTTCCAGGTAGCGAAGTCCCGGGGTTGTTTTACGCGTATCTAATACTTTGGTATTTGTACCCTGTAACAGGCGTACGATATGGTTGGTATTGGTGGCAATGCCGCTCATACGCTGCATGCAGTTAAGCACCAGTCGCTCGGCTTTTAGTATGCTCCGGGCATCGCCCTCTACCTCAAAGGCAATATCTTTGGGTTTTACTTCTGCGCCGTCGTTTAAAAAAACATTCAGCCTAAGGTTAGGGTCAACCTCGCGAAATATCTCCCGGGCAAGTTCTACCCCTGCAAGTATGCCGGTATCTTTAACTAATAATTTTGCTTTGCCTTGTGTGCCTCCTTCTATGGTCGAGAGCGAAGTATGGTCGCCATCGCCTACGTCCTCAATTAAAGCATTAACAATAAACTGGTGTATAATTTCTTTGTCCAAACCTTTGATTTTTGAGCTTCAAAAGTAAGAACATTTGACAATTAATTAGGTTTTTCGGTCTCAATTCTCAACTCAATAATTTCCATATCCTTGTTGATATCTTTAAGCGTGTACGATACCCTGAACTTGCCCTTATCTGTAGTTAATATAAGCACGCCAAAGTTGTAATTAGGGTTCGAGCTTACACGATGCAGTATTTTTACCGAATGCGGTTTATTCTCTCTGAAAAATTTATCCAATATCATTTCTGATTGCGACTTCGCATATACATTGCTTTCGTCTAAAATGCTGATATCCACATTTACTGCAAAAAACTTCGCTATTTCGTGGGCGTTACCTTGTTTAAAAAAATCGGCGATTTTTTCAATAGTGCCCCCGGTAGCTACCAGCGGCAACAGGTAAAAAAGGGAGAGCATCGGCAGATATCTTAGTTTCATAATGATATGACCATTAAACTAAAGAATTGTTGCACAAAAATAAACAGGTATTTAAATTATAATGTTTAAACGTTGCTTTTATATTTGCATTGTGGAAAACGAAAAAAAAGTTGTATTAATTATACTCGACGGCTGGGGATACGGCCGTAACGACAAATCGAACGCTATTGCGGCAGCAAACACGCCGTTTTTCGACTCGATGATTGCTCAATATCCAAATTCAAGGCTGGAGGCATCGGGCCTTGCCGTAGGATTGCCTGAAGGACAAATGGGCAACTCGGAAGTGGGGCACATGAATTTAGGCGCCGGCCGGGTGGTTTACCAGGAACTGGGCCGTATAAACAAAGCGGTTACAGACAATGAGTTTGTACAGAACGAAACTATACTGGAAGCATTTAAGTATGCTAAGGATAACGATAAAGACCTGCACCTGATAGGTTTAGTGAGTGATGGCGGAGTGCATGCACACATTAACCACTTAAAAGGTTTAACTGATGCCACCAATGCGTTAGGCCTGGAAAAAGTATTTGTACACGCCTTTTTAGATGGCCGCGATACCGACCCAAACTCAGGCTTAAAATTCATTACCGACCTGGAACAGCACATTGCCGACTCGCCGGTAAGATTGGCTTCGGCAATTGGCAGGTATTACGCCATGGACCGCGATAACCGCTGGGAGCGGGTAAAGCTGGCTTACGACCTGATGGTTAAAGGCGAGGGCAAACCTACTGACGACGTATTAGCCGCCATAGAAACATCGTATGCTGAAGGCGTTACTGATGAATTTATTAAACCGATTGTTAAGGTTGATGAAAACGGCCAACCTGTTGCGGTTATTAAAGACGGCGATGTGGTGATCTGCTTCAACTTCCGTACAGACAGGGGCCGCGAGATATCGCAGGCGCTTACCCAAAAAGAGTTTCCGGAGTACGGTATGAAACCGCTAAACATCCATTATGTCACCATGACATCGTATGATGAAACCTTTAAAAACGTAAAGGTGGTTTTTCGCAAGGACGACCTGG
Source organism: Mucilaginibacter sp. AK015 (assembly GCF_014200785.1). Classification (NCBI taxonomy): domain Bacteria; kingdom Pseudomonadati; phylum Bacteroidota; class Sphingobacteriia; order Sphingobacteriales; family Sphingobacteriaceae; genus Mucilaginibacter; species Mucilaginibacter sp. AK015. The sequence goes on from NZ_JACHCV010000001.1 coordinate 1,780,322, forward strand.
ATAAAACATTGGGCGAGGTTTTAGAAAGCGCGGGTAAAAAACAAATACGCATAGCCGAAACAGAGAAATATCCGCATGTAACGTTTTTCTTTTCGGGCGGGCGCGAAACGGAGTTTAAAGATGAGAAGCGACTGTTAGTACCATCGCCAAAGGTTGCAACTTACGATTTGCAGCCCGAAATGAGTGCCGAAGGCATCCGCGATGCCATAATCCCTGAGTTGGAAGCCGGCTGGCCCGATTTTGTGTGCCTTAACTTTGCCAATACCGATATGGTGGGCCATACAGGTGTTTTTAGCGCGGTTATGAAGGCTGCCGAAACCGCCGACGCCTGTACAAAAGCAGTGGTTGAAACAGGCTTAAAAAACGGGTACTCGTTCATCATCATTGCCGACCACGGTAATGCCGATTATATGATAAATGAGGATGGATCGCCAAATACGGCGCACACCACCAACCTGGTTCCCTGCATTATAATAGATGCTGATGTTAAACAGGTAAAAGATGGCAAACTGGGCGATATAGCGCCAACTGTGCTGCAAATTTTAGGTGTTCCTATCCCTAAAGAAATGACAGGTAATGTATTGGTGTAATCCGGTTAAAAAATATACAATTTATATGGGCCTGCTGCTGCTTTTAAGCGGCAGCTATGCCTGTAACAAACCCGAAATTAAAGAAACAGGCGCCCGGCTAAGTTACTTTGACCTAAAGGGATATTTTAACAGCGAAGCAGCACGCCTTACCAGGCAAAACCCGCAGGTTTATAAAACAGTTGCCCATAACGATGAAGCTGAAAGCCATAAAATACGTATTAGCAGCTGGCCCAAAGAACTTGAACTTTTTACAGAAAGCGATATAAACAAGCCTGCCTGGAAACTAAGCTACACGGTACAAGCTAATGAAGATAGCCTGGTTTACAAAGCCAAATACCCTGACCTTAAAACGCGAAAAATAGTTATCAGTAAAAAAGCAGGGAAAGTAACGGCTATAGCTATTATCAATAACGCACACAATATACTGTACAATACTACCGAAAAGCTTGTTTACAACCCTGACTTATACTATTCCATCGAAAAAATGCAGCGGGTAAAAATAATGGGCGCCAACAGCTACCGCATTAAAGGGATATTTAATGATGACCAAGCGCTGTAGCTAACTTTTCTTTCGAAAGCTCTATCAGCGACGATATATCGGCCCTTCCGGGGTTATCGTTAAGCACTTTCTCCAGGTCGGCTATTGATGCTTTAAGGGCGTTAATACCCCGGGCCTTATCGTAGGTATGCTGACTGTTTTGCTGTAATTTAAATTCGCCGTATTCGCGGTATGCTATGCCGCGGGTCTGGTAGCATTTTCCGTGATCGTCCGGGTCTATGGCTAATGCTTTAGTAAGGTCGAAAATTGCCCCCAGCAGGTACTTTTCACGCTCTGTCGGCGACAGGAAGGTATCCTTCCCCAGATATCCCTTTGCACGTGCTCGGTAATAATAGGCGGTGGCATCAATCGGGTTTATAAAGATAACCTTGGTATAGGCAGCTATTGATTTACGGTAGCTTTGGCTGTGATAATAAGAATAACCCAGCATCCAGTAGGCGTTGGCATTGGTCGAATCAACCATACACGCCTTTTCCAACTGCTTAACCGCCGATTTAAAATTGCCATCCATAAAAGCCTGCTGCCCCAACTTCACATAGGCGTTCTGGGCCGATGAAGTTTCGAGCGAGGTAAGTATGAAAAAAGAAATTATAGCCGACAGCCTCATTAATTCTTGGGATTTTATCCGATAACAATAATAACTAACAATACAGTAAATTATTATGTGATGCCCGCAATTTGCTAATAATTTGTTAAGCTATATAATTATCAACTAATATAGTTACATGCGTACGCGCACTGTATAACGCTGATAACTAAAGAGGAACCGGTTGTACCTTAAAAAGGTGAAGAACCAATATCTCTCAAAGCCATCCGAGATGTTAACCCTATAATTATAGTTGCGGTGTTGCCGGGGCTATAATTAAATGTTGTTTGCCGCTAAATAAGCAGATAAAAATTTTAAATCTACCGGGAATGTTCTGTTTTTTTCGAGGGGCTGGCAACTCGGTACTTTGCTGTTATTTGTGTAAAACCTTTCCTCAGCATGACTTTTTTTCCGCTTTACCAAATTTAGCGCTCTCCCCTGATCACCACGCCTGAAATCCTAAGGCACAATAAGTCAGTTAATTAAGCTAAAACTACCTTTCATAGCCCTCATAAATTTATATTGGCACAGCTCTTGAAACTGTATATTTGAATATATAACTACCGGTAATAAACCTGTATGTGCATGCCCGGCGTATCTGAGCCTGCCATTATGACGTTATTACCATACATAACAGGTGATTGATGAGTTTTGATCCATTCGATTTTAAGAATACCATGCCTTCTATTAACGAAGATTCCGAGTTTTTCCCCCTGATGTCGTCAGAGGATGAGGAGGAGATGAATAATGAGCAGGTACCCGATATTATTTCTATCCTTCCGCTGCGCAACACCGTGTTATTCCCGGGTGTTGTTATACCCATTACTGTTGGTCGCGATAAATCCATCAAACTGATACGCGATGCCAATAAAGGTAGCCGCCTGATAGGTGTTGTTGCCCAGCAGGATGTAAGTATTGAAGACCCTACCTTTAACCAGCTTAACAAGGTTGGTACCATTGCACTTATCATAAAAATGCTGCAAATGCCCGATGGTAACACTACCGTAATACTGCAAGGCAAAAAGCGTTTTGTGTTGAAAGAAGAGGTACAAAGCGAGCCCTACATTAAGGCAACTATCGAACCTTTTAAAGAAGTTAAGGCCAAAGAAGATAAAGAATTTAAAGCCATGGTATCGTCTGTTAAAGACATGGCCATGAACATTATACAGCTATCGCCGAATATCCCCAGCGAGGCCGGCATAGCTATCCGTAATATCGAAAGCACATCTTTTCTGATCAATTTCATATCGTCAAATATGAACGCCGATATGGCGGCCAAGCAGGCTTTATTACAAACTGCCAGCCTGCGCGACAGGATAAATATGGTGCTTGAACACCTTACGCTCGACCTACAGATGCTGGAACTAAAAAACCAGATACAAACCAAAGTAAGGGTTGACCTTGACAAGCAGCAGCGAGATTATTTCCTTAACCAGCAGCTGAAAACCATACAGGAGGAACTTGGCGGCACATCGCTCGACCTGGAAATAGAGAACCTGCGCCAGCGCGCGCTAAAAAAGAAATGGGGCAAGGAAGTTAAAACCCATTTTGCCAAAGAGCTGGAAAAACTTACCCGCACCAATCCTGCCGCAGCAGATTATTCAGTGCAGATAAACTACCTTGAGCTTTTATTAGACCTGCCCTGGAACGAGTTTACCAAAGACAACTTTGACCTTAAACGCGCTCAAAAAATACTGGATAAAGACCATTTCGGCCTTGATAAGGTTAAACAGCGTATCGTTGAATACCTGGCTGTATTAAAGCTGAAGCATAATATGAAAGCCCCTATTCTTTGTTTGGTAGGCCCCCCGGGGGTTGGTAAAACATCGCTGGGGAAATCAATAGCCAAAGCGTTGGGCCGTAAATATGTGCGTATGGCGCTTGGCGGCGTACGCGACGAAGCAGAGATACGCGGGCACCGTAAAACGTATATAGGCGCTATGCCGGGCCGCATCATACAGTCGGTTAAAAAAGCCGGCGCGGCAAACCCCGTATTTATTTTAGATGAGATAGATAAAGTAAGCACCGATTTTCGTGGCGACCCTTCATCGGCTTTGCTTGAAGTGCTTGACCCTGAACAGAACAGTACTTTTTACGATAACTATGTTGAGGTTGATTTCGATCTCTCGAACGTAATGTTCATCGCTACTGCAAACTCGCTGAGCACTATACAGCCCGCCCTCTTGGATCGTATGGAGATCATCGAGGTGAACGGTTATACCATCGAAGAAAAAACAGAGATAGCAAAACGGCACTTATTACCCAAACAGCGCGAGGCCCACGGCCTTACCGCAAAGGATGTGGTTATAAAAAGCGATGTTATTGAAAAGTTGATAGAAGATTACACCCGCGAATCGGGGGTGCGCGCCCTGGAGAAAAGGATAGGTTCGGTTATACGGGGTGTGGCTAAAAATATAGCCATGGAAGAGCCGTACAACACCCTCGTCACCAAAAAGGAAGTTGAAAAGATACTTGGCCCGCCATTTTACGATAAAGACCTGTACGAAGGCAACGATACCGCAGGCGTGGTAACCGGCCTTGCGTGGACATCAGTTGGCGGCGACATCTTGTTTATTGAAGCCAGCTTAAGTCCGGGTAACGGCAAATTAACCCTTACGGGCAGTTTGGGCGATGTAATGAAGGAATCGGTGACAATTGCATTAGCTTATTTAAGGGCGCATGCCGCTGAATTTAACATTAATCCAAAGCTGTTTGAACAATGGGATGTGCATGTGCACGTACCGGCAGGCGCTACCCCAAAAGATGGCCCATCTGCGGGTGTCACCATGCTTACCGCGCTGGTATCGGCTTTTACGCAACGTAAAGTAAAACCACACCTGGCCATGACAGGCGAAATTACACTGCGCGGCCGTGTGTTGCCTGTAGGCGGCATTAAAGAAAAGATACTGGCGGCAAAGCGTGCTAACATAAAAGAGATCATCCTCTGCAAATCAAACCAAAAGGATATCCTGGAAATTAAGGAAGATTATATTACCGATCTTAAATTTCATTACGTTACCGATATGCGCGAGGTGATAAACCTGGCGCTGCTTGATGAAAAGGTTGCTGGTGCACTTGACTTAACGGTTAAGGAAAAAGATACGCCAATTGTAGTTGTAAATTAAGCAATCCGCAAAACCATAAAACAATAGCCGGCAGATCACACTGCCGGCTATTTTGTTTAATATATTTTAAAAGGTTAACTTATAAATTAGTTTAAATTAAAAAATTTATCTTCGGACCAATTTTATACCCTTATATGTTTAAACTTTTCCGATTAAGCCTACTCGCATTACTGTGCGCCGGCACTTTTACAGCCAGCGCACAAAAAATAGCGCAGGCCGATTCCATTCAAACTTCTTATGCTAACAAACAAGCCAAAACCTTCTTTTTTGAATTGCTCGGTCCCGGCGCTATATATTCGATTAACTATGATGTGCGTTTCAAGAAGCAACAGGACGGCTGGGGAGGGCGTGCCGGAATAAGCTACTACGCCGATAATGGCGACCACCTGTTTACCTTACCTGTGGCAATAAATTATCTGGCAGGTAAACGCGGTAAATATTTTGAAGTTGGCGCAGGTATTACCTATTATAACGTAAACACCAACGACGTTTTTTTCAGCACACAGTACGAAGATGTTTATTTTAGCGACGGCACTTATTACACCAAAAGCAAAAATCACAGCGGAATAATCGGAACGCTAAATTTCGGTTATCGTTATCAACCTGTGGACGGAGGCTTTTCGTTCAGGGCGGGTGTGAGCCCGGTTATTACCTCCGAGCAGTTCTTACCCTACTGGCCGTATGTGAGCTTTGGCTACGCGTTTTAAAAAAAAGCAGCGATAATATCGCTGCTTTTTTTACATTAGCGCACCTTTAATCCTAAAATGAAGAAAAAATTTCTTTTGTTAGCCGCTGCTGTTTTAACCGGCATTGGCTCATACGCCCAAAACCGCATCAACGAAATTGGCTTTCAATCAGACAACGATTCTTTCCTGGGCCAGGGGTCTGATCGATATTACACAAACGGTTTTTTTCTTAATTATCGCCACGCCATTGATTTTAGCAAAATGAAGCGCCACGACGATATTGCGAATTACATAGCCGGGTATGAGATAGGTCAAAAGATCTATAATGCGCAATCAGGCCAATTGCCCTCGGCGAGCGAAATAGACAGGCCAGTTGCAGGTTACCTATACTTTGGTATATCCGGAAATATCATCTATAAAAACGAAACCTCGATAAAATTAACTGCGCGGGTGGGTATTGTAGGCCCGGCAGCAGGCGGCTACGCCATCCAAAAATTCATCCACAATACCTTTGGTTTTTACGAGCTCAATACCTGGCAGTATCAGGTACGTAACGCCCCGCAGCTAAACCTTAATTTCGAGGTTAATAAATTACTTGCACGCAACTCATGGGCCGATATTAGTTATGCCGGCTATGTTAATGTAGGTACAGGTTTTAATGCTGCCGGCATTGGGCCAATGCTGCGTTTGGGTAATTTTAACCAGCTATTTCAATCGGTTAGTACGCAAAGCACGGTTAGCAAAAACACAAGCACACCGCTTTTGCATAACAACGAATTGTTTTTTTACTACAAACCGCAAATTAACGGTGTTTTATACGATGCTACAGTGCAAGGCAACATATTTAACGACCACCCTGAACCAGGCACCCAGGAGATAGTTGGCGATATTAACCACGTTGTTTTTAGCAACCAGTTGGGCGTGGCATTTACCACCAGCAGGTTTGTGTTTGACATCGGTGCGGTTATTAATACCCGCGAAGTAAAGCAAATGGTTAAAAGCAGCCACCAATGGGGTTCGGTAAGTGTGCTTTACCGCTTTAATTAATAATCAAAATCCTTTTTACGGTCGGCTTTTTTGGCTGATTGAATCCGTTTGTTGCCCAGGCGGGCAAGCTTTGCCGCCTTGCTGATCTTTGATGGCTTGCGCGCTTTGGGTTTGTGGAGCGCGTTGGTTAGCAATAACACCAGCCGTTCAATGGCTATCTCTTTATTAAGGTACTGGCTGCGCTCTTCATCACATATCACCTGCACCAGGCCATCCTTGTTAAAACGTGTTTGCAGCTTTTTGTTCAGTAATAATTTTTCTTCATCACTAAACAAGGCCGAGCTGTTGATATCAAAAAGCAACTCCACCTTGGTAGAAACCTTGTTTACGTTTTGCCCGCCCTTGCCCCCGCTACGCGATGTTTTGTAGGAAACCTCCTTTTGCAGGTCGGCCTTATTTAAGTTCATGGGGTAAAAATAGTGAATGGTTAATTGGATTAAGTGGTGAGTGGTTGTTTTTTATTGATCGTTCTTTTAATAAAGATAATCTGACCACTCACTATTCAACTAAATCAACCATTCACCATTAAGCAAAAAACCGTAACTTCGTTACCTGATGAGCAACAATATCATAGTAGCCATTGACGGCTACTCATCATGCGGCAAAAGCACCCTGGCCAAGGCATTGGCCAAAAAGCTCCATTATATTTATGTAGATAGCGGCGCCATGTACCGTGCCGTAGCCCTGTATTTTTTAAGGAATAATATTGATACGCATAACCATGCGCAGATAGAGGAAGCTTTAAATAACATCCACCTTAATTTCCACTCGCGCGATTACGAAACCCACATTACACTGAACGGCGAGGAAGTTTCGGACGAGATACGCCAGATGCCCGTATCCGAAAAGGTGAGCGAGGTATCAGCCCTTAAAGAAGTGCGCCGCGAAATGGTAAAGCAGCAGCAGCGCATGGGCCAATCAAAAAACATTGTAATGGATGGCCGCGATATCGGCACAGCTGTTTTTCCGGATGCACCTATAAAAATATTTATGACCGCCGATCCGGCCGTACGCGCCAAACGGCGTTATGACGAGATCCACACAAAAAACCCAGGGATCACATTAGAAGAAATATTTGAGAACATTGCCCACCGCGATTACCAGGATACCACCCGCGAGGAAAGCCCCCTGGTACGTGCCAGGGATGCTATTATACTGGATAATACCAACCTTACCCCCGATGAGCAGCTGCAGTTTGCACTGGATAAGGTGGAGAAGTTGAAAGTATAAAGTCGAAAGTCAGACTATCCTACCTCATTGCGAGGAGCGATAGCGACGTGGCAATCTTATATAGAAAGTTGACGACAAGCATGTTGAAGATTGCCACCCTACGCTCGCAATGACGCGAAAAATATGGGATTAGTTCTCTTACTCTCCCGATTTTACGGCTTTCACGCCAAACCTGTTTAAAAAGTCAACACCTTCATCGCTGGCGAGGCCTTTGTACTGGGCGTACGATTTGTCGAAATAAACTTGTTTTATCCCTGCAGAAAATATAAGCCTTGCGCATGGCAGGCATGGCGATAATGTGGTGTATAATGTAGCGCCTTCAAGGTTAGCGCCATTTTTTACAGCATACAGAATAGCGTTCTCTTCGGCGTGCAGGGCAAGTGAGCAGCTGCCTTTTGAATCGCGCGCGCAACCCTGGCCTGGCCATTCTTCATCGCAGTTGTGGGTGCCCGCAGGCGGGCCGTTATACCCAATGGATATAATGCGCGTGTCTTTAGCTAAAACGGCACCGACCTGTGCCTTAACGCAGTGCGAGCGTTTGGCCAGGTCGGTTGCCAGGTTCATGAAAATATTTTCGAAACTTGGTTTATCCATAGTTAATTAGAGATAAGAGATTAGAGGTTAGTGAAGAAAACTAATCTCTGATCACTAATCTCTAATCACTAATATTAGTGTCCTCCGGATGCTTCCATATTATCTACATCAATACCTTGTTTCTTTAACTCAGATCCGGCCTTCCATGCAAAGAAGGCAAGGTAGGCAAAGCCTATAACAGGGATAATGTACGATTGGTGAATACCGCTGGTATCGGCAAGGATACCTTGTACCGGCGGAATTATAGAACCGCCCAGGATCATCATAATTAAAAATGCAGAGCCCTGGCTGGTGTATTTACCCAGGCCGGTAACTGACAACGAGAAGATGGATGGCCACATGATAGAGCAGCACAAGCCACCGCTGATAAATGCAAAGATGGCTACCATGCCAGTTGTTAGTAAACCTGTTATCATAAATATAGCGCCCAGTATGCCAAACAGGGCCAATGTGCGTACCGGCTTTTGGTTGCCAATAAGGAAACCTATTACCAATACAGCAACACAACCCGCATAAGGTAATAAGGTGGTTACATCTGTACCGCCAATATGATTAACGATCATAACCACTGCAAACGCTATAAACGGAACAATTACAGTAAGAACAAACTTAACGGTTTTTGTAAGCTGAAAAGCAGCAATAGCGCCTGTCCATCGGCCAATCATCAAGCTACCCCAATAAAGCGATATGAACGGTGCAATAGTATCCGGCGTGTAGTTACCAAACGCGGGGGTTTCCAGTAAGGCACCCATATTACTCTGGATGGTAACTTCAACGCCTACATAGGTAAATATGGCAAGCATACCTAATATTAACTGTGGGTATTGCATAGCGCCCCAACCCTCTTTGTGCTTGCTGCTCACAGATACGGTAGTAAACAGGGTTATGAGGATGATGGCCAGCGAGGCATACACAAAGTACGATTTTGTAATGCCGGTAGCATCTGTAAGCGGCTGCGCGGCCAATATCAGCAAGAAAGCGATAAATATAATTCCCAATGGCCTGTTAGCTTTACTGCTTGACTCAATTTTTTCGTCGCTGGTTACACTTGGTAACTTTGATACCCAAAAGAATATAGCTACTGCAATAAATAGCCCCGCAAGTATATAATAAAGATTATTTACTGATGATATTTTAACATCCGCAGCGGGGATTTTAGCTGTAGCCGATCCAAACAGCACAAAGCCGACGATAATTGGGCCTAAAATACTACCGAAGTTATTTACACCGCCCGCAAAGTTTAAACGGTGGGTACCGGTTTCGGCACTGCCTAAGGCAACTACAAACGGGTTGGCCGCAGTTTGCTGTAAAGAGAAACCCAAAGCAATTACAAAGAAAGTGAACAATATGAAGGCGAATGAGCCCGAATTAATTGCCGGGATCATGATCAATGCGCCAACGGCCGAGATCAACAACCCATAAATGATACCGTTTTTGTACCCTATCTTGTTCAGGATATCTACCTTGGTTGCCGAAGACGCAAAATAAAGTATCAACGAGCCGATGAAATAGCCACCGTAAAAAGTAAAATCGATCAATTGCGATTCGAATTGTGTTAAGCTAAAATGCGCTTTACAAAAAGGTATGAATATTCCGTTCGAAGCTGCTAAAAAGCCCCAAAAGAAAAATACTGTTACCAGCGTATACAACGCCGATCCATTACTCTTCGAGTGTGTTTTTTCCATCGTTTAATTAAGATTATACTATTGGTGTGTTTGAAGCACTAAACATAAATCAAATTTTATAATTATGGCTATAATTTTTTCAAAATATAAATCACAACATTAAGTTTTTGTTGTTTAACAGATAAAAGTTGCATATTAGTGTCCTGATTTTTTACCTGTATGATTTACGCAGGACATATAAGCCTATATAATGATAGAAGCCATTATTTCGGGAATTGGATTTGGATTAGTGCTCACGTTTATAACAGGCCCGGTCTTTTTTGCTTTAATAAAAACCAGTATAGAAAAAGGCTTTCATGCCGGCATATCGCTTGCCCTTGGTGTGGTAATGAGCGATATGGTGTTTGTTGGCGCCATACTTTACGGTTCGCAATATTTTGAGGTTTCCGCTCATGATAAAACCATTGCAGGCATTATCGGTAGTGTCATCTTATTCACTATCGGCATTTATTACATCTTTAAAAAGGCCGATGTTGATTACAAAAACACTATTCCAAAAAAAATAAACCACGCAGGTTACTTTTTTAAAGGCTTTGTGATGTGCATTTTCAACCCTACCGTGCTGCTGCACTGGACGGTGGTTATCGGTGTGGCCAGTACGCAGTTTCATGCGGGTGTGCACCACCGTACCGCTAAAATAGCGGTAATGTTTCTTACCATATTGATTATCCAATTCGGGCTTGATACAGTAAAAGCCTTCTACGCAAACAAACTTCGCGAAAAAATATCTCCGAAATTTATACACCGCTTAAATGAGGTTGCAGGCATAGCGTTGATCATCGCCTCGCTGGTATTGATAGACAGGTTGGTTACCCATTTCATATTTTCGGCACCGGCGGTTAGTTGAGCAACCATTCCGGAGCAAAAGACGCGAAATATCGCGTCTCTACGAAAAGCATCTGGCAAAGAAAAAAGAGCGATGGGTTTTCCATCGCTCTTTATATTGATTAGATCGGAACTGCCCTCCAATCTCTATTCTCTACTCACCAAATTACATATACGCCCTTTGGTTATTGCCTTCCATCCAGTTAACAAAGGCGCGGTTTACCACCTTGTTACCACCCGGTGTTGGGTAATTGCCGCTAAAGTACCAGTCGCCGGTATGGTCGGGGCATGCTACATGCAGGTTATCAAGCGTTTGATAAAGCACCTCTACCTTGGCCTTGATATTTGGAGGCGTGATGATCTTAGCAATACGGTCAGATATTTCCTGATCGGTAAATGGCGCGTAGATAGCCTTTACGTAGTTCTCTACTTCCTCTTTAGCCAATTTTGAGCTGTCCTTACATTTTTGGTAAACTTCAACAATAACGTTTTCTTTACCTTGTTCTTTCAGCAGGCTTATCGCGGCCTCAAAAGCCACAAACTCCCCCATGCGCGACATGTCGATACCGTAGCAATCCGGGTAACGGATCTGCGGGGCAGATGATACCACCACAACCTTTTTTGGTCCAAGGCGGTCAAGTATTTTTAATATACTTTGTTTCAAAGTAGTACCACGCACTATCGAATCATCTAACACCACCAGGGTATCGGCGTCTTTATTAATAAGGCCGTAAGTGGTGTCATAAACGTGGGCAACCATTTCGCTGCGGTCGGCATCCTGGGTAATAAAGGTGCGCAGCTTAACATCTTTTATGGCTATCTTTTCAACCCTCGGGGCAAGCGCCAAAACTTCAGAAAGTTCTTCTTCGCTTATCTTATCCTCGCGGTTCAGCAGCCTGTCGCGCTGGTATTGCTTTATGTACTTGTGCACCCCCTCTACCATCCCGTAAAAAGCAACTTCGGCGGTATTTGGTATATAGGAAAATACGGTATTTTTAACATCGTTATTTACCGAATCCAATATCTGCGGGCAAAGCAGCCTGCCTAATTGTTTACGCTCTTTATAAATAGAAGCATCGCTGCCGCGCGAAAAATATATCCGTTCGAATGAGCATGATTTTTTTTCCAACGGTTCGCTAAACATGCTCTCGGTTATCGTACCGTTCTTTTTTACAATAAGGGCGTGGCCGGGCTTTATCTCGCGAATATCCTCAATAGGGATATTGAACGCGGTTTGAATAGCGGGGCGCTCAGACGCGGCAACCACTATCTCATCATTATAATAATAAAACGCAGGGCGTATGCCAACCGGGTCGCGCATTACAAATGCGTCGCCGTGGCCCATTATACCGGCAATGGTGTAGCCGCCGTCCCAGTTCTTGGCCGATTTGGTAAGTATCTTGGCTACGTCAAGGTCGTTGGCTATCATTTTACTGATCTCCATGTTGTCGTTCACACCCTCGCGTTTGTACTGGTCAAACAATCCCTGATTTTCAGTATCAAGGAAGTGTCCGATCTTCTCAAGCACGGTAACGGTGTCGGCCTTTTCTTTGGGATGCTGCCCCAGGTCGTAAAGTTGCTGCAACAGTTCATCAACATTTGTCATGTTGAAGTTACCGGCAATAACGAGGTTTCGGGTCATCCAGTTGTTTTGGCGAAGAAAGGGGTGGCAGTTTTCTATGCTGTTTTTGCCGTGTGTACCATAACGCAAATGGCCCAATAACACTTCGCCGGTAAAGCTTACATGTTCTTTGAGCCATTCGGTGTCAGCCATTTTTTCAGGCGTTTCCTTTTGTATCTCAGCAAATTTTTTCTGAATATACTCAAAGATGTCGGCCACAGCGTTCGACGCCATTGACCGATGCCTGCTAATGTACCGTTTGCCAGGCTCGATATCCAGTTTAATAGTGGCAACACCCGCGCCGTCTTGCCCGCGATTGTGCTGTTTTTCCATTAAAAGGTAAAGCTTGTTTAAACCGTACAGCGCAGTGCCGTACTTTTTCTGATAGTAAGAGAGTGGCTTTAGTAAGCGGATAAATGCCACACCGCATTCATGTTTAATCTGATCGCTCATGATTGGTAATGAGCATGCAAAGGTAAAATTTTATCTTATATTGTGTTTAAACATATTGTCATTAGTTAGTATTTTTTGCGATGTGGAAAATCAGCGCGTACCTGATACAATTTTAACATTTTATAATGCCCAGGCATCTCAAATTTTGACACTATTGCAGAAACCTTAAATTTGAACAGATCAATTATCTACATTATGAAAAAATTATTTTTTGGCGTAGCTACGCTTTACGCCTTAGTCACCGTTTCCTGTTCATCGCAAAAGGCAAAGCCGCTGTTTGACATGCCGATGGGTGTTCAGGCATACACTTACCGCGCCAGTTTCCCTAATGGCGTCGCTGCCACACTTGATACCGTTAAAGCTTTGGGCATTACCGAAATGGAAGGCCCAAACCCTAAAAATATCAGTCCCGGGGAGTTTAAGAAGATGCTTGACGAGCGCGGCATCAGTATGCCCTCCATAGGGCTTGATTATAATATCATCGCTACCAACCCGCAGGAAGCTGTCAGGCTCGCCAAAATATTCGGATCTAAGTACGTAATGGTAGCCTGGATACCGCATGGCGATACTTTTACTATTGATGACGCCAAGAAAGCCGTTGCAGACTTTAACGCCGGCGGTAAAGTGTTACAGGAAAACGGCATCACCTTATGCTACCATAATCATGGCTACGAATTTGGAAAGTATGAAGACGGCACCTTGTTTGATTATATCGCCAAAAACACCAATCCAAAATATGTATCTTTTGAACTGGATATGCTTTGGGCGTTTCATGGCGGTGCTGACCCGGCCGCGCTGCTGCTGAAATACCCAACCCGCTGGAAGCTGGTGCACCTGAAAGATATCCGCAAGGGTATAGCTAACGACCTGACCGGCGGCACCGATATTAAAAACGATGTATCTCTCGGAACAGGCCAGATAAACGTACCTGAAGTGATAAAAGCGGCAAAAAAAGTAGGCGTTAAACATTATTTTATTGAAGACGAAAGCCCGGACCACGCCGCGCAAATCCCCGAGACTATAAAATACCTTAAAAGTTTGTGATATAATGTAGCGACAAGTCTGGCTAACTGTTAAATTTACGTGCATGAAAATAGCACTTGCCTCTCCCCCGTTCCCAACATCAATAACTGATGGATTAGCCGTTACCGAAAAGTTGGTAAAGGACGCGGCACAGCAAGGCGCGGCAATAATTTGCTTCCCCGAAACATTTATGCCGGGTTACCCCCTGGCAGATGTTGAAGTGCCAAAAGCTTCGCCCGATGAACTACAGGAAGCGCTCAAAAAGGTTTGCGAAATAGCCGCTGCAAATGCAATAGCTATCATTATGCCGATGGATTGGTACTATGGCGACAAATTTTTAAACGTTGCGCAGGTAATATCCGCCGAAGGCAAAGTATTAGGCTATCAAACAAAAAACCAGTTGGACCCATCTGAAGACGCGGTTTGGACACCCGGCACGGAACGAACGCTGTTTGAAGTGGGCGGCTTAAAGTTTGGTATCACCATTTGCCATGAAGGTTTCCGTTATCCCGAATCGGTTCGCTGGGCCGCACGCGAAGGCGCGCAGGTAGTTTTTCACCCGCACCTTACCGGCAGCGATATAAAAGGCAATCAAATAACTAAATGGTGTGATAGCGGCAGCCCCTATTACGAAAAAGCTATGATGATGCGCGCCTTAGAAAACACTATTTACTTTGCAAGCGTGGGTTATACGATGAAATACCAGGAATCGACCAGTGCTATTATAGCCCCCGATGGCGCATGCGCTGCCTATCAGGCCTACGGCGAGGCAGGCGTTATTGTAGCGGATATTGATACTGAAAAAGCTACCGGTTATCTAGCAAAAAGATTTAAGCCGGAATTGTATAGATAAGTAATTTCGGGTCTCTTATGGGTAAAACGACTGTGTTACTGTTATAACGCCAACAATGTTATCGTTAAATTCTTCCAGTTCTTCTGCAGGCACCCAAAGTTCGTCGTGAATTGCGCCGCCAACATTTTGCACTTTAAATTTTTTGATATAAGTAACCGGCAGATCAAACCTTGTTACGAAGCCCGAGCCCGATGCCGGTACATTCCAATCGCGCGCAATTTGTATTGCATATTCTTCATTCATCACCGGGTAAAAAATAGGCTGCTCTATTAGCCTTTTCGGAAATCTTTTCCAGCCTGAGTCTTTTATTAATTGAAGTTCAGTTGGCCCGACAGGCCTGTACAACGTTATAATTTCGTCCTTCATACCTTATTTCCTAAATCCAACCATCTTATGTAAGGCACCCGGATCATAAACTTTACCCCCTTTTATTACCACCTTAACGTAACGTACACTGCTGATGTTGATTAATGGATTGCCGTCTACAATAACAATATCGGCATTTTTGCCCACTGTTACTGATCCTGTTCGCTTATCCAGCCCCATCACTGTTGCCGGGGTAATAGTACCGGTTTTAAGCGCTTGTGCGGGAGTTAAACCTGCCTCTACATACAGTTCCAACTCGCGGTCAACACTAAATCCCGGGAACCCCATATCGGTACCTGCTACTATCGGTACACCGGCCTCGTAAAGTTTTTTCACTATCATCTTCATGCTTTTAAGCATAGGCGCGATCCTTGCAACCGTAGCCGAGTCTTCGCCGTATGTCCTGAACTGGGTTTGCAGCGGCAAGGGCAGGGTATTAAACGCAGGCTCCAGCTTATTTATATCATCCTTAACATTGCGGTACGCCAGTTCATAAACGCCAACGGTTGGGTCAATAACGGTGTTATGGTCTTTTATAAATTTAATTGCCGCTATGCTTACACTATCGTCAAAATTCACCGAGCGGTCTTTGTTCTTTTTCATAGTGCTGTACACATATTGTACGTGGTTCACCATGTTCATACCCGAATCAACGCCAGCCATCAGGGTCATACCATTAGGGATATGCCCGGTAACCGTTAGCCCTTGTTTGTGCGCTTCGTCGCATATCGCCTTCACAATAGCAGGCTTGGTTGAGCTGTAAATTTTTATCTGCGCAAAACCTTTTGCCTTGTAAACATCTACCGCCTTTATAGCCTCCTCTTTTGTATCTGCCTGGATGATACCCAAAGCCATAGGGCCCTTGCCATCAATAATACCGGCCATCAATATCTTAGGGCCAATACCTTTGCCGCTATCTATAGCTTGTTGTATAGCATCAATAAAGCCAAGTTCGTTACCACAATCGCGTACAGTAGTTACGCCCGCAGCCAGGTAGGCCGGCCCCCACTCGGTTTGTTCAAAGTGAGCATGCATATCCCATAAACCTGGCATAATAGTTTTGCCCGCTGCATTAATAACCTGTGCGCCTTTAGGTATTGGCGCAGCGGCAGATCTGTTGATACTGACGATCTTACCATTAATTATCATTAGAACGCCATTAGGAATAGCATGCCCGCTTTCTACATCAATTATATTCCCACCCTTAATCGCTATCGTTCCTGCCGGTGTGTTATTGGAAGGCGCTGCCTTGGCAAAAGCCTCCATACCATATCCTGCTGCGCGTTTTATAAGTTCGGGCAACAGTGGCTCATACTGCTCGCGCATCATTTCGGTTTTATCACCCTCGGCGTCTATAGTAAGGATGCAAACCAACTTGCCGGCGGTATCCGTCCACACCAGTTCGTTGCCCCATATCAACCCGCTGATCGTATAGCGTTTAAAGGTAATCGGTTTCCCGTTTATCATGAGTTGATCGACTCCTGTGTTTTTGATCTGTAACGCTCCAAAGGGCAGAGTATTGATGCTTGCTGGCTGCTTTTTGTTGTTCCAGTATTGCAGCAAGACCTGTTGTACAGTGGCAGGCGAATAGCCTGTTACGGGAAACGTGAAGCCGCTGATGTTTTTTTTGTAGATTGAATCGCTGACCCGGATATCAGCTACATTCCCCCTGATCTTTATAGAATCGTTTATAACCGAAAACCTGGAAGTATTGCCTTTGACAAATAGCTCAATTGGGTCGGCAAAGGGGGTTACCGCTAGTGTAGCTTTTAGAGGCACGGGGCTGCCCCTGTCGATAAATTTAAAATCAACCACATACTTCTTAGCATCTTTATAGTTATAAACCCGGTAAGTTTCCTTCCCGATATGCTGATGGAAAAAACGATACAGGTTAAAATACGTTTCATGATGCGGGTTTATGTTATTCAAATATAAAATAAATTGCACCACGAAAAACCGGTATTATATTACCCTTTACACCTTATTTTACTGCAACAGGACGCAGCCCGGTTTATTGATTACTTTGTCATCTATAGTTTTTCCCCATGCTGGCTGATATCTAACCCTAATTCTTCTTCTTCTTTTGATACCCGTAACGGCGATATCATATCGGTGATCTTGAGCAGCAATACCGACCCAAAAAACGAGAATAAGGATGTAGCCACCAGTGCCAGTAACTGTACCAGGAACAAATGCGTGTGACCGAAAAACAGGCCTTCGCCGGTTGTATTGTTGGGGTTAACATTTTGACTGGCAAAAACACCGGTTAGCAGCATTCCCACCATACCGCCCACACCGTGGCACGGAAATACATCTAAGGTATCATCAATGGAGGTACGTGTGCGCCACTCAACCACCAGGTTACTAACCACTGCCGATATAATACCTATGGCCAATGAGTGCGGCACACTTACAAAACCTGCTGCCGGTGTTATGGCAACCAACCCAACCACCGCGCCGATACAGGTACCCATAGCCGATGGCTTACGGCCCCGAAGCATATCAAAAAATATCCAGGTAACGCCCGCTGCTGCAGATGCGGTTGTGCTGGTGGCCAGCGCCGTTACCGCCAGGTGGTTAGCGCCAAACGCCGAACCCGCATTAAAACCAAACCAGCCAAACCATAATAAACCAGTGCCTATCATTACATAAGTAATTCGCGCCGGGGCGTGGTTAGCCTCGTTACGTCGCTTTAAAAATAAGGCCGATGCCAGCGCCGCCCATCCGGCCGACATGTGTACTACCGTACCACCTGCAAAATCCAGCACGCCTAATTTGGATAATATGCCATCGGGGTGCCAGGTTGCATGGGCAAGCGGCGAAAAAATGAATATGGAAAACAGTACCAAAAATATAATGTATGAGTTGAACCGGATACGCTCTGCAAAAGCGCCGGTTATCAGCGCGGGGGTAATAATGGCAAACTTTAACTGGTACATAGCAAACAGCAATAACGGGATGGTAGGCGCTAACTTCCAGCTGGCGTTGCCCAGCATGCCCTTCATCATAAAATAGGTAGACGGATTACCTATTACCCCTCCTATGCTATCGCCGAAGGCTAAACTAAAGCCAAATATCCCCCAAAGCACCGTAATGATCACCATACAAACAATACTTTGCAACATTGTAGAGATAACGTTCTTTTTATTCACCATTCCACCGTAAAAAAAGGCAAGTCCGGGTGTCATTATCAAAACAAGGGCGGTTGACATCAGCATCCATGCAATATCACCTGTATTAAAGTTAGTTTTTACCGTTTTATCGTACTCAACAGAAGGGAAAACGAATGTTAATGTTAAAATAACCAGAATTACAAAAAAGGGAACGTAGCGTTTCATATCAAATTAAAACCATTTAGTTTAAACGGGTTTAATTTATAAATTTTTTATCCGAAAATTTTATAAAAATTGAATATATTATAATAATTTAATCAACAAATCAGGGAATATGCCTAATATTATTAACAAAATTGCAATTATTGAAGAAATTACCAGTAGGTTGATAGAATATGAAGATTTTTTTTTGTCGATCTCGGCTGTTTTTAAGAATAAGTTGAGCGGTATTTTGATATAGTAAAATAAACCAACCACAGTTGTTACTGCTCCGGTAATTAGCAAGGCCATCAACCATACATCGTGCGCTTGCTGATAAATATCATACACAGCCGAGAATATATACACTTTACCTATAAAGCCTGCGCTAACAGGTATCCCCGTTAAAGATATCAATACGATAACAAAGCAAACCGAGGCCAGCGGATATTTAAAGCCCAGGCCTTTATAATCGCTCATATTGGTGATGCCTTCGTTATTTTCAAAGTAATTGGCCAGCATAAGGGCAGCAATGTTGGCCAAACTGTAAGCCAACAGGTAATAGCTTAAGGCGGTAAGGCCCTCGCCGCTAAAGGTTATTACTGCCATTAACGCAAACCCGGTATGCCCAATTCCCGAATACGCGAGCATACGTTTAACACCGTTTTGCCAAACCGCAGCAAAATTACCCGTTACCATGGTGACCATACCAATGGCCGCCAGCACAGTCCTAAAATTAAGTCCGGTCCAATTGATGTACATTCCGCTGGAACTGATGAACGGTGTGACGAAATTCACCAGTAATGCAAAGGCGGCTATTTTAGGTAAGGTAGAAAGGTAAGCGGTAACCGGTGTAGCGGCGCCTTCATAAACATCTGGCACGTAAAAGTGCGCGGGGACAAGCGATAGCTTAAAACCTATACCAAGTAATAATAGCACCAAGGCAAACGACACACTTAAATGGTTGGTTTGTATCAGACCCTGCTGCATCTCGCGCGAAAAGATATCCAGCGAACCACTGAAAGCATAAAGCAGCGAAATGCCATACAACATTACCGCAGACGCTGCCGCCCCAAAAAGCACGTATTTTAAACCGGCCTCGGTACTTTTGGCGTTACCCGTATAGTACGCTGCAAGCAGGTACGAGGCTATAGAGACCATTTCGATAGCTAGGTAGACTGACAGCAGGTTCACAGCCATTACCATTAAATGCAGGCCCAGTACAGAACCTATTACAATGCTGTACAGGTCTGACAAGCCCTTTTTATGCTGCTTAAGCTTATCGTCCCAGGCAAAAAACAGCAGTAATATGAGGGCCAGCGCATCAATGATCAGCTTAAATATAATGCCAGGATGGTGCAGCAACAGCATATCGCCAAAAAACCGCGCGGTTTCGTTTGCCTGGAGGCTTACGTTCTGACTAATCACCTGCACACACACCAGCGCCATACCGCCGATCGCTATTATACGGCATAACACTGCCGACCTTTTACCGAACAAAAGATCTGTTACCAGCACCACAATAAACAATGCTGTTAAATACAGCTCGGGCACAAAAAAGCGCAGGCCGCGTAATACATCATTTAACTGGGTGGTAATATCGGGTAACAGATCCTTCATTTATTATGGTTAACGTAAAACGTTTTGAGTGTAAGCAACCAGTGCCAATACCGAATCGTTTATTTTACCGAGCACCAGCGATGGCATAATACCAAGAGCCAGGGCCATAAGTGCCAGCGGTAATAAAGTTGCTGTTTCGCGGAAGTTGATATCGGTTAATGCAGCCTTCCAGCTATCGCCGCCCTTTAACGATACACTGCCAAAGAACATCCGCTGCAGTGTCCACAGGAAATAGGCCGCGCTCAACAAAATACCCACCGAGCCGCAAACCGCCATCCAGTAAGGCAGCAGGCCGTTAACCGAATGTGATTTGAAGGCACCCGCCAGCGAAAAGGCTTCGGCTACAAAAGCAGAAAAGCCCGGTAAACCCAGCGATGCGAAAAACGCTATCATGATATAAACCGTATAACGCGGCATCAGGGTGCCCAATCCACGGAAATTGTAGATATCCCTGTCGTGCACGCGGTTGTATATAACGCCCACCAGGAAGAACAGCATGGTTGATAAAAAGCCGTGACTAACCATTTGCAGCACCGCGCCGCTGATGCCCTCGGCAGTGTTAGAGGCAATGCCCAATAATACAAACCCCATGTGCGATACCGAGGAATAAGCTATCATACGTTTCAGGTCGCGTTGTGCAAGGGCGTTGAAAGCGCCGTATAAAATAGAGATAACTCCAAGCAGCCCAAGCCAAAAGGCCCCTGTAAAGGCAACATCAGGGAAGATACCAATACAAATACGTATGATACCGTACCCCCCTATTTTTAACAATATACCCGCAAGGATAATTGATACAGGGGTAGGCGCCTCTACGTGGGCATCGGGCAGCCAGGTATGCAGCGGTACCACAGGCACCTTAATAGCGAAGGCAATAAACAGTACCACAAAGCCAACCGTACGCGCGGGCATCCCCAATATGGTAGCGTGACTTAACACCGAGAACACCGAACCTTCGATATAGTTAGCCGGGTTCATCATATGGATGATGTTAAAGGTATGATTACCCGTGGCCGGATCGGTAACCGACAGGTATAAACCCACCATTACCAACAGCATAAATACAGAGCCGAACAGCGTGTAGAGGAAAAACTTGATTGCCGCGTATTCGCGCCTTGCACCGCCCCACATCCCTATCAGGAAGTATAATGGCAGCAGCATCAGCTCGTAAAAGGTATAAAAAAGGAAGAAATCCAACGCGCAGAACACACCTATGACAGCCATATCTAACAACAGAAACAGCGCAAAGAACCCTTTTAAATTACTTTTTATTTCCCAGGATGCTATGGCAGCTATCACCATCACCAGCGATGTCATTACCAATAACGTAACCGATATACCGTCAATCCCCACAAAATATTCTATCTGCATTTTGCCTATACTGCCCAGGTTAAGGCTTATCCACGGCAGCTTTTGCACAAACTGAAACTGGCCCTCAGCACTTATGCCTGCATGCGCTGCCCCGGTTTGAAAGTGCATATAAACATATATGCTGAAGCACAGCTGCAGGACGGTTGCAAACAGCGTAATATATTTGAAACTGGCTCGCAGCGATGATGGCAGCAGCAAAATTACCAGGCCAAATAAAATGGGTGTAAAAATGAGCAGGGTTAATATATTCATCAGGTCCAGATCAGTTTTAATATAAATACGGTGATAAGCACTAACAACATGCTGTATAAATAATATTGGATTTTGCCGCTTTGAAACCGGCGCGCAAACCCACCAATGGCGTGTACAATATCGGCAATCAGGTGCAATATGCCATCAACTATATATCTGTCGAGCCAGGCGGCGATAGCGGCAAGGGCGATACCTGCTTTTTCCAGCAGAGCAACCAATCCATCCACCACTTTCCGGTCGAACCAGTACGAAGCCTTGCTGAGCCACATCACAAAGCGAACGATAACACGGTTATAAAATACATCTATATACCACTCGTTGAACGAGATGCGGAACAGCAGCCCCGTTTGCGGGAACGACCAGGTATTGCGTTTTACATAAATAGCATAAGCCGCATAAATTACCACTACGCTTAAAATATTTACCAGTACAGGGATTATGTAGTGGTACATGTTTTCGCGGGCTAAAAAGTTTGCCTGCAAAAACCCTTTGTACAGCCAGGCGTCTTCATAAAAAACCGGGCTGTATGAAAACACCGGGAATAAGCAGCAAATAGCTAAAAATATCAACGGCAGTTTGTATTGCCAGTTGCCATCGCCCATGTGGATATGGATATGCGGATTCATTTTTTGCAGACGGAACTCTCCGAAGAAAACTTTTACAATAAGCCTCGCCACGTAAAACGCGGTTAGCCAACTGGTGAATAGCGCCGTGTAAGGCACTAATTTCAGGATACCAGATCTATTGTCGCTCCAATCAAATGCCTGTATCAGGATACCATCTTTTGACAGGTAGCCCGATGTAAGCGGTAAACCAACAAGCGCCAGCCCGCCAATCAAGGCAGCGATAAAGGTTAGGGGCAGTTTTTTGCGGAGGCCGCCCATGTGCAGGATATTTTGCGGATCGATATCGAGGTTGTTATCGTCCTTAATATGTTTTACCTGGTGGATAACAACACCCGCGACAAGGAACAGCAGGCATTTGAAAAAGGCATGCGTTGCCAAGTGGAACAGCGATGAAGAATAAGCCCCAACACCCATTGCCATCACCATAAAGCCTAATTGCGATATGGTAGAATACGCCAGGATGCGCTTCAGGTCGTTTTGCGTAAGAGCGATAGTTGCCGCCATGAAAGCGGTAAAGCAGCCAACAATAGCCAGTATGGTTAGTTCAGTTCCGTTAAACATGGGGTAGAACCGGCCTAACAAAAATACGCCTGCCGCCACCATGGTTGCTGCGTGGATAAGCGCCGATACCGATGTAGGGCCTTCCATGGCGTCGGGCAGCCAGGTGTGTAAGGGGAACTGCGCTGATTTAGCTGCAACAGCCAGGAAAACCCCACCGAAGGCTATGTATTGCCACAGGGCCGGGATGCTGCCGATGGCAGACGTCCATTCGCCATTGGTAATATTGGATAAGGAGATCAATCCCTTGTTGCCAAACAGCGTTTCAATGTCAAATGTATTGAACTGGGTGTAAAGGATAATGATCGCTGTAAGCAAACCGATATCCCCTATCCTGTTCATGATAAAGGCTTTTTTATTGGCGATGATGGCACTCTGGCGGGTAAACCAAAAACCAATGAGCAGATATGAGGAGAAACCTACCAGTTCCCAAAAGGCATAGAGCAGTATCAGGTTATCAACCACTACCAACGCCAGCATGCTAAAACAAAACAGACTTAAATAACGGAAGTAACGGCTGTATCCATCGTCATCCTTCATGTAAGCGGTAGAGTAAATATGCACCGGCAACGCGATAACCGATACCAGCAACAGCATCAACACCGAAAGGTTATTGAGCAATATACCCGCCTGTACCTTAGTAGCGCCAATGGTAAACCAAACCTGTTGGGCATGGATGGTATGGTTATTCCAAACATTAAAAAACACGCTACCGGCCAGTACCGTGCTTGCCAGTATGGCCACCGTGGATACCCAGCCCGAAGCCTTGCTTTTACCTAATAGTAAAAAGTTTACCACAAAAGCAGCAAAAGGCAACACCACTGTAATAATTGCAAGGGTTACGGTTTGCGCATCGTTATATGGCAGGGTTGGCTTCAATTTTCCGGTTGGTTTAATTCAATGGTTACTTTGGCAGGCGTACGGTTTTTGCGTTTACCGCCCGGCGGAGTAAAACTTACCGATTTAACACCCGCGTTATACACATTTAGTAATTTGATCAGGTCTTCTTCTTTACCGCCAGTCAGGGTTGTGCCATCGCCCAAGATATAAAGTACACCGTTGTCATTTCCCCTGCGGCTCCTGATATAGGTTTTGTAGGCTTTTGACAGGGTGCCGAATTTCCATTGGTAGAGCTTTTTGCCGTAGACTTTAGTGGTTACGCTTATGGTGGTGTCATTGTCTTTAGATCCTGTAAATTTCGGCTCTATCAGCGTATCAATACTCAATATCTTTTTAGGGTCAAGGTCCTCAACATTTCCATAGGTAACTTCCTCGTTAAACAAGAAAGATTTTTTTACCGTTGGCGGCTTAGGCGAGGGCAAAACGTTATTACCTGCATTTGCCGGCAATTGCTGCTTTGTTTTAATGATGATAGCGCCCGCAGCGGCTTTAGGCCCATACATTATCCTGGCGCCTTTACGCTTTATCACCGACACATCAATAATATCGTCTACATTCAGGTCTTGCAGCCTGCCGTTGTAAACGGTGTCGTTTATCAGCACAAAAGGTTTTTCCAGTTCTTCGGGCGGGTCGGTAAATACAATTCTTTTATCGGGCCCCATAGCCACATATTGAAAGTCAGGTTCCGTCTTTTCAATGGCCTTATGCCGTACCGAACGCTTAGCAGTACGCCTAACCTTCTTTTTCGCACGCTTTTTATGTTGGGCAAACGCACCAACAGAAAGCAGTATAAGCAGTATTAAAAGGAGCTTTTTCATTGATCTTTTAACTGGTTTATCCTGTCGGGATCGATGGTTTTGTACCGCCGGTATACATTTAGTATAATAGCCAGCGCTACCGCTGTTGTAGCGGCGGCCAGCACAATTGCAAACAGCGCGAACATTTGTCCGCCATTGTTTGTACGGTCATATTTGCCAAAAGCCACCAGGTTTAAAATGGCGGCATTCAGCATCAGTTCAATCCCTATCAAAATTTGTATGGTGTTTTTTTTTGATACGATAATGAACAGGCCCGTGCAAAACAGCACCACGCTCACTATCATAAAATCGCTTAGGTTGATCATGCTTCGGCAGCCTCCTTTCGCGACAGGTGGGCTGCACCCACAAGGGCTATCATCAACAATATAGATACTACCTCAAAAGGCAGCAAATAGCGTGTCATTAAATTTACGCCGATGTTATTAATACCGCTACCATTAACGGGCACTACATTTTTGCTGGCTACGGCAGCTTTTACCCAGGGCAGGTTATTTACATCGGCTTTAAATATTACGTTTAGCATCACTATCAAAAACAAGGACGCCAAAAATAACGCAGGTATATTTTTCAGGCTGATGAAGTTGCCCGGATGTTTTTCTGCGGCGACCAGCGCTTCCCTGCCTGAAAGCATAAAAGCGAATAATATCAGTACCAAGATACCCCCAACGTATATTACTATCTGGGTAACAGCCACAAAATCGGCCAGGGCCAGCACATATAAGCCGGCCAAACCAAACAGCGTTACAAAAAACATAAATATACTGCGCACCAGGTTTTTGCCGGCGGCAACTACCAGCGCCGAGCCCAGTGTTATAAAGGCCATTGTATAAAACAGTATTTGTACTAAACTCATGCCCCGCCCTCCTTTGCCTTCATGGCGGCCAGTTTTGCTGCCTGTTTTTCGGCGGTTTGTTTTTCAAGAAGCATGCGCTTTTCAGCCGCCTCCTCAGGCGACATATCCGAAAATTCGTAAGTGAGGTTTCCCAGGTCAAACACGGTCCGGTCATACTGGTTGGTCATGATGATGCATTCGGTGGGGCACACAATGGTGCATAGGCCGCAATACATACATTTGGCCATATCAATATCAAACTTAGCGGCGTACAATAGTTTTTTCGACCCGTCGGATGTTTCACCGATGCTGCCTTCAGTCGACTTTATCGACTCAATATCGATGCAGTTTACCGGGCAAATCTTGGCGCACAGGTCGCACACTATGCAATCGTCAATCTCTACATCCAACTGGTAGCGGCCAACTTCGGGCACCGGCAGCTCCTGTTTAGGGTACTGTATGGTATTGGTGTTATTTTGCTGATGAAAATAGTTATCGTTGGTAATAGGCGTAACGTTACGTTTCGCATTTGAGGCAAACAAAGCCTTTACGGTAAGGGATAGCCCCTTCCATGCCGTTGTAAAACCGTTTATTGCTCTCTTTATCAAATCCTAAACTTAAATACTAAATAATTAAAAATCCGAAATCGAAAATCCGAAATCCGAAATCAACCTTTACATTACCCACAGCCGCCATACACCCGATATCAGCATACATACAAACGCAAGCGGGGTCAATACCTTCCAGCAAAGGTTCATCAGCTGGTCTACCCGTAAACGTGGAAGTGTCCACCTGATCCACATTTGCACGCCTACCAGCAGCAGCGTTTTCACCAGCATCCAAAAAATGCCCCATAAGGTGCCGGTGGTCCATATTGCCAAAGTTACCGAACCTATGTTTGGTAAGGGCGTGTTCCATGCACCTAAAAATAAGATAACGCCAACCATCGATACCAGGAACATCATGGAATATTCGGCCAGGAACACCAGGGCGAACTGTAACCCTGTAAATTCGGTATGGAAGCCGGCCACCAACTCCGATTCCGCCTCGGGGATATCAAATGGCGCGCGGTTACTTTCGGCCAGCGATGCGATAAAATATATGGCGAAGGCCACCAGTAAATGCGGCGCCTGGAAAACATTCCATGAAAGTATGCCCCCTATTTGGGATACATCCCAAAAGCCAAAGAACTTTGCTTTATCGGCGGATAGTACACCCTGCTTAACAGCGATATCCTGCAAGTTTAATGTCTGCGCTATCATTATTACGGATATCAGCGCGAAGCCGGCAGGTATCTCGTAAGAAATGATCTGAGCCGCCGAACGCATAGCGCCCAATATTGAATATTTGTTGTTTGACCCCCAACCGGCCATGAGTATACCAAGAGTTTCGATCGAGATGATCGCGAAGACATAATACAGACCTATATTAATATTCGCGGGCACCAATCCGGGCGCCCACGGCAAGGCCGCAAAACCGAGGTAAACGCCTATAAATATGATAACGGGTGCCGCCAGGAACAATATCTTATCAGCCGCCGCCGGAATGATCATTTCCTTTTGCACCATTTTTATCATATCGGCCAACACCTGGAGGGTACCATATTTGCCGGTTTCGGTAGGCCCCAGGCGATGTTGTATAAACGCGCTCACCTTACGTTCGGCGTATACGCCAAACATGGTGAATAACCCCACAAAAGCAAATAATCCTGCTGCTACAATAAAATATGTGAGGTAAAAATTCAAGGGCGCTTGCTTTGGGTGCAAACTTAATAAATGATGGGGATAGTTGACTGGTTTGGTAGTTGTTTTTTACAATAGGGGCCGGGCACCTGAACTGGTATGACTTGCACGGTTATTAAGGGCAAGGTGTAAGAAGTATTGTGGTGAAGCAATCCCCGCGTTTGCCTTCGTGAGGACAGGTAGTGTGCTGTATGAGCCGTCAGTGGATGTTACTTTCTTTTCTCTCAAAAGAAAGTAACCAAAGAAAAGTCGCGGCTGCGCCCTGTTCTGTGAAAGGATGTGCTTTATCAGTTGTTGTGCTATCCGAACAGGCCAATGCCGCATTTTTGGCTAACGTTCCGTTCGTCAGTTTCGACCTTCAAGAGCGTTGGGCTTCCTGTCAGAGTGAGCGGGCCGGGTGCTGGCGGGAATGACGGTTTAGCTTTTTTCGATGGATTGGAGCGCAGCGAACAATCGAGAAAAAAAGCGTTAAGAACCGGCAGGGCGGGCGGAAGCATCACTCTGACTTGATCTTTTGCTTCTTTTGTATCAAGGCAAAAGAAGTAGCCATCCGCGGCAATGAGCGGGCTAACGTTCATTCAAAGCACAACACTTTAACAGCGCTTCGTGAGGGATGGCAGTGAGTTATTGAGCCGTTAGTGGATGTTACTTTCTTTTCTCTCAAAAGAAAGTAACCAAAGAAAAATCGCGGCTGCGTCCTGTTCTGTGAAAGGGTGTGCTGAGGCAATGCCTGTGCTACCCGATCAACACCCTTCTCTTACATCAACAAAACTGCTTATAATTTCGCTGCCGAAAAACTGCGAAGCGTGGCTGTTAAATTCCGGCGTGTCATCCATTGTGGTGTAAAAACGGCGGTCGCCGGTTTTGCTGAGCCGTTGTTCCATTTCAGGATGGCGGTGCAGGTAATCTGTTAAACTCGCGGCCACAATATCGCCCTGGGCCACCACCTTTATATTGGCCGGCAGGTGGGCCTTTATCTTATCCTGCAAAAGGGGGTAATGGGTACACGCCAGCAAAATGGTATCTATACCGGCTGATTGCTGCATCAGCTGATCGAGGTATAACTGCACGTAGTAGTCGGCACCGGGCTTATTGTACTCGCCATTCTCTATCAAAGGTACCCAAAGCGGGCATGCCTGCTGAAAGACTTCAAGATGAGGGAAAAAACGCGCTATCTCTAACAGGTATGATCCTGACTGTACGGTCCCCTTGGTACCCAGTACGCCGATTTTTTTTGTTTGGGTATAAGTGCCGATTACTTCGGCAGTGGGCCGGATAACACCAAGCACACGCTTATCAGCATGGCTGCGGGGCATATCCTGCCGCTGTATAGTACGCAACGCTTTTGCCGATGCTGTGTTGCAGGCCAATATTACCAGCGGGCAACCTTGCTTAAACATCCACTGTACGCATTCCCAGGTGTATTGATGTATGGTATTGAAAGACCGGTTACCATACGGCGCCCTTCCATTATCACCCAGGTATAAATAATCATAAGCCGGCAACCGCTCTACAATTGAACGGAACACGGTTAAGCCACCAATACCCGAATCAAATACGCCGATAGGGCTCCCTGTTAACATATCTCAAAAATAAAAAAGCGCCCCGTAATGGAGGCGCTTTATAAATAATTTAATTTTCAGATTATTTCAATCCTAATTTAAGCTTTACTGCAGCCATCAGGTCATCGGCAGCCGGCGATACCACTAAATATTCGCTGGTGGTATCTAATACATACGAGTAACCTTTTTCCTTCGCAACGGCTTCAACCGCCCCGCGCGCTTTGTCGATAAGTGGTTTACCTAACTCACCGCGTTTGGTCTCAACCTTTTGCTGTGAAGACTGTTGGTAATCCTGTAAACGCTTAGCCAGATCCTGTAACTCGGTTTCTGCAGCGCCGCGTGCCGCATCGGTCATTTTATCCCTGCCGGTTTGGTAGGCCTGGCCTTTGGTTTGGTATTCGTTATTCATTGCGGTTAACTGGTCAATGAATTGTTTTTGATAAATTTCAAGCTGAGATTTTACTGTTTTGGTCTCAGGCATCATGTCAATCAATTGCGAAAAATTGATGTGACCAATTTTTGACTGCGCCTGGGCAAAGTTGCCTGCAAATAACATTCCTGCTGCAACTAAAGCAACTTTAAATAGTTTTTTCATTTCTGTTCTTCTGTGTTTAATAATAGTTCTGATTTTTTAAATATAAAATTTTTATTTGGCAAATACACCCGGCTTCAACCCCAAGCGGGTTATTACCGCATCGCTTTTGTTATAACGCGGATTTGCGTACAGCATTATAACTTCGCTGTTTTTGTCAAATATCATGTCCAGGTTTTCGCTTTCGGCAACAGCCTGTACAGCTTTAGACACTCTATCCTGTATTGGTTTAATTAGGGCATTGCTTTTTTTAGAAAGCTCGCCATCCGGACCAAATATCTGGCGCTGGTAGTCCTTGGCCTGCTTCTCTTTATCCACTATTTCCGCTTCGCGGCGTTTACGCATTTCGGGGGTCATTAAAACCTGATCGGCCTGGTACGCTTTATACAAACGGTCAATCTCCTGGAAACGGCCGTCAACATCCTTTTGCCATGACTCTGATAACGAGGCCAGCTGCTTTTGTGATGATGTGTACTCGGGCATGTGCTTTAATATGTAATCCGAATCAACATACGCAAACCGTTGTGCCAGCGCCGCTGTGCAGGCTGTAAACGTAATAAAAAGTACTAATATTATCTTTTTCATAAACTGCTATGCAAATTTAGTTAAATCCTCCGCTTAAGCTCTGTGAAATTGTAAAATGGAAATGGCCTTTGTTGGCATCGGGCTGGCCCGGTATTTTATCAAAACCATAACCATAATCTAAGCCTAACAAGCCAAATATCGGTAAAAATATCCTTGCACCCACACCAACCGAACGCCTAACATTAAACGGATTAAACTGGTTAAAATTATCCCAAACGTTACCACCTTCGGCAAAACCAAGCAGGAATATAGTGGCCGACTGACCGGTAATTACCGGGTGCCTTAGCTCAAACGTATATTTATTGTAAATAGCGCTACCTTGGTTTGTATTGGCATTTAAGTTTGAGCCTACCGGCACTATCGAGAAGTTTTCGTAACCACGCAAACCTACCACATCGGTACCTTGTAAAAACTGGTAACTTTGCATACCATCGCCGCCCAGTTTAAACCGCTCGAATGGTGACGGGCCTACCAGCTTGTTATACTGGCCCAGGTAACCAAAGCGCACCTGCGACATCAGCACCAGTTTACCGGTTATCCGCTGGAACCACTGCGCGTCAAATTTCCATTTATAATACTCAACAAAGTGATACCTTTCTTCGGGAGTAGCTACCTTATAATTGATATTGTTAAATAATGAATATGGCGGCGTTGCCTGTATGGTAAGCTTAATATTTGAACCTGATGTAGGATAAAGCGGCATATCAATAGAGTTGCGGCTTAACTCCTGGGTTAATTTGATATTGTACGATGTACCGTTCTGGAAAAGGTAACCGCCGTAATTATCCAGGTCATAGTGATCTACGTTTAACGAGTAGTTTAGCTGGAAATAGTTATCGGGCCAGTTTAAACGTTTACCTAAAGTTACACCGATGCCGTTTATACGCAATTTATTGTAATAAGGGCTCGATTTAGGATAATATTGCCCCGTTGAGCTGCCTTGCGTGTAAGCAGATAAAGCAAAATAAATTGGTTTTTTACCACCCAGCCACGGTTCAGAGAACGTAAACGAGAAGTTTTGATAAGTACGCCCGCTGGATTGACCCCTTAAACTTAATTTTTGGCCATCGCCTTTTGGCAGTGGTTTGTAAGCTTTAAGATTGAATATGTTACGCAGGGCAAAGTTGTTAAACGTTAAACCCAGGGTACCTACCAGCTGGCCGCCCCCAAAACCACCCGAAAGCTCGATCTGATCCGATGGTTTTTCAACCACGTTGTAAACCAAGTCTACCGTACCATCTGCCGGGTTAATATTGGTTGGCCTTGGTTCGGTTTTTTGCTCATCAAAATTGCCCAGCTGGCCAATTTCGCGCGCGCTGCGTATCAATAATTCCTTATTAAATTTCTGCCCTGGCTTGGTCCTTATTTCGCGCATTACTACTTTATCATTGGTAACATCGTTACCTTTAAGCAGTACGCGGTTAATGGTATATTGCGGGCCCTCGTATATCCTGATATCCAGATCAACGGTATCGTTATAGATACGTGTTTGCACTGGGTCGGCCTGGAAAGTTAAATAACCATCATTTAAATACAACGATGAAACGTCATCGTTATTTGGCGTTGGGCCGGTTAAACGCTTATTCAGTTCTTCTTCGCTGAATACCTGCCCTTTTTCGATCTGCAGTATCCTGGTTAAAGCTTCTGTAGGATAACGGGCGTTGCCTGAAAATTTGATGTTACCAAAATAATATCGAGGCCCCTCGTAAACTTTAATTTTTACATCAACAGATTTTTCATCGTGTTTGGTAACCGTATCGCTTAAAACTTCGGCATCGCGGTAGCCTTTGCCCTGCATTTTTTCTACAAGGGTTTGTTTGTCTTCCTCGTATTTATCCTGCTTAAACTTTTTGTTGCCGAATATGTGCCAAAACTTTTTCTCGCGTGTATTTTTAAGAAACTTGCGAAGCTTAGCGTCAGAGAAAGCTTTGTTTCCCTCAAATGTTACGCTGTTTATTTTAACTTTCGATCCTTTATTTACAGCTACGTCCAATATAACGCTGTTAGGGTCGCCGGGGTCTTTTGTTTGCTTTATATTAACGGTTGTATTCAGGTAACCCTTTTCGTTAAAATGCTTTTTAATGATAGCGGTGGTAGTGCTCAGCAGGTTTTCGTTTACAATTTTGCCCGTTTTATCGTTCAGTTTTTTGTTAACGTCCTCAATTTCGCCCTTCCGGATACCGGTAATATGTAAACGTGACAAACGCGGACGCTCCACAACAGCTATTTGCAGGTATATGGTATCCATATTTATCCGGGTAACGTTTAGCTGCACATCGTCAAAAAGGCCTTGCTTATAAAGGTCCTTAATTACGTTGGCGTTTGCTTCGCCCGGCAAATTGATCCTGTCGCCTTTATTTAATTTAGATATGGTAAGCAGTATATCTTTGTCAACATATTTGGCACCCGATACGGTAATATCGCCTATGATATAATCTTTAGGGTTAAGGTAGCTTAAGCTATCGGCCGATATGGATTGAGACAACGGAGATTGCCTTGAACCATTAACCTGTGCCAGTGCTGCGGTGCTTATAATAGAGAAGAAAAGGGCAAAAAAAACTTTATTCATCCGAATATTTTAGTGGGCTAAAAATAATTTATACAGTTGTTAAAAAGTGTTAAAAGTAAAAATTTAGTTTACCTGCTCACTTGTCATCCCAAAACGGCGCTCGCGTTTCTGGAAATCGAGTATAGCCTCGTATAGATCTTCGCGCCTGAAATCAGGCCAAAGTTTTGTAGTAAAGTATAGCTCGGCATAGGCAATTTGCCACAGTAAATAATTACTTATGCGGTATTCGCCGCTCGTCCTGATCAACAGTTCGGGGTTTGGCATACCGCCGGTATATAAATTATCTTCAAACATTTTTTCGTCAATATCGGCGGGCTGCAATTCCCCGCTTTGTACTTTAGCAGCCAGATTTTTAGCGGCGTTCACAATTTCGCCCCTCGAGCTGTAGCTTAAAGCAAGGGTAAGTACTAGCCCGGTGTTATCAGCTGTTTGGTTGATGGCGTTTTGCAACTCCTTATGGCATTTGCCCGGCAGCATGCTCAGGTCGCCAATGGCATTCAAACGTACATTGTTCTTCATCAGCTTGGCAATCTCCTTATTAAGAGTACTGATAAGGAGTTCCATAATAGCGGTTACCTCAAATTTTGGCCGGCTCCAGTTTTCGGTGCTAAAGGTGTATAACGTTAAATACTCGATGCCTAACTCACCGGCACCCTCAACAATATCTCTTACAGACAGCACCCCGTTATGATGGCCAAACACCCTTAACTTGCCTTTGCCCTTGGCCCACCGCCCGTTACCGTCCATAATAACGGCTATATGCCGGGGTAATTTCTGAAGATCTATCTGGTCCTTATAACTCATTTCCCGAAGGGCTTTAACAGCCTGGTTTGGGCTGCTGCACCTGTTGCTTTGTAAAATTTAAAACCTTTTTTAGCAAAGCTTTCAATTACTTATGCTATTTTTTTCAGGTGACAAAGGTAAAACTTAATTGTATTTATTTTAGTATGCGGTAAAAAGAAATAATTGCAGGGTGAGGTTTAAAATACTGCACGAGGTGGGTAAATTTGATATGCAGGCCATTTGTTTTAAAACAACGGAAGTTACCTGATGGAAAAGAGCTTTACCGATTTGAAAGATTGAACATTCAACTTATGATGACCCTGCTAAACAGAAAGCAATTGTACAGGAAAAACGATACCCTTATTCCATCTACATGAAAACGTTCACATAAAGCTTGAGAAATACAACGACGACGAAGGTAAGCTTACTTGGATCAACGTAAGATCACCCACTTCCTGGCGCAACCAATAACTTACTATAGTGGGCTAACCAGGAGTACCTCAAGGGCGACAGCTCCATGCTCGAGACCATGTTCCTTAAGTAGCATCAACCGTTTAGTTTCTTTCAAGGCGCCTCGAGGCGCCTTTTTCATATATGGGCGGGAGCCCGGCTTGCAATAACAATTTCATGACAGGGCGTGACGGGGTCAATAGTGAGGTAAATGTTAATATAAAATTGGATTTAATATTTAAGTTCCCGATTCTAAAACACAAGACGTTTCCGTTGCGAATGCGCATTACGAAGTAATTTTTTTGGTTATAACTACAACTTAATTTATTGAATATTATTAAAAGACTAAAATTGGATATCTCTAATAGATGCCAGGTTTTGGATTGGGAACTCTTTATCCCAGTCAATATGATAAGGGGCGGTATTGGTTCGAACCTTATTACTTACAGCTTTATTATTTCTATACTCCACTATTCGAACAGCTATATAATAGAGTTTATCTTTATGTCCATATAAAATCTGCTCTTCAAATATTTTCCCTTTTAATAATAAATTAACAACGTACCTGCCCTTATTTTCTATTCCTTTAAACCCTGGAAGGCTGAATTTAACCATGGAATGGGGAGAAATATAATCTTCAAAAACCAATGGATTCGAGCAATTATCAAAACAGGATTTTTCAATGACCCTGCGTACACCTATAGTGGTTTGGCGACACGTCAAAAATTCATCATAATTTATTGTTTGTATAGTTAAGTTAAGCACTGGTAAATCGCTATTATTTATGAGGCCGCCGTCAATTCTATTTGCAGAAACTGTACTAAATGCGAACACAGGAACACTGTCGGACCCTTCAATTCTTTTAGTCAAATTATCGGCAGCAAGCCTGAGCTGATTAGCTGATTTAGTTTGCGATGTTACGATAAGTTTAGACTGTTCGGAGTTATAGTGTTCAAGCTTTTACCGTAACGAGTCGTTTTTATTTACCAAACGAGCACTGATTTTTACAAGTGAATCGTTGCTGGTTTGAAAATTACCCAACTTTTGAGATACGTCCTTTTTTTCCTGATTACTATAAGCGTTGGATGCTATGATATTAAAGATTGAAACAATTGTTACCACCCCAACAACTACAGCTATGACTTTAGCTTCTTTCTTAAGAACTGTAGTTCGAGCTCGAAAATCTCGGAATAACGTTACCCATGAAATTAACGCCGTTAAAATTGACGCTAGGATTTGGGAAGTTGCTGCACCGTCGGCTTCAAAATATTTAAAAATCACTTTAAGCATACTCAAATCTACAGCTTTTTTCTATCCTATAACACGCCGTTGCACCCAGGCACTTGCGTATCATGATCAAACCGCAGCAGGCCCAAAAAATATTTGAGTTAACCGATGCGGCAGGCAGGCCGAAACCTTTAGCCTGTTGGCCATAACTGCCAATATCAATCCTGATACCTGTTGTTGGTGAGGTTGCCGACCTAACGAATGGGGTTTTATACACCATTGAAGGCAAGGGTGTTGATGCCACTTTAAGCTACGCATCGGCTATACCAATAGCTGGGTGGTTTGCAGCAGGTGCCAAGTTTGCCAAAAAAACCATTGTACTGGCCGACGGCACCAAAACCACGCTTAAATGGGCCGTTAAAATTGGCGATATAGTTCATTTTGGCGACCGCGGACAGCTACGGAAAATTTTAAATCTGGCCAAAGGCGATGCGCGAATAGCCCACCACGTAATACCCTGGGCTAAACAGACAGAGGCAGTTATACAAAAAGCAGCCAAATCAAAAAAAGCTTTTCATATGAACAGCGCCTTAAATGGCATACCTTTAAATACATCCGTACATTTGGGGAGCCATACTGTATATGATGGAAAAGTTGCAAGAAGATTGAACTTGATAGATAAAAACCTGTCGCCGGAGGCAACGGCTGACGCTATTGAAGATCTTATTAATGAAATTAAAAGCAAAATGATAGCAAATCCAAATACACATGTTAACGATTTAATATTTTAACACTATGGCTTATTATATTCTTAATGAAAGTTTAAATAGAAAAATATTAGGTAAATATCCGCAAGTGGAAAATACGGTATATAGTTGTGATAGCTGGGAAGACCCCCGGTTTATAGAACATGAATCGGTAAGTTTTGAAAAAGTAAATTTTACCCCAATAACTGCTAAGGCCATCCTGGCAAAAAAGGCGAGGCTTAACGATTTTATGTATCCGGGCGGTATGGGTTTCTCTAAAAAGCCATTAATCAGTGGTAAGCTTAAATCCATCTTGGAAGTTACCGACAAACAGGGACTGCAGATTTACAATTCCCCTGTTATTTACCAGGGCAACGAGATAGAGGACTATTGGGTGTTAAATCCTTATATATTTGATATGCAGGCCATAGACTTTAAAAATGTGGATGTTTATCTAATGGAAAAGTATGTTCATAAAATTAAAAAGCTTGATGTATTGACTTACGAGGATTTTATTAAACAAAAAGCAATGATACAAGAAAAAGGATATCCCTATTCCATCTACATTGAAAACGTACATATCCTGGAAAACACAACCAGTGATTTTTTGATATTGGAAAATGTTGAAGGCGGCGTGATGTATCTGGTATCCGAAAGGCTCAAACAGCACCTGGAGGCTGAGGGCATCACGGGAATAGAATATCAGCCATCTTATATTTCCTTTAATGAGTGGCTGGCAAAAGGCGGCCTTCGGGAACAGTTATATGGGAAGGCTTAGAGAATTATTTTAATACAATGGTTTATTACATCCTTAGAAATAGCCTAAATAGAAAAATAACAGGCAAATACCCTCAGACGGTAAATGCGGAATATAGCTGTAGCGTTTGGGACGAGCCTCGGTTTATTGACCATGAGGCGGTGGACTTTAAAAAGGTTAACTTTAACCCTATAACCGCGAAGGCCATACTGGCAAAAAAGGCAAAGCTTACAGATTATATGTATCCGGGCGGCATGGGATTTTCTAAAAAGCCATTGATAAGCGGTAAATTGAAAGCCATTTTGGAGATTACCGACAAACAGGGGCTGCAAATTTATAATTCCCCCGTGATTTACCAGGGGAGCCAGGTAGAAGACTATTGGGTACTGAACCCCTATATATTTGATATGCAGGCCATAGATTTTAAAAAGGCAGAGGTTTACCTGATGGAGATGACGTTTACCAAAGTAAAAAAATTGGATGTATTGACTTATAAGGATTTTGTTATGCAAAAAGCCATAATAAAAGAAAAAGGTTACCCTTATTCCATCTACATCGAAAATGTGCATATCCTGGAAAATATAACCAGTGATTTTTTGGTATTAGAAAACGTTGAAGGCGGGGTAATGTACCTTGTTTCCGAAAGGCTCAAACAACACCTGGAGGCCGAAGGCATAACGGGTATTGAATATCAGCCGTCATATCTCAACTTTAACGAATGGAAAATATCAGGCGGCGCCCGAGAAAAATTGTACGGGAAGGCGTGAAGCCTCACACCGAGCCCCCATCCGGTGGATGGGGGCTTTAAAATCTACCTGCCGGAGGAGGTGCGGTTGCTATCGATCAGAGGGGGTACCAATCGGAGGTTTTCTGAAAATATTTTGCGTTGCAGCCCAGAGCTCTTTCCTTCAGATTCTTCAAAAAACGCCCGAAAAAAGTCGGATAAATTCAAGTTTTCGATACTATCAAAAAGCCTGCATTTTCTTTAGCAAACTAACATCCTTGGGCACTATATCGGCAATAGCGTATTGCTGCACCCCGGTTATGTTCAATTCATCGATCGTGTTTACCAGGTTGCCGTAAACAGCTTTATCAGACGGTTTGATGATCACTATCATACTTTTACCGGTGCTTTGCAGTACGTGCCTCCGGGTTTCAAGTATAGCATGGCGCAGGCCACTCCGGCTATAGTTGGTTATCGCCGGCGCGATAGCTGGCTTATCTGCAATGCCTAAATAATAAATGGCTTTATTGTCTTTACCAAGACAGATGGTCATGGTACGCGATTCTGCCGCACCCGCCGGCTCGCCGCCCACCGGCATAGCTATATTCATTGCTTTTGGTTTTGTTAACGACGTGGTAAGCATAAAAAATGTAATAAGCAGGAATGCAAGATCCACCATCGCGGTACGATCTACCCTTAATGCAGGTTTTTTTGAACGATTTTTATTTCCTGATCTTTCGGGGGTTGAATTTAATTCGGCCATGGCAATACAGTTTAAGGTAAAACAATAGGTTACTCATTATTAAACGTATAAATGTACTGTTTTGTTCCGTTAAACAAAATTAAATTTTGTTTAATTTATTCTTTTAGAATAATATTCTATGCCGTCCGTTTTAGTAATAGCACGCAGATGTTACAAATGTGTAAGAAAGCGTGAAGCCAACAAACAGGTAATAATCCCGGGGTTTAAAGTCGCCCCGCTGAGTACCGGGAGTCCCTATGTAAACATGTGTTTTTTCGCCCGATCGGTCGGCCAGTTTTACGGCCGCGGCACTCGATAACCGGGACGGATCTGCATACAGGCCGCTTACATCGTCAAGGTAATCAGTGGTGGTGTACCTATATCCCAGGTCGGCAGCTACCGTCCACTTGCCCGAAAAATTGTACTTAACGCCGGCGCCAAAAGGAATTACAATAGTGGTGGTTGCATAAGGGTTGCTTTGCCCCTCGGTGCGCAGGGCCCTTAAGCCTACTAACTTGTCATCTAACACAGCCCTTGGGGCGTACGATGTAACACCCGCGCCAAGGTATATATATGGCGTATATTTGTTTTTGCCGGCGTCGGGTATATAGCTCATGAAATTAAACTCGCCCATCAGGCTAAGTTCATTCAAAGGCGTTTTAAAACTGAGGTTCCGATCACGAAATTGCCGGCTGGACGAGGTACTATCGGCACCGCTTATCTGCGCGAAACTGTAGCTTAGCTTTACCCCCAAATAACGGTTAAAGTTTCGTTTCACAAACAAACCGGCAAATCCGCCGCTGGGTTTAACGGGGTTGTTTACATTCAGGTCGCCAATGTAGCCTGCGGCGCCTATTGCCCCTCCTATTTCCCAGGTTTGGGCCTGTACCTTAATAGTGATAAACAATAGTAAAAAAGCTACAAGAAATTTACGCATTAAAGGCAATTTAATAATTACGGGCATCTAAACCCCATAATAGCTTTTTCCTTAACGTAGATAAGTAGCTTTCATTATTAAGGCGCACTAAATTAAGCTTAAAGCCAGCCTTGTACACTTTAAACTGCATGGGCTTATTAACTATAACGGTTCGGCTATCGCACGATACAATATAGTTATTGCCGCGGTAGTCAATATCCAGCGTAAGTGTGCTGGTATCGGGCAATACTACCGGCCTTACATTTAAATTATGCGGCGCAACGGGCGTAAGTGCGATACTGTTTGACTGCGGAAAAATGATAGGCCCGTTACAACTTAGCGAATAAGCGGTTGACCCCGTTGGGGTTGATATAATGATACCGTCGCCCCAATACGAGTTTAAGAACTCGCCGTCAAGGGATACGTGGGTGGTTATCATAGCACTATCGTCGCGCTTATGAATGGTTACATCGTTCAGTGCAAAGTTATTGTCGCCAAACAGGTTTTGTTCTGAATCGATGACCAGCAGTTCGCGGCTGTCTAATGAAAATTCGTGGTTGACAACCGCGTGTATAGCAGCCGCTATATCGCTTTTGTTGATACTTGCCAAAAAGCCGAGCCTGCCAAAATTGATACCGATAACCGGTACACCCGAATCGCGGATAAGGGTCACCACATCCAACAGGGTACCATCACCGCCAAGCGTTAAAAAAATATCGATATGGTTTTTAATAGGTTCTTCGCAATTAAGGGTAGCACATGCAGATATGTCAACATTTCCCTGTAAGTAATCGCTTAGCGCAGGATGTACATAAACGTCAACCTTATGCTGTGCCAGACTATCGAAGACCTGGCGGATATACGGAAACACCGATGGATCATTAAACTGCCTGCCGTAAACTGCTATCTTCATATGGTAACGTTACAAATTCAGGTAGTTCATGAACGAATCAAACCTATCCATGGAGTTGTCATTATGGTCGGTGAAGTTAAAGGTAGCTTTAACATCGTAATTGTAGCGTAAAAACGTTGCCAGTATATTTGAAATATCCTGCTTATTAACCTTCAGGGTTACTTCGATGCGGGTGCTATCGGGGAAAGTGCGCACATAGGAGCTCAATACCTGCGCGTTATCAGACTCAACAACCTGCGACATGTGCGCCAGGGAGTTGTTTTTATTGTCAACTTCTAAAACGATTATGCCGCCCGGCTCGGATACCGAAGTAAGCTTGGCAAAATACTCGTTCATGGCGTTGATGGAGATCATTCCCTGGTAGTCCTTTTTTATGTTAAGCACCGGCACCACGGTCAGTTGTCGTTCATAAAACAATCTGATCACATCATAAATATGTTGCTCTTCCAGTACATACGGGTTAACAAGCGATAAAGCAAGCGAGCCGATGGGCGCGTTAAAGTCGCTTTCTTCCACCAGGTCGTCTTCGCTTATAAGACCCAGAAACTGCTCCTCGTTAACAATTGGCAAATGGCGAACTTTAAACTCTGCCATACGGTCAAAAACCTTCTGTATGCTATCAGAAGTATGTACCGGTGGCATAGCGTTAGATATCAGCTCAATTGCATACATGGTTATTTTTTTATTTTATTTAAAAACATTGCAAGATACCTGTTAAACTCTTCGGGCCGTTCCATCATGGGCGCGTGGCCGCATTTATCTATCCAATGCAGTTCGGCATTGGGCAACGACTCGTTGAATTCCACAGCTACCTCCGGCGGAGTGATCTTATCATCGCGACCCCATATCAACGATACCGGCATGGTAATTTTACGCAACTCGGTTTTCATGTTATGCCTTATGGCCGATTTTGCCATAGCTAATATCCTGATCACCTTATGGCGGTCATTTATCATTTGGTATACTTCGTGCACCAGTTCGTCCGTGGCTATCGCGGGGTCATAAAAAGTGTATTGTACTTTCTCTCTCACAAAATCGATACTTTCGCGTCGCGGGAAGGAACCGCCGAATGCGTTCTCGTACAAACCCGAACTGCCGGTTAAAACCAGCGCCTTTACATACCCCGGATGCGCCAGCACATAGATGAGCCCAACATGCCCGCCCAGCGAATTACCCAGCAAAATAACGTTGCTAAGTTTTTTGAATTTTATGAACTTATGTACAAATTTTGAAAGACTCCGCACCCCGGTTGTCAGCAAAGGCATATCATAAATAGGCAAAACAGGAATAATGACCCTATAGTTTGGACTAAATGCTTTTATCACCTCGTCCCAATTGCTTAAAGCGCCCATTAACCCATGAAGCAGCAACAGCGTTTCGCCTTCGCCTTCTTCAATGTAACTGAAACCTTTTTCTTCTTTAAGCGCAAAATTCATATATGAAGGATGTGAGTTATCATGTAAATATATCAGGCCGCGCCTGTTTTTGGTCTCAAAAGTTGTAAAATTATAATTATAAAACCGTTTACAAGGCTTTGTTTAATAATAATTACGCTAAAACTAACCCAATAGTTGTTTTACCACTTCTGATACGGTTTTACCATCAGCACGGCCGGCAAGTTCTTTATTGGCTACTCCCATTACACGTCCCATATCTTTTACCGAAGTTACACCCAGCCTCTCTATAACATTCTGTACAAAACCTTCTATCTCAAACCGGGTCATCTGCTTGGGCAGGTAAGGCTCAATTACATACATTTCGGCCATTTCTATATCATAAAGATCATCGCGGCCCTGAGTTTTGTAGATGTCTGCAGACTCTTTGCGCTGTTTAATAAGCCTTTGCAAAACTTTGATCTCGGCATCCTGAGTTAACTCTTCAG
Organism: Mucilaginibacter sp. AK015; assembly: GCF_014200785.1. Taxonomy (NCBI): domain Bacteria; kingdom Pseudomonadati; phylum Bacteroidota; class Sphingobacteriia; order Sphingobacteriales; family Sphingobacteriaceae; genus Mucilaginibacter; species Mucilaginibacter sp. AK015. Next base: position 1,822,040 of record NZ_JACHCV010000001.1, read on the forward strand.
CAGCACCTTTTTCTGTTTTGGCCAGCAGCAATGCCGACTTAATGGCGCGTAAGCCCCTCAGCCTGTCGGCTTGCTTACTTAACATGGCTTGTTTTATATCCTGGTCTATCTGCGTTATTAATGACATGGTTTTAAGTTTTTAACTCCGACGGTCCGGTACGTCCGGAAGCCGGAAAATATGTATTTGTAATTATTAGTTTTTGCGATCTTCTTTGGACTTTCCGACTTCGGACTTCCGACTTAACTCACTTCCTGAATATATTAGTTGCTGTGGCCTGCGCCGTTGGCATAATAACCAGGTCGTTGATGTTTACATGTGCCGGGCGCGATACTACAAACCAAATTGTTTCCGCTATATCATTGGCTGCCAGTGGCTCAAAACCTTCATATACTTTTTTTGCGCGCTCTTTATCGCCCTTAAAACGCACCTCTGAAAACTCCGTTTCTACGGCCCCGGGATGTATGCCCGTAACCCTGATACCATAGCCATTCAAATCTATACGCATACCTTTGTTAAGGGCATCCACGGCATGCTTGGTAGCACAATAAACATTCCCGTTAGGGTAAACCTCTTTGCCGGCTATCGATCCTAAATTAACAATATGCCCGTAGCCGTTTTTTATCATCCAGTTAGATACTACGCGACTTACATAAAGCAACCCCTTTATATTGGTATCTATCATGGTTTCCCAGTCTTCGTAACTACCGTTTTGAATAGGGTCTAACCCCTGACTAAGGCCGGCGTTGTTAACCAATACGTCAACTTTTTTCCAGTGGGCGGGCAGGCCTTCAAGGCTTTGAATAACCTGATCGCGGTTGCGTACGTCAAATGACGATACAGCTACCTCGACATTGTATTTATGATTCAGCTGTTGCGCTATTTTTTCAAGGCGCTCCATACGCCTGCCGGTAAGTATCAGGTTATATCCCTCGCGCGCAAATGTGTGGGCACAGGCCTCGCCAATCCCTGCGGTGGCGCCTGTTATCAGTGCTATCTTTGCCATAGATATGAATAACTATTGGCAACGAAATTATGTTTTTATGTTGACTTTATTTGTCTTTTTACCGTAAGGATAGTTTGGCTAAGTTACTGCCGGCTTATCTACCGGATTAAGCCGTTTTATAAACGACAGGCTTATCAGCAATAATACAACAAGCGTATTATATAAAACCAGCTTTTGCACCATTAGGCCAAACCTGCCCGCAAGCGTTATCATTATCATATTCAACATAACCAGGGCCACTATAATTGCCTGCATTTTGGTAACGGCTTTTACCTGTATTATAGCATACCCAAAACATACAAATGCCGCTATGGCAAAGGCATTAGTAAATATAATATCGTACCGCGAAGCAATAATTGCAACTGCAGCAAAAACCACCCCCGCTATGTTGTATATATTATATGTATGGGCATCTATAACAGTGGGCTTTACCGATGACGCCAGTTTAGGGTTTACCAATATCTTTAATTTATGCCAATCATAAATAAGTAAAAGCACATTTAACAGGGTGAAGAAACCATTAACATACGGTGTGCCCTGCCAATCAAGGGAGATAGTTACAGCAAGAATAGATAAATTCATAGGCACAAGCATAATTGCACCAATGGTACTAAACCGTTGCGATAGCAGCAGTATGCCGCACACTACCTGCAAAGTAGCCACTATCCGGGCAAATAAAGCTAAACCATATTTTGCCAGCATAGCCTCAAACAATGGCGGGCCGATTATTTGCCCGAAATGCCCGTTGGTTAACTTACATAAACCTGACGACAAAAAAATGTAGCCCAGGAACAAACGAATGAGTACAATGAAAAAATCTTTATGGTGGATCATAATGCTGGTTTAGATTTTACAAAGAAACCTGCATTTTAAAAACAGCTGAAATCTATTAGACAAACAAGCAACGATGGTAGACAATTTGAGGGCAATGTAATACTTACCAGACGAACAGGGTTCAATAATCGACGAAATAAAAAGGCCTGTCGATTGACAAGCCTTTTCAGATAATTAATGCTGATGCTTAGTTTCCTTACAGCCGCCTTATTTTGATATTCCGGTAGTAAGCCTTATGACCGTGATCCTGTAAAGCGATATGGCCAATTTTAGCCATGCCATATTCAGGATGGTCTTTCCATTTACCTTCGGCCTTTTTCTTTTGCCAATCGGCATCCCATGCGGTAAACTCAACTATTTTCTTTCCGTTTAGCCAATGCTCAACATGCCCGTTTTTAAATATAATGCGGCTGGTGTTCCACTGCCCAACCGGCATTATCTTTTTTTGCGAATTGGGGATGTGCATAGCGTAATCGGCGCCGGTTTTTTGCCATTCCTCCAGTTTATCAGGCACCCAGCCTATATCATCTATGATCTGGTACTCGGGGCCGGTAAGGTACGATGCCTCGTATTTAGGCGATTCTACAACGTGGTACAATACGCCGCTATTACTTCCCTTGTCAATCTTCCATTCCCAGGTAAGTTCAAAATTACCAAACTGCTTGTCGCTAACAATATCGCCCCCTGTATCAGTACCTTTCACCGCGCCAAGGCAAACCAAAGCGCCATCCTCGATCTCCCAGTTCTTCACCTCGCCCTTTTTATTATAGCCATGCCATCCTTGCAGGTCCTTTCCGTTAAATAAACTTATCCAACCAGCCTTTTTTACCTGGCCAAAACTTTGCATGCTGCCAAAGCTTATGGCTGCTGCAAGCCCTAATACCTTAAAATTTGTTTTCATCATCATAAGTATTGTTATGATTTAACCATCTTCATTTTCTCGGGATCCCAAAACATGGGGCTGTTTTTATAATAGCTATCGTTACACAATAACGCGGGTGCGGCAGCGCGGTAACCAAAAACAGCGTCTTCGGTAACTTTACCGTTGTTACGGATAGCCGTTATCCAATTGTTCATATGGTCGTAAGGGCCACCCAGATAGCCTTTTTCGGCGTTAAAAGTAATTTCTTCAGGGGGTAGAATATGTTTCCGGCCCGAGTCGGTTTGCCCCGCTTTGCGCATCTTTTCGATATAAAAGGGATCGTCCGACTGTATAACCTTATTCCGCTTCAAGGTAACGCTGTCCCAGGTGATATCCATTGAGCCCTCGCTCCCAACCAGTTTAAGATAGGTGGTACCGCTTGTGCCATCAACAAAATTACACCGCAACGACAGGTTGAACGCCGGGTGGGCAACAGTTTTACCATAATCAAAGGTGCCTAACAACACATCAGGCACTTCGCGGCCATCGTTCCAGTAACGCAACCCGCCGGATGCATATATTTTATTTGGCCCCATTGAGCCGGTAATAAAGTGCAGACTGCTAAACAGGTGAACAAATAAATCACCCGCCATACCGGTACCATAATCGGTATAATTTCTCCAGCGGAAGAACCTTTTGGAATCGTACGGCCGTTTTTGGGTATTGGCCACATATGTTTCCCAATCAACCGTTTGCGGCGATGCATCATCGGGTATAGGATATTGCCACACTTCAACCGGCGCCCGGCGCGCCCAAAAGCCTTCGGCATAATTTAATTCGCCAATTGCCCCGCTTTTTAATAGCTCATGTGCTTTTTCGTTACCTAACGATGATACCCCCTGACTGCCTACCTGGAATACCTTGCCCGTTTCCTGCTGTGCCTTAATCACCGCAGGGCCCTCGGTAACTGAGTGTACCATTGGTTTTTCGCAGTATACATGCTTGCCCGCGTGCATAGCATCTACAGAAATCTGCTGGTGCCAATGATCGGGCGTGGCTATAATTACCGCGTCAACATCTTTGCGGTTCAATATTTCTTTATAAACTTTAGTGGTGTAAATATCAGCTCCCCAGCGTGTTTTGGCATCCTTTAAACGGCCATCATACAAATCGCAAACAGCAACAAGTTTTACACCCGGCACCTGCAAGGCCACTATGGTATCCTGCGTACCCATGCCCCCCGCGCCTATCAGCGCTATATTAACCTGGTCGTTAGGGCCGTACTGGTTATACTTTTGTTTAAGGTAATGAAAACTGTGCTTATCCGCAGCTATTAAGCTGCTTCCGGCGGTAACAGCAGCGGCGGTGGTAGCCAGCTTTTTTATAAAGCCCCTGCGGGATGCTTCAGAATTTTCTTTCATGGTTTACGCGTTAAGGTTATTTAATTGTTACGAACTTATAAGGAAGCTTTGATGCTTAAAGGCGAAAGGTATAGTTTTTTATAAAACATTTCAAGTGCAATATCTACCAACAGCAATATTAGGCTTTTTAAGCTAATTTTTTGTTTATTAGGTTATTTATACTAATTTTATAAAAATTAGGTAACTAAGCCAGATATGAATGCAGTAATTACAGCAGATATAGTTAACTCTACCGTTTTAGATAAAGAGTCATTTAGAAAATTGATAAGTGCCCTAACCGCCCTTTTCGGAAAGGATAATTTAGAGATCTATCGCGGGGATAGTTTTCAGGCATTTGTTAAAAAAGCCGACAATGCTTTATTGGATTGTATAAAAAGCAGGTTATTGGCTATCCAATACAGCCACAAACAGCGCATTGATATACGGATGAGCATTAGCATTGGTTTATTGAATAGTGATACAGGTAAACTAGGCTCAAATATGGATGAGCTGTTCATAAGTTCGGGCAGATATTTTGATAAATTTCAAAACACGTCTCATAAATTGTATATTGTAAGTGGTATAAAAGAGGCTGATTTTACTTACGAAATTATGGCCCAATATTTAGATAGTATACTGGAACGGGTTACGGCGCGGCAGGCTGAGGTTGTGTATCAGTTACTATGTGGTAAAACCCAGGTTGAAACCGCCCGACTGTTAAATAAAACAACAGCTACGATAAGCCAGCACGTAAAAACGGCCCGGTATGACGAGATTGAAAACATCCTTAATAAATTTGATATACTAACCAACCAGTTGCAACATGGATGAAAGCATTATATGGTTAATAAAACTTATACTGGCGCATTTGATAAGCGATTTTGCCCTGCAGCCCAAAAAGTGGGTTACCGGTATAGAGCAGCATAAAATTAGATCGAAGTATTTGTATTGGCATACCCTGGTTACCGGCCTTGCAGCATTGTTGCTTATTGGATTTAATTATTGGGCGGTAGTTTTAATTATCACCATAAGCCATTATGTAATTACTGTGCTAAAATTATATACCAAAAATAACTTCGTAACTTTTACAATAGGCCAGTTGTTACACCTTGCGGTAATAATAGCCTGCTGGCTTGTTATTTTTGAGCAACACCGGCCGGGTACCGGTGCAATTGCAGCTTTTTATAGCGGCAGTCGGTTTTGGACATTTGCTGCCGCCGCGTTTTTCTTAACCTTACCCTCGTCAGTTATTATTGGCCAGGCTACCAGGCAATGGGCGGTACCTGCAGGGTTAAAAAACGCCGGTAAGTACATTGGAATAATCGAACGGATTTTAATATGCTTGCTGGTATACCAGGGCCATTATGAAGCTATAGGCCTATTAATAACCGGAAAAAGCATCCTGCGTTACAATAGTTCGAACGAAGAAGTTAAAACTGAATATCTATTGGTTGGAACCTTGCTAAGTATATTTATAGCTTTTGCTGTAGGATTGGCGCTTAAAGTGGTGGTTTAAACTTATGAAAATTATTCATAACAAAATCAAATTTGTTGAGCCGTACGCCAACCGTTAATTATGAACCATAACTATGCGCCTCAATACTTATCTTTGCCCGCATAGTCATGAGCAAAACCGTAACACCATACCAAAACCAGCAAGTCGCTAAAAAAGAGCAGGTAGCCGATATGTTTAACAACATTTCAAAAACCTACGATTTTCTGAATCATTTTTTGTCGCTTGGGATAGATATTATCTGGCGTAAAAAGGCAATTAACGAGCTTAAAAAGGACCAGCCCCAGCTGATCCTTGATGTAGCTACAGGTACAGGCGATTTTGCTTTTGAGGCGTTATCTATCCTAAAGCCCAAAAAAATAATCGGCGTGGATATTTCGCAGGGTATGCTGGATATCGCGAAGCAAAAGATAGCCAAGCGTGGCTTAAACAACAAATTTGAAGTTAAGCTGGGCGATTCGGAAAAACTGCCTTTTAATACTGATGAGTTTGACGCGGTTACGGTAGCCTACGGTGTACGTAATTTTGAAAACCTGGAAACCGGCCTTGCCGACATCCACAGGGTGCTTAAACCGGGCGGCAAAGCAGTTGTACTGGAATTTTCGAAACCAAAAGGGTTCCCCATAAAACAGCTTTACGCCTTTTATTTTAATTACGTTACTCCGGGCATAGGTAAGCTATTTTCAAAGGATGCAAGGGCGTACACATATTTGCCCGAGTCGGTGGCAGCCTTTCCCGACGGCGAAGCGTTTACTAACCTGATGCGAAAAGCGGGCTTTAAAAATACCAAAAGTCGCCCTTTGGCGTTTGGTATCTGTTCTATTTACACCGGTATTAAATGATAAAAGCCCGCCTCTTCATAACCATCATATTGATGGGCTGCAGCAAACTTTTATTTGCGCAGGCGTGGGGCGGCGGTGCCGATAACAAGGATCTTAGCTTCGGATTCTCCTTTTCATACATCCAGAGCAGCTTTAAGATAATTAAGCAGCCGTACTGGCGCGATGCCTTTTTTGATTCAGGGTTAAACCAATATGCTACCAGTAAATTAACTGCCATAAGTTCTAAGCCCATGCCGGGCTTTGCCGTTGGTTTTTTAACGCGTTATCGTATTACCGACCACCTGGAGACACGTATTACACCGTCGCTGGTATTTGCCGACAGGGCCGTAAGCTATGCTTATGAGCAACCGGAGCAGGATGTTACCAAACCTGTACAAACCACTACCGTTGATTTTCCTTTACAGCTAAAATTAAAATCTGACCGGATAGGCAACTTTAGGGCTTACCTGTTGGGTGGCTTAAAATATTCGGGGGCGATAGGTTCCAAAAAAAATGATGCCAATACTGCGCCTACCGAGCTTTTGCTAAGGAATATAAAAGGGTACTCTTCTTACGAAGCGGGCGTTGGTTTCGATATTTATTTTGAGTATTTTAAACTATCCCCGGAAATTAAACTCAGCAACAGCTTTGGCAATATCCTGTTGTCAGAAAACACGCCTTATGCAAACCCTATTAGCCGGCTATCCCTGCATACTTTTACATTTAGTCTGCATTTTGAATAGACGCTTGATCCAACCTCTTTTCGAAACAAACAAAGCTTAAACCGGGCCTAAACTCTAAGGTTATTTCGCCTTTTAAACTATATCCCATTTTTGGGAAGAGCTGCCGTGTTGCATGGTTCTGGGTGTTGGTATCTATGCGTAAAATAGGTATACCACGCTCAATGGCTACAAGTTCTGCCTGGTACAGCAGGTCGGCAGCAAGGCCCCTGCCCCTAAAATGAGGGCTCACCGCCAGCCGGTGAGTGACAATAGCTTCTTCGCTGGTATCAAGCCCCACCTGTGCGTACTCGGAGTATTGATCGGTAGTAATTGCCGTTACACCGGCAATTTGGCCTTCCACTTCGGCCACCCAAAGCTGGCCGGCTTTAATATCGTCTTCAAATACGCGCGGGTTGGGGTATGTATCATCCCATTGCAAATTGCCTGCTGCACGCATAATGGGTACAACATCGGCTACAACCTGCATAATAGCGGGTATGTCTTGTAAAGTGGCAAGGCGGACGGGAGATTGATTTTCCATTAAATTGTTATCCTATTATTAAATATCTAAAACACAGGCTATAAAAACAGACGAATGTATAGCACTGACGGTAAATAGCTTTTGCCTTTTCTTTTAAGCCGTATAAGGCATAAAATCAATAACACCATTGAGCCAACAAATAAAATGAAAGCTGACAGTAAATCCAGGTTAGGGGTACAGGGGCCTGTTTTAAAAGCCGGCAGGGTATTAAACATTATAGTAGCCGGCAGTAATATCGCATAGTATATCACCGTACGGTAAACAGGTTTTAAATTTGATAAGTATCTTTTGCTGTATGTTGTTTCCACTAATGGTTATGCTTTTTATGGATATCTTTTACCAGGCATAGCTTTTTTATTTCATCTATGCGGATAGGAAAAGGTGCATATTTTAGACGGCCGGCAACCATTTCTGTTACATTATCCGAGTGAGCGATCACTTCTTCCGGGTTATCGCTGGCCAGCAGGCGCTTATACATGCGGTAATCGCCCCACTCTATGTAATAAACCTCACCGGGCAATATTTTCATATCGCTGATTATCTTCAGTGCCACCCAGCAGCCATTTTCTAAATACGGATACATGGAGTGCCCCCAAACAGGCAGGGCAAAATCGCACTCCTCTATCCCCGGGAAATTCATACGACCCACCGGGCGCGAATCATTTATATCATTATAAACCTCAACACCAGATGCCGTAGCGGTAATTTCGTACATTGGTATACCCTCCTCACTTCGTGCGGCTACAGCTTTCTCGGTATTTTTTTTTCCTCCTAAATGCTCCGCATATTTTTCTTTAAATACCTTCAATTTTTCGGGATCAATATTTTGGCGGCTTTTAATGATTTCGGTAATGGAACTGGCCGAGTTGAAGTTTAAAGCTTCAGCCAGTTCGGTATTATTATTAAATGCCTTACCCCTTAGTTGATTGTACAGTATAATAAACTCCAGTGTTTCAGGTCGTACTGTTTTTATTTTGTTGGGTTTCGACAGGTCATTCATACAATAAAAAATAATTAAAGATTTTTCTTGATTTAAATAAAGATATTTCTTTATATTTGTTTGTTCGACGAATGCTAAATTAAAACTAAAAATCAGTAAAACAAATAATCGCTTTACAGAACTTACAGAATATACTTTAGCTATATACAACAATATGTTTACAGTCATTTAAAATCAATATCTAAATAACCTATGTATATCGCATACTCCGCCCTACGCACTAAACAAAAAAACGGCAAGCACATGCCAACTAGTCGGGAATTAACCAAACGCGCTGCGGGCTATATAGCTGCTTGCGATAAGTACCGTCATGAAATCGCCGCAATACAAAAATATATACCCGGGTGGATGCCGCCTTTTGAGGCGAATGCGTGAGTGACTTACTTTTCTATGAATATTAACCATTATTAAATAAAACAATGATAAAAATCGCCCAAAAACTTAAGGACCAGCTATGGTGGCTTATTATTACCGTTGATTATAATTACAGCCGAATAAGCATTGCCGACCACGACCTGACGGATGACACGCTTACCCTTTGGCTGGAAGATAAACAGGACTTTAAAAATTCCCTTGATGATTGCCTCCAGCTGGACATCTCTGTTAAAAACTTTGCCAGGATAATTAAGGATGAAAACCTAAACAGTTATGAAGGCCAGCGCCTGCACCCTAACAAGCAGTTTGTTTACAAAACACGTGTACAAATAAACGAAGCGATAGCCTGGTACAAACAGGATGCTACGCTTATAGAGCAGCAATGGGCCCGGGAAGCAATGCTAAAAGCTATATTAACGCAATTAGTAGAGACCGAGGCCGCGATGGATAAAAATTGGTAACGATTATGCCATTTAGCATTTAAAACATAAACAGCCTATCTGCTCATATGTGGCATACCCAACTGGAATTTACTTAGCCTTAACCAATTGTTCCTGGTCTGCCTGCACCAGCTCTTCAACTTCGCTTATCGCTTCTGCAGGGGCGGTGGCGTAGTTAAGCTTGCGGAAACGCCAGATGGCGAAGGCCGGTTCCTGATAGCGGTTTATTAATTTAAAAAATTTGGGGAAGTTATGGACCTCATCAAGCAGCACCCCGGTTACAATACCGTTGTTATCTAATATTTCGCGAATGGTATATTCTTTATCTTTGGTGATCCAGATCTCAAAATCGCGCCTTATTTCGGTACTTTTGTCGGCGTCGATCTTATCATTTATACATATCACTTTATCGCCCGGCCTCATAGTAAGTTAAAATTAAACTCAAAAGTAAAAACAGCTTTACAAATTATCACAATCTTTTTCGATTTTCGACTTTTGAATTAACTGCCGGCCGGCATCGATACGAAAAAAGCGGCCCCGTGGTCGGGCGAGCTCTCCACCCAGATGTGCCCGCCTTGCATTTCTGTAAATTCTTTGCAGAGCAATAAGCCAAGCCCTACCCCTTTTTCGTTATCGGTACCAAAAGTAGATTGCGCTTGTAAAGAAAACAGTTCTGCCTGCTTTTCGGCAGACATGCCGATACCATTATCACGAACAATAAGCCAGCACTCGCCACCGATCTGTTTTGCTTTAAAACTTACTTGCCCACCGGGCGCAGTAAACTTAATAGCGTTACTTATAAGGTTGCGTATAACCAATTGCAGCATATCAATATCGGCTACAATGCGGATATCCCAATCTATTTCGTCAGTAAGGCTAATATTTTTTTTTAGGGCGATGGCTTTTTCCAGTTCCAGGGTATTAAAGAGAGCGTCGCGAAGGTTAACATAGCCAAGTTTTACATTAACCCCGTCCATTTGAGCTTTTGACCATATAAGCAGCTTGCCAAGCATATCAATGGTTCGGCGGGTAACTTTAAGCAAATCACCTTCTACCATCCGGCGTTCAGCTGTATCCAATTCGTACTCTGTAACCAGTTCAAGGTAATTTTGGATATTACTTAAAGGAGAACGCAGATCATGCGCTATTATCGACATTAGTTTATTCTTCTCGGAGTTAATGCGGGCTAATTCCTGGTTTTGCTGAGTAATGTGGTGATTTTGAAGTTCAATGGCATTTGCCTTATCAGAAGCGGAGCGTTTTTCGTAATCATAATTACGCCTGAAATAAGTTACTGTATAATACAGCACTATAACCACCACAACATAAGCAGATGTGAGGTCGAGATACCGGCTGGAGCGGTTTACGTAGGTATTTGGCACCCATGCCGGGTGATAATACTCAGCCAGGTGCAATCCAACAATGATGAGCATATTAAGGGCAATCCAAAATTTCTGCTGATTTTTAGGCACAACGCACAACACCAATAAAATACACAGGCCCATTAGCAGGTCTGTTGGCCCATAAGTGCCGGAGTTGTATATAAAATTCGTTGCGAACAGCAGGTTCCCGATGACGGTGAATATGGTAACCGTTACTTTGAAGCTGCCACGGAAACGCGACAAGTAATAAAGTGCCGAAAATATAATAAGGGTTAAAAGACTAAGCAAGGACACAAAGGGCAGCCCTATTAGATAATTAAAGGGCACGTTATAAGCCAGCGCAAGTATCGAAATGAGGCAAAGGGAGTGAAATATCCTGATCTCTAAAGAGAACTCGGTAGTAGAGCCCGTAAGCGTGAGCCATAGCCTGTTTATGTTTCCAAAAAGGCGCAAAATTTGTTACTTGTTTAGGTTATCCAAGGTACAAATAAATATTGGCGGAACAAGTACTAAAGGATCTTTCTTAAAAATAAAATTATTTAAACGGAACAGCACAAAAAAAGCCCTGCTTTGCAGGGCTCATGATATCTTAAGAAATTATATAGGGCTTAGTTACGGCTAAAACCGCCTCTGTTACCGCCGCCACCGCCAAAACCGGGGCCTTTATCCTCTGCTATATTAACGGTTATGCGTTTGCCATAATAGCTTTGGCCATTCATACACCTGATGGCTTCTTTAGCTTCTGCTTCATTAACCATTTCAACAAATCCAAAGCCTCTGCTTTCTTTTGTTTCACGATCTTTAACGATCCTGAGGGACTTAACCGGCCCAAAATCACCAAAAACCGCATTTAGTTCGGCCTCACTTACTTCTAACGGAAGGCCTCCAATAAATACTTTCATTAATCTCCTTTTGTTTTTCTGTAAAGATACGCAAAAAAGGCCGGTTTTTGGCTGCTTAGAGGCGAAGGATGAGGTGTGTAAAGCGTTTTTTACAATAAGGTGTCAATACTGAGCACAGCTACTTTTGTTGTTTCTTCAACATCAGTTCAAAGGTTCCTTCTACCCTGTAAAGTGAGGAGTTCGGTTCGTCATCCTTAGATAGAAATGTAAAAAAATTGCCTTTTGCAAGCACATCTTTGGTGCGATACTGCAGCAGATGTATTACACCGGCATCGCCCGGTTCTGCATATTGTGTTAAGGTATACTGCCTGGTATGCATCACATCGGCCATCATTAGTAGCTGGCCGCCAGCTACAGGCTTAATCAGACTATCCGCGGCAGCGCCTTTTGAGCTTACACCAAAACTTATAGTATGTTCTTTATTAATGGCGGTGATACCAAAGTACCGGTTGTCGCCCGCGCTCATATTTACAAACGCGACAGAGTCTTTAGCGGCATCAAAAGTGTAAACAGAATCCTGCATTTTTAGGGTAAGCGTGCCTGCAACGGCAAGGAAATTATCCGGGGATGCAGCGCTTAAAGCACTATCGGCATTTAAGGCGATCTTCTTTTCATCAACGGCCTGTTCGCCGGTATCTTTTTGGCACGACACCGCCATAACCGAAAGGAGCATGACAAGTGAAAAATACCAATTAGTAAACCGTTTTTTGCGCATAGGTACGTGGATGCTATAAAATTATAAAAAATTTATCTAAAAATTGTATTTACAACTTTTAAGTCAAAAATTTAACATTTTTTAACGGTAATTTATTGTTTAATGGCGGGACAAGTACTGTCGGTCCCTGCTACTCTCCCTTCCTGATATTCAATAAAGAATTTTCTGTATTTACTTGTTAAAGTAAAGATTTATTCGTACATTTGTATATATAAAATGCCAAAAGGCATATCAATCATATTATTTCCTGTATGACTCATTTTTATTCTGTTGCTGAACTCAGCGATCGTGTGGAAAAATATTTTCTGTCCGTAGCCGGCCAACCGGTACCCGAGGCAAAACCGCCGTCAAAATATATAAAGAAAACATCGCCACTGGCAATGTATACGCCAAAAACCAATAAGCCCGAAGTGCCCCTGCTCACCGGTCTGGCCTTATTTCTCGGGTTTCCGAGCCTGGCTGATTTTGAGGCTTACGAGCAAACCGGGCTGTTCAAAAAAACCCTGCGGGAAGCCCGCCTGCGTATTGAATGTGAATATGAAAAAAAGTTGCACCAGCCTGCACCAACCGGGGCGATTTTTGCTTTGCGCTGCATGGGGTGGACAGAAAAGTCGTCGGCGCGATCAGTAAAGGCTGCACCCTCAAAATTAAAGATAAGCGTTATCAATACCGGCCCTCAAATTGCCGGAACCGAAAAAGAAGTAGACATTTAATTTAAAGGGCCTGATTACCTTGTTAACACCATTTCTGAATAAAATCCATCCGGTGGCGTTAACGCGGGCTCATTATCCTGTGGCGAATAAGTCAGCTGCAGTTCGTTGCTAGTCATTTTTTTTATCCGGAGTATCTCTTTAGAGCCGTAGTAATCGTGGCTTTCAGTATGTATATACGTTAACAAATCACCGCTTAAGGTATACTGCATTGTAAAAGCGTTTCCGCTTTCGGTTAGCACCTCAGCGGTGTTATCAGCGTTAAACTGTATACTGGCGCCATTCATGTCGGTGTAAGTATTATCCTGAACTACAGCGCCGTTCGTTATGCGTTTATCGGTTTTGCTTTTATACAACCATTTGCCAACTATAAGCGGGGTATCATCAACAGGAGCGCTATCCTTTTTACAAGAAAAAAGGCAGGCTATAAATAACGCGGGTATAATTAATAAAAAGCTTTTCGACTAACGCCGGCCGTAATATGATTCATCACAAACAATACAATTTACGCCTAAGATGATAATAAATTTTGTACTGCTAATTATAAAATTGCCCTTATACGCTTTTAAAACATCCAACATCGCTATTAAATATTCAACCTATCCTAATGTCAATAATGAAGGCCTCAATATTATTCTGGTGTAATTATTTTGCCGCTACCGATGTCATTGTAAACCAGGGTGGTACAAGCTCGGGTAAAACCTATGCTGTTTTACAGGCACTTTTTTGCTTTGCAGCAAATAACCACAAACAAATAATAACCGTAGTTGGGCAAGACATACCTAACCTTAAATCGGGCGCGCTACGCGACGCCCACGCCATACATGATCAATCGGATATATTTAAAAGTTTAGTTAAAAGCTTTAATAAGACAGATCGAATATTCGAGTTTATTAACGGCAGCGGAACAATGGGATAAACTGGTACAATCATGGGAGAGCCAGCAGCTTAAACCCGGCGCGTTCCTTGATTACGAGGGTGTGGTTGACCTTAGCGACTTTATGGTACAACGTTACTTAACCAAAATACAAATTGCTAACGAGCGCTTGTACTGGCTTGGTAAAGGCTCTACCAAAGAGGCGGCCTTTACAGCCCCGTTCACCGGTTTATTGCCCTCTATCGCGGCAGCAAGCGGCGTTTACAAAGTAGGCCTGGGTAAATCAGAAACTTCAATGGCAGCTACAGCCATCAGCGCCTCAGGCGTAGTAACTGTAAGCAGCACTGCAACCTTAAGGGATGGCGATGTGGTAAGCATTACCGCGGTAACCGGCACAAGTAAAGATACTACCAACGGCGGCAGCGGGGTGGACGTGCAGGGCCAATCATACTTTATACAGGTTATCAGTTCAACTACTTTTAAACTGGTACGTAATTACAACGAGGTGAATACCCGCAAAGCGGCAACTTTCAGCGGCACATCTACTGCGGCCACTGTAAGCTACATTAACGCAAGCAACGTTTTAGGTGTACTAACCGGCATCTATGCCCAGCTTGACCCAGCGGATCGTTCTCAGGAAGATTTTAACCTGCAGATACCTTTACACGTTGGATATGCTTACGCACAGGCACAGGCGGATAAAGCAGTAAACGTGCTAAACGCCTTTACCGACCCCAAAAAGATGGACTACCTGGGTGTACCGCTGCAACTGATGAACCACTGGCAGGCCAACACCATTCTGGGCGCGCGCTCGTCAAACCTGTTCCTGGGTGTGGATCTTTTGGGGGATGCTTCCGAATTGTCTACCGTTTACATGAAGCCTTACACCAACGATAACGTGGTACGTATGAAGGCCCGCATGAAGGCAGCCGTAAACTTCAAATTCGCTAACGAGCTGTTTTACCTGGGCGCGTAGTGTAATTAGTGAATTAGTGATTGACTGATTTAGTGAATTATCACCGCAGTCAATCATCCTCTTAATTAATTCACTAAATCATTAATTCAATAAATCACTAAATAAATAACAATGTCAATTTACAATAAAATAAATGCCGGGTTTAACTTAGGCACAAACGGGCCAATTACTTCGGGCATCGAAGATGTAGTGTATATATTTAACCAGGATGATATGGTGCTTACGTATGATGTGGCAAACCCGCTTATCATCACAGACCTTACCCCCGTTGCTACCGCCAAAGTTTACAAATTTGAAGGCACCAACAACAGTTTTAATACCATGAGCAAACTGGCTAAAACCCAGGTTGGCCCGCGCTATACCGAGGAGATAGATTTTAATATCGCCGGTTTGTCTACCGATGTTAAAGCCCAGTTAATGGCAATGGGTTATGGCCGCGTTCGCGCCATAGCAGTAAATAACTATAAGGACAGCGACTCGGCCATAGAATTGTTTGGCGCGGTGAACGGCTTAATTGTTACCGAAGCTGAACGCAACGCAGCCGACGAAACTTTAGATGGCGGTTATAAGATCAAATTAACCAATCCGGATAAGTTGAAAGAGCCATATCCTCCGCGTGCCGTATCTATCGCTCCTGAAAGCGGATCAGCTACGTATGCAAGCACAATAGCAGCACTTGAGGCATTGGTTGCGGTTTAAGTTTATAGCTAATGGTTCATAGTTCATGGTAATGAATTGTGAACCGCCTTAAACCATGATCTATGAACTATGAACCATCAACATGAAAAAATATATTCTTAAACCCGGCACACATCAATTCGCTCCCGGTTCGCCTGCGGTGCACAATAACGACAACCTGACGGACAAAGAAGCCGAATGGTATTTGCAAAGATACCCGCACATAGTAAAGCTGTTTACCGCCCAGTCCCCAGAAGCGGGAGCTTCCGAAGTAAAGGAGGAAAAAACTAAAATGAAAAGACGAAGAATAAAAAGAGCTGAATTTTTGGCTCCCCCTTCGGGCGGTGAGGAGGGCTTATGAAAACCTACTTACCACAAATTGAAAGGCGTATACTGGTAAGGCCTAATCAAACCTTCGGTATACTTAATTACGACATGGATAACGCCTATCCGCAACGTATGCTGGAGCTGGTTGGCCAATCGCCTACTGCCAAAGATTGCTGGAACAAGCGGGCAAAATTCATTGCCGGGAACGGTTTTGAAGAAGCATCTGTCGGCAAGCAGATCATCAACAGCAAGGGGCTTACCATAACCAAGCTTTTAAAAGCCATCGCTGCAGACAAAGCATTATTTCGCGGGTTTGGCATTCATGTAAATTACAATGCAAATTTCAAAATAGCATCTGTTAATTATGTCAAGTTCGAGGATATCCGCATGGGCGATACGGACAATACCGAAACTGCTGATAAGTTTGCGATCTATAACGACTGGGGCCGCAAAACCTGGAAAAACATCATGCGCAGCAAAATCACTTTTTTGGACAGGTACAACCCTGATGAAACAGTGATACAGCTACAGGTTAAAGCTGCGGGCGGCTGGGATAACTACAAAGGGCAGTTATATTATTTTAACCCCGAAGTTTGCGATTACCCACTGATAGAAGCCGACTCGGTATGGGAGGATTTTGAAACCGAAGCCGGTATCAAGATCTTTAACAACCGCGAAGTAACCACAGGCTTTTTGCCATCAACGATGCTGTTTATGCAATCGCGCCGCGAGGAAGCCGATAACGTTATAGATAACCGCAAAACTAATACACCATCGCAATTAGAAAAAGACCTGGGTACTTTTCAGGGTGCCAAAAGTGCGCAAAAAATAATTGTGATAGAATACGAAGATGAAAGTGCAAAACCTGAGTTTCAACCTTATGCAATTCAAAACAACGATAAGCTTTTTGAAACTACCGAACGATCTGTAGAAGCGCGCATTATTAAAGGGTTCTCCGTTCCAAAGGAACTTGTCAATGCCGAAAAAGCTTCTGGCCTTAGTAATGGTGGCGAAAAGAAAGAAGCTATTCGCGAATTTAACGACAATACGGCCGCCGACAGGCTTGAATTGAGTGAGGTGTTTGAAGAGTTGTTCAGTCATTTCTGCAGCAATATTAATCAAACTGCTAACTGGAATATCATCCCCGTACCTGCTAATGTGGCTGATGATATGATCGGTATAAAAGCGGGTGCAAACATTAACCAGCTTTTACAAGCTGCCATTCCCACCAAAAGCAAAATAGCCGCCCTTGTATATGCTTATGGCTTTAAACAGGACGAAGCAGAGGCGATGTGCATCTAACATGCCGGCCGGCAAATTATTCACGATTATCAAAATATTAAACCTACCCGCCGGCTGGCGGAGATTGGAGGACTATGTTATGTTAAATTTAATTACCCCCGAAGCCTTGCAGCGTTATGCAGATATTGCTGCAAACATAAAACCGGAACGTATAAAAGTATTTATACAAAAAGCCCAGGAGCTGGACTTGAAGGCTTTTTTAGGCTACATCTTATATTATGATCTGATCAAGAACCTGGAAACCGAAGGAACACTAAAGGATGATGCCCCTCAGCATTATAAAGACCTTGTGAATGGCTGTGAATATCTGGACGACAACGGGTACATAGTTTTATACCAGGGGCTGCTCCCGGTACTGTCCTATTTTGCTTTTGCCCGCTTTATTGAGGCAGACAGCGTACACTACACTGCAACCGGTCCCGTAACTAAACGTTACGATAATGCTGATGCTTTGCCTCCAAAAGATATTGTAAAACTGGTACAGCAACAACGAAGCACGGCCAATGCCTATGCTAACGAAACCGAACGCTTCCTGTTAGATCATAGAGAAGATTTTCCGGTATGGCATTATAACCAGAAAAATAAAAGCAGCAGGCAGGCCGGTCCGCGCATACGCTCGGTTGATATCACAGATTTCAACTTCCCGGTCGATAACTTTAGTACAAATCAACTAATAACCGAATTTTTAAACTGATGGCGATAGATAAAAAATTAAGTGACCTACCAGTTATAAGCACCGTTACGGCTGCTGACACATCTATACTTATACACAACAATAACGACTATCAGTTTGGCTTTACCGCGTTGCTTGACTTTATAAATTCGAGCGTAAATACCGGTGCAACCGTTTCGTTTGGTGTTTCGATACCGCAAAATACTACCGGCAAAAATGGCGACCTTTTTATAAATACCGCCACTGGTACGTTCGCGCAAAAAACATCCGGCGCCTGGTTGGTAAAATATACCCTGCCATCGGCAGACGCGGCGAAAGATGGAACCATTTTGTACGGATCAGGTACGCCGGGCACAGGCATCGGCGTTAATAACGATACCTATATCGATACAAATACAGGCGTCTTTTATCGTAGAGCATCAGGTGCGTGGTCGCAGGTATTTTCTATGCAAAACGGGCCGCAAGGGCCGCAAGGCGAAAAAGGCGACGCAGGAACTGCGGGGCCGGCGGGCAAAACAGTTTTAAATGGCACATCTAATCCATCAAACTCGCTTACCGGCAATGACGGGGATTTTTACCTCAATACAAGCACATATATATTGTTTGGGCCTAAAACAGGGGGCATATGGGGCCCCGGCACATCATTAATTGGCTTACAGGGCGAGGTAGGAGAAACAGGCCCGGAAGGTGAAAAAGGAGATCCGGGCCACGGTATACCTACAGGTGGTGCCACGGGGCAAATATTAGGCAAGATTGACGATGATGATTATAACACCGGCTGGGTAGAAAACTCTTTCTCTAATTTGGCTGGCCAGCCCGAGGACAATGCCGCGCTCCGCGACGCATTGGGCGCTAAGGTGGATAAGTTAACAGGCTATGGTTTAAGCCAGGAAAATTATACCACAGCTGAAAAAGGAAAACTTGCCGCGTTATCTCAGCATTTTAAAGGTAATTACACCACCCTTTTGGGACTTTCAACCGCTAACCCTACCGGAGAATCAGGAGATTATGCTTTTGTGGATGCCGGAATAGGCAACGAAGCCAAAATGTACATCTGGGACGGCGACGACAATGTTTGGCTGCTTAGCTTTGGCGGGGGCAGTTCTCCTGATGCAACCGAGACCTTACCTGGAATGGTAGAACTTGCTACCATAGCAGAAGCCCTGGCACGTACCGACGACCAGCGGGCAATGACTGCCTTGAAGACTATAACGTTGATACTCGACGAGAAAAAGAAGGTAAGTTACCAGATCAATCCGTATGGATTAAATGAGGTTTCGGTGTTGATGGAAAATGGGGGACAGGTAAACAGCATCCTTATTTCGGGCGCTACATCCCCCAAACTGAAAATTGGCACCGCAGGCTCTTACCCTGCCGGTTCACAAACATTTCCATTTGCCTATGCTGCAAATGATAGGGTTTTTATAACATATAATTACAGCGACCTGAGTAACGCAAGCTGTAATATCAAACTTAAATGTCAGGATAATTAACTATGAGTGCAACATATAATTGGGCTTACCGGCCCGGAGTAGCTAATAAATATGGGATAACGATTCCCGCAGGGGCAGATAATGTAAGGCCAAGTGGTTTTGCATATGTCGCTTTGTTTGGTAACGATACAACAGGTAATGGAAGCAGGCAATTGCCTTATAGAACCATAACTACCGCATATGCGGCTTGTGGCAACGCAACTTATATTTTAGGTAGTGGCGTATATAGAGAAGGTAATATAACATTGACTATTGGTATATCAATTATAGGTGATGGCGATGTAATACTTGATGCTACCTTATTTAGTTGGTTTTTTCGAACGAATGCTAATGGGCTTGCTTTTGTTTATAACATTAAGTTAAGAGGTTCTACTGCTTTAACAAGCGGTTTTACAACAGGCACGGTCTTTAAAGACATTACGGTTGATAAAGTCTATTTATTGGGACCGGCCGGGCCGACACCAGCATACAACATGCAAGTCGGAAGCAACACACTTACATCATGTGTTATTTCAAATGCATCATTTAATGTAGATGGATGGAAGGGAATTATCAGACAGTTTAGTAACATAACACTATATAAATGTGATGTTACATTCCTAACAGATGCAGTCGGAGCAAATAACTATATGTATGCCTGTATTTTTAGTAATTGCAACATTTACTTTAAGTATACCCCGACATTTATTGATTACAGTTTATTTTATCAATGCAATTTTAAATTTGGGGGTATCACTCCAACATTTGATAAAACGACATTCTACCCTTCCTTACCAACTGGATATACTTATATGAGTGATATTGCGACAATTCGGGCGGCCGCAATAACAGCTTTTGGATACAACAATCAGAACTTTAACAATTGCGTTGTAGCCAACCCCTTGTTTAACAATCCAGATATAGGCGATTTTACATTGGGGTTTGCAAGCCCGGCAAAAAACCTTTCTTATTTTGGAACGTATGTGGGGGCAAGGTCAATAGCATATACTATTAGAGCGAGAGCAATAGAAGCGGAAGGAGATTTTGATTTTTCAAGCAACACTAATATAAATTTAGAAGATGATATAATTACAATAAATAATAAATTGATTGATGCAAGTATCGACACAAATTGTATAACGAACGGCATTCAAAGAGTTTTAAAAAGCATTCCGATTTTTGGATTTAACGCTGATAGGAATGGACAATACATTGATAGTATTGCCGACTTGGGCACCATGACAAAGTCCCCCGGAGATACTTTAAATGTCCCAGCTTCCTTTATTGTAGAAGTCGGAGCAATTGTATATAACAGTACTACCTATCAACCTGGCGCAAGACTTACTACTGTTGCCGGCCAAACCACATTTGCTACAACGGCATCGGGTCTTTTAAGAGAAATACTTGAAGCACCCGAACGGCATACAGTACAATTGCGGTTCGGTAATGGCGGTGACCTCATTCCTGTTGGTACTGCTGTTACTAACGGCTATTGGTATCTTGTTGAAAGTGGTTCGATCACTTACAATTCAAAAGAGTATATATCCGGTCAAACTTTTAAAGCAGTAGATACCAATGCGTTTTCAGGATTTGGAACTGTTAGGCTTGCTTTATCAACAGAGCCGTTTAATCATTTCGAACCGGGGGTACAGCCAACAACAAACAATATTGGCGACATAGCTACAGGCTTACCATTGCGTGGCAACGGAGATCCTGCATATGTGAGGGGTGGAATTGGAATAAATGAGTTTTACGTTAATGCCCGCTTTTTGCAATTCAGATTTAACATTAGGGTGAGTAATCTAAAACCTTAACTATGGCTTATAACGTTTTAAGCGGTGAAATTCAGGCTGGTATTCTTTATCAGGTAGTTGGTGCGCAGTCTGTGATATACAATAGTTCTACCTATTTAACCGGTCAATATTTTAGCGGTGTGGTAAGTGAGAAAACATTTACTTATTCGGGAACGGGAACCCAAGGGCTAAATGAAATCTTACAGTTTAATGGCGTAGCCATAGAATTTGACAATGAAGCCAATATCTCATTTTTTGACACATCGATATTAGGTGGATTTGCAATTGAATATTACATGAATAGTGATGAACAAATTATTAATGACATTACGCAAATTAGTGGCTTTGCACTAGAATTACTTGATTATCCTTACTATTCATTTCTGATAATAGAAGAGAGGCTATAACTTAGTTAAAAGTTTTGTTTATTTGAACATATGAATAAAGTTTGGTTGGAACTATTTAAAGATAGGCTGTTTTCAGATAATAATACAACGCCCAAGATCTTGCAACCAAATCACCTTAATGGCTTAGATGGCCTTAGAGGTATTGCAATAATATTTGTTCTGTTAGGTCACTCATTAATAGGGACATGGTGGGTTGATTATTTACCTGGAAGCATCGGTGTTGATATATTCTTTGTTTTGAGTGGCTTTTTAATAACCACACTATTATTAAAAGAAAAGGCAAAGAAAGGCTGGGTCGACTTAAAGAAATTTTATGTTAGAAGAGCGCTGCGTATCTTTCCAGTTGCATATTTATATTTGGTTTCTTTAATAATCCTAACTCTAGTATTTCATTTACACACAACTCCAAGAATGTTTTTGACTGCCGGATTATACATTGGAAACTTTCCTATTCAATACGGTTCAAATTGGCAGACTTCTCATTTTTGGAGCCTTGCCGTAGAAGAGCAGTTTTATCTAATATTTCCGATCTTACTTGTTAAATCGACAAACAAATATTTATTACTTGTGACGTTAATCCTTTTAACTTTGCCGTTTATAGTTATAGTCGGGCGGATGCCGTTGGGTAGCAATTATCAACTTGCACATAAATTAATTCTATCTTTTACCTATTTGTTAGGCTATGGCACTTCGTCAATTTTAATAGGCTCGCTAACTGCAATCTTAATTTTCAAAGGTGTAATAAGAGTTAAAAAGACTTCATACCTTTTAAGCTTTATATTATTTGTAATGGCTATTAGCGTTCATATTACAGGAGTTTTAAATTGGAATGCCCTTATTTACGTCTTTCCAGTGTTAATCAGTGCGGTTATTATTTTAAACTTAGCTGGCGATAACTTCTTTTCCTCAATACTCAAACATCCCATTTTAGTAAAAATAGGAGTATTATCTTATAGCATTTACATATGGCAACAATTGTTTACCTTTTCACAACCTTGGAGTGATTGGAAGTATGGCAATTCCTTGTTAATAAACTTGCCGTTACTTTTTCTTGTATCTTACTCATCGTATTACTTTTTTGAAAGGAAGTTTTTAACTATCAAAAACCGTTTTAAAGTGCTATAGTTATTGTCGATTGTGTAACCGGGCAATTTTATTGATGTGTTGCATGATATTATGGAATTATGCATTGCATATTTCTTCATTGATTTCCTATCCTCGCCGAGCCTAACCTTACCCAGTCTTAATCAAATAATCTATGGAAAAAAAATATACCTTTTGGGAACGCCTAACAAGCGACACCCCAACGTTTTTTAAGCGGATGCAGGTTTTCGGAATTAGCTTGGCCGGTATGGGTACCTCGCTTTCGCAAATCACCGGAATGCCGGTAAAACTTACAACCATCATAATTGCTATTGGCAGTACAATTGCAGTGTTGGCGCAGTTTGCTGTTAAACAATATGAGCCTTTAAATGATTAAAGCGTCCATTTACCATTCATCCATACAATACCGCGTATAAGGCGCGATTATCTTTACTTAAATGACATCTATTGAACATCGACAGCTAAAAGGCATTACTATAAAAAATATTGTTGTGACGATATTGGGCACTGCCAGCATTGTCACTTCAGTTTTAACAACTTTTTTTCAATTAAAGGGGGAAATAAGCGAAGTTAAGATTCAGCAGGAGGCCCAAAATCGAATAAACGAAGTGCGCCTGAAGGTGCTTGAAGAGCAGGTAGCCGTGTTACAAAATAAAGTAGAAGAAATCAGGCCTGTAACCCTCAAATAGCCACCCGGCGTTTAAAGCTGCAGCTAAAACCAATGTATCATTATACAGTGCCCGGAACGAGATTCGAACTCGTACATCCTTACGAATGCCACCCCCTCAAGATGGTGCGTCTACCAATTTCGCCACCCGGGCTTTATCAAGTAAAAGTCTTAAGTCGAAAGTCTGCCTAACGGCTTCGGACTTTAAACTTAAGACTTCAATGGATGTGCCCGAAGAGAGACTCGAACTCTCAAGAGACAATTCTCAACGGCTTCTGAGACCGCAACGTTTACCAATTTCGCCATCCGGGCATTTATGAGGTTGCAAATATAATTGTTTTATGCAATGCCAATAAAATAAATGTAAAATAAGCGCCGATTTTGCAAAACACGATTCAAAAAGTAACTTCGGTAAAACTTATAGCATGGGTATCAAAAAATGTATCTTACTGGTAGTATTATTATCCGCAGGTATTTGCTTAAAAGCCCAGAAGATAACACCGCTTGAGCAAAACAGACCCAACAGCTTTCGCGGCCTTTCTGTAGTAAACGACAACATTGCCTGGGTTAGTGGTACAGCCGGAACTATTGGGATTACCAGGGATGGTGGCTTTACTTGGACATGGCAGCAGGTAAAAGGATTTGAAAAATGTGACTTTAGAGACATTGAAGCGTTTTCTGACACGGAAGCTATAGTTATTTCCTCCGGGTCGCCGGCCTATATTCTTAAAACAACAGATGGAGGGACAAACTGGACTATAAAATATCAAAAAAATGACACCGCATATTTTTTGGATGCAATGGATTTTTCTGACAAACAGGATGGCTTTGTTTTAGGCGATCCTATCAACAATAAATTCCTGCTGTTGCAAACCCTGGACGGAGGCGAAACGTGGAGTACTGTTGTTAATGCGCCCCTTGCTTTAAAAAATGAAGCCGCATTTGCCGCAAGTGGTACCTGTTTGCGGATAACTAACAAAATAACGATAGTTACCGGTGGAAGCAACAGTCGAATTTTGACTTCGCCGCTTATAAATCAAATGTGGACGGCCACAAGCTTACCGTTAACCGACGGTACTGCAAGCAGGGGGGCTTTCTCTGTAGCATTTGGTAACGGCAGGGCAATTATTGTAGGCGGTAATTATGCAAAAGACCGGCAAACCGATTCTGTAGCTTACTTGTTTCGGATAAACCATACAAGTTATACGGGCAGTATCCCTACATCCGGGCCTGCTGGATATCAATCGTGTGTCGAATATATTAAAGGGAATACCTTTCTATCAACCGGCACCCCTGGCACCAACGTAAGCACCGATGGTGGTAACACATGGCATAAAATTGACAGCGATAGTTACAATGTTTGCAAAAAGGCGAAAAACGGCAGTCTTGTTTTAATGGCCGGCGACAAAGGAAAATTGGCAATAGTTAAATTTTAAATTTGTGTGTTTGAAGCACTTATTGTAAACTTTACAATTTATTAAAAATAGGCTTGCGGGATATATCAATAAACCCTATATTTGCACCACTTTAAACGGAAACGGTATAACAACCGAAAGTTAAAAGTTGATTCCGTAGCTCAGCCGGTAGAGCATAACACTTTTAATGTTGGGGTCCTGGGTTCGAGTCCCAGCGGGATCACAGAGGTTTAAAAGATGACCACTGGTTTTTTAAGGTAAGAGGCGCTGAAAAGCGCCTCTTTTTGTTTAAATGCAGTTTTGCCTTCAAAACCGATGCTTTTCAAAATACTTCGTGCGCTTTTTTTAAAAATTTCAGTTCAAGTTAGTCAATGTAATTCAAAGTAATCGGTGACCTATTCGGTAACCTGTTCTTTCTTACGGAATTAGATCACCGAATTTACTGGTGTCTTGTATCAGTTATTGACGACTGTTAACCGTAATAACCAAAAATAACCTGTCCAGGTATATACCGCCCGATTTGGATAATTACGGATTAATTTTGACAAAATTTTGACAATTAAAAATTGCTATTTACGCGTTATGTGTACAAGTTGATAGTATTTTTGCGACGGCATATGAAAGTTGCGTTTTTGTTTACCCTATTTCTTTCTTTTTTACTGGTTGATGGGTTTAAAGACACGTACGCTGCTGCATCACACCATAGCACCCGGTATTTGGCTGCTTACAACTTTAAACAAACGGCAAGGCTAAAATCTGCAGCCAAACAGGATATTGCCCTTATAAAAAACTCTTCTTCTTCTGATGAAAAGGATTACCTGGCAGCCAGCCTTGATGAGGATGACGACCTTATAATTGCCAGGAAATATGTGGTAATGGCTAAAAGCCTGCTGATCATTTCGTTTGCTTTTATTTTTAGCAGTACTTATAACCACTTCAAAGACAGGCTACCATTTTGCGGGCATTTATCATTGATATGTACCCATAAATATCTCTCGCAAAGAGTTCTGCGGATTTGACATCACTCAGGCATTAATTACTGTTCCGGCTAAAAAACCACACGGGGCAGCTGGTATTGCTATACCTGTTACCGAGCTATGTTATAACTAGCTTGTAACTAATGCCATCTGCTACCGGAACATTTAAGTTCCTACCCACCAAACATTTTAATACTGTAAAAATATCATGAAAAGAACTGTGATGTTCATGAGCTTGTTTGCCATGTTGTACCATTCAAGTTGTACGTCTAAAAAAGAACAAAAAGAAGAAGTAACTAAATATGTTGTTACCAATGCGTTAAAGATGGATACCTCCTTTACTAAGGAGTATGTTTCTCAAATAAAATCGGTCCGCAATATCGAGATCAGGGCGCAGGAAAAAGGTTATCTCCAAAACATTTATGTAGACGAGGGCCAGGCGGTAAAAGCGGGTCAGTTGCTGTTCCGTATAATGCCAAAAATGTATGAGGCTGAGCTTTTAAAGGCGCAGGCCGAGGCAAAAGCCGCCGAGATAGAACTGCAAAATACAAAAACATTATCCGATAAAAATATAGTCTCAAAAAACGAGCTCTCTATGGCTCAGGCTAAACTAGACCAGGCAAGGGCCGAAATTTCGGTTGCCCGGTTACACTTGTCCTTTACCGAAATAAGAGCCCCGTTTGATGGCAACATCGACCGTATCCCATTGAAATTAGGGAGCCTTGTTGATGAAGGCGAGTTGATGACCAGCCTGTCTGATAACAGCCAGATGTTTGCTTACTTTAACGTATCTGAGCCTGAATACCTTGATTACAAAAACAATGTAAAAGGCCGCGGAAACAACAAAGTGTCGTTACTATTGGCAAACAACCAGTTGTTGCCTTATAAAGGCGAGGTAGAAACCATCGAAAGTGAATTTAACAGCGAAACTGGCAACATTGCTTTCAGAGCCCGGTTCCCAAACCCAAACAAGCTGTTAAAAAACGGCGAAACCGGTAAGGTGCAAATGACCGTTCCGCTGCACGGCGCTTTGGTGATACCGCAAAAGGCCACCTACGAGATACAGGATAAGATATACGTTTACGTGGTTGACCAAAACAATAAGCTGAGGTCGCGGAATATCACCATCAACAGTGAATTACCCGACCTGTATATAGTTGGAAGTGGTATTACAGAGAATGACAAGATACTGCTGGAAGGCGTGCAAAAGGTAAAAGAAGACGACAAGATCAGCTATACCTACCAGGAGCCCAAGCAAGTTATTTCACATCTGCAGCTTAAAACAGAATAGTGCTGCAACCATTAAAAAAAAATAACAATGTTTAACAAGTTTATACACAGGCCGGTCCTGTCTATAGTAATATCGCTTATCATCACTTTTTTGGGTGTTTTGGCAATTACGCAGTTACCGGTAACGCAATTCCCTACTATATCTCCGCCCAAGGTGAACATCACGGCCGAGTATCCCGGGGCCAATGGCGAATTGATGATAAAATCCGTAATCATTCCGCTGGAACGAGCCATTAACGGTGTTCCGGGAATGAAGTACATGACCTCAGATGCGGGCAACGATGGCGAGGCATCCATACAGGTTATATTTAACCTGGGTACCGATCCTAACCAGGCGTCGGTAAATATACAAAACCGTGTTGCCTCGGTGGTTAATAAGCTGCCGCCGCTGGTAGTGCGCGAGGGTGTAAAGATCACCCGCGAAGAATCTAACATGTTGATGTACATTAACCTGTACAGCAAGGATCCGCACATGGATCAGAACTTCCTTTACAACTTTGCCGATATCAACCTGCTATCAGAACTAAAAAGGGTTGATGGGGTGGGTTTCGCCGACATTTTAGGGAACCGGGAATATGCTATGAGAATTTGGCTGAAGCCCGACCGCATGCTGGCTTACAAAATATCGGCCGACGAAGTGCTTAAAGCCATTGATGAGCAAAGCCTGGAAGCATCGCCCGGTAAAACCGGCGAAAGCTCTGGTAAAAGGTCGGAAGCTTTTGAGTATGTATTGAAATATCCGGGCAGGCTCAGCACAAAAGAAGGTTACGAGAATATTGTTTTACGGGCCAGCGCCAACGGCGAGATCCTGCGGTTAAAGGACGTAGCCAATATAGAATTCGGCAGTTCGATGTACGACCTTTATTCAAACCTTAACGGCAAGCCCTCCGCGGCAATTGTTGTAAAGCAATCGTATGGCAGCAACGCCAGCCAGGTTATTAAGGATATTAAGGCCAAGCTGGCCGAGATCAAGGGCAGCTCGTTCCCTAAAGGGATGGATTACGAGATCAGTTACGACGTATCCAAATTTCTGGATGCATCTATCGAAAAGGTTATCCATACCCTTGTAGAAGCATTTATTTTGGTGGGCCTGGTAGTATTTCTGTTCCTTGGCGACTGGCGTTCAACGCTCATCCCGGCCATCGCGGTGCCGGTGTGTTTGATCGGCACATTCCTTTTTATGCAATATTTTGGCATCACGCTGAATTTGATCACCCTGTTTGCGCTGGTGCTCGCCATAGGTATTGTGGTGGATAACGCTATTGTGGTGATTGAAGCGGTGCATGCCAAGATGGAAGAACACCATCTTTCGCCGCTCAGCGCTACTGAAGAGACCATGAAAGAGATAAGCGGGGCTATTATTGCCATTACCTTTGTAATGGCGGCTGTGTTTATACCGGTGGCCTTTATGTCTGGTCCGGTGGGTATTTTCTACCGGCAGTTCTCTATCACCATGGCTACCTCAATTATTCTTTCGGGCGTGGTAGCTTTAACCCTTACACCCGCGCTTTGCGCCATGATGCTAAGAAACAACCATGGCAAACCCAAAAAGAAAACCTGGCTTGATAAGGTGTTGGATGGTTTTAACAACTGGTTTAACGGCCTTTCGGGCAGATATCAGCGGCTGCTGGGTGTAATAGCCAACCGAAGGGCAGTAACGTTTTTAATGCTGCTGGCTTTTTGTGTGGGCACATGGTTATTGAATACCAGCCTGCCATCGGGCTTTATCCCAAATGAGGATCAGGGGATGTTTTATGCGGTAATACAAACCCCCCCAGGCTCCACGCTGGAACGCACCGACCAGATCGCCCAAAAACTTCAAAAAATAGCCGAGGGAATGGAAGATGTAAAATCAGTTTCATCATTGGCCGGTTACGAAATCCTTACCGAGGGAACTGGGGCTAACTCCGGAACCTGTTTGATCAACCTTAAAAGTTGGGAAGATAGAAAACACTCGGTTCAGCAGGTAATTGATGAGTTGGAAGAGAGATCTAAAGACATTGCGGGCGCAACCATCGAGTTTTTCCAGCCGCCTGCTGTGCCCGGTTACGGAGCCGCGGGCGGTTTCGAGCTGCGCTTACTGGATAAAGGCGGATCAGGCGACTTCAAAAAAATGGAAACGGTGAGCCGTGATTTTGTAAAGGAGCTAAGTAAACGCCCGGAATTATCATCGGTATTCACGTTTTACAGCGCCAGCTTCCCTCAATATATGCTTAGGGTTGATAATGATATCGCCCAGCAAAAAGGCGTAACCATTGAAAACGCTATGAACACCTTATCGACTTTAGTGGGTAGTAACTACGAAACCAACTTTATTAAGTTCGACCGGCAGTATAAGGTAATGGTGCAGGCATTGCCCCAGTACAGGGCGCTGCCTGAGGATATCTTAAAACTCTACGTTAAAAACGACCGCGACGAAATGGTGCCCTTCTCGGCCTTTATGCATATAGAGAAGGTTTACGGCTTATCCGAGATCACCCGCCATAACATGTATAACTCGTCGGAGATCAGCGGAGCCTCGGCGCCGGGATACAGCAGCGGATCGGCTATTGCGGCAGTTGCCGAAGTAGCCAAAAACACCCTGCCGCGCGGGTTCGGTATCGACTGGGCAGGTATATCAAAAGATGAAGTGAGTCGTGGTAACGAAGCTATCTACATTTTCCTGATATGCCTTGGCTTTGTGTACCTGATACTTGCAGCGCAATATGAGAGCTTTTTGCTTCCGCTGGCAGTGATCCTTTCGCTCCCGGCTGGGATATTCGGCGCCTTCCTGTTGCTTAAAGTTTTCGGGCTCGAAAATAATATTTATGCCCAGGTAGCCATGGTGATGCTGATAGGGCTATTAGGAAAAAACGCGGTATTAATAGTAGAATTTGCCGTACAGCGCCATAAAGCGGGCGACTCGGTGATCAAAGCAGCCATTGAAGGTTCAGCAGTGAGGTTCCGCCCCATCCTGATGACGTCGATGGCGTTTGTGGCAGGTTTGATCCCGCTGGTATTTGCTTCGGGGCCCGGCGCTACCGGTAACAGAACAATAGGCTCGGCAGCAGCCGGAGGTATGATCTTCGGAACCATCTTTGGCGTGCTCATCATACCGGGGCTATATTACATTTTCGCAAAAATATCTGAGAAACACATTCTTATTGAGGATGAGCTGGAAAACCCTTTAACCGAAGAAATTGACAATTATGCATAAACTTAAGATATATCGGTGCTTTGCTGCGCTGGGTATTTCCCTCGCTATTGCCGGCTGTAAAATACCTAAGGCGGTGCAGCAAACCGAAAACAGGAACGTTCCACCGGCGTATACCGATAACCGCGATACCACCAATATGGCGGCCATACCCTGGCGGAGCTTTTTTACCGACCCTAACCTGGTTAACCTTTTAGATACCGCCCTGAAAAACAACCAGGAAATGATGATCACTTACCAGGAGCTGCAAATGGCCCGGAACGACATCCGTGTAAGGGAAGGACAGCTGCGGCCAACAGTTGGCGTGCGCGCCGGTGCCGGGGTAGAAAAAGTAGGACGGTACACCAGCCAGGGAGCAGGTGATGCCTCTACCGATATTGAACCGGGCAAGGAAGTGCCGGAGGCTTTAACTGATTACTCGATAGGGGCTTATGCAAACTGGGAGGCCGACATCTGGAAAAAGCTGCACAACGCGAAGAAAGCGGCGGTTGCCCGTTACCTTTCTACCGTTGAGGGCCGCAACTTTGTGCTTACCAACCTTATTGCCGAGGTTTCCGGTTCGTACTACGAGCTGCTGGCTTATGATAATCAACTGGAGATCGTGAGGCAAAACATTAAGCTTCAAAAGAACGCGCTTGAACTGGTAAAAATACAAAAGCAGGCTGCACGAGTAACCGAGCTGGCCGTTCAAAAATTCCAGGCCGAGGTTTTAAAATCGGAAAGTATGGAGTTTGATATCCTGCAAAATATCAAAGAGACTGAGAACAACATCAACTTTTTGTTAGGCCGGTACCCGCAGGAAATTCCGCGAGATAAAAGCAATTTCCTGAGCCTTACGCCGCCTATGGTGCATGCCGGTATACCATCTCAATTATTAGCGGCACGGCCAGATATTAAAAAAGCCGAGCTTGAATTAGCCGCTGCCAAGCTCGACGTTAAGGTTGCACGCGCAGAGTTCTACCCATCATTCGGCATCTCTGCCGGCTTAGGTTTCCAGGCGTTCAAGCCCTCCTACCTGTTTAAATTGCCCGAGTCGCTGTTGTATTCACTTGCGGGTGATATTGCGGCTCCGCTTGTTAACAGGGCCGGCATAAAAGCCGAATTTAACAATGCTAACGCCCGGCAATTACAAGCTATGTACAATTATGAGCGCACCATTTTAAACGCGTACATGGAAGTGTCTACACAACTCTCGAAGATAGATAACCTTGAGAAAAGTTACGATCTGAAATCGAAACAGGTAGACGCTTTAACCAAATCAATTGATATTTCGAATGATCTGTTTAAGTCGGCCAGAGCCGATTATTTTGAGGTATTAATGACCCAGCGCGACGCGCTCGAATCGAAACTTGAATTAATTGAAACCAAGAAAGATCAGCTGAACGCGGTTACCCAGGTATACCGTGACCTGGGTGGTGGCTGGAAATAATCCCGCCCAAACAAAAAGAGCTGCTTCGCATGAGGCAGCTCTTTTTGTTTAGCCAATTTGTTAGCGAGTTTTTATATCGGCCATGTTGATGGCAATCACGTTCATTTGCGGTTTCACCCTTAATACAGCCCCGTTAGCCGGCTTAGAAAATGTGCCTTTTTCTGTTTTAAGCTGATAATTATTACCCTCGAAACGGCAACCTATACGCCTTGAAATTATTTTATAAAAGGCAGTTGGGCGGTTGCAAAAGTATTAAGGTCCAGATACCAGCTACACCTGGCATTGCTCACCAATTTTATATTTACACGGCCCTCGCTCAGGTCCTTTTCCAATGAGCCACGAACGGTTGTTAACGGCCATGAAATATGCACCGCGGCTGTACCCTTGTTGGTAAAATGCGGATCCCCGCCTTTCAGCAGCACCTCTTTGCCGTTAACTAATGCTTCAAACCGCATGCCTGCAATCTCGCCGGCTTTGCTCCAGATATAGCCGTCGACTACCGGGAGGCGAGGACAATTTTGCATAAAGCACGTTAGCAGAAATTCCCATTTGCGATACGGGCAATAAAATACGGCTTAAGACTGGTTTTGTTAAACCTATGATCTGGAAGGCTGTATAGCTGCCAATTGGTGTTTTCATTTGGGATCTAAATGCTATTGTTAGTGATGCGAGCGCCCGTAATTCGGCTTTCTTAATCTAATTAAAAGTAAATTTATCGAACCCTTCAAAATATAATCCCAGCGGGATCACCTCCAGGGACAAATCAGGTAAAATTGATTTGTCCCTTTTTTGTCTCTATCTTTTTGATTACCTACGAGGTTTGTAAACCTAATGGTCTTACATTTACATAGGGAGTTAGAAACCGTCAGGAAGTATCGACTGAATTCTATTGATCCCAAATACCATTCTGCGCAGTAAGTATTACTGGCTGGCCACCTGTAACCATAATGGTATGTTCATGCTGGGCTACAAAACCTCCCCTGTTACCGATAAGTGTCCATCCGTCGGCTTGCGTATCGGCAATGGTCGACCGGGTTGATATAAAAGTTTCTATTGCTACTACCGAATTCTTCTTAAACCGCGTTGTATTATATTTATCGCAATAGTTTGCTATCTCATGCGGTTCTTCGTGCAAACTGCGGCCCACACCATGGCCTGTAAGGTTTTTTATTACTGTATACCCGGCTTTCTTCGCCTCGGTTTCTATTAGCCTGCCTATCTCTGAAACCCTTACACCACCTTTGATATTACTGATGGCCTTTCGCAATATCTCTTTCGATGTGTCAACCAGTTTGCCATGCCCATGAATATCCTCGCCCAACACAAATGAACCGCCGTTGTCGGCCCAATAGCCGTTTATTTCTGCTGATACATCGATATTTACCAGGTCACCCTCTTTTAATATCTTATTTGCCGATGGTATGCCATGCGCAGCCTCTTCGTTGATGCTAATACATGTATAGCCAGGGAAGTCATAAGTTAACTTAGGTGCGGAGCATGCGCCCATTTGTGCCAGCAATTCACCGCCGTACTCGTCGAGTTCCTTTGTTGAAATACCAGGCCTGGCAAATTCGCGCATCTTTTTAAGCGCGATCGCAACAGCGTCGCTTGCTTGTTGCATACCTATTCTTTCCTCCTCTGTAGTTATTGACATTTCAAATTTTTATCTACGTCAAAATTAATGATTAAGATCCATTTCAATGCGCTGACGACGCTTTCCTGACATTCTATAAAAAAAGCGGCGCCCTCATTTTGAAGACGCCGCCGCATAAACCAATCAACCAATCTTAATAACCCGGATTTTGCTTTAATTGCGGGTTTATATTAAGAATATCTCTGCCTATAGGGAAAATCTCCGTATGGTTATCAGCATCAGGTTGCTTATCCCACCAGGTACCGGTGGAAAACACCCCCCAGCGTATCAGGTCGGTACGACGGCGGTTTTCCCCCAGGAACTCCCTGCCCCACTCATCCAGCATTTCCTGATCGGTTAACTGGCTGCCATCCGCTTTGTACAAGCTTGGAGATCCCTCCGGATAGTTACGCTTCCTTACCTGGTTCAGCAGTTGTGCTGCCCCTGCCTTATCGCCTTTACGATAAAGGCATTCGGCCAGTGTATAGTAGATCTCCGTAAGCCTTATTTCTGCATAAGCTGATGTAATACGGTTAGGATCTGGCGTAGGGTAAATGGGATATTTAACTAAAAACACACCCGAGTTATGATCTGCATGATTCATGTTCGATTCTTTATCAGCGATCTTTGTGCCGGGTTTAGCACCAAGGAATTGGCCTACCTGGTCGCGAATGAACAATGGATATGGCCCTTTGTTGCCCCGTACGGTGTCTTGCACAGTTTTACCATCCACTACACGTGTAAACGGCAAATAACCGTATAAGAACATGCCTTCGCGGGTACTATTGCCCAGGTTTTTATACTTTTTTAAGCGAAGATCATCTGGGTATCTTTGAAACTTAACAAATGGCTTGCCCAGTTGAAAGTTATATTCAACGCTGTCTACATCGCGGCCGGGCTGCAGTGCAAAACGCGGATTAGCACCACCCCAATCAGAAAATCCTAAATATAGAGGAGCATCATAGGTAATACTCCACCAATACATGCCGCCGTCATACTGCCAGTGCGTACGGGCTAAAGTACCGGGGAAGCCATAAATAGTTTCAGAGTTAACTGTTTTGTTTGTATAGTCAAACGGTGCATCCCAACGCGTATCCAACTGGTAGCTACCATACTTACCGGTGATAATATCACGGCATACTGCTTCGCATTCAGCGAATTTTTCAGTGCCAGTGTAAACCTTGGCGTTTAAATATAATCTCGCCAAAAGAGCGGCTGCACCTGCCTTTGTCCAGCGGCCTATACCATTGGCGCCAAGCTGGTCGCGGGTTGGCAAACCAGGTATTGACTCGGTTAATTCCTTTTCGATGTAAGCGAAAGTTTCCTGAGGGGTTGATTGCGGGTTACCTTGAGTCGAGCTTTTAACATCGGTAACAATTTCTATATTCCGGTAAAAGTCAAACGCCCTTAGGTAAAACCAGGCACGGAGCGTACGCAGTTCGGATTTAAAATCCGCCAGCTCTTCAGGAGTAACACTTAATTTCGCAGGGTCTGATATAGCTTCCATATCCTGCAATGAATTGGTGGCTAAAACAATCCCCTGGTAGAAATTTTTCCATGCACCGCTTGTAAAACCATCGTTAATATTCCATGTGTGATAATGCATACGCTGATAGTAACCTCCGTCCTGCCAATCGCCCTGGCGGTTATAGGTACCTATCTCATCACTGGCATTTTCGCCTGCCGCATATACGTCGTTACCTTGTATACTCCAGTAACCGTGCTCAAAGGGGCGAAGAAAATCGCGAATAACATCATCTCGACGGGTTAAGAAACCTGCGGCATCTACCTTATCGTAAACGTGCTCATCCAGTTTTGTACAACTGCCGCCAACAAGTGCCGTTAGCAACAATCCTGTTATATATAATTTGTGCTTTTTCATGTTATTAAGATTAGAATGTTGCCTGCAGACCAAATATTAGTTGAAGGGTTGATGGGTAATAGTTCAGCGACGTATTAACACCCGGAGTAAGGCCGTTTATTTGTATCAGGTCAGGGTCGCCACCTGTGTATTTGGTAAACGTGTGGATATTCCTTCCGGCTGCGTATAGCCTTACAGATTTAAGATATTTTGATCTTAGCGGCTGTGTGTAACCCATTGATACATTATCGATCTTTACAAACGAACCTGATTCAAGGAAGTAATCAGATGCAATTGATGTAGTAGAGTTGTTGGTCAGTTTTGAATATTTGCTTTTACCATCATATGCCGATTTAAGCACATTTGCGTCAGGTTGGCTTGACGGTGTACCGAGGTAAAACGCGGGGGTGTTGAATATTTTGTATCCAAATGCTCCTCGCAGAAAGATATTTAAATCAAAGCGTTTATACTGAAAACTGTTATTCATTGACGCTACGAATTTTGGCAAACCATTACCTACAAATTGTCTGTCCTGATCGGACGCCTGATTAGCTACTACAATTGTTCCGTCATTTTTGTATACAAGTAATTCGCCGTTATCATTTACACCGGCAGAACGCAAAGTATAAAACTCGCCTATGCTATGCCCTTCCTGTATCCGTTGGATTGCCCCTGGCGAACCGGGTGCCGGTAAACCTGCAACATCCTGAAACGGCGCTCCTTTATAAAGATCATTAGAAAAAGAAATGAATTTGTTTTTATTATAAGAAAAAGCAACACTGGCGTTATAGTTAAATTGACTGCCCCTCACAATGTGACCAGTCAAAGTTGCCTCGATACCGTTGTTGCGCATTGTACCCACATTGGTGAAAGTATTATCTTGCGGGTTTGGCGGAAGTGGGACTTGATAAGAGCCCAGCAAATCTTTATTGGTGCGTACATAGTAATCAATAGAACCGCTTAAACGGCTGTTTAGCATTGTGAAGTCTACACCTACGTTGATGTTTGTAGAACGCTCCCAGCTTAGGTTAGGGTTTACGTTCTGAGCCGGGCCATACACCTGGTATTGCACGCCATTAAACGGGAAATATCCGGCACCACCATATAACAGCAACGAAAGGTAGTTGCCAAAATCCTGGTTACCGGTTATACCATAATCCGCCCTTATTTTTAAATCGTTGATCCATGACGCGCTATTCTTCAAAAACTCTTCTTCAAATATGCGCCAGGCACCGGAAACGGCAGGAAAATCGCCCCATTTGTTATTTGCACCAAACTTTGATGAACCCTCGTGACGTAAACTCGCAGTAAGGATGTACTTGCTGTCAAAATCATAGTTTAACCGTCCGAAAAAAGCTATAAGTGTTGAACCGTTTTGGGTTGATCCAACAGCCGACTGCCCCTGGCCGGCTGCCCCACCATTGTACAAGCCCGAGCCCAGGTTATTCCAAAGGTAGATGTCGAAAGGGAAGTCGTAGTTCTGTGCAGAAAACTGTTTATAGTTATATACCGAATACGAGTAACCACCCAATAATTTAAAATGATTGCGCCCCAGGTTAAGCGAGTAGTTACCCGTCCACTCTACGTTCTTTTGATCATTTTCCTCCTGGCTTTGCGATGCATAGTTAGTTTGAGTGGTTTTGTTTGCGTGAACGATACTCGACAGTGTCGAGGGCGCAAAGTTCATGCTGCGGGCAGAACGGCTTATCTCAGAAATAGTAACCGTGGTGCTCAGGTTTTTCAGGATGTTGGCTTTTAATGATGCATTCATGTCCAACTCCTTAATGTCACCTTCTGATTTAATGAGCCGGCCGTTCTCAACCGGGTTGTTTGAGAAGAAACCCGTGTTGATGTAGCTATACTTACCCTTATCATCGTAGATGGAATAAGTTGGGTTAAGCGTTAAAGCGTTGTTAAAGTTGCCCTGGTCTGCGTTACTGGTCGTCATGAAACGGGGTGCAACGTTCAGCGTGGCGGTAAGGAAGTTATCGTCGGTAGTATGCGTAATATTGATACGTGCTCCATATTCTTTTTTATGCGCCCTAAGGTCGATCCCATCAGCATTCCGATAATCTGCCGAAGCAAAATAATTTGTTTTGTCTGAACCCCCAGACATCTGTACAGTATGTTTCTGGCTAAACGCAGGAGAATTGGTAACAGCTTTCAACCAGTCGGTACGGGCGCCGTAATCCTGGCCTTGCTTGGCTGATACCCGGTACTTCACAAAGTCGTCAGCCGAAAGGTTTTCAAGGCGGTTTGTCACATAATCGAACGCTGCGTAACCATCATAAAAAAAACGCGATTGTGATGTGCCTTTCTTGGTGGTAATAATAATAACGCCATTGCTGCCGCGGGTACCGTAAATTGCTGCTGCTGCCCCGCCCTTCAGTACGTCGATACTTTCAATATCATTTTGATTAATGTTATCAATATTACCACCCGGGATACCGTTAACCACGTAAAGCGGGCCTAAGCCTGCATTACGGGATGATATACCACGCAATTGTACGTTTGGTGATGAATTAGGGTCGCCGCTGGCTGTGTTGGTGATGGTTAAGCCTGCAACTTTTCCTTGTAAAGACATCAAGGGGTTGTTTGCTGATACCGGTAAAAGGTCTTTGCCTGATACGTGGGCAATGGCACTTGATACCTCGCGTTTATCAAGCGTGCCGTAACCTACACTCACTATCGTTACCTCGCTAAGGGCATTGCTGGATTGGGTTAAAGTAATGTTTAATGTTGTAGCACCCGTTAACGGTACTTGTTTGGTTGTGTAACCTATAAATGTTAAGGTAAGGCTCTTTGCCGTTGATGGTATGCTCAGGCTATATCGGCCGTTGGCATCGGTAGTGGTTCCAATAGTGGTACCTGTTACAACAACGCTTACACCAGGCATTGTCGAGCCATCAGCGCTGTCGGTTATTTTGCCGCTTATGGTGGTGTTTTGAGCCATCGCCGTGCCGCCAAGCATTAGCAGCAGCACAATCGCGCTTATACTAAGTAAAAATTGTTTATACATAAAATTGATTTAGTGGGTAAATGGATGGTTTGCCGGCACGATGCCCCGGCCAGGCAATGCACGGCGCATTAAGGAGGCGCCTTCTCGCAAACAGCGTTTCTCATGATCAAAAAGATTTTGTAGGTAGTAAAACCGGATGTCTCCGGGATGTATTGGTTTACAGTGCAAGTACGCCCTGTTAATTGGCAAATACAAGCCGCCGTAACGCCCGCCGCGAAAAATCTAAATCGTTAAAAAAATAACTGTTTGTTTTACAGGTATTTAAAAAATCGCAAGGAGAGAAAAATCAAAGTAAAGTAAGCCTATTCGGTGGCAATTTCTATACCCATAATGCGTTGTTCAAAGTCGTCGCCCGGAATAAGGGCCTTAGTACGCAGGCGAAAACGGTAGGTATAAACGGTATTCACGGTATATTCTAAAATATTTGCGATCATTTCGTTGTTGTTAATGCCCAAACGCATTAGGGCAAGTATCCGCAGTTGGGTAGTAAGCGTACCTGCAGCCTTTGGCTTAAACTGGTCTTCTTCAGGCAGCATGGCGTTTACCGCTTCAATAAAATCGGGGAATAATTTTAAAAATACCTGGTCAAAAGTATTGAACAGCCGCTGGCGTTCCGCGTGTATGTCTACGTTTTCCAACTGGCGCAGGGCCTCGTCAAAACTGCCCGACTTTACCTTTCTATGCACCTGGTTCTTCAGCTTGTCAAGCTTAACAATGTGCCGCGATAGCTCACTGAAAAAAAAACCAATGTATTCTTCTTTTATTCGCCCCTCTTCCCATAACATATTATTCTGTTTGGCCAAAAGCCGGTTGGTCTCGCGTATCACACGTTCGCCTGCCCGTACTTTTTTTAGCTGCACAAAAATAATAAAGCCCACAAGGCCGGTAATTATCGTTATCACCACTACCGATGCCAGGAATATCAGGAAGTGCTGCCGCTCGCGTTTGGCACTCATGTCGCGCTCGGCGGCTACTACCGGCAATGCACGCGCAACCTGGTAACGTTGCATACGCGCACCAAATTTGTTGGCCTGGTCAAGCGCCTGTTGTAAAAAGAAGTAGGCATCATCAAGCCTTCCCCGGTCAAAAAGGGCGTTACCTAATTCGAGCATGGCCTGTGCCCTATAGGTAGAGGTACGCACATCATTTATAGCGGCTATGGCCAGCAGCCTCAGTTTTTCGTCGCCGGTACGATAACGGCTTAAGCCGGTAACTACCATCGCTTCCTCGTGTGCAGAAAGTTTGCGGTTCATCAGCTCCATATAATACCGCGACGGGTGAGGCCCTATGTTTGGTTGTTGCTGCGCCTTTAATATCAATTGCTCAAAGGACCCGCTATCTGCTAACGCGATGGCCGAGTCGAGGTAACGATACTTCCTTTCGCGGTCCTCGGGCGCATAAAAACGATCGGCATTGTACTTCGACAGATCAGACCATGCCCAGGAATAGAGTACATAGTATGATTTTTTCAGCTGCTTGTCTAACCACCTGCGTTTTACTTCGCGCAGGCAATCAAATGTTTCCTTAAACATGCCCGATGTTATAAGCGTTGTGCCTAAACGCAGCCTGTTCTCCGCAAGTTTCCTGTTATCATGTAGCTGTACGCTGATATCTATCAGCTTTTGGGCGTAATGAAAAGTAGAGTCGAAACGGTAATCTTTAAAAGCCTCGAACAGGCCCAAAGTGGCGTTATATTTCGCCATCAGATCCGACGGTTGTTTTGCATTAAGCTTTTGCCTTAGCGCGGCAATCTGTTCGTCTTTTAGCTTGTCATATATACTTTTACGGGCTATCTCGGCCCTGAGCACTTTCAGCAAACTGTCGGACGGCGCCGGTGATGCCGCATTAGCGATAAGCGGCAAACCTACCAGAACGAATAGCAAAAGCTTTTTCATAGTTACGCTTTTTGATAAGCAATTCGCAAAGCTAACTGAATAACTGTATATTTGACGGTGTTTAAAACGGAAATTTACTTTTGTTTATTTGCGCGCGCTTTTATAATAACTCAATATAGCCGTCTGTACCGTTTACACGAATGCGCTGTCCGTCTTTAATGGTTTTGGCAACATTTTCTACACCCACAACTGCCGGCAAGCCGTATTCACGTGCTATTACCGCACCATGGGTCATCAGTCCGCCTACTTCGGTTACCAGGCCTTTTACAGATACAAATAGAGGCGTCCAGCTGGGGTCGGTAAAAGGGGTCACCAAAATATCCCCTTCTTGTATATCCGCATCTTCCATTTTTAAGATAACCCTGGCGCGCCCCTCCACCACGCCGGATGAAACAGCCAGGCCCGCAATGGCGCCTGCCGGCAGGTTTTCAGGCCTGTAGCTGCTGTGTATGATTTCACCATCTGATGTCATTACACGCGGCGGGCTGAGCTTTTTGTACAATTCATAGTCCTCCTTTCGTTGGGTGATCAATTCGTAATCCAGTTTGCCGGTGGTAACCACCTCCCGCAATTCGTTAAAAGTGAGGTAGTATATATCTTCTTTCTCGCGGATAACTTTTATCTGTGTTAGGCGGGCTGCTTCTTTTAGTAAAGCCTGCTTATAAATAAAATAGCGGCTAATGATGCTGTATTTCGGATACTCGCGATAGCCTGCATAATTTCGTACCAGGTCTGTCATGCGTTTAAACTCGCGGGCTTTTTCCGCTCCACCCGGTAATTGTTTTAACCTGTGTAATAACTCCTGCTCTTTTTCCAGGGCTTCGCGCCGCCCTTGCTCAAACTTCCTGGCCCGGGCGCCGGGTTCAAAATTTTTGATATTGCTTAATATCAGGGGCACCAATGTTGCCGGTTTTTCGCTCCAACGGTCTCTTGTGATATCAATTTCGCCGGCACAACGCATCCCGTATTTATTTAGATAAGTATCAAACGCGTCACGGGTTTCCTGTCCGCCATCAAATTGAAGCAGTCCGTCCAAAAATTGATCATCCTTTATGTGTTGCAAATACTCAATTACCTGCGGGTATGGGCGAATCACATCCGCAACTTCGAGCAAATCCAGGCCCATTTCCGAAGTAATGTTATCAGGCACCGATTGCGAAAGCTTATCAGCCACGTTCTTCTCGCCCAACCACAACTCTATTTTCTCATTGATCCATGATGCCGCATTCATAGCCGTCATAATCACGCCCATACTTTGGGGCTCTGCTATGCCCTTTTTTAATTCCCCAATATTTTCCAGGATAAAGTCAAACAAGGCCGGGCCCGATTTTGGCAGGATATTTTGTTTCAACGCATTTATTGCTGCCTGGCTGCGGTTTATCAAACCGGAAACCATTGCCGGGTCGTATTCGTTCAGGGCCTGGTAATTAGGCAGTGGCGCCGGTTTACCGTCTTTAGCCGGTACCGGGTTTGTGTTATCATCCGATACCGTTTTTATAAAATCACCGCGGTCTACAACGGTTGTCAACGCCTCTTTTACCAGTGGGTCAAATTTTCCCAGCGTATTTATTATCGTGTTCCTGGTGCCGGGCGAAGCCAGCATTTGAGTAACATCTGCAAATAAGCGCCCCCCGGCTACGCGCATATGTGCAGGGGTTGTTAACAGCCAAAACGACAATCCCAATGGTTTCATGGCATCGGTCATCATTTGCTGGTGACCTACGGATATATACACATGGTTTTCAGTGTCGTTCACTTCCGGGATGGGGTATAAAGTAGTAATGGGGCGGCTTTGTACAATATAGAAGGTGTCGCCGGCCAAACACCATTCTATATCCTGCGGGCAGCCGAAGTATTGTTCTATCAATCTGCCTGTACCCGCAAGTTCCAATATCTGCGCGTCTGTAAGCGCTTGCCTGCTTTGCTGCGCGTCTTCTATCTCCGCTTGCTTAACACCGCCATTTTTCAGCGCGTATATAGCCAGTTTTTTTGCTGATATCTGCTTATATGTTAGTTCGCCGTTGCATACTTTATAATTATCAGCATTCACCAGGCCGGATACAAGGGCCTCGCCCAAACCGAAACCGGCATCAATAGATACTACCTTTCTGTTCGAGGTGACCGGATCGGCGGTGAACATGATCCCTGCCGCACCGGGGAAGATCATTTTTTGGATCACAACGGCCAGGTAAACCTTAGGATGATCAAAACCGTTTTGCATGCGATAAAATATGGCCCGCTCAGTAAACAATGATGCCCAGCACTTGCTGATATGCTTTAGTATCTCCTCTTTGCCAATAACATTCAGGTAAGTGTCCTGCTGGCCGGCAAATGATGCTGTGGGCAGGTCCTCGGCCGTAGCGCTCGACCGCACCGCATACGCATGCCCGTCGCCAAACTTTAAAAGTGAGTTACTAACCTCATCCTGTATATCTGCAGG
The DNA here is from genome assembly GCF_014200785.1 of Mucilaginibacter sp. AK015. Lineage (NCBI taxonomy): Bacteria > Pseudomonadati > Bacteroidota > Sphingobacteriia > Sphingobacteriales > Sphingobacteriaceae > Mucilaginibacter > Mucilaginibacter sp. AK015. The sequence continues at coordinate 1,864,689 of NZ_JACHCV010000001.1, forward strand.
GATAGCTATAGCCTCAATAACACGGCGTATCTCTCTGCTCATATCAGCTATCCTATCCCTGTCGGCAATTTTTAAAAGCGCCAATGCGTCAAGTAATTGCTTAAATTGCGGTGATGTGCTCAAGGCCTTATTAAAAGCCGCCGTGGTAACACAAAAACCACCGGGCACTTGTATGCCACCAAGCCTGCTAAATTCTCCGAGATTGGCGCCTTTGCCACCAGCCAGCGCAAGTTGCGTGCTATCTATTTCCTGAAAGTCAAGTACGTAATCACCCATATTTTACTTATTTTTTATTGCCAATAGTTCAAATATATCTATGCTTTTACAGCTGAAACCCTTTTTCAAACTATATTTTTTCGCGCGAACTATATGCTCGTTTTTTACGTTTACCAATTATACACCACCATTTAAGGCTTCTCTATTATACCCCAAAAGCCTATATTTCTTAACAACGTGCTCACCCTCCCGGCAACCTTGTTGTCAGCAAAAATTTGCTTTCCTAAAATATAATTAGTTACTTTGAAAAACAAAGTACTTTTAGTTATGCTTAAGTTAAATAAAGTATACTTCGTTTTAGCGTTGATATTTTTAGCTACGGAGGTCCTGATAGGTGTTTGTCTGCACGATGCCTTTATACGCCCTTACGGCGGCGACTTTTTGGTGGTGATATTGCTTTATTGCGGTATACGCAGCTTTGTTGATTTTAACAGTAACTACACTGCCATAAGCGTATTGCTGTTTGCCTACCTGGTAGAGTTTAGTCAGTGGTTGCACTTAATTAACCGGCTCGGCCTGCATAACTCGGCCATAGCCCGGCTTATACTGGGCACAAGTTTCGCGTGGAATGATATATTGATGTACACTTTGGGCGTATTGTTCGTTTGGTTGATAGAAAGGTTATGGAGAGCGATATAAGATATTTTGTTGGGGAGGACTCGATTGTACGGAAAATCTGGGCTAACGCCGATACGGTGTTGTTTGTTTTCGCCGGAGCGGCCGCCGAGTTCGCGCTTAACAAAGCGGTAGACTGGCTATACTTTACCGGGAAACTGCCTGCCGACCCGCTGGGGCGACTGTTCTCAACCGTTACTTACTCGCACCGGATATTATTTTCTACTGATGATGGCGCCCACGCGGCTATCGATCAAATAAACGCCATACATCAGCACGTAGAAACCGCCCGCGGCAACAAGATACCCAACTGGGCCTACCTGGATGTATTGGATATGCTGATAGATTATTCCATCCGCTCGTACGAATTGCTCGAAAGAAAATTAAGCGATGCCGAAAAAGCAGATGTGTTTAACATATTTTACAAGGTAGGCACACGGATGAACCTGAAAGGCTTAGCTTGTGATTACGAAGAATGGGCAGCACAGCGGGCTTTTCGTTTAAAACTTAATTTGCAATATGGCGATCTTACCCGCGACCTTTATCAGCAATACCGCAAACATTTGGGCGCGCCGCGGTATTGGCTGTTAAAAAAGGTACAGGCGCTGCTTGTACCAACACCGGTAAAAAATTTACTTGGTCTTAAAGGCGCCCCACTTAAATCCTTGCTTTTTCTTTACAAACTATCGGGCGTTATAAAGCTAAAACATATTTTACGGGATACGTTGCTGCCGGTTGAGTACAAATGCCAGATAAGAGCTTTGGATAAAGGCTTTATGATATCTACCAAACATATGTAAACCAGCTAAAAAAGCCCTTTTATTAGGTGAAAAAAAACCTTTTATACCAGCATAATATATTATTATATTTATTGAAACCTTATTGATTCAATAAATGGACCCGAAAGCAGCTGTTTTATCTGATGGACAGACCGACATTTTCGACTTATCTATTCGGGGCCAGTTTTTAACAGAGCGCATCAATCAACCCGGGGCATACAGCCCGTCTATCCCTGCGGATGATATGGTTGAAAAGCGGTTTACAAAATGGGCGCAGACCGCTGCCCAGGGCAAAGCAGACTTATTCTTGAAGCGTTTAAGCTGGGATGGGCTTGACGAAGGTTCAGCACGGCGCTTATTGGCTGATGGTGATTTTTATCCTGATTCAAACACAGGCAATTGGACAGAGATCCTTGAAAATTGCATGAAAGCCTTAATGTTATTTTCGCCCGAAACGATTGACCCGGCTACACGCGAAAGCTTACTTACACAGGTGCCCTTTTGGGAACTTTGCTACCCGTTTGCGCAATACGCCAGGGAACGGCTTGATGTACTGATAGCCGATGATCCGCAGATATTTAATAATGCACTCATAACACCCGATGTTTTAGATCAATTTCAGGCCGCGCTGCTTAACCAATTGGCAGATGATATGGGTTCGTGCCTGTATAACGAATTTAAAGAGTATCGACCGAAAGCCATCAATCAACTGAACATATTATTGCAGGAACCGGTATTTACTACTGAAAAAGACAGGCACTATCAGGCATTTGTAACCCGCGAAAAAGCAAACGGGCTTTCGGACTTTTTCACTAAATATGCAGCCCTGGGGAGGGTAGTTACCTGCCGTATCGCCGGCTGGCTGGAAACAACCGCCGAGTTCCTTATTCGCTTACAGCAGGATTTACAAGCTATCCAAATAAAGTTTGGGCCGGGCTTTAATAAGGCATTAAAAGTCGAGCCCGGTTTATCAGACTATCATAACGGCGGCAGGACGGTAATAGCCGTACACTTTGCATCGGGTGATAAATTGGTTTATAAGCCAAAAAATGGCGGGGTTGAAGCAGCTTATTATAGTTTTTTAACGTGGTGCAATTACAACATGCAGGATAACAACTGCGCCTTTCATGTATCTGCCATACTCGATCTCGATACGCACTGCTGGGTGCAATACATCGATTTCAACTCATGTACCGAGCCCACCCAGATCGCGCGCTTTTATGAACGCTCGGGCATGTTGCTGGCAGCGATATACCTTTTGGGCGGGGTTGATTGCCATTACGAGAATCTTATTGCGATGGGCGAATATCCTGTTTTGGTTGATACCGAAACCTTACTGCACCCTTATGTAAATAAAGCTGTTTTTGGCCAGCACGAAACAAAGGCATCCAACGATATGGAAGAGCTTTTTTGGGATTCGGTATTGCGTACCGGGATGCTACCCCGCTGGGAATTTGGTAAAGACCCAAAAATGTCGGTTGATGTTAGCGGGTTCGGCAGTGAAGACCAGGGCCAGGAACGCATCAAACGCCTGGAATGGCTCGGCATCAATACCGATTCCATGTCGCGGAAGTATAAAGAATATGAGCGGCCGCAGAAACAAAATATGCCCTTGTTAAATGGCCAAGCAGTTTCGTTTCAGCCTTATACAGACAATATTATAGCCGGCTTCGAAAGATTTTACCAATTTATTTACAGCCTATCGCCGCTTGAAAAAAAAATCGTCTCTGACTTTTTTAAGAACCAAAAGATCCGCTACGTATACCGGTCTACCAATATCTATACAACCATATTACGCAATGCCATGCAGCCCGAAGCACTGCAAACCGGCATAGATTTTAGCATAGAGGTCGACGTGCTCGCAGCAGCCTATATCTCAGAAAAACAACTGCCCATAAGCTGGCCCATATTTGAAGAAGAACGCACCGACCTGCTTAACCTGGATATCCCCTATTTTTCGTGTTCAACCGGCAGTACCGCGCTAACGCTTAGATCGGGCACGGTTATCCCAAATTTTTTCAGGTCGGCAAGTTTTAATGACCTTGTTGGGCGGATAGCGTGTATGTCGCCTGCAAAACTCGCGCAGCAGGTCAGTATTATCCGCGGGGCGTTTCACGCGCGTTTTTCGCAAAACTACGAGCGGTTGGAAGCTTTAAAAGAAAGAAAGCCCTTATCTAATGATATCCCGTCAAAACTTAATCCCGATGAATTACTCGCTGAGGCCGTTAGAATTGGGAATGCGATAGAAAACACGGCGATTGCAGCCGCGGATAGCTTAAACTGGATAGGCCTTGCTCACTTCCCCGAGGCCGACCGCTATCAGCTACAGCCGCTTGACGATAGCTTGTACAGCGGGCGATGCGGTATAGCATTGTTTTTAGCCACTTTATATCAAGTTAGTGGCGTTGAAAAATATAAAACTTTAGCCCTCAATTCCATATCTGCACTGCGCGCCAACCTGCAAGTGGCCGACGAGGCCGAGCGGGAAGAAGTTGCACGGCTTTTGAAAATTGGTGCGGCATCGGGCATAGGCTCGTTTATATATGCGCTCACTCGTATAGCAGATCTGTTAAATGAGTCTGAATTACTAACCGATGCTTATAAAGCGTCAACCTTCCTCACCAAAAAAGTCATCAGTGAAGACCGGCATCTGGATATCATAAGCGGAAGCTCGGGCGCAATTTTGGGCTTGTTGGCATTATATAAGGGCACTAAAAACCAAGATGTTTTACAACGCGCCATTTGGTGCGGCCAACACTTGGCATCGCAAATCTCTGCCTATGACGGGCACCAGGCCTGGCTAACCTTTGAGGATACCCCGCTTTGCGGTTTCGCGCACGGGGCAGCGGGTATTGCTTACGCGTTACTTCGGCTTTATGCGGTTACCGACGATACCCTCTTTTTAGAAACGGCTAATAAGGGAATAGCATTTGAGGATGCCATGTACTCGGCAGCACACAAAAACTGGCCCGATCTGCGGTCGTTTTCTTTCAAAGAAGGCACGTATGGGTTTACCACCACCTGGTGCCATGGCGCGCCGGGCATTGGCCTGGCAAGGCTTGCTACTTTGGACATTAATCCCTCACCTGTTACACAACAACACATTAATGCCGCAATAGACTGCACCCTTGAATTTGGCACAGACCACCCCGATTATTTATGCTGCGGAAATTTCGGCCGAATGGATTTTTTGCTGGAAGCCTCCCGCAAATTGAACAGGCCACAGCTCCGTGACCAAGCGGAGGTGATAACCGCCCGGATACTCAAACAGGCCGCCGAAGAAGGCAACTATCAGTTGTTTTGCAATACTCCGAGTACCGCGTTTAAACCGGGGCTGTTCCTTGGGATGGCGGGTATCGGGTATCAATTACTGCGCTTGTATGCATCGAATGTCCCATCGGTATTATTATGGGAGTCTTAATTTTTAATATTAACCTAAAACAATAAAATCATGTCAAAAATCGAAAACTTCAGACAACAATTACTAACCGACACCAACCTGCAGCAAGAGGCCTTAGCCGCGGCAGCAAACGGCGATTTCGCTGAAAACATAGCGGCGCTTGGCGCAAAACACGGCCATTCTTTCACTGCCGATGATGTCAATTCAGAAATGGCAAAACTAAAAGGCGGCGATGCAGCTTCGGGTTCCGACATGTCGGCAGCGGCTATGAGCGTAAAAGCAGGTTGCGGCAGCTCTTCAACTTTGCCTAACCCATCCTACACATTAGATTGCGGAGCCAGCACCCAAAGATGCCTTTGCACACTGTAACCCCAACCGGGGAATCTGACGCGGTAAACGGCGTAAAAACCGTTGCCCCGTACCTGCCTCAATCGCTGGTGCCCGCTATGGCATTGGATAAAATTTATGCGCTGGTAGAACAATTACCTTTTCTGCCATTTGCCGGATTTGAATGCAGGCTGGATGCCGAAGATGGCCAGGTTGATTATTTTGCCAACATTTCAAGGTTTGAGGGGAGTATTCCGGCGGAATTCTTCCCTCAGGCCAATTGGCTTTTGCTGCAAAACATTTACCGCTCGTGGTTGAACGACAAAACAGGCTTTGGCAAGAATATAAACGAACTGGGGCTTGAAATAGATGTGGTTTCGGCTTTTGACGAACTACCCGCGCCGGGGATATTTATGGCCATCAACCCTACTGCGGCCGAACCATGCCCGGTATTGTTTAACGCGCTCGGGCTGTTGTTCGATACAGATCAGCCTGATCTGAAAGATAATATCCGCAAATGCGTAAACGCGCTGCCGCAAGGGGGCGTTGTTTCTCATATCGGTGCTATGCTATCACGTAAAAGCAGGGGCATTAGGCTAAATATTGGCGGAATAGGCTTTGATAAGGTACAGGATTATCTGGCTGCCATAGGTTGGAATGAGCCTACGGACGAATTGGAATTTTTCCTGAATCGCTACTCGTCTTGTGTCGATCATTTTGTGCTTTGTATCGATCTGATGGGCCAAGCCGTTGGTCCGCGTGTTGGCTTTGAGTGTTATATTCATACCCCTCCCGCCAACGGCCCGCAATGGCAGAATTTGATGCAGCAATTGGTAAGGGATGGTCTGTGTACACCCGAAAAGAAAGCCGGCTTTTTAAGCTGGCCCGGTATAACCGAGTACCGCTTGCATGCCGATACCTGGCCTAAAAGCCAGCGAAACATCAGCGGATTATTAGGGAATTTTGGGCTGGATGTGTGTAACCGCACACTAAACCATGTTAAATTATCTATTATCCCCGGCAAGGGGATTCAGGCGAAAGGATATTTTTTATACCAATACCGATGGATCTGATCAACAGAACGATAAATGATAGGATTGAATGGAAAGGAGACTTTTTTAAGGCCGATTTGCCCGTTGTTATGGGCAGGCTTCAAAACTTTCAGCCTATCGTACGTCCGTTCAGCCATACTGTTACCCTGTTCTATAAAAAGCCCGAGGCTGACGATTACACGCATTATACGCTCAGGGTACGCGCGTACGCAACGCTTGAGTGCATGGCTCCCGTCGCGGTTTTGCACTTTTTAAATCAAGCCTTAACCGGCAAAATACAATGCAAAAAAAACCACGGCGAAAAAACCGAATTAGGCGATATTACTATCCCTGCCTGCCCTGGTGAAAAGGTAAACCCCGCCCTCTATCAGATCATTATCGACGGCGAAATCCTGGTGCTCGAATCCTTCCGAATATCCCGGCGAGATCATTGGTCTATCGAACCCATCGGCAGCTGCGAGGACCGCGAGTTGAACAGGATCACCCTTGACTTTGAACGCTATCTGTATGTTGTTAACCCGGATAGGGAACTACTTTTTTTGGGAGAAATGGGGCCGCGGTTGGAAATTAAATCGCCCACCAACGCGGCGGTTGAGCTGGTGCTTGCCTTGATAAACCGCGACGGATTGATGAAAGAAATGAACTACCGCTCGCTTGAATTACTATTACAGCACAAATTGGCCGTCACCATCCCGCAGGAAACCAGCAAAGCCTTCCCTGAGATAGAAGCTAAGTTTGATATAGCAGCCAACGCTGCTGTTACTGCCGACGACTTGATGCTATGGCTAAAGGCTGAATTGCCTGCTGTATTTTTACTGCCTTCGCCCGCTAAGGTGGTCAGGATGCGGCGTTACCATATTTGCCGCGACCCAAAGCACGCTGCAATAAGCTGCACGCTTGTAGAAACCGCCGCGCAAAAGTATTCGCCCAAAATAAAAAACAACGCGTATTTAACCGGCCAGGTATTGGTACGCAATACGCAGGCATCGCGCACAACGGACAGAAACGGCGCGACAGGAACGCTGCAAGCTATACTGGAAAATCATCAGTGGCAGTTGCTCAATTCGTTTGAAAAATCGCAGGTCAAGATCCCCTTCCAACTGAGCGATGGTTTTGCCTACCTGCTCAGCATCGACGATTGTATGGATGCCAGCGGCAACCGTTTACAGCAACTTGAGATAGAATTTATTGGAAGCGCGTTAAAGGCACCTCAATCTACCGAAGCAATATTTACCGATATTAACCGGGTAGTTACTTCGCTACTTACCTACCTGCCGTTCAGGGGTAAGATAGCACCAAGCAAAACATCCAAGCACGAGTATTTTACAAGATACGTGCCCGTGCCAAGAGTAGCTTTAACCTAAACCTGCCTCTACCTGATCTCGAATCTGTAAGCGCCCGCCACTACATGATAGCTTTGTGTGTTATTGATCTGCTTACCATTCAAAAACACCTTTGATTTACCGCCCGGGAACTTTATCGTGGCTGATGAATTAGCCGGAACCACTACATTGTAAACAACTTTATTTCCTTCGCGTACCCATGATGATCTTATCAGGCCGAACGGCCCTTCGTGACTGGCGTTAAAAAAGTTCAGGCCCGATACAAAGTTTGGCTGCAGCAGTACATTTTTAAAACCGGGATGTGCTTCATCGGGTTTGATGCCGCCTAAACCTTTAAAAAACCAGCCCCCAATTTCGCCAAACATCATGTGATTTAATGATATATCGCGCGCCGCGTTTATATCCCAGTTCTCGTACAGGGTTGTGGCCCCGTTAACAATCCACCAGCCCCATGATGGGTAGGTATCCTGTGCGGCCAGTTTATAGGCGGTTTCTGCCTGCCCGTTATCACTTAAAGCGTTCAAAATGGCTTTAGCGCCGAGCACACCAACATCCAGGTGCATACCATCCTTCGCTACGCGATTGGCAAGGTTTTGGGCAACCTTAAGTCTGTATTGCTCAGGCACTACCTTCCATTGCAGGGCCATGCTCAGCTCGGTTTGTACGCCCGAACCATAAATGCAGGTGGCCGGGTTAAAGTATTTATCGTTTATCGCTTTTCTGATCTTCGCGGCCAGCGCGCTGTAACGGGTAAAATCGGCCTGGTTACCCAGCAATTTAGCTGCCTTAGCCAATATAATAGCATCTACATAATAATATACCGACGACGTGTACTCTAACGACGACGATGATTTCACCGGCACCCAGTCGCCGCGGCCAAATGTTGTTAATCCGTTGGGGCTTATTCCGGTCACGTAATTTACATATGCCTTAATGTTATTATAATTATCAGCCAGCGGCTTGCTATCGCCATAAAATAAATACAGGTTCCATGGAATTATGGCGATGGTGCTTGTCCAGTCGGTACCGTTAGCTGTACCATAGCCCCAGCCGCCGGTAGGGATGATATCGGGCAATACGCCATTGGGCTGCTGCTCGTCGCGGTGGTCGGCCATCCATTTTTCGTAAACGGTTATCCCGTCAAAATTATACAAGCCGGTTTCCACCGCGAAATGTCCGTCGCCTGTCCACCCATTCTTTTCGCGTTGCGGACAGTCTGTAGGGTACCCAAATAGATTAGAGAGGTACGAGTTATTGGTGGCGCGCCACAACTTATCTATCAGCGGGTTTGACGAGCTGATGTTACCCACGGCCTCTACATCGCTGTGCATAAAATACCCGGTTACATCTTCCTTTTGTAACTGTATGGGCTTGCTGCTCAGTACTTCTACATATTGGAAGCCCTTGTAGTTAAACTTCGGCATAAAATCCACCTCGCCTTTGCCGTTCAGTATCACAATATCGGTTTGGTAAGGGTCGGTATCGTCTTTAGGGCGATAATAAACATCGATGTTCGACAAGTCTACATGCCCCTTTACGGCCTTATCGCCGGGCTTTGTGCCCGTTACGTGGTATAGCCTTTCGCCATGCACTATCTTCACTACCGTGCCGCTGTCGCCTTTTAATTTCACCCTGGTTACCCCTGCTATATTGCGGCCAAGATCAATCACATAATCCTGGTCGGTAAACTTCACTATAGATTTTGCGGGGATCTCTTCCACATTCCGTATCGGCACCATCAGTTGGCTCACAATGTTTTTTGAAGGCGCGGCGCGCAGCATTGTTTCCTGCCATTTTGTATCGTCAAAATCAGGAGTGTTCCATCCCGGTATTTCCAGCCTGCTGTCGTAATGTTCGCCGGTGTAAATGCTGTTGAATACTATCGGACTAAGATGTGTTTTCCAGCTATCATCGGTATAAATAGTGCTGGTGGTACCATCCTCGTAGGTTACGCGCAGGTCCAGGCAAAACGTTGGGCGCTGCCGCCATGGTGCGCGGTCAAAGTTCCAAACCGCCAGCGATTGATGGTTATACCAGCCGTTGCCCAATATTACGCCAATCGCATTTTTACCGCTCTGCAATTGGGCGGTAACATCATAGCTTACATACAGGTTGCGCCTGTCGAACCGGGTGTACATAGGGTCTAACCGGTGGTTGCCAACTTTGCTGCCATTTATATAAAGTTCGTACAAGCCGCCAACCGCGATGTACGCCCTGGCCGACTTTATCTTTTTTGCGGCGACAAATGTTTTACGGAAATATGGCGCAGGCAGGGTATTGATACCGCGTTCATCACTTATCCAGTTACCGCGCCAGTTGGCCATACCCATCATGCCTGTTTCAAAAAAGGTGATGCGGCTATCAGGCATAAGTTTACCGTCTTTATCCCAGGTACGTACCTTCCAGTAATACCGGGTAAAAGGTTCCAGTTTAGTGCCATTATAGGTAATACTGCTCGCCGGTGAACTGAGCTTTCCTGAATCCCAGGCATATCCTTTCTTGAAGGATAAGCCTACCGAATCTTTAGCGATCAAAACCTGGTAGGCCGATTGCCTGGCGCCCTGCCTGGTATCGTTTATTTGCCATGACAAACGCGGCTGCACGGCATCAACACCAATGGGCGAAGACATGTGTTCGCATTTAAGAGATACAGCACCAACCTGGGCGTAAACGCTTGCAGCGGTTAGTACGTTTAACAGCAATAACAAGGTAACTATTTCAATTTTCAGCAGTCTTATCATTTCGGTAAAAAAGAGTATAAATTATAAGGCTTTTGTATCGCCCAGGTTTAGTGAAATTATATTCGTTTGCGGCTTTAACCGTAAAACTGCGCCGTTGGCAGGTTCAGAAAAAGTGCCTTTAGCGGCATTTAGCTTATAATCAATGCCATCAAAACTGCAATTAACGTTTTTTAAGTTGACCTTATTGAACGGCAGTTTAGTGCCGGGGGCGGTGTCAAGGTCGAGATACCAGTTGCAGGGTTTGTTACTCACCAATTTGATATTTATCGTCCGCTCGTTCAGGTCCATTTGCAAGTATCCGTTTATGGTGGTTAGCGGCCAGGAAATGTGCACACCCGTTGTGCCAACGTTGGTAAATTGGGGGTTGCCGCCTTTTAATAAAATCTCTTGCCCGTCAATCAAAGCCTTAACACGCATGCCTGCAAATTGGCCGGGCTTGCTCCAGATGTAGCCATCCACTACCGGCAGGGTAAAAAAATCACATTCGTTTGATGCTGCCACCTGTTTGGTGTACTTATCCGGCTTATTCTCATCAAACAAATGGATATCGCGGATGCGCAGGGCACCACCCTCCCAAAGCATATTTATGCGGTAAAAGCGGCTGTTAAACCAAATGGTTTTCAAGTCGCTGCCTGCCATATCTTTTGTAACTGCAAAGGTAGTGGCCGGTGTAACCTTATAGTTCTTTTTAAACCATAAGCCGGATTGCCCCAAGGTTTCTACCCTTAGTTTACCCTCGGCCCTTAATTTGGCAATCAGCGGCATCTGTATCTCAAAACCCTTAGCCATGGCATCCCACGTAAAAGAATTTTCCTGCCCGGCCTGGGTGTAGTTAAACCCTAAAGGCTCGTCGCCGGTAAAAGATCTGAAAAACCAATCTACCCATTCCTGGCTGCCGCCCGCCTTCGGGTAAACAGGCTCCAGCGTTATAACGCCCTGCCTGTCGCTGCTTATGCCTGTATCATATTGCCTGATGGGGTCGCTGCCCAGCATCCTGAAAATCGGCACCGGGATTTGGTTTTGCGCGTGCTGCGCCGGCATGTACGAGTTTATTTTGCTTGGATAATATGCCTGGTTCCAATAGCCGCCCCACAGGGTATACCCATCTGTACCATACTGGTCCTTGCAGTTTGCCGAGGCTACGATGTGGTATTTTTGGTACATATAGTTTAAGCTATGCGCATCTATAAACCACGATGCAACCGACTGTGGATAATACCCAAACACCTTTTTAAAATCGGCCATGTAAACATCTATCAATTTTTCCCTTTCGGCGGGTGTGTACCCTGTTGAAAAACCAATGTTTGCCCGCCAGTCCCACGGGTAGCGGCCTCGCCATTTAAGCCCTGCCTTTTCAACCAGCGGCTGGGGTATTTCCCACCACCCCCCAATTTCAAATGAATCTTTAGGGAGACCTGCCAGCAATTTTTGATACCGGGCATCCATCAAAGCATCGTATTGTAAAAGAAAAGTGCCGGGCAGGTTATATTTTTTCATGATGGCTACCTGCTTTACCACTGTTTGGTATAAAACATCTTCGGTTATTGCGGCATCCCTCGGCTCCAGCAGGCGAATAAAATTTACAATGTTTACAATTTTAGGGCGAGGTGTACCCGGCTTTTTACCGGTAGCCATGGCAACACCAAAAGAGCAAAGCAGCAATATTAGCGCTATGCCGGCAGCAAAACCCACTGTTTTTTTCCCAGCCATCTTATCATTTATTCTTTTATTACCGGGGGCTTTATAAACTTTAAAGTAGGCAGATCTCATGTATTCTATTTGATTTGGGTGTGGCAAATTGGCAATAATAAATCAGAACATAAAACATAAGCAAGCGTTCAGCCGCATATAGCTACTTTATGAAGGCATGCTGCGCCGCAAACCGTAGCCGAGGTAACGAATAATACTTATAACTGTTTAATAGACATTTCTTCATTATCAATTGCTTTATTATATTTGCGAAACTGTTATCCTCCCCGGGTGGCAATATCAGATACAACACATGGCAAAAAAGAAAACTGAGGCCGAACAGAAAACGGCTGTAGTAAACGAAACATCATTAGCGTTTTTTGAAAAATACATCAATAACCCGTCACCAACCGGGTTTGAATGGAAAGGCCAGCAGCTTTGGCTCGATTATTTGAAACCTTATATTGACGATCATTTTGTAGATAATTACGGCACTGCTGTGGGCGTGATAAACCCAACGGCCGAATATAAAGTGGTTATTGAGGCGCACGCCGATGAAATATCGTGGTTTGTAAACTATATCACCAATGATGGTTTGATATATGTTATCCGCAACGGGGGCAGCGACCACCAGATAGCGCCATCAAAACGGGTAGACATACACACCGACAATGGCATAGTTAAAGCTGTTTTTGGCTGGCCGGCCATACACACCCGTTTGGGCGGCGAAAAGGAAGAGGCGCCATCGCTAAAAAACATCTTTTTAGATTGCGGTTGCACCAGTAAAGAAGAAGTTGAAGCAATGGGCATACATGTTGGCTGCGTAATAACTTATGAAGACGAGTTTATGGTACTGAACAACCGTTACTACGTTGGCCGTGCTTTAGATAACCGCGCGGGTGGTTTTATGATAGCCGAGGTTGCCCGTTTGTTAAAAGAGAACAATGTAAAACTGCCGTTTGGCCTTTATATAGTAAACGCCGTACAGGAAGAAATTGGTTTGCGCGGCGCCGAGATGATAGCGCACCGTATAAAACCCAATGTGGCCATTGTTACTGATGTTACCCACGATACCGGCACCCCGATGATCAACAAGATAACTCAGGGCGACCTGGCTTGCGGCAAGGGCCCGGTTATATCATACGCCCCAGCAGTACAGAATAATTTGAACAAACTGCTGATAGAATCGGCACAGAAGGCGGGTATACCGTTTCAGCGTCAGGCCTCGAGCAGGTCAACCGGTACCGATACTGATGCTTTTGCATACTCAAACGATGGCGTTCCATCAGCGCTGATATCGTTACCGCTGCGCTATATGCATACCACCGTTGAAATGATCCATAAGGACGATGTAGACAACGTGATCCGTTTGATATACGAATCGTTGCTGAACATTCAAAACGGGCAGGACTTTAGGTACATTAAATAATTTTGAAACATTTATACACATTTAACCTTGTGTATTACACAAACATCTATACCCTACTTTAAGCATGAAACCTACACTATTAATTTTGGCCGCAGGAATGGCCAGCCGCTACGGCAGCATGAAACAAGTTGACGGCTTTGGCCCTAACGGCGAAACTATTATCGATTATTCTATTTACGATGCTATAAAAGCGGGCTTCGGTAAGGTAAGCTTTATCATCCGCGAGGAATTTGCCGAAAACTTTAAAGCCATATTTGAGCCAAAATTAAAGGGCCGTATCGAAACGGATTATGTTTTTCAGAATTACGACCTGGAGCCATTCGGCATACCGGAAAACATAGAGCGGGCAAAACCCTGGGGCACCGCGCATGCGGTATTGGCCGCACGCAACCAGGTAAACGAGCCTTTCTGCGTTATTAATGCTGACGATTATTACGGTTTTGATGCCTTCGACAAAATGGCTAAGTTTTTAACTACCGAAGTAGCGGATGATAAGTACGCGATTATTGGCTACCAGATAGATAAAACCCTGTCAGAACATGGCACGGTATCGCGCGGCGTATGCGCCGTTGACGAGAACGGTAACATGACCGAAGTAACCGAACGTACGGAAGTGTATTTCAAAGAAGACGGTACTGTAGCTTATAAAGATGCAACCGGCGAACATGCCCTTGCCAATGATACCCGCGTATCTATGAATTTTTGGGGATTTACGCCGGCTGTTTTTGGCCAGAGCATGGAGCTTTTCAAAAAATTTGTTGAGGCAAATAAAACGAACCCGAAGGCAGAATTTTTTATCCCTTTGGTTGCCGACGAGCTGATCAAAAGCGGAACCGCATCTTTTAAAGTTATACCAACGGCCACCAAATGGTTTGGGGTTACTTATAAGGAAGATAAGCCCATCGTTCAAAAATCAATATCAGAATTGGTACAAAACGGTACATACCCAACCAATCTTTGGAGTTAATTATCCTCATCAAAATAAAAAAAGGTCCTGCTTTAACAGGACCTTTTTTTATGGAAATTACTTTAATTTTTTCAAAAAAATTAAGGAATTTTCAAGAGAAAATCACTGCATTAACATTTGGTTTACAACAATTTAACTTTTCAGCGCAGCGCTACGGGCCGTTGGCAATGTTGTTGAATATCCCACCTACTGCAACTTTTTATATGCCGGTTCGGCTGTTTTTCGATATTTAATTGCATATTTGTACTCCCCCACTATTTTTAACAGCAAACCATACGATTATTTTTAACGTATCTACTATATCCCTATAGCAGCAGTAACAACTTGAATCATTCAGCCAAAATGCCCAGCACCCCCTGCCCTAAATGCGGCAATTTATTTCATCACCAGCTTCACAGAAATTGGTTCGTCAAAAATTTATTTTTCTTTTTACCTCTTAAGCGATATTTCTGCGCCAACTGTAAAAAATCAAGGTACATTTTGAAGAAGCCACATTAATTGCGCAAGAACGGCTTGTTTGGTATAAGTTTTGCTCCTGTAATTCGATATTATACAGATACTTACTTTAAATAAAACACAATGAGACGGATTTTAGCGGTGGATGATGATAAAGATATATTAGAGGTCTTACAATTTATACTCGAAGATTCGGGTTATAAAGTAGACACATTAACAGATGGCCGGTTATTGATGGAAACAATACACAATAAGCATCCCGATCTTATCTTGCTTGATATTATGCTTGGCAATTTAGACGGCCGCGAGCTTTGCCAGGCGCTAAAAAAAGAAGCCGGTACACACAATATACCTGTTATAATGATTTCGGCAAGCCACAATGTGGGCAGCAGCTTAAACCAGGAAAACGGCCCCAACGATTTTATAGAAAAGCCCTTCGATATCAACGTATTGCTTAATTCTATAAAAAGGCATCTAACTACTACGGCAGCAGCTTAAAGCAATCCTGGTTTTATTCCAAGGCCAGCCAACTCTTTATCAATACGTTTATTCCATAACTGTTGCTGATAAGCATTTGCGCTATGCGCGGTTTCCGTATCGTATTGCTTTTGCAAATCTCCCATCTCTCTTAAGGCATCAATATAGGCCATATTTATAGTGGCCTCATAGTTATCCGGTGTCATACCCGAACC
Source organism: Mucilaginibacter sp. AK015 (assembly GCF_014200785.1). Lineage (NCBI taxonomy): Bacteria > Pseudomonadati > Bacteroidota > Sphingobacteriia > Sphingobacteriales > Sphingobacteriaceae > Mucilaginibacter > Mucilaginibacter sp. AK015. The sequence continues at coordinate 1,880,455 of NZ_JACHCV010000001.1, forward strand.
CTTGATTTTTTGTTTAAAATGTTCGGCAACCAGCCTGGCTATGTCAAAATGGTGCTGTTCGTGGGTTAAGTTATAGTCATTTAAAGCATCCGTATTTACCCCGCAGGCGCTTTTAGGTGCGTATACCTTCATTGCCAAAGTAACATTTACTACACCGTTAACCAGTTTTGCATCCTGATCGTAACCAAGGCCTGCAAAAATCTCGGCGGCGTTTTTGCTGCCTATTCGCTTTCTCCCCTTAAAATCAATCCATCGTAAGGGGCGGTCAACATGATAATAAATCGTGTCCCCCTCTACAGGTTCGGTATATTCTGTAAAACTCACCTTCACTCCTTTAGCCAATTTAATGTTCCCGGCAGCCTCTGTGTTGACCCAATCATTTAAGTATACAAGGCTATTGCCAAGCGCGCTGTTTATCAGGGGCTCTATTTGTTGTGCAGGACCGGGCTTGCGCTGGTAGTTGGTTGTTGTATTATAATCAACAAGAAAAACCGGATCGTCAGCTTTTTCCAGGTAAAAAGCAATTGAAAGTTTAATATCCCCTTTCACCATTCCTCCATTTACCGGCGCTTCGGCAACCTTCAGTGTTTTTAGCCTGGCAATTACCGGGCGATAATGCTTATTAGCAGGCAGCGCATTACTTATAAAGCTTTTTAAAGCTGTAAAACCACCTTTTATATCTATACTATAAGGCCGAACAACATTGCCGCCAATATTATTTACTACCGGTTGCAAACTGCCGATGGTATTAATTTCCTTGCGTTCGTCAATAACATCGCCAATATAAAATTCAGTTGGGGTTAATTTAAGTGCCGGATTTTGCAGGGTAATATAAGTGATTGGCGGCGGGGCCGCCTTAAATGCTAACAGCCCCGTTATTAACAAAGGCAACCATAAAAAAACACGAATTTTCCTTAACATACTCTTGCAAAACGCTTTAAGCGATGCAATTATTTTTAACCGCGTAACGGGTTATATAATTATTACCGGGCTATTACATTGTTATATAAAGTTTTCCACAAGCATACCATTGCAATAAGTAACATCGTTTAAAAAAAGTGCTTATCCACACTTGTTAATTACTAATGTGGATTGCATTTTTGCGATTAGCTATTTTAGCATCATCATTATTGCCTTTATGATCAAACTTAGATACATCACCTTTATTGCACCGGTATTTTTAGCCTTGCCTGCGCTGGCGCAGCAAAACCCATCCTTCCACACCAACCGCACTTACCAAAATGCGAATAACCTGATGGCCATGGGTAAGTATGCTGCCGCTGCCGAGCAGTTTCGCCTGGTTGAGCAAATAAAATTAAAAACCGGTCAGCAATCAAAATTTGAATCAGAGCTTTCCTTACTTAAGGAAAACGCGCAATACTACGAAGCCCTTTGCGCCTTAGAGCTTGGCAACGACGATGCCGAAAGTATGTTAACCCGCTTCATAAAAGAGCACCCCGAAAACCCGCTTGCCAAACAGGCATACTTTCAGGTGGGCAAATCGTATTTTAAGCAGGGAAAGTATACCGAGGCGCTGGTTTGGTTTAATAAAGTTGACGCGGTTGACCTGAACGGCGCACAAAATACCGAGTATAAGTTCAGAAAAGGTTATGCCTACTTCATCACAAACGACTACAAGAACGCGCAACTTTTATTTGGTGAGGTAAAAAACAAGCGATCGCCGTTTACTGACGATGCCGTTTATTACTTTGCCTATATAGCCTACTTAAATAAAGACTACCATTTGGCGCTGGTTAATTTCGAAAGGTTAAAAAATTCGAAAAAATACGAAAGCAGTTATCCTTATTACATTACCGCCGTTTATTTTTTAGATAAGCGGTACGATGATGTACTTAACTACGCTATACCCATCATCAATAGCACAAAGCAACAAAACGAGACCGAAATGCTGCGTATTATTGCGGCATCGTATTTTGCAAAGGCTAACTATGATAAAGCCGTTGAGTACTACAGCCGCTTTGAAAACGCCGATAATGGCCGTACCCAAAACACCCAGGATAGCTACCAGATAGGTTATGCATATTATAAAGTGGGCAACTATGGTAAGGCCGCTGCTGTTTTAGAAAAACTGGTGGCGCAAAATGATAATTACAGCCAAAGCGGCAGCTATACTTTAGGCGACGTGTTCCTGAAAATGAACAATAAGCAAAGCGCACGCAACGCTTTCCGTACCGCGTCAAAATTAAATTACGATGCCCAATTGCAAGAGGATGCCTTGTATGAATATGCCAAACTATCATACGAACTTGATTTTAATAACGAGGCACTGATAGCTACCCGCCAGTATTTGAAAAATTACCCCCGGTCAGCCCGTACGGGAGACGTTAAAATATTATTGGGCGAAGCTTTGTTAAACTCTAAGAATTACAAAGAGGCTGTAGAAATATTAGAGCCCATCCCCAACAAATCTGAAAGCGCGCAGATAGCTTACCAAAAAGTGACTTATTTCCGCGGACTGGAGTTTTACAACGAGCGCGCCTTCGAAAACGCCATCGGCATTTTCCTACGGTCGTTACAAAACCCGGTTGATACAAAAATAAAGGCTTTAACCCTTTACTGGATGGCCGAATCGATGTATGAGGTACGCAAATACACCGAGTCGGTAGAAAACTTTGAAGAGTTTTTGAGAATGCCGGAGTCCAAAGAGACCGATGTAGCCAATTTTGCCAATTATGCCCTTGCTTACGCCGCTTTTTACGATGAGCAATACCGCAAGGCCGCCAATTACTTTGAGAAATTTTTGCGGGGCGATGTAAAAGACCAAAGCACCGAGAACGATGCTATAAGCCGTTTGGGTGATAGCTACTTTGCATTAAAGAGTTATGGCAACGCCTTAGAAAACTACGACCGCATTATTGCCCGCCATAGCCAGGGGCAGCAATACGCCTTATTTCAGCGCGGTATAATACAAGGATTGCAGGGTAACCCGGATGCTAAGATCAGCACGCTGAACAACCTGTTGAGCCAGTTCCCGAATTCGGATTATGCTGATGACGCTGCCTTTGAGATAGCCTATGCTTACTTTCTGAAAAACGACGGCGAGCGCGCCAGGGCCGACCTGAACGCTATGATACAAAAGTATCCGCGCAGCAGCTATATACCACGCGCTTATACCACCATCGGCTTAATAGACTATAACGCAGGCAACGACGATGCCGCTACCGAATCGTTTAAAAAGGTCGTATCGGATTACTCGTCTTCTGACGAAGCTAAACAGGCATTAAAACAGGTTGAAAAGATATATACTGATAAAGGTGATGCCTCGTCGTTCTTAAACTATGCCAACTCAACTGCAATAGGCAATTACACCACCGCCGAACAGGAAAGCATTTTATACACTGCCGCCAACAACCTTTATTTAAAAGGCGATTGGCAGGGTACTGTAAATGCGGTTAACGCTTATTTTGATAAATTCCCGACCAAACAGATCTATGAAAAACAATCGCGGTTTATTCGTGCGCAAAGCCTGGCCAGCCTGGGTAAAACCGACGAGGCTGTGGTTGATTATAACGTTATACTTAACGACTGGACAAGCGCATACAGCGAAAAATCGCTTATCAGCATGGCCAAGTTGTACATGAACCAGAAGAAGTATAACGATGCAATTGTATTTTTGAAAAGGCTGGAAACAAACTCTGAGTACCAGGCAGATTACACCTTCGCGGTTAACAACCTGCTGATATGCTACTCGCAGATAAACATGCCCGACGATGTTTTGAAATACGTAAAGCTGATACGTGATAATGAGAAATCATCGCAGGAAGAAAAATTCAAAACCGGGCTATACGCCGGTAAAGCTTACCTTCAAAGGGGCGATACCACTGCTGCTGTAAAAGAGTTGAACTACACCGTTAGCAATACCAAAACCGTGGCCGCAGCCGAAGCCAAATACAATATTGCAAACATTGAATACCTGCAGGGCAAATACAAGGCATCGCAAAAAACCTGTTTTGATCTGGTTAAGGACTTGCCTAATTATGATTACTGGGTAGCTAAAGCCTATATTTTACTGGCTGATAATTATGTGGGGCTGAAAGATATCTTCCAGGCTAAGGCAACCTTACAAAGTATTATTGATAACTACAAAGGCGATGATGATATTTTGAATACAGCCCGGCAGAAAATGAATGTGCTGGAGCCGCAGAAGGCTGAACAGGCTAACCCTGCTAACGAGAAACCTGCGGCTGCCGAACCAGCTGCAACCGAACAAACCAAACAGGAAAACAAAGAACAATAGAAAAAGACAAGCAATGACCAAGAGATACACCGTAACACTGCTTACCTTATTAATGGTATTATACTTTGTTCCTGCCGGCGCACAAACAAAGAAACCCACAACAAAAAAACAAACGGCGAAAAGTTCGTCTGCCAAAAAAGCGAACGCCAAAACTTTAGGTGATGCAGCGGCAAAAGTGCCCGCTGCCGATACCACTAAAAATGGCAACACACCTACTAGTGGCAGCAGCCTGGCCCAAGAAATTGTAGTGACTACATCGTACAAACCGGTTTTGGCCGAAGCGGTAAAAATTCGGCGCAACCCCGATCTGGAGGATAAATCGCCGTACAAAGCGCCGTTAAGCTATTCTCCTATCGACAAAAAGCTTTCACAGGATAATAATATACGCCAACTTGACGCGATGAAACGCCCGGCCGAGCAGGATTCGGCTTTGCTGAATAACTTTGCAAAGATCGGTTTCGGCAGCATGAAAACCACTTTTGCAGAAGGGTACTTCGGCAATGGCAGAGACCAGGCCCTTCAGGTTGGCGGATTTTTTAAACACTTTGCACAAGGCGGCAGCGCTATAAGCAAGCAGAACGATAGCAGGCAGGAAGTTGGCGTATTTGGTAAAAGTATAAACGCAGAAAACACGCTTACCGGCCGTTTAACCTATAACCGCCATCAAACCTACTTTTACGGGATAGATCAGGATAACCCGCCGGTTAACTTCGACCCCGCAAAACAAACCTTTAACACCATAGGTGCCGAGGGCGAGATAGCAAAGAACTTTACGGACGAAGAAAACGCCTTTACCTATGCGGCAAAGTTTAAGGGGTATATATTCAGCAATGCCTTTAGCGCTAAAGAAAACAGCGTTGTAGTGAGTGGTTTTTTAAACAAAACGGTTAAGCAGTTTTATGCCGGTTTAAGTGCCTCTTTAGATCTGGCTACACAAAAGGATGTGGCTTACTCAAACAACAACAGCATTATAAGGGCTAACCCCTATATAAAATTCCAGGGCGAAAACTATAAAATTGACGCGGGTGTAAATATAGCCAAGGAGTTTGGTGTGTCATCGCGCTTTTACATATTCCCGGCGGCGAAGCTTGAGTTTCAGGTGGTGCCGAAATATGTTCGCCTTTTTGCCGAAGCCAAAGGGGATATTAACCGTGCGTCGCTCAAAGAATTTACCGATATAAACCCTTTCCTAGGCGAAAACATCGCCCTGATAAATTCTGTAGATAAGCTTGATGTTACCGTTGGCTTAAAAGGCACATTGGCGCCCGGCCTTGGCTTTAAAGCGGCTATATATCGCAACAGCATAAAAAATCTGCCGCTTTTTGTAAACAACTTTGCGGCTACCTTTAACAAATACCAGGTAATATATGATAATGGTGATGCCCGTGTGAGCGGCTTTAATGGCGAGCTTGATTTTAAAGCCACCGAAGACGTAAATATATACGGCCGTGTTGAGATCAAAGATTACAAAATGGCTACCGAAGCGCAGCCCTGGAACCTGCCTAAATTTATACTTACGGCCGGTACAAGCATCCACATAAACGATAAGGTTGATATTAACGGGTCATTATTGTTCCGCGGCAGCACGCAGGACCCGCTGTTGGTAGCCGGCAGTACGCCTTCGGCCCCTGTTTACACCCAGGTTGCATCATTTGCCGACCTGAGCGGCGGTGCAACCTATAAGGTTAATAAACAGCTTTCGGTATTTATACAGGCAAACAATATCCTTAACGCCAGTAGCAAAACATGGCTCTATTACCCAAATTACGGGTTTAATATATTTGGCGGCGTAGGCTACGCGTTTTAAGCTTTTTGATGTTTTATAATTATCCGTACTTTTAGCGAATGGATGTAGGCTATTTTATAAGCGAACTGCTGGCGCAACATGGCGACGTAAGTGTACCAGGGTTAGGTTATTTTGCGCATACACGCATAAACGGTTATTATAACGACGACGAGGGCAAGTTTTATCCGCCCGCCCACAACGTACAATTTGATCCGCAATCGATAGACGATGATACATTGCCTCAATATATTGCAGATAAAAAGAACATTTCGCTGGCATCATCAAAATATTTCACCGAAAAATTTGTTAATAGCGTAAAGCTGCAGGCACAGATGGGTGAAGCGCCGCTGGCAGACCTGGGCTGGTTTTACACCGGCGACTCCAGGTTGCTATTCAGGCCGAACACTGATATGAGCACCGATCCTGATTTTTTTGCGTATCAGCCGGTAACCATTCATAAATTAGGAAGCGACCGTGCAGAACGGGGTACACCCGAACCATATGCCGCCGATACACCGGTGGAAGAAGAATACACTGCTTCGGTAGCGCCGCAGCAGCAACAGAGTGAGCTGACATTTGAAACCGATGAGGAACACGAAGCTTACCTGGTAGCGTTATCCGGCAAAAAGCGCAAAAGGTCGAGAATAACTTTTGTGATACTGGCGCTGTTGTTTGCCGCGCTGGTTGTGTTCCTGGTAAACAGGTATGGTGGTGTATCAATATTTGATCAGGGTGAGTTTAAATCACAAACCCCGGTAAAAAAAGAAACCGTTGTAAATGCGAAGATTGAGCCTGTTGACGATACGACCGCTAAGGATACCGGCAAAACAGCGCCAATAACAGATACCACCGCTGCGGCGAAAACAGCCACGGTAAAAGATACCTTAGCAAAAACGGACACCGCGGTAAACAATGTTATCACCGGTCCGCGTTATGAAATATTAGCGGGCGCGTTTAAAACGCTGGCAAAAGCAAACGAGGAAATAAATAAAATTGAAGCAAAAGGATTTCAGGCGCATATTGCGAATGGCGTTCCCGGCAAAAAGTATAACATTTCGCTGGGCACATTTAAACTTAAAGCTGATGCTACCAGTGCTTATGACAAGATACTCAACACGGGTAAGTTCACACAAGACCAGATCTACATTACACGAATAAAAAAATAAAGAATATTCCTACCAGGATACATTGTTACACTAACGAATTAAACAAAAACTATGATGCTATTATTGCAGGTTGCCGCAGATACCACCCAAAAACTAATTGATACCGCGCACCAGGCCACACAACAGCTGGCCGCAATACCCGATGAAGAACTGCGCTTTGGCGATTTGCTGATAAAAGGTGGCTGGATTATGTTACCCATCGGCCTGTTACTTATACTTGCACTCGTTATATTTTTTGAACGCTATTTTACCATCCGCAAGGCATCAAAGGATGAATCGCATTTAATGACCCAGGTGCGCTCCAGCATCCATTCGGGCGATCTGCAATCGGCGATAGCCATTTGCCGTAACAGCAACTCGCCTCTGGGCCGTATGTTGCAGAAAGGCTTATTGCGTATTGGCCGCCCTATAAAAGATATTGAGGGCGCTATCGAGAACGTAGGTAAACTGGAAGTATCGAAATTGGAAAAAAACATAGGTATCATCGGTATAGTTGCCGGTATAGCCCCCATGTTTGGTTTCCTGGGTACCATTGCAGGGGTTATCAAGATATTTTATGATATATCCAAAACCGATAACATCAGTATGGGTGTTATATCAGGTGGTTTATATGTAAAAATGGTAACATCGGCGGCGGGTTTATTCGTAGGTCTGCTTGCTTATGTATGCTACCATATTTTAAATATGATGGTTGACAAGGTGATACTGAAACTTGAAACCGACGCTATTGAATTTATAGACCTGTTAGAAGAACCAAGCAAATGAACTTAAGAAAAAGACATAAAGGCGCATCAGCAGAAGTGCATACTTCGGCCATGAACGATATCATGTTCTTCCTGCTTTTGTTTTTCCTGATCGCGTCAACGGTAACCAACCCCAACGTAATAAAGCTGATGCTGCCTAAATCATCAAGCGGGCAATCCGTATCAAAAAAAACCATCAATGTATCTATTGATAAGGATCTGAATTATACCATTGATAAAAAGCAGGTACCGGTAGACCAGTTGCAGCCCACATTGCAAAGCTATAAATCGCTGGCAACCGAGTTGACCATTGTACTTTATGTAGACCGTACCGTTGCCATACAGGATGTGGTACAGGTAATGGATATAGCACAAAAACTGAATATAAAACTGGTACTGGCAACAGAACCTAAACCATAGATAGGAAGTTGGCAGTTATGCGTTTGCAGCTTACTAAAATTACCGAACTGCCAATTGCCAACCGCCAACTGCAAACTGAATAAAAATGGACTACAGGGAAGAAAATAATTATCCAAAAGCATTTGCCGCCACAGGCATTATACTTGGCGTGGTAATAGCCCTGTGCTATTTTATCGTTTTCCAGATGCCGGTAAAACAGGAGGACGGTACAGGCGGTATCCTGGTTAATTATGGCACGGTTGACGAAGGATCAGGCAGTGATTACATGAGTGTTGAAGAACCCTCAGCAGCGGAAAAGGCCAACAACACCAAACCCGATAAGGTAACCCCTGCCCCGCCTACCGAAGAAAAACCACAGGTAGATAACAGCGATAAAAACGTAGTTACTCAAGACAACGAAGACGCACCCGAAGTAACAGCAAACAGTAAAAAGCCAAGTACAAATGTTGCCACACAGCCAACCACCAAAACCGAGGCTAAGCCAACTGTGAACCAAAACGCCCTTTATAAAGGCAAGACCAATAATGGTACCGGCGAAGGTGACGGTACCGGCAGCACACCGGGCAACCAGGGCAAAACAACTGGAACTACCCTAACCGATAATTATAACGGAACAGGATCCGGAAATGGCGGTAATTCATTAACCGCGCGTAACTTTTCGCGACCTCCCGCCAAACCTGATATCGGCAATGCTGAAGGTAAAGTAGTAATTGAGTTTAGAATAGATAAAAGTGGCAATGTTATTTATGCCAATGTAGGCCGCGGCTCTACGCTGCTTGATGGCGACGTGGTAAATAAGTGTATACAAGCCGTTCTGAGTGCGAAGGTGAGCGCCTCGGCCAACGCGAGCGACGTACAAACCTACACACAAACTTTTGTGTTTAAGCGACATTAAAATCAAGTCCATAGATAATGGACGATAGACCATAGTAAAATTGTTTTAAGTTTGCATTACCAGCCATAGCCATTGACTATGGACTATGGACCATGGACTACAAAGCCACCATCAATTATCTTTACACGCAATTACCCTTATTTACACGCGTAGGGGCATCCGCATATAAGGCCGACCTGACCAACACCATTGCTTTATTGAATTTTGTAAATAACCCGCAGCATAAGTTTAAAAGCGTACATGTGGGGGGTACCAATGGCAAAGGGTCAACGTCGCATATGCTGGCGGCTATATTACACGTCGCCGGTTATAAAACAGGGTTATATACTTCGCCGCATCTTAAAGATTTCCGCGAACGCATCCGGATAAATGGCGCGATGATCAGTGAGCAAGCCGTTATTGATTTCGTGGCGTTGCATAAACATGATTTTGAGCAGATACAGCCCTCGTTTTTTGAAATGACCGTTGCCCTGGCATTTGACTTTTTCGCGAAGGAGCAGGTAGATATCGCCATTGTAGAGGTTGGTTTGGGGGGGCGGCTGGATTCTACCAATGTCATCAATCCGCTGTTGTCCGTTATCACGAATATCGGCTGGGACCACATGAATCTATTGGGCGATACATTGCCAAAAATAGCCGCCGAAAAGGCGGGTATCATCAAGCCCTCTACCCCGGTAATAATTGGGGAATACCAGCCCGAAGTGGCCGAAGTATTCATCAATAAAGCAAAAGAAGTAAACGCGGAACTGGTATTTGCATCAAATGTAAAAGAGGCAGTCGGAAGCCGTGAGTCCGAAGTCCAAAGTTTGGATTACATGGAGATCGATGCACCCTTTCACATCCAGCTCGACCTGCCCGGCAGCTATCAGTTAAAAAATGTACGCACGGTTTTAACCGCTGTGGATGAACTGCGCAAACACGGCTTTACTATTACTGATGAACATATCGTCACCGCATTAAAACAAGTAAAAACATTAACAGGCCTGCATGGCCGCTGGGAGGTTTTATCGCGCAGCCCGCTTACTATTTGCGATACCGGCCATAACCCCGAAGGTATAACTGAAGTGTTAAAAAATATCGCCGCTGTTAATTACGAACACCTGCATTTTGTTATGGGCATGGTAAACGATAAAGACAGCAGCAAAGTGTTAGCTATGATGCCAACCGACGCTACCTATTATTTTTGCCGCCCGGATATACCACGCGGACTGGAAGCGGAAAGCCTGAAGCTTAAAGCAGAGAGCTTTAACTTGCATGGCAATACTTACCCCTCTGTAAAAACCGCCCTGCAAGCCGCACAAGCAAATGCTACCGATAAAGACCTTGTATTTGTAGGAGGCAGTACGTTTGTAGTGGCAGAGGTAGTTTGATATTATGATATGTCACTGCTGGAAACGTAGCGATGAGGTATTATTTTTTTGGTAAATCGTAAAAATCAGTTTAATCCCGGTTCAGAAACCCTATTTTAGCCTCAAACAAAACCATTATGACCTACCTACCCTCCAAAGAACGATATAACAAAATGCAATACCGCCGTTGCGGTAAAAGCGGCATAAAGCTGCCAGCCGTTTCATTAGGCCTGTGGCATAATTTCGGCCATGTGGATGTGATGGAAAACTTCCGTAGCATACTGCACCTGGCTTTTGATAGCGGCATCACCCACTTTGACCTCGCCAACAACTACGGCCCGCCACCGGGCAGCGCCGAAACCAATTTTGGGAAGATATTAAAGGAAGATTTTAGCGGGTATCGCGATGAGATGATCATATCAACCAAGGCCGGCTATACCATGTGGGACGGCCCTTACGGCGACTGGGGCTCAAAAAAATACCTCGTATCAAGCCTTGACCAAAGCCTTAAACGCATGGGATTGGATTACGTGGATATATTTTACCACCACCGCCCGGATCCCGAAACACCGCTGGAAGAAACTATGGCCGCGCTTGACCTGATCGTTCGCCAGGGTAAGGCATTATACGCCGGTATATCCAATTACAACGCCGAAGAAGCTGATGCTGCAATAACCATATTAAAGCGTTTGGGTACACCTTGCTTAATTCATCAGCCCAAATATTCCATGTTCGTGCGCGACCCCGAAGCAGGGCTGCTGGATGTATTGGAAAAGGACGGCGTAGGCTGTATCCCGTTCTCGCCTCTGGCACAGGGTTTATTAACCAATAAATACCTGCATGGCATCCCTGAGGATTCTCGCGCGGCAAAATCAACCGGCTTTTTGCAGGAAAGCCAGGTTACCGACGAAGTGATAGCAAAAATAAAGCAACTGAATACCTTAGCCGAACAACGCGGCCAAACGCTTGCGCAAATGGCATTAGCCTGGCTGCTGAAAGACGACAGGGTAACTTCTGTATTGATAGGCGCCAGCAAACCGGCGCAATTGGCCGATTCTTTAAAAGCATTAGATAACGTTGATTTTTCATCGGAGGAACTGGAAAAGATAGAGCAGATATTGAAATAAGCTAAAAGATGTGCCGTTAGGTACATGACATAAAAAGGCGTGTTTAGAAATAAATACGCCTTTTTGTTTAACAAAATTTAACAACGCACATCTAAACTATTTACACAACTTAGCGTAAGCTTATTCACCTCTATGAGATCACCCCTTCTGCTCATCATATTTCTATTTTTAACATCTGCCATTTTCGCCCAGGATATTACCATCCGGGGCAAAATAACCGACGAGGCCGGCAATGCCATCCCTTTTGCCACCGTCTATGTGCGCAATACCACCAAAGGCACATCGGCTAATAGCGATGGCAGCTACACATTAAGTTTAACACCAGGCCGTTACGATGTGCAATACCGTGCGATGGGCTACCGGCAAGAGAGCCGGCTGTTGGATCTGAAAACGACCCAAACCCTCAACATTACTTTAAAGGCCGAAGATTACCAGATAAAGGAGGTAACCATCCGCGCCGGTGCCGAGGACCCCGCATACGCCATTATCCGCAAGGCGATAAAAAAACGGAAAACCTATTTGAATGAGGTACAGGCTTATACCACCGAGGTTTATATAAAAGGAATGCAAAAGCTGCTGGCCGCACCAAAAAAATTCCTGGGGTTTGATGTTCAGAAAATGGCCCGCGAAAACGGCCTCGATTCTAACCGCACAGGTATAGTTTACTTGTCCGAATCGCAATCAAAATATAGTTTTATGCGTCCCGACAAGGTGCACGAAGAGATCATATCCTCCAAATTCTCGGGCAGTAACCGGGCGTTCACTTTCAACCGCGCATCAGATATGCAGGTAAACTTTTACGAAAACCTGCAAAACTGGGAAGGGCTTAGCAACCGCCCGCTAATATCGCCTATAGCGGATAACGCGTTATCATATTATCGCTATCAATATGCGGGCACCGCCATAGAGAACGGCGAAACCATTAATAAGATACGGGTTATACCGCGTAACGATTATGCCCCCTGCTTTAGCGGGTATATTTATATTTTAGAAGATAGTTGGCGTATACAGGGTCTGGACCTGTTCATCACGAAAAAAGCCAACATCAATTTTGTGGATACGCTTAAAGTTAGCGAACAATTTTTCCCGGTGAGCAGAAGCGCCTGGATGCCCGCCTCGCTGAAGTTTGAATTTACCGGCGGCCTGTTCGGATTTAAACTTGGCGGATATTTTATTTCGGTTTATAAAGATTATAATATCAACCCGAAGCTTGACAAAACACAATTTACCGAAACATTACGGATCACAAAAGGTGTAAACAAAAAAGATTCGGTTTATTGGGAGCAGCAAAGGCCTATCCCACTTACCGGCGAAGAGAAAACAGATTATCAAAAGAAAGCCGTACTGGCCGCCAAACGCGAATCGAAACCCTACCTGGACTCGCTTGATAAGGAGAACAACAAGGTTAGCATAGGCAAATTGCTGCTGGGCGGCTACCGCCACCGTAACAGGTACCAGCATGAAACCTACAACCTGAATTCCCTGTTAAGTTCGGTATCCTACAATACTGTTGAAGGGCTGGCGCTTGGGTATGGCGGCTCGTTCACTAAACAGATAGATAGCGTAAACAACCGTTACCTTCGTATTTACGGTAAAGTGCGTTACGATTTCTCTAACAAACTGTTTAATGCCAGCGGTGGTATAACCATGCCTGTCGGCTCTTTCAGGCTCAACCTGGCCGGCGGAAGCGATGTGATAGACATGAACAACCATGAGCCTATTACGCAGTTAATGAATACCGCTTATACGTTGCTGAACCGGCAGAATTTTGAAAAGCTGTACCAAAAGCAATATGCAGCGGCAACCTTGTCTAAACGTATTTACGGCGGTTGGCAGGCAACAGCCGGTGCAGAATGGGCAAACCGCAGGTATTTGTCAAATACTACCGATTATAGTTTCTTCCATCCAAAAGGGCACGAATTTACATCCAACAACCCGCTTAGTCCGGGTGCAGATGTGCCGCTGTTCCCGGAGAACCAGTCTTTTAAATTTAGCGTACGTACCACTTACGATTTTAGCAACCGGTACGAAACCTACCCCACCGGCAAACGCTATCTGCCATCAAAATATCCAACTGTTGGCCTAAGCTTTACCAAAGCAGTTAAAAACGTATTTGGTTCTGATGCTGATTACAACCTGCTATCGGCCGATATTTCTAAAACAGATATCCCGATGGGCTTTTATGGCAAAACATCGTTCTATGTAGGTGCGGGTAAATTTTTTAATGCCAAAAACATTTATTATACCGATTACAAGCATTTCAGCGGCAACCAGGTATTGTTTTACCAGGGCGGCATCAGCAGTTTCCTGCTGTTAGATTATTACCGGTTTAGCACCGGGGATAAGTACCTGGAAGGGCATTTAGAGCATAACTTCAGTGGATTGATCACCAATCAGATCCCGCTTATCCGTAAGCTAAAACTGCAGGAGATCATCAATATAAATTACCTGTCTACCCCTACGCTAAAAAACTACACCGAACTGGGCATAGGCTTTCAAACCAATATAGGTTTAAGGGTGATGTATGGCACATCGTTTAATAACCCCGGCGGTGCTAACCAGGCTATAAGGATTGGGGCGAGTTTTTAGGATCATGCTGAATTAAGTTTTCTTCATCTTCACGACGCCTAATAATTCTTTATCGGGCAGGATAACGTCAATTCGTTCAATCGCCGTGTATCCCATAGCTTCATAAAGAGGCACTCCGGGCAATGTAGCGCCAAGTTCAAAACTTTTAAACCCGTAAGCTTTAGCCGCATCCTCGCACACATTAATAATTTTACGGCCTATACCCTGGCGCGCATAATCTGGGTGTACAAAAAATGCCCTTATCCTGGCCGCATCTTGTGAAGGGTCCAGCAGCGGATCTTCTAAATCTTTATGTTGATCGCCGCCATATAACGTGTTGCGTTTGCTCCAGCCGCCGCAACCTACTTTTGTATTGCCCTTTTCAGCCACGTAGTATGTACCATCCGTTATCAATTGGCTGTCAATACCAAAAACATATTTGATAGCGCTGTCTATTTGCGGTTGTGAATAATAACGTGCACTTAAGCCCCTTACCGAAAGGCTAATTAATTGCTGCAATTCTTCTACATCATCAAATGTAGCTAAGCGTATCGTTATCATAACGGAAGATTTACAAGCGAATATAATTTTTTAGGACAAGTATTAATTTCAAAACTGAATTTCCTTCCTCACTTTTCCGCTCAAAATCCTATCTTTGCCCATGCAAGAAAAAATCCTCATTCTTGACTTTGGTTCGCAATTTACCCAGCTTATCGCGCGCCGTGTCAGGGAGCTCAATATCTACTGTGAGATCCATCCCTTTAACAAAGTTCCTGAAGTTGACCAAAGCGTAAAAGGTATTATCCTTTCGGGTAGTCCGTATTCGGTACGCCAGGAAGATGCACCGCATTTTGAGTTTATCAGGCACCACAAAACGCTCCCTATTTTGGGGGTTTGCTACGGGGCGCAGTATATAGCGCATTTCCATGGCGGCGAGGTGCTGGCATCAAGTACACGCGAGTATGGCCGCGCGAACCTGGATTTTGTAAAGCAGGATAACCCTTTGTTTAAAGATGTTCCGACAGGTTCGCAGGTCTGGATGTCGCATGCAGATACCATCGCCCGGATAGCCGGCGATTTCGAGATCATTGCAAGTACCGATAGCGTAAAAGTAGCCGCCTACCAAATAACCGGCACACAAACCTACGGCATACAGTTCCACCCCGAGGTTACGCATAGCATAGATGGCAAGCAATTGCTGCAAAACTTTTTAGTTGATATTTGCCATTGCAGCCAGGACTGGACACCCGATTCTTTCATTGAAACTACCATTGCCGAACTGAAGGCTAAACTGGGCGATGATAAGGTGGTATTAGGTTTATCGGGCGGTGTAGATTCCTCTGTAGCGGCGGTATTACTGCATCAGGCAATTGGCGCTAACCTGCATTGTATATTTGTTGACAATGGCCTGCTGCGTAAGGACGAGTACCAGTCAGTACTTGATTCGTACCAGCACATGGGCTTGAATATAAAGGGGATAGACGCCAAACAGCGTTTTTATGATGCATTAGCAGGCGTAAGCGACCCGGAAAAGAAACGCAAGGCCATTGGCCGGGTTTTCATTGAAGTGTTTGACGATGCCGCGCACGAGGTACAAGGTGTAAGCTGGCTTGGCCAGGGCACTATTTATCCCGACGTTATCGAATCGGTTTCGGTAAAGGGTCCTTCGGCTACCATCAAATCTCACCATAACGTTGGCGGTTTGCCCGATTTTATGAAGCTGAAGGTTGTTGAACCGCTTAACACTTTATTTAAAGATGAAGTACGCCGTGTAGGTAAGGCCCTGGGCATCGATCCTAATATTTTAGGCCGCCACCCTTTCCCCGGCCCGGGCCTGGCTATCAGGATATTAGGCGACATTACGCCTGAAAAAGTTGACATATTACAACAGGCTGATGCGATTTATATCAACAATTTGCGCTCGGCAGGTGTTTATGATAAAGTTTGGCAGGCAGGCGCTATTTACTTACCGGTACAATCGGTAGGTGTTATGGGCGATGAGCGCACTTACGAGAACGTGATTTGCCTGCGTGCGGTAGAATCATTAGACGGGATGACGGCAGATTGGTGCCACCTGCCTTATGACCTGCTTGCAAAGATCTCAAACGAGATCATCAACAACGTAAAAGGAATTAACCGGGTAGTATATGACATCAGTTCGAAACCACCGGCTACAATTGAGTGGGAATAAGTGGTTTATATTTGTTTTAACGGCGCTGATAATGGGTGCATGTTCGCCCAAAGTGCGTACTGTACCTACGCCTGTTGTAAAAACAAAAACTGAAAAAAATCCGAAAAAAACAGAGAAAATTGAAGAAAAACCGGTGAAAATACCGGAGATAAAACCCTCTGTTATATCACTGATACTTCCCCTTGGATTAGACCATGCTGCGGCCGGTCAAAAGTACACTTCTGCAGGTTTAAAATCGGCTAACATGTCGGTTGAATACTACCAGGGTTTTAAGCTGGCGCTTGATTCGATAACCCTCACAGGGGCCAACTTCAGGCTGCAGGTGTTCGACAGCAAGGCAGATGCCGCGCAGGCGCATAGCCTGGGCTTAAACCCGCAGGTTAAGGCAAGCGACCTGATCGTTGGCCCGGTTTTCCCTGATGATATCAAAAGCTTCACTTCGGCATTAACTGGCTGGCGCAAGCCCATCGTATCGCCGCTATCACCCGCATGGCCGGCCACATACAAAAACGAAAAGTTGGTTACCATTACGCCGCCATTGGTTTACCATGCAATAGGCGCGGCTACGTATATAGCCAAAGAGATCAAACCAAAAAAAATATTTATACTCACCTCGGGCTTTAGCGAAGAAAAGCAATACACTTCGCCTTTTAAGCGCACTATTGATAGCCTGGGCAAACGGAAGATACAGGTAGTTACCATCACGGTTTCGCGTGGCAATTTGGAGCCGATAATGGCTCAGCTATCGCCGGAAAAGGAAAATATATTTGTGGTACCCTCTACCAAACAGGCCTTTTTAATGGTAACACTTAGGGCGTTGAGCAGCCTTTCAAAAAGTTATCCCGTGGTGGTATTTGGCCACCCTAATTGGGATAAATTCGCCTTTTTAAAGGCCGCGCTTTTACAAAGCCTGAACACCCACATCACCGCTACCGATAAAATAGATTATAAAGGCGCTGAAACAAATAACTTTTTACGAAGCTACCGCAGAGTTTATCACGCTGAACCTACCGAATTTACCATAAAAGGCTTTGACCACGGCATGTATTTTGGCAAGCTTTTAGCCGATGGCGAAGACATGAACAAGCCCGATCTGGATGATTTTACCGGCATACACAACAGCTTTCATTTTGTAAAAAAACCGGGGCTGGGGTGGATAAATACTCACGTGGATATACTTAAATACGAAGACTTTGAGTTAAAGAAGGTACAATGAAAGCCACTAACCAGTTAAAGACGTTTCAGCGAATATTAGGGGACTACCCTGCCGATACGCCTTTAGGTAAGTTTTTACCCGGCTTTTATCGCCAGAACAAACAAATGGGGTCTACTGACCGCCGCGTAGCAGGCAGGCTTATTTATAACTATTTTCGCCTGGGCCGTGCACTCGCCAAATTGCCTGCCGAAGACCGCTTGATGGTAGCTGAGTTTCTGTGCAACAGCCAGTCAAATTCGTTCCTTCAACATTTTAAACCCGATTGGGCAGCCTGTGTTGGTTTTACTATCGACGACAAAATAAATCTGATAAAAGCCACTTATCCCGATTTTAAGCTTGAAGACGTGTTCCCTTGGGTACAGCAGCTTTCTGCCGGAATTGATAAAGACGCTTTCCTCAAATCTTTTTTTATACAGCCTGATCTGTTTATCCGTGTAAACAAGGGTTTTGAAACACAGGTAAAGGCCGAACTGACCAAGGCCGGTATTACCTTCAAAGATGAAGGTAACGGCTGCTTATCTATGCCCAATGGTACGAGGCTCGAAAACATCTTCCCCAAACAGCACTGGTTTGAGGTGCAGGACCTTTCGTCGCAGCAAACGGCCAATTACTTTAAGCCCCAGAAATGGGATAGCTGGTGGGATGCCTGCGCGGCATCGGGCGGTAAATCGTTGTTGCTGCATAGCCTGCAACCCGACATCAAACTGGTGGTGTCTGATATCCGCGAGTCTATCCTGGCCAACCTCGATGAACGTTTTCAAAACGCGGGCCTGCGCAAGTACCAGAAAAAGGTAATGGACCTTACCGAGAACAACGAGCAGCTTTTATACAACTACGAATTTGACGGCATTATAGTGGACGCGCCCTGCAGCGGCTCGGGCACCTGGGGCCGCACGCCCGAGATGATCAGTCAGTTCGAGATCCATAAAACCGACTTTTTTAAGCGCCTGCAGCAAGCTATTGTTACCAACGTAGCCAAACATCTTAAACCGGGCAAGCCACTTATCTACATCACCTGCTCGGCCTTTAAAGCCGAGAATGAAGACGCGGTGAACTTCATCACCAAACAACTGGGCTTGCAGCTGGAAGAAATAAAGGTGTTAACCGGTTATGAAAATAAGGCAGATACCATGTTTGTGGCCAGGATGGTGGCCCCCCTGCCTCCAGACGGGGTAGTTTTGGAATAACATATCGTCATGCCGAATTTATTTGGGCATCTCTCATGCAATTAAACATCGTGCTAACTTGTCCTGAGGGTTCCTGAAACAAGTTCAGGACGACTTTGAACACGCCTTATTGCGAAGTACGAAGCGACCTTCGGACTATAGATAAACTTTGCATACGTCTTGTCTATCGGGAGTTGCTTCGTACCTCGCAATGACGGGTCGTTATGATTTGAGGCTTACAACCCACTATTACTTCTAAACAATTTTATCGCGATAGCTAACAATATTACACCGAACGCTTTGCGCAGGATGTGCAGGCCGGTTTGGCCGAAAAGCTTTTCGAGCCATTTTACATTTTTGAGCACCAGGTAAACAAATATGGTGTTCAGCACAATGCCTACGATGATGTTCTGGGTTTGGTACTGCGATTTAAGGGATAGCAGCGTTGTCATGGTACCGGCGCCGGCTATAAGGGGGAACGCGAGCGGAACAATTGATACCGATTCGGGCATCTCCTCTTTAAAAAAGTTTACGCCCAGCACCATCTCCAGCGCGATGATAAATATTACAATGGAGCCCGCTATTGCGAATGAGGAGATATCCAGCCCGATCACGGCCAGCAGCTCATCACCAACAAATAAAAACGCAACCATCAGCACCAATACAGCAATGCTCGCCTTTTCCGATTCGATATGCCCCGCCTTTTGGCGCAGTTGTATTATTACAGGGATAGCGCCAAGTATATCGATAATGGCAAAAAGGATCATCGTAACAGATAACACCTCTTTAAAGATAATTGGATGCATAGGTTTAGCTTGTTTTTTCTTTTGAAATTAAACGAATACTAAACAAAAGTGCAATTAAAATATATAAAGATGATAAAAAGAATATACTATGAACAGAAATTGCTGTGACCAGCCCTGCCGTTACCGGCCCCAGCGTTTGCCCTATTGAGGCGTATGACTGATTGATACCCATTACCTCGCCGCGCTCGCTATCGTCGTTGTGGTCGGCTATAATAGCGTTTAACATGGGGTTGCGCAAGCCGTTAAACAACCCATAAATACCAATTGCTATGGCAAACAGCAACAGCGCTGTGGCAAACCCCGCCAAAACCATCATGCCCAGGCAGCAAATAGTTGATAGCAAAAGTATCACCGCCTGCGATGATATTATTTTTTTTACCGCAGGAACCAGCATTTGCATCAGTATACCGCTTACTCCAAAACCGCCGTAAAACAGGCCTATTTGGGTAGGGTTAAGTTTAAGTTGGTCAACGCTAAAGGTTTGGAAACCTATAAGCATGGTAAACTGCGCCATGGTGAGTAAAAACCCGGTGAATATAGCCGTGCCGATAACCGGCTTTTTTAATACCGTATAAAGCGATATAAAGCTAAAGCTATGTTTTTGCTTTGCTTTACTCCCTTTTTTCTGATTGGTTTCCTTTAGTAAGAACAGCGTGAGCAAAACGCCGATAACCGCAATACCTGCAGCAAAAAAGAAAGGCACCTTTAAACCAAACTTACTGAGCAGGCCGCCAATAGCCGGGCCTATTACAAAGCCGAACCCAAATGCCGAGCCCAGTATCCCAAAGTTTTTGGCCCGCTCTTTAGGCGTCGAAATGTCTGATATCATCGCCTGCGCTACTGATATGTTGCCACCGGTTAAGCCATCCAGTATGCGGGCGGCAAAAAGCATAAAAATGCTGTTGGCCAACCCAAACAAAACAAACGACGCAGCAGTACCAATAAGGCTGAAAACCAGCAAAGGCTTGCGCCCCCACTTATCTGAAAGCGAGCCCAGTACGGGGGTGGCAAAAAACTGCGCTACTGAAAATGCCGCCGTAAGCAGGCCGATGGTATGCTCTGTTATACCAAACTTTTTTCCGTAAGGGTACAGCAGGGGTATGATGATACCAAACCCCATAGAGTTGATAATAGCAATAACTACAAGTACCCAAATTATGCGGTTGGCTTTCATCCCATACAAAAGGGTTCAAAACAAAAAAGGTTCTGCAATTGCAGAACCTTTTTGCTGATGTAATAAAATAATTACTGTTTTTCGAAATCTGAGGCTTTAGGCAATATATCGCCAGCGGTACCCAGTTTGCTATGTTTTTTGCTGTAACCAAAGTAAATTAACAACCCGGCTATCATCCAAACCAAAGCGCTGATCTGCGTTTCGTGGGGTAAACCAATTATCATAGCCGCGCAAACAATAATACCTAAAATAGGCACCAATGGTACAAGTGGCGTTTTGAATGGCCTTGGCAGGTTCGGATCGGTTTTGCGGAGTAATATTACACCCACACAAACCAGGATAAAGGCAAACAAAGTACCTATGGACGTTAAGTCGCCGGCTACGCTGCCCGGCACAAATGCCGCGAAAGCACCAACAAATATGAACAGGATCATATTGCTTTTGTATGGGGTCCTGAATTTTGGGTGAAGGTCTGAAAATACTTTTGGCAATAAACCATCGGTAGACATGGTGTAGAACACCCTCGACTGGCCCATCAGCATCACCAGGATAACTGAAGAGAAACCGGCAAGGATAGCCACAGTAACCATGGTAGACAACCAATTGTAACCGTGCATGTAATTACTGATAGCATAGGCTACCGAAGCTTCTTTACCCGATTTCATGAAATCGGTGTAAGGCGCAACGCCGGTTAAAACCCACGAGAACAGTATGTAAAGAATAGTACATACCACTAACGAACCTAATATCCCAATAGGCATATCGCGCTTAGGGTTCTTAGCTTCCTGAGCGGCTGTTGATACGGCATCAAAACCGATGAAGGCGAAGAACACCACACCGGCACCGCTTATAATACCGCCCCAGCCGTGGTTAAAGAACGGCGCATAAGAATAGGGCTTACCATTTTGTTGAATAATGTCCGGCGCATTATCAGGAATAAGGTATGGCGTGTGGTTAGCAGGGTTAATAAATTGCCAGCCTATAGCAATAAACACCAACACGATAGCCACTTTGATAAATACGATGATACCGTTTACGGTAGCAGACTCCTGCGTACCTTTTATTAATAACAGCGATAATATAACAAGTATCAATAAGGCAGGCAGGTTGGCAATACCATGCACACTGTGCCCGTTTACCATGATAGATTCCATCGGGGAGTGGCACCACTCATACGGTATCCTCCCGTCGAGAAGTTTATTGGCATATTCGCTCCAGCTTATGGATACCGTTGCCGCACCAAGCGCATATTCTAATATTAGTGCCCATCCAATGATCCAGGCAACAATTTCGCCCATGGTTGCGTAGGCGTAAGTATACGCGCTACCTGCAATAGGGATAATAGAAGCAAATTCGGCGTAGCAAAGGCCCGCGAACGCGCAGCCAATAGCCGCCACGATAAATGACAGGGTAACTGCCGAACCGGCGTGTTCGCCGGCAGCAGCAGCGGTCCGTACGAACAAACCTGCGCCAATAATTGCACCAATACCCAAAGCGATAAGGCTACCCGCGCCAAGCGTGCGCTTCAGGCTGCCTTCCGTATCAACCGTACTGGTTAGCTGTTCAATAGATTTTTTTACAAATACCTTCATGTTTTAATTAATAAGATCAGTTTATGATAGTCTTGAAATCAGTTTCCCCCAAACGTACTTAAATTTATTGAAAAGTTAAAGAGCAGAATGTAACAACAGTATTGATGATTTATACAGAATAAAAGCTTGTGATTATGAGTGGATTAAAGTTTGTTTTTTATCCGCAAAACTGCGCCGGTTGAAAACACTAAGTACCAGCTTATTTCAAAACTGATGTTTTAAATAAATAAGGAACGAACTTTCCGTGTTAACTCCTGATTTAATGGTCCTCATTTTTAATAGCGTTGCTTGCGGCCGGGCTATCCATTCATACAGCAGTTGCGATTAACCGAAAATTCCAGTAAAACTGATCTCCCCTGGTCGTTGCATGTGTTAATTATTATGGCCATGTATCAAATTTGATGATCGTAAAGTTGGATAAATAAGTATCTAATCCGACTCATCCACCACGGATACCAATAACCAATCGTCGTTTTTTCGTGTAAAATGGTAACTTACATGTAAACCCGTATCTTCAACCATATGTATTATGGTAATTTCGCTTTCGCTTACCTTTACTTTTTTTACAATATCTGTCTTGTTATTTAACAGGCTTACATACTGCCATTTGCTTTTGGGAATATAAATGGTAGTATCGATTTCTTCATCAACAATTTTAGCCCTTAACGGAAAATCAACATGGTCTATCTGGAATACCGAATCGGTATTAAACCTTTTGAAAAAAACTTCAAAACCCGTTATTAATGCAGATCGATTTTCATCGATAGGTTTCGCAACCAAGGCTTTTGTCACGGTTTGTTGACCGGTATTCTTACCGTGACAGCCAATTGCCATCATGCCTGATATCATTATAAGTTTAAGTGTTTGTTTTTTCATCCCGGCAACCCCCTTAATATAAACCACGGGGTCAATACCAAATTCATCAACATCATAGCCACACCTAAAGCCTTGTTGAACTTACCGCCGGTACGTATCAGCATAATGCCTAAAACTATTCCTCCTATTAGTAACATAGCGCCATCAAAGTATAGCAGGTAATCGGTTGTTGGCGGTTGGATATCCAACTTAAATACGTCGAATATATCCGGCAGGTAAAGGTAGATGTCGTACAGGCAGAGGGTGTAAAGGACGATCCCGGTAAAGGCTTTCATTTATGCTAATATAAATCTTTCCCCAAAACAAAAAAGCCCCCCGAAAAATCGGGAGGCTTTCTATATACTTTAAAGATGCTTAGATCTTTTTATCTACATGTATCTGGTGTACATTCATGGACTGTACCTTCTCTTGTTTCTGCATCATTTTGCTGGTGTTATCGGCGCTGTTCAGGTGCGGCGCGATAACCAGCGATACGATTGACATTAATTTGATCAGGATGTTCATTGACGGGCCCGAGGTATCTTTAAACGGATCTCCCACAGTATCACCTGTTACCGATGCTTTGTGCGGCTCAGATTTTTTGTAGTAGATCTCGCCGTTTATCTCAACACCTTTTTCAAACGATTTTTTAGCATTATCCCATGCACCACCGGCGTTGCTCTGGAAGATACCCATCAACACGCCCGATACGGTAACACCGGCCAGCAAACCACCCAATACTTCGGGACCGAATGCAAAACCAATGATGATCGGGGTAATTAAAGCGATAAGCCCCGGTGCAACCATCTCGCGGATTGATGCCTTGGTTGATATCTCCACGCATTTTTCATACTCAGGGCGTGCCTTGTACTCCATAATGCCCGGTATCTCGCGGAACTGGCGGCGAACTTCTTCAACCATGGCCATAGCCGCCCGGCCTACTGCCGAAATACACAAAGCCGAGAAGATAAAAGGTATCATCCCGCCCACAAATAAACCTGCCAGAACGTTGGCTTTGTAAATATCGATATGCTCGATGCCGGCAACACCCACAAACGCCGCGAATAAGGCCAGTGAGGTTAGCGCGGCAGAGGCGATAGCAAAACCCTTACCTGTTGCTGCGGTAGTGTTACCTACGGCATCCAGGTTATCTGTACGCCCACGCACTTCTTCGGGCAGGCGGCTCATTTCGGCAATACCACCGGCGTTATCGGCAATTGGGCCAAACGCGTCGATAGCTAATTGCATAGCCGTTGTTGCCATCATACCTGCAGCAGCAATAGCCACGCCGTATAAACCCGCGAAAAAATAGGAACCATAAATACCCGCAGCCAATACCAGGATAGGCAATACAGTTGATTCCATACCGATAGCTAAACCACCAATAATATTGGTTGCATGGCCGGTTGATGATTGTTTAATAATGCTCAGCACCGGTCGTTTACCCATTGCGGTGTAGTATTCAGTGATGATAGACATTAAGGTACCTACTACCAAACCTACCAGGATAGAACCAAACACACCGTTTTTAGTGAACACTAACGAACCTGCTTTAACAGCGCCGTTTGCATCTTCGTCACGTAACATGTGGAAACTATCTGCAGGCAGCATCCATTGTACCACAAAATAAGTAGCAACTGCTGTTAACACAATTGATGCCCAGTTGCCTATGTTCAAAGCTTTTTGTACGCTATCTGTTTCTTTTGATATTTTAACCATCGATGCACCTACTATCGAGAATATTAATCCCAAACCGGCAATAACCATTGGTAACAATACCGGGGCGATACCACCAAAACTATCGTGCGATACAATTTCGCGGCCCAGTACCATGGTAGCCAGCATAGTAGCCACGTACGAACCGAATAAATCGGCGCCCATACCGGCAACGTCGCCTACGTTATCGCCTACGTTATCGGCAATGGTAGCAGGGTTACGCACATCATCCTCAGGGATACCTGCTTCAACCTTACCTACAAGGTCGGCACCTACGTCGGCAGCTTTGGTGTAAATACCACCGCCCACACGCGCGAAAAGCGCGATAGACTCGGCACCTAACGAGAACCCGGCTAAAACGTCAAGCGCTTTAGCCATAGCCTCGCCGTTAACGGCTTCGCCCTTACTGGTTACGTACATGGTATAAAACACAATGAATAACGAGCCTAAACCTATGATAGCCAAACCTGCAACGCCAAGGCCCATAACGGTACCCCCTGTAAACGATACTTTCAGCGCTTTGGCAAGGCTTGTTTTAGCAGCTTGTGTTGTGCGTACGTTTGATTTTGTAGCGATGCGCATACCCAGGTAACCTGCAAACGCCGAAAGGAACGCGCCTATCAAAAACGAAACTGCAATTATCGGGCTTGATGTAGCAACGGTGGTACCGCTCCAGGCCAGCAATATACCGGCGACTACTACAAAGTAGCTTAGTATTTTCCACTCGGCACGCAAAAAGGCCATTGCGCCATCGGCAATGTAACCGGCAAGCTGGTTCATCGAGGCATCGCCTGTTTCCTGACTGGTAACCCATGCCGATTTTATCGCCATCACAATGATCCCGATGAGGCCCATTACAGGTATTAAATAAATTAAGTAATTGTTCAGAAGATCCATATGTTAAATTTAGTGTTTAGTTAGTGCTTGATCAGTTTTTGCAAAAAGCTTGCAAATATAATTGGTTGCCGCAAAATATAAATTAATTTCTTTACAATAGTCTGTCATTTAAAGTTTTTGAATAGTTTAGTAGTTTAAACTAAACCCTAATGACTAAGGAAACTTCTAAACCTCATTTAAAGCACGAACTAAGCCTGCTGGATGGCACCATGCTGGTAGCAGGTTCCATGATCGGCTCAGGTATTTTTATCGTAAGTGCCGATATCACACGTAATGTAGGCTCAGCCGGCTGGCTGATAGCTGTATGGCTGATAACTGGCTTTATGACACTTACCGCTGCTTTAAGCTACGGCGAGTTAAGCGCTATGTTCCCAAAGGCAGGTGGCCAGTACATCTACCTGAAAGAGGCTTATAATAAACTGATTGCTTTTTTATACGGCTGGAGCTTTTTCGCGGTAATACAAACCGGGACGATAGCCGCCGTGGGTGTGGCGTTTTCTAAATTTACAGCCTATCTGATACCTGCGGTAAGCGAGGACAATATTTTGTTTGATGCAGGGTTTGTAAAGATCAGCGCGGCGCAGATCGTGTCTATTGTGCTGATATTCTTCCTTACATTTATCAATACAAGGGGCGTTAAAGGCGGCAAACTGATACAAACCACCTTTACTTTAACCAAGTTGTTAAGCTTATTCGGGCTGATCATTTTTGGTTTCCTGGCCTTTAAGAGCGATATCTGGACCGCCAACTGGGCCAACGCCTGGGATATGCACAAACTGGCCAAGGATGGCACTACAACTGATTATACCATGAGCGCCGCCCTGGGTGCTATCGCCATAGCGATGGTGGGTTCTATCTTCAGCAGCGATGCCTGGAACAACGTAACCTTTATAGCCGGCGAAATGAAGAACCCTAAGCGGGATGTTGCGCTGAGCCTTTTCTTCGGCACCATGATCGTAACCATCATTTATGTATGCGCCAACATAGTTTATACCGGTGTCCTTTCCCTGCATGATATTGTTAATGCCGATAAAGATCGCGTGGCCGTGGCTGCATCCTTTGTGATATTCGGCAGCAAGGGCGCCCTTGTTATTGCGGTGATGATCATGATCTCGACCTTTGGATGTAACAACGGGTTGATACTTGCCGGATCAAGGGTGTATTATTCAATGGCTAAGGATGGCTTATTCTTTAAAAGGACAGGCACTTTAAACAAATTTGACGTACCCGAGTTTGGCTTATGGATACAGGCCGTTGTGGCCTCGATACTTTGCTTAAGCGGTAAATATGGCGATCTGCTGGATATGATATCGTTTGTGGTAGTATTATTTTATGTGCTTACCATCGTCGGTATATTTATCCTGCGTAAAAAAATGCCAAATGCCGAAAGGCCTTACAAAGCATTTGGCTACCCTGTGCTGCCTGTGGTGTACATTATAATGGGATTGGCTTTTTGTACGTTATTAATTATTTACAAGCCAGATTTTACCTGGCCTGGTTTAGGCATCGTTTTAATCGGTATCCCTATTTATTATATATCACAACGAAACGTTAATAATGAGGATAAAACGGAAGTGGTTAGTTAGTATTTTATTTATAGCAAACGCTGCGGGGGCGCAAACCCTGCAGCAAAATTTACAAAAGGCATTTACCCGTTTTCAGCAGGACGACCAGTGCCGCTATGCATCTGTATCGTTAACCGTGCTGGATGCCAAAACCGGCGAACAGGTATTTGCCGTAAACCCTGATATGGGGCTTGCACCCGGTTCAACATTAAAAACGGTTACCAGTATAACCGCTTTTAATGTTTTGGGAAAGGATTTTCAGTTTCAAACGCAGGTGGGCTATACAGGTACCATCAGCGCCAACGGCACACTTACCGGCGATATCATCATCAAAGGCGGCGGCGACCCTACCCTGGGCAGCTGGCGCTGGGCATCAACCCGCGAAGGTGTAGTTTTAAATACCATGGTTACCGCGCTAAAAAAAGCGGGTATCAAAAAAATAGTGGGCTGCATTATTGGCGATAACGGCCTTTTTAAAAACCAGTCTATCCCCGATGCCTGGATCTGGCAAGACCTGGGCACCTACTACGGTGCGGGCATAGCCGGCCTTTGCTGGCGCGAAAACCAGTTTGATATTACCCTGCATACCGGCCCTGTGGGCAGCCCCATCAGTGTATCAGGTACCATTCCGGCTACCAATTACCTGCAATATAAAAGCGAGCTAACCAACGGCGAACCGAAAACCGGCGACCTGGCTTACTCTTACCTGCCGGCCTTTGGCAGCAAAGTAATGTACATACGAGGTACATACGCGGTAGACCAAACCAAAAAGCGCATAGCCGCCGCTATACCCGACCCGGCATACGATGCGGCCCTGCGCCTGACTGATACACTTGAGCGTATTGGCATTGCGGTAAGCGGCGAGCCTGTATCCTCGGTTATGCTGGCAGATAAGGGGAAAACTGTTCCCGAAGCAACGAAAAATGTTGCAACCATACAATCGCCCGAATTAAGCAAGATCGTTTACTGGCTCAATCAAAAAAGCATTAACCTGTATGCCGAGCAACTGCTGGCCACCATTGCCGTTAAAGCCGGCAAGCCCGCCTCGACCACCGACGGCGTGGACATAATGAAAGATTTTTGGGAACTGAAGGGCATTGACAAACGCTCGATGAATATTTTTGACGGCAGCGGTTTGTCACCGCAAGACAGGATCACCACATTGACCATGGCGCGCATCCTGCAATCAGCAAAAAAAGAGGCGTGGTTCAGCGATTTTTATGAGAGCCTGCCGGTATATAACGATATGAAGATGAAAAGCGGCAGCATCAACAGCGTGCAGGCCTACGCGGGCTTTCAAACGCACAACGGCCGCCAGCTTTGTTTCTCTATCATGGTAAACAATTATTATGGCCCCGGCAGCGGCATCAGGGTAAAAATGTTTAAGGTGCTGGATGAGTTGAAATAATCTCCTAACCCCGTCGGCTAACGGCGAATAAACCACGTCATTGCGAGGTACGAAGCAATCTCCAAACTTTGCATAGCCGCTTGTCCTGTGTAGAGATTGCTTCGTACCTCGCAATGACGTGGCCGGAAAGCGGTATTGTAAAATACCGCAACATTCGGGTTTCAAGGGTAGTGTTAGCGCACTACATTTGTTTCAAAACACAGCAGTATGGATCTACAGCAAATAATTTCAGGGGCCGACTGGGCCGGAGTAACTCAAAGCATGCACGCCAGGGGTTATGCTAAAATACCGGGCATATTATCGGCTAACGAGTGCGATGAACTGGTTAGCCAATACGCGCAACCTGATCTCTACCGCAAAACCATCGTAATGGAGCACCATGGTTACGGGCTTGGCCAGTATAAATATTATAGCTACCCATTGCCGGGCATAGTGCAGCAACTAAGGGAGCAGGTGTACCCGCACATTGCCCCCATCGCCAATAAGTGGATGGAGGTTCTAAATATCGATAAGCGGTTCCCGGATAGCTTATCCGAACTTACGCAGCTCTGCCATCAGCATAACCAACTACGCCCAACTCCTTTAATATTAAAGTATAACCAGGGCGGCTACAACGCCCTCCACCAGGACCTGTACGGCGAGGTTTACTTCCCTATGCAGCTGGTAGTATGCCTTAACCAACACGGCAAAGATTATGATGGCGGCGAGTTTGTATTGGTAGAACAGCGGCCAAGGATGCAATCGAAAGCGACGGTATTGAACCCCAACAAAGGCGACATGTTGTTATTCACCACCAACTTTAGGCCGGTAATGGGCAGCAAGGGTTATTATCGCGTTAATATGAAACATGGGGTTAGCGAAGTAACCCGTGGCGACAGGCATACGCTGGGCGTTATTTTTCATGATGCCGCCTGATGGCTGTAGCGCAAAGCTTAATGAACAGTTGAGAAAATAAACGGCGTATTTAGGAAAAACTGCCTGCCCATAATTATCGATAAGTTCGAAATGATCACGTGATGGGCTATTTCACTTTTAAAATGGGGTGTTTTAACCCGTAATTAACGCCAGCAGCATTTTATTTTAGCAGTGTTACTAATTAAAGTAACTAACCTCATAACTAACCCGGGTAATCCAGTGTTTGATATGAGCAATGCCGTATTTTGCGGCATATTACAAAGCCCATATCCGGTAAGTTGGGGGATTTACCGGTATGGGCTTTTATCTTTAATATGTTAATAGGTCGCTATCTCCGCATCTATCCAGGCTATACGCTGCATCAGGAAATCCTTTGCATAAGCCACTTCCAGGTCGTAATTGCCCAATACCACAGCGTTCGGCCAAACATATTTATCCAATATAGGCCATTTGCTAAAGTTTTGCTGTTGCGAGAGCTTCAGGTAAGCCGCATTGTCGTCAATATCTTTAAAAATAGCTTCAACCGCCGTACTGCGTATCTCGTTCCAGCGTTTTTTAACCTTGCTCCTGAACGCCACATCCTTAAACAGCCGTACCATCCACGTGGCATCGCGTATATACCAGCTCTTAGGGTCTTTTGCTGGCGAGTAATCTACGTTACCGCTACTAAGATCAAAATCCCAAACGGGGCCCATGTGTAACTTGCCCTTGCGTTCTTTATAATAAAATATACTGCTAAAATCCCGGGCATCCTGATTTTTAACCACTTCTTCTACAAAAAACCAGTTCATGAACGAATTTACATCAATATATTTGGCATAACCGTTCACGGGGTCGTTAGCGTTATCTGCAAACAGGGCATCCTCAGTATCCTGGATATACTTTTTTATATATTTAAGTTGTGCAGGCGTAGTTTCTTCGGGCGATTTAAGGGTGAATGGCAGGTTCTTTTTTGTTACGAACCAAAATTTCTCGTCTTTACGCTGGTCAAGTTCCAACAAATAGCCGCCGGTAAGCGCGTCGCCGCTATTATCATTTTCGGTCATTTCGGTAATATTCACCCTGTTCTCGTGTACCTCAACCTGGCTGGTTAGCAGGTAATTACCCAAAAACTTCCCGTTCATAACCACCTCAACAAAACGGCTCTGCGGTGCAAAATCCGATCCTATGCGGCGGGCAAACTCAAATGCTATACGGGTACGCATTAAGGTCTTATCATCGTAGTTGGCCAGCAACACCCAATTTTTAGCGGCAGGCATCCCCAGCATGGCGGCCTTATCATTAAATTTTAAACGGTATGGTTTTTTCGGGAATTCTGACCAGGTTGAGTTACCGCGGCCTTTTATTTTCAGTGGGATGCTCAATTTCTCCTGCTCAAAACTATTGTTAGGGTCAACGTCTACCTTACCGGTAACATAGTCGTCTTTTGATACAACCGGGCCGTTGGTAGTAAGGTATAAAACGGGGATGCCTGTAAAAACTTTAACCGTAAAGCGGTAATTTCGTGTAGTGCCCTTGGCAGATGTAAGTGTATAAGTTACAGGCTTGCGCAAGTCGACAGCGGTTTTTCCGCTTACCTGTAAAGTATCGTTTTTGGTAACTGTTGAATTTTGAGTAGTAAAGGTTACCACCAGCTTTTTACTCAGCTTTTCCATCTGTGGTATAACCGCGGTTATCTGGTCGTCTGTAATGTCGCAAACAAGGTCTTTGGTAATAATGCCGGGGTTTTTCTTTGCTTCCAGCTTTACCGATGTAAACGAAACACTATCGGGGGCAACAACCGGCGGCTTTGGCTGTGTTTTTATAGTTACCTCTTTTTTGCAACCGGCTATAGCCGTGGCAATCAACAAACACAGTGCGTATTTTTTAATCATAATTAATTAGTGGGCCGCGAAGGTACTAATAAACAACAACTTATAATTAAAAAACTTTCACAAATCAGCTACATTGATTTTCCCGGGGTGTTCCGCTACTTGTACTTAGACGTAACCCGGCATAAAGCGATAAACAAGCAAGGAGGGGCGTTGCCTGTTCTTAGCTTAAAAAGCTATTTTGCGCCTTAGCAGTATGCTGTCTATCCGTTTACCGATGGCGTTTACTACGTGCTCGTCTAAAAAGTCTTCGTTACGCTGCATCCATTCGCTTCCGATCTTAAAAAGCATAGCTACTTTACCGTCGGCGAACTTAACGTTCCACACATGCCAGGTTTTAAAATACGCGCTTGTAATGTCGATGAGTTGCAAGGTCCCGTCGGGTAGTTTTATTTTGTGTCTCATAGCTTTTAGTTGTAGAGCGATGTTTTACATAGACGATGAAAAACGTGCTGATATTGTTTAATGTTTGTTAACTGATTGTCTGATTTGGCACTTTTTGCGTAACACGTTAATTTTCAAACCAATAATTTTACACTCGGTATACCACCCTTGCAATAAGGGATTTATAAATATCCGGTAGAAAAGAATTTGTAAATTATATAAAAATTATAACTTTGTATTTCAAAGTACTTTTATAAAACTTACAACAATGCTTTCATATCGTCTTGATCAGCTTCACGCCCGCGCGAAGGGTAATAAATGGTTGCGCTACTTTTCAGTTTTTAACCGGATAGCCCTGGCAGCAGGCTTTATACCATCGGGATTTGTTAAGATCATGGGCGAGCGGTTTACCTCGTTATCTAACAACCACCCCATGGGGCATTATTTAGAAGCCCTGCACCACACCGGTTATTATTATACATTTATTGGCGTTTTACAGGTTACAGCAGCCATACTACTACTTATCCCGCGTACTGCGGTGCTTGGTGCGCTGCTCTACTTCCCTATAATATTAAACATTTGCATTTTGTCGTTCGCGGTGCGGTTTGATGGGTCGCTCCTGTCGTCGCCTTTAATGGTGCTGGCAAATTTGTACCTGATATGCTGGAATTACGACAAGATCAAATACATCCTGCCGTTTTATGAGCCGGCAAGCGCTAACCAACCACCGGTAAAACCCGTTATCAGCGAAAAATTCCCTGTCCGGTTTTTCGCCGGTGTATTTGCTACGGTTGTTATAGTAGCTGCCGTAGTTGGTAACTTGTATAGCATCAGGCCGCGTAATACACTGGCGGAATGTAATGCGCAATGCGCCAACAGTAAAAACCCTGGCGCCTGCAACATTTTCTGCGACTGCATCCATCAAAAGGGCAAGCCGCTTGATAAATGCCTCGACGAATATAATAAGGCGTTAAAAAGCGGCGGCAAATGATTTGTACTTACCTTAATTTTTTACTACTTCTGGGTATTCAACCATTGTTTGCAACAGCGATTGTACCTGGTAAGGCGAGTAAATGTTGTAGTGTGCAAATGACGGGGTATCGCCTACTTTAATAGTGCAGGCCGCTTTTACCGATGTAAGTATTTTAAACATATCCTCATCTGTCTGGTCGTCGCCGAGGCATAAAATATGGTCGTAGTTTTTTGTTTTAAGTATCTCCAATACGGCCATCCCCTTATTTATCATCCGGTTCCTCACTTCTATAACCTTATGCCCGTTCAGCACATCAAGCGGTAAAGGGCCTGTATAATTTACCAGTTCCTTATACAATTCGTCGGCCCTGATTTTGGCCTGAAACGGCTCGGCTTTGCGGTAGTGCCATGCCAGCGAAAATTCTTTATGCTCGATAAATGAATGCGGGCACTTATTCACATAGGTTGTCATCAGCTTTTCTACACCTAAAAGGTAATTGTTTTCCGGAACCGTAGTCTTGTTTGTCCATTCAGCGTTTTTCAGCCTCGTTTTTGCGCCGTGTTCAGCAATTAGTCCCACAGGCAAATGTCCCAGCCATTTGGTCAGCGTTGTACCGTCCCTGCCGCTTATGATATAAACGTCGTTACGCTCATCCCTGCCCAATTCTTCCAGCACGCTCAATAACTCCGGGGTAGGTTGGGCAAGGTGCGGTTCGCTTGCAAAAGGCACCAGCGTGCCGTCGTAGTCCAATAGTATCAATCGCTGTTTTGCGGCTGCATAATCATTTAAAAGCCGTGCGCGGCTAAAGGTATCCAATAATTGCACCGCGTACTTTTCCTGTAAGGTCTTCACTTTGGCCAACTGTTCAAAAAAATCTGCCGCCCAGGTGTTTACATCGTAACTGCCTATACGCTCCTGCATAGCGGTCATCCGCTCGCGTTGCTCTTCGGCAGGCATATTCAGCGCGGTTTTTATGGCAGTGCCAATCCCCTGCTCATCATTCGGGTTTATGAGCAGTGCCTCGGTGAGTTCTTTGGCGGCCCCTGCCATTTCGCTAAGTATCAAAACGCCCTGCTGATCTGTACGGCTGGCTACAAACTCCTTGGCTACCAGGTTCATGCCATCGCGCATGGGTGTTATCAGGGCCACATCGCAAACAGTATAAAGCGCTACCAGGTCTTCAAATTCAAGGTGCTGGTATTGGTAAATAATAGGCTTCCAATCCAGCGTGCCAAGTGTACCATTTAAATCGCCTATATACTCATCTATCGCGCTTTTACGGTCTGTATAGGTTTTTATCCCATCCCTGGAAGGCACAATCACCAGCGTGAAAACGATCTTCCCCATATACTCCGGATGTTCCAGCAAAAAGTTTTTATATGCCCTTATACGGTTATAAATGCCTTTGGTATAATCCAGCCGGTCAACAGAAAATAACATTTTCTTATCTTCTTTCAGCTGTAGATAATTCTGACGTTTTGCAGCAACAGCCTCGTGTTCCGCCGCTTCCTGAAAATTTTTAAAATCGATACTGATTGGAAAGGCCTCCACTTTTACGTGGCGATCATCCCAAAACACTACAGAGTCCTCTGATTTTAGCTTTAATTCGAGCTCTAATGCCGAAAGGAAATACGCTGCATACTCCATAGTATGAAAACCAATAAGGTCGGCGCCCAGCATGCCAGTGAGCAATTCTCGCTGCCATGTTTTCGGGATCACTCTAAACAATTCGTAGGCGGGAAAAGGAATGTGCAGGAAAAGGCCAATAGTAAGGTCGGGAAAACGTTTACGCAGCATGCCGGCCAGCGGTAGTAAATGATAATCATGTATCCATACCACGTCGCCTATCCTTATTTGCGTGGACAGCATCTCGGCAAAGCTCCGGTTTACATCCATATAAGCTTCAAAAGTTTCGGGCTGATACTCTGCGTATGAGGGAAAATAATGAAACAGCGGCCAAAGCAGCGAATTAGAAAAGCCATTGTAATATGCTTCGTATTGCTCAGCCTCGATAAATACCGGCTTGTATTGGTAATCTGATTGGTGGGGTTTAGATGCCACACTCCAGTCTTCTGAAGAGCAGCCTGGCGCCCCTATCCATATTTTCTCGGTAAAGGCATCCTTACCGTCGTTACCTAAATATGCGCTTACCGCGGCAATAAGCCCCCCCGACGATTGGCGGCAGGTTAACTCGTTGCCGGTTTTTTCAATAGTTAATGGTAAACGGTTCGAAATAATTAAAAGTCTTTTATTCATAGTACTGATATTTAAAGGCGGCTATGCAAACCGCTAAAGCGGCACATAGCCCTGACTCGCTCAGGCGATGTCATTTTTGTCTGGCGTCGCCGGGCTTTAAAGCGTCGCTTGCAATAATCAGGGGATAACCCCGCGCCACTACGTAGTGTCGCGTTATTGCTACATTTTTAAGTGAAATAAGCCCGTTTTGTTTTAATTTGAGCGTAATTACTGCAGTTTTTTTACATTGGTTTAACCGCCTGATATGTTATGATCAGGAGCGAAACACCTAACATGACGGTAAACCGTAGTTATCAGCAAGGTTAAAATGGGCTTAGCCGGAAAAGGAAATGATGCAAAGGCGGCGTAAACAGCTTTTCTCCGTACGCTGAAATAATAAGGGCGGAACGGTTTAAAAAGGCAAGTCGCCCAAAAGTTTGTGAAGATAGCGGCTGAATGTCATAGTCGAGCAGGCGCGGATTAAGGTATCTGTTGCGATAGCTGCCTT
Source organism: Mucilaginibacter sp. AK015 (assembly GCF_014200785.1). Lineage (NCBI taxonomy): Bacteria > Pseudomonadati > Bacteroidota > Sphingobacteriia > Sphingobacteriales > Sphingobacteriaceae > Mucilaginibacter > Mucilaginibacter sp. AK015. The sequence goes on from NZ_JACHCV010000001.1 coordinate 1,916,239, forward strand.
TGCGGTCTTCATGCTCAACATTGTCTTTTACTGCATGATCGGAAAGCTTAAGCGGGCTGACATCAAAAAGGGTCTCGCCTGAATTTTGAGGTGCGGTTTTACAGCAGGCATCAATAAAGCCATCAGTTGCATTAAAGCAAACCAACGCATTTATAAACCATGCAGCAATAAATATGTAAAACCATTTTCTGAACACCATGCGGTGCAAAGGTAGTAAAAACCCAGGAAAGGGTTTTTGAAGTGCAAATCAGCGGGATAATAGCATCAAAAACACATTAAATGAAAAAACCTTTAATCTTTCGACTAAAGGCATTGGACTATTGAAATAAAGTTAACTATACAAATAGCCCGATTCTTTAAAATGTATTACCATTCATTCTAATATGTATATTTACAACAATTGAACCTTCTGCTGATGGGCACTTACCTAAGTTAATGTTAAGATTCTTGTGGTGTGTTTGGCAGATTATTTTAACGAAACCATATCATATATGAAGAATATATTCCTTAGTCGCCCTAATTGGGTTTCTCCAAACTTCAAAGCAGGACTCGATAACTTCTTAAGCCTATTAAAGAGTCATGAATTAAATCCACGGACTATAGGGACGACTGACTACCCTAATAAATCTCCTATGGATGCTGTCATTGATTTGCTTAATGAGTGCGAGGGAGCCATTATTCTCGGTTATCCACAAATAAATATCGTCAGCGGTAAAATTAAAGATCATAAAATAGACAAGGCCTTGGAATTGTCCACTGAATGGAATCATATAGAAGCTGGTATAGCGCACGCCTTGGGTTTACCGCTTCTGATAATTCATCATGATACAGTTAGTAGAGGAATATTTGATCTTGGAGTGTTGAATTACTTTTTATATAAAAAAGATTTTTGCGACGGGACTTGGGGAATATCACCCGAAATCACCGGGGCTTTAAATAAATGGAAGTCTGTGTTAAAACCCCTACCAAAAGCTACAAAATCAGTTAGACAAAACGAGACACCTAAAGTCAAATGGGGTTGCTTTACCTTTCCACCGGATGAAAACCTATATTGTCCGAAATGTTATAACAATCAAAATTTAAAGATGCTAACCACGAGAGATGGGATAAAGAACCGAAAATGTACAAGTTGTGAAGCAAATATATCAACGCAATAATCAATCCCGTTTTTAGCACCCGATTGAACAATGTCTGACTATGGTGTTAATCTGAAGTCTGTTAAAATAAAAAAGTCCGCAAGAGTGTAGCACTTGCGAACTTTTTGTGGTATCAGCTGGGATCGAACCAGCGACACAAGGATTTTCAGTCCTTTGCTCTACCGACTGAGCTATGATACCGCTCCGTTTAAGGTTTGCAAATGTAGCCTTTTTTTTATTTCTGTAAACATTTTTTTAAACTTTAGTTGCGCGGATCTATCACCACCGTGCTGTTCAATTGAATTTCAGGCAATTATAAAGTCAAATAAATCTTATATTTTTTTAAAGGTCCACCCTTTTTCACGGTGTTATTTAAACAAATTCTAAGTTTAAAACATTTCGGCAATATCTACCTTTAGATTAAATCAAATACCTACTTTAGCTTTAAATTACTATGCACGCATAATATAATGATCGCACAAATCGTATTTATCATCATTTTGCTTGGGGCTGCTTACCTGTTTGGTAAAAATGTGGCTAAGGTACGCCGCAACATCCTTTTGGGCCGTGATACCGACCGCAGCGACCGCCCTGCCGAGCGGTGGGCCATTATGGCAAAGGTAGCCCTGGGCCAAACCAAAATGGTAAAACGCCCGGTTGCCGCGGTAATGCATTTCTTTATATATGTTGGGTTTATCATCATTAACCTGGAAGTACTGGAGATAATGATAGATGGCATCTTTGGGTCGCACCGGGTATTTTCCAAACCCCTGGGCAGCCTTTATGGTTTGCTGATAGGCGGCTTCGAGGTATTGGCGCTGCTGGTGCTGGTATCGTGCGTGGTATTCCTTATCCGTCGTAATGTTCTTAAATTAAAACGCTTTAGCGGCATCGAGATGACCGCCTGGCCAAGATCGGATGCCAACTACATCCTTATTACCGAGATACTGCTGATGACGGCCTTCCTGACCATGAACGCCGCCGATTATAAATTACAGGCTTTACATTTTGGTCATTACGTTACCGCGGGTAGCTTTCCGGTAAGCGAGTTTATAGCACCACTGCTGCCGTCGGGCACCGGCGCGCTGGCCGGCATAGAGCGGGGCTGCTGGTGGTTCCACATTATTGGCATACTGGCTTTTTTAAACTACCTGCCGTATTCAAAGCATTTTCATATACTGCTGGCATTCCCAAATGTGTATTACTCAAAATGGGAACCCAAAGGCGAGTTCACTAACATGGCAACCGTAACCAACGAGGTTAAAGCCATGCTTGATCCATCGTTTGTACCCGAGAATATTGAAGTAAGCCGTTTTGGCGCTAAGGATGTAACCGACCTTACGTGGAAAAACCTGATGGAGGCTTACACCTGCACCGAGTGCGGGCGGTGCACATCAGTTTGCCCGGCAAATATCACGGGTAAGCTGTTATCGCCTCGTAAAATTATGATGGATACCCGCGACAGGTTGGTGGAAGTGGGCAACAATATTGATAAGCATGGCAAGGATCATATCGATGATAAAACCTTGCTGGATAACTACATTACCCGCGAGGAACTTTGGGCCTGTACTACCTGCAATGCCTGTGTAGAGGCCTGCCCGGTAAACATTAATCCGCTGGAGATCATCACCGAGATGCGCCGTTACATTGTGATGGAAGAATCACAGGCGCCTGCAAGCCTTAACAATATGTTCGGCAATATGGAAAACAACGGCGCGCCCTGGAAATACAGCCAGGCCGACAGGTTCAACTGGGCTGAAAAGGAATAAATATGCAAGCAGAATTAGAAGCAAAATATATAGCATTTATAGAGAAAGTAGCTGCAACCAAACAGGTTTGGGGCTTAAAAAGTAAAACAGGCTGGGCCAATGCCGAAGCTACCGACGAAGAAGATACGGCCGTAATCCCCTTTTGGAGCGACAGGGCGCTTGCCAAGGTATGCGCCCGCGACGACTGGAAAAGCTACCTGCCCACAGAAATACCTTTAGCTGCTTTTTTAGAGGATTGGTGCATGGGCATGGCCGAGAACGGAACCCTTGCAGGCATCAACTGGGATGCCAAAATGTTTGGGACGGAAGCCGGCGCGTTAGTGGTAGCGCTTGATATTTTAAACAGGCTGAATACTATCAACTCGGCCATAACATTTACCAATTACGATAGCATAAACCAGTTTATAACCGAGATAAGCGAAGAAGAATAATGGAACAGAAGATACCAGCCATGGCCGAAATGGCTGCCGAAGGCAAAGAACCCGAGATATTGTTCTGGGTAGGCTGTGCAGGCAGCTTTGACGAGCGCGCCCAAAAAATAACCCGCGATATTTGTAAGATATTGCAGCATGTGGGTATCAGCTACGCGGTATTGGGTACCGAGGAGAGCTGCACAGGCGACCCGGCCAAACGCGCGGGCAACGAGTTTTTGTTCCAGATGCAGGCCATGACCAATATTGAAGTGCTGAACGCCTACAATATCAAAAAAATAGTAACCGGGTGCCCGCATTGTTTTAACACCATCCGTAACGAATACCCCGGGCTGGGCGGAACATACGAAGTGATCCATCATACCCAACTGATACAAAGCCTCATTGATGAAGGCAAGCTAAAGGCCGAAGGCGGCGAAAGTTTTAAGGGCCGTAAAATCACCTTTCATGACCCATGCTACCTGGGCCGCGGTAACAACGTATACGAAGCCCCGCGCGCGGCGTTAGAGATTTTAGATACCGAACTGGTTGAAATGAAACGCTGCCGGAGCAACGGCCTGTGCTGCGGCGCAGGCGGCGCGCAAATGTTTAAAGAACCCGAACCCGGCAAAAAGGACATCAATGACGAACGCATGCTTGATGTAATTGAAGCCGGCGCCAACGTTATAGCATCGGGCTGCCCCTTTTGCATGACGATGCTTACCGATGGGGTGAAACATATGGAGAAAGAACAGGAAATAAAGGTGCTGGATATTGCCGAAATTACAGTGCGGGCAAACGGCTTATAAAGAACAAGGCATAAGTGACCCCTGATAAGTTTAAAACAGGGGTGTTATAGGTAAGCAAATAGGGTAAAAATAGCTGCTTTAGAAATAAAGCAATAACTAATTTTAATAACCCTAAACCTTATCACTTATTTCACTTTTACAATATCCTTTTACACATCATTTTACAAACCTTTCCCTTTCAAAAAAAGCAGTGCCTGTTTCAAACTGTCCACCCTTTGAGGTGGTAACTTTTTTATGGGTATATCCCAACGGGTGGCCATCGAATCGATATCACCTGCGGGGTCTTCATAGGTTTGGTAAATGATATCATCAGCTTGGGTCTTTATTTCGAGGGTGTCGGTAGCAGCTTTGCCGGGCAGGTAATTCAGCGCTGCAAACCGCTGTATGTTAAATGAATAATACTCCTGTTTACCCTGTTGATAAGTTTTTCGGAGACGCATAAAATGGTCCGGGGTAAGGATCATTTCGTACTTTTTCAATTTAGGTTCAGCAGTAGCGTCATAGCTTTCATTTAGCATGCGGTTGCCCCAGTTTAGCCATTCCTGGTCAGTCATAACGGGCCTGAAACCACCAAAAAAAGGGCACAATAAGGAAATTACTGCAATTATCAGCGCTTTTTTCCCTACCGGCATAAGTGATGTTTGCATGACAACTTATAATAAACCTAAATTAATAAATTGATAAATTTGCGGTATGGAATTTTCTTCACATTCACGGGTTTGGATATACCAGTCGGACAGAAAACTAACCGACGCAGAGGTACTGCAGGCACAGGTTTTACTGGATAATTTTACTGCCGGCTGGGCAGCCCACGGCAATAAATTACTTACCAAAGCCGAAATAAGATACAACCGTTTTTTTATATTAATGGTGGACGAGAGCCAGGCCGGCGCAAGCGGCTGCTCAATTGACAGCTCGGTTAACTTTATGAAAAAACTGGAACAGCAATTCGGCATCAGCCTTTTCGACAGGTTTAACCTGGCCTACCGCGATGGTGAAGAGATACGCTCGGTGCCCCGCCATCAGTTTGAAGAGCTGTTGAAAACCGGCCGGATAACTACCGAAACCATTGTGTTTAACAATCTGGCCCAAAACCTAACCGAACTGCAAACCAAATGGGAGGTGCCTTTTAAAGATAGCTGGCATATACAGCTGTTTGGGGATCTGGTTAATTAACTATTACAGTTTCCTCTTCTCTGATTCAGCAGTCACTAATCACTAAACGGCATGTTCATCATCAGCCTAAACTATACCGCCCCCCTTGAAGAGCTTGACAGGCACATGGAAGCCCACGTAAAGTATCTTAAGAAATACTATGCTGCCGATGTATTCATCATGAGCGGACGCAAAGTTCCACGCACAGGAGGCATCATCATAGCCCAGGCCGATTCGAAAGAGATATTGGAGAAGATCATTGCCGACGATCCGTTTTATAAGCACAAGCTCGCAGAATTTGAGATAACGGAGTTCCTGGCATCACAATCACACCCCGCGGTAAAAAAGGTTTTGCGGTAGCGACATCCATTGTCATCCTGAGGAACGAAGGATCTATCGGCAAGGCATATGTCGGCGATCAGATGCTTCACATACGTTCAGCATGACAATTCTTTGTAATTTATTTATATTGCATCATGGAACAGTACGACAGCCGTATTAATGCGTATATCGAAAAATCGGCAGACTTTGCAAAACCAATATTAACCCACCTGCGCGAACTGGTGCACCGTGCATCGCCCGGGATAACAGAAACCATAAAATGGAGCGCTCCGTTTTTTGAATACAAAGGTGTGCTATGCTTTATGATGGCCTTTAAACAGCACGCCGGCTTTGGCTTTTGGAAAGCCGATACTCTGCCCGACCCGCATGGCATAATACAGGATGAGGGCAATGCCGGCAGCATTGGCAAGCTCGTTACCCTTGCCGACTTGCCAGCTGACGATATATTGATCTGGTACATTCGCCAGGCCATGGAATTAAAAAACATGCCATCGGCCGCTGCGAAAGCTCCTGTAAAAAAGGCAGCACCTAAAGCAATCATACTAACTGATACACCCGGTTATCTTACCGAATTGCTTGATAAAAATCCGGATGCAAAGGCCTATTTTGAAAAATTTAGTCCGTCGCAAAAAAAGGAATATATCACCTGGTTTGAAGAAGCTAAAACAGAAACAACACGCGATAAACGCTTAGCAGAAGGCATTGCCTGGATAAGCGAAGGCAAAACCCGCCATTGGAAGTACAAGTAAACGCCGGCACATTACACTTGGCTACTATGCAGGTACATTAACCGTTACGGTAGTGCCCTTCCCCGGTGCCGAATCGTAAGTAATAGTTCCCCTTAAATACTCGATACGGGTAAGGATGTTTTTTAATCCTATGCCTGCAAAGCCGTTGGGTTTAGTGGCATCAAAGCCTATACCATTATCTTTTATAACGGCGCTGATTTGGCCCGCATTACGCTTCAATATAATATCAAGCTGTGTAGCTTTGGCGTGTTTAATTACGTTGTTAACACTTTCTTGTATAATACGGTAAAGCATGGTCTCTACGTTGCTCTCCAGGCGGTCTTTAAAACCGGTGGTTTCCAGCTTTATCTTCAGGCTGTCTGCATCAATTTTTTTGATGAAACTCTTCAGATCTGATGCGATGCCCGACCGCAGCAGCATATTCGGCATCATCTGGTGTGATATTACGCGCACCTCCTTACAGCTTTCGTCAACCAGGGCAAGGGTATTTTCGGCTAAAAACCTGTCTTCCTCCCGTGGTATAGTGATCCTGTCAAACAAGCCGTTAAGGTTCATTTTTACCGCAGAGAACAACTGCCCCACCCCGTCATGCAGGTCGGCGCCTATGCGTTTGCGTTCATGCTCTTCAGCATCAATAACTGCTTTAGTCAGCATATCCTGATGATGCAGCATTTGCGCCTGTAACAGCGCTTTTTGCTTTAGTTTGTTACGGTTATATACCAGCCCTGCCACCAATAACGAGATCAGGAGCAGCCCCACAACAATGGCTATGGTAGTTTTTTGCTTGTTGATGGATAGTTTCTGAATAGTGTTCTCTTTATTAAGCAAATTTATCTTTTGCTCTTTTTTCTCAGTTTCAAATTTGGTTTGCATTAGGGCTATCTGCTTGTTACTATCCTCGTTAACCAGCGCCAGGCTTATGGCCTGATATTTTTGATGAGCCGCCAGCGCGTTCTTGTAATCGCCTAAGCTTTCATATATCTGGCTTAATGATTGCCAGCCCGATTTTTCGCCCTGTTTGTACTTACTTTCCTGGCTTAGCCGCAGGCCTTTCTTCATCCAGTCCAACGCTGTGTTAAATTCCCTTTTTTCGGTATAAATAGCGCTGATGTTCATGTAGGTATCACTAATTTGTTTTTTATCGCCAAAAAACTCATCCAATTTTAGTACCTCCTGCTGATATTTAAGCCCCTTGTCGTAATCTTTCATGGCAGTGTAGCAATTGGCCATGTTAGAGTAAACCTGCGATAGTCCCCGGGTATCGTTATGCTGTTTACAAATCAATAGTGCCTCCGCGTCCATCTTTAAGGCCTTTTCAAACTGGCCGCCCTGCCCGTACACGTTAGCCAGCAATTGCAGGCAGCTTACAGTTATATTACTGTTATTTATTTTTTTGCCCAGCTTAAGGCCCATCAGCCCGTAGCGCTCTGCTTCAACGGGGTTTTGGTTGTCAAAATAAACGAGGGCCAAATTTCCCAATGATGCGCTGATACCCGTGGTATCCTTCATTTTTTCGCGGATGGCGAGGGCTGCAAGGTGGTTCTTGATAGCTTCGCTGTAATTACCGGTTTGCCAGTAATACACACCCAGGCTGCTATGGCCTTTGGCAACTATTAGCGGCAAGTTATTTTTTTTTGCTAACTGTAAACACTTTTCAGCGTATACCTTCATCGCATCAAATTCGCCTTTGAACGAGCTTTGTACGGCCATGAACGAGTAAATATTGGCAAGGCCTTTCTGGTATTTTATTTTTTGGGAGATAGCCATCGATCGGTCTATCATTTTTTGGGATTCGGCCGGATCCATACGCTGTAGTTCGAGCGCTATTTTGTAGTAGGTATCGGCTTTTGCAGTATCGGCCTTTGCAGCTACCAACACACGTTTTAAACTGTCGATCTTTTGGTTTTGGGCGAGTGCAAAAACTGGCATGCACAGTAACATCAACAATAACTTTCTCATCAGGGGAATAAGATTTAGTTATTAAAGATATATTATTTACGGCTATTGGTAAAAAATATTTACTTGCAGAAAATTAATTTAATCGGGTAGTATTAGTCCTTCTTCATGGTTTGCTTCCGCAGCAGGTTTAACACCACATAAGCCCCTATCAGCGCGGGGAAAAACAACAGGAACGACCGCTGCAGTAACGTAAAAATGGGTATTAAACCGGCGGGTACTATTTTGCCGAATAATGTAGATATAAAACCTTCGGCAAAGCCGCTGCCGCCGGGGGTTGGCGCAAAATATATCATAAACTGTATAAGTATCTGTATGGATATCACCTGCACCAGGTTAGCGTTAACGCCTAAACCAAGTAACAACACCCATTGCAGGCAATACTTGTTCATATAAAGCGCTGTTGTGATAACAAGACTCAACGGGAACAAAAACGGATTTTTCCTGATAATAACACTGCACGTTTGCTGGTATTTGCTGACACTTGCGAAAGAATTATCTGCCCATCCGGCTAATTTTTCCCTCCTTTTAGGGAAAACGGCTGATAAGCCGTTAGCAATTTTTTTTATGATATTGCCTATCCAAAGCGGTTTCCAGAAGGCTAATAAAAAGGCCAGCAAAAACAACAGAAAAAAACTAAAGCCATACTTAAGCATGGCCGGCACCATACTACCAACTTCGGTAGTATCCATCAGCATAATGGCCACAAAGCCTGCCAGCGGCATAAATATCAGCGTAGCGCCCATGTTTAATAAAGTCACTGCGAACGAATCGATAAAAGTTACGCCGTTGCTGGTGTACACAAATATTTGTGCCGGTCCTGCCCCGCCGTGCGCAGGCGTTACCGCCCCCATAAACATATTGGCCACGTTTGCCCTGAAGCTTACCCAGTGCGAAACTCCCGGAGCCATTTTACGGATATAGATATGGTTACGCCAGCTCCCCAGCATCAGATCGATAAACAGCATTACAAAGCAAATGGCAATATACTTGTATGATATGTGTGATAAGGCCTTAACCGTATCGCCGGTATTATTGTAGAAAAACACCACAGCAATTGTAGCTATGGTAATTAAAGCAAACCAAAAGGCACCTTTTATAATAACCTTTTTGTTAAATACATTTTTTGCTTCCTGCTTTTCGGGTTCAGCGTTATGCGGCGTGGTTGGTGTCATTTATTATGGCAGATAATTAAAATAATGGTTCACCTTCCGAGCTTGCCGGCGTGATGCCTTTCCACTTTAGTATACTGTCAAACAGGTCGGCGGTGCGCATTGGGTCCGCGTTCCAGCCTTTTTGATTGTATATCATAGGTACATGCATGTGGTACCTGTGTAACGACCCATGCGAACCTTTATGTTCAGGATATTCCCAAAAATCACGCAGGTCGTGCCCTAAACTTGCACTGATCACAATATCCCCAGCCCTGCGGCTCTGAAACAACTGGTAGATCTGGAATACCGCATCCGGATAGTCGGTGTTAAACGTGGCCTTTAAAATGGCGCGATGGCCGTTAGCCTCTACCCTGCCTGCATATCTTAGTACATCGGCTGTAAGTGGTTCGTAAGTAAACACATTATCCTTAACCGAAATTTTGGCTTTTCCCTGCTTGTTGTGCACAATAAAGGTTTGTTCCTCGTCGCCGCGGTAAATGGCAAAATCAACGGCGTCTTCGTTTAACAGCAGTTGTAAGCGTTCGGCACCCATAGCTTCGATGATTTCCGTTTCGCGCAGTACATGATCGCCGGGGTGGTTCAGGAAGTGGATACTGCCGAATGAATTACCCGATATCATTACCGCGCATTTTGGCTTGCTTTTCCAGATCACCGGGTAGTAAACAGATTTTAGCCCGTGATCGGTCATCCAGTCGGCCAGGTCAAGATGTTTTGTGGTTGGGGTAAGGCCATGGTCAGATGTCATCACAAAAAGCGTATCATCCCATTTGCCCTGCTCCTCTAATTTGGCACGCACTTCGCCCAGGCTGTTATCGGCAATTTTGTATGCCTCAACCGTGCGCGCGTCGCGGATATGGTGGTAATGCGAATCCCAGTCAACGCTTGGGAAAACCGCGAACAGGAAGTCGAAGTCCTTACCTGAATTAAGCATCTCCATAATACGCTGGTGGCCCTGTATATCAACCGGGTGGTGGCGCAGTTTAAAATGCGCGCGCATGTATAATAAACCTTTGCCCTTTTTGCCCAGGTCGTACTCGTCGGGCACGCTGCGGGTTATCATGTTATACAGGTTGTACGATTCGCCCATCAGCTCAAACAGTGTGGGTTTATCGGCAGGCATATCAGTATTAAACCATGCCGCCTCGGGCCCGCAATAACTGCGCATGGCCAGTTTATTGAAACGTGTGCGTTTAAACTCCTTTTTATCAAACCAGCGTATGCCGGTGATGTCCATAGTACCAGGGAAATGCCCGGTTAAAAACGGCAGGTATGCCGGTCCCGTTGTTGATGGGAAACAGGTAGTTGCCTTGCGGTAAGTACCCTCTTCAGTTATTCGCTTTATGTTTGGCAGTAGGCCTTGTTCTATCAGTTCGGGTAAAACTTCGCTGTGGGCGCCGTCAACTAAATAAAAAAGCACTCGCTTTTTGCTTTGCATCAATAGTAAAAATATAAAAAAAACGGCTTCTAAACACTCACAGGGCCGTTATGACAATTATGTTAACAATTGTAAAATAAATAAATAAATATTAAACTATGCGCTACGTAGCGCAACTATTATGCCCGCTTTTATTTTTTTACGCGAGGATGCAATGTTTTGAAAGTTTTAGCTAAAATTGTGAAAAAGCCATACCAACGCTTGAAAAGATTTTTTGCCATATTTTTGCTGCTTATCCACTTTTTTAATTGGGGTGGCTACATGCTGCTGCAAAATTATATGCTGGACCTATCTGACAGGCACATGAACGACCTGATAAGCCACAACCTGTACGACCCTAACGCGCTGGTGGAGCTTAAAATAAAACAAAACTTGCCCGGCATTAACGAATGGCCGGATTATAAGAACGTAAGCGGATCTATCCAGCTAAAAAATGCCTGTTACAATTACGTAAAGCTTAAATTTACAAAAGATACGCTATACGTAATGTGCGTACCCAACTACGAAAAAACCAAGTTGATAGATAATAACGTGATATACGCCAAACAGATAAATGATATCCCTACCGACAAGGGTAACGATGCATCTGCAAAAAAAGGCGGACCGGATGTAAAATACGATCACCCTCAACTGGTAATCAGTTTTTTAAATTTTGAAAACATCCCGCCACGGGGCATTAATAAAATATATAACCTTTCTGCCGATCCGTTTATCGGTACACCGGGGCAGCCGCCTGAAACTTTGGGTTAACAACTCTTTTCCAGCATCTTATATCGTATGGCAAGGCATTACTATGCTTTGTACTGATGCTCCATTATTAAAAATCTACGTCAGTTAACTCTAAGAATCTATAATGAAATATTTATACAAAGGGCTGCTGCTTGCTGCATTTACAGCGGGCGTTTACAATGTGCAGGCCCAAAACACAAAAAAGGATACCCTTAAACTCGACAGCGTTATCATTAAAGAGTCGCGGGCTAAAAGTTTACCCGATGTAAGCGGCACTACTATTTTCGCCGGTAAAAAAACCAATATAATTTATGCCAACCCCGGCAAGGCTAACCTTGCAGCTAACCTGGCACGCATACTGTTTGCACAAACACCGGGCGTAAACGCCTGGGAAATGGACGGCGCGGGCTTGCAGATAAATATTGGTACCCGCGGCACTGATATGCACCGCTCGATAGAAACCAACATGCGTCAAAACGGTTACAACACCAACTCGGATGTATTTGGCTACCCCGAAAACCATTACAACCTGCCGTTTCAGGCTATTGGCGAGGTGCAATATGTGCGCGGCGCGGCAGCATTACAATTTGGCAGCCAGTTTGGCGGGATGATGAACTTTAAGATAAAAGAACCTGATACCAGCAGGGCATTTACTTTTGAAAGCGAACAAACAGCCGGATCCAACCGCTTTTTTAACTCGTATAATGCCATTGGCGGCAAAGCGGGTAAGGTAACTTATTATGCTTACTATGATATGCGCAGCGGCAACGGCTGGCGGCCCCACGCGGCATTTAATTACCGTGCTTATTACGCTAATATCAAATATCAGTTTAATGATAAAGGCAGCCTGGCGTTCCAGTTCTCGCGATCAGACTATGTGCAGCAAATTGCCGGTGGATTAACCGATGCGCAATTTGAGGCCAACCACAGGCAATCGAACCGGTTCCGTAACTTTTTTAACCCTGAAATAAACATCCCGGCTATCTTGCTTAATTATAATTTCAGTAAAAACACCAGGCTTGAAGTTACCTCGCATGCGCTGATAGGCCAGCGCAACAGCGTGCAGTTCATCGCGCCGTCAAACGTAAACGATACGCTGAACACCACGCTCAAAACCCTTAACCCTCGCCAGGTCGACCGCGATTACTACGATGCCTTTACCACCGAAGCCCGTATTGCGCACACGTATAAATTGGGCAACCAGCAAAGCACCTTAAGCGCAGGGGTACGCTACTTTACCCAGCTGACCAAGCGCCGCCAAAAAGGTACCGGCACAACCGCCACCGATTTTGACCTGGGCCTGGTTAAAGATTACGGTATCGATCTTAAATTAAAGACCCGAAACTACGCTGTATTTGCCGAAAACCTTTTAAAAATAACCGGCAGATTTTCGGTTACGCCGGGCGCACGCTTAGAGGTTATTAACACCGATATGAGCGGCCTTGTTGCCAACCGCGCGGTACCGGTATCATATAAAGACAATCGTAGTTTCCCGCTATTTGGCACGGGCCTGCAGTACCAGGTAACCAATAGCAGCCAGCTATATGGTAACTTTTCGCAGGCTTACCGTCCCTATATTTACGCGGCCGTTACCCCGGCAGACCAGCTAACCATTGTTGACCCTAACATGAAGGACAGCAAAGGTTACGATGCCGACCTGGGTTACCGTGGCCACATCAAGTCTGTATTCAGCTTTGATATTAACGCCTTTTATGTTTACTACGGCGACCGCCCCGGTACACTTACCACTACCGATGCATCAAATGTAACCCACCTGTATTTAACCAATATTGGCAACGCGGTAACCAAAGGCATCGAAGCTTATACCGAGATATCGCTCATCAGGTCGTTCAACCGGAAGTCGGGCAGCGATATCCGCCTGTTCAATACACTGGCTTATACACACGGCAGGTATACCAGCGGATCTGTCAACGTTAATGGCGTTAACAATAGCCTAAAAGGCAACAAAGTTGAAGGCACCCCCGGGTGGACCAACCGCACCGGCCTTACCTATTTAAGCGGGCATATTACCAGCAGCCTGATATTAAGCTACATTGGCAACAACTTCAGTGATGCCAACAACACCACTTTTAACCCAACCGGTGCAAGTGGTATAGTACCCGCCTATAAGGTAGTAGATTGGGCGTTTAACTATAATTTTCTTAAAAACTACCACGTTACCTTTAATGTAAACAACATTCTGAACGAGAAATACTTTACCCGCAGGATAAATATGTACCCCGGCCCGGGTATTTTACCTGCCGACGGCACATCGTTTAATGTAGGATTGGGGTTAAGGCTGTAGACTCCCCCAGCCCCTTGAAGGGGCAGTAAATTTTAAATAAGAAAAGCCCAACTCATAAAAGTTGGGCTTTTCTTGTTTAAGGTTCTCCAAAACTCCCCCTTCAGGGGGCTGGGAGTTAAATATGTTTCTTTACAATGGCGTTCAGTTCGTCCAGATCGAAAGGTTTTTTAAGATAACCATCAGACAAGCCGGCTTTTGCAATTTCGGCTACGTTGCTTACCGCAGACACAATGATTACAGGTATGTGGCTTGTTTTAGGATCAGATTTTAATTCGTAGCTTAATTGCTGGCCGCTGGCGTCGCTTTTCCATTCGGTAAGCCAGTTATCTAACAGTATCAGGTCGGGTTTATGCTGGTCTATAAATTTTAAAATCCTCGAATTTTCAGATGATATAACCTCATATCCCTCGCTTTCAAGAGCAAAGGTTACAGTGTCCCTGATATCCTTATCATCCTCAATAACTAAAATTTTCTTAGCCATAACGTTACCAATATCCTATATCTGCTTGTTAATATTATAACAGCAAAGCGGTAGTATTGTTTATGTGCACATGCAGCCATTTTAAGGATACACCGCCACTATAACCGATACAACTTATATATTTGAGTTATGATAGAAAAACAACTGGAAATTATGCGCAGGCCGCGCCTTAACATAGTTAACACCCTTAACGATTTTAGCCTGGAGCAGTTAAACAAGATACCCGCGGGCTTTAATAACAATATTATATGGAACCTGGGCCACATGGTAGCCGCCCAGCAGGGCGTTTGCTACAAACGCGCAGGGTTGGATACCTGGGTTGACGATGCGTTCTTTCAAAGGTATAAGCCCGAAAGCAAACCTGAAGGCCCGGTAGATGCCGCAGGGTTTGAGGAAATAAAAACCTTGTTAACAACCAGTTTAGACCAGCTGGAGCACGACTATAAAAACGGCATTTTCAGCACTTACCCCACCTGGACCACCCGCTATGGGGTAACTATGGCCAGCATAGATGACGCGCTTGCGTTTTTGCCGTTTCATGAAGGGCTGCACATTGGTTATATTATGGCAATGAGGAAACTGGTGTAGAAGGCACAATAAAACCACAGTTCATTGCGAGGAGCGTAGCGACGCGGCAACCTCGTAGCCAATGCATGAACGCTTTTCATATGACGAGATTGCCGCAATATCGCTTGCAATGACATATAAAACAACAAAGCCCGGCATAACCGGGCCTTATATTATTCAAAAATTCGTAATTATACTCCTAAAAGTAACCTTGTTGGGTCCTCCAATAATTGTTTTACACGTACCAGGAAGCTTACCGATTCGCGGCCATCAATGATACGGTGATCGTATGACAGGGCCAGGTACATCATCGGGCGGATAACTACCTGTCCGTTTACGGCAACCGGGCGCTCGATAATATTGTGCATACCCAATATGGCCGATTGCGGCGAGTTTAGTATCGGGGTCGACATCATGGAACCAAACACGCCGCCATTGGTGATGGTGAACGTACCGCCGGTCATTTCTTCCAGCGTGAGTTTGCTTTCGCGGGCTTTGCCTGCAAGTACCACAATGGCTTTTTCAATTTCGGCAAGGCTCATGCTCTCGGCATTGCGGATAACCGGAACCACCAGCCCTTTTGGTGCAGATACCGCTATCGAAATGTCAGCAAAATTGCTGTAAACTATTTCTTCACCCTCTATGCGTGCGCCAACAGCAGGCCATTCTTTTAATGCCTCGGTAACGGCTTTAGTAAAAAACGACATAAAGCCCAGGCCAACGCCATGTTTCTCTTTAAATTTATCCTTGTATTTACCACGGAGTTCCATTATCGGCTGCATATCTACCTCGTTAAAGGTAGTTAACATAGCTGTTTCGCTTTTAACGGCTACCAAACGCTTGGCAACGGTTTTGCGTAACGACGACATTTTTTCGCGGTGGTCGCTTCTGGCGCCAGGTGCCGGTTGCGAAGTTTGAGGTGCCGGCGTAGCAGCGGCAGGCTTTTGACTTTCTGCTTTTGGCTTTTGAGTTTCAACCTGCGCGTTAAGTGCATCACCTTTAGTAATGCGGCCATCAACGCCGGTACCATTCACTGACGATGCTTCAACGCCCTTTTCGGCTAATATTTTTGCGGCAGCAGGCGAAGGGGTCCCCGATGCATAAGTTGTTCCTCTTGACGGTGTGGTTTGCGGCGACTCGTTCGCTTTATCTACAATCGACTGCGAAATAGGTGTAGGGGTTACCGGCGCAGAAGCACCGCTACCTTCAATGGTACAAACCACTGCGCCAATGGCCAGGGTATCGCCTTCTTTGGCTATAGTTTTCAGCGTACCGGCCTTTTCGGCAGTAAGCTCAAATGTTGCTTTATCAGATTCCAGCTCGGCAATGGCTTCGTCCATCTCAACGGCATCACCATCCTTTTTTATCCAGCGCGATAGGGTTACTTCGGTAATAGACTCGCCAACAGGTGGTACTTTTATTTCTAATGACGAACCGCCCTGGTCCGGTGCCGGTGCATAACCATTGGCAGGCACTTCGGGGCTATCGGCCTTTGCAGGTTCGTTTGCCGCAACAGGTGCAGCGGGCGCTTTATCAGCAGCAGTTGGGGCTGCGTCGCCTTCATCAATAGTTGCTACCGTTGCGCCAATGGCCAATACATCGCCTTCGGCGGCTGCGGTCTTCAAAGTTCCGGCCTTTTCGGCAGTAAGCTCAAATGTCGCCTTATCTGATTCCAGTTCGGCTATCACTTCGTCCATTTCTACATGGTCACCATCCTTTTTTTTCCAGGCTGATAAGGTTACTTCGGTAATGGATTCGCCTACCGGCGGAACTTTTATTTCTAAACTCATATTTATAGTAGTTGTAGTGTTTTTGTTAGTTGAAAGTATAAAGTTAAAGGTTGAAAGTAGAGAGAGTGTGCGCGTTCAAAAACTTTTAACTTTCTACTTTAAACTTTAAACTCTTATCAATCTGCCCCCGCGTTAGCCATTTTTTCGGTTGTTTTTTTGATAGTTTCTTTAACCAGTTTGCCGGCAGGCGCTTCAAATGCCTTTGACACAATATGTAATTGCTGCGCAGCATGCTGTTTGGCAAAACCTGTAGCGGTGCTGCTGCCCTCAAGGCGCGATATCACATCAAGGTTTAAATACTTATCGCTATGAAACTTACGGCAAATATACGGCCATGCGCCCATGTTCTCCGGTTCTTCCTGTACCCAGAAAAACTCGGTAGCCTTTTCGTATTTGGCTTTTACCTTTAATATTTGCTGTACCGGCGTTGGGTATAGTTGTTCGATGCGTACAATGGCCACATCCTTGCGCTTATCTGCCTGTTGCTTTTCAAACAGGTCGTAATAAACTTTACCAGTACAAAGTAATACGCGTTTAACTTTTTTAACATCGGCGTAAGTGTCATCAATCAATTCGTGAAACTTGCCATTTGTAAAATCTTCCAGCGGCGACACGCAATTAGGGCTGCGCAATAAGCTTTTTGGCGTAAATATAATAAGCGGCTTGCGGAAATTGCGGTGCATTTGCCTGCGTAGTATGTGAAAGAAGTTTGCGGGCGTAGTGCAATTGGCCACTTGTATGTTATCATCAGCGCAAAGCTCTAAAAAGCGCTCAACCCGTGCCGACGAATGCTCGGGACCCTGGCCTTCATAACCGTGCGGCAGTAACATTACCAACCCGTTACCACGCTGCCATTTTGTTTCGGCGCTGGCAATATACTGGTCAACAATGATCTGCGCGCCATTAAAGAAATCGCCAAACTGGGCCTCCCAAATGGTTAATGCCTTGGGGTTGGCTAAAGCGTAACCATATTCAAAACCCAACACGCCGTATTCTGATAGCAGCGAATTGTATATACTTAGCTTTGCTTGTGTATCTATAGTTTCCAGCGGGGTGTATTCATCTTCCGAATCGGCCAGGGTAAGTACCGCGTGGCGATGCGAGAAGGTACCGCGCTTAACGTCCTCGCCGCTTAACCTTACCGGGAAACCCTCTTTTAATAAAGTGCCGTAAGCCAGCAGTTCGCCCATTGCCCAGTCGAACACGCCGGTTTTATTAACCATCTCGTTACGGTCCTGAAACAATTTCTCAATTTTTTTAAAGAATTGCTTGCCTTTTGGCAGTACCGTTAACTTGTTCCCTATTTCGATGAGCGTATCTTTATCAACCGAGGTTTCAACTGTGCTTATCATTTCGCGGTGATTAGCCAAATGCAGTCCGCTCCATGCGCCTTCAAACATCGGTATGGTATCGGTAAACCTGTCGGCAGCTTTTGCCTCATCCAGCATTTGCTGCAATTCGGCGCGGAAGGTTTTCTCTAATTGTTTGGCATATTTATCGTCGATGCTGCCTTCGTCAACCAGCTTTTTGTTGTATATCTGCAGCGGGTTAGGGTGTGCTTCAATTGCCTTGTATAATACCGGCTGTGTAAATTTAGGCTCGTCGGCCTCATTGTGTCCGTAACGGCGGTAACAAAGTATATCAATAAATACGTCCTCGTTAAACACCTGCCTGTACTCCATAGCCAGGTTAACTACGTAAACCAATGCCTCAACATCATCACCGTTTACGTGAAATACCGGCGAAAGAACCGTTTTAGCCACATCGGTGCAATAAGTACTTGAGCGGGCATCCTTATAATTGGTGGTAAAGCCTATCTGGTTGTTAATTACCAGGTGTATGGTACCGCCGGTACGGTAGCCGTCCAGCTTTTCCATCTGTAAAACTTCATAAACAATCCCTTGCCCCGCTATAGATGCATCGCCATGTATCAATATCGGGGCTATCTTTGAATGATCGCCATTATGTTTGTAATCAATTTTTGAACGGGTGATGCCTTCTACCACAGGGTCAACCGCCTCTAAGTGTGATGGATTGGGGCAAAGGCTTAAGTGCACTTTTTTTCCTTCGGCTGTTTCCACATCGGTTGAAAAGCCTAAGTGGTATTTCACATCACCGCCAAACGGAGATCCCGAGTCGTAATTCTTACCTTCAAACTCCGAGAACACCTCTTTGTAGGTTTTCTCCATGATGTTGGTAAGTACATTTAAACGGCCCCGATGCGCCATACCAATAATAAACTCCTCAATACCCAGTACCGATCCCCTTTTTATAACCGAATTAAGCGCCGGGATCAGGGCTTCTGCCCCTTCAAGCGAAAAGCGTTTCTGGCCCAGGAATTTTGTGCCCAGGAAATTCTCAAATACAACGGCCTCGTTCAGTTTGGCCAGCATCAGCTTTTTTTCTTCAAGCGTGAACGATGGGGTGTTGCGTTTGCTTTCCATCCGGTCCTCAAACCATTTAAGCTTAATAGGGTTGCGGATGTAAGTATATTCGGCGCCGATAGACTGGCAATAGGTTTGTTCTAAAAGCTGGCGTATATCGCGCAGGGTTGCGGGGCCTAAGCCAACTTCAACGCCGGCGTTAAAAACGGTATCCATATCTGCCTCGCTTAAGCCAAATGTTTCCAGCTCTTTACCCGGAAAATATTTGCGGCGCTCGCGTACCGGGTTGGTTTTAGTGAACAGATGGCCGCGGTTGCGATACCCGTTTATCATGTTTAATACATTGATCTCTTTCAGAAAGTGCTCAGGCGTTTCGGTGGTAGCAGCCGCCATGCCCTGGCCGTCTTTGCCAAAATCAAAGCCTTCAAAAAACTTTTGCCAGCCAAAATCTATCGATTCGGGGTCCTGTTTGTAAGCTTCATATAATGTATTAATATAGGCTGCGTTTCCGCTATTGATGTAATTGAGGCGATCCATGAGAAACCAATGTTATAAACGGTACAAAACTAAGCATTATAGAACTAAATGCTAAAAATATATACATTACTTTTAATGCATTTAGCAATTTATTACATTTAAGCATTAATGATATTGATGTGCGTAAACCTGGGCCAACTATAAAGCATAACCAAACCAATCTTGATTTTGTAAACTGTGCATCGTGCGGCCACATCATCAATGGTAATTATTGTAACGTTTGTGGTGAAAAAGTTATTGCAGAACATGATTTTGTACTAAAGCACTACGTTGAGGAATCGTTTGAGGGGCTTACACATTTCGATACCAAGTTTTTCAGATCGGTTAAGGTTTTGATATTAAAACCGGGAATGCTTACCGTTAATTTTTCGGCAGGCAAAAGGGTAAACTTTGTTAAGCCGTTTCAGCTGTTCCTGATATGCAACCTTATTTTCTTCCTGCTCGCGGGTAAGCTCAATATATTTTCGCAATCGTTATGGGCTTTTTATGATTATAGGCCCTACACTTACTTCAATACTAAAAATGTCATTTTAGCCAAAGCAACTAACAACAAACAGTTTGAAAAATTAACCATTGCTTTTAACGAACACATAGGCACCGAATCTAAATTATTTATCGTGCTGTTCATACCCGTACTGGCAGCTGCGTTCGCATTACTTTTTATCAACCGTAAAAAATATTTCTCAGAACACCTGGTGTTTGCAACGCATTACTTCTCGTTCATCCTTATCTACTACGCGGCTTTCACTACATTGATAAGCACCCCGTTTTACGCATTCAATAAAACCAACTTTTCGGCTTCTTTTGATGCCTTAAGTTCGCTTATTAACCTTATTGTCTTTGGCATTTACCTGGGTATCGCCGCCCGGCGCTTCTATAAAACCGGCATAGCTTTTACGGTTGCTGCGGCGTTATTCACAGTAATATTTTTCACGATGGCATTATACGGTTACCGCATACTTCTTTTTTACAAAACCATATACGGCGTACATATTTCCTGATGAATGTTTTAGTGTAATAACTTTTGCAGAAAACTGCGGAGATAGGCAACCCCTTCGAACAATACAGCCAGCAGGCCTATAATGATGGTAAATTGTTCAAATGGGTTCATGATACTATATATACGCTAAGATATTGCTTTTGTTGCGTTTATACCAGTGTCAGCCATTAGCTTATGCTCTCGGCAGCGGGCAGCCAGGTGGTTATAAAATCGCTTTTATCATCCAATTGGCTTACCGGCTTAGCAGCGTTAAAAAAACGGTTGCTCTTGGTATCATTGCCTACGCCCGCAATAAAAGCCCAGTTACCCCAATTGCTGGCCGGCGAATAATCTATAAGTTTCTCTTCAAAATAACGCGCGCCTTTTGTCCAGTCAACCTGCATATCTTTAGTTAGATAGGTAGCTACCGCCTGCCTGCTGTAGTTGGTTATGTAACCGGTGGCATTAAGCTGATGCATGGCAGCATCAATAAACGGCACACCTGTTTGGCCGTTTTTCCATTGCTCAAAAAGCTCGTCCTGGTTGGCGGCAATATCGGGCACATCGCCAAACCCTTCGGACCGGAAAAACTTTTGCCCGTGTTTTTTAAACATAAACCTGAAGTAATCGCGCCAAAGCAATTCAAGCATTATCGGGTCGGTGTTTTGTAAACGGTGCTCGCGGTGATAATTAACCACCTCCCAATATACCTGCCTGGGTGATATACAGCCAACGGCCAGCCACGGCCCCAGGCCTGATGAATTACATAACGCGCTGCGTATATTTTTACCATCGCTGCTTTGCATGCAGTTTTCAAGGTAATTATGCAACTGTTTCAATGCCGCTGTTTCTCCGCCGGTAACCTTTTCGCCCGCGCGTGCATCATCAACAGGGTTGGGCACCCCAAGGTCTTCAAGCGTTGGTATCGCTCCGGCATCCGTAATATCGGGCGTTGGTATCTGTCCCGGACTAACAACGCAAGGCCGTACCGTACTATCGCGCTCCACCTTCTTTTTAAATGTGACGAAGCTGTCTGGTATATCCTTTATCGGGAAGGGCAGGTCCTCTTTGTGGTACATAGTATGCCCGATAAAATGCTTTAGGTTAAGCTGCATTTTCCACAAGGCACCTTCCACCCTTTCAGAAACGTCGGTTTCGTCGGGCGCTACCTCACGGTGGTGGTAAACTTCACTAACGTTATACTCTTCGGCCAGTTGGGTGAGCACGTCGGCCGGGTCGCCAGTGCGGACGATCAATTGAGCGTCGTATTTTCTTAGGTTTTCACGCAGGTCAGTTACGGCTTCCAATAAGAACCTGGCACGAAAGCTGCCTGTTTTTAAAGCGCCGCCGGCATTGGTGCGGAAGTAAAAGGGATCAAAAATATATACCGGTAAAACTTTATCAGCCCTGCGCACCGCCTCAGATAATATTTCGTTATCGTGTATGCGCAGGTCATTCCTAAACCAAACCAGTATAATCTTTTCACTCATATGAACACCCCTGATCTAAACTTATTTAGATCGATTACAAAAATGCTAAATATTTAGTTGTGATAAAAAGATAGCGGTAATATTTGACATCTTCTAAACATTTTAATTGTTTATCCGGACCATTAAGGGCTGAAATAACCGTTAGGCTTAGGCGTTTAAATAACATAAGCATGATATTTGTTTACCCGATTATAGGTACCTTTAAACGTTAAAACACAACAATATGGCAACTACCGAAAGCATCCAAAAAGCTTATATCGATCATGTACTTACCGAGGGGCAGCAGCCAAAATCGGTTTATGTGTTCGCTAAAAAGAATAAAATGGCCGAAGAAGAGTTTTACCGTTTTTTCGGATCGTTTGACGCGGTTGAGCAGAGCGTTTGGGCCGACCTGACCAATAAAACACTTACCGAGATACGCGGACAGGAAATTTGGTCGCAGTACTCTTCGCGCGAAAAAGCCTTGTCGTTTTTTTACAGCTTTTTCGAGCTGTTGAAAAGCAACCGCAGTTTTGCTGTTTACAGTATAAAGAAACATCGTGCCCTCGGTACCCCAAAGGTACTGGAGCCAACAAAAGAGTTGTTTGAAAACTTTGCTGAAGGCATTTTGAACGAGGGCATAGAAACCCAGGAGCTTAGCGACCGCAAGTTTTTCAGCAAGCGTTATAAGGATGCACTTTGGGTACAGTTTGGGTTTGTGCTGAATTTTTGGATAAACGACGATTCGGCGGGGTTCGAGAAAACCGATGAAGCAATAGAAAAAGGCGTAAACGTAACTTTCGACCTTTTCCAGCGCTCGCCGATAGATAACCTTTTTGAGTACGGCAAGTTCCTGGCCAAGAATGGCGGGTTAAAGGAAAAGATGGGTTTTTAGGGGCCTCGCCCCAACCCCTCTCCAAAGGAGAGGGGCTTAGACATATAAATGAGCGATCAGAAAATTTCTAATAAAAGTAAGAAAGTCCTCTCCTTTGGAGAGGATTTAGGTGAGGCTTCTTTCGCCGCCATATTTGATATGGATGGCACGCTGATAGATAACACGCCGTTCCATTTTGACGCATGGCAGCAACTTTTTAAAAAACGCGGCCTGCCCCAACTAAGCCACGAAACTTACCTGGCTGAAATAAGCGGCGTGCCGATATTGAACACCGTTACCAGGTTTTTTGGCGATAATTTGGATAAAGCCGAACAGCAGGCATTGGTTAAAGAAAAGCAGCAGCTTTACGAGGCTGCCTTTTTTCCATACCTGCGCCCGATTAACGGATTGGAAAATTTCTTAGCAGAGATAAAAGACGCCGGCGCTAAAATAGCCTTGGCTACATCGTCAGGAGTAGATGATATTGATTTTATTTTTGAAACCATCCCCATAAGGCAATATTTTGACGCCATCGTCACCGGTAATATGGTCAGCCAGCCTAAGCCATCGCCGCAAATATTTTTAAAGGCCGCCGAACGCCTTGGCGCCCGTGCCGAAAAATGTGTTGTGTTTGAAGATTCCCTATCGGGATTAAAGGCGGGGAACAACGCTGGCATGAAGGTAGTTGGCATCACCACCGCGCACCCGGCCGCAATAATTACCGACCTGGCAAACATGGTAATTGACGACTATGCCGACATAACGCCGCAAAAACTGGCCGCATTATTTGATTGATACCATGAGCGATAATACCAATAAAGAGCAAAACAGCATTCCTACCAGTAAAGTTGAACGAAGCGCCAAATTCGTTAAAACAGGTTTCAAAATCGGCGGCAATTACATTAAGCATTACTCTAAAAAACTGTTTAACCCAGAGATGGATAAGTCGCAGTTGAACGAGGACAACGCCACGGATATTTACCAGTCGTTAAGCGAGCTTAAAGGCAGCGCGCTTAAAGTGGCGCAAATGCTTAGCATGGATAAAAACTTATTGCCGCAGGCTTATGTAGATAAGTTTACGCAATCGCAATACAATGCGCCGCCGTTGTCGGGGCCGCTTATTGTGCAAACGTTTAAAAAATATTTTGGTAAAAACCCCGACCAGATCTACGACAAGTTCAACATCCGTTCTACCAACGCTGCATCTATAGGGCAGGTGCACCAGGCCGAACTGAACGGCAAAAAGCTGGCGGTAAAGATCCAATACCCCGGTGTTGGCGATTCCATCTCGTCCGACCTGAAACTGGTAAAACCCTTCGCTTTCAGGATGCTGGGCATGAGCGAAAAAGAACTGGACATTTACATGCGTGAGGTAGAAGAGCGCTTACTGGAAGAAACCGACTATGAATTGGAGGTACGCCGCTCCATAGAGTTTTCAATTGCCTGCAAAAACCTGGACAATATTGTTTTCCCCGAATATTACCCCGACCTGTCAAGCAAACGCATTATCACCATGGATTGGCTGGAAGGCAAGCACCTGCGCGAGTTTTTGGCTACCAACCCTGCGCAGCAGCTGCGCGACCAGATCGGCCAGGCGCTTTGGGATTTTTATAACTATCAGCAGCACGAGCTACGTGCCGTGCATGCTGACCCGCACCCCGGAAATTTTTTAATAACCCCTGAAGGCAAATTGGGCGTTATTGATTTCGGCTGCATAAAAGTGATGCCCGACGATTTTTATTACCCCTTCTTCGCCCTCACTTCAACAAATTTGTTCGATGACAAAGATGAAACCATCAAAGCTTTCCGCAAGCTGGAAATGATATTGCCAAACGACACACCTGCGCAAATTGAATTTTATTACAGCATGTATAAGCAAATGATAAGCTTGTTTGCCAAGCCATACATTACCAATACTTTTGATTTTGGCGAAAAAGCATTTTTTGACGATCTGTTTGGCTTTGGCGAAAAGGTTTCAAAAATGCCCGAGTTTAAGCAGGCCCGCGGTGTAAAACACTTTATTTACGTAAACCGCACAAATTTCGGGCTATACAATATTTTGCACGAGTTAAAAGCGAATGTAAAAACGGATACCTATAAACCTCATATTGAGGCTGCCGGGCAGTAACCATCAGCCAAGATCAGATAAACGCAAAATAAAAATGCCCGCAATTATCTTGCGGGCATAAACTGGTAATAATACTTTTTGAACAATCAATGCCATTTGCAGTATTGAACATAGGGGGAATTTAGTACGCCTTTATTCAATAATCAGTGGTATTATCATTGCAAAAACAAGTACAGATGTGGCAATCCAGCTCAGCGTGGCTTTAAGTTCCCAGGTCTGTATATCGGTAACTCTTCCTGTGCCTAAAAACGATATATAACGTTTACGGCAGTACAACCCATAGGCGGCCACAAGCCCGATTATTGCCACGCATAAGCAAATTAAAAATTGTTGAAAACTGTGCGTATACATAATATTAATAATTTATTGTTAATACCTTAACATTTAAGCAAACAAAAGGTTTAATCCATTTTGTTGGGTTTTGAAGCAAATGGCTATATCAACAAAAATGTTACAAATCGCTGCACATATCGGTAACAACCGGCTAGCGTCACAATAACACTGTTAAGCATCCGGGCCCACACCATGAACAATAAATAAGCTTACCCTGCAAACTTTTTGCAGAAACGGTTGCTACCTTTAAGCCACCGTTTATAATTGCATTAATAAACGGATAACCAGGTTATCAAACACCAATATGGGTAAAAGCATACTTATCACCGGCGGCTCGGGTTTACTGGGCCAGGAACTTACAAAAGCGCTGCTTAACAATGGCCACAGTGTAGCTCACTTGAGCCGCAGCGCGCATAAAAACCCGCAGGTAAAAACTTATTTGTGGGATGTTAAAAATGACGTGATAGACGAGCATTGTATCGACGGTATCGACACTATTATTCACCTGGCGGGTGCAGGCATAGCGGACAAACGCTGGACAGAAAAACGTAAAAAAGAGATTGTGGAAAGCCGCACCAAATCAATCGCTCTTATTTACCGGCTGATGGGCAGCAAACCTAATCAGGTAAAAACGGTGCTTTCTGCATCAGGTATTGGCTATTATAGCAATCGCGGCGATGAACTCCTTACTGAAGATAAGGCGCCCGCACAAGATTTTATTGGCACCTGCTGCGTAGAATGGGAAAAGGCAGTGGATGAAGGCGCGCAATTTGGCCTTCGCATTGTAAAATTCCGTACCGGGGTGGTATTAACAACTAAAGGCGGTGCGCTGCCGCAACTGGCCCGTCCTATAAAGATGGGTGTGGGTTCGGCTTTAGGTAATGGCCGGCAGTGGGTATCATGGATACACCACCATGATGTAATAGCAATGTACCTGTTCGGTTTATCGAATGATCAGCTAACAGGCGTTTTCAATATGTCGGCCCCGTTCCCTGTAACCAACTCTGAACTTACCCGGGCCGTTGCTAACCAGCTGCACCGGCCCCTCTGGGCGCCAAAGGTTCCTGCCTTTTTTATAAAGTTATTATTCGGCCAGATGGCAAGCCTGGTATTAGGAAGCACCAAAGTATCGGTACAAAAAATTCAGGAAGCAGGCTTTAAGTTTAATTATCCCGATATAACCGGGGCCTTGAAAGAAATATATGGGTAAAAACATACCGGTAAGTATTTTTTGGTTTCGCCGCGATCTGCGGTTGGAAGATAACGCGGGTTTATATCATGCTTTTAAAAGTGGTAACCCTGTGCTGCCTATATTTATTTTTGATAAAAATATACTGCAGCACCTGGAAGATGAAGACGACGCCCGCGTAACGTTTATCTATAAAGCTATCGAAGATTTAACTAAACTGTGCCGGGCACACGGCAGCAGCTTACTTACTTTATTTGATACGGCCGAACACGCCTGGGAAAAACTGATGGGGGCTTACAACATCGCCGCTGTTTATACCAATCACGATTACGAGCCTTACGCAACGGCGCGCGATACAGCTGTTAAAAATTTGCTGGCTAAGCATAACATCACGCTTTTTACTTATAAAGACCAGGTTATTTTTGAAAAAGACGAGGTAATTAAAGATGATGGTAAGCCGTACACGGTTTATACGCCTTATAAAAACAAATGGTATCAAAAGCTAACGCCGTTTTACCTGAAAAGTTATCCGTCTGAGAAATACTTAAACAATCTGCTCCAGACGGAACCATCTGCATTACCCACCTTACAGGAGATGGGATTTGTGATAAGCGGATTAAGTTACCCCAATAAAAGTTACAACAACATTATTGACCGTTATGCGCAAACACGCGATTACCCTGCCATAAAAGGCACCTCGCACGTAGGCGTACATTTGCGTTTCGGCACTATAAGTATACGGCAATGTGCAAGGGATGCCTATGCATCGCCCGAAAAAACCTGGCTGAACGAACTGATATGGCGGGAGTTTTACATGATGATATTGTATCACTTTCCAAAAACGATGGATCATGCCTTCAGGCCGGAATATGACCGTATTGAATGGCTTAACAACCCGGACCAGTTTGAGGCCTGGTGCAAAGGGGAAACAGGCTTTCCGCTGGTAGATGCAGGCATGCGCGAACTTAATGCCACCGGCTTTATGCACAACAGGGTGCGCATGGTAACAGCCAGTTTTTTAAGCAAGGACCTGCTGATAGACTGGCGCTGGGGCGAGCGCTATTTTGCACGTAAACTATTGGATTACGAAATGGCCAGTAACGTTGGCGGCTGGCAATGGGCGGCCGGCAGCGGTACCGATGCAGCGCCGTATTTTAGAATATTTAACCCGGACAGCCAGTTAAAAAAGTTCGACCCCAAAATGGAATACATCAAAAAATGGGTTCCGGAATATGCCGACTTCAGCACGTATCCAAAACCCATTGTCGATCACGCCTTTGCGCGCGAACGGTGTTTAAAAGCTTTTAAAAAGGCTTTAAGTAAATAAACAATTGCTGCTATTTAATGTCGGTTATCTGAAAATCGTACTTAAGTATCGAATTTGACGGTATAAGGTCGCGTGCAGCAGTGCCATAGCCCAGCGCTGATGGTATCAGCATAGAAATAGAAGCCCCTTTTACGCCATACTTTTGAAGCGCGCTGCCCAGCCCTTCAATTACCGAATAGGGTGTAAAGGTAATAGCGGTCGTACTTTCATCAAATGTAGAACCATTTAGCAACGTTCCTTTATAAGTCAGATCAACGTTCGAAAACTCTGATATTCCGCCTTCCGGGCCGGTACCGGGGGTAGTTATCTTATAATAATAGCCCAGCGGGTCTTTAGTATATCCGGTTAAATTGTTGGCGGCTATGTAATTATTAATAACCTTATCATCATAAACCTCCTGGTCGGCAATTACGTGTACATAATAATCAAGGCTTTGGTTACCGCCGATACGGGTATTTACATTGGTTATGCTACCCGATCCGTAACCCTTTTGCCCATAGGCAAGCCTCGACGGAATAAGCACGCGCATACTGGCCCCTTTGTGTTGCAACAGGTTATGAACCGCAAGTTGTAAACCCTGCGGCAGGTTATCGTTAACAAGGTGTCCCAAATACTCATATAAATGGTTGGTAATAGTATCTGATGATACATACTTCCCATCCAA
The DNA here is from genome assembly GCF_014200785.1 of Mucilaginibacter sp. AK015. Taxonomy (NCBI): domain Bacteria; kingdom Pseudomonadati; phylum Bacteroidota; class Sphingobacteriia; order Sphingobacteriales; family Sphingobacteriaceae; genus Mucilaginibacter; species Mucilaginibacter sp. AK015. The sequence continues at coordinate 1,944,931 of NZ_JACHCV010000001.1, forward strand.
AGTCTTTAAGGTATATACCATTGATATCCTGTCGGCATATTTCAGCGTATCGCCGCTGCCCTGTGTTATAATTTTATAATACATACCGGTAGTGCCGGTACCATCTTTCGTGGTATCCTGGCTAAAATCCGTTAAGCCATTGGCGCTTATATAGGCCTGAATTTGCTGCTGATCGTACTCCCTGATATCCGGCTGGTTATCGGTATTTTTTTTGCAGGCGGTTAAACCTGTGGCTGCTATTAATAAAAAAGTAAAAATCTTTTGTTTCATCTAAATCAGTTCGTTACATCTAAAAGTTCTATCTCAAAATCTACCACCGAATTTTTGGGTAAATTAAGCTCGGGCTGGTCGTACGGACCGTAAACATACCTTGATGCGGCAATGATCCGTATTTTACCACCTTTTTGTATCTGCGGTATCCCCAACCGCCAGGCCCTGAAAACATCCACTCCTAATATAAAGGATGGGTGAAAATTATTGCTTTGCGCAAACACTTCGCCGGTTGTAAGTATTTTGGCCGTATAGTCCACCGTAATACGTGTAGAGTTTGTGTACAATGCATTACCGCTTCCGGGCGCTAACACCACATAGTAAACACCGGTTGCAACTCCCGCGCTATCCACTCTTTTTATTACCGAGCTTAAGCCCGGCGTAGCGGCTATGTAATCCTGTATTATTTTATCATCTTTCTCTGCCTGCACCCGCTCTTCGGCAATGGGGTCATACCCTTTTTTGCAGGCCGAAAAACAAACAACCGATAAAAATAATATCAACAGTATCCTGTTCATCCCAGTTTCAAAAGGCAAATTTATTGTTTTATATCGCAAAATCAGCAGCTTAACACTTTTTAACAATTAGCATAACGTTAAAAAGTGTGTTTTATGGTTTGTAGTTGAGGGTAAGCTGATTTATTTTCTTAAGCATCTCAGTCAAATACTGTTTATCAGCATCGCTTATATGGGCGTTAAGGTAATTATTAAATTGTTTTACAACGTTTTTTGCCAGTTGGCGCTTCTCTTTACCCAACTCGGTTAAATATATTTTTACCGAACGTTTATCCCCTTTGTTCGATTCGCGGTAAATAAGCCCGGTTTGTTCCAATTGGTTCAACATACGCGATAAACTGGTTGATTTAAGGCCCAGTAGCGCTGCCGCCTGCGATACTGTAGTACCCTCTTCGTCGATATTGATGAGCAGGTAACCAATAGACTGTGTAATACCAAATTCGGTAACTAACTGGTTATAACGGTTGGCAACAGTTTGCCAAACTATCTTTAAAAAATAATCAATCGTTTCCTGGTGTTTTACACTGCTTCGCATAACTCACAAACATAATGTTTTTAGTTGATTGGTGAGCAGTGAATGGTGAGTGGTTATTTGTATTACTAACTCAACCTCACTATTCACCACTCTCTACTCACTAATCACTACTTACCAACCTGCTGCCGTATCATCCCCTCTCGGGTCGGCACCGCCCTGGTAACCAGTCTTCGTTTTCAATATACCGTCTACCCGGCCAATCGCTCCCCTGTTGGTTAACTTATATCCCTTTTTAGTAAGCTTATCTTTTACCGCATCAGATAAGGCACCGGGTTCGCTGCCTACCTCATCGGGCAGCCATTGGTGATGGAACCGCTTTGCGCTTACAGCCTGCTGCATATCCATATCAAATTCAATAACATCCAGCACTGTTTGAAACACCGATGTAATAATAGTTGAACCACCCGGAGTTCCTACCACCATGAACAACCCGCCGTTTTTTTCGACAATAGTGGGTGTCATGCTGGATAGCATACGCTTGCCCGGCTGTATGCTATTGGCTTTACCGCCAACAAGCCCATACATATTAGGCACCCCAGGCTTCGAACTAAAGTCGTCCATTTCATTGTTCAGCAAAAAGCCGGCGCCCGCCACAAATATCTTTGAACCGAAAGTGTCGTTCAGCGTGGTGGTGATGGCTACAGCATTCCCCTCATTATCCACAATAGAATAGTGGGTGGTTTGGTCGCTCTCGTAACCTATAAAAGTACCCGGCTGTATAGCCGCGCTTGGTGTGGCGGCATCCCAGTTAAAGCTTTGCATACGGTTTTTTAGATATTGTGGCTTAAGCAGGCTATCAACAGGGACATTATAAAAATCCGGGTCGCCCAGGTATTTCGAGCGGTCGGCATATACCCTGCGTTCAGCCTCAACCATTACCTGAACGGTGCTGTCGCTGTTAAAGCCATACCGGTGTAAAGGGAAGCTTTCTACCGAACGGAGCAATTGAAGTAACGCTATACCCCCGCTTGACGGCGGCGGCATGGTAATGATCTTATAGTTTTTATAAATACCGGTAAGCGGTTTACGCCATACCGAATGATAATTTTGAAGGTCAGCTTTGGTAAACAAGCCTTTACCCGCTTTCATTTCAGCAATAATCAGGTCGGCTACCTTGCCCTCATAAAAACCGGCCCGGCCCTTATCGCGTATCAGCGCCAAGGTTTCGCCCAGGTCGCGTTGTATTAATGTATCGCCCTCCTGCCAGGGGGTATCTTTAATTAAATAGGTTTTACCCGGGTTAAGTTTTCTAAATACCGAACTATTGCGGTTGATATCCGATGCCAGGCGTTTGGTCATTTTAAACCCGTTAAACGCCAGGTTAATTGCAGGCTGTACCAATACTGCCCATTTTAATTTACCAAACTTTTTATGTGCAGCAATCATACCATCAACAGAGCCGGGTATGCCCGAGGCCTGGTGGGTGTACAGGCTCATATCCGGGATAACGTTGCCCGAGGCATCAAGATACATATTGGTGCTCGCTTTGGCCGGCGCCTTCTCCCTGAAATCGAGCGTGGCCGAAAGGCCCTTTGCCGAACGGTAAACCATAAATCCCCCGCCGCCTAAATTACCGGCCTGCGGGTGTGTAACCGCAAGTGCAAACTGCACAGCAACCGCCGCATCTACCGCGTTGCCCCCTTTTTTCAATACTTCAAGCCCCGCGTTTGCCGCATCGGGATAGGCACACACCACCATACCCTTACGGTATTTTGCGGGATTAATAGTTTGCTGCTGTGCAGGGGCATCAAAGCTCAGGCTTACAAAAAACACAACGGCCGTGTACGCTATTATAGGTTTAAAATTGATCATAACAGGTAATATTGGGGCAATTTAAGGTATTTAAGGTTACAAATACAATGTGGAAATGTTGATTATTTTACGTCTGGAAATCAGTTATGTGATATATTATTGCAGCATCATTTTTATTTAAACAGCATAAAACGCTATCTATGCCGTTAATTACGTTAACTATTAAACCATTTACGCAACGCATGCGGTATGAATACAAACCGCATCAAAAAAAATTCACTATGAAAAAATTTACCCTTATTGCAGTAGTACTAACATCCTTTTTGCTGCTTGCTAACCGGTCTCAGGCGCAAGACTACAAAACCGCTGTCGGCCTTAAATTCGGCGGTTACGAAAATGGCCCCTCTGTTAAATATTTCATGAACAGCACCACCGCGCTTGAAGGGATATTAGGCATCCGTAACCACGGCGTTGTTGTAACAGGCTTATACGAATTGCATCAACCTGCTTTTAATACTCCCTTGCTTAAGTTTTACTATGGTTTTGGCGCGCACGTTGGCGCTGTGGGCAGCGGCGTTTACAAACGCTTTGGCGATGATAACTATTACAGCGACAGCCGGGTTTTGCTTGGCGCTGATGGGGTTTTAGGCCTTGAATACAAATTGCCCGATGCCCCTATAGCCATTAGCCTTGATTTAAACCCACGTGTTGAACTGGCAACCGGGCCATTTTTTGACCTTGCCCCCGGCCTTGGGTTAAAATATACTTTTTAAGTAAACGATCAGTATTCCTTTAAATGTAGAACATCGTATATCCAATATCGAATAATAAAGTAAAAAGTTGGATGTTGGATATCCGGTGTTTATTATTACTTCGCGATAATTATCTTTTTTGAATAAACTTTATCCCCCAGTTTTATTTTCAGGATGTAAGTGCCCGGTATGCGGTTAACCGTGTTTATTGCAGTACTAAAATTACCCGCGGCAATAGTTTGTGTTGTTTGATACACGGTTTGCCCGGCGCTGTTCACGAGCGATAACTGCAGATTGCCCGCCGCCTTAGCTTCAAAAAGCACATTAAAGTAAGTATTTGCCGGTACCGGGAATACGGCCAGGCCAATATCTGTTGTTTTATCAGGGTGTTTGGCTACCAGCGCATACGCAAACACATCCGACACCGTCACACAGCCACTTTCGTGCGTTACCTGTACCTGGTAATTGCCGCTAACCAGTGGTGTGTAACTGGCATTTACAGCGCCTTCAATAACTTCTCCATTTAAAAGCCACTGGTTACCGGTTGCTACGCTCGAGTTTAATATATCACCATTTTGCGTGATGACCGGATTGGCAACCGTGACAGCCGCACGCTGAGCAGTTGGACAACCCGGACTGCGTACCTGCATATCGTACAGGTAGTAATAAAAGTTCCTATAATAGGTAGTATCGCTTTCGCCTGCATCGGATATGGCATCATTGCCGGTGATGCTGAAAATATTACCAATCGTAAACGGATAACCTTTTACCCCGCCGTTGTTACGGTAGATGGTTGCACCGCCTTCGTACGATGGGGTGATGGTATAGTTACCGGCGTCAGGCAGCAACAGGTTAAGCGTATATACCTTACCCTGATCGGTTGGGTCGTCGGGCTGTTCGCCGGGCTGCGACGATGAACTTGTTGCGGTAACATTCAGTGTTACCGATGATACCACCTCGCCGTTATCGTTAGTCGCCGTAAAAATAACCCGTCCGGCATTGCCCACATATAACCGCGCGCTTTCAATCATCACCGGTATTTTTGTGTTTACTTTAACGCCCGGCGTAAACTGGTTATACCCGCCTGCGCTGAACACGTTTTTGGTAGCCGGGCCAACCTTGCCGCTAAAATCGTTTAAGCCCGCGTAAAAAGTGTTGTTAACCGGGGCCTGCATTACCGATGCAGGCGAACCATACCCTACCGGGATAGCATCGGTAGCCGACTTATACCAAAGTAACTGCCCGTCGCCGGTGCCGGATAATTCGTAGGCGTTGGTATTGGTGCAGAAGTAAGCTTGCAGCCCGGTAATTTCTGGCGGGTAACCAATAGTGATGGTACCTGTTGTTTTGTTGTTGGCGGTTATGGGGTCGCCGGGTATGGTGGTTTCGGCAGTGATGTTGTAAGTAGAGCCCGCAACCGCGTTAAATTTACCGGCAAAGGTAAAGTCGGTTTCTTCTTCGGGACTTAACGAGCCGGTGTACACCTCGGTTAAAGTTGTCACCGCATTATTTGGCGAGGTAACCGTTACGGTAACCGGCACATTGCTTATGCCCGAGCTGCCAAAATTCTTCAGCCTTACCGTAACTGCTACCGCCCTTGCGCAGGTGGCGCCGGCCTCAGAGTTTACAATAGCAATAGCGCCCGCATCAACAGATGGTTTTAAAAATTGTATACGGTAGTCCTGCGTCTCGCCCTTATTATAGGTACCACAGGCGTTAATAGCGGCCGGATCGGCAGTTTCATTCAATACTATCCGCAGCAGACTGATGTTGCCCGGCATAACCGTTGCCGGTACAGCAATATTTCCTGTAACGGTATTGCTGCCGGCAACAACATCAGTAGTAGCTGCCAACTCATCAGCATCAAAAACGCCGTTGCCGTTCCAGTCGGCAAATATTTTTGCGGCTTTGCTAAAATCAGCGCCGCAAGTACCTAATGTAAGGCTAAAGGGATAAATTTTACCGGCTTCCAGCTGTACGGACAAATTGGTGTTATCGGTATAGCCTGTACAGCCTGCTCCCGCTGTATAGCTGATATTAGCCAATGTAAATTTGCTGATCTTTGAATCGGCCGTTGATACCGGTGCCGAGGCGCAATAGGCGTTGCCGCCCGTTCCGGTCATAATAACTGAATAGGCCTGGCTGCCCGAGCGCAATGTACCTTTATGCGATATGTTAACGGTATATTTTTTACCGGGCACCGCATTGGCAATGTATACCTGCTCGATGTTATCCCTGATATTATCGCCGGTTGTGGCCGGTGCCGAAGGGTTGTCGGGCGTAAGCACCCAGGGATTATAAATGTTCGCGTCATCGTTTATCCGCAGGTCAAGGTCGTTCACCAGCTTTGGGGTACGGTCGTTTATGGTTGTGCCGGCCGTCGGGGTACCTTCGGGATCTGTCCACGAAATGGTTACTGATAAAGGCCCTTCGCCCGATGCGACCACATCAAAACTTTTTGTTTGCCCTTGTGTAAGGGTGTTTTCGCTGATGATACTTTTTACGCCATTATCGGTAATGGCCTGTGCGGCACGGCGCATATCTAACAGGCCCCACCCGTAAATATAATCGGGGCCAACGTTACCTGCATCAAACGCGGTATGGCAGGCCAGGCCTTTTAAAGTGGCGGCCCGCATAAAGTTACCGTTGTTTTTTTGCGCGTAATACTCCTGTAAAAGGTATAACGACCCGGTGATATTGGGTGCCGCCATGGATGTGCCCGATAGTGTGATATACGAGCTACTGTTTTGCGTGCCCGTAGATACCACGTTTTCGCCGTTGCCCATAATATCGGGCTTGATGCGGCCATCATCTGTAGGCCCCCAGCTGCTAAAGAACGAAACGGCCACATCGGCGCGGTTAACCGGCCCGTTAGGCAAAGGGCCTACCGCGCCAACCGTAAGTATATTTTTTGCGGTACCTGTTGTGGTGATAATATCATAACCGTTATTACTGCTGATATTGGCCGGGCGTGGCCCTTTATTTACAAATGTTGGGTTTGTGCGGCTGGCATAGCCGTAATAGGTTGACCCTATGGCCGGCCCGTTGCTCGACCTGCTGTTACCCGCCGATTCCACTATCAAATAATAGGGTGCGTTATAGGCTATCTTATCCCACGATTGCACACGGGCGTCGTAAAAACCAAAATTATAATCTTCAGTATCGCCGGGCAGTCCATACCATTCCCAGCGGCCGTCATTGCTGTTGTAATCCCAGCCGCCAACGTCGCCGTACGAGTGATTTGACAGCAGCAGGCCCGATGCCGCCGCGCTCATTTCGGATACATCGTCATCAAAGTCCCAGGCCAACAGGGTTTGCGCGCCATAGGCCATACCCTTTACCGGGGCGTATACCCCTTTGGCTATCATGGTGCCGGCCACATGCGTAGAGTGGTCAAGCACACCCGCGTTATCTTTTGCGGTAATGGTTTTGCCGGCAAATTCGCGGTGGGCTTTGTACACCTGGCCGCCGTCCCATATACCCAGCTTATTGTTCAAAAACGTGCTGCTCCCACTCAGGTTCAGGCCTAAGGCGCCGCCGGGCTGCACCGTGTTGGTGCCCGTAGTTGCTGCCGAAATAGTATTGTTATGCGTGATCAAAAAAACCGGAAAGCCCAGGCTGTTTACACCTTGCAGGGCCACAAGGTTGCCGGCTTTTGTGACCCTGCGGATAGCCCAACCCTTGGCGGGCGCCATTTGCAGGGCTTTTTGATGAGCGGTGATAAAATTTTGGGCCGACCGTAAGGAAAGTGAATCTAATTTTTGCTGCCGTGCAGCATTAAACGGTATTTGCTGCTGGCCAAATGCCTGAATGGTACAGGCAATAAACAGAAGGAAACTAAACAGTGCCGGGTATTTTTTGCCCATACATTAAAAATAGTGCATGCTAAAAATAAATGTTTTAGATAATATTTTGGCATCCTATAAATATTAAATTATCTGGCCTGGAATTTGAACTATAATTAATGACTTTAGTAAAACTCACAGGAACATTGCGCCATTCGTGCTAAAATTTCTCTTCAATTAATAAACATAAAGTTAAAATCAAAGACAATATTCCACAGTGTGGCTTTTTTTCCCCATTTTGTGGAATATTTACCCACTTTTACATTTTCCGAAACAGGATTTTTAGTTAAGGTTAAAAATCTTTTGTATTTATTTCATCGTAAATAGCCCTGATTGCCACATTACAGGTATTAAACGGCTTAAAACCCGGCGTTTGCATCATTTTTGCAATACGCGCGATATTGATAAATATTTACCCTTTTTAATTTAAATTGAAAGCACTCATATACAAATCGGCGTTAGTATCGTTTATATTCTTATGTTTTTTTGGGCTGAGTAGTAAAGGACAAACGGTAACGATTACCAGTGCTAACAGCGTAGCGACCAATGGGGTGAGTTCAAGCCCGATGGTAAATGGGCAAAAAGATGCTGTCGTATTAGGTTTTAAAGTTGCTGTATCGGGTGGAAGTGTTAACTTTAATCAATTTGTACTTACTGCCAATCAGGGGCTCGCTACTAATGGCAGGCTGTACCGGTCTACGGCGGGCAGCGTAAGCTTTTCAGGGGCAACGCAAATTGCAACACTTTCAGCGGGCTATTACATGGCTATCGGTGTAAATGAAACCATTACCAATAGCAGCTATACTTATTTTCTGGTGGTTGACATTAATGCCACCGGCGCATTGCCGGCTACAATTCAATTCAGTTTTGGTTCGGCCATCAGAAACAGCCCCTATACTTCTTACGGCAGTGGCTTCAATGGTATAAATTATACCGTTAATAATCCTACCCTTACTATTACGGATGCCAATGCTTCATCAAATGGGATAACACAAGGCGATGTGCTTCCCGGCCAAACAGGCGTTGTTTTGTTTGGGTTTGGCTTATCTGCCAATGCCAACGCAACAGTAAGCACGGTTAATATCAATACGTCAAGTACCCAAAGCTATCTGGCTTCATACTTAGGCAACGGAAAGCTGTACAGGTCTTCGTCGAGCACATTTTCCCTGCTCACTGCAACGCAGGTAAACCCGGCCACTGTATCATTCAGCACATATCAACATACACCTGGCGTAACCATATCCGGCATGTCTGAAGCAGTTACCACCACCACTGCATATTATTTTTTGGTTGCTGATTTTAACCAAACAGCCGGCACGCTGCCTTCAAACATCCAATTTAAGTTTCAAACGTCTCAAACCAACGCCCTTATATTAAGTAATGCTTCAAACATAACCGCCTCTTCAAATATTACCGGGGCTTCCTTTAAATTCACCAACCCAACCTACACTATAACCGACGCAAACAGCGGGGCAAACGGCATTACACAAGGCAATTTGGTACCAAGCGAAACCGGCATTGTATTATTCGGGTTCGGCGTAAGTACAAATGCGGCCGCCACAGTAACTGGCTTTAATTTAAACAATACGGGCACCAGCGTCCCTGCAAGTTATTTCAATAACGGAAAAATTTATCGTTCAACATCAAGCACCTTCTCTACGGGCACCGCAACACTCCTTAATACGGCCTCTGTTAGTTTCACATCGGGTTCAACACCGGGCCTCACTATTTCCGGCTTAAATGAAAGCTATACTGCAAACGCAGCACCGGTATATTACTTTATCGTTGGCGATTTTTATTCCGGCTATTATGGTACTGTGCCCGGCACAACACAGTTCAAATTCGCGACATCTACATCAAACTCCATCGTGCAAAGCAGCCCTATAAGCTCAAATGTTGCTGTTGCCAGCGATGTAAACGGCACAAATTTTTCGTTAGCACTGCCCAGTGTTACCATAACCGGCTATAACAGCGCCAGCAACGGCATAACCCAGGGCGCCTTAAGCTACGGCCAAACCGCCATTGTTTTATTTGGTTTTAAGGTTGATGTAACCGGCATTTTAACTATCAACCAAATTGATATACCAAGCAGTGTAAGCACCAACGCGTATTTTACACAAGGCAAGCTTTACCGGTCGGCCACGCCTTATTTTGCTGATGCTGTAAATACGGGCGCCTCGGTTAGCTTCCCGGGCACCAGTACAAGCATAACCGGTTTAAGCCAAAACCTAAACAGCTTTACCGGCAACGGCTCCTATTATTATTTCCTGGTGGCCGATTTTACCGCAAGCACAAGTTACAGCACAGGCACCTTACAATATAATTTTGTTAACGGAACAGCATCGTTAACCCAAAGTTCGCCATATAAACAATACACCAACTTAAGTACATCGAATGGTAACATTTTTACCATCGCAGCTACTTACGATTGGGTGGGCAGCAGCAGCACAAGCTTTACCGATGCCGGCAACTACCGTACCTTAAACGGTGGGGGCGGCGCAACGCCCGGTACAAACGATGTGGTACGTATTGGTGTAGTAGCTTATCAATACCCTTATAACCAGCCTACTGTCAGCGCATCTAAAACAATACGCGGCATCACCTTTGGCAATAATAATGCACCGGTTTTAACCATAAACACCACGCAAACGTTAACCCTAAGCAACGGCGTTACCGTAAATGCGTCGTCTACGGGCACTATTACCAGCAGCGGCACCGGAAAGCTGGCTATTTCAAGCGGGGCAACTTCTTCTGTAGCCTCGGGCGGTACATTACAGTTAACAGGCAGCGCGCAGTTAAATAATGCCGGCGATATGTCTGTTGCCGGGACCTTGACGGTAGCAGGCGCGACAACAAACTCGGGTACTATCACCAATACAGGCAGCAACGGTATAACCTTCTCGGCTGCCGTTACCAATACGGGTACTATCACACAGTCGGCCGCAGGTACTTTTACTACCTCGGGAACATTCACAAACAACTCGGGCGGCAGCTTAAACCTTGCGTCAGGTACAGGTACTTTTGCCGCTTTAACAAATAACGCGGGCGGTACTGTAACGTTAGGTACCGGAAATGTAACTTTTAGCGGCGCTGTTACTAACAACAGTACCTTTAATGCCGGTGCCGGCATTATGGATGTAACCGGAAACTTTACAAACACAGGGGCATTTACGGCAGGCAGCGGTAACATTAATTTCAACTCCACTACCTTCACTAACGATGTTGGCGGAACCTTTACCGGTGGTGCCGGTACCATCGTTTTCAAAAGGACAAACGTGCAAGCCATTAATAACAATGCTGCAACCGCGTTTACATTTAATGATGTAACCTTTAGCAATACAGGCGGCACCAACCGTATCAAAACATTAGGCGGTACGGGTGCCGGTTTCGGCGTTGCCAGTACCGGTAAGCTAACGCTGTCGGGTAAGGTAACATTAGCCACAGGCGGCGTGTTAACGCTAAAATCCGATACCAGCGGCTCGGCAACGGTTACCGAACTTCCGTCTGGTACAAGCATCACGGGTAACGTTAATGTTGAACGTTATATAACCGGCGGAAAATCATACAGCCGCGGGTACCGCTTATTGTCATCAGCGGTATCGGAGTCGAGCAGCCTTGCGGTTTGGCCTAACCTAAGCTATCCGAAAACCCAATCATGGATCACCGGCACATCTGGTAGCGGCGGATTTAGCAATTCGACGCCGGCTAATCCATCGATATATGCCTACCGCGAAAATCTTGTTCCGGCTTATACCTCGTTCATATCGGGTAACTTCCGGGGTATCAATAAGATCAACAACACGCCGGCATACAATATTAACCTGGATGGTGAAGTAAATACGTTTACGCTGCCGGCAGGTAATGGTATACTGTTTTTCTTCAGAGGAGGGCCGGCCACTACAAATCCAACCGACCCGCAATCTGTTGCGCAGCCTGCAACATTTACTTCTACAGGTTATTTAAACCAGGGCGCGATAACCGTTACGCACTGGACGAATGCCGGCGGTGCCGGAAAGTTATTATATACCGATTCTATAGCAAACACGGCGGTACGCGGTTATAACCTGGTGGGCAACCCGTACGCGAGCTCGATTGACTGGGATAAATTTGGTACAGCTGCTATATCAGGCACACATATCGATAGCACTATCCGCATATATAACCCCCGTTTAAAGGCTTATGCTACTTATATAGCGGGGCATGCGGGCGTGGGTACAAACTTTGATAACAGCGCGCTATCAAACGCGAATGTTATACCAAGCGGCCAGGCATTTTTTGTTAGGGCTACTGATAAAAACCCAACACTTACTTTTACCGAGGCAGCTAAGGTAAATACGCAATTAACTGCTTCGTCGGTATTGATGTCGGCCCCTAACCAGGCCGGCCAGTTAAATGCACAGCAATTGAGCAGGCAAACACTGATGGGCACCGCCGCGGCAACAACAGCCGCTGCCGCTACTATGGCAGCGCCCACTGTTACAAAGCCGCCGGTGCAGTATCTACGTTTACAGGTTATACAGGACGATAATAATAAAGAGGAATCGCTGGTGTTTTTTAAAAGCACTGCCAAACCAACCTTTGCCAAAAACGAAGATGCAGAATACCTGAAAGGAAATAACGTAATAAGCCTGTCAACCCGTTCGACAGATAATAAAGAGCTGGCAATTAACGAGTTGCCTTATCCTGCTAAATCGCTTACTATACCTTTAACCGTAAAAGTACCGGCAACAGGTATATACCAGCTTAACCTTAACGAACTGAAGAACGTACCGCAATTATATTCTATCTGGCTGATGGATAAATGGAGAAAGGATTCGTTAGACATCGGCACCAATAAAACGTATAATTTTAATGCTACACTGAGCGATACGGCTACATACGGTGCTAACCGCTTTGCGCTTGTGATACGCCAGAACCCCGATTACGCACTCACCCTTTTAAAGTTTTCGGCTTCGAAAGCCACATCAGGTGCCGAACTGAGCTGGACAACCGAAAATGAAAGCGATTACACCGGCTTTGTTGTAGAACGCAGCACCGATAATGGTAAAACATGGGAGGTAGTTAGCAGCCTTAAATCAACCGGCAACGGTGATTACACCCTGACAGACAGGTTCCCGGTAATAGGTAAAAACCAATATCGCTTAAAAACAACCGATTTAAACGGAGAGATCAGCTATTCGGAGATCAGGGAACTGATGTATTCCAAACAAGGGCAAAACATAGTGGTTAGCAATATCAATATATACCCTAACCCGGTTACTACCACCGTAAATGTGGCAATACTGCCACAGGAGGGCGCTACATCCTATACTATAACCGTAACCAGCGGCAACGGAAGCGTAGTAAGATCGGTTACGACAACAAATACCGTTTGGCAAAACAATGTGAACAACCTGTTGCCCGGCACTTATTTTGTTCAGGTGATAAACAACGGTAATAAAACTGTGGTAGGAAATGGTAAATTTGTAAAAAATTAACAAAGAGCGATTGTGATAAGATTGAGGAAAACACTGTTTGTTTTATTTTCGTTTTTACTTTTTAGTGTAACAGTTTTTGCACAGTGCGAGGATCCGGAACCGCCAAGCGACCCGGATGTACCGTACGAACCGCCTGCCTGCGATTTGCCGCTTGATACCTGGGTGTATGTTTTGCTGTTTGCCGCGGTTGCCTTTTACGCTTACCACTTGTATAAAAAACAAAAGGCGCTTAGTATTTAGTTAAAGCCCTGGGTTTAGTACGATAATGATTCAAAATATTTAAAAAGGGATGCAAAATTTGCATCCCTTTTTGTTTATAAGCTACCCTTATTATTTTGGCAAGTTTAACACCGCTTCTTAATAGGTTAATAACAGAGGGATAAGTATTATGAGCTGCAAAACCTGCCTACTGACAAGAATGTGTCCGTACTAAATAATTGATAATCAAGCGTTCACTAATGTTCACGATGTTCACATGGCGCGAACGTGAACATACCTGTATACCAAACAGTTATAATTTAAAAAGGGATGCAAGCTTGCATCCCTTTTTAATATGTGTTCCTTTTTAGGATTTGCGGGCGGGCGGAGCCAGTTCCAGTTGTTTCATTATTCCTTCAACAACTTTCGGGATATCGCGCATCGTTTGTTTGGGGTTATGCAATTCGCCAACGCCGTAACCGCGCCATACCACCTCCCTGGTTTTGCTGTCAATAAGGTCGATAATAATGGTACCTTCTTTATAATGCACCTTTTGTGCAAAGGTTGGGCCCCATCCGTAGCCATAATACGGGCGGTACCAGCCATAACCAAAATAAGGGCGATACCAGCCGTAACCCCATCCGCCGCCATAAAAACCACCGTAATATGGCGAATAAAACTCTGTTTTAGTGCCGCGGCCGGTTACGGTTAAATAACGTACCAACAGGTCGGGGTTTTGATTCTGGAAGGTTAATCCTTTAGCAACCAGGGCTTGTCTGGCGGCTTCCTGCACCTTGCCGCTGCCAATCTCATCAAGCGGCCGCCATTGCTTATTACGGGCTTTTTGCGGGGCTGCCCAGGCAAAGGTGCGATAAGCGGACAGGTTTGTTTTGTTTGCCGCAGCGGTATAGTAATTATAACTGCTGCAGGCCGATAGCAGCGATACAAAAGCTACTGTCAGCATTAAATAGATATATTTTCTCATTGCCTTACCATTAATTTTTAAGTCTTAGACTACTATAAACGCAAAGGTTTAATCGCTTTAACAGCAAATCAAAAAATAGTAGCCGCAATTTGGTGTCTTATGTTAAATATTTACCTACAATTGGCATGCGCCTCCCCATCCCAAATGCCTTTGGCGATACCCTTAAAATGGGCGGCGTTTGGTATCGTTTATGCTCGGCCAGGTTCACCAGCCTAAGCACCTTTCGCACTGTGGCTTCGTCAAAACCTTGCTTTATTATTTCTGCCGATGAGCAGCGCCGTTCAACATACTGCACCAAAATAGCATCCAATATATCATATTCCGGCAACGAGTCGGTGTCTTTTTGGTCGGGCCTTAATTCCGCGGATGGCGGCTTCACTATGGTATTTATGGGTATTATCTCCCGTTGGCGGTTCAGGTGGCGGGCCAGTTGAAAAACCTGCGTTTTAAACACATCGCCAATAACCGAAATACCACCGCACATGTCGCCGTAAAGCGTTCCGTAGCCTACCGCCGTTTCACTTTTGTTTGACGTATTAAGCAAAATGTATCCAAATTTGTTGCACATGGCCATCAGTAATACCGCCCGGCTGCGCGATTGTATATTCTCTTCGGCTATGTTAAACGGCAGGTTCGCAAATTGCGGATGCAGCGCGCTCTCAAATGCATCGGTGATTTTTTCGATAGCTATGGTCTCTGATTTACAACCCAGGTTTTTTACCAGGTCTTCAGCGTCCTTGAGCGAATGTTCGCTGGAGAACTTAGACGGCAGCAACACCGCTATTACATTTTCGGGGCCAAGCGCTTCGGCGGCTAATGCGCACACCACGGCCGAATCTATCCCCCCGGACAGGCCTAACGTAGCCTGTTTAAAGCCCGATTTGTAAAAGTAATCGCGTATGCCCAATACCAGGCCCTGGTGTATCTGTTCTATATCACTTTCGCGCGCGGCTTTCTGGGTGGTAGGATGTTCAAAGGTTATTTCTGCGTTGTCATGCAAAGTATAATAAGCTACGTTTTCGGTAAAGTAGGGCATTTCATCTACCGTTTTTCCCGTTTTATCAAACACTAACGATCCGCCGTCAAATATCAGTTCGGTTTGGGCACCTACATGGTTTACATAAAACAACGGCAGGTTGTAACGGCGGGCATTATCGCTTAAAATAGCAATGCGCTCCTCGTCATGGTTGTAGGCAAAAGGCGATGCCGCGATATTGATCATCACATCGGGGCTTTGCTTTATCAGCGTATCCATAGGGCGGGTAACATACAGCGGGTTCTCAATGGTGTTCCATAAGTCTTCGCATATGGTAAGCGCAATGCGTTTCCCTTTAAAATCTATACAATTAAAGGTAGTGGATGGCTCAAAGTAGCGATACTCGTCAAAAATATCGTAGTTAGGCAAAAGCGCTTTATTTACAATGGCTTTAACTTCGCCGTTCTCTATAAAATAGGCCGAGTTATTCAGGTCCTTACCTTCGGGGTTATGATTTGGTGTGGGCAGGCCTATTATACAGGCAATGCCGATACATTCGCCGGCAATTTTTCTTGCAGCTGCGTCGCACAAGCTTATAAACTCGTTAAATTCTAAAAAATCGCGCGCGGGGTA
This sequence comes from Mucilaginibacter sp. AK015, assembly GCF_014200785.1. Lineage (NCBI taxonomy): Bacteria > Pseudomonadati > Bacteroidota > Sphingobacteriia > Sphingobacteriales > Sphingobacteriaceae > Mucilaginibacter > Mucilaginibacter sp. AK015. The sequence continues at coordinate 1,960,869 of NZ_JACHCV010000001.1, forward strand.
ACCACATATACATAACTCGGAAAAAACGATCAGGTCTGCGCTGTTTTGCTTTGCCTGGCGAATGGCGTTAATGATCTTGTCAGTGTTAGATTCAAAGTTACCTATATGGTAATTAAGCTGAGCTAATGCTATTTTCATGACTTATATTTGACTAGTATGCAGTTTAACAGCGAGAGTTTAACCTGGTTATTTTAACAAGGTAACAATTCAATAATACTTCTTAACTCGCCATAAACGCCTTAATGCAAATAAAAAAATTATTTTTGCTAAAACGCCATTATGATGTCTTATTCGTGTAAAACAATACTTATTTGCATAAGTTTTTCACTTTGCGTGGTTTTTACCGCATGTAACCGCAACAAAAAGATTGATGTAAGCAATATCCCGGTAGACGTAAAAATTGAGCGCTTTGATCTTGACTTTGACGCCATGCGTAATAATCCCATGGCGCAGCAGGCGGCATTTCTCCAAAAAAAGTACGGCAATTTTTACCAGGACTTTATTGAACGTATTTTAAAAATAGGGACCGTGCGCGATACCGCTTATTTTAAAACCCTAAGAGCCATCTTTGCCAGTAAATCATACATGGATTTAAAACATGATGTTGATGCCGTTTACGCAAATACTAAAAAGCAAAATGCCGAGCTTACGGATGCCTTTCGCAGGTTAAAATATTACTATCCGCAAAAAAAAATGCCCAGGGTATACGCGTATTGGTCTGGATTTCAAGCGCAAACTTCTATTGGCGATGACTATTTTGCCATTGGGCTAGACCTTTTTCTGGGTGCCGATTCCAGGTTTTATCCTGCCCTGGTTGAAAGTTTTCCGCACTACATATCCCGCAGGTTTACACCAGATAACATTGCACCCCGCGTAATTGAAGGTATGGCCCGTGAAGATATGTTCCCCGAAAACCCGGAGGATAAGTCGTTATTGGCAAAAATGGTGTACAATGGTAAGATCTTGTACTTTATGGACCAAACCCTGCCTGATGCGCCCGACTCCACAAAAATTGGTTATACGGCAAAGCAGTTAAAATGGTGTGAAGATTTTAAGGCCAATATTTGGGGCTTCTTTTTAGAAGAGAACCTGTTGTACGAAACTGATTATCAAAAAATACAAAAATACCTGGGCGAGGCGCCCTTTACACCCGGCCTTGGCGATAAAAACGATTCGGCGCCAAAACTTGCGGTGTGGACAGGCTGGCAAATTGTACGGCAATACATGGAGAAGCACCCCGAGGTTACCCTGCAACAGCTAATGAACATTCGCGATGCCCAGAAAATACTGAACGAATCTAAATACCGGCCAAAAAATGCAGCAGAATAGAAACGCGATACCTTAAACCCGGGTTATAGATTATGCAGACGCGAGGGATCGCGCCTTTAAAAGTGAATGCATAAAAAAAGCGCCTCCAAAACTGGGGCGCTTTCATTATATTGTTTAATTAACTTACTTCAGTATCCGAAAAACAGCTCTCAGGGCAAGTATTATACCTAAAATAAATATCACGTTGGCTATTGCATCTGCATACTTAAAACTGGCAAAACGTAAGTATATACCTGTAATACCGATAAGGATAGCGATAACTAAAAATTTATAGTGACCCTCTGCGTTAGCTTTTTGCGTTGATGATTCCATTTTTACTTTATTTGGCACAAAAATATAAATGTTTACCAAAATGCGCTAATGTTTTTACGAATTAATCGCCTTTTGTTTCTTGCTCCAGCCTTGGGGCAGGTTCTCTTCTATCTCTATATTTTCAAACTCCGCACTGGCCCTCGATCCTACTACCTTCGCCCACGCGGCCATTTTAGCGATACCCTCTTCAAGGCTTACGTTTTTGCTGTTGCCAAATACGCCGGCCGCCTTTGAATGGTCGCTGTGCGCATGCATAACTTCTTTACGGGCTTCCAGATGGGTAACTTTTGGCTGCACGCCCAGTTCTTTGGCCACCACCTGCACCAGTTCGTTAACCGTATACGGTTTATCGGCGCCTACGTTAAATACCTGGTTATAAGCCGCGGGCACATTTACGCAATTTGCAATATGCGGCGCAACGTCATCAATATAGCTAAACGCACGGGTTTGTTCGCCGTCGCCAAAAATTGTCATTGGCTTTTCCTGCATTATCTGGTTCATGAATATGCCGATAACGTTGCGATACTTATCTCCTATGTTTTGGTTTTCGCCGTACACATTATGCGGGCGGAAAATAACCGAGTTAAGGCCAAACATATGATGTGCCGCTTTTAAATCCATTTCTACCGCGTATTTTGCCACACCGTACGGGTCTTCGGGCTGTGGTACCATGCTTTCTAACATGGGCAGCTGACCGGCGCCATAAACGGCTATAGACGAGGTAAACACAAAGCACTTTACCTTATACAATACCGCCAGGTTTATCAGATTTACCGAGCCGATAAGGTTGTTGTTATAGTTGAACCGACGGATAAAATGCGACAAGCCCTCGGCAGCGTAAGCCGCCAGATGATATACATAATCAAACTTATGTTCGGCAAACAAATCTTCCAGAAGAGCTACATCATTGATCGATCCGAGCACAAATTCTGCACCTGCGGGCACGTGGTCTTCAAAACCACCGCTCAGGTCATCTAAAACTATAACTTTATGCCCCAGGTTTAAACAATGCTTTGCTACGTGCGAACCAATAAAGCCGGCCCCGCCGGTTACCAATGATGTGATCATGTTATATAAATCTTGTTGAGTTAAAAGTATTATAATATAGTTGTACCAATACCCTAATTTAAGCATTAAATAGCATATAAGATGCTATTTAGTACCTTTTGTTGTAGATATTCAGCTACTGCTTGCAAAAACCAGGCCGCGTGGGGTATCTGTTGTTTTGTGCACCTCCATTAATTGCCTTTAGTTTCGGTTTTGAAATTGATGCCTGAACTGTCGACGCGCCTGGATATACCTGTAACGCCGTTACAAATGACGCCACGTTGACTTGCATGTCTGAAACCGGATACCATATAGGGCACATAATTTTTTACCAAAACAATAATAAAAGCAATGGTTACAGGGAGCGTACCGACGTTTTATATGAAAATACCTGTGCAGCATACGCACCAGGTGTTGACTTAATTCCCCATACATAACGCTATTAAGCCGTGCAGCTATAAAAAAATTGTGGTTGGCGAGTGCGCATAGCAGACTTTTCAACATTCCGCCTGCCACGCCGCCTGGTTTATTGATTGTAACAAATAATGCTATTTGGCATCATACTTGCATCTGTAGCTACATAACATTTACTTAAAATAAAACAATCATGGGCTTATTAAAATTTATAGCAGTTGGCGCGGCCATTGGGTACGGAATAAATTATATTACCAAAAAAGGCCCTAACGGCCGGTCGATCCTTGATGATATTACCGAGGAGGCACCTGAATGGTTTAACAAGGCCAAAACGTACGCCACCGAGAAAGTTGAACAGGCGGCGCAACAGGCGCGACCCGGCGGAGGTTATTAGTATTTAACTAATAGTAAAAAGCATTTTGGTGCATAAAAGCCCTTACAATAACTGTAAGGGCTTTTTGCATTTTTAAAACTTATATTTACGGTGCTGTATAAATCGGCACATTACTAATATTATTTAAACTCAATTACTTAACCCTTAACATTAAAACTATGCCAGTCAATTATCCAGACGGAACGATCCCAGTTTCCACCGCAAAAGAGTGGGCCGCAAACTGGCGCACGTTTATCAGTAACAACAATCCGGCTTTTGTAACCAGGTCGTTTCTGATACCTATTTGCGATTTTCAAAACATAATACTGTACAACCCGGAGGCTGAGGCCGTAAAAGCGTTTATCGGACTGACAGACCCGGCTGATGCAGAAAGCGCACAACTTATGCTGGTGCCTGTTTCAGCTGGCGAAGAATTGCTTACTTTGCCGCTGGTTGGCGGCGGGGCTGGCGATACGCAAAGTAACGTGTACGATGTAACCACTGCCTGCCCGCCTACTTGTGTTACATCGCCCGGAGATACGTTAGATTCATAAATTTTGTATTTATTTTAATATGCTTATAAGCTTCCATATATTTAAGGCTTATAAGCATATTAATGTTATACCTGTTTTATGTAATGTACTTTGTACCGGCTACTATTCTAATACCGGTTTTAATAGCCTTAAAAAACTATAAGGCTTTAACCAAACCTTTAAAGGTCATTTTTTGGTTCCTGATACTATCTGGATTATCTAACCTTGTCAATTTAATATTAATAGCTTTTCATCATTTCACAGCCCATTTACTCAGCATATACACTATTATCGAATTTTTTTTCCTTTCGTTGTTTTACAGTTGTTTCTCTGCAAAAAAATATCAGAATATGATGTATGTCGCGATTGCCGTATTTACCATCTTATGTATCGTTAATTTTCTTTTTATTCAAAATAAAATTGAGTTTAACACTTATACACGGCCTGTTGGGGCTATTATACTTATCATATACAGTTTACTATATATATCAAAACAAAATAACGAAGAAGGGAACTGGGGCGACAATATGTACAACTGGATAAACGCCGGGATACTTATATATCTTGCAAGTTGTTTGTTCATGTTCATATTTTCAAATTATTTGCTAAATGCAGGGCAGCATGTTAACCAAGTTGTTTGGAGTGTGCACGATACTATACTGATTTTGGAATATGTTTTATTTGCCGTAGGATTTTATAAATGCAAAACACAACCGATAACATCTACATATTAGTAATATTAGGAATGACCGGGACCTTTCTGCTGGTCGTGTCGTTCATATTCTTTTCCGTGCGCAATCAAAACCGGCTGTTAAAACAGCGTCAAAAATTTCAGCAAGCCCAGATAGAGCATCAAAAAGAACTGCTAAAGGCCATTATTGAATCGCAGGAAGCCGAGCGCAAGCGTATTGGGCAGGACCTGCATGACGATGTAGGCACCACCATATCGGGCTTACGGCTGCTGATAGAAATGTTTAAACCGGCAGGCGGCGAAGACAAGGCTTACCAGGATTTTACCCAATCTACCAAAACCATTATCGATAAAATAGTTAAGGACGTGCGCAATATTTCGCATAACCTATCGCCAACTACCTTGCGGTATTACGGGCTGGCCGCGGCCGTAACAGAGCATTGCACCATTATCAATCAATCGGGCAAACTGGAGATCGCACTTACAAATAATGCCGAACAGGTGCTTGGGCAATTGCCGCTATCTGTTTCTACAGCATTTTACCGGGTTTTAGAAGAGTTGTTAAATAATACCATTAAACACTCGGGCGCGGACAAGGCAACTATTGATCTTAACGTTGCGGATAACAAATTATACATTGATTACGCCGACAACGGGAAGGGCGTACCCGCAGATGCCGCGCTGATAAAAACAGGTATGGGTATGCAAAATATCGAAAGCCGCCTGCTAAATATCAACGCCACTTATAACATTATGCCATATTCAGGAAAAGGTTTCAATGTTAAAATTGAATATCCTTTACCCTAAACCGCTATGCAAGAAATTAATATCGCGATAGTTGATGATCAAAACCTTTTCAGGCAAAGCCTGGCCTTGTTGGTCAATTCTGTAGAGAATTTTAGGTTATTGGCAGAATGTGTAAGCGGACAGGCTTTTATTGATACATTAAAAAAGTTTAATATCCAGATTGATATTGCCATTATAGATATGGACATGCCGGGCATAAACGGCATTGAGCTAAATAAGTATCTGCATACAAATTACCCGGACATTAAAGTAATTATATTAACGGTGCATGCAAATGAAATGCTGATAACGCAAATGATCAACGCGGGCGCGGCATCATACCTGGTAAAAAACTGCGATAAGGACGAATTACTGCTAACCGTTAATACCGTATATAAAAGCGGCTTTTACTTTAATAAGCATGTGCAAAAAGCGTTACGTAACAGTGCCAATCATCGCCAGGCTATGCAGGATGCATTAAACGGATTGCCGGTAACGTTAACCAAACGCGAGATACAGGTGCTAAAGTTGATATGCAAGGAACTCAACAACGTTGAAATTGCTGCGGAGCTTTTTTTAAGCGTGCGCACCATAGAGGGGCACCGCAACAGCCTGATCAATAAAATTAAATGCCGTAATACTGCCGGTTTGGTTCTTTTTGCCCTTAAATACCGCCTTGTTGACGCCCCACTGTAAAACCACGTATAACTACGTGATTTTAAAATCGAGTAGTTATACGGTATATCTCCTCCACAGATATTTTTAATTAAAGTTTTAATCAATATACAAACATATTGCATAATAATTTCGTAAAAGCAATAATATTTAATTATTGAACAATATTAGCTATCGTATCGGGCTTGTGCTATATAAAGCATAATAAACAAAAAGGTATATTTACGCTAATTACCCTTCTGAGTATTGCAGTATGGATATAATATTTATTAGTAATCAAATCAAATACGATATTTTAAGTATCTGCGGATTGCCGGTAGACCATTGTTATAACCTGCTTACAAACACTCCGCTTAAATCAATTGGCTATGATAAAGACGAAGAGCTTTGCAGGAAACTTGAAGAAAAGCTGCGTGTAATTGCGAATGAGTACCAGACAGGTAAAAGAGTTGCAGATGGCGCTGTATCACAAAACCTTACCGTGCGCCAGTGTATACAATTAGTTATTGCTTAAAATACCTTACCTATACCTAATCACGCGAGCGGCGGTTACCCGGGTAAACGCCGCTTTTTTATAACGCCCTTATTAATGATCGCACGGTATCAATACGTATATCCCTCATAATTATAGCGTTTGCAATTTTTTAGCCGTCTAACAAACATTTATACATTTTTTTAATGGTAATTTAAACAGTTGTTAATATATTTGCGCTATCATTGCGAATGCGGTAATTTAATAGGAATATCTGTTAAAATGTTACAAATAAATTACAAATTAAATTTTCGCAATTAAAAACTTAGTGTTACTTTTACACTATTAAAAATAACAAACAAGTCTTCTCATAATTTAGGTTTATAATTGGTTAGTAAAGGCCCCTGCCCATCAGGGGCTTTACTTTTTTACATCTTTTTTCAACCTGATAATAAAAATTGCCACAAGTATTTGTCATTTCACAAAATTTGTTACTTTTGCCGTCCCTACGGGACCAATACTACTACGGGGGATTAGCTCAGCTGGCTAGAGCGCTTGCATGGCATGCAAGAGGTCATCGGTTCGACTCCGATATTCTCCACTTTGACTAACAGGCACTTATGAACACCATAAGTGCCTGTTTTTTTTTGATGACCAAACCTATGGCCTATAAGTATATATCATTCAGTATTGCTATAACATTCATTTCTTTTATTGTCGGGATGGTCATTAATGCCATTCTGAAAAAGACATCACTTTACAATAAATTATCCGACTTAAATTTTATAAAAAACGACAAATGGAATAAATGGGTCGGTGTGGGCATTGTCAGGTGGATCGTACTGAACACACCATTTAAGTTCCTCAATCAAAAACTGAAAGCAACTGAAAGAACCGGGTTGCGCAAGCTGAGGGACGAGATGACAAGTTCAGAGATAGACCATTTAATAGGCTTTATTTTTGTGGCGATTTTTGCTTTGTTGAAATTCTATAAATCCGAATGGCTATTCGGAATAACCATTATGATGGTAAATGCAGTGATGAATTTATATCCATCTTTATTGCAACAACAAAATAAGAGAAAGATTGACAGAGTATTGAAATACTTCGGCGACCAAACTGCGCGATAAAGTCGATTTGAACTTCACCCATTTACCAACGCGATGCAATTGCCATTGGTGCCATTGCAAAACCCTTTTTTATGAAACCGCGATTTACAGTTTCGAATCTATCTTCGTGATTAGCGTCAGTTGCTAAATTGCTTTTTGAACAGACAATTACTTTAACGTTTATCCGCTCACCATTCAAAAGTTAATCCACCACTTCTATGAACCCGCATTTACAGAAGTATGGCACCCACAGGCAGGCGTCGGCCATCAGGTCGGATGTTGGCACCCTCTGGCTTACGCTCACGGCGCTTATGGCTTCGTAAAAGGTAGTATGGTTGCGGCATTCATCCAATAAGCGGTATTGTGTTTCAGTTATCTCTTCTAAAACAATATGATAATTTTTTCGGCTGACGGCCATAAAAGTTTTTTGCGGTGGCGGAAGTTCGTATGCTTCGTCACGATAAACTGCCTCAAAAAAAGCTTTCATCGGGAACTCGAGTTCTAATAATTGCAGGCACCCGGGCACGCTGACGTTGAATGTACCGAAAAGCGTGCCCTGCAGATCAACCTGGTTTTTATTGGTTGCGTTGTCCTCGGTACCCGGCGCGCGCATGGCTACCTGCCGCGCCCGTTCTACCCGCGCCAAAGCAGCCGGGATATCATAGCAGCTTCCGTCTTCACCTTCGGGGAATTGTGGTTTGGTTTTATCCAAAAAATCAGGAAAGTATTTCCCAAGGTCATATAATGTGAACGATGTTGACGGATGATACATCAGGTATGCCTTCGCGAACTGATCAAATAATTCATCACCCATAAACTTTTTACTGATGGCATAGTCGGCATACATGCAATCCAGCAGCCTGAGCATATACCCCGAACTATAAACATTTAACCGCGCATGCACCGATGCTTCCCCCTCTTCGGCCACCACATCGCCTTCGTGCAACCGGTAAAGCCTGTTTGCCAGCCCAATTTTTTGCGTAAGGTACCCGGGCGCCATCACAATCGTGCGCAGCCAGTTTTGCAGTAAAGCGGTATCCTGTTTAACCATTTGATGCTTGTAATTGAAAATTGACAGGGTTTGATACCGGCATATCCGGCGTTTGATGAATAGCCGTTTGGGGGATATTTCCTTTTAACACTTCGCGTGCCTTAAAAAGTTCATCCAGTAATTCGGGGTATTCGGGTATCTGTGCATCCCACTCCAGTAAGGTGCTTACGCCGCCGGTAAGGGTTTGCGCTTGTGCATATAGCCCCCAAACCTCTGATGGTACAGGCTGGTCGTGGGTATCTACCAGTAAAGCGCCGCAATCAGTAGGGCCGGCAATGTGCATTTGTACAATATGTTCATGCGGCAGGCTGTTAATGTAATTTACCGCGTCGTAGCCGTGGTTATGCGCCGATACAAAAACATTGTTTACATCAAGCAGCAAACCGCAACCTGTTTGTTTAGCCAGGGCAGACAGAAATTCCCACTCGGGCATGGTCGATGCCTTAAATTGCAGGTAAGTTGAGGGGTTTTCCAATATCAGCGGGCGCTGCAGGTAATCCTGTATCCTTAGCACACGATCGGCTACATGCGCAAGGCTTTCTTCGGTCATGGGCATGGGCAGCAAATCGTGCGTGTTGGTATAGGCAACGCCTGTCCAGCAAAGGTGATCTGATATCCATTCGGGTTCAATTTTTACGGCCAATTCCTTCAGTTTTTGCAGGTAGGTATAATTGATTGGATCGGTACTGCCGACAGATAATGATACCCCATGCATTACCACCGGCACCTGCTTGCGCACATGCATTAAAACGTGGGTAGCAAAGCCGTGGTCATCCATAAAGTTTTCGCTGATGATCTCGAACCAGTCTACCCCCACCGGGTTTCGGAGCAGGTAATTAAAATGTTTGTTACGTAAACCCACGCCAAGGCCCAAATTTGGCAGGCCCAGGCGTGGCGTAGTTTTTATGCTCATATGCAGCAATATTATTTTTTAGGTTGAAGGCGGCAACGCTATACGAATATCGCTTGGTTTAGGCTTATCCCCAACGGTTACGCCTCGTTTTTTCATTACTTCGGCGTAAGTGCTCCATGCTACATCATATACCAGATCGCCTTTGGCGTAATTAAAAGTCCCTAAGGCGTCGGGTGTATACGTTGGTGCCGGCCCAAAATTGTACATCTGCATTTCATAAGCAGTTTTTTCAGGCAGGTCCGGATACATTTGCGATGCTGATATCGGCACAGCGCATCCGCCTAACGCCCCACAGGCATTATCAGACGGCGGACTGAACGGCGGCGGATTTTCAGCGGTAGAACCTCCGCAGCCACTGCCGCCGCTACCGGCCGAATGTACAAAGCCGCAGCCCCCTTCGCCTTTGCACTCGTTGGAGCCCTTGCAGGTATGGAACATACCCACTTGCGCGCAACTTGCCGGGTCTTCCCGGAAGCTTTCATCCAGGTTGAGTCCCTGGCAGGCATGATATATATGGTTTTTACGATCTATTGGTGGGGCGCCTTCAGGGGTAATGCCTAAAGCTATATTTGGTATTTTACCGAATATAGCCCAGCAAATAGACATCCTGTCGCCCGAGCCTCCCATTGACGGGTATGGGAAGGCGGTTTTTGGGTTCTGGAAATAATCGTTCAATACGCGGGTAACACCTGCAATTGCACCTGTTGATGCCCGGCTAAATAATTCATAATTTTTGCCCTCAGCATCGTTCAGTTTCAAATTATTCAGCGCCTGCGCTATCTCGTCTGATTTTGGCAATTTCGGATACAGGTCCGGATTATATGCGGCCGTTTGCAGCAGTTCCGCCGTCCATTTATTACCCTTTGCATGCCATTGGTCCCAGGTCTCGATCTCGCCGCTTTGTATAAGCTTTTGCACATACTGAAAGGTTTCAAAGTGGTCCATGCCGCCAAAGTGCCCGCGGGCTTCGGCCTTTGCCGAATCTATCTGCTCGCCTGTGGCGTTATACGACGGGTATTTGTTACGCAACACCGGGCAGCTTGGCCTGAACTGATCTTTAACCGATTTTAAGGTTAACGGCGTTTGCAGCATACGGGCTTTGCTTACGCGAAGTAATATCTCTTCAATAACACCGCCGCCTTCGCCCTGATCTGTGATACCGTTTATCATGTTCAGCACATCCCATTGCGCCTTCAGCACTTCGGTATGTTCAATGCTGGTAGGCATCAACGGATATTCATCGGCAGGCCAGTCTTCTGGTTTTTTTGTATCATAATCTGGATCAAGCCTGCCCGGGTTAAATACTTCACGTTGTACAGCTGTTTTTATGAATTGATTACTGCCGCTTTTGGTAGATTTTTCCCTGGCTTTATCTAAGCCTTTTTTGAAAACGATATCCCATAGGGTAACGCCATCGGTATACCGGATAGACAGATAGTTCCATATTTGCTTGTACATGTTGCCTATCGATCCAAATGGCGGTAAAGGCTGGCCTTCCTGCCAGTTATCGTAGGGCGCAACCTCTTTGTATATGTGTTTTCTATCCGGTTCAAAATCTTTCATGGCGTCCTTCTCAGTTTGCTCAATAGCCAAAAATAGCTGGCACTGGTCGGCATCCATCGGCCCCAGTTTTACCTTCACATTTTTGTTTTTAACGGTATCTTTAAAATCAAGGATACCGGGCAGGACCGATGAATTTGGCGAGTAGCATTTCCAGGCGAACGTTTTCTCGTCCTGCAAAGGCTCGCAAGTAAATTTAGGTTCGTAGCCAACAACATTGGCAATGTTCGAGATGATCTGCAGGTGAAGCATTTCGGCCACAAATACGCTAAATACAGCGTTAAAAGCGTTTTCATTAGCGGTTTTTGGATGCGCGGATGCTGCCATGCCCGGCCATGTGCGGCCTTCATAAAAGTTGCTTCCCTTGCTGTTTATCTCGTGCATTCCCTTTAACGAGTAAAGCGAGGTCATGTACAGGGGGATGGTGAATAACTCGACATTTACGGCCGATTGCACAAGCGCGTGCAAGGCCTTTTCGTCGATGTCTTTTTTTGATACCGGTCGGTTCTTCAACCGGTCATCGTCAGTAAACAAAAGTGTTGGTTCCATTTTAATAAGGTATTTATAGGGTTGGTTTTGGGGTTGGTGGTACGATGCCCTGCGAGAGACATTTTAATGCCGCGATACCCGGCAGGAACAAGAACAAGCTGCCATCGGTACGTATAAAACGTTCCAGGCCATGTATCTGTTCGTAAGGTTGCTTGGTTGAACCATCCGGCAGGTAAGCAAACTCGTTGTAAGCATCTACCTTAGCGTTAGGCGGCCCAAACAATGGGTCAAACCCGCTTGCGTTGGGGCTGGCATCTGTAGTGCGGAAACCATTGCGCGTTATCCAGCTTTGCATAATAAACTGGAACTGGCTTTGCAGGTTGGCGCAAATAAACAGGCCTACCAAACCGCGTTGTATGCCGTCTGCTTCCCCTTCTACATAATCGGGCCCGTAGGCACCTGCCCGGCGCATTATACGGCGGGTTGATGCGTAGTTTAACGAACCATCAGGGTTGTTTTGGTTACCAACTACCGCCGCATCGTCGCGCGGATTGGTGCGACGGATATGCGACGCGTAAGGACACAGCTGTCCAAGCGAGTCGTTTTCCCTTACCCCTTGCTGATTAGTGGTTGGTTCAATATAATTAAAATTGGTGTAATCAAAATCCTTCAGTCCTTCCTTAGGCCCGTTGGGCGATACCACCAGCGGCGTACCATCAAACCAGCGCCCGCACATTTTTGCTGCAACCAGGGCCGGATCAACACCCGGCGTTTTATTTATGAACGCGTTAAAGGCTTTTACGTCCTGGTAAAGTAACCTGAAGGCGGCGAAACTGCCGTTCAGGATCAATGGGTGGGCATAATAATTAGGCACCAAATTCTCTTTATCATCCTTATATTTTTTTTGGATAACGAACTGGTAAGGCGGTACAATAGGCCGGTCGTCAATAGTGCTTACGCCTTTAAGCAAGCGCTGCTGCTTTGTGTTCCAGGGCACTTTGCTCAACCTTGGCTGCGAAAAGCTGTCCTTATATCCGAAATGGATATAGTTTATACCGGTCAAAAGCGGATTCGAATCTTTTAAGAAGGCTAATGTTAGTGCAGGCACATTATTTTTTACGGGTATCATACCCATCAGCTTATCATAGTAGGTGTTGCGTTCGCCCTCGCTTTGGGTGTAAATAGTTAGCTGGATATGCAGGTCAGAGCCGTCCGGCTTCGGGTCGGCAGGTGATTGCCACCCGCCCGATCGTTTCCACCATTTTACCGGTGCGCTGTCGTCGGTATCGCCTACGCTTGCGGCGTTGGTAGCCGCACCGCCATCGTACAAGCTAAAAAGCGGGAAACTGGCAAATTTAACATCGGTATAGTTCTTTTGCCCTATCAGCAGGTTAAGGCCAAAGCTTGTAACGCCGATATTGAGGCAATATGGTGGCTTTTCATCATCGGGCCATGGGGCCGCGGTAGTAATGTTCAAAAGCGAATTACTGCCGGGCAACAGCTTACCAATCAATTCGCGCGCGCCGTCGACATTATTGGCATCAATGGTGAAAATTAGGTAACGGATATAGTCAAAGTTATATCCGCGTAATATCAGCCCTTGAATATCATCAAATTGTGGTACGGGGGCTTCGCTATCGGCTACATCATTCAGGTATGCACTCATTGTTATGTTTTAATAAGTTAAATATCCCCGCTTTCGCGGGGATCTGGATGATGAATTAGCACGCAGGCGGCGGTGTCGATGGCTCGAAATGTATATCGACGGGCGTTGCAGGCCATAGTGTTTCGGCATCGGTATAGTTTTGTAGTATCTTACCAACGGTAAGGCCCGGAAAAGTACCGCTGAATACATACTTAGCCTTACTTGGTAAAGGTATTTTTGCCATTGCCGGCAGCGTTGGGTCGCCAAAGTTATAACGCATAAGCAGGCAATTAAACCCATCAGGATTAGCGGCCACACCACCATTGTTCTTAATAAAAGCGGCCGAAGTTGGGTCGTTAGGATCCATAATACCTGTCTCGTCCATGGCGTTTACAATTCCGTTTAAACCGATAGCTATAATGGGGTTGGTTACAAACGATTCGATGTACGGGGCAAAATCGGCATCGTAGATAGATTGCACTACCAGCAGATCTTTGCCGGGCATGGTCTGGAAACTGGTTACAGGCAGCTCTGGCTGCGGTTTTTTGCCGTCTTCCAGGTGATAGATCATAAAAAAATGCACGCCGGTAGCGGCACGCAGATCCGCGTTGCCTTTTATTTCGGCATTAAGGCTTGCAATTGATTTTGCAACTTCTGTTGACGCTTTACTTTCCAGCGGCAAAAACAGAAAAAGCATGTGCTGCTGTTCTGCAGCGGGGATACTTGTGATAGGTGAGGCCATTTTATTACGGTTAAGGAATTTTACCTACTCTGTTAAGGCTTTTCGGTATCCGCCATTATATTATGAGTTACCATAAATCGAATTTGCGTGTACACCTATCGCATCCCAATGCCGTAAAAATTACAGCAATAGATATTGTATTATAACAGCTTTCGCTCGGCGGTATTACCAAACCGGTAGCTCAAACTCACCTCGTGTATGGCCGTATTAAAGCCGCCAAGGTTACCTGATGATACGCCAAACTGGTAACTATACCCTACTTTAAACGTATCTGTATTTACAGATATAATGCCCGAAGCCCTTTTATTGGTGCGATACCCCGCACCCAGGCCAAGTTGTTCTTTTAAATAAATGGTGCCCGTAAAATCGGCCAGCATATTATCCCCGTTTACAAATGATACCAGGGTTGATGGTTTAAACTTGATGTCTTCGCTTAAGTCGGCAAGGTATGCGCCCGAAAAGTAGTAGTGATTTTTCAGATAGTTGGCGTCCTGCACAGATGCATTGCCCAAACTACGGATAGTGAGTTCGGGTACGGATAGGCCGATATAGTATTTACTGCTGTAAAACATCACCCCAAAACCAATATTTGGCTTTGTTTCGCGCACATCATCCCTAAACTGCGGGTCATAGGCGTCAAGGGACGAGTAATCGGCAGTATAGTTGCGCACACCGGCGTTTAACGATACCGCAAGGTAATCGTTTGCAGATAGCTGTACAGCTTTGGCAAAAAAAGCGTTCACTTCCAATTGCTTCTCCACTGCTACCTGGTCGTTTAGCACGTATATCCCTGCCGCCCCGCCTATCGACTCTACCGGCAGGCTGCCACTGAACAACAAACTGGTGGGGGCGCCTTCTACCCCTATGAATTGCTTGCGCCCCATCAGGCTAACGCTGCCTGCCTTATCCAATAAGGAGTATGCAGGGTTTATGGGTGTTAAATTATCGGCATACTGGCTGTAGGCGTATATCTGCTGCTGTGCCATAAGCCTGTTTTCCCCAGCAAGCAGTATTAAGCATAAAATAAATAAAAGTTGCTTTTTGTAAGCGTTAATACACATGCTTAAGGTTTTTCGGGCCACTTGTCGTTTTGTTAATCTGTTTAAAATAGGGTTACTTTTAAAAATCCTGCGCTCACGTTTTCACATCTCACAATGGTCTTGATCAGGGCAATTATTTGCAGGCAATTTACAATATTAATGGCATTTAATATCCAGATTAAATGGCTTAATGCTGTTGCTCCCCTGTTACAAATCTGTGTTAAAAATCAATGGTACTATAGGGTAAAAACAGCTTATTTATTTCAAAAAACAGGGTAAAAAACTTAAGAAAATTCTGAAAACACAAGCCCCCTGCTGTACAGCAGGGGGCTTTAAATTTGTGTAAAAGCTATTTTAATACTTCAGTATGATATAGCCTGTTTTGCGTTTGTTGTTGTTTCCAACTTTATATTCCAGGCTATAGTAGTAAGTGCCCGGTTTAAGCTGCGCACCGGTTTTATTTGAGTGCCCATCAAAAACGTTATTGCCGTCCTTACCGTAATTACTGGCCTGGAATACCAGGCTGCCGCTGGTGTTCATGATAGAAAGCTTGTTGCCTGCATAAGCATCGATACCTTCAATGTAAAGGAAATCATTTGAGCCATCGCCATTTGGTGATACACCCTGGTGCACTACAACTCCGTCATCATCTGCCAGCGTCAGGTTATTACCTGTATTATTGGCAAACAGCAGCTTGCTATCTGCTTTATTAACCATAAAGGTATTAGGTGCCCTGTTCACTGTTATGGCATAGGTTTTTACTGTTGAACCATCCTGCGCTGTAACAGTGGTAAGGATAGTATTGGCACCTACGCTTAATGCTATAGGGGTTGATGTTGCACCGCTGGCTACCAACTCGCCCGCAACATCTATGGTGGCATCGGCTTGCTGCGCTACCGGAACCACAGCAATACTGGTGGTACCAAAATCTACATTAGCCGAGTAATTAACCGTTGCGCTCCCCGTGGTAGCAGTAAGAAGCTTGTTAGGACTTAATCTGATAGAAGACAATATAGCATTGTTTGAACCGGTACGGTATACCGTAATACTATATGTTTTTATTGTAACACCGTCTTGTGCAGTTACCACCGTATTTATAAGCGTAGGGCCGTCATTGAGCGGAATAGCCGCCGAAGCCGTACCTGTAGCCACGTTTACCCCATTTATGGTTATCGTAGCTGTAGGGTCCTGCGCTACCGGGGTTACGTTTACGCTGGTTATATCGGGCGCTACCATGGCATTGTAATTAACAGTACTTACACCAGTGGTTGTAATAAGGGTTGATGCGGGTGTAAGCTTCAGTTTCACAATAGCATTATTTGAACCGGTGCGGTTCACGGTTATGCTGTATGACCTTACTGTGGTACCGTCATCGGCAGTTACTACGGTGGTGATGAGCGTAGCGCCGGCGTTAAGCGCTATAGGGGCCGAAGGACTGCCGCTTACTACCGATACCCCGTTTACCTTAATGGTAGCGTTTGCGTCTCCAGCTGTTGGTGTAATTATCACGCTTGTAGTTGATGGCGCTACAAAAGCAGCGTAATTAACCGTGCTTGGGCCGGTTGCCGCAACCAATGATGAAGCGGGGGTAAGTTTAAGGCTGGCTATGGCGTTGTTTGATTTTGGCCTGGTTGCTGTAATTATATACGAGCGGGCAGTAACACCATCCTGCGCGGTAACCACCGTCTCGATAGTGTTGACACCTACGGTAAGCGGTATAGGGGCCGAAGGGACGCCGCTAATTTGAGATACGCCATTTACCTTTATAGTTGCATTAGGTTCTTGTGTATTTGTTGTAACTTTTACACTTGAAGTGTTAGGGTTTACCGTAGTTGTATAATTAACTGTGCCGGGGCCATCTGCACTTACCAATGGCGAAGCCGGGTCGAGTTTTAAACTTGCAAAGGCGTTGGTTGATCCGGTGCGATTAACAGTAATGCTATATGTTTTAATGGTTGTGCCATCCTGGGCAGTTACTATGGTGTTAATGGTTGTGCTTACTCCCGAAAGCGCAATCGGATCTGATGCCGTGCCACTTACTACTACAGCGCCATTAACCGTTATGGTTGCACCTGCATTTTGGGCGGTTGGTGTAACCGTTACACTTGTTGTTCCGGGGTCAACCGATGTTATGTAATTTTGCGTACTTGGGCCATCAACCAATGTTAGTGTAGATAACGGGTTAATTTTCAAAGTTGCAATTGCATTATTTGATCCTGTGCGGTTTACAGTAACACTATACGTTTTTACAGATGTACCATCCTGCGAGGTTACCACCGTATTGATCACCGTTGTACCCCCGTTTAACGGAATTGCGCCTGACGGTGTACCGCTGTTAACCTGCTCACCATTTATCATAATAACTGCACCTGCATTTTGAGCTACCGGTGTAACCGTTACACTTGTTGTAGCAGGGTCTACCGAAGTTACATAGTTTACAGTGCTGGTGCCTGTGGTTGCAATAAGTTTAGAGGCAGGCGTAAGTTTTAAATCGATGGTAGAATTGTTCGAGCCCATACGGTTCACCGTGATGCCATATGTTCTTACGGTGCTGCCATTGGGCGCTGTTACAACTATGTTTATAAGTGTTGCAGTACCGCTAAGCGTTATGGGTGCGGATGCCGTGCCGGATGTAACCGGGTTGCCATTAATGGTAACCGTACCGTCTGCATCAACTAAAGTTGGTTTTATGCTCACACTTGTTGTGGCAGGGTCAACAGAAGTAACATAGTTTACATTCGCAGCACCCGTACTTGCCACTAATTTTGATGATGGTGTCAACACAAAACTGGCTGCCGTTACCGCTGAAAGTTCGCGGGTTACATTTAACGTATACGTTTGTGTGTTCACGCCGTCGGGAGCTGTTACCACAACCCTTATCCTGTTTGCAGGGTTGTTTATAAATGGTAAACTAACCGTAGCCGATGGTGTTGATGCGTTAATGGTAGTAGCGCCTATGGCTATAGTTGCGGTATTGCTGCTGGCTACCGGTGTTACGGTCAATTCATTTACAATATTAGGTACAGTTACCGTGTAAGTTTTTGTGCCCGGAGAAAACGCGGGGGTCAAAGTTCCTTTGTTTATGGTTAACGAGGCAAGTGTTATATCGGCATAAGGCAACCTGTTTACGTGCAGTGTATAGGTCCTGGTATTTGCTCCATCCTGCGAGGTCACAATTATGGTATAGGTATTATCGCCAACCGCTAAAGGCAACTGACCGGTAAAATTATCATAAGGCACAGTTTGGCCGTTAACGGTCACTGTTGATACCGAATTTGCCGAAACCGGGAGTATGGCTATTGCAGTAACACTGTTCGGCGCGTTAACTGTTGTAAGTTCGTCAAATGATAAATTGAAATTTTTGGAGAAGCCTGTACCACCGGTAATGGTTATTGCCGCCAATTCGGCAACGGGCGAAAGTACCGGCGGAGGCGTACCTGCACGTGTAAGTACCAGTGTATAGGTTTTAACTGCACTGGTGTCCTGCGAGGTAACAACTATTTTATAGGTATTTGGGCCGCCATGCACGGGCAGGCTGTAATTTTGGAAACGTGGAACTACCGTACCGTCTATTTTAACAACAGCATTAACATCCGCAGAAACTGCAGTTAACGGGATCCCTGTATAGGTAGAATCAGCTACAGTAGCGGTGTATGAATACACCGCGGGGTCAAACGTTTCATTCAGTGATGTTATAGACGGGAAAGATAGATTAGCAAGGGTGGCATCTGATGATCGCGCCCTGTAAACGTTTAACGTATAATTGCCGGTATGTGTGCCATCTTCCGCGGTTATATCAAAAACAATGGTATTGGCGCCAAATGCCAGGTTAACGTTATTACCTAAAGCCGTATTTAAACTTTGATCATTAATTTTTATGGTAGCCTTATCGCTTGAGGCGATTGGTAAAAAGTTGAGTGAACTGATGTTGCTCGCTACTGTTGCACTATATGTATGCAGCGCACTGATAAATGGCGTGTTTAAAGTTACGCTGCTGTTTCCAATAGATGCCAGCGTAGCATCAGCCGATTTATCGCGTGTTACAATAACTTTGTATACCCTGTCGTCACCGTTTTCGGCTTTAACAACTATCCCCACCACGGTTTCACCAACATTTAATGAAACAGTTACCGGGCTGCTTTGCGCCAGGTCGTAACCATTTACCAACACTTTAGCGGTGTTATCCGCAGCGGTTGCAGTTACATCCGTTGAAGCGACAAGATTAGCAACAGACGCGGTGTAATCAAGCGTATTGGTATTAAACGAAGGGCTGTAGGTTACACCGTTTAAAGTAAGGCTCGCCAGTTGGTTGTTGGTTGAGTAGGCCCTGAATATATTCAACGAATAGCCTTTTACTGTTGTACCATCCTGCGCTGTTACGTTTATAATAATATAGTTACCCCCGGTATTCAGCGCTATGTTTTTGGTTGTGCCCGATGCATAGGGTTGCCCGTTTACCAAAATAGTTGCATCCGGGTTGCTTGACGTAGCCGAAAAATTAAATGAGGTTACTGTATTATCAACATTAGCGCTATAGTTAAAATCGGTACTGTTGAACGCTGGTGATAAGGTACCCTGGTCGATAGTTAATGCCGAAAGCGTTGCGTTGTTAGATGCCGTGATGGTAAATGCGGTGCTATTTTCTGCCGCCTGTACAAAATCATAGTTAGCTGCGCTTAAGCCCGCCCCTGCTATGGGGTAGCTCCCTACAGGGCTGCTTTGTGTTGCTGTAGTTGAAAAGCTTAAAGTGCCGGCCGTTGCAGACACCTGATCATCGCCATTAACAAAGCCTGTTACTGTACCGGTAAAGGTTGGGTCGGGGTTTTGATATGGGCGGCTTGCGGGTGTTGCCACGTAAGTTAAGGTAGCTTTATTTATTGATAAGTTTGCGCCGGTATAATTTAGCGTATAGTTGCTGCTTAATGCTAATGTGCCCTGGGTAATTGCATAAGCTCCGGTGTTCTCGCCGGCCTCCCTGGTAAGGCTGCCTGTAAAGCTGTCGCCCGCTGCCAATGCATCGGCCGTGTAGGTTAATGCAGGGTCGGCATCGCCATAAGTTTTGGTTTGTGCGTTAGCCGTTACATTTAGTGTCTTTACACCAATGTTTAAATTGGCACCGACAAATATGATATTATAATTGCTGCTTAATGCTAATGTACCCTGGTTGATAGCATAAGTACCTACATTTTCGCCTGCGTCGCGTGTCAACGCGCCGGTAAATGTATCTGAAAATGCTAAAGGCGCACTGGTATAAGTAAGCGTAGGGTCGGCATCGCCGTATGTTTTTGTTTGGGAATAGACATTAACGGCTAATGGTTTAGCTGTAATAGTTAAGGTGCCCGGTATAAAGGTAATATTGTAATTACTTGCGGTTGGCTGGCCGTTACTCAGGTCAATAGGTCTTTTAGTACCTATTAATATGCTATGAGTCCCTACATCCTCGCCGTCGTTACGCTCAAATTGACCGGTCATCCCGTCCTCGGGTGAAGCGCCGCCCAGAAGCTGGTAAGGATAATTAGGGTCAGGATCTCCGTAAACTTTTGTTTTATCAACCGGTATAATAGTGATAGACCGTTTTGTAATGGTTAGATTGGCGCTCACATAGTTAATATTATAGTTAGCACCGTACGATAAAGTACCTTGGGTAATGGCATAGTCGCCAATAAACCTGCCTGGTGCCCTTGTCAGGGCGCCTGTTGGTGCGTCGGTGCCAACTACACCTGTTGCGGTATAAGTTAGTGCAGGGTCGCTGTCGCCGTAAACTTTTGTTTTAGCCGCGGCTGTTACCGTAACGGTGGCTTTGTCAAATGTAAATAGTTGTGTAACGCTTGTTGCCGCTGACCTGTTGGCATCTCCCGCCTGAGACGCGGTGATGGTTGCCGAACCGGGGGCTACAATATGTATCTGGTTGCTCACAATGGTTGCCACGGCGCTGTTATCGCTGCTGTAGGTAACCGGTAAGCCGCTGCTTGCTGTTGCGCCCGGTGCAAAATCGGCATTACCGTAGACTTTTGCTGGCGGGGCACTAAAGGTTATAGTTTGCGACGCCTTGTTTACGGTGAGGCTTTGTACTGCGTTGCTTGCCGCTAAGTAGTTGCCATCGCCGGCTTGAGACGCGGTGATGTTTGCCGTACCGGCACCTACAATATGAACCTGACCGGCCACTATGGTAGCAACATTGGTATTATCGCTGCTATAGCTAACGGTTAAGCCGCTGCTTGCAGTTGCGCCGGGCGCAAAATCGGCGTCGCCATAGGTTTTGGTAGCTGTAGCGGCAAATGTGATGGTTTGTGCTGCTTTAGCGCGATTTACAGTAAGTGTGTAGGTTTTGGTAGTAAGTCCATCCTGCGCGGTTACTACAGTTGTTATAACGTTATCGCCAATGTTTAAATTTATAGCGCCCGATGCCGACCCCGAGTTAACAGCCGTGCCGTTAACCGTTATGCTTGCGTTGCCGTTGGTTTTTGCAGGCGTTACCGTGATTGTTGATGTAGCGTTGGATACCGAAGCCGTATATGAAACAGTAGCGCTTGAAAAGGCAGGGGTTAATGTACCCGCGCTTATGCTTAGGCCGGAAAGCGTTGCATCATTTGATTGTGTTGAAAATGAAGTAACGGCACCATAAGTAGTACCGGCGCCACTTGTGGCGTAGCTCCTTACATAATACGTTGTTGATGCGCTAAGCCCGGTAACGCTTGCAGAGAACGAACCTGTCCCGCTGCCGTTGGCTGCCTGGGTAACACCGCCTGCACCTATGGTTGGTGTAGCGTTGCTGCTGCTGTATACCACTCCCCGTGCTGTTACGGCTGCATCGCTGCGTGTTACATTACCACCCAAAGTTGCCGATGAAGACGAGAACGTAGACACTGTTGTTGTATTAACTATTGGGCGGGCCGGGGCAAAAAGACCCATAACCCTGATATAATTCGGCGTGTTTTGTAACCCCGAATGGTCAAGCGTTAGGGTAGTATTACCTGTGGTAAGGTCTACCGCATAAATACCGGTGTTGCTTAACCTGATAGTTGTAGATGAGCCGTAGTACCCATTATAAACATAAGCCCTGTTGTTACCGGCATCCAATGCCATGTATTGAGGGCTTATTACCACCGATGACCGAACGACTATCTCGCCGCCTGCGCCACCCGGGCGCACTTTTCTTAATGCATCGTTGGTTGTACCGTTGGTAGTACCGGTATTTAATTGGTCGTTATCGGATGTGATATAATAGATATAATCTGTAACAGGGTCGTAACTTATGGCGTTTACAATATTAGACATTGCAGCATTAGCTGTTACGGTATTACTGCCCAAATCAAACGTTAATATTTTACGGGCATTAAAAATCCCCTCGTTAATAAATACCCTGTTATTAGGTATATCAAGTGCCAGCCAATTTGGCAATAGCGCAAATTGTTTTGCCAGCGTTGTGTTTTGGCTACCATCAGGTTTAGAACGGTATAAGGCGTTCAGATCATTAGCGGTGCCTGTATTACTGTTGGTCACGTAATATAACCAATCGTTAATAGGGTCGTATTTAATTGCTGTAACAGAGGGGCCGGATACCTGAATACCTGAAGGTAAAGAAATGGTATTGATAACCGCACCGCTGGTCATATTAATAACATTAATAACTCTGCTACCTAAAAAACCGTTATAGGTAAATATACGGTTGTTGGGTGCATCAACTTCAATCAGCCCCGGGTTAGGGAAGCCGGTAGTAACGTTTACGTCGTTGGCGCCATTGTAATCAATTTTTTTGAGTGCGTTAGCGGGGTCGCTTACGTTACCCTTGCCGCTTGTTAATAAGTAGTAAACCTGCGCATGCGTGCTTTGGGTTATACCCGACAAAACAAGCAATAGCACAGCCGCCGACATTGCTGTTCGGCTTTTGATCATTAACTTTTTAACAAAGAGTAAAAGTGTTTTCATAATTAATTTTTTAGCGTTCTATGTTTTACCGGTAATGCGGCTATATTTTACTAATGAATGTTTGCCCGGTTTTTAAACCGTAAAAGCCTGCATGGCGGGCTGGTATGCAAGTGTTATTTATATTAAAAAAGTTTATGCTTAAAGCTTGCTTATTTATGCAGGCTACAGTAAACTTGTTATTTGCTATAGTAATGGTTCCGGGTATGTTATTGGCTTCTGATGAAGCAGCTTCGGCATCTAATATTTTCAACTCGTACCCGTTTATTAAAGTGCCTGCCCCATTATTCCACGATGTGCAGGCCTTTATCAGATCAAGTACCCCTTTCGCGTCCATTGTGTCCCAGTTTATCATCACATCGGCCAGCTGCGGCTTGTTGTAATATCGGGCGTCGGTTTCGTTTTGCGCTTTAAAGTGCGGCGTTTGCTTATTATTCAGTTTGGTAAGTAGTTGCGCTACTCCGTTTACCTGAAGCTGGCTAAAAGCCTGGTTTATATAATTGTAAGTATGGTATTCTTCGTTCCTGATGTTTTGCTCCCAAACAACCGCTCCGCAATCCAGCTTATCGGTTAATTGATGCATGGTTAAGCCAATTTGCGCTTCCCCGTTTTTTAATTGCCAGAAAACCGGCGACGGGCCTCTGTAATGCGGTAGCCGGCCAAAGTGTATGTTATATATTCCCTTCGGCACGCCGCTTAAATCCTTAACCGCTATTTTATGACCGTAACCGGTTATAAATATTATGTCCGGTTCGTTCAGTTGCTGCCAGTTGTACAGCTCTTTTGTTTCATCCTCGGCATGGAACTGTATATTGTTCATGCGGCAAAGGCCGGCCAGTTCGTTTACGCTGATGTCAGCATTAACCGACTTGCCGAAGTATAACATAACCCCTGCTTTTATACTGCTTAGGTACGAAAGCAGGGGTATGCATATTTTTGAATTTGATACAACACCAATTTTCATTGGCGCTAAAAAAGATTTATCAAATCAATATCCATTGATTATTACGGTCTTGAAGGGTATACACCGCTCCAGGCAATGATATATTGCATGGCAAGGAACGGCGGCGTAATATTCACCGGCAGGCCACCACCTGCAACCCCTATTGTTGCGGGGTTAAGTGTAGCATTAGGCGCTTCGTTAGACCAGTTGTTTGTGCCTTCGCCGGTGTTAGGATCTACAAGTAAACCTGCAGGATAATTACCGTTTGGCTGTGGTTGGTTACCAAGAGTTACCGCGCTGATACCGTGGGTGTGCGGAGGCAACTGAGGTGTAGTTAAAGTAACTTGCTGCTGACCGCCTATCTGGCCTAATGAGTAAGTGCCGCCCGGGTGTGAACCGCCAATATTTGAACATTGTGTAGGGAAGGCACCGCGCAGATCGGGTAATTTAAAGGTCGTCATACCATCACCGCCGTAGGTGGTGCCTAATATGCTGAATAAGGCTGTATACTGATTAATAGACAAGGTTTGCCCTTCGCAGGTAAACCAGCCGTTAGGCGCAAAGTTTCCGGCAAACATTTTGATCTCTCCCAATAAAGGTTCCATAGTTTAAAGTGATAAGGTTTAGATATTGTTAATATTTTGATTAATTAGATTGTAAAGATAAAATATTTAATTAATTGGCAATAATATTTATTCCAAAACGTTAGCCTTTTCTTAAATCCGCTTTTCCCCTTTCATCAACGCTGCCGTTTGCATAACAAATCTCCATTATAAATAGCATTCTGTATAGGGTAAAATCAGCTTTTTTTTATATCTGTTAAGGTGGAAAAAAGGCAAGGCATTAATTTGTATATCTGTGTTTAAATGGCCACTTTCGGTAAACCTTAATCCCAAACTATTATGTCATTCAAAAAGCCATTATTGTATGCAGTTTTAGCAACGCTTGCTTTTAGCGCCTGCCAAAATCAACACGCCGACCTTGCCAGTTCAAAAGGGTCGCAGTTTAATTATGATAGCCTTAGCTACGAAAAGGCTAAAGCCTATGTAAATAACTACGAAAAACACGCAGGTTGGGTAGATTCGCAGTATGTTGAAAAAGGTGTGGGGAAAATAAAAAAGAAACCAAACTCGCGCTGTATTTGGTTCAGCGCCGATCGCTTACAGGCTTTGCTTGATAAGATCAAAAGTGAAGGCGGCGACGGCATCCGCTTTTACATGGCCAGTTATGATACATCATATAACAGTAAGATCATTGGCGGCATAGTGCCCCCGCGCGATTATTGGGGCTACAATACCCTGGTATTGGTATCAACCAAAGACAGTACAAACGCGGTAAACCAAAAATTTCACCGCGATTATTACACCAGCAAACCGGCAAAATCAAATAAACCTGTATTAGGTTTTATGGTAGGCGGCACACCAGAGAACCGTGGCGAGCTTTGCCCGCCGCCGGTAAAATGCAGTGAAACAGGCGCAACGCTCCTTCCCTAATTGTAATGATCTTCGTCACTATTAATACCGCATCAGAGTTTTTATGCTTCCTGGCCGCAGTTATTTTCCTTTACCGGGAAAAGACCCTGGCCTGGAAGCTATTTATTCCGTTTTTACTTTTAACCTGCTCGGTAGAGGTTGCAGGCATATATATAAGGGAATTTGCGGGCGTATCAAATTATCAGATATACAACGTATACTTATTGTTTGAATGCGGCTTTACAAGCTATTTTTTCTTTCACCTGTACAAGGCCTATAATTATAAAGTTATATGGCTGGTTACATGGTTATGCCTTTTTACGGTGATGTATGTTACCGATCTGCTTTACCATCATTTTAGCCAGTTTGTATCAACCACGGCATCAGTAATGTCGGTAGTTTTTGTATTGGCCTGCTTGTATTTTTACTACCTGAAACTGCGCGATGAACGTTTTGAGCCGCTGCTTTTCTCGGCGCCTTTTTGGTGGGTAAGCGGCACGCTGTTTTTTTATTTTGGAAGCACAGCGTGCAATAATTTTTTAGATTACTTGTCGCATTACGAGAACATTACCTTCAGCAGGTCCATCAGGTATATTATATTTAACGTATTGGATATTATTATGTATCTTTTTTGGTCATACGCCTTTATATGCAGATATCGTCAAAGGAAATCATCTCCCTGATAGGGTTAACATCTATTATATTCCTGATAGCGCCCCTGTTTCTTATCCTGTATGTATTATCGTACAACCGGCGGAAGAAGAAGCACCAGGAGGAAACCGTTACTTTGCAAAAAAATTTCGAAAATGAGCTGCTTAAAACCCAGATGGAGGTGCAGGAGCAAACACTTAAAACCGTTGCCTACGACCTGCATGATAATATTGGCCAGTTACTTAGCCTTACCACAATCACACTAAGCTCAGTTAATCTTACCGATCAGCAAAACACCGCCGAAAAATTAGCTTTGGTTGAAGACCTCACCCTGCGATCGATAAAGGAAGTAAAAGCGTTATCGCGCCTGTTGCATGCCGAGGAAATTATCAGTAAAGGATTGCCGGCAGCGATTGAATTTGAGCTGGAATGGCTAAAACGGTCAGACAGGTTTACGATTACATTTGAGCACAATAATATCCCATTTGCCCGCGATAGTGCTAAAGATATGATCCTTTTCAGGCTGTTTCAGGAAATCATAAATAATATTATTCAGCATGCAAAAGCAACAGCGATATTTATTACTTTAGAAGCGGTTAACGATGACTTACGGCTCACCGTCCGCGACAACGGCGTTGGATTTGATGTGGATAAAATATCTGAGCGGAAGGATGGTATGGGCCTTTATAATATTAAGAAAAGAAGCGCCATGATAAATGGCACAGCTTCCATTGTTTCCACAAAAAATAGCGGGACTGCCATAACCGTAAAAGTGCCTTACCAATAGCTGATGCAAACCGACAAAGTAAATATTGCCATTGTAGACGATCATACCTTATTTCGCCAGGGGCTGGCACGCCTGCTAACCGAATCTAACGAGATAAACGTTTTGTTTGACGCTGATAACGGTGCCGATATGATCAAAAAACTGCCGGCGTACCCCCTTCCGGATGTTATATTAATGGATATTACCATGCCGGTAATGAATGGCTACGAGAGCACAAAATGGCTGAAAGCAAACCACCCAGGCATAAGTGTGCTTGCCTTAAGCATGTTTGAAGAAGACACACCAATAATAGGCATGCTTAAAAGCGGCGCAGGGGGCTATATGCTAAAACAATCAAAAGCTGCCGACCTGGTGAACGCAATAAAAGGGATAGCCGCGCAATCTTTTTATATCAACGAGCTTGTGTCGGGAAAATTACTACGCAACATCCAAAACAATCAGCCGCTTAAAAACGCCCCTGTTGGCCTTAACCAAAACGAGCTTAAATTTTTAGAGCTGTGCTGCTCTGACCTTACCTACAAGCAAATTGCCGACATGATGAACCTTAGCCCTCACACCATTGACAATTACCGCGAGGCGCTGTTTCAAAAATTTGAGGTAAAATCAAGAACAGGCCTGGTTATATCCGCCTTAAAGAACGATCTGATTAAGATATAAAAACCTGCCGTTTGTTTTTGCGGGGGACAGGCTTTTGATGTGGCTTTTCCATAGTAACTAAAGGTGAATAAGTGGTCATCGTTTTGCGTACGCCAAACAATAAAGTATCAAATCTGTTTCTTAGCCGTAACGTCCGGTAAACCACTTAGCTCTTCCTTACACTTATGAGTTCTATTCTTAAACGCAACAATGTTAATATTATCGGGAACGGTCAGCAAGTTATGCTGTTTGCACACGGTTTTGGCTGCGATCAGCGGTCATGGCAATTTGTTGTAGATGCCTTTTCAGACGATTACCGGGTAGTGCTTTTTGACTATGTTGGTTCCGGACAATCCGACCTGAGTCAGTACAGCTCCGCAAAATACGGCAGCCTTGACGGGTACGCACAAGATGTGCTTGACGTTTGCGAGGCCCTTTCCTTACAGGACGTTATCTTCGTAGGGCATTCGGTCAGCTCCATGATCGGCTTACTGGCAGCCGTGCAACAACCTGCTTATTTTAAAAAACTCATTTTTATAGGGCCATCGCCCCGGTACCTTAACGACCAGGATTACACGGGCGGTTTCGAACGTTCGGACATGGAGAGCCTGTTCGATTTTATGGAGAGTAATTACCTGGGGTGGTCAAGTACTATGGCGCCGGCCATTATGGGCAACGCCGACCGCCCGGAGTTGGGCGCTTTTTTAACCAGTAGCTTTTGCGCTACCGATCCGGAGGTTGCCCGGGAATTTGCACGGGTCACATTTTTTTCTGATAACCGGGACGACCTGGCCAAACTGGGCGTTAAAAGCCTCACCCTGCAGTGCAGCGATGATATCATTGCGCCTGTGGCTGTTGGCGAATTTGTAAAAAAACACACACCCGGCAACGAGTTTGTTATGTTAAACGCAACAGGTCATTGCCCTCATATTAGCGAACCACTGGAGACCATCAAAGCGATTAAAGCTTTTATATAGCAGGCATTAATGAGCGACGAAATTAAAGACAACCTTCTTAAAGCAGCGATGGACCCGCAGCGTTTATACCATCAGGCACCCTGCGGTTATGTTACCTTTACGGCGACCGGTACGATCATCAGGATCAATCAAACCCTTTTAAATTGGCTGGGCTACACTGCCGAAGAAGTAACCGGCAAAATGAAGTTCAGCGAACTGCTTTCAAAAGGCGGGCAGATACATTACGAAATGTTTTTCCGGCCGATGCTAAACTTAAGCGGCAGCGTTAAAGAACTAAGCTACGAATTGCTAACCCGGACCGGAGAGATAGTGCATGTGCTTTTTGGAGCAGTATCGGTTAAAGATGATGACGGACAACTATTGGCGGTTGATTGTATATTAACTGATAACACCGACCGTAAACGCTATGAGCAGGAGCTATTGCTGGCACGTAAACAGGCTGAAAAAGAAAGGGAGCGACTATCACAGTTTTTTATGCAAATGCCCGCGGGTATATGTGTGCTGGATGGCCCTGAGTTTGTATTTGAATTTATAAACCCGCTTTACCAGCAGCTATTTCCCGGCCGCCACTTATTAGGCAAGCCCCTGCTGGATGCATTACCGGAGATAAAGGGGCAGGAGATATCGGGCATTCTGCAGGATGTGTACCAAACAGGGCGTATGTTTGAAGGTAAAGAATTGCTGGTTCCGCTGCGCCGCACGCTCGATAGCCCCATAGAGGACCGCTATTTTAATTTTATATATCAGCCACGCACCAATAACCACGACATCATCGACGGGGTAATGGTATTTGTTATAGAAGTTACAGACATGGTATACGCCCGCGAGCAGGTGCAGCAAAGCGAGCGCAGCCTCCGTACGCTTGTTATGACCGCCCATTACGCCCTGATGATCCTTCAGGGGCCCGATTTCATTGTTGAGATCGCCAATCAGCAATTAGCGGCCTTGTGGAACAAATCGTTACCTGAGATCACGGGCCGTAAATTATTGGATATACTTCCCGAACTGAGCGACCAGCCTTTCCCCGAACTGCTGCGCAATGTAATGCGTACAGGTGAGCCTTACGGGCAACAGGAGGAAGCGCTTCGTTTAACCATAGATAACCAGGAGCAGCTGAAATACGTAAGCTTTTACTACGACCCGATAACCGGTGAAGATGGCGTGGTTACCGGAGTGATAGTGGCAGCTGAAGACATTACCAGCCAGGTGAGCGCACGTAAGGAACTTGAGGTAAGCTATTGCGAGCAACAATCGCTTAACGAAGAACTGGCCGCCATGAACGAAGAACTGGGCACAACAAACGAAGAGCTGAATTTAACGCAACTAAACCTGCGCGAAATGATAGCGAACTTTGAAGAAAGCGAAAGCCGGCTTCGCAGTGTGGTAGAAAGCGCCCCGTTCCCGATAGGTGTTTACATCGGGGCCGACATGAAGATACTACTTGCCAATCAAAACATTATCGACGTATGGGGAAAGGGCAACGATGTGATTGGAAGATCATATAAAGAGATACTTCCGGAACTTGAAAACCAGGAGATATTTTCGCAGCTCGATACCGTATTTAAAACTGGTGAGCCTTTCCATGCCCGCAACCAGCGGGTGGATATACTTGTTGATGGCGAACAACAAATTTACTATTTCAACTACAGCTTTACACCGCTGTTTGATGCCGCCGACAATGTGTACGGAGTAATTAACACCGCCGCTGATGTAACCGACCTGAACGTTGCCAAACAGGCGGTAGAACGCAACGAGAAGAACCTTAACGAGATGATATTGCAGGCACCGGTTGCCATGTGTATACTTGTGGGGCCCGAGCATGTAATTAAAGTGGCCAACAGGCTGATGGTAGAACTGTGGGGCAAGCGTATAGAAAATGTTTTGAACCGCCCCGTGTTTGAAGCCCTGCCCGACGCGCGCAACCAGGGACTTGAGGAAGTAATGGCGGCGGTATATAATACCGGTGTGGCTTTTACCACCAGCGAAATGCCGGTTACATTGTTGCGCAACGGAAAAGAAGAGGTGGTGTATCAAAATTTTGTATATGAACCGTTCAAAAACTCAGAGGGCTTCATTATCGGCATTATCGCCATCACTATTGATGTAACCGAGCAGGTAATAGCCCGCCAGCGTATAGAAGAAAACGAAAAAGAACTGCTCACCACCAAAAACAGGCTCGAGGAGGAACTGGAAGCCGGTAAAAAAGTGCAGCGCCAAAAGGATGGCTTTATCGGCATGGCCAGCCACGAACTAAAAACTCCATTAACATCGTTAAACGCCATTATCCAGGTGGCTAACGCCAAGCTCAGGCACTCGCCAGATCCATTCCTGAAGGGTGCCATGGAAAAAGCCAATCTGCAGGTTAAGCGAATGACCGACCTGATCAACGGCTTTCTTAATATCTCCCGCCTGGAGTCAGGGAAAATGATCGTTGAAAAACAACGGTTTAATTTCGACAAGCTGATCAGGGAAATGATAGATGAAGTGCAATTAACAACCAATGCCCACGCCATAAAACTGGCGGCATGCAATGAGATTGAAATAGTTGCAGATCGCAACAAGATCGGCTCGGTTCTGTCAAATCTGCTCAGCAATGCTGTAAAATATTCCCCTAAGCATACAGATATCGATGTATCCTGCAACATTAAGGGCGATTATGTTATGGTTAGCGTTAAAGATAAAGGGATGGGCATGCGGTCAGATGACCTGGAAAAAATATTCGATCGCTATTACCGGGTGGATTCGGCCGATACGCAGCATATAGCCGGCTTTGGTATAGGGCTGTACGTAAGTGCAGAAATTGTTAAGCAGCACAACGGCAGGATCTGGGCCGAAAGCGAGCTGGGCCACGGCAGCACCTTTTATTTTGAATTACCTTTATAAAGGCTCCATAGCGCTATTGCTTCTTTAAGCGTATATGCAATACAACCTGCCTTGCCGTGGACAGACAATTACATGGTTAACACGATTTTTAATTAAATTATTGATAATCAACATCTTAACTAAAAAAACAGCTTAATTGTGTTAACCATGTTAACCATGATTTTGTACTCATTTAGCGCGATCGGTTATCATATCGTCAACGGCAATGATACCAGGCGGCCGCTACCGCCCCTTGGCAAGGTGTCGCGCTTAACAAGCGTAATGGTGCAATCATCGGAACAATGGACGTGATAACAATCGAGATGCACGCAATATCCAGCGGTTCAATAGCTGTGTCCGCATTATATTTCAACCTTAACTGTGGTAA
Source organism: Mucilaginibacter sp. AK015 (assembly GCF_014200785.1). Taxonomy (NCBI): domain Bacteria; kingdom Pseudomonadati; phylum Bacteroidota; class Sphingobacteriia; order Sphingobacteriales; family Sphingobacteriaceae; genus Mucilaginibacter; species Mucilaginibacter sp. AK015. Next base: position 1,992,692 of record NZ_JACHCV010000001.1, read on the forward strand.
TGTTTTGGCTTTCGAAGGTGAGGTTAACAGACCGTTTACCATTTGGCCTGGTACGGTGGATAACATTTTTAGGAATGGTAAATAACTGGTTGGGAAATAACTCAACTGTACTGTCTTCCAGGTCGATAAATACCGAGCCTTCCAACACCAAAAAGCTTTCGTCAGATTCGGGGTGAAAATGCCAGAAGTAGGGTTCCGTCATCACACTTAGCCTTACTACATGGCTGTTCACCGTAGCAACCGGTATATTCTTGTATGCTGCCTCAATTGCAGTTTCTTCATTTATATCAACTACCGTTAGGTTCTGAGTTTCCATTTTTTGTTTTGTGATACCCCATAAAAATAAAAGCGGCCATTGGCCGCTTTCTATCCTGTGTTAGAGAGAATTAATTTTCTTCAACAACCCCCATGCTGCAAAACTTCTCTATACGTTCGGCAACCAGTTCGTCAATATTACGTTCGCCTAAAGTTTTAAGATCTTTAAGCAATTGTTTCTTTAAAATGGCAGCCATAGCAACGGGATCCTGATGGGCGCCGCCAAGCGGTTCCTTTATTACACCGTCTATCAGTTTGTTCTTTAGCATTTCTGTTGAAGTTAGTTTAAGCATCTCCGCTGCGCGCTCTTTTTGCTCCCAGGTTTTGAACAGGATGGTTGAACAATTTTCGGGCGAGATAACTGAATACCACGAGTTATCAAGCATCAGCACCCTGTCGCCAATACCTATACCTAAAGCCCCACCCGATGCACCTTCACCTATCACCACGCAGATAACCGGCACTTTAAGTACAGCCATTTCCAACAGGTTGCGGGCAATCGCTTCACCCTGTCCACGCTCTTCAGCCTCAAGGCCGGGGAACGCACCCGGTGTATCTATCAGGGTAACCACAGGTTTACCAAACTTTTCGGCCATTTTCATCAGCCTCAATGCTTTGCGGTAGCCCTCGGGGTTGGCCATACCAAAATTGCGGTACTGGCGCTCTTTAGTATTACGGCCTTTTTGGTGACCAATAAACATAACGGTTTGCCCGTTAAGGGTACCAAAACCGCCGATTATGGCTTTATCATCGCCTACGGTACGGTCGCCGTGCATTTCTATAAAGTCGTCGCACATTAGTTCCAGATATTGCAGGGTATACGGACGCTCAGGATGGCGCGATATCTGCACCTTTTGCCAGCCGGTCAGGTTGGCATATATCTCTTTCTTGGCGGTTTCCATCTTGGCTTCCAGTTCGGCAATGGTGGCAGACATGTCGAGCTTGTTCTTCTCTTCTACCTGTTTTACCTTTTCTATCTGCCCCTGTAACTCGGCCAGTGGTTTTTCAAAATCAAATGTAATCTTCATACAATTTTATTGGCCGCTAAATTAAATAAATCAAACGGCATATTGTTTAATTAAGATATTTCGTTGCCTGCAATTTATTGATATGCCCCGGCGAAAGCATAAACGTGCAAATTTTACGCCAAAGGCTAACCCGTTCGTTATGAATGACAAAGGGCGTTCACGTTCGGCGCACGTGAACACCGTGAACACTCGTGAACGCCTCATAATCAGATAGCTGACATTATCGCTGACACAAGTGTCACCAGGCGGATATCTATTCCACCTTCATTACCTTAGTACGCTTACTTATCCCGTTCTCGTTAAAGGCTTCTATCTGGAAATAATATGGCGTATCCTTTTCCATGCCGTTAAAGTAGTATTCGTTAGCGTTGTAAACCATGATGTTATTGTACAGCTTATCCGGCTCGGTACCCATGTAAATGGTATAGCCTACCGCGCCATCGGTTTGCTGCCAGCGCAGCCACGAGTTACGGCTTTCGGCTTTGCCGCGCAGCACAATAAAGTTTTTAACGGTATCGGGCGGTGTACCGGCGCCCTTACCAAACACCCTGAAACCCGATAGCGCAAACTTGCCCGTAGGCATATGCAGGTTGGTTATTTTTAAATAACGTGCTTTAGCAGGGGTTTTAAGCTCTACATAATCGTGCGGCACATCAGTTTTGTTCCTGCTTTTATCTACCAGTGTTTTCCAGGTTTTACCATCAATGGATGAGCTGATGATATATTGGTGAAATACGCCCAGCGATTTGCCCATAAACATAGCATCCTGGTCGGCGTAGTTGATCTGTATCGCCCGCACGGTGCTTACGTCGCCCAGATCGGTTTGTAGCCATTCGCCTTTGTTGGCGGTTTTTGCGCTCCAATAGGTTTTGATATCCTCATCCACCGCAAGGTTCGGCACATAAGCCCCCAGGGTTGACGATACCTGCACCGGTTTGTTATAATTCAGCAGCATCCAGCCGGTAAAATTGCTTTTAAGGTGATCTTCTTTGCCTGAAGCGAGGTAATGCGGATAATCGCCATAGGCGGTATTGGCATACAGCACGCCATCGTTATCAAACCCGGCCGGCCAAAAGCCTATGCGGCGTTCAAAGTTGTTCTTTACATCAACAACCATAGTGCTGATGTGCCAGTAGTTGCCATACTTATCGGCCCAGGTGGCGCCATGCCCGGCACCTTTTGCAAAGCCTCCTGGCTTATAGCTAAAGGGATTATGCTTTTGATAGGTGAACGGACCAAGCGGTTTATCGCCCACATATACGCCATCCCCGTAACCGCGGCCTTCGGTACCCGGCGCGGCATATTGCAGGTAGTATTTGCCGTTATGCTTGTTCATCCAGCCGCCTTCCATAAAACCGGTCAGGAATACGTTATCATTGTTCTCGCCAAAGCGCTCCCAGCCGTGTTTCTCCCAGTCGAGTTTGATCATCTCCTTTTTAGGGCCGATGGGTTCAAATGTTTTGCGGTCTATCTCCTGCCCGTACATCGGCAGGGTATTGCTGCTGCCATGATAAATATATACCCTGCCGTCATCGTCGGCAAACAAACCCGGGTCCCAGGCGCCAACCTTAAAGTAATCCTTGGCTGCTTTCCAGGTATCGGTACGCGGGTCGGTGCTCATCCACAGGGTAAAATCCTTGTTGTAGGTAGAGCCGATAACCAGCAGGGTATCGCCCAAAACTAATGTGCCGGGCGCGCAAAGCTCATCGCCTTTTACCTCGTTATATGGCCGTACAAACTTGCGCGATACAAACTTCCAGTTCAGCATATCGCTGCTCCACCAATAGCCAAACTGGTTGGTGCTGAACAGGTAGTAATTGCCTTTAAAGAGGGTCATGGTTGGGTCGGCAGTGGCGCGGTGCTTACCCCATGCCGCAAAATTTTCAAATGGCGTATAGCCGTAATCGAGGTTTAGCGGGTTGCAATAGGTAAGGCGTTTGGTTTGTGCCGATGCGTTAGTGGCAAACGCTAATATAAGTATGGATAAGACGCGTAGTTTCATAGCGGATGATGCAAATTGGTTAGCAGATCAAATATCTGTTTTTATGGGGATATATGTATGCGTCATGCCGAACTTGTTTTGGCGGAGATTTACTCACCCCCTGCCCCCTCTCTGCTGTGCAAAGAGGGGGTGCTTGATCGCTTTTTCTTCACCCTCTTTGCGCAGCAGAGAGGGTCGCGCACGAAGTTTCGCGGGGTGAGTAAAACTGTACGAGCGATTTGTCTGGGAACCATCTAACGGCGGAGTCTTACTCACCCCTGCCGCCTCTCTGCTATGCAAAGAGGGGGTGTTTGATCGCTTTTCTCTTGCCCTCTCTGCGAGGCATGCGGAGATTACTCACTCCGTGCCCCCTCTCTGCTACGCAAAGAGGGGGTGTTTGATTACTTTTTTTTATCCTCTTTGCGCACGTATCCCGATAGCTGTCGGGACGGGGTGAGTAACTGACGCTGTGTTATATTTTTAAAAAGACTTTTGTAAATTCAGCCATGCCTTCAATTATTCAGTTATGCCGGGATTTGAGAAAAAGGCAAACTCCCGCAGAAAACTTGCTTTGGAATTTATTGCGCGATCGCGCTTTAATGGGCAAGAAATTTTTGAGGCAGCACCCTGTTTGCATAAGGTCAGCATTGGGTAGATACGAATATTACATACCTGATTTTTATTGCGCTGAGGCACGGTTGGTCATTGAAGCGGATGGTCCGATACATTTATTAAAAAAGCAATACGATAAAAACAGAGATGCAGTGTTAAAAGAATTAGGATTGACAATTCTGCGGTTTGAGAACAGAGAAATTGAGGAAAACATGAATGCCGTATTGAATAAGATTACGGAATACTTGTAGAGTTATCGCTTTTTTCACTCACCCCCTGCCCCCTCTCTGCTATGCAAAGAGGGGGGGCTTGATCGTTTTCTTCACCCTCTTTGCGCAGCAGAGAGGGTCGCGCACGGAGTGCCGCGGGGTGAGTAAAACTGTACGAGCGATTTGCCCGTCAATTTTGTCACCTTACCGAATATTACAACAACAAGCGGGTTACAGCGTTGCTTATGTTAGATACTACCCGTACCTTCACTTTACATTTACACTACCAACTATGAAATACAGAACTTTAGGCAAAACCGGTGTGCAGCTTTCGGCAATTGGCCTGGGCTGCATGGGTATGAGCCACGCTTACGGCGAACCTGATGATGCCGAATCTATAGCTACCCTTAACAAAGCCCTTGAACTCGGCATAAACTTTTGGGACACCGCCGATGTTTACGGCAGCGGGCAAAACGAAAAACTGGTATCGCAGGTATTAAAACCTAACCGTGATAAAATATTCATCGCCACCAAATTCGGGTTTACTGCCGATAGCACCGGCAAGCTTTCGGGTTTCAATGGCTCGCCCGCTTACATGCGTACTGCGGTAGAGGCCAGCCTTAAACGCCTGCAAACGGATGTGATAGACCTTTATTACGCCCACCGTGTAGACCCCAATATACCCATTGAAGAAACCGTTGGCGGCATGGCCGACCTGGTAAAGGAGGGCAAGGTAAAATATATAGGCCTCTCGGAGGCATCGCCTAACAGCATCCGCCGTGCATATGGGGTGCACCCCATTGCCGCCCTGCAAAGCGAATATTCGTTGTTAACCCGCGATGTGGAAGCCCAAATACTGCCTTTGTGTAAAGAACTGGGCATATCATTTGTTCCGTTTAGTCCCCTGGCACGGGGGTTGGTTACCAACAAACTGGATGTAAGCGAATTGAAAGAGGGTGATTTCAGGAAAACCCTGCCACGCTACCAGCAGGACCATGCCGAGAACAACCGCTTGCTGGCCGAAGGTTTTGCAGATATAGCGACCGAAATAAACTGTACCCCGGCGCAATTAGCGCTTGCCTGGGTACTGAAACAGGGTGATAACATTATCCCAATCCCAGGCACCAAAAAACGCAGGTACCTACAGGAAAACGCGGGCAGTGTAGATGTAGAACTGTCCCCAAAAATTCTTGAGGAAATTGAAGTTTTATTGAAAAAATTCCCCGATACCGGCGACAGGTATAACGCGGGCAATTTAAAGTTTGTGGATAAGAATTGATCACTTCGGTGCGGCCTCGTAGTAACTTCACAGTACACGGAAAAAAGCATATAAAGGTATTTGCTATCTTCGCCTTTTAATCCGTTATAAACTATGACCAACATTATAAACCGTTTTGCACAACTATCGGCGCTTGCGTTACTTATCATTACCATCGCATCATGCGACAGATCGGCCAAAACCAATAAACCTGCGAAAGATAGCACTGCATTAATTAAGCACGGGGCGGCTGTTGATTCGGGTAAGTTAGTGGGTGCATGGCACGATGAGGCTATAAAATCTGATAAAGGCGAAGAAATAGCTTACGAAGTGATCAGCAGCGGCCATAAGATTTATATACAAGCCATTACTTTTACCGGCACTAATCTTATGCTTAACGATACCCCGCCCATTACCCCGGCGGCATCTGAAATAAAAAAGGACGGCGATAAATACATCAGCGTTGAACGTCCCGACGAAGTTTACAAAATAAACCACGAAGGCAACCTGGAGATATACGATAAAGGGGTATTAGTGGCTACCTGCAAGCGGTTGATATAAGCGCTACTTGTGATTCTTGTTCCACCCTATCTTCATTTTTCCGTCCTCTTCGTGGGCGCGTATGTGTAGTACAATGCCTTTGTATCGTTTTTTTGCACGCTCCGCAAGGTCGTTTATTTTGAAATCATCCTTGGGGTTACGCAGGGGGATATCAAGGGCAATATCGGTACCATGGGTTAAGCCGTAAACACCGGCTACATCCACATTCAGTATACTGCTGCTTACTTGCATTGGTTTTATGGTGATCATATCACCGTTTACCAAAAAGTGCGCGTCAAGGTTAGGTATGGTGATGTTTTTAAGATTACGGAAAGGGAATGCGAATTTACCCACGCCCATTAATGGTTGAAAGTTAATTAAAGCGGCATCTTGCAAATTAAGGTCGAGCGTGCCTTTTATCGATCGGGGAACCAGGTTGCCTGCATCGGTTACACCACCGGTAATACTTGTTTTGGCCGATAAAAATCCTTTCAGGTTCTCGGCAGTGAAATCCTGCAGGCCAAAATTGTTAAACGCTAAAAAGAACTCCCGCATATTAACGTGGCTAATGGTTGTATTTACATCAAACCTGTTTAACGCGTTGCCCTGCATCACCTTGCCGTTTACCCGCAGCGACCCTCCGGCGTGCTTAAGGCTGATATTTTTAATAATCACGCCATCGTCGGTGGTAATGAGGTGCGCATTGGCATCGGTAGCTAAAAACTTTTTATAATAAACCTTGCCTACCTGCATGTGCATTTCGGCCTTGCCACGTTCAAGTACATTGCTTAACTGATCGACCACGTTGCCGCTATTGCCCCGGCTTTTTGCGGCGGGGGCGCCTTTACGCGGGCTTAGAAAACCCATAAACTCGTTAAGATATAATTGCGGGCTGTGGATTTGCCAGGTAAGCAATATCTTTTCGGGGGCGTTGTAATAAAGATTTAAAAAATTATTTACCCGGCCTTCCATCGTTACAACGCTGCGGCCGCTTTGCAGCCGAATGTTGTTTAGTATCAGATCGTCGCCAACAAAGTTCAGCGACAGCGAGTTGTTTTTTAATTTGAGGTTACGGGGCAGGTAATAAATATCGGTATTGCGCAGGTTGATGGATCCGCGGATGATGGGTTTGTTTATTTTGTAATCGATGATATCAGCCTTATAACGCAGGTTCATATCTGCCGATCCGTTATTAAACTTGGCCACATCATCTTCCAAAAACCAGTTAAGATCGGCTGCCGGGAAACTCGATTTAAAATTACCTGTGGCAATGGGCTTCAGCAGGTTAACAATGCTGCCGGTATCTATGGTAAAAGGCAAATGGTTATAGCTGCCTTTAAGCCTCATCAGTTTAATAAAGGAGTTATCATCGCCGTAGCCCTTATCCTTAATATAGTTATTACTGTAAATACCATCAAAGCTGCAACTGTCCAGTTCGGCGCCGGGTATGGTTACTTTGCTATTCCTTACCTTAGCGGTAACATACAGTTTAGGGCCGCCGCTGCCGCCTGCAAAGCTGCCGTTCAGGCTGCAGGTTACATCCATAGGCTTGCTGATGTTAAAGCGGTTAAGCACCTGTGTAATATTGGGTGCCAGCAAAGCCGAAGCGTTCCGCCACATTATCTGGTCGGCAACAATGTTTATAGTAAAACTGGCCGATGGCTTATCGGCAGTTGCAAAAACGGCGTTTATTTTAAAAGGATCATCGCCAATTTTTAGTGGCGAAACAGCCACATTTATCTTCCCGCTTTTTTCGTTATACCCGGCCTTAAAATCACCTTTTAGCTGTTTATTTTTGATGAAGCTACCTCGCAGGCTGTTAAACGCCATGCTTTTGGCCTGTACATCCAAATGGAAATCAGCACGCCAGCCGCTATCCGGATACCGCATTTTCCCGCTAATGTCGTTCACCGCAAAATTGAACAGCTTGTGCTTGCTGCGGTCATCTATAGTAAAATTAACATTACTTAAGCTGAATTTTTTTAACATGGTAGACGAACTGCTCTCCGATGGGTTATCCTTTACCTTTTTGTTATCCTTTTTGAACACGGCAGTATTGCTGTACCCGGTGCTGTCCGTAAACAGGTCGATAGCCGCATTGCTGATATCAATGTGGTTAATATCTATAACACCCCTAAGCAAGGCTACGGTATTTAATGATATATTAAAATCTTTGGCATCCAGCAGGGTATGTTTATGCTGCGCGTACTTTTTATCGCGTATCAGTACGTTTTGCAGGGTTAACGAAACATCAGGGAAACCGCTGAAGAAACGGGGCTTCATATCGCCGATGATCAGTGTGCCATCCACGCTCTTATCCAGCTGGCGGTTTACCATCTCAAGCACCTTTGCTTTATTGTAAGTAATATACAAGGTTGCCCCAATCAATACCAGCACAACCAGCAGTACCAGGCCGGCAATTATTTTAAGCGAAGTTTTTAACCACTTAGGCATATAGCATTTACAAGGGTAATACCTAAATAAGGTGTTTTGTTTGCTTTGTAACAGAATGGTTAAGAACGGGCGGGAATAAACCGGGATGAAGCGGATTTATACGATTGACAGGTTTTGATTGTGCCCAGGGTAGCGACGGGTATAAAACCCATCGCTACGAGTAAACCCAAAACAATTCTTCCCCCTCCTTGCGCAGCAGGGAGGGTGGGGCACGCAGTGCCGCGGGGTGAGTAAACTAACCGACATCCTCATCGCTCCTATATTTTACTCACCCGGTCGTTGCTCCGCTCGACTACCCTCTCTCCGCAAGCGTAAAGAGGGTTAGGACTTTCTCCACCCTCTTTGCGCAGCAGAGAGGGTCGCGCACGCAGTGCCGCGGGGTGAGTCACTAACCGACATCCTCATCGCTCCTATATTTTACTCACCCGGTGGTTGCTCCGCTCGACCACCCTCTCTCCGCAAGCGGAAAGAGGATTAGAAATTTCTCCACCCTCTTTGCGCAGCAGAGAGGGTCGACAAGCGCAGCGATGTCGGGGTGAGTAAACTACAACGCAAGCGAATCCATTTACCAATTATCCCTATATTAGCCCCACACAACCATGGCTAATACTGCACCGCAATTACGCACCGTTAATGTTACCCGCTACGTTACCCCGTTGCGCGAAGGCGGTTCGCTGCCTGCCATTGCCGAGGCCGACGACGGCTTTTTATATGTGCTTAAGTTTCGTGGCGCCGGGCAGGGGCCCAAAGCGCTGATTGCCGACCTGATAGGCGGCGAAATTGCCCGCAAGCTGGGTTTTAAAGTGCCCGAGCTGGTATTTGCCAACCTTGATGAAGCCTTCGGCCGCACCGAACCCGACGAGGAGATACAGGACCTGCTAAAATTTAGCGTAGGCCTAAACCTGGCGCTGCATTACTTGTCTGGTTCTATCACGTTCGACCCGGCAGTTACTTTTGTAACGCCCGAAACAGCTTCTGAAATTGTATGGCTGGACGCACTGCTGATGAACGTTGACCGTACCGCGCGCAACACCAATATGCTGATGTTTAACCGGGAGCTTTGGCTGATTGACCACGGTGCAGCCCTATATTTTCATCACAGCATGGAAAAATGGGAAGAACAGGCCATGCGCCCTTTCGTGCAGATAAAAGACCATGTGCTGCTGCGCAAGGCGTCTGAACTGGATGCGGTTGATGCTGCTTTTAAAGCGATACTAACCCATGATTTCATACAATCGGTGGTTAACCTGATACCCGATGAATGGTTAACCGACCGCTCTTTTGAAACTGCAGACGAGCAGCGGCAGATATACGCTAAGTTTTTGAACACCCGCTTAGCTAACTCGAATATTTTTGTAAAGGAGGCGCACGATGCAAGACAGGCACTTATTTGAGTATGCCGTTATACGCGTTGTGCCCAGGGTAGAGCGCGAGGAATTTATAAACGTAGGCGTGGTGTTGTTTTGCAAAAAACAGCAGTTTTTAAAAATGAGGTACAGCATTGATAAAGACCGCCTGCTGGCCCTTTCAAAAGACCTGGATATTGAGGCGCTGGAAGAAAACCTGCTGTCGTTTCAGCGAATCGCTATTGGCGGTAAGGATGCCGGCCCTATCGGCGAGCTGGATGCAGCATCGCGTTTCAGGTGGCTTACCGCTACGCGTAGCACGGTTGTACAAACCTCAAAGGTGCACCCGGGTTTTTGTATGGATGGCGAGGATTCGCTTCAAAAACTTTATGAACAGTTGGTAAAGTAGGCAGTCCACTCAATCGTTTTCGCAGAATAAAATATAGGGCATTTAAAATGTACACTATAATATAGTAAATTAGCTTTGCGAAACCAATACAAAGCGATATCATGACCTTTATTTTTAAAACCAGGGCGCTTGCGCTATGTGTACTTTGCCTGTGCATCTTTACAGGCGCCTTTGCCCAGCAGAAGTTCAAAGTAATTGCTTTTTACACCGCCAAGAACGACCAGGCGCACATCAGCTTCGTGCACGAGGCCAACAGGTGGTTCCCGCAAATGGCCAAAAAATACAATTTCACCTACGACTCTACCAGTAACTGGAGCAACCTTAACGCTAAATTCCTGGCCAATTATAAGGTGGTGATATTTTTAGATACCCGGCCGGAGGACCCTGCCCAGCGCGCGGCCTTTGAAACCTATATGAAAAACGGCGGCGGCTGGATGGGTTTCCACTTCGCGGCATTTGCCCTTACCCCGTCAGATTATCCGCAAAACTGGGATTGGTACCACAACGAGTTTTTGGGCGCCGGCCAGTATAAAAGCAACACCTGGCGACCGGTTTTCGCTGTTCTAAAGGTAGAAGACCGGATGCACCCCGCCACCAAAAACATGCCGGAGGATTTTAAAACCTCGCCCTGCGAATGGTACCGGTGGGAAAAAGACCTTACTAAAAATCCGGATATAAAGATACTGGCCTCGATAGATCCGGTGAGCTTCCCGTTAGGCACCGGCCCCAAACCGCAGGAGATATGGCACAGCGGCTATTATCCTATCGTGTGGACAAATAAAAATTATAAAATGATCTACTTTAACTTTGGTCATAACGATATAGATTACGAACATCATACCAATAAAGAACTATCCCAAACATTTAACAATCCCGTACAGGATAAGCTGACAATTGACGCGCTGTTATGGCTGGGAAACGGCAGAAAGGCCGGAACAAAATAACACAACTTAACCTCGTAAATATTCAATCAATTCAAACCATAACTTCAGCCCTCACCCCATGAAGAAAGGATTTTTAATTGCCGGCCTGTTATGCTTCGCGGCAGGCACTTTTAGCCAGGCACCCGCCGCAAAAAAGAAAGTGCCGTACTCAGCAGCCAATAAAACGGTAAAAATGTATGTCACCGAAAAGGGCTCTAACAAAAGACTTGCCCCCGCAGGCGAGCTAAAGTTCTCGTCGGACCCGCAACCGCCCGAAACAGAAACGGTGGTTTTTGTTGACCCCGAAAAGCAGTTTCAAACCATGCTTGGCATTGGCGGCGCATTAACCGATGCCGTTGCCGAAACATTTTACAAGCTGCCAAAAGATAAGCAAACAGAGCTTTTAGAAGCTTACTACAGTAAAACCTCGGGTATTGGCTTTACCCTCGCCCGTACCAATATCCAAAGCTGCGATTTCAGCAGCGGCAGCTACAGCTATGTTAGCAATAGCGATAAATCCCTATCAACCTTTGACATTAGCCACGATAAAAAGTACCGCATACCGTTCATAAAAGCGGCAACCGCGGCGGCAGGCGGTAAGCTAACCATGTATGTATCGCCCTGGAGCCCACCTGCATTTATGAAAGATAACAACGATGTACTGCACGGCGGAAAGCTTAAACCTGCGTTTGCGCAAAGCTGGGCAAACTTTTATGTGAAGTTCATTAAAGCCTACGAAGCGCAGGGCATACCAATATGGGGCCTTTCGGTACAAAACGAGCCTATGGCTACGCAAACGTGGGAATCATGTAAGTACACAGCCGAAGAGGAGCGCGACTTTGTAAAGAATTATTTAGGCCCAACACTTTGGAAACAAGGCATGAAAGCAAAAAAACTTATTGTTTGGGACCACAACCGCGACTTGCTTTACCAGCGTGCAAGTACCATTTTAGAAGACCCTTCGGCCGCCAAATATGTTTGGGGTATCGGCTTTCACTGGTACGAAACCTGGACAGGCGCGGGCCAGAACTTTGAGAACACCCGCCTTACCCACGCCGCCTTCCCGGATAAGAACCTGATATTTACTGAAGGCTGCGTAGAGAAATTTGATTTTAACCGTTTGGACGACTGGAACCTGGGCGAGCGCTACGGCCTGTCGATGATAAACGATTTTAATGCCGGCACCGTAGGCTGGACCGACTGGAACATCCTGTTAGATGAAAAAGGCGGACCAAACCACGTGGGCAACTTTTGCTTCGCCCCTGTACATGCCGATACCCGCACCGGACAATTGCGTTATACCAATTCGTACTATTATATTGGTCATTTCTCTAAATATATTAAACCGGGCGCTAAACGCATCGCCGCCTCGGCAAGCCGCGACAAACTGTTAACCACCGCTTACCAGAACCCTAACGGATCGATAGCCGTAGTGGTTATGAACCGTACCGACGAGAAGATAGAATACAGCTTATGGATAAAAGGCAAGGCCGCCAAAACCGTAAGCGAACCGCATTCCATTGCTACATTGGTAGTGCAATAATTCCTGTTCCTTATAAAAAGAGAAGCTCCGGCAGGCGGAGCTTCTCTTTTTATAAGCTGTCTTCGTTCTTGATGCCTTTAAGCAGGGCAAAAATTGCCATGGCGTGGCCATGGCCCAATTCAAAATCTGCTTTCAGCCAGGTAGTGATATCGCCCGCCTTCGCAACAAGCTCTCCGTTTTTAGTGAAGCCTTTTTCTTCGGCCATAGCCCTGAAATCTGCCGGGCCCTTGCCCGTTTTCTGTTTGATCGTGTTTAAGTACGCCTGGAATGACATAATTGTTGTTGATTGATAGTAGCGTTAATTGGCGAAATAAAGATCGTGCTTATGCAAAGCTTCCTTTAAAACAGGTATAGCACTTTTGCCGATGCCATGTAATTTCATGATCTCTTTCTCGGTAAACCGCGATAGGTCCCGCACACCGGTTATACCCGCATTGGCCAGCGCCCGTTGCGCGGGCTGCGATAATTTATTAAACGGGTGGTCGGTTTTTACTTCTCTCATTATCTTTTTTAAACAAATCTACCTGCTTTCGCTCTCTCCTGTAAGGTGCATACGCGACATTTTAAAGGTTGTTTACGACGGCCGGCCAAAAAAAAGCGGACAACCACATGGGCTGCCCGCTTTATCATCACTCACTCACAAAAAATTATCCGGCAGTTGGCGCTTTAGGGCCTCTCCTGTTTTTCATTCTTTCTTTAAACTTGTTCTTCATGTCGGTATAGCTTTTCAGCTGGTCGGCATTTAATACAGCTTTAAGTTCGCCGTCGGTCTGGCTCATTATGGCCTTACGGTTTTCTTTGTTTGCCTTACGGTCGGTTGCAGAACGGTTTGCTTTCAGGCTATCCATTTGGGTAGCGCGTTTCAGCAAAATAGCGTTCACTTTAGCGTACTGATCTTCAGACAGCGTTAATTTCTTTTGCAGCACTTTGCTCATACGCTGTGCCTTTTGTTCGGGTGCCAGGTGGCGGCCACCGCGTTTACCGTGCATTCTGCCTTTAAAGTTATGCCTTAAACCTGCATACGCTTTTAGCTGGTCGGCAGTTAAAAGGGCCTTAACATCGGCATTGGTTTTAACAGCAATGGCTTTGCGTGCCTGCATGTTCGCCTTGCGGTCGGCCGATTTGTTTGCACGCAGGCTATCCATCTGCGCGGCGCGATTAGCCATGATAGCACTTACCTTAGCAGACTGATCTGCCGAAAGGCTTAGCTTTTTAGTAAGCGCCTGTGTTGCAAACTGTGCTCGTTGTTCAGGGGTTTTATGTGCCCTTTGGGTTTGTGCCTGGGCAAATACTACCGTACCTGCCAGGAATGTTATCATCAAAAGTAATTTTTTCATGTTTTGTTAATTTTTGATGTATGACTGCATCAGGCGGCTTATGGTTTAATCAGTGCGTTTGTCATTATAGTAACATTTATAATACAATCAGTTGCACAATCAGACCGAACGGTCTATATTTGATCCGTCGACCAAAAAAGATGACCAAAGCAGAAAGAACCCGTCAGTTTATTATAGAGCAATCGGCGCCGCTGTTTAATACAAAAGGTGTTGCAGGCACCGCCATGAGTGATATAATGGAAGCCACCAAAATGGCCAAGGGCGGCCTATACGGTCATTTTGAAAGTAAAGAAGCGTTATCCTGTGCCGTGGTAGATTACTGCCTGACATCGTTAAGCGAAAAAATTACGGCAGCGATGAACAAAGAGAAAACGGCCAAAGGAAAACTGTTTGCCTACCTTGATTTTTTAAGCAACCCCGAGAACCCGCCGCTGCAAGGCGGCTGCCCTATGATAAACTTTGGCATGGAGGCGGATGATACCAACGCGGTGATCAACGAAAAGGTGCGAAAGGGTATGGAGTGGTCGGTAAAGCGGGTTACCAATGTGATTATTGAAGGCATTGGTACCGGCGAATTTCACGCATCGTGGAACGCCCGCGAATTTGCTATAAAACTTTTTACAATGATGGAGGGCGCAATTATGATAGCCCGCGTTATGGGCAATAACCATAATATCGGTACCATTATTAAAATGCTTAAGGCGGAAATTGAAGCACAGGTAGTATAACACTTTTTTTATAACATAAAAAAGACCGAACGGTCTGTAATTAACAATCAATTCACAACAAAACAACACATAAACATGAAAGATCAAAAAATAGCCCTTATAACAGGCGCTAACCGTGGCATAGGGTTCGAAACTGCCAAACAGCTTGGCGAGCAGGGCGTAACCGTTATTTTAACAGCACGTAACTTAGATGTGGCTAACGATTCGGCAAATAAGCTTAAACAACTGGGTATTGATGCGTACGGTGCCAAACTGGAAGTAACCAGCGCCGACGACCGCGCTGCTTTGGCAAAATACGTAGAAGAAAAATTCGGCAGGCTGGATATACTGGTGAACAACGCGGGCGTGGCGCCAAAACGGTCGCTGTTTGAAAAAGTGACCGCGGCAACCGATGAAGAAGAATTTGAATACGTGTTTCAGACAAACTTTTTCAGCGTGGTGTATGTAACCAACGCTTTGCTCCCGTTGCTCAAGAAAAGCAGTGCAGGCCGCATTGTTAATTTATCAAGCATATTAGGTTCGCTTACTTTGCATGCGCAAACCGATAGCCCTATCAAGGATATTAAGGTACTATCGTACGATGCTTCAAAAGCCGCGTTGAACATGTTTACCAATCACCTGGCCATTGAGTTGGAAGGCACCGGCATTAAGGTAAACTCCGCACACCCCGGCTGGGTTAAAACCGAGCTTGGCGGTACCGATGTTGCACCAATGGAGATTGTTGACGGCGCGAAAACCAGTGTAGAACTTGCGCTTGCAGGCGAAGATGGCCCCAATGGCCGTTTTATCCATTTAGGGGAAGAGCTGCCCTGGTAATTGCCGGGTATCACGATAAAAGGCCGCTATGCATTCATAGCGGCCTTTTTAATTACAAAAAAATAAATCGCCCGCGTTGTAAAACATATTTTAATTATCTTGGGAAAAATATCTTATTACTTAATTCCTAACATGTCTATCTCATTACATCATATCTGGAAGGTTTATAAGATATTTGGCAAAAACGCGCTTAAAGATAATTCAGGGGATGAAGTTGAAAGTTTAACCGCCTGGCGCGAAAATCTTTTCATTAAAATTATCCTTTACTCAACACCTGCAAGCCTTGTAGCGTTAATTCCCAGCGTTATCATCCTGTTGAACAAAGGCCACATTTTTATTCCGGCATATGATGTATTCGCGATTATAACAATCCCGGCAATTTCCCTTAACGGACGTATCAAAACATCTTTCAAAAAATTATACGTAGTTATTGTTTTTTATGTGCTGGCTATTATTGTAATGGCTTCTTTAGGTTCTTTTGGAATGGGGAGCATTTACCTGCTGGCGCTGGCTGTTTTTATCACATTGCTGTTTAATGGCCGTGCCATATTGTTGTCGTTGATGGTAAATTTCGGCATCTATCTATTCTTTGCAGGGGTAATATATTTCAGGCTGTTCAATTCTCCGCTTATTTCCATGTATCCCCTTGATACCTGGGTGTTCAATACCTCCAATTTTATATTTCTGAATATAGCGGTTGTAATCGTATTACGACATATAATCATAGGCCTCGAAAAAAACATTATAAAGGAGGCCAGGTTGCGGCAAAATTTGCAGCGGCGCATAGCCGAGACGACCGCACTGAACGCGCAGCTAACGGAAACAGAGAGCCACTACAAAAGCCTGTTTTTCCGCAACCCATCGCCTATGTGGATATTTGATCCGGATACATTGCAGTTTTTGCAGGTAAATGGCGCTGCTATACGGCAATATGGCTTTACCAGGGAAGAGTTCAACACGATGACCATCAAAGACATCAGGCCGCCAGAAAAGATCGGTAAGCTTATTGAAACACTTGAACAATTAGACCACAATGTACCTTCTATTTCTATTGTAATTCATAAAACTAAAAACGGGAAAGAGTTTCATGCAGAAGTAAGATGCAGCAGTATAGTTTACAGGGGTAAAAGCGAGCGTTTGGTGATAGCCCGCGACATTACCGAAAGCATACTATATACACAAGCTATTGAAAAACAAAACACCCAACTGCGCGAAATAGCCTACATGCAATCGCATATTGTGCGCGCACCTTTGTGCCGTATTTTGGGGTTGATACCCATGATCAATACAGACAGTGATACCGAGGTAAATAAAGAGATAATAAGCTTCCTTGAAACTTCGGCCCAGGAGTTGGACAGCGTTATCAAAGCAATTGTTGACAGGACCGAGAACACAGACATCGACCTTAAACAGTAAGTTAAAGTTGCTTTACATACGCGTTTAAGGTTACCAGGTTATTAACCGCATCGCCCATGGTATTGTTAAAATAGGCATAAACCCTTTTGCCATCGTTTAGCCACTCGGTGATATACTGGGCATATTCATATAAAAAATCATCGGTATAACTGCCGCGATAGCCGCCATTGGGCCCGTGAAAACGCAGGTACTTAAATTCAGTTGCCATATCTACCATTGGTGTAAGCGATTTGGGCATATCCTGTATCACCATTGCGCAGTTGTAGTTATCTAACATTTCGTAAACTTCATCTTTATACCAACTGCTGTTCCTAAACTCTATCGCCACATCCCAGCCCACACACAAGCCGGTATCCTGCAGGTTGATCAGCAGTTTTTCCAATTGCCTTATGTTCGACACATCATTGCTCCCCGGGAACTGTATCAGCAGGCTGCCCTTTTTATCGCCAGCCCCATCTATCACCTGCATAAAGCGCTCTATGTCTTCGGGATTAAAAAGCAGTTGCTTGTTATGCGTGATATCGCGCCAGAGCTTGTAAGTAAACTTAAAACCATCAGGCACTTCGGTTGTCCACTTTTTCACAGTTGATGCTTGCGGAAGCCTGTAAAAAGAGCTGTTTATCTCGATGCTGTTAAATAACGAGCCGTAATAACACAATCGCGACCTGTCCTGAAACTCGGGCGGGTATAACGATTTATTGGGTACCGGCAACACCAGGCCGCTGGCCCCCGAGTAAAAATTTTGCGTGGCGTTTTCCATACAATAGCTTAACACAGTTGCATTTACTATTGTTGCGCTTATATTAGCAGTAAATTCAACAAACCTCAAATCTCGAAATGAAACTTACACGTTTATTACCCCTTGCGGCCATTGCGCTGGCATCGTGCACGCAAAAGCCTGCCGCTACAACATCAGAAACACCTGCCGCCTCGCCAATGATCGGCACCTGGAAACTGGTATCGGCAGTAACGGTTACCAAAGGCGACACCGTAAAAGACTACCCTGTGCCCAACCAGGAAATGCTAAAAATTTTAAATGACACGCACTTTGCGTTTATGCGGCACGACCTTAGCAAAGGCAAGGGCAAAGACGCCACCTATACGGCAGGCGGCGGCACTTATGATTTTAAGGGTGATAAATACACCGAGCACCTGGCTTATCTGAACGCCCGCGAATGGGAAGGCCGCGACTTTGACTTTACTGTAATGTTTAAAGGTGATACGCTGATTCAAAAAGGCATCGAAAAGATAGACAGCCTGAATATCGACCACGAGATCATAGAAACTTACGTTAAACAGAAATAAGTTGCCGCGCGGTGGCGGTGCTGAATAAGCAACCGCTGCCGGGCTATATTAATTTTATTTGCTTTGCAACACCATTACATCCCGGCCGGTCATTCGCTGTTTGCCGGGCGAGGCTTTCAGGCCGTGGTCGGTATAGCTGGCAGTAATAACGTAAGCGCCTTTATTGCCGGCAGGCGCCGCTTTGGTCCTGAATATGCCATCCAGCCCGGTGTAATAGGTAACGTTTGGATCTGCTGCCTGCTTAAACATCCATTTAACAGCAGCCTCGATCTCGACAGCGGTAAGCTCAGGATGGGTTGGCATGGCTGCCTTGCCCCATACCCCTACCGATCCTTCTTTTATGCGCTTGGTCAACAACGCCACATTAGCCGCCGAAAGCGGGTACCGTGCCACAATATCGTTAAAAGACGGGCCTATTAATTTATTGTTGAAGTTGTGGCAGTTAAAACAATTTGACGCACGCATCACCGCCAAGCCGGCTTCATCGGGCGATGCCTGGTTGCCCGGTGGTAATTTCGCGTTACCCGGCACGAATTTTACTTCCAGCAGCACCTCGAGGCCATTTATCTCATCAAATTTCGAGTCGCCATCTTCTTTGTCGGCTACGCTTATGCTGTAGCTTACAAGGCTGCCCCAGCTAAAGGTGTTTACTTTTGGTGAAGTGATCTTAACCAACGGTGCGGTATTTTGCTGTACAATAGCCGTAAATGAAAACATCGACACCGCGATACCGATAGCCGTGATAAATAGAAATTGCCTTTTCATAACCGTTATAGCTTATCCACCTCCTTTGCTACCCGCTGCGCCGAGCGGATGCACGATTCCATCCCCCGGCTCATGTTATCGGCATAAGTGCCGGCAAAATAAATACGGCCCTCGGGCACCATCAACTGCGGCCAAAACTTTTTCATTTGTCCTATCGGGAAAGGCTCCATTTCGCAGGCCGGGGCAAACTTATCTTTTGTCCAGTCTTTGGTAAGGGCTTGTTCAATGGTATCATGCTTGCCCGGGTAAACTTCACGAAAGGCTGCCAGTACGCGCTGCGGCGACAGGCCGCCGGGGCCATAGGCTTTTAACACAATGCGCTTGCTATCCACCTGGTTGGTTTCCTCCCAAATGGATGAGATATCGGGATGCTCAAACTGCATATTGATGCTTTTGAAACCATCATCCTGCCAAAAGCGGGTGGCAGCTTCAAATACATAAAATGGATGTGAGGAATAAGCCATGTTATCCACCACATATTGTTTGGCGGGCGATAACGCAGGTGTAACCGGGATGTTTTTAAATATCGGCAGGGTAATACAGTTCACCAATATATCGGCGGTAATTTGCTTCTCTTCATCAAAACCAAAAGCTTTGTAGGTAACGGTTACGCCTTTGCTATCGTGTTTGATGCCCAGCACCGGGTGGTTAAGCTTTAGTCTTGAGCCAAGGCGCTTGGCAAAAGCCATTGGCAGTTGCTCGTTACCATCTTTTAAATGGTAGGTATCGCCTTCTGATAGCGGGATGCCGCGCTGCTCCATAATGTAGGCACGCCACAAATAGTAAAGCGCCGAAGTATGCGAACCGCCCAGCCAATCCAATGCAGCCGGCGATGCGCCCTCCTTTTTAAAAATATCCGCTATCGGGAAGTTGTCATAATCATCATACCCAACGCCAAAGGGCTGGTACGGGTCTTTAAATTTTGAAAGATAGGGTTTGATATACAACGAACTTAAGGCGTACCCGGGATTTTGAGATAGAAATTTAATCTCCTTAGCATTAAAGCCAAACTTTGCCAGCACGGCAGGGTCGCGCAGCATTTCTTCGGTGTAGAATTTGCCGCCTATCATTTTCAGCACATGCCCATCCTTTGCCGCTTCTGATCCTTCGGCATTGGGATAAGGTATAACAGTGAGGTTAAACTCATTTACATATTCAAAAAACTTTTCGTAGCCTGGTTTGGTGATATGGTCGGCACCATAATCGGCATACAGTCCATCCGACAGACCATCGCGGCCTGTAAACACATGCCCGCCATACCTGCCGGATGCTTCCAGTACGGTTACATCGTGACCGGCCTTCATCAGTTCGTAGGCGCAGCACAGTCCGGTGATGCCTGCACCGGCTACTATCACTTTTTTGGCTCCGGCGGCAAGCTGAAAATCAACAGGCGCGACGGCGTTAGCAGCGCCATCCTTAGCATGTAAAAATTGAGGCACCAAACCTGCACCCGCGCCGGCTATCAATGTTTTTTTGATGAACGATCGTCTTTTTATGCTCATGATGTAATTGCCCCCCGCTTTGAAGTTACGGGTTATAGGTTATTGCAATATAAAAGAAATTGGGCTTAATAACTATAAAGGTTCCTGGCGATTATCCCAAAAAAATAAGAGGTGAATGGTGGTGTCGGTAACTCTATAAAAAACAGAACATTGCTTTGTAATCAAGCCAACCCTAACATCAGTAGCAATTGTTGAAACTTTAAACATTAATGGGTGATCAGCTATCAATTTAATTGTTTTTTCGGTCTTGATTGAAAACTTCTCAGCCACGCTCGCCCCAAATTCATTTTTAATAAAGTTGTAAGTCGATTTAAATGTTTCCTTCGAGCGTGGAGTAAAATAAATCTGTAAGCTCATTTAATTCAATAAGTCCTTGATGCCTGTAAAAGCCGTTAACTGACCTTGATCAGATTGTTTCAAAGATTCGTTTACACCATCCACCACATGCTGCGGATAAACCATGTTTTTTTGTTCGAATGAAATTTTCATTGCTTTCATCACTGCTTTTAAAGCGGTCAATTGCGCTTTATTTTCCGGGTAAACAATCAATGCATCCATATACAAATATAATAATTATGTCCGGTATAAAAGCTTTAGCAGGCGTACGTCACTTATTCAACCTTCCATCTTACAAAAGCCTCTATCGCTTCGTATTCGGCTAAACCAAGCTGGTTGTACAGCCGGGCGGTTTCCTGCGTACGGTCTTCGGCGCGTACCCAAAACTCGCGGGCATCGTCGCCGGGGAACACCGGGATATCTTTTTGCGACTGGTGTTTAAATATGGCCAGCCGCTTACGTAAAACTTCCTGCGGAGACAGCGGCACCGCCATCTCGATCTCGTGTACCTCAAACTCGTGCCACGCGCCGCGGTAAAGCCATATCCAGCAATCGTTTGTCCAGTCTTCTATCTGCCGCAGGCGGTTAAAAGCTTCCAGCAATATTTCAAAGCATACCTTGTGGGTGCCATGCGGGTCGGCAAAGTCGCCGGCGGTAAATATCTGGTGAGGTTTTACCTCCTGCAAAAGCTGCATAGTTTGTTTGATATCATCCTCAAAAGATACGCTTTTTTCAAATTTACTGCGGTCGTAGAAGGGCAGGTCCATAAAGTGAATGCGGTCATCATGTAAGCCGGCCAGCCTTGCCCCGGCAATAGCTTCGCCCTTTCGTATCAGCCCCTTTACAATACGGATGGCCTCGGTATCACTTTGATTTGGCCGCTTTGTTTCCAAAAAGGTGGTCATGTTCTTATACAGGCTTTCAAGATAAGCAGCATCCTGAGATTGCGAACGGGCAAAATCCATGGCAAACTCTACATACCGCAGCATCTCGTCGTCCCAAACGGCGGTATTGCCCGATGTTTGGTAGGCTACATGCACCTCGTGCCCCTGGTCGGCCAGGCGGATAAAGGTGCCGCCCATGGATATCACATCATCATCCGGGTGCGGCGAAAACACTATCGAACGCTTTACGGCGGGGTTGGCACGCTCGGGCCGCTGGCTATCGTCGGCGTTGAACTTGCCGCCCGGCCAGCCGGTAATGGTGTGTTGTATATTATTAAATATGCTGATATTGATATTATAAACCGGGCCAAGCTGCGTAGCCAGCTGCGCCATGCCGTTGTTATTGTAATCGTTCTCGGTGAGCTTAAGGATGGGTTTATTAAGCGTTTTTGCCAGCCATATCACCGCCTTTTTGATGAGCGTATCGTCCCAAACGCAATCCTTAACCAGCCAGGGAGTATCAAAACGGGTGAGGCTTACCGATGCATCGCTATCAATAATAAACTCGACGTTATCTGAATTTTGGAGGTATGTTGCCGGCACATCGGGCGATACCGCACCTTCTACTGCTTTTTTTATAATGGGGGCCTTTTTTCCGTTCCATGCCAGCAGGATAATTTCGCGCGCCTTAAAAATGGTGCCGATACCCATGGTGATGGCCTTGGTGGGCACGTTTTCTTTACCGCCGAAATCTTTTGAAGCATCGCGGCGGGTAAGGTCGTTAAGGGTTACTAAACGTGTACCCGAGTTTGGCGCCGAGCCCGGCTCGTTAAAACCGATGTGGCCGGTACGCCCGATACCCAAAAGCTGTACATCGATACCGCCGTAGCTATTTATTTTCTGCTCGTACGCCAGGCAAAACGCTGCTATATCCTGCTCTGCCAGCGTACCATCCGGAATGTTTACGTTAGTCATATCTACATCCACATGATCAAACAGGTTCTCTTTCATGAACCGCACATAGCTCTGGGCCGAATCGGGCTGTATGGGGTAATATTCATCCAGGTTAAAGGTTACCACATTTTTAAAGCTCAGGCCCTCTTCTTTATGCAGCCTTATCAGTTCGCGATAAACTTTTATAGGTGATACGCCGGTGGCCAAACCTAACACTGCGATCTTGCCTTCGGCTTGTTTTTGTTTGATGATGAGCGCTATACGCTTTGCAACGTCAAGGCTCGCCTCTGTATCGTTAGGGTATATCTTTACCGGCACCTTCTCGTACCGGGTTTCTTCTAATAAATTTAATAGCATTTTCTGTGGGGGTTGGTTAGGTTTGGGCAAAGCTATGCCCTGCCATGTGGGAGCCTGCCTTTCGGCAGGCCCACCGGCCGGTAACATTCTTAAACTGTTAACTTATTTAAAATCCGCTGTCGTCTAAAGCAAAGGTGTTTTTACGCTCTTTCCACTTGCCCCTTGTAAAGTCGGGGAACTTTTGCGGTGTATTGCCTTCGGCAATTGATTTTTCTGATAGCGGGGTGATCACGCTCATGGTCAGCGAGTCGTAGATATCAATAGGCGTTTGTTTCTTTTGTTTAACCGATTCTACAAAGGCGTTAAACACAAACCAGTCCATACCGCCGTGGCCCGCGCCTTCGGCATATTTCTCAAACTTCTTCCAAACCGGGTGGTCGTATTTTTCGAACCAAACGCTTGCCTTGTCCCACTCGTCGTACTTGGCCGATTGGCCTTCGATATAAACCCCGTCGGCAACATCCATCCATATACCCTTGGTGCCCTGTACCCTAAACCCTAACGAGTATGGGCGCGGCAGGTGTGTATCATGGCTAAGCGTAACGGTTTCGCCATTGGCGCAGTTGATAGTAGTAGTAGTTACGTCGCCATTTTTAAAGTGGATCTTCCCGTTTTTATTGCCCGGCGATACCTTTTCTATGTAAGCATTAAGCCCGCGCGATTTAGATGAGAACGATACCAGGTTGGTAAAGCTGTTACCGCGGTTAATATCAATATAATTCATAACCGGGCCCGCACCGTGGGTTGGGTAAATATCGCCGTCGCGGTCAATATTCCATTGGGTGCGCCATTGTGCTTCGCTTACCGCGTTGGGGCCAAACTCTACGCCTTTGCCATACGCACTTTTGCCATCGTTAAACAAAACCCCGCGCAGATCGTGCTGGTAACCGCCTTCAAGATGAACCAGTTCGCCAAACAGGTTTTGCCTGCACATGTTTAGGGCAGCCATTACATCACGGCGGTAGCAAACGTTCTCCAATGTCATGTATGGCACCTTGGTTTCATCATAAACTTTTAAAATATCCCAGTGGTCCTGCTCGGTAATGCCGGCAATAACCTCGCAGCCAACATATTTACCGGCACGCATGGCATCAATAGCCTGATCTTTATGAAACTCCCATGGTGTAGCAATAATTACCCCGTCGATGTCTTTACGGTCCAACAATTTTTTATAGGCGTTTACTCCGCCGGTATACTCTGCAGGCAGTTTCTTTTTGGCCTTCACAAATTGCTCGCGGCAGGCTTTCAGCGAACTTTCCTGTGTGTCGCAAATGGCAACTATTTCTACATCATCGCGAAGCAAACCTTCGCCAATATGGTTGCGGCCGCGCAGGCCAACGCCTATATAACCCAACCTTACCTTATCTGCATTTTTTGCGAATAATAACCCTGAAGGCAAAATTGTTAGCCCGGCTAATCCTACAGCGGTATTCCAAACAAATTGTCTGCGATCCATAACTTTTAGTTTTTATTTATTGATGATTATAATTGTTGACGTGTTGAAGTTTTTGGCCTGCCTACCTTGTGCCCGCCAATAGCATAATACAAAATAACGAGGTAAGCCGGTATCAATACCAGGTAGCCGTGGCTTGGGTTTAAAGCCTGGGCCAAAGCCCCGTAGGCCAGCGGCACAACAGCGCCACCCGCAATGCCCATGATTAGTAGTGATGAACCGATTTTGGTAAACCTGCCCAAGCCGGCTAATGCCATTGGCCATATTGCCGGCCAAACCAACGAGTTTGCCAGTCCTAATAAAGCTACTGCTGATACCGACACATACCCTGTGGTTAGTATAGCCACAGCCGAAAGTACCAGCCCTAATACGGCCGATATTTTCATGGCTTTTTCCTGGTTAAGGTATTTGGGGATGCAGGCAATACCCACAAAATAGCCTATAAGCATACATATCAATGTACAGGTTGTAAAAAATTTAGCAATATTTAAGGGAATGCCCTGCGTGCTGCCGTAGTTGATGATGGTATCGCCGGCAATAACCTCGGCCCCTACATAAAAAAACAGCGTTAACACGCCTAATAGCAAATGCGGGAACTGCATAATGCTGGTTTTACCGGTATTGTTAACGGCAGTTGTTTCGTCTTCCTGATCGGTATCTATCTCGGGCAGGCTGGAGTAATATATTACCACCGCTAAAATGAGCAGTACAATTACGATGATTATATAAGGCATAATAACCCGCGACGCCAGTTCGTTTAGCTCTGTAAGTTTAGCGGCGGGCGCCATTGCCTCAAGGCGCTCTTTTAAGCCGTCGGCGTTTTTTAGGGCGATAGCACCCAGTATAATGGGCGCCAGGGCCCCGGCTATTTTATTGCAAACGCCCATAATACTAATGCGTTTGGCAGCACTTTCGGGCGGGCCCAATATGGTGATGTAGGGGTTGGACGCCGTTTGCAGCAACGCCAGCCCCGATCCCTGGATAAACAAGCCTAATAAAAACAACCCGTAATAACGGGTTAACGCCGCCGGTATAAATACCAGGGCGCCCACGGCCATAATACCCAGGCCTACCGACATGCCCTTTTTAAACCCTGTTAATTTCAAGATCCAGGCTGATGGTATTGCCAGCACGAAATAAGATATATAGAAGGCAAAGGTTACCAGGTAAGCTTCAACGGTGGTTAGCTCGCAGGCTAATTTAAGGTATGGTATCAATACCGAATTTAGCCAGGTGATGAACCCGAAAATAAAAAACAGCATCCCAATGATATATATGGGGCTTAGCTTTGATTGCCTGTTGCTGAGTACCGTTGTGTCTGACATAGGTTAAGTTTAATGTTAATATACCTGCGGACTAAATGTTACTTCTTTAAAAAAACGGCTCAGATGAAACTCGGGCTTTCTGGCCTCTACCCTGCTCCAGCATAAAAAGTGTGGTTGAGGCAGGCCGTCGCCGCATTTATAAAAGTTAACCTTTGCCCGGCTTTTTGTTAATGACAGCCCGGGATGAAACTTGAATATGTTTTTGGGGATGCATAAAGTAAGCTCCCAGTTGATATTATCAATGCCCTGTTTTATCAGCGTTTGGTGCCTGATGGTTTGCAGCAGGTTTACCGGCAAAAATGTACGGCCGGTTTTATACTGCCCGTACTGCGCCCTGCAAGTGCCCATGCAGTTAAACTCCAGGTTGTAATAATTTACATCGTCATCAAACGCGATAAAGAACTCCACACAACTATCTTCAAATACCGGGTCGTTAAATTTACTGTATTCGGCCTTTAAAGTGTGCTCTGTTACGTAATATTTCAGATAGATATCCGTGTCATTATAAGCCAGCGCGAATGATGCTGTTGGCTGTTCCTCGGTGCCTGCCCAGGGCGCGTGGATGATCTGCCTGCGCTCCAATCCATCCAGCGCCTGCGAAACCCCTTCAACAGATGCAAGGTTACCGGCACCCGTAAGGTACGGAATATTTGCGGCTATGCCCTTATCCATTGGTATGCGCTGTTTTATATTTTTCCATTTCGCTGAGTATGGTTTGCTGCATATCGGCAGCGTTGGCTTCAAGCATTTTTACCAGCTGGAACTGTGCCCTTGCCCGCTGCAGGTTGTGCCCCTCAAACTTTACTTTAAAGTAAGTATCGCCGTTAATATAATCGGTTAAAAACCTTACGGCCTGCATATAAGGCAGCAACAGAGCACCCTTCATCAGCGAGTTAACTTCAGCATCGGTTAAAAATGCAGATGCTTCCTTTAAATAGCCCCGCACATACGCGTTAAACAGCGGCAGGTTAAGCTGTATCTTGCTCAGGTCGGCCTCATCTTCGGTAGTGGTGTTGACGATAGTACGGATAGCATCGCCAAAATCATAGGCTACGTATCCATCCATCACCGTTTCCAGATCGATAACGCACTGTGCCTCGTCGTTACTGTTCAGCAATACATTGTTAAACTTGGTATCGTTGTGTATCACGCGCCTGGGCAGCGATGCAACCTGTTCGGGCTGTTGAAAATATTGCATAGAAGCCGCGTACTTTTTAACTATGTCCAGTTCGGCCGCGACCGCTGCCACACGCCCGCAGGCATCGTTTGCAACAGCTTCGTCCAGATGCTGCAAGCGTTTCCGGATGTTGTGAAAGTCGGGTATCACCTCAAACATCTCGCCCGGCGGTATATCCGCCAGCATAGCCTGGAACCTGCCAAAAGCCTTACCGCCCTCGTAGGCCTGCTTTTCGGTTTGCACCACATCGTAGCTTTTGGTATCGCTTAAAAAGTAAAACATACGCCAGTAATCGCCTGCGCTATCCTTGTAAAAAAAGCGGCCGTTATCCGCAGGGATAAGGGTCATTACCTCCTTTTTTGGATCCCCATACCCAAAGGCCTCCATCTTGCACCTTAGGTGCTCGGTTACCTTGCGCATATTATCGGTAAGCTTTTCTACATTGGTAAAAATGCTATGGTTAATGCGCTGCAACAGGTAATCGGGCCCGCCGGCCGATACATTGCTTAAAAAGAAGGTGTCGTTGATATGCCCCGAGCCATAAGCTTTTTGCGAACCCACATCGGCAGCACATTGAAAGTGCGATACAACCTCAGCTATGTTTTTAGAACTTTGCACTGTATAATATTTATAAATTTAATCTTTTATTAATTCAAATACGAGCAGCCTGTCCGCCGCCACTTCCACTTCTATTTTGGCCGGGCCTTTTACCGTTTTACCGGCATCGCTTCTCCATTTTCCTTTGGGCAGATAAACGGTTTTGAGGTTGCCTGCCGCTACCATGGGTGCTACCAGGCATTTGCTGCCCAGCATAAACTGACCTTGTACATGAGCATACCCCTGGTTAGGAAATGCGTACTCCATGCTGCGGGCAACGGGTTCGCCGGTTTTAGCGGCAGCTTTTACCAGTTGCATAATGTATGGTGTGTACTTAGCCCGTATATCAACGGCTTTTTTTACCGCTGCTAAGTTTGATTTTGAGAGCACACGCCAGGGCGCGACTGAAAACTGCATCATAGGCATTAGTGCCGAGCATTGCGCCGAGCGTACCACTAAAGTTTCATCCAGCTTATCCCTCCCGATGAAGGAGCCATACTCGCCGCCGCCTATCATATCGGGGCAAGTGAACTGGTATCCCAGTAAGCCTGCTGTGGTCAAATGCGGTATCAGTTTTTGAAGATCTTCCCAACTGTGCTTTTTATCGCGCAGGCGCTGCACCAGCGGCTCGCCACCCATTTTCCACATGGCGCGGTACTCGTTGAGGGGATAATGTAAGCCCACCTCGCCCCAAAGCCTGCTATGCTCATTAGGAGTCACTTTTTTGTACGATATGCTGTTTGCGGGGTAAAACTCTGCATCGCCGGCGTCAAACTTAAAGCCATCCAAGTGATAGGTATTTATCATATGATCCAAACGCCCGCGAAACCAGGTCATAGCATCGGGATTGGTAAGATCGAGCACCGAGCTGTAGCCGTTCCACCAGCTGATGATAGCAGGTTTAGATGCCTGCGACCAGGTTTTGGCCGCATCGCCTTCGCTATCAAACAGCACCAGCTTTTTGGCCGCCACCTCCCTGCCCACTTCGGTATCGGGAGAAATGAACGGACTTACCCAAAGCATCACCTTAAATCCTAAGTTGTGCAGGGTATCAACCATCGCTGTAGCGTTGCTAAACCTGTCGAGCCTAAAGTCAAACTTTCCGTAATAATCGGCCCAGTTGTCGTCTATCATGATAACGCCCGGCGGGAAACCATTATCGATGATAGCCCTTGCGTACTTTAGAATATCTTTTTGGTTTTGATTATAAACCAGCTCTATCCAGGTATTATATTGCGGTTTGCTGAACAGCAAGGTATCGGGCAGCTTATTTTTTGCCGGAAAGAAACGCCTTGCTGCATTTTTAAATGCTTCCTGCAAATTTTTACCAGCCGAATCGATAGTTAAAGGCCCTTTGGCATCGGTTATAATCAGCCGGTTTTTTTCAATTGTAAACTTAAAAGGCTCCCCGCACCAAATGTACCTGCCCCTGGTAGATGTGAGCAGCGGCACGGCCTGGTTACCGCGGGTATCGCCGTACATATCATAGCTGTAACCGTCCTGAAAGGGCATCAGGTGCGCTTCGTTCACCGCACCGCCATACCACATCTCGCCTTCCTTAATCATCACAGTTGTCTGTGCGCAAAGCCGTGCACCGGTGGCGCATAGCGTCACAGCAAAAAACAAACATATTTTGAAGGCTTTGGTCATCCTGCGCTCCTGATTAGTTAACTTTAATGGTATGATTTAATTTGTTATAACCCGTTGTAGCTTCCCACACGTCATTATTGGCCAAACGGATGCTGAACTCCGGCTTGCCTGCAAGGCTTGCATAAGCATCGGGCAGGTTAAGCAGCATTTCATAATCTCCCGCCGGGAAGTCAGCAGGTATTTTAATGGTTTCAGTCACTTTGTTATCGCCGCTGTACCATCTGCGCACATCGGTAGCCATATCAAATGATTTTACTTCACCGGTTTTGGTATTGCGAAGCAGCAACTTTGCAGGGCGCTTGTTATACGGCGATGCATAACCGGCGTTTTTAATGTTCAGCACGATATTAAGATCTGTGCCTTTTACTACGTTATCGGGCAGTACAGCGCTTTGCAGTACAAAACGATAGCCCAGGTTGCGTTTAATGTTATCCATGCAACCGCCATCCTGCCAGTCGTTATTAACCTCGGTATTGTAATGGGCGTTTATAAAGCTGTAGTGCAAGGCAGCAAACTCGGCCTGTATCTTTCCGGCGGGTTCGCAATCGTTAGTGGGGCTAAAATCATCAGAGCAGGTTTCGCCGCCAACTACCACAAATTTGCTATCAGCTTTAAAATAATCTTTCAGGGTGTTCAGTACCGCGCCGTCTGATGTGCGTGGCGATGAACTGTTGCCATAATCCTCGTAAGTACCAAAATCATTGGTACTGGCCATAAAGCAATCGTTATGATAGCCTAAACGGGCCATATCGGTTTCGTTAAATGCACCGCTTTCGGTCAGGGGCGCCGAAGTAAGCGGCGAGTTAACACCATACAGGTAACGCTGCTTTAACTGCGGGTAGCGCAGCTGTATCATCCTGTCGGCAGGCACTGCATCCAGCATGGCTTTGATCACCTCTATCCTGTCTTTCCAGTTGTTATCGGTCAACCTGTTGTTCTGTTTACCGTTGTTTGAGGCATCACCAAAAAAGTCGCTGTAATACTGCTCGCCCCAAACGCCTATAAAGCCCAGTTGCACACAGGCAATAACATCGGCATTATCATGCAATACAGGCTTTAGCTGTGCAATGTGGTTCAGAATAATGGTTTTTGGCGCATCGCCATACAGCGGACATATAAATCCTTCGGGGCAGTTACCCGGCTTGGCGGTAGCGGTGTATACAAACCGCGGGATAAGCTTAACACCTGCCGCGCGGGCTGCTTCAAAATCCTTTTTTAAGTTGGTTAAAAAACTGGCGGATATGGCCTTGTTAACCACATCATCCAAAACATAATACCTGAATACCAGTGTGCTTGCTACCTGGTAGTTCGCCCCCTGTATACTTTGCGGCGAGCGGTATGATTTTAGTTCGGCCTCGGTCAATACCTCGTAATTGCTTGAATGCACTTCGGAGTAGCGGTAAAAGCCACGCTCGGGGTTGGGGAAATCTTCGGCGCTTTCGGTGTAGGTAACGTTCACTTTTTCAACCTTAACCAGGTTGGCGCTTTTATCGTTACACGAAAAGGCCAGCAGTATGGCTGCTAAGGAAACGCCCAGGGCGTAACCTGTAAATTTTTTTATCATGATATAATGCGGTTTTTAGTATAGGTTAGACTTTTATAGTTTAAAAAAGATGTTCCGTTTATTCAGCCAGTAACACAGGCCCCACTCGGCAATGAGCGTGGCAATGGCCGATACCACCGCCGCTACGCCTAACGGAACGTTCAGGAACAGGTGCAGCATATCGCCGGTGAAAATGGCCACTTTGCCATTAACCCATTGCGCGCCAACCGTTTCAAAAAACAGGTAGATGAATATGGCGTTCATGCCTACCACGGTAAATATCCAGGCGTATTTGTTGTTGCGCTTTACATCAACCAGCCAGTAAACTGCAGCCAGTATCAATAACACCCACCCTACCGATGCAAACGCGAACGCGCTGGTGCTTATCCGTTTGATGATAGGTGTTACACCTGAAAGATCGAGCCCGAAACCAATTACAAGGGCTACAATACCGGCTGCAATTAAGGCCTTTATTTTATAACTGATGCTTTTGTTCGATATTAACAGCTTACCTGCCAACACACCCCAAATGGTATGCGCCGCCGTTGGTATGCAATTGATGGTTACCCAGCCGTCGGTGTTTATTTTACCCATAAGCAGGGTATCAACATACGCCCCGAAGTTTTTGCCTTCTACAAACGGCTGGTCGAAACCGGGCATGAGTACGGTGCGGTATAAAACCTCGGTAAGCACAAGCAGCCCAATGCTAAACACAATTTGCCAGGTGTACGATTTATCGATGATGAGATATGCTACTATGGTAGTGAACGATAGCTGTGTTAGCACATTCCAAAGTTCCCAAACCGGTTTGCCGGCATAAAAGCAATGCAGCGCTACACCGCAAATAAAAAGCTTAAGGCTGCGTATCAATATATGGCGCAGGTTATCGTTCCAGCTAATGCCTTTATCCAGTTTGCGGCTGTAAGAAATATACATCGCGGCACCCGCCATGAACATAAACGCGGGCTGAACTAAATCCCAGAAACGCAGCCCGTGCCACGGATGATGAAAGAACTGGTTGATCAGCCCGCCCATAGGTTTGGCAGGATCAATATGCCTTATCGCTTCATAAAGCGCGCAGCTTTCGCCGCAAAGCAGTATCATGATCATGCCGCGCATAACATCTAACGATACTAAACGCCCGTTGGCTAACTGATGTGCAGTTGTACTTTTTGCCATAGTGCCCGATGTATATTTTACAGCCTAATAAACAGATATAAATCAACTAAACGCTATTCGCTCATGTCTAAGAAGAAACTCGAGGTCCCTTCGTCGGGCGCGTTGCCCAGCACTACCGACCAGTCGTTTTTTATTGCCTGTAAAGCTATACGCAAGCCTGAGCCGGTTAAGCCCTTTAGCTTGCCACGCGCAATACGCATTTCAAACTTCACTACACCTGCTTCATCCTTAACTGTACCTACTGTGTAGGCCTCGGCTATTGACTGCTGGGCGAACGAAAAGGCGTTCTGATCGGCGCTGTTGTGGTAAAATATGTCCACACCGGCGGTTAGCAGCTGGCCTTCCATCAGTATATCATAACCGCCATCGGGGAAGGTACCGGTAAGCAAGCCCGTGCCGGCATCGTTATCAGAATCGATATACATATCAAAAATAACCGCGTCTGATTTTTTGCCGGTCATCTCGCCGTACAGGTACACATAGTTACCATCGTAATCCATTTTTACATTTCTGAAAATGCCCTTGGTTGCACCCAGTGGAATAACGTCTTTGGTAACAGCAGCCCAGTCGTCAAACGAGTTATCGTTGATCTTCACCGGCGATGTTTTGGCTATACGTAATACAGTTGATGCCTCAACGTTTTTACCGTTTACCGATGCCGTTAGCGTTGGCACATACTTGCCCTTACCCGGATAGGTATGGGTTGGACTGGCTTCGGTAGATGTTTCACCATCGCCAAAATCCCATTTGTAACCTGTTACGCCCTCGGTTTTAACTTTAAAGGTGGCGGTAGAGCCATCAACCTCTACATCATAAAGCAGATCGGTTTGGGCTACATAGCTATCCTTTTTACATGAACTGAGTACCGCACTTGCTATAACTACCGATAGCACGAACAGGTAAGCTTTTAAATTTTTCATATCAATATGTATGTTACTGTGTGATAATTAAATTATGGGTTTTGTGTGGCTAACGGGTTGCTTAACACCTCGTCTATAGGCAAATAATAAATAATGCGCGGACTGGTGTACGGCACTGTTAGGTTAGGATACCCCGCCGGCGTTTTAGACAGATCGATATCGGTTTCTTTTAAACCGGTAAGGTGGTACCCCCAGTAAGCCTTGTTAAGCGTACGTTTGTTACGGAATACATCATAAGTACGGTGGCCTTCAAATGCCATCTCTATACGTTTTTCGTCCAACACTACATCCAAAGCGGTTTTGCCGCCCGGTACTACCTTGTTATAAAGCGAGCCCTCCAGTCCACGGTTCTTTCGAATCATATCCACATCGTCAAGCGCATCGGCGGTTTTTCCGGTTTTGGCTTCGGCTTCGGCACGTATCAGGTACATTTCGGCTATCCTGAACATAATTGGCGAGCTTAAATTCGGCAAGCCCCCCTGGAACGAGAATTTACTGATGTAATAGATCTCGATGCCGTTTTTCTTTTGAACGCCGCCTGCACCATCTGACAGGGGAACGATGTACGACCAGCGCACATCTTCGGGGTGAGCCGACATTGCCGACCGTAATGAAGATGAAGCGTACTCCTCGCCCCAGCCCGAGTTACCGTCTGAGTAGATCATTGATGCGATAGAGCCAAACTTACCATAATCGTCAACCGGGGTAAACGCTACGCACCAAATGGTTTCGCTGCTGGTAGCAGCATTGGCAAACAGGGTTTTGTACTCGTTTTTGTTGGCTAAGGTAAATTTGCCCGAGTTAATTACTTTATTGGCATATTCAATAGCTTTTGCATTATCTTCTTTATACAGGTTTACACGCGCAAGTAACGACCAAGCTGCTTCCTGCGAAGCGTACTGTACACCGCGCGGCTGCGTCATTAAACCGGCTGCTTTTTCGGCGTCGGCAATAACAGAATCGTAAACCTCCTGAACGGTTGAGCGTGCTTTTTTTGATGGATCGGTAAGGTTATTGCGCAGGATGATGCCCGGGGCATTAGGATCTACCGTATATGGCTTGGCAAATAGCCTTACCAGGTTAAAGTGGCAGAAGGAACGCAGGAAGTAACACTCGCCCAATAATTGATTGGTAGCGGCATCCGTCTTGCCCGATTTTTCAACCGCATCTATAACCGTGTTAACACCGGTGATGATCTTGTATGAAATGTACCAGAAGTAACGTGTGTTGCCCTGTGCCGGCGAATGATCAAGGCTAAAGCTGTAATACAATGGGTCAGTTGTTACCTGCCCGCAAACAATATCATCGCTGGCAAAATCGCTAAGGTGATAAAACTGGCGCAGGTACATGTTATTCTGATCAATAGTACCGTTAAATTCGATATGGTCTTTAAACAGCGCGTAAGCACCGTTCAAGGCGTTGGTTAAACCATCGCTGGTGGTTACCAGGGTACCGGTACTGATGGCATCGCTTGGGGTAACATCTAAGTTTTTACAGCTGCTTGCCGCAACTAACACAAGGGTTATAATAGAGAATATTTTCTTTTTCATATACTTAATTTTATTAGGCTGCAACCTGCTTAAAAGTTAAAGTTAACGGTTAACAAATATTGGCGGTTGTTAGGGTACTTAAAGTCTGACACGCCCGGTGTGGCAAAGCTGCCCGGTGTAATGGTAGTTTGCGGATCCTGCCCCAAAAAGTTGGAGAATGTTGCAACATTATCGGCAGTTACACCAACGGTTACACCCTTCATGGCTATTTTTTGCGCCCACGCGATTGGCAGGGTATAGCTGAAAGCGATATTCCTGATAGTGAAATAGCTGCCGTCTTTTAAATAACGGGTTGAGGTTTCGGTAGAGTTGGCCGAGTTTTGAGGGCTTGGCTCTGTAGCCTGGGTATCGCCGGGGCCGCTCCATATTTTAGCGCCATCAGGCAGCTTTATCTGGTTGTAATAGGGTTCGTGGCCGTCGTTCATCATAAACCTTAAGTTATTGCTAAATACTTTGTTACCGTAGTTAAAGTAAGTGCTCACCCTTAAGTTAAAGCTTTTGTACCTGAAACTGTTATTAAAGCCACCCTGAAATTTAGGCAATGCCGAACCAACTTCCTGGCTGGTAGCCTGTGCGTAATCTGATGTTTTTTCGCTGGCCACTGCTTTACCATCGGTATTGTAGATGATCTTTTCCCAAACAGGCGCGCCGGTTTGCGCATCTACGCCCAACCATTTTGGCATGTAAAATTCAAATAGGTCGCCGCCGTTGCGGTAGATCTGCGAGATGCTCCACGACCCGGTCTTGATAATATCCGATGGGAAGCCTGATAACTTGTTGTTGTTAAAATTAATGGTGAAGTCGGTGTTCCATTCAAAATCTTTGGTTAGTACATTGGTCGAGCTGATGCCTACCTCAATACCCTTGTTTACTACCGTACCGGCGTTTTCCCACCTGGTCT
Organism: Mucilaginibacter sp. AK015; assembly: GCF_014200785.1. Lineage (NCBI taxonomy): Bacteria > Pseudomonadati > Bacteroidota > Sphingobacteriia > Sphingobacteriales > Sphingobacteriaceae > Mucilaginibacter > Mucilaginibacter sp. AK015. The sequence continues at coordinate 2,028,005 of NZ_JACHCV010000001.1, forward strand.
CGAAACCTACCGACAGCGGCTGCGATACCTGCAGCAACAGGTCTTTAGTATCGTTACGGTAAACATCTACCGTCAAATTCAACCGCTTAAATAAACCGATGTCGATACCGGCGTTTATCTGGCGTTTGCTCTCCCATGTTAAATTAGGATTGGCCAATTGGTATGGCACCGCGCCAACCAGCGAGTTATACTGGGTAGTTAACGAGAACAGGCCCAGGTACCGCGACGCGCCGATATCCTGCGTACCGGTAATACCATAACTGCCACGCAGCTTTAAGTTGTTGATGATATTGTTGTCTGCCAGGAAATCTTCGTTGCTGGCAAGCCATGCGGCAGATACAGACGGGAAGCCGCCGTATTGTTTGCTTGGCGCGAAGTTAGATGAACCATCGTACCGGAACGATCCAGAAAGGAAGTATTTGTTTTTGTAGTTATAGTTTACCTGCGAAAGCAATGATTGCAGGATGTATTTATTATTCGCGCCGTTTACCAGCTGGTTGTTTGATACCACATTAAGCACCTTTAACCCTTCGGGCAGGCCTTTGCCCGATGCGCCCGAATATTCGCTCTTACTGGTTTCAAACGCCCCACCTACAAAACCGCTAAGGCTGTGGTCGCCCATTTTAAAATCGAACTTAAATAACTGGTTGCTGATGAGGCCGTAGTTAAGGGTATTCAGTTCGTCAATATACCCGGTGCCGTGGTAGGTACCTGCCGCTGTCGGCGATACGTAGTTTGTACCTTTGTCAAACGATGCCGCTACGCGGTTGGTGCTGGTAAATGTTAGCCAGTTGGTAATGCGGTAATTAATGCCCAGATCATAGTTTACATTGAACCCTTTGTAAGAGTGATCGGAGTTTTTTACCGTATTAAGGGGATTGATCTTATCGCGCGACCACCATTTAAAGGTAGAGTTGCCATCTACATAAATTGGCTGGCCGTTTGCATCATAGGGGTTATCCCACGGCATGTTCAGGAACGAATAATACACATCCATGTAATCGTAGCTTTTGCCCTTCGATGCTCTCAGGTTAATGTTATTGGTAACATCAAGCTTTTTTGAAAAATGGTAGGTTGAATTGCCGCGTAAGTTTACACGCTCGAAATTAGTGTTGATAAACGTACCTTTTTCTTTATAGTACGATGCGCCAACGTAGTAATCGTTCTTTTCGGTTTTGCCGCTGGCAGATAAATAAAAGTTATAAATAGGGGCTTTTTTAAACGATTCTTTAGACCAGTTATAATCCTGGCTGCGTAACGATAGCGGGCGCTCGTTATAAAACTTTACAAGGTCTATCTTATAGGAGTTATCGGGGGCACCCACTATATAATCGCGATAAAACTCCTTTTGATAATCGTAAAGCTCGTTGCTGTTCATTACTTTCATCTTACCAAAATCGGCCGTACGGAAACCGGTTGATATCTTGGCCTCGAACCTCGTTTCGCCCTGCTTTGCGGTTTTGGTAGTAATGATAATCACGCCGGCATTGGCCTGCGAACCGTAAAGGGCGGTAGCGCCCGCATCCTTCAATACAGTAATGCTTTCTACATCGTTAGGGTCGTAGTTACCGCCAATAATGCCATCAACTACAATAAGCGGGCTTTGATTGGCATTAACAGATGATACACCGCGAAGCCTGATCTCGGCAGCTGCACCCGGCGCGCCCGAGCTGTTCACCACATTTAAACCGGCCACCTTGCCCTGCAGCATGGTGCCGATATCGTTTGCAGTAACATCCTTAAGCTTATTGGCCGATACTACGCTAACCGCGCTGGTAAGCTCGTTTTGCTTTTTGCTGGTATAACCTACTACCACAACATCCGTAAGCTGCTGCACATCCTCGGTTAGTTGTACCTGGATGCCTGTTTGGCCGCCTGTAACCGGCACCTCTTTAGGAAGGTAGCCCAAAAAGCGTACAACTAATGTTGCCTTACCGGCGGGCACGTTTACCGTAAACTCGCCGTTAATGTTTGTCATGGCGCCTGCGGTTGTACCTTTAACAGAAACAGTTACGCCGGCCATGGGCTGCTTATCAAGCGCCGATACCACACGCCCTGTTACCGGTAAGGTTTGCGAGAAACCCTGCAGGCAAAACATGATGGCGCAAAAACAGATAAGTAAAATTTTCCTGATCATATTGTGTGAATTAGTTTATAGTTTTTGCTTATTTATTTGGTTATCGTAAAAGTGATGTAAAATTGTTGTTAACGAAAGGGCCGCCCTTGCAGTCAAAACCAAAACAGCATTACGCAAACGGTTGCATAGTTTACGCAAACGTTTGTTCTATTTTTACGCAACCGTTTGCGTAAAATTTACTTATTTACTGATTAGCAGATTATTATTGGCATTTTTTGCCGCAAAACGCCACTAAAGTGCGCGATGATCGAAAAGAAAAGATAATTATTTGGCGGGCATGTAATCCACCATCTCCGAATCGATGATGTGCTGAAGCAGCGGCAGTTCGGGGGCATTGGGTTTTGCGGCATTGTTGATCAGCTCGAAAAGAAAGCCTGCCGCCATTGACGATTGCTTGTAGGCGAACTGCTCTATCGAGGCCAGCGGTACGCTATCCATATACTCCCAGATAGGTAGGTTGGCAAAGCTGATGAAGCTGATATCCTTATTCACCACCAACCCTTCGGATTTAACGGCAGCAATGCAATCAAGTAACACATAATCGTTAAATACAATAACAGCAGTGGGCCGCTCTTCCAGTTCTATCAGCTTGTTTATGGCCTTCAGGTTATCGGCCTTAGCCAGGGTTGTTGATACAATAATATCCTGATCTACCGGCAGGTTGTTTTCTTTTAAGCAACGGATGTATATTTCTAAGCGCTGCAGCGTGGCCGATAGTTTTGCAGGGCCGTTGATAAGGCCGATACGGGTATGGCCAATGTTTACCAGCTTGGTTATGGCCTGCAGCATGCCCGAAACAAGGTTACAGGCTACATAATTAATATCCTTGCGGCTGGGCACCCTGTCAAAGAAAACTACGGGGATGTTATATTTTTTCAGGCTGTCGAAGTGGTCGTAGGTAGATGTTTCCTTGGTAAGCGATACCAACACGCCATCTACCCGGTGGTCTTTCATATTCTCTACTATCTTCTTCTCCCGCTCAAAATTATCAAGCGATTGCCCGATGATGACGTTGTAATTGCTGGCTTCGGCGGCATCCTCTACCCCGGTTAGCGCCGCCGAAAAAAACGGCTCAGACAGGTCGGGGATGATCACCCCAATGGTATACGTTTTACGCTCCTTAAAATATATGGCCATTTTATTGGCCTCATAACCCAGCTCTTTAGCTACTTTATGTACCCGCATTGTGGTTACCAAACCAATGCTGGGATGATCGTGCAGGGCCCGCGATACGGTGGACGCCGATACATTAAGCCGCTTGGCTATCTCTTTAATGGTTGGTAAGTTGTTCCTTGACATTTATATGCTTTTGCAGGCAATTCTCAGATAGCTAAAATACTATATTAATTGTAAAACCTAACAATTTGGCCGCCGCAACAATGGTACAATACAGTTGCCCCTTACGCAATTACCTTAATAGTATTGGCCTTTGGCATGCTGCAAGGCCGTTATTCCTAAAAAAGGCAAAAACCGAAAAATCGCATGTTACTGATAATCAAGCGTTCATGAATGTTCACGGTGTTCACGTGCGCCGAACGTGAACACTGTAACCCCTATTCGCTTAAATATGCCCGACTTTTAAGCTATGTCGATATCAATTCACTTCGTCCAGTTGTATCACTACACTGGTATGGTAACTGCTTACTTCGGGGTTGATACCAACATTCATTAAAAAGTCGCCCTGGTAAACCATGTTGCCTTCCAACACAGAGCCGGTGCCGGGGTATAAGTTGATCTCCTTAACCGAGTATTTTTTCTGCGGATCAAGCCCCTTAAAACGGATAGGCGTCTTGCTGCCGGCATTATACCTGTTATTCACCAGGTAATTAAATACCACTGCTTTTGATCTGGAATCGTTCACATACATCAGCGATGCCACGTCGTTAGCCCATGGGCTTTGCAGGCGGTATTGATCTCCGTGCCAAATGATATCTTTAAGGTTATTATAGTTATTTATTGCTTCGTGGCAAAAAGCCAGTTCGCGCTCATTAAGCTTGCTTACTACAATATCGAAGCCCATTTTACCCATCATGGCAACATCAACTTTGTATTTGATTGGCTGTTTACCCCAATCAGTAACATGGTTTGAGCTGGCAATAGCCGGGAAAAAATACGAATACTCCCATTGGATAAACACCCTTTCAAGCGGGTCGGTGTTGTCGCTCGGCCAGTACTCGGTAAAGTATTTCAGCGCGCCGTAATCCACACGGCCACCCCCGCCCGAGCATAGCATAAGCGGCACTTTAGGATATTTGGCGCGTACCCTATCCAGCACTTTATACAACCCGCGCACATAGTCGGTGTACAGGTGCGATTGATTGCCCTTTAAATATTGCGAGTGCGCGTTATAAATAACCGCGTTACAATCCCATTTCAGATACGCCAGATCGGGGTTTTTGGTAAACAGGTTATCAACTATTCCAAAAACGAAATCCTGCACCTTAGGGTTGGTCAGATCAAGTACCAGTTGGTTGCGGAAATATTTTTCGGGCCGGCCGCTCTCTTTGATCACCCAATCCGGGTGTGCTTTGTAAAGGTCGCTGGCGGGGTTAACCATTTCTGGCTCTATCCATATCCCAAACTTTACACCGTTGGCCTGCGCCTCTTTAATAAGTGGTGCAATGCCGTTTGGTAATTTCAATCTGTTCGGCTGCCAGTCGCCCAGGCCGGCGGTATCGCCATTACGGGGGTGGTTGTTGCCAAACCAGCCATCGTCAAGTAAAAACATATCTACGCCAAGCTTTTTGGTATCCTTAATTAACTGGGCCAGCTTAGGTTCGTTAAAATCAAAGTAGGTCGATTCCCAGTTGTTCAGCAGGGTAAGCCTGCTGCCCTGGCCATCAACAATTTTGTATTTGCGTGCCCACCGGTGCATTTTACGGCTGGCGTCGCCTGTGCCATGGTCGCTGAACGTGTAAACCAGCGCGGGGGTTGTAAATTCCTCACCCGGTTTTAAATGGTACTCGGCTGCGGCATTGTTTATGCCGGCTATCAGCCTCAGGTAATTTGATGGCTCGGGGCTCAGCTCAAAATCAACCCTAAAATTGCCAGACCATTCTAACGACCCCAACAGCACCTTACCTTCATCCTCGGCAGCGGGTTTATCCATACTGATAATAAAGGTAGATGGCTCGTATAGGTTGGCGCGGGTACCCAGCTTACTGTCGATGGTTTTAATACCATGCGTAAGTTTACTTTCCTCGGGGCGCATTTCTGTAGCCCAGTTGCCGTGGTATTGTTTAAGCCAAAAGCCATCGGCCTTAAAATTAAGGTTGGCAGACGCGAACTTATTGAGGGTAACTACGCCTTTCTCATGATGCTCAATTACCGACCATTGTTCGGTAACATCCTCGTTAAAATAGGTCTTATAGTACAGTTTTACTTCAAATGGATAAGCGGGGTCTTTAAGGGTAACGGTTAACAACGAAACGTTGTCGTCCAGTTTATTTACGCTGTGGCTTACATAATGCAGATCGAGCGATTTATTACCATCGGCATGAGTAACCGTTATAGCAGGCTCCACCAGGTTTGCCGATCCGGATGGCGTATAAGCATCGTCCAATATCCCCGAATCGTCGTTGGGTTTGTACATTTTTTGGATGGTGCTATACTCCCGGGCATTACTCAGCCTGGTGCCAAAATAAACCATCTTCAGGTTTTTTTGAGCATCTGTTTGCAGCACCAGTGCATTATGCTGCGTTTCTACGGGGATAGTGACAACTTGTGCATTTGCGAATAAGGCACCCGCAATAAGGCATGCGGTTAACAGGTAATTTTTGCGTCTCACGTCAATAATTGGTTATAAATGTACGATAGACAATAATACGCTAAAAAAAGCCCTTAACAAAATGTTAAGAGCTTTTTATAATGGGTTTTATACAATTATAACGATTCGACGAACGCCACCAGCGCGTCGCGCTCTGTTTTCGACATATTATTTACCTTATTTTTTGCCGATGCCGCTTCGCCGCCATGCCACATAATAGCTTCCATTATGTTACGTGCGCGGCCATCGTGTAAAAAGTTGGTATGGCCGTTCACCTTTTGGGTGAGGCCTATACCCCATAGCGGGGCCGTGCGCCACTCGGTGCCGCTTGCCATAAAATCCGGGCGGTTATCAGCAAGGCCCGCACCCATATCATGCAAAAGCAGGTCGGTATAAGGATGTATCAATTGGTTGCTTACCTGCGGCAGGCTTACATCAACGCCGGTGCGTATATCGGCCTTGTGGCATTTTATACACCCGGCCGATCTGAACAAGCCCTTGCCTGCTATAACTTTGCTATCAGCAGCATTACGGCGTGCCGGGACCGAAAGCGTACGCACGTAAAACTGCACGCTGTGCAGCAGGCTATCGGTTAACTCGTATGATTTACTATTAGGGTCGCTGTCAAACTGGGTCTGGCCTTCACTGCTCTCTTTCGGAAACAGCGAATTGGTGATACCGATATCGCCGTTATAGGCCGCGGCTACCTGCTGCAACAAACTTGGCTGGTTTGCCTTCCATCCAAAACGCCCTAATACCTTTTTATTTTTAAGCACATCCCAAACCATGTTGGCCTTACCGCTTATACCATCGCCGTCGGCATCATCCGGATCGGCATTCGCCAAAATGGTGCCGTCTGCAATAGCCTCTAAAAGCCCCAGGCCAAATACAGGCGCTGCAACCCGCGGTGATAGCATAACATTACCAGGCATGGCGGTATACAATGCTGTAAAAGTATAAGTTGGTGCGCGTAGCTTATAAGTTGCGCCATCCGCAAACTTGTAGGTAGTTTCGGTATAGGTAATGGCTATATCGCCTTCGCGCGTTTTACCCAGCAATGCACGGGTTTGCAGCTGATCCCCATAGCCGGGTACAGGCACGGGGTTGCCGTGCTCGCCCTCGCCGGGGATGCTTAGCCTGAACAGCATATTGGCCGCCGATTCGCCCAAGCCCGGCACCTTACCACGCCCGTCGGATACGTGGCACGAGCTGCAGGCTACGTTATTAAATACAGGCCCTAACCCCGGGTTTAAAGGCGCCGGCGCCGATACAAAAGTGGCGTTGAATTGCCCGTCGCCTATTTCGTGCACCCGCAGCAGATTTGCCGGCAGCGTTGCAAAGGCATGCGAAAAAGCCCCGCCGCCCTCGTCGAAAGCAGTTTGGCTGCCGCCGCTTAACCACTCGCTATCGGGGTTATCATCTGGCGATATACTATCAGCTTTCCGGCAGGCTACCTGCAAAGCAACCATAGTGGCCAAAATAAATAATATAGCAATAGTAGTTTTTCTCATGTCGGGTATGTTCGCGCGGGTATGTTGTTATTTAGTGTACTGAATCAAAAATGGCTTCAATTTGCTATCAAGCACTTCGGCAAGTTCTGTTATCTTGGTCATCGCGTTCTGTACTTTCGACTGCTCTGACACTATCGCTTCGCCAAATGGCTTATCAATAGCGCCAAGCGCGGCAATTGCTGCCGCATGTTTGCTTTTTATCTCGGCATCTAATGATAGATTATTGGCGCGAACCACGTCTTCTATGCCCTTACCATCGGCAGTAAACCGCCCCTGGTAAATAGCCAGTATACCCTTTATATTATTTGTAAAATCGGTGATCGAGTTTTTAGCGAAGGGGCTTTCCTCCAGCATTGGGTCCTGCGCGTCAAATGGCTCCTTCAGTTTTGAATCGGCAACTTCGCCACATATACCTGCCATTGCATCGGCTATTTGCACAAAAGCGGCTTGCTGTGTGGTAAACTCGCCCGAACCTTTCCCTGCGTTAGCCAGCTGGGCGGTATAACCATTTGTCCAGTTATCCCTTACTTCTTTCGAAAGTTTTACCAGGTTTTGCGTAAGCGCAGCCAAAAAATCTTTTTCGCGCGGCTTAAGCTGGGCAGCGGTCTTTGTTCCGTTCTGTCCCCACAACAAATACTCTATCGGGTGAAAGCCCTTTAATGCGTCGTCAAGGCCGTCAACGTAAGCCTCATTCAATACATCGTTGCTATTTAATATAGTTTCAAGCGCGTTAAAATCAACCGGCCAGGTATCAATGCGCGGGTCAATATTCTCAGATTCAACAGGGCCAAATAACCAGGCCTCGCTTTGCTCCCAGGTGGTGCGTATAGCTTTCCATTTAACACGGGCAGTTGCTAAGTTATCATCATTGGTTGTGGTATTCAGCGCGGTTACCGCGGCCTGCAGCTCCTGTGTTTTAGCATACATATCTTCGTATGAAGCAGCGCAAACGTTGGCAGATATATTTGCCAGCACTTCTGTTTTTAAAGTGCTGTTATCAGCATTATTATCCGGATTATTTTTTGAGCATGATAACCCAAGCAACGTTAACGGCAACACCAGGGCGAGCGATCGTTTGATAAAAGTATTCATAGATATTAACTTAAATGTATGATGATTTGATTATTGATAACTTCGGTTGGATAAGTTTTTAAAGGGCGCAGGGCGGGCTCTTTAACCACCTTGCCTTCCAGGTCGAACACGCTGCCATGGGCGCTGCAAAATATTTTATTGGCTGCGGGCGTAAGACCAACGCCCTCGTGCGTGCACCTTAAATAAAGCGCTTTATAAGCATCGTCGTTTTTGATCAGCAGGATATCGTACTCCAGCTGTTTACTACGCACTACCAGCATATTGCCTTTATTGGCAAAAGCATCGGTGCCTACCGCTATTTGCCCGCCCGTTGTACCTGCCAGTTTGATCATGGGCAAGGGGGTTGAGCATGATTCTAAAAAAGACATACCCGCACCTATTAAAATACATGCCGCACATCCCGATTTAATAAAGCTTCTCCTGGTGCTCATACACTTAAAAATTATAGGCTACGCCTAAGTTTATAAACCCGTTGTTTTTAAAATAGGGTACCTGCTGCGGGAAAGGCGTTACAATAAGCGCCTGGTTAAATTCGCCGGTTATGCGGCGTACGTAGTCGCCTTTAATAGCAATGCCCCTAATGGGCTTATAAGTAAAGCCGCCAACTATATAATGCTTTTCATTAGCCTTATTTTCGATACCGTTTGATGGTATTTTAGCGTTCATATTCAAATACTCATACCTGCCAAAAAGGATAAATGCCTTCTCGCCTTTGCTGGCAGGGTATAGCAGGTCGTACCCTACTTCGGCATAGCCCCCGTACATGGTTTGCGGGGTATTGCTGGCAAAAGCGCGGTTAATGGCATCGGCATTTTTGACGTTTACTATGGTGCCTATTGCACGCACGGTAATTCCCGATCTGGCGTACTGTACGTTAACCTCGCCTAATGATACCGGGTTGCCAAACGGACCGGAGTTGAGCTCAAGGCTATCGGCCACACGCTGTTCTTTAGCAGTAGAGCCGCCAATATAACCCGATGCCTGCACCCTGAAATCGCCCGCATAGTATAACAATGCCGCGTTAACCCCCAGGTTTAAGCCATTGGCGGCCTGGCCCAATTGCCTGCCGCCGCCTATGCCCGTGGTGCTGTTAAACCCTTCAGAGTTTAACCCGTTGGTTACTGATAAGCTATAATTCAAGCCCGGTACCTGCGTAAACTGACCGTACAGACCAACGCCTATCTCGCGCCAGGTAGACGGAATAATTTGTTCTTCCAGGAAGGGCCTGTCAACCCCGTTAAAAGTTGTAGGCAGGTGGTTTTCGTTAATAAAACCTATGCGGGGCACAAACAAGCCGGCCACCAAATAAGTATTTGGGTTCAGGTTAAATTTCAGGAAAGCTTGTTCCATCGCAATTTCGCCTGCGCCGGTGCCACCGTTGGCTACCAGTGCATCTTCAACCTCCAATTCGGTAAACAGTGATATCTTATTATTGAATTTATGGCCAAGGAACAGCACCACTCGTTTCAGGTTCGCTTCGGCGCTCTTTCTTTTGGTATCTATGCCGTATTTGGCCTCGCCGTAACCGGATATAACCGTTGCCTGCTGTTTATATATTAATCCTGCGGAAAGGGAGTCTTCCTGCGTTAAAACCTGAGCCGACGCGCTGTTAACAAATAAACCGGCTATTAAGAATATGATTAAGGTAAAGCTCTTTAATTGCATATCGTAATTTTGACAGCAAATATATTATCCTTATTTAGATTAATTATAATTAAAAATAAAAAATATCTAAGCTTCATTTTATTACCGATACAATGGTGTAACTTGCCGACAGATGAAAAGAATATGAAGTACCTTTTACTTTTTTTAACGCTGATAACTTTTAATTGCGCAGGCCAGGATTATAGTACCCTTATAGCTGCTCATCGCCAACAGTATAAAGCAGATTTTATATCAGATAAACATTCGCCCTTAAAGGAAGCCGACCTGCAGAACCTGCACTTTTTTGATGCCGACAGCACTTATCGTGTTAATGCAGAGGTAGAGCTACTTACAAACCAAGAGGTTTTCAATATGCCTACCTTTAATGGCGCACAGCAGGCGTACGTTAAATATGCAGTTGTGAAGTTTATGCTTAAAGGCAAGGCGCAGCAATTGAACATCTACCAAAATGTCACTTTATCAAAACGGCCAGAGTTTGCCGATTATCTTTTTTTGCCTTTCCTGGATAAAACAAATTCTGAAGAGAGCTATGGCGGCGGGCGTTACATCGACCTTAAAACCACCGACATAAAAAACGGTTACATTGAACTGGACTTTAACAAAGCTTATAACCCATATTGCGCCTACAGCGATGGTTACCAGTGCCCCATGCCCCCGCGCGAGAACTACCTTGACCTAAAGGTTAAAGCAGGCGAAAAACAGTATACCGGCGAGAAAAAACATTTATAATAGTTGACGCCGGGCGAAAAGAAAAAGGACAAAAGCTTTGCCTTTGTCCTTTCGTCTTAATCATAAAATGATCAACTAATCGCTGATCACCAATATCCGATCTCTAAAGACTGTTTATCCAGTCAACCAATTCTTCACGGGTTTTGCCGGTTTTTTGCTGGATGCGGCCGAGTGTTTCATCGTCTTTCCCTTCTTCGTGTGCCAGATCGTCATCGGTCAGGTCGCCATAAGCTTGTTTTATCTTCCCTTTCAACTCGTTCCAACCGCCTTTTAATTCTAACTTATCCATTGTATGTTCTCCTATATATTTAGATGTATAGGATTAACGGATGGCCATTGGTTTGGTTTCAAAAAAAACAAGGGATAAAAGAAAAATCTTTCATCTTTTGTCTTTCATTCCTCAATTTACAACGCTCCAGCCTTTATCTCGTCAACCACCGCCGGGTCAAGCAATGTGCTGGTATCGCCTAAATTAGAGGTATCACCCTCGGCAATTTTTCTCAAAATCCTGCGCATAATTTTGCCCGAACGTGTTTTCGGCAGGCCGCTTACAAACTGGATCTTATCCGGCTTGGCAATGGCGCCAATAATGCGCGCAACGGTCATAATGATATCCTTCCTGGTAAGTTCGGGGTCGTCGTGCAGGTTGGGGCATACCACAAAGGCATAAACGCCCTGCCCTTTAATATCGTGCGGGTAACCAACAACGGCGCTTTCTACAACGCTGCTGTGCATGTTAATGGCGTTCTCTACTTCGGCGGTGCCAATACGGTGGCCCGATACGTTCAGCACATCATCTACACGACCGGTTATACGATAATAACCGTCTTCATCGCGCAGGCAGCCGTCGCCGGTAAAATACAAGTCAGGATAAGTGGCAAAGTAAGTTTGGCGGCAGCGCTCGTGGTCGCCGTAGGTAGTGCGCAGCATACCCGGCCATGGAAATTTCATACAAAGGTTGCCGCTTACACCGTTACCCTCAATTTCTTTACCATTCTCGTCTACCAATACGGGTTGTACCCCGGGCAGCGGTAAGGTGGCGTAACCAGGTTTGGTTGGCGTTATGCCGGCAATGGGCGATATCATAAAGCCGCCTGTTTCGGTTTGCCACCAGGTATCAACAATAGGGCATTTACCCTGCCCTATCTTATCGTTAAACCAGTGCCAAGCTTCCTCGTTAATAGGTTCGCCAACCGAGCCAAGCTTGGTAAGCGAGCTAAAATCCTTACCTTCTAATGCCTCGTCCCCAAAACTCATCAGCGAGCGTATTGCTGTTGGCGCGGTATATAATATGTTCACCTTATATTTCGCCACAATTTCCCACAGGCGGCCCTGGTTTGGCCACGATGGAATCCCCTCGAACATTACCGATGTTGCCCCCTGGGTAAGCGGCCCGTAGGCAATGTAAGAGTGCCCGGTTATCCAGCCGATATCTGCCGTACAGAAATAAACTTCGCCGGGTTGGTACTGAAAAGCGTTGCTAAACGTATAGCCTGTATAAACCATATATCCCCCGCAGGTATGCACTACGCCTTTCGGCTTACCGGTTGAGCCCGATGTATACAAGATAAACAGCATATCTTCGGCATCCATTTCTTCGGCCGGGCAATCGGGGTTACCCTGGGTCTCTACTTTTTTCACTTCATCTTCCCACCACACGTCGCGCCCTTTGATCATTGACACGGGCGTACGGCTTCTGGTTAACACAATAACCTTTTGTACCGATGAGCATTGTACCAGCGAGTCGTCGATAATTGATTTCAGCGGGATCTCTTTATTGCCCCTGTACCCGCCATCGGCAGTAATTACAATATGGCATTCGGCATCTTTTATCCTGTCGGCAATTGATTGTGCCGAAAACCCGCCAAACACAACCGAGTGGATAGCGCCTATACGGGCGCAGGCCAAAACGGCAATGGCCAGTTCGGGCACCATAGGCATATATATACATATACGATCGCCTTTTTTGGCGCCGTTGTTTTTTAACACGTTGGCAAACTGGCAAACCTTGCCATGCAGTTGTTTATAGTTTAATATACGGTGGTCTTCAGTAGGGTCATTGGGTTCCCAGATAATAGCGGGGGTGTCGCCGTTGTTTTCCAGGTGGCGGTCCAGGCAGTTTTCAGTAATGTTAAGTTTGGCGCCTTTAAACCATTCTACTTTTGGCTCTGTAAAGTTCCATTCCAGTACTTTGTCCCACTTTTTTTTCCATTGGAAATTATTGGCTATTTCCTCCCAAAATTGTTCAGGTTGTTCAACGCTTTTGCGGTACACCTGCTGGTATTCTTCAAATGATTTAACTTGCATGGTAGTATATAAATGGTGGTGTAAATTAGTAATTTCTACTTTATCTACCTATTAAAAATACAGCTTTTTAAATTTTTTTAAAAAGTATGTTTAACCGGCTTACTATGGATAATGGTGCGAAATATATCATTGCTGCCGGTAAAAAAGATTATTAAAAAATATTTTAAAAACACTGTTGCCTATCTCACTTAAAAACCTGATATTTGCAAACTCTTTTTAGGAGAAGAACGAGAATTAAAAAATATTTGTCATGTCAAGAATTTGTGATTTAACAGGAAAAGGCTACATGAACGGCTTTAACGTTTCTAACTCAAACGTTAAAACCAAGCGCAAGTTTTATCCTAACTTAAAGCTTAAAAGGTTTTATATCCCTGAAGAAGATAAATGGATCACGTTAAAAGTATCTACTTCGGCGCTTAAAACTATCAGCAAAAACGGTATAACAGCTTGTATCAACAAGTTTGTAAAAAAAGGCTCTATTTAATATTAATAGATTGTTGGGGCTATGGTTAAAGATGTGATATCTTAACAATTGGCAGGCAACTCAAAACATAACAGAAAATGGCTAAGAAAGGCAACAGGGTTCAGGTAATTTTAGAATGCACAGAGCATAAAACCAGCGGCATGCCGGGTATGTCTCGTTACATTACCACCAAAAACAAAAAGAACACTACCGAAAGACTGGAGATGAAGAAATTTAACCCGGTTTTAAGAAAAGTAACTTTACACAAAGAGATTAAATAATTTAAGCTTGATAGCTGTGATACGGTTACTAATTAACCGGTATTGTAAGCACAACTTATAAAAACATAAAAACATGGCAAAGAAAGTAGTTGCAACCCTGAAAACAGGCAAAGGAAAAGAATTTTCGAAGGTAATAACCATGACTAAGTCGCCACGTACCGGCGCTTACTCGTTCAAAGAGCAGATCGTTGCGAACGATTTCATTAAGGACGCCATTGCTGGTAAACAGTAATAACCTTTGATAAAAATATAAAAGCCGTCTTGTGATAACGAGAGGGCTTTTTTTGTTAGGTGCCTCACCCTAACCCTCTCCAAAGGAGAGGTACATAAGTGGGGTTAGTGAAGCGTTATTTATTAACTTTATAAAATAAAGTCCTCTCCTTTGGAGAGGGTTTAGGTGAGGCATTATGGGATTATTTGATTTTTTCAAGAAAAAGGAAACTACGCAGCAGGAACAGCAGGCGCTTGATACCGGCCTGGAAAAAACCAAGGATAGCTTCTTTTCAAAAATAACCAAGGTAATTGCCGGTAAAAGCACCGTTGACGATGATGTGCTGGACGACCTGGAAGAAGTACTGGTAACATCGGATGTGGGTGTAAGCACTACGCTTAAGATCATAGAACGTATACAGGCCCGTGTAGCAAAAGACAAGTATGTTAACACATCCGAACTTAATAACCTTTTAAAAGACGAGATACAGCAGCTGCTTGCCGAAAACAACAGCAACGATTTCCGTACGTTTGAGTACGGCTCGCAAAAACCCTATGTTATAATGGTGGTTGGTGTTAACGGTGTAGGTAAAACCACCACTATTGGCAAACTGGCCCACAAGCTAAAGCAAGCGGGCAGCCAGGTAGTTTTAGGCGCGGCCGATACTTTCCGCGCGGCTGCGGTTGACCAGATAAAGCTTTGGGGCGAACGCGTAGGCGTTAAGGTTGTGGCGCAGGCCATGGGCAGCGACCCCGCATCTGTAGCTTACGATACCCTGCGTTCGGCAGTGGCCAACGGCGACGATGTGGCAATTATTGACACTGCAGGCCGTTTACATAATAAAGTAGGCTTAATGAACGAGCTTACTAAAATAAAGAACGTGATGCAGAAGGTAGTACCAAGCGCCCCGCACGAAATTTTACTGGTGCTGGATGCCTCGACCGGGCAAAACGCTATTGAACAATGCAAACAGTTTACCGAAGCCACTGCCGTTAATGCCCTGGCTTTAACGAAACTGGACGGTACTGCAAAAGGTGGTGTGGTCATAGGGATATCCGATCAGTTTAAGATACCTGTAAAATACATCGGCGTTGGCGAAGGCATGGACCACCTGCAATTGTTTGACAGGACGGAATTCGTGAACAGCCTATTCAAGTAAGATATGGCGGCGCAGCCGCAAATAAATAAAGCGTCATTGCGAGAACGAAGCAATCTCCGTATATGATATTCCAGCAATGCATAGTTCAGAGATTGCTTCGTTCCTCGCAATGACGGGTTGATAGTATGAAGACAAAGGAAATTAGCAGAGTACAGAAGATTGCCGCGAAGCCTCGTGTAAACGTGGTTACGTTGGGCTGTTCAAAAAATGTTTACGACAGCGAGGTGCTGATGGGCCAGCTTAAGGGTAACGCCTTTAATGTGGTGCATGAATCGCAGCAGGTACGCACTGATGATATTATTGTAATAAACACCTGCGGCTTTATTGATAACGCCAAGCAGGAATCTATTGATACTATATTACAATACAGCGAGCTTAAAGAACAAGGTAAGGTTGGGAAAGTGATAGTTACAGGCTGCCTGAGCGAGCGCTACAAACCTGAGCTTGAATCTGAAATTACCAACGTTGACGCTTATTTCGGCACAAACGACCTGCAAAATATCTTGCAAAACATTGGCGCCGATTACCGCCACGAATTGATCGGTGAGCGTTTGCTTACCACTCCGTCACACTTCGCCTATTTTAAAATTGCTGAAGGCTGTAACCGCCCGTGCTCGTTCTGCGCCATCCCGCTGATGCGTGGCAAACACGTTAGCACCCCTATAGACCAACTGGTTAAAAATGCCGAAAACCTGGTAAAGAACGGTACAAAAGAACTGATACTGATAGCGCAGGACCTTACCTACTACGGGCTGGACCTGTATGGCAAACGTAACCTTGACGAACTTTTGCGCCGCCTGAGCGATGTTAACGGCGTGGAGTGGATCAGGCTGCAGTACGCCTACCCATCCGGCTTCCCGATGGAGATATTGGACGTAATGAACGAGCGGGATAACATATGCAAGTACCTGGATATGCCTTTACAGCATATTACCGATAACATGCTTAAATCAATGCGACGCGGGCTTACCAAGCAAAAAACCATCGACGTAGTTAATGAGATACGCGACCGTGTGCCAAATATTGCCATGCGTACCACGCTGATAACCGGCTACCCCGGCGAAACACACCAGGACTTTGAAGAAATGGCGCAATGGGTAGAGGATACCAAATTCGACCGCCTGGGTTGCTTCACTTACTCGCACGAAGAAAAAACGCATGCGCACACTTTGGTTGATAACGTGCCCGAAGAAGTAAAGCAAGGCCGCGCTGATGCCATTATGGAAATTCAGCAGGGTATATCGTTTGATAAGAACCAGGAAAAGATAGGCAATGTCTATAAAGTACTGATAGACAAGAAAGATGGCGGCTATTTTGTTGGCCGTACGGAATTTGATTCGCCGGAGGTGGATAACGAGGTATTGATTGACGCCAATGTAGATTATGCGGCCGTAGGCAGCTTTGCTAATGTAAAAATTAACGCCGCGGAAGATTTTGACCTTTATGGACAAATTGTAAAATAAAGCCGATTTTAAAGGCTGTATATTGCTATTAAGCTTTTTAAATTTAATTTCGACTCTTTACTTGAATGTGTTTTCGAAATTCAACATTCGAAATTCGACGTTCGATATTCGAAATAAACAATGGACGCAGCCTGTATTGACTATAAAGACACGGGATATTTTTCCCAAACGGTTATCGACTACCTGGAGAATGTGCCGGAGTTAAGATCATTTTACAGTCATCGCCCTACCCTTAAAGGCTTCGCTAAATTTTTCGATCATAAAAAAGTTATTGCCAACCGCGACTTGTTAGCGCAGGTTTTATTGGAGCAATATTTTGGCAATTCGCAAAACAACGCCCCCCAATTGCAATCGGCCGGTATGATCCGCGATTGTATCGGGCAGTTAAAAAATAATGATACCTATACCGTTACCACCGGGCACCAGCTGAATATATTTACAGGTCCGCTATATTTTATATACAAGATAGTAACCGCTATAAAGCTGTGCAGGCAACTAAAACAAGCCCACCCCGATAAAAATTTTGTGCCGGTATATTGGATGGCATCCGAGGACCATGACTTCGCCGAGATAAATTATACCAATATAGGTGGTAAAAAGGTGCACTGGTGGTACGAGGCCTCAGGCGCAACAGGGCGCATAAACCCCGACACTATGCGGCAGGCCATTAACCAATACAAGGGCGTTTTGGGTATTGACGGGCACTCGGCCGAACTGGGTGAAATGGTTGAAACCGCTTACACCAAATTCGACAGGCTTGCTGATGCTACCCGCTACCTGGTAAATGCACTGTTTGGGCGTTATGGTCTGGTTATTATTGATGCCGACGATCATCGCCTGAAGGAGTCCTTCGCCCCTATTATGGAGCAAGATATCATCCAACAAAACAGCTTTAAAAATATAACCGCTGCCAACCACCAATTACAAAAGCTTGGTGTGCATATACAGGTAAACCCACGCGAGATAAACTTTTTTTACCTGAAGGACAACCTGCGCGAACGCATTGTTTTTGAGAACGACCGCTACAGCGTAATGAATACAGACATTAGCTTTACCGAGGCTGAATTGAAACAGGAAATAAAAACCGCGCCCGAAAGGTTTAGCCCTAATGTGGTAATGCGGCCACTGTACCAGGAGTGCATTTTGCCAAACATCGCGTATGTTGGAGGAGGCGCCGAACTGGTTTACTGGCTGGAATTGAAATCAAACTTCGATTTTTACAAGGTTGATTTCCCTATATTGGTGTTGCGCAATTCGGGCCTGGTTATCCGTAAAGAAACGGCTGCTAAAATAAAAAGCATGGAGCTTGCTCCTGCCGAGATCTTTAAAAGTGCAGATGAGATCAAAAATGGCTGGGTAAAAAAACACAGCAACCACGACCTTACGCTTGCCGACGAATGGCGCGAACTGGAGCGTGTTTTTGAAAAGATAAAATTGCGCTCGCATAAAATTGACCGTACGCTTGAGCCATCGGCAGCGGCTGTACAGGCTCGCCTTAAACACGCCATAGAGAATCTGCAAAAAAAGCTGGTAAAGGCCGAGAAGCGCAATTACCACACGCGCCTGGAACAGATAGAACACATCAAGGCCGATATATTCCCAAACAACAGCCTGCAGGAACGTACCGAAAATTTTGGATTAAGCTATGTGAAATGGGGCCAGCTTTTCATCGATGAACTGATCCGCAATTTTGAACCCCTTGATTTTAAGTTTACGGTGCTAACGGAATAAATTATGTAATCGTCTAATTGCAAAGTAATTGCACTGCAATAATCATTCAACGGGGCTTTCCATCGTAAACCAAAGTAACCCTACATTCGTTTATTAATCAAATGAACATACAGAAAATAACATTGGGCAACGGTTGCTTTTGGTGCACCGAGGCTATCTTCCAGGCGCTTAAGGGCGTAACATCGGTAACGTCGGGCTACACCGGCGGGCACACCAAAAACCCCACTTATATGGATATCTGCAACGGCGATACCGGCCATGCAGAGGTGTTGGAAGTTGAGTACGACGCGGATATATTATCGTTTGATGAACTGCTGCTGGTTTTCTTTAAAACGCACAACCCCACTACGCTTAACCGCCAGGGCAATGATGTAGGTACACAATACCGTTCGGCCATTTTTTACCACACCGACGAGCAAAAGCAGCAGGCCGGAGCCATGATCAAAAAGTTAACCGACGAAAAGGTTTTTGATAAACCCATTGTAACCGAGGTTACCCCCGTTAGCGAGTTTTACAAGGCCGAAGATTATCATCAAAATTATTACAACGATAACCCCATGAAGCCTTATTGCGCCTTTGTGATACAGCCCAAATTAAATAAGTTTGCCAAAGAATTTACGGATAAAATAAAGCCGGAACTACTGTAACCGGCCAGGCTTATTTTACATGAAAAGATCAATTATCGCCCTGCTTGCAGCAACCTCGCTATTTACAGCCTGCACTACCCAAAAGAGAACCGAAAGCGCGTCCATCGCCAACAACGGCAAAGTATGGGCATCGGTATGGCAGCAGCGGGCGGCCGAGTATAGGGCATTGTGTTTCCAGGCTTATAATGCAGCCAAGCTAAGGCTGGATGAAGCCCTGAAAAACCCCGGCGGTAAACCGCTGGCTGTAGTCACCGACATTGACGAAACTATATTAGATAACAGCCCCTATGATGCGGCGCGTGCTATCGCCAATAAAGAATACACACTGGCCACCTGGAAGACATGGACAGCCAAAGGACAGGCCGATACGGTACCTGGCGCCCCGGAGTTTTTTAAGTACGCGGCATCAAAGGGTGTGTCGGTTTTTTACATAACCAACCGCGACGAGGATGAGCGCCCTGGCACTATTAAAAACCTGCTATTGTATAACATGCCTGATACAGACAACGATCATGTACTATTAAGGCAAAAAACATCAAGCAAGGAAGACCGCCGCAAACAGGTATTAAATAATTACAATATTGTTTTGTTATGCGGGGATAACCTGGCCGATTTTGATATGCTGTATGATAACAAACCCGCCGAACAAAACAGGCAGGCGGCTACCGACCAACTCAAAAAAGAATTCGGCAATAAATATATTGTGATACCCAATGTATCTTATGGTGATTTTGAAGGGGCTTTGTTCAATTATAATTACAGCAAGTCATCCGGTCAAAAGGATTCTATTATCGGGGCGAAGCTTAAGGTGGAAAAGGAATAATATAAGCTACTTAATTTACTGTATCTCCCGATGTGGTGAATTAAAGCCGGTTATCCTTCCTATTTTTATACAACCGAAACCAGATACCAATTTGTTTGTTGATATTCGTTGAAACCTCACAACGCATGATCTCGCTCGAAAATGAATTTCTGAAAGTTGCCATCGATAGCAAAGGCGCTCAGCTTACCTCGTTATTTAATAAAGAAACCGGTGTTGAGCAACTATGGCAGGCCGACCCAAACGTTTGGGCATACCATGCGCCAAACCTGTTCCCTATTGTTGGCGGTTTGCTTGATAATGAACTGCACGTTGACGGGCGAGCCTATTCAATGAACAGGCACGGTTTTGCGCGCCAGTCGGATTTTATCTTGCTGGACAGCGATGACGTTCATGCGGGCTTTTCGCTACCCTACTGCGAGAAAACACTTGCAGTATATCCTTTTAAATTCGATTTCCAGGTGTTGTACACGCTCATCGACAATGCCCTTAGGGTAACCTATAAGCTTATTAACCGGGATGATAAGCCTGTTTATTTTTCGGTTGGGGGGCACCCCGCATTTAACGTACCGTTTAACGCAGGCGAAACATTTGAAGATTATTATCTGGAATTTGAGGTACAGGAAAAATTGGCATCGCACCTTTTGAACAAGGATGGTTTGTTTAGCGGCGAAACGCAACCTGTATCTACCCAAAACAAAAAACTTTACTTAACCCGCGACCTGTTTGCGCAGGACGCCCTGGTGTTTAAAAATTTGCAATCGCGCATGGTAACCATCGGGAGCGACAAGCACGATCAAACCTTATCGGTTGAATTTCCGCATTTTAATTACCTGGGGATATGGGCAAAACCCGGCGCTGATTTTGTATGCATCGAGCCCTGGCTCGGCTGTGCCGACTCGGCAGGGGAGCCAAAAGATATCCGGCAAAAAGAGAACATTCAGAAAGTAGTTGTTGGGCATGTTTTTGAAGCGTCGTACTATATCAGCATATAAAAACAATTTATTTTATTGTTTTTAAAACATTTGAATTGCTTTTACGCTTATCCTAAAAATACATAACTCCAACATTTACAACTATGAAAAAGAAAATTTATCTAATTGCCGTAACCATGTTACTAACCGTAACTGCCTTTAACAGTAATGCCGCCACTTTTACTGATAATAAGGATGCCTACAAAGAAGCTGCTTCGCACATGACCGCAGACCAGAAGGCCGCCCGTATCGAGGAAATAAAGTTGCGTGTTGACGAGATCAAGGCAATGGACAAATCTCAGCTGAACAAAACCGAAAAGAAAGAGTTAAAAACCGAGCTTAAAAACCTTAAGCACGAAGCCCAGG
Source organism: Mucilaginibacter sp. AK015 (assembly GCF_014200785.1). Taxonomy (NCBI): domain Bacteria; kingdom Pseudomonadati; phylum Bacteroidota; class Sphingobacteriia; order Sphingobacteriales; family Sphingobacteriaceae; genus Mucilaginibacter; species Mucilaginibacter sp. AK015. The sequence goes on from NZ_JACHCV010000001.1 coordinate 2,049,327, forward strand.
CAATGGGTAGCGGTGGTGTTTACCTTTCAGTTGGTGCTATCATCATCATTATCCTGGTATTGATCCTGATCCTGTAATCAGCAATAAAACACTTACAAACACAGAAGGCGCCAAAATGGTGCCTTTTGTGTTTGTATATAATTTCTTTTTGGGGCGACACCATTGGGAGGTAATCGTTTAAACCCTCGCTAAGCTACTTTTGGGAGGCAGGTGAGTTTACCTGGTTTAAAACAGGATGGTCGAAGGTTGATAATTCGGTGTGACCGCTTTTCAGTTCATCAAATACAATTACCTCGTTAATGCCTTTTTTTAGCCATGCTGCGGGCACATACAGCGTTTGCTGCGGGCCGATCTCCCAGTATTTGCCCAGGTTATGGCCGTTAACGAACACAAAACCTTTGCCAAAGCCACTCATGTCAAGGTAAGTATCAACCACCCCCCGCAGCGCGAAAGTACCGCGATAAAGGGCGGGCTGCAGTTCGTTCTGATTTTGTGCCGGCAGGTATTTAAAGCCATCGGTTGTTCCAAATGGAAACTTGTACATTTTCCAACCCAATAATTCCTGCCCGTTCAGGGTAACTTTATCGGTAATGCCTTGCCGGTTATCGGTTAGGTAAGGACCATAATTAATGCGGCCGTTGTTTTCTACCAGTATATCAAGCACACTGTTTGGTATTGGGTTATCTAACTGCAACGAATCTTGTTTTAAGCGCCTGTCAAGCACGCTTATGCGCTTACCATTAAGATAAACGGTAGCATAGTCGCGCAGTTCTTTAATTTTCAGCAACCCGCTTGCAGCGTTTGCCAGGGTGGTGCGGTACAACACAAAGCCGTAGCCCTGGTCGATATCCTCAAAGCTAAGTGGCCTGTCGCTTTCTACAGATGCACCTAAATTGCTAAACAGGTTTGCAACACCAGTTAACTTGATCACTTCCAAAGCAAAGGTGCGGCGCTTTTTTTCGGGTACATCCGGCAGGGTTTCTCCCGCAGGTAAGTGTTTAGCGATAATTGCTCTTAATTTAAAATATTTTGGCGTGGGGTTGCCGGCCTCGTCAAGCGGGGCATCATAATCATAGCTTGATGTTTGAGGGGCATAAGCCTCGGTGCGGCTCATGTTGGCGCCATTCATAAAATCGCGCGTGGTACCGCCATGAAACATATACATATTGATGGAGATCCCTGCCGATAAAACCTCATCAAGCTTTTTGGCATCTTCACCGGCGTTGCTGCCGCTATGGGGTTTACCCCAGCTATCAAACCAGCCCGGGTACCATTCGGCAATGTAATAGGGGCCTTTGCCATTGTGGTATTTGTTAATTAGCGCCTTTACTTTAGCGGGTTCGTCCTCGCCGTTTACAGCAGGCAAAAAGCCCGGCAGGTAACCAGCAGGTATCTGCCCCGGCCCATCGCAGGTGAATAGCAAACCATCAAAACCAGCCTCACGGAAGATCTTTTCGTTTTGGGCCAGATAGTCCTTGTCGTTGCTATACGACCCGTATTCGTTCTCTATCTGCACCATCAGGATGTTGCCTCCGTGGTTCACCTGTAAGGGGGCAAGCTGCTTACCCACTTCCATCATGTAGTTACGGTATGCGTTGAAAAATGCCGGATCCTTACTGCGTACCTTAAGGTTTTTGTTCTTTAACAGCCACCAGGGGTAACCGCCAAATTCCCACTCGGCGCATACGTAAGGGCTTGGGCGCATTACTACCCAAAGGCCTTCTTCTTTGGCTATACGCACAAATTCGGCTATATCGTTGTTGCCGGTAAAATCATATTTGCCCTGCACCGGCTCGTGCGCGTTCCAGAAAACATAGGTGGCTATAGTATTAAGGCCCATTGCTTTAGCCATCTTCATCCGTTCGCGCCAGTATTCGCGTGGTATACGGGTGTAGTGCATCTCGCCCGAGATCATTTGCAGCGGCTTACCATCCAGCAAAAAGGTGCTGTCGCCCAGGGCGATGGTATGGCTATCAGTTTGGGCTCTGCCAATATTAAATATACCAAAAACTAAAACGAAACAAGCTAATATCCTCTTCAGCATAACGCGGCTATGTATTAAAACAAACCTAATTGTCCCTTATCATCAATCTCGATATCGTCCGGATTGGTGATCTCAAAATCAACCTTCTTTTTTGAAATTTCCTGAGTTTTTTCCGGTATTTCCTGAGTTTTTTCCGCTGTTTTCCAAGGCTTTTCTTCCGGATTCACGAATGTTTTTCCAGATGCCTCTGCCGCCCCAACTTTTTCATCCACCGGTTTAGTTGGTTCCGGTTCCGCCGGTTTTTCTATAGCGGGTTTTGCCGGCTCAGATTGTATAGGCGCGGCCTGCGGGTTTGCCTCTGCAGCACCCGGAGGTGTATCGGGTATATGTTTGTCCTCGCCGGTAATGATAATTTCGGTATCCTCTATCGAGTCGGGTGCCGGGTCGGGTACATCCTCGGCATCGTCGTGCTCGGTAAGCAGTTCAACGCTTTTTACCTGGTGTACCGACAGGCGGTTACCCATCGCCTTCATGCCTTTTACATCTATCAAGTCGGTAAGGTTCAGTTCCACTTCTTCTGGTATCAGCGTTTTGCCTTTAAGTTGGTCAACCTTTACCACAGGCTGTGCCGCCCCGGATATGATGATGAGCTTTGACCCGCTTTCGTCGCTGATGATACTGGTTTGCTTACCGATAACGGTATTTTCGAACACAAAGCGCTTCACCATGTAATTTTTTGATTTGCCATCGTAATGCACCACCGCGAACACTTTTGACGGGTCGTATTTCTCGATAACAATCATCTTATCATCAAAATGGTTGTTCAGGTCAAAGCTGGTCAGTTCGTAAATACCGTTGCTCATTACCGTTAGTATGCGGTCGTCGCCGTCAAACTCGCCGAGGTATTTGCCGCGGCCATCCGCGTTAAGGCGCTTCAGTATATCATCGTACCATATCTTTCGGCCGGCCAGGGTAGATATGCCTTTACTCTTCAATATCACCTTTTTAACCGGGTATTTGGTAACCATGTTACCTATAGAGTTACGCCCCTTAATAGCCAGCTGCGCAAAATCCTCGTCAAATTGCAGCTTTTTAAGCTTTTGATGGGGCTTTAACTGTACGTTAACCACCTCGGCTTCGCCGTTGGGGTTGGCGGTAAAATACAGCACTTTTGAACCCTTACTGCCTTTGGTTAAATCATATTCCTTATCGCGGGTTACCCCCGTTACCGAGAAGCGTTTAATATAGCTTACGCCGCTTTGCCCGTCTTTATAGATCATATTGTAAACGGTGCGGTCGTCGTTCTTTTTAAATACGGCCACATGCACAATATCCTTGCCCACAAACACTTTATCCTGCACCTTGGTTACTATAAACCTGCCGTCGCCGCGAAACACGATGATCTCGTCGATATCCGAGCAGTCGCACACAAACTCGTCTTTCTTTAACCCACTGCCAATAAAGCCGTCTTCGCGGTTTACGTATAGCTTAACGTTTGCCAGGGCCACCTGTGCTGCTTCTACCTTATCAAAGGTGCGCAGTTCGGTTTTACGGCCGCGGTCTTTACCGTACTTGTCCTTTAGTTTTTCGAACCAGGCGATGGTATAATCGGTAAGGTGTTTCAGGTGATTTTTTACTGTTTTTATTTCCGCTTCCAGCGCTTTTATCTGTTCATCCGTTTTCTTTACATCAAAACGGGTAATGCTGCTCATCGGCTTATCTATCAGCTTCTTGTAGTCTTCAGGGAGTATAGTGCGATAAAACTGCGGGAAGAAAGGCTCAAACAACCTGTTCAATACCACCAGCACGCCTTCAAAATCCGCCGAGTTCTCGTAGTCGGGGTGCTTGTACATCCCTTCCTGGATAAAGATCTTGAGCAGCGAACTGAAAAAGATCTTTTCCATCAGTTCCTTCAACTTTATCTCCAATTCCTGTTTCAGCAGGTCTTTGGTGAAGAAGGTGCTTTCGCTCAGCATGTCGTTCACGCTCATAAAGCGCGGCTTATCGTCCTGTATCACACAGGTATTTGGCGATATGGAAACCTCGCAATCGGTAAAGGCGTAAAGCGCATCAATAGTAACATCGGGCGAGATACCGGGCGCCAGGTGAATCACTATCTCCACATCCTGGGCGGTGTTATCCTCTATCTTTTTTATTTTGATCTTACCCTTGTCATTGGCAGATATAACGCTGTCTATCAGGCTGCCGGTGGTGGTAGTAAAAGGTATTTCGGTAATGGTAAGCGTTTTTTTATCGCGCTCAACTATCTTGGCGCGCACCCGTATCCGGCCGCCACGCTGTCCCTCGTTATAAGCCGAAGCATCCGCCATACCCCCCGTCGGGAAATCGGGCAGCAGGTTTGGCCGGTCGCCTTTAAGTACCGCTATCGAGGCGTCTATCAGCTCAATAAAATTATGGGGCAATATCTTGGTGGCCAGGCCTACCGCAATACCCTCGGCACCCTGCGCCAGCAGCAGCGGGAATTTTACCGGCAAGGTTATCGGCTCGCGGTTACGGCCATCATAACTGGCCTGCCAAATGGTAGTATCGGGGTTAAAAACAACATCCAGCGCAAATTTTGAAAGGCGCGCCTCGATGTAACGCGGGGCCGCTGCAGAGTCGCCGGTTATAGGGTCGCCCCAGTTACCCTGGCAATCTATAAGCAGGTTCTTCTGCCCTATCTGCACCATAGCATCACCAATAGAAGCATCCCCGTGCGGGTGATATTTCATGGTGTTACCTATTACGTTGGCCGCCTTGTTAAAGCGCCCGTCGTCCATCTCCTTAAGCGAATGCAGTATGCGGCGCTGCACAGGTTTTAAACCATCGTTTATGTGCGGAACGGCACGGTCAAGTATTACATAAGAGGCGTAATCCAGGAACCAGTTTTCGTACAGCCCGTCGAGCGAGGTAACTTTATGCAGTATATTTTCTTCGTTATTATTTTTAGGAGTATCAGGATTGTTCAGATCGTCGCTCATGCTGTAACTAAAAAAATTAAGGATGGGTAAAGATAGGGAAATGTGCAGATGTGCAGATATGCAGATGTATAGATTTTATGCACAAACAGCGGTTTTTCAACCGTGTTTTACAATGATAGCCCGTGCAGGCTTTGGCAGCTCAGCTTGTCGCTTTTAGCAAACTTGCATTAGGTTAACGTGTTCATCTTCACTTTATTTCGCCAAAAAAATTATACTGCAAAACATTTTTTTGAATGTATTTGCGCGGATAAATTTGGCTATTAACCAACATTTTACAACATAGTTTATGGTCCCTGAAGAAAAAAGGCCTTTGGTTGAACGTGCCCTGCAAACAGCATTTGATGTAACCTGGTTTGATGAAGTTTGCCAACTTACAGCCGGCCTTTCATCCGCCCTTATTTTTAAGATCGTGATAAAAAACAAGCCGTACCTGCTGCGCATCATTACCCAAATGAATAATGTGAACGACCCCGCGCACTGGTACAACTGCATGACAGCCGCAGCCGAAGCCGGAATAGCACCGCGTGTTTGGTACACCAACGCTGCCGACGGGTTATGCATCACTGATTTTGTGGAGGCGAAACCTTTTGAACTGAACCTGGCGAGGGAGAAAATGCCAACGCTGCTCAGTCGCTTGCATACGTTGCCCGCGTTCCCCAACCGGATGAATTACCTGGAGCGAATGGATGGGTTTGTGCAAAAGTTCAGAGCTGCCTGTACCCTGCCCGGCAAAATGGCAGCAAGGCTTTTTGAACATTACGACCAGATCAAACGGGCATACCCTACTAACTATGGCGACCTGGTAGCCTGCCATAACGACCTTAAACCCGAAAACATCCTTTTTGACGGAACTGAGCCCTGGCTGGTTGATTGGGAAGCCGCCTTTTTGAACGACCGTTATACTGACCTTGCCGTTATCGCCAACTTTGCGGTGAACAATGACCTTGAAGAAAAGGCATACCTGAAAGCTTACTTTGGCAGCGATGCCGCTGATTACCAGCTTGCCCGCTTTTACCTGATGCGGCAGCTCCTGCATTTTTTTTATTTCACCTTTTTCGGGCTTATTTGCTTCAACGCCAACCAGCCTGTTGATCTTACAGGTCCTTATCCCAGTTTCAGGGAGTTTCATGACCGGATGTGGGCGGGCAGCGTTAAGCTGGCAAATGCCGACGCCCGGCAGCAGTATGCCCGGGCACACCTGGGGCAACTATTGCATAACCTGCAACAAGGACGGTTCGTTAAAGCGTTAGTTATTGTAAAGAACAACAGCTATAAACCGGGCGACTAATATTTTCCTGCTTATTCCCTTAACCTTTTCTGCTCGCGCAGCATTGCGCCGTAGTCCATGCGGCGTATTGCCGCGCTAATGGTTTTGGCTATACGGCTGGCGCGTGTCTCAACTGTTTTGGCATCGGTTATCCATTTGATAAAATAACCCTGGTGAGATTTTGCCAGGCTGCTGAAATATTCAAACGCTTCGGGTTGTTCAAAGTCAAAACACTCCTGCAGGTCGGCAGGCATTTCTATTTTAAAGTCTTTATCATATTCCAGCCTAACCCTTAACATGGCGCCATGGCTTTTATGGATAGCTTTCCTGATATCGGCACGCAGGGCCAGCAAAAAATTCCCCTCGCCAACCGGCATCATAGACATACCCGCAACAGCAAAGTCATCCAGCCAGCCTTTTACCCTTACCGCCTTTTTATTCCCGGGCAGTATTTGCTGCGCGATGTCAAACGGGATGATAATATAAGTCCACCCGGTTTTGTCGCCGTGCTCGTTATGCCGATGAATAATGGTAGTAAAATCAACCATCACCAAATATATAATATCAGGGCCAAATGTTAAATGTTTGTTAAATAGCCAACTTTAACAGTTTAAGGTGTAACTATTTGGTGGCTGGGTACATCTTATAACTGTAACTATTAACTGAGCGGTCATAAAAAACACAAATTAATTACAACCTTAATTTCAAAATTATGAAAACCTTAAAATCAGTTACCCTTGGCATTGCCTTAATTGTTACCAGCAGCTTTATACAGGCTAAAGCTACCGATGTCCCCGAAATTAACTTAACAAAAACCCACGCCATCAATATCTATGTAGATGCCATGACGCGTGGCAGGATAGATGGCCTGAACCAGGTTGTTGATCAATCGGCCAAGTTTAGCATGCTGCGCGGAAAAAGCATTTTAAGCTTTACCAAAAAAGAAATGACCGATTACCTGAAACATGAAAAAAACATTGAACAGGTGTGCACAACCAGTACCGAAATTGTAGAGAACAACCCCGATATGGCTGTTGTAAGGGTTGATATGAAATTTGACAACTTTACCCGCAGCAATTATGTAACCGTTGCTAATACCGGCAGCGGCTGGAAGATCACGAACGTTTATAGTGTATTTAAATAGTTAAAATTAGTGTTTGAGTGTGATTGGCTCCCCGATATAATGGGGGGCCTTTCTATTTTAGCCTCACCCCATACCCTTCTCCCGGGGGGAGAGCAGCCTTAAGAAGTTTATTGAATAATGAATTCTGAATGTCAAACACCGAAATTGTCACTTCGTTATTGGGTGTTATACATTCGGTGTTTGATATTATTTTACTAAAGGCTGCAGCACTGCCTGCCATTTATCATAGCCTTTACTGTTCAGGTGAAGCATATCGCTTTCAAATAAGCTTGTATCGGGCTGGTGCGTTGCGGGGTTGAGTATTACCGATGCTATATCTACGTAATGCCCTTTCTTTTTATTCTTCAAAAAAGATCTTACCAGGGCGTTAGCTATTTTAACTTCGGGGAAATACTTTGCACGGCTCGGGCTGGGCTTTATAGCCATAAAATAAATCTCGGCGTGCGGCAGGTTTTGTTTGATCATGGCCCACAGCTTATAAAACTCGCGGGCGGTAAACTTGCCGGTTTTGCCTGCGGCGATATCGTTCTCGCCGGCGTAGATAAATATTTTACGCGGCTGGTACGGGTATATAATGTATGGGGCGTAATAATCTACCACCTGCTCAATGGTGCAGCCGCCAACGCCCCGCCTGATAATGGGCTTATCGCTAAAGCGCTGCTCAAGATCCGTCCATTTGCGGATAGACGAGCTGCCAATAAACAGGATGCCATTTTTTGCAGGCATGCTGATGCTGTCCTGGTGTTTAAAATCGCGTATCTCGTTATCAAACGGAAAGCCGGTTTGCGCATTGGCCGTTATGCCGGCTGTAAGTAAAATAAAAAATAAATACAGTTTTAATTTCATGGTGATGATGTTGTATAAAGTGTGTTGACGCTAAACAGGTATTTGTATAATTCCCTACCGTCGGTAGGGAACCGCACAACCCTGCCTTTAAGGTGCTTCAGTACATCTTAAGGTTTACTAAATTAACAAGATGACCGTTTTCTAATCATATCATCTACACCGCAACCGGCAATTCAACTTCGTCCAAATTTTCGGCTATCAAAGGGTTAACTGTTTCGTCGTCTTTCTCTACCCGCAGATTGTTCACAATATGCTGCTGGCGTGTCGGCGTGTTTTTACCCATAAAATATTCAAGCAGGGCTTTAATGTTATCTCCTTTCAAAAACACCGGGTCCAGCCTGATATCTTTGCCAATGAATAAACCAAACTCATCAGGTGATATCTCGCCTAACCCTTTAAAGCGGGTTATCTCGGGCTTGTTGCCAAGGCTGGCAATGGCGTTGCGGCGTTCCTCATCGCTGTAGCAGTATATGGTTTGCTTTTTATTGCGCACCCTAAACAGGGGTGTTTGCAAGATAGATACATGCCCTGCCTTTACCAGGTCGGGAAAGAACTGTAAAAAGAAGGTCATCAGCAGCAAACGGATGTGCATACCATCCACATCTGCATCGGTAGCTATTACAATATTGTTGTAACGCAGCCCGTCTATACCGTCCTCAATATTCAGCGCGTGCTGCAGCAGGTTAAATTCTTCGTTCTCGTAAACTACCTTTTTGGTAAGGCCGAAACAATTTAGCGGCTTACCCTTTAAACTGAACACCGCCTGCGTTTGCACATCGCGCGATTTGGTTATACTACCGCTTGCCGAGTCGCCCTCGGTGATGAACAGGGTGGTTTCCTGCCTGCGTTCGTGGTTATCATCAAAATGCAGCTTGCAGTCGCGCAGCTTACGGTTATGCAGCGATGCTTTTTTGGCGCGGTCGTTGGCAAGCTTTTTTATGCCGGCGATATCCTTACGCTCACGTTCAGATTGTAATATCCGCTTCAGCAGGGCATCGGCCGTCGCAGGGTTTTTATGCAGGTAGTTATCCAGTTCTTTTTTCAGAAAATCGTTTACAAAACCACGTACCGACGGACCATCCGGCCCAATATTTTGCGAGCCCAGCTTGGTTTTGGTTTGCGATTCGAACACCGGCTCCTGTACTTTTACCGCTATTGCCGCAACAATAGATGCCCTTACATCGGCGGCGTCAAACTCCTTTTTATAAAACTCGCGAATGGTTTTCACTACCGCTTCGCGAAAAGCAGCCTGGTGGGTACCACCCTGCGTGGTGTGCTGGCCGTTTACGAACGAATAATATTCCTCGCCGTACGACTGCCCGTGCGTCATAGCAATTTCAATATCATCCCCTTTAAGATGAATGATAGGATACCGCAGGTTCTCGGCATCGGCATTGCGTACCAGCAAGTCGTAAAGGCCCCGTTCTGAGAGGTACTTTTGCCCGTTAAAATTCAGCGTTAAGCCCGCGTTCAGGAACACGTAGTTCCATATCATGTTCTCAACAAACTCGGGTATAAAGCGGTAATGCCTGAAAATGGTATCGTCGGGGATAAAGCTTATGGCCGTACCGTTGCGCTGCGAAGTCTCTTTTTCGGGTTCGTCGCGTATCAGCTCACCTTTTTCAAATTCAGCTATCTTGGTGCGGCCGTCGCGGTAGCTTTGCACCGTGAACGAATTTGATAAAGCGTTAACCGCCTTGGTACCCACACCATTTAACCCCACCGATTTCTGGAAGGCCTTGCTATCGTACTTACCTCCGGTATTTATTTTTGATACGCAATCAATAACCTTCCCCAGGGGGATGCCGCGGCCATAATCGCGTACGGATACCTTATGATCGCTCATATTTACTTCGATGGTACGGCCGGCGCCCATCACAAATTCATCAATGGAGTTATCAATGATCTCTTTAAGCAATACGTACACACCATCGTCATAAGCCGAACCATCGCCCAGTTTACCAATGTACATTCCCGGCCTTAAGCGGATGTGTTCCTTCCAGTCTAACGACCGGATACTGTCATCATCATAATTTACTGTTTCTGCCATGTTTTAGATCAAGTGTTTTTGGTGCTGATATGCCCCGGATGCAAAAATAAATTTATGGCACTTAAATTAACGTTTAAATGCGCTAACTTATTAACATTTACCAACCATTTATGGGTTAAACCTAATGCAGTTTCGGGCTTTGTCGATGCTTTTAAAAAAATCCGGGCCTTTTTCGTTTGCAAAACAAACCGCCAGGATAGTGCCGATATGGTCTTTTTGCAATGTTATCAGCAGGGCGTATTTATAGTGTTTGGTTACCGGCAGGTCAAGCAGGTTAAGCAGGTATGTTTTGCCCGCGTCGGCATTATACCTGGCAAGGTAAGCGGGTGGTATGGTACGGGTAAAAAAATGATGTTCGCCTGTAAAAGCCAACGCATGCGCGGTACCCATGCCCAGGTACAACGAATCCGGGTTGGCCTGCCTGGTACTTTTATCATTTATCGACCGCAGGTAGCTCGCGTAATTCTCTTTCTGTGATTTTACCTGAAACCAGATCTCGAAATCCTTGCCTGGCAACTCCATGGCATAGTCGAAAGAAAAATCCTCGTTGTTTGGCGCGGTTGTTTCCCTGAAACCGTTTGGAAACGAAAAGCTGACATTGGCCTGCGACGCAAGTTTCTGAAAGTTTTTCAGTTGGGGGCTCATAACCGGTTTAGGCGCGGGCCTGTTAACTGCCTTGTTTGATTTAACAGGCCGCTGCTGCGCCTTAACAACCAATGCAGGCGCAAAACAAAACAACAATATCCCCGTAAGTAATATTTGTTTAAATTGCTTCAAAATAGGACCAGTTAATTAGGTAAAACACCAACAAACGAATTTAAATGATTTCGGGATTAAACAAAATTAAATTAAAATATAAATTCAAAAAATAAACGTTTGGATAATAATGAGCATTCAACCCCGCCTCAATCGCTTCGACCTCAGCATGATCGTTATCAGCCTGGTGATAGGGATGGGTATTTTTGGCAGCCCGAGTGATGTTGCCGTTAAAGCCGGCAGCGTGCCGGTGTTTTTTAGTGCATGGGTATTTGGCGGTATAGTTACACTTTGCGGGGCGTTAACCTTTGCCGAAATAGGCGCGCGATACCCCACAACAGGCGGCTTTTATAAAGTTTTTTCGTATTGTTATCACCCGGCCTTTGCTTTTATGATCAACTGGGTGCTGGTTATCAGCAATGCCTCGTCGGTAGCAGCGGTAGCGTTGCTTGGGGCCGAATACATCAACCCCATTTTATTGCCTCATAGCCTGCAAAACCCCACCGGTACAAAGCTTACTACCATTTTCACGGTACTGCTGCTATATGTTATTAACTTTTTAGGCATTAAACTAAGCGCCCGCGCCCAAAACGTTTTAACCATTTTTAAAGTAGCGGCTATATTGGTGCTTTGCCTGGCCGTTTTTAAAACCGATGCCCAACCTTATACCATGGTTGCTATAGCGCCGCATACCGGTAATGTTATAAGCGCATTCGGGTTAAGCCTGGTGGCGGTTTTTTTTACCTACGGGGGCTACCAGCAAACCATTAATTTTGGGGGTGATATTATCAACGCTAAAAGCAATATACCAAAAGCCATCTTCTTTGGGATAGGTACAGTAATAGCTTTATACCTGGCCATCAATTATGTTTATTATGCGGTGCTGGGCATTGGCGGTTTGCAGCAAACCCATACACTGGCAGCAAAGCTGGCCGGGGTAATATTTGGCACCACCGGTTACAAGATCACCTCAATACTAATGTTTGTATCGGTATTGGCGTATGTAAATGTGAACATACTTGCCAATCCCAGGGTATATTATGCTATGGCCGAAGATGGCATGCTCCCTGCTATTTTTAAAAAGGTAAACTCAAAAACCCAGGTACAGGAGTTCGGAATGTCTTTTTTTGTGGCGGCAGCCCTGGTTATTCTTTTCTTTGTAGGCTCCTTCAGCGAAATGCTTAAATACGTGATGTTTTTTGATACCATCGGCCTTTCGCTTTGCGCGTTAACTATTTTTATCCTGCGTAAAAAAACAAAACACCTCAATACAAAAGATATTTACGTTATCAAATGGTTCCCGCTTATACCGGCCGTGTTCATTTTGGCTTACTGGTTTGTTACCATCAACATTTTCATCACCTTTAAAGAAAATCCGTTTGCGGCATTTTGGTGCCTGGCGGCATATGCGCTGGGGTTGGCCGTTTATTACTTAAGTACCCATAAACAAAAACCCTTACTGCCTGATAACTGACCCATGGATATATCGTATATATTAAACGAACTTGGCGAAGAGCGCGATGGTTATTTCAACGCTGTATCGCCGCCAATTGTGCAAACCAGCAACTTCACCTTTAAAACCGTCGGTGATTTTCGCAACGCGCTGAGCAACGAGTTTGATGCCCTGCTTTATTCGCGCGGAAACAACCCTACGCTGAATATCCTGCGTCAAAAACTGGCCGCGTTGGATGGCGCCGAAGATGCGCTGGTTTTCAGCAGCGGTATTGCTGCCATCACCGTCCCTATACTGGCCCTGCTTAAACAGGGCGACCATGTAGTTACCGTAGACAACCCTTACAGTTGGACCATCAGATTATTTAACGACTTCCTGTCGAAGTTTGGCATAACCTGCACCTTTGTTGACGGCACCAGGGTAGAAAATATAGAGAATGCCATCCGCGCAAATACCCGGCTTATCTACCTGGAAAGCCCAAGTACCTTTAGCTACGAACTACAGGACCTGGAAGCGGTTGCCGCGATGGCCAGGCAGCGCGGCATCATTACCATGACCGATAACAGCTATTGCACCCCCATTTACCAACAGCCTGTTAAATTGGGGATCGACCTCGTGGCGCAATCGGCAACTAAATATCTCGGCGGGCACTCTGATGTGGTTGCAGGTGTACTTACCGGCAGCAAAACGCTTATACGGCAGATTTTTTCGCATGAGTTTATGAATATCGGGCCGTCGTTATCGCCGCATTCGGCATGGCTGCTCATACGCGGTATGCGTACTTTGCCCCTGCGCCTGCAACGCAGTTTCGAGACGACAAAAAAAGTTATTGCTTGGCTAAGGCAGCAGCCGCAAATTGATAAAGTATTGTGGCCGTTTGATGATGAATTTGCACAGGCGGACCTTGCCCGCCGGCAAATGCAGGGATGCGGGGGGCTGTTTACTTTTACACTAAAAAATTCATCGCTCGAGAAAATTGAGGCTTTTTGCAATAATTTGAAGCACATCCTAATGGCGGTTTCATGGGGCGGACACGAAAGCCTGGTAATCCCTTCGTTAGCAGGCATTCAAATAGCTGATTATCACGAAATAAATCCACGTCATCAACTGATACGCATGTATATTGGTTTAGAGGAGCCTGATTATATTATAAACGATATTAGGCAAGCCCTACAGATTTAATCTTTTTAAATTTTTTTAAAAAGTATCTTGATTGTTACATTTATGTTTATTAAGTTTGCATTAATGATGAATAACAGATCATTAAAATATGCATACTTGATGTCCCTGCTTGAGGGATTATTTTATAGTTAATTGGTTGAAATCCTCGCTTCGGTGGGGATTTTTTTTGTGCCGATTTTAATTCAGATAAACCGAATAGCAATATATAAACCCCATTATGGCAAGATTAAATTTATTAGAAGAGACCCGTTACGAGAAACTTCCGGTAACGGTGTACGCTGACCAGAACGCGGCATCGGTAGCTGTTGCAAAACGCATTGCCGGTCTTATCCGTAAAAAAGAGGCTGCAGGGCAGCAGGCCGTGCTTGGCCTGGCAACGGGGGTTACCCCTATAAAAGTGTATGCCGAGCTGGTGAGGCTGCATCGGCAGGAAGGGCTTTCGTTTAGGAATGTTATCACCTTTAACCTGGATGAATACTACCCCATGAAGCCCGATGCCGTGCAAAGCTACGTTACCTTCATGAACGAGAATTTGTTTGACCATGTGGATATTGAACGGGCTAACGTGCACATCCCCGATGGTACCCTCCCCGCCGATAAGGTGGCCGCTTTTTGCCTGGAATACGAAAGGCTGATCGAAGAGCTTGGCGGACTGGACCTGCAGCTGCTGGGTATAGGCCGTACCGGCCACATCGGGTTCAATGAGCCGGGCTCGGCCCCAAACTCGGGCACCCGGCTGGTTACGCTGGATGACCTTACCCGCCGTGATGCCTCCCGCGATTTTGGCGG